>NZ_WUPT01000009.1 GCF_009830125.1 Kangsaoukella pontilimi | reverse complement strand
CTCGCAATTCGGACCGGGCTTCCGCAACCAGTAGGCGCCGTCAATCGCCCCCTGCCTAAAGGCATCGTCGCCGCGTTTGCCCGGCTGCTCGATCGGGTTGGTGGTCAGTCGCAGGTAAACCGCGCCGCCGGTCTCGTCCCGAAGCCATGTTCGCTCGTCCGGATCGCCTTCCCCGTCCCGCTGCACATAGTCGAACGCCCATTCCATGATGACGGCCAATTCGTCGGCGAAGGCGGGCTCGAACGCGGCGAGGCCGTCCTGGCTCATGCCGATCAGAGGCGTGCCGATCGACTGGTGCGCGCCGCCCTCGGGCGCCAGTGTAACGCCGGACGGCGTACCGACGAGGATGAAGCGCGAACCCTGATAGCAGGCGTAGTTCAACGCATCGAGCCCGCGGGACACGAAGGGATCGTAGACCGTGCCGATGGGAATGACGCGCTTGCCGAACAGGCTGTGGCTCAGGCCCGCCGCGCCGAGCAACAGCATCAGGTTCATTTCCGCGATGCCCAGCTCGAAATGCTGGCCGGTCGGATCGAACTCCCATTTCGCGGTCGACGGAATGCGGTGCTCGATAAAGGCGTCGGCAAGCGCAGTCCGCGCGAAGAGCTTCCGTCGATTGACCCAAGGGCCGAGGCTGGTGGTGCCGGTGACATCGGGAGAGGTCGTCAGGATCCTGTCGGCCAGCGCGCTGCCCCCCCGCGCCAGATCGTCGAGCACCTTGCCGAAGGCCATCTGCGTCGACAACTCGCGCGATGTGTCGAGCTCTATTTCGGGAACGGGCAACCTGTCGTCCGAATAGCGTCGCGGACCTTTCGCGAAGAAGGGCACCTCGCCAAGAAACGTCTTCAGCGCCGAGGCGTCCTCGACCGTCGCAAACGGCTCCCACTCCTCGCCCGGGGTGACACCCATATGAGCCTGCCATTCGGCAAACTGCGCCTTGTTCATCAGGCCGCCGTGATTGTCCTTGTGACCGGCAATCGGTGTCCCCCACCCCTTGATCGTATAGGCGAGGAAACATGTAGGCCGGTCGTGATCGATGGCGGCAAAGGCCTCGGCCATCGTCTGAACGCAGTTGCCGCCGAGGTTTTCCATCAGTGCCGCAAGCTCACTGTCGGTCCTCCGGTCGATCAGCGCGGTTACGTCGCCCTGATCGCCAAGGTCATTCATCAGACGCTCGCGCCAGACCGCGCCGCCCATGAAGGTCAGCGCCGCATATTCCTGATTGGAGCACCCGTCGATCCACGCTTTCAGCTTGTCGCCGCCGGGCTCTTCGAAGGCTGCCCGCTGAAGCGTGCCGTATTTGACGCGGACCACGTCCCACCCGAAGGCGTCGAAGATCTTCTCCACCCGGCCGAAAAGACCCTCCCGGACGATCCCGTCGAGCGACTGCCGGTTGTAGTCGATGATCCACCATGTGTTGCGAAGATCGTTCTTCCAGCCCTCCTGCAGCGCCTCATAGACATTGCCCTCATCCAGTTCGGCATCGCCGACCAGCGCGACCATTCTGCCCACGGGTGCATCGCTGCCCCACGGCTTGGATGAGACATAATCCTGCACAAGCGACGCGAACGAGGTGATCGCCACACCGAGCCCAACAGAGCCGGTCGAAAAGTCGACGTCGTCGATATCCTTCGTCCGGCTCGGATAGCTCTGGACCCCGCCCATGCCGCGGAAGTTCTCCATCTTCTCACGGGTCAGGTTCCCCATGAGATACTGAATGGCGTGAAAGACCGGCGAAGCATGCGGCTTGACGGCGACCCGATCCTCCGGCCGCAACGCCGAGAAATAAAGCGCCGTCATGATCGACACCATCGACGCCGACGACGCCTGATGACCGCCCACCTTGATCCCATCGACTTTGGGTCGGATGTGGTTGGCGTTGTG
>NZ_WUPT01000008.1 GCF_009830125.1 Kangsaoukella pontilimi | reverse complement strand
GGCCACCCCGACACTTCCCCTGCGTTTGGGGCGCCTGGGCGGGAGTGGTTGAGCTATGGGGGGCTTCGGGCTCTGGGGGGTGAGGTTCGGGGGGCGCTTCACGGGGCCGGGATCGGTCGGGGGGACCGGGTGGCGATCGTCTTGCCGAACGGGCCCGAGATGGCGGCGGCCTTCGTGACGGTGGCCGGCGTGGCCACGACCGCGCCTCTGAACCCGGCCTATACCGCGGATGAGTTCGCCTTCTATCTCGAGGATCTGGGCGCGAAGGCGGTCATCCTGATGGACGGGGAGGACGGGCCTGCCGCGGACGCGGCGGCCGGGCTGGGGGTCCAGGTCCTCAGCCTGTCCGTGCCCGAAGGCGCGCCCGCCGGCACCTTCCGCCTGACCTCGGACCGGTCCGGCACGCCGGACGACACCTCCGCCCCCGGCCCGGACGATATCGCGCTGATCCTGCACACATCCGGCACCACGTCGCGGCCCAAGATCGTGCCGCTGACCCAGGCCAATGTGGCGGCCTCGGCGGGCAATATCAGGGCCTCGCTCGCGCTGACCGAGACCGACCGCTGCCTCAATGTCATGCCCTTGTTCCACATCCACGGGCTGGTCGCCGCGGTCTCGGCCTCGCTCGCCGCGGGCGCGTCGGTCTGGTGCGCGCCGGGCTTCGATGCGCTCAGGTTCTTCGGCTGGATGCGGGACGCGACCCCCAGCTGGTACACCGCCGTTCCCACCATGCATCAGGCGATCCTGGCCCGCGCGGGGCGGAACGCCGACGTGATCGAAGAGGTGCCGCTCAGGTTCCTCCGCTCCTCCTCGGCCTCGCTGCCGGGGCCGGTGATGGAGAAGCTAGCGGCCACCTTCAACGCCCCGGTGATCGAGGGCTACGGCATGACCGAGGCCGCGCATCAGATGGCGTCCAATCCCCTTCCGCCCCGCGCGCAGAAGCCGGGCTCGGTCGGCGTCGAGGCGGGGCCCCTCGTCCGGATCGCCCACGAGGTCGAGAACAGGCTGATCGACGGCACCGGCGAGGTGGTGATCTCGGGGCCGAACGTCACGCCGGGCTACGAGGGGAACGCGCAAGCCAATGCCAAGGCCTTCTTCGAGGCCGACGGCCGCCGCTGGTTCCGCACCGGCGATCAGGGCGCCTTCGACGACGAGGGCTACCTGACCCTGACCGGCCGTCTGAAGGAGATCATCAACCGGGGCGGCGAGAAGGTGAGCCCCTTGGAGGTCGACGGCGTCTTCTCGGCCCATGCGGACGTGGCGCAGGTGGTGACCTTCGCGCTGCCGCACCCGAAGCTCGGCGAAGAGGTGGCCGCGGCCATCGTCCTCCGCGAGGGGGCGTCCGCGACCGAGGCCGATCTCCGCGCCTTCGCCGCCGAACGGCTCGCCGCCTTCAAGGTGCCGCGCAAACTGGTGATCCTGGACGAGATCCCCAAGGGCGCCACGGGCAAGCTCCAGCGGATCGGCCTCGCCGAGAAGCTCGGCCTCACCGAAGAGGCGTGAGGCGATGAAGATCTGCATCTTCGGCGCCGGCGCGATCGGCGGCTACATGGGCGCGAAACTGGCAGAGGCCGGGGCGGATGTGAGCCTCGTCGCGCGGGGGCCGCACCTGGCCGCGATGCGCGAGAATGGCCTCACGCTGATCGAGGAGACGGGCGAGACGACGGTCAAGGTCACCGCGTCCGACAACGCCGCCGATCTGGGCCCGCAGGACTATGTGATCGTCACGCTCAAGGCGCATTCGGTGCCGCCCGTGGTCGACAGGATGCAGCCGCTGATCGGGCCGGACACCACCATCGTCTCGGGCGTGAACGGCGTGCCCTGGTGGTACTTCCACAAGATCGGCGGGCCTCTGGAGGGGACGCGGCTGGAGAGCGTGGACCCGGGCAACGCCCAGTGGGACGGCTTCGGCCCCGACCGGGTGCTGGGCTGCGTGGTCTACCCGGCGGCCGAAGTCGCCCGCCCCGGCACCGTCCGCCATATCGAGGGCAACCGCTTCTCTCTGGGCGAGCCCGACGGGTCCAAATCCGAGCGCGCGCTCAGGCTCTCTGCGGCGCTGACAGAGGCCGGTCTGAAGGCGCCCGTCCGCCCGCGGCTTCGCGACGAGATCTGGGTCAAGCTCTGGGGGAACCTGTCGTTCAACCCGATCTCGGCGCTGACCCACGCGACGCTCGACGTCCTCTGCACCGACCCCGGCACCCGCGCCGTGGCGCGGGCGATGATGGTCGAGGCGCAGGAGATCGCGGAAAAGCTCGGCGTGAAGTTCCCCATCGACGTCGACCGCCGCATCGACGGCGGCGCCGCCGTGGGCGCGCACCGCACATCCATGCTTCAGGACCTCGACGCCGGCCGCCCCATGGAGATCGACGCCCTCGTCCGATCCGTCGCCGAACTCGGCCAGATCACAAACACACCAACCCCAACACTCAACACCGTCCTCGCACTCGTAACCCTCAGAGCCAAAACAAAAGGGCTTTATGTGTGAG
>NZ_WUPT01000007.1 GCF_009830125.1 Kangsaoukella pontilimi | reverse complement strand
GACCGTTCCCCTTGGGGTCGAACATTTTGGAGAGACCGGCACGATCGGCGATCTCTACCATCGCCATGGCATTGACGCGGCGTCGATCGTGGAAAGGGTCGAGGGTCTGACCAAGGGGAGGTCCATCGACCGGGTCCAATTCGACGGGGTGTCGCATGACTGAGGCGTGGGC
This sequence comes from Kangsaoukella pontilimi, assembly GCF_009830125.1. GTDB lineage: Bacteria > Pseudomonadota > Alphaproteobacteria > Rhodobacterales > Rhodobacteraceae > Kangsaoukella > Kangsaoukella pontilimi. The sequence continues at coordinate 31,315 of NZ_WUPT01000007.1, read as the reverse complement.
AATCGCACAGCACAGCGCCTAGGAGTGCATCCGAATGAGCGCGAAAGAGGTAATTGTCGGGAAAGCGTTGGAGCTTCTCGGCGACTCCGCGCGCGGATATGAGACACTCCACGGCGGTGACCTCTCCGACCTGCTGAGGGTTCAGCTTGGCTCGGGCGAATCCGTTGTGGTGAAATCGGGCCCCTATCCGGATAGAGAAGGGCGCATGCTCAGCCGTCTGGCGGATGCCGGTGCAAATGTGCCGCGGCCGCTTGCAAGCAGTGCGGATGTCCTTGTTCTCGAAGACCTCGGGCCGGACAGCGGCGCGACCGACCAATCATGGCGTGCGCTCGGGCTGGTCCTGAGCGACGTCCACTCCGCCCGGGCGGAGGGCTATGGCTGGGACGAGGACTACGCCTTCGGGTCGGTGAAAATCCGCAACGGATGGAGCGAAAGCTGGACGGACTTCTGGGTCGAGCGGCGTCTTGCTGACGATCTCGGCACGCTTCCTGCCGCTGTGGCGCGACGACTGGAACAGGGCGAGCGCCGCATTCGCGACGTTGTCCCGGACCGCCCGCCTCCTGCGCTTCTGCACGGCGACCTCTGGTCCGGCAACGTGCATTTTACGAAGACGGGCCGGGCCTGTCTGATCGATCCGGCCAGCTATGTCGGACATGCCGAGGTCGATCTTGCAATGCTGTCTTTGTTCGGCGCGCCGCCCAGAGCGTTCTGGGACGCCTATGGCCCGCTGGATGACGGGTGGCAGCACCGCCGTCATCTATATCAGCTTTGGCCGGCTCTCGTACATCTCCGTCTGTTCGGCGAGGGATACCGGCCATTGGTCGAAAGGCTCATGTCAGCGTTGGACGTCTAGGGGTTCCTCTGCCTATGAGCCGAGCAGTTCCGGCCCGGAAGAACTCTTCGCTTATGTCCCTGGTATCGCAGATTGCCAATTGCGCTTGACTGATCAAAAACGCTCACATACGATCATTAATGATCATTTTGGGAAGGGGAGGTCCGAAAATGCGCACCAAAAGAACAAAATCGCGCAATGATGGATGATTTCCGGCTTGGCGCCGCGCGCCGACGCAGAATCGTCGACCTCGTCGAAGGGCGTGGCTCTGTCGCTGTAGGCGAGCTTTCGAAAGAGCTCGGCGTCTCGGCGGCGACCATCCGGCGTGACCTGAAAGAGCTTGGCGAGACAGGCGTGGTCACCCGTACCCATGGCGGTGTGTTGAACAACGCAAGCGCTCTGGTCGATCTGCCGAACAGCGAGCGCATGTTGCTTCACGCCGAGGAAAAGCGCCGCATCGGGCGGGCCGCGATCGAGACCCTTGCGGGAGATGAAACTGTCTTCCTCGACGCGGGCACAACGGCACTGACCATCGCGGAGAATGCACATCAGAAGGCTGGATGCCGCTATGTGACCACCTGCCTTCGGGTTGCCTCACGCTTGCGCGATCAGGGTATCCCTAGATTCTACCTTATCGGTGGCGCCTATATCGGCGTGAACGACTCCTTCGGCGGGCGATTGGCCATTTCGGCCATCCGGACGCTGTCCTTCGACATCTCTTTTCTCTGCTGCTCTTCGATCGATCTTGCCAGCCGCTCGATCTCGATCGGGGATGAGGGCTACAGCCAGATTCATGCCGAGGTCGTGGCCGCATCGCGCCGGAACATCGTGGTCGCGCATCACGAAAAGCTGGGGGCGGGCGGCTTTATCAAGACGGCCTCTTTCGACGACATCGACTGCCTCATTACCGACGACGGTCTCGACCGCGAAAGCCAGCATCGTCTGGAAAACGCCGGCATGTCGCTGGTGCTGGCATGAGCGGGCCGGGCGTGTCTCTCGAGGTCGTGGACCTCGCCAAGAGCTGGGGCGCGGTCGACGTGCTTCAGGATGTCAATTTCGGAATCGAGCCGGGCGGCTTCCTGACGCTTCTCGGCCCGTCGGGTTGCGGTAAGAGCACAATCCTGCGGCTGGTCTCGGGCCTCGATGAGGTGAGCGGCGGCCAAATCCTGATCGGCGGTAAGGATGTGGCGCGCATTCCGGCGGCCGAGCGCAATATCGGAATGGTGTTCCAGAACTACGCGCTCTTCCCGCATATGACGATTGCCGAGAACATCACTTACGGGCTGAACGTCCGTAAGGTGCCGAAGGCCGAGAAGGAAAAGGCGCTCGCGCGTGTGGCCGAACTGATGGCGCTCGGCAAACTGCTCGACCGGAAGCCGTCGCAGCTTTCCGGCGGACAACAGCAGCGCGTCGCGCTGGCGCGGGTTCTCGTCTCGGATCGCCCGCTTGTCTTGATGGACGAGCCCTTGTCGAACCTCGACGCGAAACTGCGCGTGGAGATCCGCAGTGAAATCCGGTCCCTGAACAAGAAGCTTGGCATTACCGTAGTTTACGTGACCCACGACCAGAGCGAGGCTCTGTCCATGTCCGACCGCGTTGTCCTGATGAACGCGGGCAATGTCAGCCAGGTCGGCACGCCGCAAGAACTGTACGATCGTCCCGCGAACACCTTTGCCGCCGCGTTCATCGGTACCCCGCCCATGAATCTCCTGTCGCCCGAAGACGTTCGCGCACCGGCGACCTTCGCGCCGGAAGGCGGCATGGAGGCGCGCGACGTGATCTTCGGCGTCCGTCCCGAAAGCCTGAGCCTTGGCAGGGCAGGGGCCGAATTCAGTGCAACGGCCAGGGTCGAAAGCCTCGAATACGAGGGAAAGGTCTTTCTCGTGCATCTGATCGCGCCATCGGGCACGCGATTCATCGCCGCCCATTCCGGCGACGGCGCGCCCGAAGAAGGGTCGGAGGTCACCGTCGGCTGGTCGGCGTCCCAGACCCATCTTTTTTCGAAAACGGACGGAAACCGCAGGGACTTCACCCTGTAGCACCGGCCCAAAACACCGCCCCGAGCGGCGACAACAAGGAGGAGACACCATGAAAACCCAATTGAAGACGGCCCTGCCGCTGGTCATGGGGGCGGCGATGAGCATGACCGCACCGATGGCACAGGCGGCCGATCTCGAATTCTACTTCCCCGTCGGCGTGAACGCGCCCGCCGTGGCGACCATCGAACAGCTTACCAACGCATGGGCGGCGCAGAACCCGCAGCATACGGTGAAAGCCGTTTATGCGGGTAACTATGAGGAAACGACCACCAAGGCGCTGACCGCCGCGCAGGCGGGCGACCCGCCGGCCGTCGCCGTGCTGCTGGCGATCGACATCTTCACGCTGATCGAAGAAGACGTGATCATGCCGATCTCGGACATCGCGACCTCGCCCGAGGAGCAGGCGTGGATCGACAGCTTCTACGAAGGCTTCATGGTCGATACGCGGTTCGACGGTAAGGTTTACTCGATCCCGTTCCAGCGCTCGACGCCGGTCTTCTATTACAACAAGGATGCCTGGCGCGCCGCCGGTCTCGACCCCGAAGTCACGCCCGCGACCTGGGACGAAATGGTCGAGATGGGCAAGAAGCTGACCGTCAAGGACGACAACGGCAACGTAACCCAATGGGGGACGCGTATTCCGAACCTCGGCCTTGCGGGCGCATGGCTGTTCGGCGGCCTCGTGAAGTCGAAGGGCGACGTCCTGTCCACCGACACCGGCACTGAAGCACGCTTCGATACCGAAGCGGCCAAGGCCTCGCTCGAGTTCATGCAGCGTCTGGCGGATGAAGAAGTGATGGCGCCTGGCGGCATCACCTGGGGCGACACGCCGAAAGCCTTCCTCGAAGGTCAGGCGGCGTCGATCTGGACTTCGACCGGCAACCTCGCCTTCATCAACGAAAACGCCGAGTTCGACTGGGGCGTCGGCTTCCTGCCGGGCGGCGACGGACCGGGCGCGCCCGTGGGTGGCGGCAACTTCTACATCTTCAAGGACATCACCGACGAAGAGCAGGCCGCGGCGCTGGACTTCATCAAGTTCATGACGACGCCCGAGAACCAGGCGATCTGGTCCATGGCGACGGGTTATGTCGCGCCGAGCCAGGCAGCCTGGGACACGCCCCAGATGCAGGCCTATGCGGCCGAGCTTCCGCAGGCGCTGGTCGCTCTTGACCAGATGCCGCACGCCTATCGCGAATTCGCGACCTTCCAGCGGGCGCGGGTCACGCAGTTCCTCGTCGACGCCATCGAAGGCGTGATCACGGGCGAAACCGATGCATCGGCCGCGCTGGCAGAGGCTCAGGAAAAGGCCGACGACATCCTTGGCGAATACCGCTGAGGGAAGGCCAATCGGACTGCGCGCCATAACTCCCGTGGCGCGCAGCCACCAACCGCCGGAACATGGGTGAGCTGACACATGAACATGCGCTTGTCATACGGGATGGGGTTTATCCTGCTCTTTATTCCCTGCTCGCTTCTCGTGGCGTTCACCCACTACCCGGCTCTGAAGGCACTTCTGAATTCCTTCTGGAATAACGGCTCGTCCTTCCGGCCGTCGCGCTTTGTCGGTCTCGACAACTACGAGACGCTTCTCGAAGACGACAAGCTGATGCAGGTGCTGATCAACAGCTTTATCTACGCCATCGGCACAGTGCCGCTTGCAATAGCGCTGGCCATCGGCATGGCGCTTCTGGTCAATTCCAAGCTGCCCGCAACGGGGCTGATGCGCCTCTCCTTCTTCCTGCCGACGATGCTGCCCATGGTGGCCGTCGCCAACATATGGCTGTTCTTTTACGCGCCGGGCATCGGACTGGCTTCGCAGCTTCTGAACGCCGTGGGGCTGCCCTCGATCAACTTTCTCGGCAGTACCGACACCTCGCTCGTCTCGATGATGGTGGTGGCCGTCTGGAAAGAGGCCGGGCTCTTCATGATCTTCTACCTTGCGGCGCTGCAATCGATCCCGACCAACCTGAAGGACGCCGCCCGGCTTGAAGGGGCGGGCTCGGTCCGCATTTTCTTCACCGTGGTCATGCCGCTTCTCAGGCCCACGACGATCTTCGTGGCGGTCAATGCGCTGATCAACGCATTCCGTCTGGTCGATCACATCGTAGTCATGACCCGCGGCGGCCCGAGCAATTCCAGCTCGCTCCTGCTCTATTACATCTACGAAGTCACCTTCGGCTTCCGCGACTTCGCCTATGGTGCCACGTTGACCGTTCTCATGGTGGTGATCCTCGGCATTCTCGCGGCCTTCCAGTTCTGGGTGCTCGACAGAAAGGCGCATTACCAATGACCGGCGGGCTGAACAGGATTGCATTCACGACCCTCGCCTTCGTTTTGGCGGCGGTCTGGGGATTGCCCTTCCTCTATTCGATCTGGACCGCGTTCCATCCCGAGAAATACTCGGCCAATTTCGTCTGGAACGCCCCGCTGACCCTGTCCAACTTCGCCGAGGCATGGCAGGCGGCGCCCTTCGCGCTCTACTTCCTGAACACCGTGATCTTGATCACGACGGTTCTGGTCGCGAATCTGATCCTTTGCACGCTCGTGGCCTATGCCTTCGTGCGCTACCGCTTCCGGTGGGCAGGGTTTCTGTTCAGCCTCGTCATGGTGCAGCTTCTGATCTCGCCCGAAATCCTGATCGTGGAAAATTACCTGACCCTGTCGACCATCGGGCTGACCGACACGATCATCGGCATCGCGCTGCCCTACCTGACCTCTGCCTTCGGCATCTTCCTCCTGCGGCAGACGTTCCTGACCGTGCCCAAGTCGCTCGACGAAGCGGCCCAGATCGAAGGGGCAGGGGCCTGGCGCATCCTCTGGACCGTCTATGTCCCCCTCGCGCGGCCGGTTTATCTGGCCTACGGGCTCGTCTCGATCAGCTTCCACTGGAACAACTTCCTCTGGCCGCTGATCGTGACCAACTCGCCCGAGGTGCGCCCAGTGACCGTCGGCCTCAGCGTCTTCGCGACGGTGGAAAGCGGGATCGAATGGTCGCTGGTGAACGCCGCGACGCTGATGACGACCGCGCCGCTGATCATTGCTTTCCTGATCTTCCAGAGGCAATTCGTGGCCAACTTCATGCGCGCGGGGATCAAGTGACAGGACGGCCAAGCATATCCACGGGATGGCAAGGAGCGGCGCGATGAGGCTGGCCCATGTCTCGGATCTGCACCTTGTCGAGCACGAGGACGGCGCCGGGGCCTCGCCACTCGCGGTCGCGCGCGCGATAGCCGAAGACATTGCCGCGATCAGGGACGCGCTCGATTTGGTGGTGGTATCGGGCGATCTGACGGACCGTGCGGAACCCGCCGCCTTCGCCGCATTCGAGGACATCTTCGCCGCCATCGGTCTGCCGCTGATCACCATTCCCGGCAATCATGACGGCCCGGCGGGAATGCATGCCTATACGGCCACCTCGGACCGGTTCGCAGGCTGGCACATCACCAACCGCGTTGTGGAACATGGCGCGCTTCGGTTCCTGGGGCTGGATAGCTGCCTGCAGGACACGACCGAGGGCGCCCTTGATCAGGACGCGTTGGACATCCTCGAGGCAGAGGTCACGCGGCGCGACGCGCCTCCGCTTGTCATCGTGATGCACCATCCTCCGCTCCTACTCGGACTCAAACGGTTCGACGGCTTTTGCGAGCTCGAGGGTCATGACCGGCTGATGGGGATACTCCGGGCTGCGGATGCGCCGATCACCGTTCTGTCGGGCCATGTACACCGGCCTTATACGGTGCAGGAGGGCCGGATCACATGCCACGTCGCGGGCAGCATGGTGGCGCCTTACGACTCGCCGCTGCCTTTCGGGGATTCGCCGATCCGGCCCACCACGCCGCAGGATTTCTACTACATCCACGATATCGAGCCGGGTGGCGCTCATGTCGTGACGCCGCAGCGGGTGCGCGGGCTGGCGCCCTGATCGTGGTGCACGTCAGGACGTGGTGACCATCCGCATCGGCCAGGCGCCGCGCGCCATCGGGCGATCAGAGGAAAGCGCGTTATGATTTTCGAGGACCATCCGCATCGCCGCTACAACCCGCTGCGCGGGGAGTGGGTGCTGGTCTCGCCGCATCGAAGCAAGCGTCCGTGGCAGGGGCAATCCGAGGAGCCGGCACGCGAAGAGCGGCCGCCCCACGACCCCACGTGCTACCTTTGCGCCGGCAACGAGCGGGCCAATGGCGCGGTCAATCCGGACTACTCAGGGCCCTATGTCTTCGACAATGACTTCCCGGCGCTGCTTAAGGACACGCCTTCAGAAGAAGAGACAACCTCGCCGCTCTTCAGGGCCCATGCGGTGCGGGGCATCTCCCGGGTGATCTGCTTCTCCGAGCGCCACGACCTGTCGCTTCCGTCCCTTCCGGTCAGTGCCATTCGCCGGGTCGTCGATGTCTGGATCAGCGAATACGAAGATCTTGCCCGGAACCATGGCTGGGTCGCGATCTTCGAGAACAAGGGTGCGATGATGGGGTGCTCGAACCCGCACCCGCATGGTCAAATCTGGGCCTCGGACTTCGTCCCGAGCGAGGTGGCACGCGAAGACGAGGCGCAGCGAGCCTTCCTTGTAGAAACAGGGGAAAACCTGCTCATCTCCTATTGCGCCGAAGAGCAGGACCGCGCCGTCCGCATCGTCGTCGAGAATGACGACTGGGTCGCGCTGGTGCCGTTCTGGGCAGTCTGGCCATTCGAGACCCTTTTGATGCCGCGCCAGCATCGCCCGCGCCTGACAGACCTCTCGGGTGCGGAGCGGACGTCGCTTGCCGACATCCTGAAACGTCTCTGCCGACGCTACGACGCCCTCTTTCAGACCGAGTTTCCCTATTCGATGGGCTGGCACGGCGCGCCGCCGAGGATGGGCGACACAGCCCATTGGCAGCTTCACGCGCATTTCTACCCGCCGCTTCTCAGGTCGGCTTCGGTCAGGAAGTTCCTTGTGGGGTACGAGATGCTGGCCGAACCACAGCGCGATCTGACAGCCGAGCAGGCGGCGGAACGGCTGCGCACACTTCCCGAGACCTAGGTGCCGCCGCCCGGCCTGTCAGACGGTCCGGGCCGCTTCAACGCTTATGCCCCGGTATTGCCGCTCGATCTCCAGAAGGCGCTGTTTCCGCCAGAGGCCCCCGCCATAGCCCGTCAGGCTGCCATCGGCGCCGATAACCCGGTGGCAGGGGATCATCAGTGCGATCTGGTTCGCCCCGTTGGCTCGGGCGACGGCACGGGTGGCCGTGGGCTGACCAATGGCGCGGGCGATGTCGGAATAGCTTCGGGTCTCGCCCGCTGGAATGCGGCAGAGCTCGTCCCAGACGGACTTAGAGAAGGCGCTGCCGGGCGGCGCGAGAGGGGTCTCGAAAGCGCTGCTTTCGCCTGAAAAGAACGCGCTCAACTCCGCCTCCGCCTGCTCGGTCGGTCCCGTTCTACCGATCCCGAGGGTCAGCTTGCCCGAGCCGGTCAGTCGTGCCAGTTCGCTGGGCAGCGCCTTGCGATCAACGAATTCCAGCAGGTGAAGGTGCGACCGGCTGCTGACCGCGATCATGTCCCCGATGGGCGTGCCAATCCAGCTTGCCTGAAGGTCGCCGCCACTTCTCAGGTCGCGGGGCGACCGGCCGAGGAGACGGGCGAAGGCCTCGCGGAAGGCACTGGGCGAGTCGAAGCCCGCGCCCACTTGCGCGTCGATCACGCGCCCGCCCTGTTCCAGCACCTCGAACCCGTCCCGAAGCCGCCTTTGCCGCGCCATTTCAAGAAAGGTCATCCCGAATTGCCGCTTGAAGCTGCGCCGTACGGTAGACAGGTCATAGCCCATGCGATCCAGATCGCGCTCGCTCCAGCGGTATTCGGGCCGCTCGTCCAGAAGCGCCAGCAGGCTGGCGATGGTCGGGTCGGCCGAGGCCGCCGCCTGCAAGGGCGTGCAGCGCTTGCAGGGCCGGAACCCCGCCTCGATACATTCGCCGATGGTCGCCACGAAACGGCAGTTCTCGGAGTTCGGTTTCCGCGCGGGGCAGGTCAGGCGGCAGAAGATGCCAGTGGTACTGACGCAAACGAAGGCATGGCCCTCGTAGCGGTCGTCCCGGTCCAGAAGGGCCTGATACAGTGTGTCGTGGTCGGGCAGGTCGAACAGCATGGAGATGATCCCGTTTTGGCGTGCCCCACGGATTTAACCCGGCGGCGATGGCCGCTCTGCCGGAAATCGGGCGCCTATTTCGGTTTTTCTCTCCGATCAGTCCGACAGCGTCTTCGCCTGCTCTCTCAGCACGAATTTCTGGATCTTGCCGGTCGAGGTGCGAGGGATCTCGGTGAAGACGAAGCGCCCCGGCACCTTGTAGGGCGCAAGCTGCGACCGGCACCAAGCCCTGAGCGTCTCGCCATCCGCAGACTGACCGGGATGCAACTCGACATAGGCGCAGGGCGTCTCGCCCCATTTCTCATGCGGCATGGCCACGACGGCGGCGGTGGCGACGGCGGGATGGCGATAGAGCGCCTCTTCCACCTCGATGGACGAAATGTTCTCGCCGCCCGAGATGATGATGTCCTTCGAGCGGTCCTTGAGCTGGATATATCCGTCAGGATGCACCACCCCCAGATCGCCCGAGTGGAACCAACCGCCTGCAAAGGCCTTTTCGGTCGCCTCAGGGTTTCGGAAGTAGCCCTTCATCACGACATTGCCGCGAAACATGACCTCGCCCATGGTGGCGCCGTCGCGCGGGACCGGCTCCATCGTGTCGGGGTCGAGCACGTCGAGCGCTTCGAGCGGCAGGTAGCGCACGCCCTGCCGGGACTTGAGCGCGGCCTGTTCGGCGGCGGGCAGATCGGACCATGCCGCCTGCCAATCGTTCACCACCGCGGGTCCGTAGGTTTCGGTCAGACCGTAGAGATGCGTCACGTCGAAGCCGGCGGTCTTCATGTCGGCCAGCACCTTTTCCGGCGGCGGCGCGGCTGCTGTGAAGAACTGGACTGTATGGTCGAGATCGCGCTTCACGTCATCCGGCGCACCGATAAGGAGCGACATGACGATGGGCGCCCCGCAGAGGTGGGTAACGCCCTCATCCGCCAGAGCCTCCCAGATCGGCGCGGCGCGGACCTGGCGCAGGCAGACATGGGTGCCGACGATGGCCGACAGCGTCCAGGGAAAGCACCAGCCGTTGCAATGAAACATCGGCAGCGTCCAGAGATAGACGGCGTGCTTCGGCATCGAGCAGGTGAGCGCGTTCCCTTGCGCCAGCAGATACGCCCCCCGGTGGTGATAGACAACGCCCTTGGGGTCGCCCGTCGTGCCGGAGGTGTAGTTGATCGTGATCGCGTCCCACTCGTCTTCGGGCATCACCCAGGCAAAGTCCGGATCGCCCGAGGTCAGGAACGCCTCGTAATCGCCCGCGTCCGTCTTGGTGCGGGGGCCGTCATACACCGCATCGTCATACTGCAGGACCTTGGGCGTGACCTTGGCGAGCGCAAGCGCCTCCTGCATCAGCGGCATGAACTCGGCGTCCACGATCACCAGCCGCGACATGGCGTGGTCGAGTTGGAACGCGATGATCGCCGCATCCAGCCGCGTGTTGATAGAATGCAGGACCGCGCCGCACATCGGCACGCCGTAGTGACACTCAAGCATAGCGGGCGTGTTGGCCAGCATCGCCGAGACGGTTTCGCCCCGCCCGATACCCGCATCCGTCAGCGCCGAGGCCAGTTGCCGCGAGCGGCGGTAGAAATCCGCGTAGCTTTGCCTGAGTGGGCCGTGAACGATCGCCACGTGGTCGGGGAAAACCGATGCCGCGCGCTCGAGGAAGGTTAGAGGCGTCAGCGGCTGATGGTTGGCGGGGGTCCGGTCCAGTCCGGTGTTGTACGGGTTGTTGGCCATGGGATCACGCGTCCTGCCAGGTGGGTCTGCGTTTCTCGATAAAGGCGCCGATACCCTCTTCGGCATCGCGGGCCAGCATGTTTTCGACCATGACCTTTGCGGCGTAGTCGTAGGCGTCCGACAGCGACATCTCGCTCTGGGCGTAGAAAGCAGCTTTGCCGGTGGCGAGCGTCATGGCGGATTTCGAGGCGATCTTGCGCGCGATCTCCGATGTGGCCTCAGCCAGTTCGCCCTCGGGAACGCTGTGATTGATCAGTCCGATCTCGGCGGCGCGGGGCGCGGGGATCATGTCGCCGGTCAGCAGCATCTCCATCGCGTGCTTGTTCGCCACGTTCCGCGACAGGGCGACCATGGGCGTCGAGCAGAACAGGCCAATATGGACGCCCGGCGTGCTGAATCGCGCTGTCTCAGCGGCAAGCGCCAGATCGCAACTCGCGACAAGCTGGCAGCCCGCCGCGGTCGCCACCCCTGTCACCTGTGCAATAACCGGCTTCGGGCAGGCAACGATGGCCTGCATCACATCCGAGCATTTCCGCATGATGCGCTCGAAGACAGCCCGTCCCCGGTCGGCACTCTCGCGGGCGGCGGTCAGTTCCTTCAGGTCGTGTCCGGCAGAGAAGGCGGGACCGTTCGCGTCAAGGATAACCACCCGCACCGCCTTGTCGGTCCCCGCACCGGCGATGGCATCCGCGAGAGCGTCGAGCATTGCTTCGGAGAGCGCATTGCGGCGGGCTGCATCGTTCAGGGTAAGGCGCAGGATGCCGTCGTCATCGAGATCGCGAAGGAGAATGTCGGACATTTGCGCAGGCTCCGTCAGAGAATGTTGATCTCCACGCTATCGGAGAGAGTGTTGGCGATAAAGCAGTAGCGATGCGCACGGTCCTGCATCTTGTCCATCTCGGCCGGATCCGGGGTGAAGCCGGTATCGAACCTGACCACCGGGTGCAGGTCGATCCGGGTCACGGACATCTGGCCGCGCGGGTTCTTGCCCAGATGCGCGACGGCGCGGTCGTGATAGGCCGCCACGGGCCAGCCCGCCTTCGCGGCGAGTGCGAGGAAGGTCATCATGTGGCAGCTGGACAGAGCCGCCGCCAGTGCCTGCTCGGGGTTGGTATTGGCCGGATCGCCGCCCCAGTCCGGGGCGGCGTCGGCGGTCAGCGAGAAGTGCCGGTTGAACTCGATCTCATGGGCCGTCGAATAGGCACCTGCCGTCAGGGACGGAGACGTCCGTTGCCAGTGAAGCTCGATGGCGAGGTCGGACATGGTCGGTCTCCGGTACTTGGCGTCGCTCAGGCGGCGACGGTCAGGGTCTTCTTCGGGTCGTAGAACGGGCGCTCACAAACGGTCGCGCGCACCGGACCGGACGGCGTCACGACCTCAAGCTCCATGCCGATTGTCGCACAATCGACCGATACCATGGCCAACGCGATGTTCTGTTCCAGGCGGGGTGACCAGACGGCGGAGGTCACTTTGCCCACCGTTTCGCCGCCGTTGTTGATCGCCCAGAAGGTGGTGTTCGGCCCCTTCAGCGGATCGCAATCGATGATCAGCCCGATCTGAAGGCGCGTCACGCCCTCGTCGCGGATGCGCTTCAGCGCCGCCTTGCCGATGAACTCGGCGTCCATGTCGAGATTTACCAGCCGGTCGAGGCCCAGCTCGAACGGGTTCGTGTTGATGTCCGCATCGGCATGGTAGGACAGCATCCCGCCTTCGATCCGGCGGATTGACGAGGTGTGGCCGGGCTTGAGGCCGAAGGCCATGCCGGTCGCCATGATCCGCTCCCAGAGCGCGTCGCCATAGCTGCTGTCACGAAGGTAAAGCTCGTAGCCCAGCTCGCTCGACCAGCCGGTGCGCGACACGATCAGGGGGATGCCGTCCAACTCGACTTCGCGGAGCCAGTAGTATTTCAGGTCCATGATGTCGTCGCCGAAGAGCGCGCGCATGATCTCGCCCGATTTCGGACCCTGAAGCTGGAGGGGCGATACGTCGGGTTCGCTGATCGTGACGTCCATGCCGGAATGCACCGCCACGCCCTGCGCCCAGAGCAGGATGTCGCTGTCGGCGAGCGAGATCCAGAAGTGGTTCTCGGCCAGGCGAAGGAGGATCGGGTCGTTCAGGATGCCGCCCTCGGCATTGGTGATGAGCACGTATTTGCACTGCCCCACGGCCATTTTCGAGAGGTCTCGTGGTGTCAGCATCTGCACGAAGCGCGCCGCATCCGGGCCAGTGATCTCGACCTGACGCTCGACGCCGACGTCGCAGAGGATCGCGTCGTTCACGAGGTTCCAGAAGTTCTGTTCCGGGTCGCCGAAGTCGCGCGGGATATACATGTGGTTGTAGACCGAGAAGCCCTTCGCGCCCCAACGGACGGTGGCATCGAAATAGGGTGATTTACGGATCTGCGTGCCAAAGCCGAAGTCATCGTTCTGCATCGTATTCGCCTTTGTGATCCGCCGGGCCGCGTGCCGGTCGGAGGTTGAAACTTTTCGGTCTCTACAGCCGAAAGACGGGATCGCGTGGACCGAAAAATCAGGGAATTCGGTCTGAACGGACTAATTTTTGGGCAGGGCTTGGACCAAACGGTCTTGTGGCCTCACCCGCGCCCCGCAGCGGCGAGTTTCGCGACGCTCGCGCGGCCGGATTTGATCGTGCGCGTGGCGATGTAGGTCATGTAGCGGTCGATCCCAAGCTCGGCGTCCAGCATAGACTGCATGACCTCCTGGAACGTGGCGAGGGAGGGGGTGACCACACGCATGACATAGTCCATGCCGCCGCCGGTCGCGATGCAGTCGATGACCTCGTCCGTGCCACGCACGAAGGCTTCGAACCGGTCGAAATCGGCCTTGCGGTGGTGCGTCAGGGAAACGGTGACCACCACTTGAGTGAAATCGCAAATGCGCTCCAGCGCGATATCGGCGTGATAACCCCGGATGTAACCCGCCGCCTTCAGCCGGTCGAGCCGCGCCCAGCAGGGGGTGGGCGAGATATTGGCGATTTCGGCCAGCCGCGTCTTGCTCAGCTGGCCGTGCTGTTGAACGGCGCTCAGGATTCGGATGTCCGTGGCATCCAGACCAAGGCGTTTCATCCCCTGAGGTCCTCCCTTATGCGCTTCCGTCGTTCTGTCAGACGGTCGCCAGCTTCTTCCGCCATTCGGCGGGACCTGTCTTGTGGATCGAATTGCCCTCGGTATCGACGGCGACCGTCACGGGCATATCCTCGACCCGAAGCTGATAGATCGCCTCCATGCCAAGATCCTGGAACGCGATGGGCCGCGCCTCCTTAATGGCTTTCGAGACCAGATAGGCGGCGCCGCCCACGGCGATCAGATATGCCGCCTTGTGCTTGGCAATGGCCTCCAGCCCAGCAGGACCGCGTTCGGCCTTGCCAATCATCAGCTTGAGGCCGGTCGCGCCGAGGATCTGGTCGGTGAACTTGTCCATGCGGGTGGATGTGGTGGGGCCGGCTGGGCCGATGGCCTCGTCGCCAACCGCGTCGACGGGGCCCACGTAGTAGATCGCGCGCCCTTTCAGGTCGACGGGCAGCGGCTCGCCTTTGTTCAGAAGATCGACCATGCGCTTATGGGCCGCGTCGCGACCGGTATAAAGCGTGCCGGACAAAAGCAGCGTCTGCCCCGGTTCGAGCGAGGCGATGACCTCGTCCGTCAGGTTGTCGAGGTCGATCCGGCGGGCATGGGCACTCGCCTGATCCAGCAGGATTTCCGGCCATAGGTTCAGGTCCGGTGGCGTGAAGCTGGCGGGGCCGGAGCCGTCCAGAGTGAAATGCGCGTGCCGGGTGGCGGCGCAGTTGGGTATCAGACCCACGGGGAGCGACGCCGCGTGTGTCGGGAAGGACCGGATCTTGACGTCGAGCACCGTGGTCACACCGCCCAGCCCCTGTGCGCCGATCCCGAGGGCATTGACCCGATCCGCAATCTCCAACCGCAATTCTTCGGTCCTGTTCGATGGACCGCGACGGCGCAACTCGGACATGTCGATTGGATCGTTCAGTGCGAGTTTGGCCAGCTTCATCGCCTTGTCCGCCGTACCGCCCACGCCAAGGCCCAGAATGCCTGGCGGGCACCAGCCGGCGCCGAGCGTTTCGACAGTCTGGACGACCCAGTCGGCAACAGACGAGGAAGGGTTCAGCACCGTGAACCGTGCCTTGTTCTCGGACCCGCCGCCCTTGGCCGAGACATGGACGCTGACCTTGTCGCCCGCCACGATATCGGTGGTCAGCATGGCGGGCGTGTTGTCGCCCGAGTTCTTCCGCTCACCGAAGGGATCGACCACGACCGACGCGCGGAGCGGGTTGGTGTCGAGCGCATAGGCCTGACGCACCGCCTCGTCCACGACCTCCTGCAGGCTGCGCGAGATATCCAGCCGCGCGCCCGCGCCGACCTCGATCGCGACATTCGCGGTCCCAGTGTCCTGACAAATCGGGCGGCGCCCGATGGCGCACATGCGGCTGTTGACGAGGATCTGCGCCATCGCCTGCTTTGCGCCGGGGTTCTCTTCCTTCGCCCATGCGTCCGACATTGCGCCCACGAAGGCGGGCGGATGGAAATACGAGATGTATTGAAAGGCTTCGGCGATCGAGGCGATCAGGTCTTCTTCGCGAATGACGGTCATGGTCCGGTCTCTTTGAATGGCGCGTTTTCGTGTCCCAAAGCACCATCGCGGTTTTCACCGGCCTCGACAATGCCGCGAACACCGAAAACTGCGGTCGACGGGCGGCATCAGGTCAGGCTCCAGTCACGGTTCCGCAGCCTGTCAAGAAAGGCCGAGACCAAAGAGTTCTCGCTCATCTCGGTCAGCGTGTAGATGCCGATATCGACCCGGTCGCGCGGGCGGTTCCGGACATTCAGCATCTCGACCCCGCGCCGCGCGAATTCGGGGCGCACGGCGACCGGGTAGACCAGATAGGCGTCGCTGTCCCGCAGAAGCTCGATCCCCGCTGTCACCGAGTTGGTCGACAGGGGCGCGCGGAGCGGATGACTCCAATCCGGTTCCGGAGCAGCCTCGGGCGTCTCCACGAGGCCAAGATGCCTGTTGACCACAGGGGCCACGTCAAGCCGGGGATAGCCGGCAAGATCGCTGCGCTCGACCTCCCGTCCGGACAGCGGGTGACCGGCGCGGGCGAAATAGGCGTCCTCGACGTCGAACAGCTTTTCAAAGTCGAAGGACAACCCGCCGCTGATCGCGGCCACTTTCGAGCCGAAGAAAACATGAGCATCCCCGGACAGAAGATATCTGAGACCGTCGAAGCTGCTGCAGATCTCGACGTGAAGATTGGTGTCGGGAAACTCGGCGCGGAACGCCATGACCGCCTCGCGGATCGCGACGGGCCACCACGCGAAACCGGTCGCGACCTTCAGAGTGGGCCGGTCGATCTCGCGGCGCGCGCGGATTTCGGCGGTCGCGTGGGCGTCGAGCCGGGCCATCACGCGGACATGCTCGTACAGGATCTGGCCGTACTCGGTCAGGATCACGCCCCGCGAACTGCGCTGAAACAAGGGAACACCGTGCTGCTGTTCCAGCTTGCGCATGTTCACGGACACCGTGGGCTGCGAGACATTCATGGCCTGCGCGGCAAGGGATACGTTGCCCATTTCGGCCACCGCAAGAAATTGACGGAGCAATCGGTCCATCAGGCACTCCCATAGGTTTCATCAATATTACGAGAGTAATATCGTATTTCAACTATGGAAAGCAGGCCGCTAGCGTCCGGCATCAGCGCAGACCACGGCGCCGGTGCCAAAGAGGAGGAATGCGGCATGAGGACTTCAACCACGATAAGTGCGGCGCTTCTTGCCGCATTCGGGACGCAGGCAATGGCGGAAAACCATCTGATGTTCCCGGTAGGCGAGGGGGCGTTCAACTGGGCGTCGCTCGAGGAATTCGCGGCTGCCCATGATTACAGCGGACAGACCGTGACGCTCGCCGGTCCCTGGCTGGGACCTGACCAGGAAGCGGGCAAGGCGGTGATGGCCTATTTCACCGAGGCTACGGGCGCGACGGTTCAAGTCACCGGTTCGGACAGTTTCGAGCAGCAGATCCTGATCGACGTCGAGGCCGGCGCTCCGCCCAACGTCGCCGTATTCCCGCAGCCGGGTCTGATGTGCGACATGGCGCGCCGCGGCCAACTGGCCGATCTCGGAGCCGAGACAGCCGGCTGGATGCAGGACAACTATGCCGCTGGCCCGTCTTGGACCGCGCTGGGAAGTTGCGATGGCGTCGACGGGTTCTACGGCTTCTCGTACAACGTGAACGTCAAGTCGCTGGTCTGGTACGTGCCCGAGAATTTCGAGGAATTCGGCTATGACATCCCCACGACCATGGAAGAGCTTCGCGCCCTGACCGAGCAGGCTGTCGCAGACGGTCAGACGCCATGGTGCATCGGGATCGGCTCGGGCGCCGCCACCGGCTGGCCCGCGACCGACTGGGTCGAGGATATGGTCCTCAGAACCCAACCGGCGGATGTCTATGACGGATGGGTCAGAAACGAGATCGCGTTCGACGACCCGCGCATCGTCGCGGCGATAGAGGAATTCGGCTGGTTCCTGAGCAGCGACGACTTCGTCAATGGCGGAAAAGGCGGCGTCGCCGCGACAGACTTCCGCGACAGCCCCGCGGGTCTCTTCTCGTCGCCTCCCCAGTGCCTGATGCACCGGCAGGCGTCCTTCATCCCGGCCTTCTTCCCCGAAGGCACCGAGTTGGGCGAAGACGTGGATTTCTTCTACTTCCCGTCCTACGCCTCGAAAGACCTGGGCAACCCGGTCCTTGGCGCAGGCACGCTCGTTTCGATCACGGATGACACACCGGCCACGCGCGGTCTGGTGGAGTTCCTCAAGACCCCGATCGCGCATGAGCTCTGGATGGCGATCGACACGCAGGGCTTCCTGACGCCGCACGCAGGCGTGAACCTCGACGCCTATCACAACGGGATGCTGCGCCGTCAGGGCGAGATCCTGCAGGACGCCACTACCTTCCGCTTCGACGCCTCGGACCTGATGCCGGGCGCGATCGGCGCGGGCAGCTTCTGGACCGGCATGGTCGATTTCACCTCCGGGAAACCGGCGGCCGAGGTCGCGACGGCGATCCAGGAAAGCTGGAGCGCGCTCAAGTAACCGGCCGGTCCGGGCGCCCCCCCCGCCCACCTGGTACCGGCGCGGCCGGCTGGCATCCTCCCTTGCCCGCCGGCCCTGCTGCCGCCCGGTCCCATCGGTCCGGGCGGCTGATCCATCCCGACACCTCAAACACACGACGGGTGCAGCATGACCGACACCAAAATCCCCTGGTGGAAGACCGCCACCGGCTACCAGATCTATCCGCGCAGCTTCGCTGACAGCAACGGCGACGGCATCGGCGATCTGCCCGGCATCATCTCGAAGCTCGACCACCTCGCGGATCTGGGTGTCGGCTTCATCTGGCTCTGCCCGATCTATGCCTCGCCCATGCGCGACAACGGCTACGACATCGCGGATTACTACGATATCGCGCCCGAGTTCGGCACGCTCGAAGACTTCGACCGCCTCGTGGCCGAGGCGCGCGCGCGGGGCATCCGCATCGTCATGGACCTTGTCGTCAACCACTGCTCGTCCGACCACGAATGGTTCCGAAAGGCCTGCGAAACGCGGGACTGCCCGGAACACGACTACTTCTATTGGCGGGATGCACAGCCCGACGGTTCGCCGCCCGACGATCAGCGGGCCTGCTTCGGCGGGTCGGCGTGGCAATGGGTCGAAACTGTCGGACGCTATTGCTATTGTCATTTCGGACCGCAGCAGCCCGACCTGAACTGGCATAACCCGGCGCTGCGGCAGACCATCTACGAGATGATGAACTGGTGGCTGGACCGGGGGATCGGCGGGTTCCGCATGGACGTGATCGAGCTTGTGGGCAAGGACATCGACGCGCGCCATTATTACGAAGGCCCCGACATGCACCGCTTCATTCAGGAGATGCATCAGGCGTGCCTTGCCGGACGAGACGTGATGACGGTGGGCGAAAGCTGGTCCGTGACGCCGAAGACGGCGCTCGACTATTGCGGACGGGACCGGGCCGAACTGGATATGGTCTTCGGTTTCAATCACATTCAGGCCGCGTGGGACCCTGCGAAGGGGCGTTTCGGCCCGAACCTTTTCGATCTGAGGCGGCACAAGGCAATCCTGGCAGACTGGCAATACGCTCTGGCCGATGACGGGTGGAATTCGCTCTACCTGTCGAACCACGACCTTCCGCGTCCGGTGTCGCACTATGCCTGTGACGGTGAGCACCGGGTACGGTCTGCCAAGATGCTGGCGACGGTCACCTACCTGATGAAAGGCACCGCCTTCGTGTTTCAGGGCGAGGAAATCGGCATGACCAATGTCCGCTTCGAGAGGCTCGACCAGTTCCGCGATATCGAGACGCTGGGACAGTGGACGGAGCAGGGTGCACAAGGAGTTTCGCTGGACGATTTCATCGCGGGCGCGAATGCCAATGCGCGCGACCATGCGCGGACACCGATGCAATGGACGGCGGAGCCGGGTGCGGGGTTTTCGGGGGCCGAGCCTTGGATGATGCTGAACCCGAACCACGTCGACATCAATGCCGCCCGGGACCGTGCAAATCCTGAGGGCGTCTTCGAGTGGTATCGCAAGCTGATCGCGCTCCGACGTTCCGAGAGCCTTGTCTGGGGTGGCGCCTTCGAGTTGCTGCTGCCGAACCATCCGGCGCTTGTGGCTTATCTGAGGACCGAGGGCGCGCGCCGAATGCTGGTGATGGGTAGCTACTCGGGCGATGAAGTGCACCTGTCCGCGGCCGACCTGCCTCTCGGGGACTGGCAACCGGTTCTTGCCAATGCCGATGGCGTGAATGCGCCGGGAGGCGACATGACGGTGCCGCCCTATTTCGCCGGTGTCTGGATTGAAGAGGGTGCGGGGCGCTGAGCCGGGTGTTCAGCCCACCGTGTCGGATGCCGTGGCGCTGACCAGCTTTTGCATGGGCGGCAGGTCCGGCCGTTCGATCGCCTGGATCGCGGCGCGGGCCAGATACGATCCGGCTTCGCGCACGTTCTCGCGTGCGGTGCCGATGGGCGCCCGGAAATAGCCGAGGAAGGGTGTGGCTTCCTTGGCGAAGACCTGCAGGTCGGTGCCGATCTGCCGGCCGATGCGCTCGGCCCCGACCACAGCCGCGATCGCTGCCGTGGTCGACGGACAGATCAGCCCGTCCCGGTCAGGGTGCGCCTGAAGGTATTCCGCGATGCGTGTCTGGATGACCTCGCCGGGATCGTCGCCCGAGATGCCGGTCAGAACCTCGAAACTTGCGCCACTGCCCGCCAGCGTGTCGCGCGCGCCGCGGATCATGTCCTGAGCATAGTTCTGAACCTCCGGCGGGGCGAGGATCGTGATGGCCCGGCATCCCCGCGCCAGCAGACCACGCGCTGCGATCTGGCCGAAAGTCTCGTTGTCGAAGTCGAAATAGGGGTGCCTGTCACGCCACTTCGAGCGGCCGTAGCAGACGAAGGGGAAATTTCGCTCCATCAGATAGGCGATGCGCGGATCGTCCACTTCGACGCGGTTCAGGATCACCGCATCGGCGGACGCTGTCTCGACGATATAGCGGACGGGGATCATCGGGTCTTCGTCGGGAAAGTAGGGCGTCACAATCATGTGGTAGCGCGTGTCACGCAGCTCCCGTGCGATGGACGACACAAGCTGGCCGGTGTGATCCGTCACCTCATTGTCGGTGCCGAGAACCAGCGAAATGACGTTGGTTTTTCCGGTTCTGAGACGCACGCCGGCGCGATTCGGAACGTAGCCGATTTCCCGCGCGATTTCGCGGACACGGGCCTTGGTGTCCTTGCCGATGTCGGGAGCGTCGTTCAGAGCCCGTGACACGGTTGGCACCGCCAGCCCGCTCAGTTCCGAGATGGTCCGCAAGGTTGGCTTCTTTGGGCTCTCGATACTGGAAGCCACGGGATTTCCTTTGAAATTCAGCCTGGAGCAGGCTGGTCGTCCACTCGGCATACGCGGTGTTGACCGCGCCGAACAGGCCTTTGTTATCCTCCGAATAAACCGTCTTGCCAGAAAAATCTATAACGATATAGTTTCGATCTATAACGATATAGGAAACCGGGAGGAAGCCATGAAGTCGTTTAAAGCCCTGTTGGGTGCAACCGCATTTGTTAGCGCTAGCGCCGCGTATGGCGCAGATCTGGAAGTCACTCATTGGTGGACATCCGGCGGTGAAGCCGCCGCCGTTGCCGAGTTCGCTAAGGCGTTCAACGAGAAGACTGACCACAACTGGGTCGACGGCGCCATCGCCGGTTCCGGCGGTACCGCGCGTCCGATCATCATCAGCCGAATCCTCGGCGGTGACCCGATGGGTGCGACCCAGCTCAACCATGGCCGTCAGGCCGAAGAGCTGATCGAGGCGGGGCTTCTTCTCGATCTCACCGATGTGGCCGAGGCCCAGGGCTGGCGTGACATCGTTTTCCCGTCGTCGCTTCTGGATGCCTGCACCTATGAGGGACGCATCTATTGCGCTCCGGTAAACATCCATTCGTGGCAGTGGATGTGGCTCAGCCACAAGGCCTTCGAAGATGCGGGTCAGGACGTGCCGTCCAACTGGGACGAGTTCGTTGCCGCTGCACCGGCGCTGAGCGATGCGGGCAAGATCCCTCTCGCCATGGGCCAGCAGCCCTGGCAATCCGCCGGTGCCTTCGGCGTGATGTCGGTTGCCATCGCCGGTCTGGACGCCTGGCGCGCCGTGACCGTCGACAAGAATGCCGAAGTGGCGGCGGGCCCCGAATATGCCAAAGTCTTCCAGGCCGCTGCGGACGCGCGGGAAATGGCCGCGAACTCGAACGTGCAGGACTGGAACCAGGCGACCAACCTCGTGATCACCGGTCAGGCCGGTGCGCAGATCATGGGCGACTGGGCGCAGGGTGAATTCCAGGTGGCCGGCCAGACTGCGGGCGAAGACTACACCTGCCTGCCGGGCCTTGGCGTGAACGAGCTGCTCGATACGGCGGGCGATGCGTTCTACTTCCCCAAGCAGGACAATGCGGATGTCGAAGCCGCCCAGAAAGAGCTGGCCGCGCTTCTTCTCAGCCCGGAAGTCCAGGTGGCCTTCAACCTGAAGAAAGGCTCGCTGCCGGTTCGTGGCGACATCGACATGTCTTCGGCCAACGCCTGCATGCAGAAGGGCCTCGAAATCCTCGCATCGGGCAATGTTCTGCCTTCGGGTGACATGAACCTATCGCCGGATACGCAGGGCCAAATCGAAGACCTGATGGTCGAGTTCTGGAACGACCCGTCCTATTCGGCCGCCGACGCTCAGGCCGCCTACGCGGATATCATCGCGAACGCGGACTAAGCGCTCCTCCCCGGGGTCCGGTCATAGGCCGGACCCCGACTCGTATCCGAACCGGCTCGAAGAAGCCGGGCGACGACGCCAAAAGGGGACCGGCATGACACTTGCAGACAACGCCGCGCAATCGCGCGCCAATGAGCATCAGACAAAGCGACCAAGCCGCCTGTTCAAGAACATGACCGCCAAGGTCGCGTCGATCCCGATGGTTCTGACCGCCCTGGTCGTCTTCGTCGGCTGTACCGCCTGGACGATCACCTATTCCTTCACCAATTCGCGCCTTCTGCCCCGGCTGGAATTCGTCGGCTGGGATCAGTACGACCGGCTCTGGTCGACGCGGCGCTGGCTCATCTCGATCGAGAACCTCGCGATTTTCGGCATCTGTTCGCTGATCCTGAGCTTCGTGATCGGCTTCACGCTGGCGGCGCTGCTCGACCGGAAAATCCGGGGAGAGGCCGTCTTTCGGACGATCTTCCTCTATCCCTTCGCGCTGAGTTTCATCGTGACCGGCCTTGTCTGGCAGTGGATTCTGAACCCCGATTTCGGAATTCAGCAGGTTGTGCGCGACTGGGGCTGGGAGAGTTTCGTTTTCGATCCGCTGAACAACGCCGATATCGTGATCTTCGGCATTCTGATCGCCGGGATCTGGCAAGGTTCGGGCTTCATCATGGTGATCATGCTCGCCGGTCTCAGGGGCATCGACGAAGACATCTGGAAGGCCGCCCGCGTCGACGGGATCCCCACATGGAAGACCTATGTGCTGGTCATCATCCCGATGATGCGGCCGGTCTTCGTCACGGCACTCGTCATCATCACGTCAGGCATCATAAAGGTCTATGACCTCGTGGTGGCGCAGACATCCGGCGGACCCGGCATCGCGTCGGAAGTGCCCGCGAAATACGTCATCGAAAAGATGTTCCAGTCCCAGAACCTTGCGCAGGGTTTCGCGGCCTCGACCATGATGCTTCTCAGCGTCCTCGTCGTGCTGATCCCCTGGGCTTACCTAGAATTCGGAGGCAAGAAACGTGGCTGATACGACCGTTTCCCTCGCCATGGAAGGGCCGCGCGGGCCGAAGCCGCGCCGCCGCCTGTCCCCCAGAAACATTATGCTCTACGGCACGCTCATCGTCGTGGCGCTGTACTACGCTTTGCCGCTTTACGTGATGATCGTCACCTCGCTGAAGGGGATGCCGGAAATCCGTCTTGGCAACGTCTTCGCGCCACCCGTCGAAATCACCTTTGAGCCGTGGGTCAAGGCGTGGTCCGAGGCCTGCACCGGCATCAACTGCGAAGGCCTCAGCCGGGGCTTCTGGAACTCGA
Source organism: Kangsaoukella pontilimi (assembly GCF_009830125.1). GTDB lineage: Bacteria > Pseudomonadota > Alphaproteobacteria > Rhodobacterales > Rhodobacteraceae > Kangsaoukella > Kangsaoukella pontilimi. Next base: position 7,921 of record NZ_WUPT01000007.1, on the reverse strand, counting down.
TCCAGATTCTCGTGCCGTCGGTTTTCCTTTCCATCGCCATCGCGTCGGTCAATGGCTATGCGCTCGCCAACTGGCGGTTCAAAGGCTCGGAGGTCTTCTTCACCATCCTGATCTTCGGTGCCTTCATCCCGTATCAGGTGATGATCTATCCGATCGTGATCATCCTGCGTGAAATGGGCGATGGCATCTCCGCCGTCACCGGCACCGAATTCCGTCTGATGGGAAGTATCTGGGGACTTGTTCTGGTCCACACCGTGTTCGGGATGCCGATCCTGACGCTTCTCTTCCGCAACTACTTCACCTCGGTCCCGGAGGAGCTGTTCAAGGCCGCCCGTGTCGACGGCGCCGGCTTCTGGGGCATCTACTTCCGGATCATGCTGCCCATGTCGCTGCCGATCTTCGTGGTGGCGATGATCCTGCAGGTGACGGGCATCTGGAACGACTTCCTGTTCGGAGTGATCTACACCAAGCCCGAGACCTATCCGATGACGGTGCAGCTGAACAACATCGTCAACTCGGTGCAGGGGGTGAAGGAATACAACGTCAACATGGCCGCGACGCTGCTGACCGGGCTTGTGCCTCTGGTCATCTACTTCGTGTCCGGCAAGCTATTCGTGCGCGGCATCGCCGCTGGCGCGGTCAAGGGGTGAGCATCATGCATTCGGTTGAAATCAAGGACCTGGACCTGAGCTTCGGCGCCGTGAAGGTGCTTCAGGGTCTGAACCTCGACATTCATGACGGCGAATTCCTCGTGCTTCTGGGGGCGTCTGGCTGCGGGAAATCCACGCTGCTTAACTGCATCGCAGGGCTGCTGGAGGCGACTGACGGCCAGATCTTCATCAAGAACGAGAACGTGACCTGGAAGGAACCTTCCGAGCGCGGCATCGGCATGGTGTTCCAGTCCTACGCGCTCTACCCGCAGATGACGGTCGAAGGGAACCTCAGCTTTGGCCTGAAGAATGCGCGTGTTCCCAAGGACGAGATTGCGCGCCGTGTCGCACGGGCTGCCGAAATCCTCAGGATCGAACCGCTTCTCAAGCGGAAGCCCGGCGCGCTCTCCGGCGGTCAGCGTCAGCGGGTCGCCATCGGTCGCGCGCTTGTGCGAGACGTGGACGTGTTTCTCTTCGACGAGCCGCTGTCGAACCTCGACGCGAAACTGCGCACCGACCTCAGGGTCGAGATCAAGCGGCTGCACCAGCAACTGGGCAACACGATTATCTACGTCACCCATGACCAGGTCGAGGCGATGACGCTGGCCGACCGCATCGCCATCATGAAGGGCGGTGCGATCCAGCAGCTTGCCTCGCCGTCCGAAATCTACAACCGGCCCCGGAACAAATATGTCGCCGATTTCATCGGCTCGCCCGCGATGAACTTTTTCGAGGGCGTGCTGGATGGTGGCACTTTCCGCGTGGGCGACCTCTCTTTCTCGACCGAGGGCTACGAGTTCGAGAAAGCGCCGTCAGGACCGGCCTTCATGGGTATCCGTCCCGAGCATGTCGCGACGGGCGATTCGGCGACGGCGCAACCGATTCAGCTCGAGAGCACCGTTGAGCTGGTCGAGCCAATGGGGTCGGACACGCTGGTCTGGGCCACGGTGGCGGGCGAGCGGTTCCGCATCCGCGTCGACGGTCAGACCGAGATCAGGGCCCGCGATCCGATCCGGATCGGGTTCAGCGCGGCGCAGGCGTCCTTCTTCGACGCGGCGTCCGAACTGCGCATGTAGATTTTTCACGTGACGGCGATCGACCTCTCCGGGCGGTGGCGCCTGACGGATGAGCGGGGCGAGCACGATCTTGAGATCGCTCTGCCCGGAGACGTTCATTCCGCCCTGGCCGACATCGGTATTCTGCCTGATCCCTACCGGGGCCGGAACGAGTACCGTTGCCGGTGGGTCGCCGAGCGCGATTGGAGCCTGATCCGCACGTTTGAGGTCGAACGTACGGATATGTCGTTGGTTCTTGACGGCGTGGACACCGTCGCCACGGTCAGCGTGAACGGCACCATCGTCCTGAACGCCGGCAATGCGTTCCGCAGGCATCGGGCGGATGTCTCGGGCGCGCTTCGCAAGGGCACGAACGAGATCCGCATCGATTTTCCCTCCTCCCTGCGCATCGCTGCAGAGAGACAGGCAGCACAGCCCTTCTTTGTGCCCTATCAGGAGTCGAACTGCCCTCTGCCCAACGGCAACATGCTGAGAAAGCCGCAATGCGATTTCGGCTGGGACTGGAACATCGCACTGGCGCCTCTTGGAATCTACGGCAGGATGACGATGGAGCCGCTTCGCCCGCTGGAAATCGCGCGTCTGCACATCACGCAGGACCATTCGGGCGGCGAGGTCCGGGTGACCGTCGCGGTCCATGTCGAAGGCGCGGGGCAGGGGACGCTTTGCTTCGACTTCGACGGGATGACTGAGACGATCGACGCGGCAGGGCCGGGCATCCATAGCGTCACGTTTGCGCCCGCCGAGCCAAGGCTCTGGTGGCCCGCGGGCCTCGGCGATCAGCCGCTCTATGATCTTGCCGTCACGCTCGCCGATCAGGTCGAGCGGCGGCGGATCGGCCTGCGACGGATCGACCTGATCACCGAACCAGACGAGATCGGCGCGTCCTTCCTGTTTCGCGTCAACGGGCACGACGTCTATGCACGTGGCGCCAACTGGATACCCGCCGACGCCTTGCCGGGCCGGATCACACCCGAGAGCGTGCGCGGCCTCCTTCAATCCGCTGTCGACGCAAACATGAACATGATCCGCATCTGGGGCGGGGGGCGGTATGAGCCCGGTTGGTTTTACGACCTCTGCGACGAACTGGGCCTGATGGTCTGGCAGGATTTCATGTTCGCCTGTCACCTCTACCCCTCGGACGAGGCGTTTCTGGCCGAGGTCGCGGGCGAGGCGGCCGAAGCCGTCGCGCGGCTGCACCACCACGCGTCGATTGCGCTCTGGTGCGGGGATAACGAGCTTGTCGGTGCGCTGACCTGGTTCGAGGAAAGCCGCAAGGATAGGGACCGATACCTCGCCGCCTATGACAGGCTGAACCACACGGTTGAACGCGCACTGAAGGCGACCGCACCCGAGGCCAACTGGTGGCCTTCTTCGCCCTCGCGTGGACGGCTCGATTTCGGGGATGGCTGGCACGATGATACGGCGGGCGACATGCATTTCTGGTCGGTCTGGCACGAGGGCCGCGACTTTGACCACTATCGGGATGTATCGCCGCGCTTCTGCTCGGAATTCGGGTTCCAGTCCTATCCATCAATGGACCGCATTCGCGCCTTTGCCGATCCTGCGGACTGGAACATCGCCTCGCCCGTTCTGGAGAGCCACCAGAAGAACGCGGGCGGCAACGCGCGGATCGCCGAGACCATGTTCCGTTATTTCCGCTTTCCCGAAGGCTTCGAGAACTTCGTCTATCTCAGCCAGGTGCAGCAGGCGCTTGCCATCAAGACGGCGGTGACGCATTGGCGGAGCCTCAAGCCGCGGACCATGGGCACGCTTTACTGGCAACTGAACGACACGTGGCCGGTATGCAGTTGGTCGTCGCTCGACCACGGCGGCGGATGGAAATTGCTCCATCATGCGGCTGCGCATTTCTATGCGCCGCGCCTCGTGACGGCGGTGCCCGAGGGCGACCGTATCGCGCTTCGTGCGGTGAACGACACGCTGGATGCGGCGGGGTGCGCGCTGGTCGTCGACGCTCTTTCGATGTCCTGCACACGCCGCCGACTGACCGAGGACGAGGCGACGGTTCCGACGGACCGCGCGGTCACACTGACCACCGTCGAGGCCGACGCCTTGGCCGCTGACGAGGTGCTGCTTTTCCATTGGGCCTGGACCGACGGCGAAATCGGACAGGACCACTTCGCGCACCGGCCTTACAAGACCTATGACATACCGCAGCCGGGACTGACGATGAAGCGGTCGGGTGACCGCCTTACTCTGACGACTGAGCGCCCCGCCTTCTTTGTCGCGATCGAAGCCAAAAATGGCGCGCGGCTGTCGGACAACTGTATGCTCGTCCTGCCAGACGAACCCTGTCATATCGCCATCAGGAGCGGCGAAACCGGCGCTCTCACTCTGCGCGATCTCCACTCTGCCACCTATGCAACGCCCGAGAAAGGCCCGACCCATGCGTGAATTCTCCTATCAGCTCTACTCCTCGCGGAACTTCGGGCCGCTGCCCGATACGCTCGCCATGCTGGCCGAGGCTGGGTATTCGATGGTCGAAGGCTATGGCGCGCTGTTTGCCGATGATGACAGCGTCGACATGATCCGCGAGGCGCTCGACACCACGGGTCTCAGAATGCCGACCGCGCATTTCGGCATCGACATGCTGACGGGTACGCCCGACCGGGCGCTTGCCGTTGCGCGGAAACTGGGGGTCGAAGCGGTCTTTGCGCCCTACCTCGCCGCCGAGGATCGCCCGAGCGACGCTGCTGGCTGGGCGGCGTTCGGCAAGCGCCTCGCCGAGGCCGGAAAGCCCGTGGTCGATGCCGGACTGCGCTTCGGCTGGCACAACCATGACTTCGAATTTCAAGACATAGGCGGCGACGATCTGCCCATCGACCTGATCGCCCAAGCCAGCCCCGATATCATGCTGGAACTCGATCTCGCCTGGGTGGCCGTGGGCGGCCACGATCCGGTTGACTGGATCGGCAAGTATTCGGATCGCATCCTGTCGGCCCATATCAAGGACATCGCGCCGAAAGGCGAGAATGCGGATGAGGACGGCTGGGCGGACGTGGGCCATGGCACGATGGACTGGCCCGCGATCTTTTCCGCGCTCGACCGCTCGTCGGCAGCCTATTTCGTCATCGAACACGACAACCCCAGCGACGACCGCCGCTTCGCCACGCGCTCGCTCGCGACCGTCAACGCCCTTCAGGAGTAACCCAAGATGACCACGACCGGTGTCGGCCTGATCGGCTGCGGAAACATTTCGGCCGCCTATCTGCGCCTCGCCCCCTTGTTCAAGGGACTGGAGATCCGTGCGGTTGCGGACATCAACCCCGATATGGCGCGTGCGCGCGCCAAGGAGTTCGGCGTCGAAGCCCGCAGTGTCGACGACATACTGGCCAGCGATGACATCTCGGTCATCGTCAACCTGACCATCCCCGCCGCCCACTACGAGGTGTCGACTCGTGTTCTCGAAGCGGGCAAACACGTCTATTCGGAAAAGCCGCTGGTCCTGACCTTGGACGAGGCCAAGGCTTTGGCCGACCTTGCCCGGTCGAAAAACCTGCGCGTCGGTTCGGCGCCGGACACGTTCCTCGGCGGCGCCCATCAGCAGGTGCGTGCCCTGATAGACGACGGCGCCATCGGCAAGGTCGTCGGCGGCACCGCCCATGTGATGAGCCGGGGCATGGAGCACTGGCACCCCAACCCCGACTTCTTTTTCCTGCCGGGAGCCGGTCCGGTGCTGGATATCGGTCCCTATTACATCACCAACCTGATCCAGCTTCTTGGCCCCATCGCCCGTGTCGGCGCTCTGACCAGTGCGGCCACTGACACGCGGACAATCCTGTCCGAGCCGCGAAAGGGCGAGACGATCCCGGTCAAGACGCCCACGAACATCCATGCCCTTCTGGAGTTCAAGAGCGGCGCCACGGTGACTCTTGGCGCCAGCTGGGACGTGAAGGCGCACAGGCACGCGCCGATGGAGCTTTACGGAACGGAAGGCACGCTCTTCGTGCCCGACCCGAACTTTTTCGGCGGCCTTGTAGAGCAAGCGGACGAACAGGGCACGATCAGCCCCGTCACGGCATGGGACCATCCGTTCGGCCGTCCGAATGAGGGCGACGACGGCAATGGCAAACGCGCGAACTACCGGATGGCAGGCCTTGCCGACATGATCGCCGGGCTTCAGGCAAGCAGACCGCATCGCTGTTCTCTGGAGCTCGCCGTTCACGCGGTGGATGCGATGACCTCGATCCTCGTCTCGGGCGAGAAAGGGGAGTTCATCACACTCTCTACCACCTGCGAGCGTCCCGCGCCCCTCGGCCCGGACGAGGCGGCGGCGCTTTTGGCATGATCCGCAACCCGATCCTTCCCGGCTTCAATCCCGATCCGTCAATCTGCCGGGTGGGTGAGGATTACTACATCGCGACCTCGACCTTCGAATGGTATCCGGGCGTTCAGATTCACCACTCGCGTGATCTGGTGAACTGGACGCTGGTGGCCCGCCCGCTGAACCGTCCCGACCTGCTCGACATGCGCGGAAACCCGGATTCAGGCGGTATCTGGGCGCCTTGCCTCAGCTATGCGGATGGCCTCTTCTGGCTGGTCTACACGGATGTGAAGAGGCTGGAAGGCAGCTTCAAGGACGCCCACAACTACATCACGACCTGCGACCGGATCGACGGCGACTGGTCCGAGCGGATTTATGTGAATTCCTCGGGCTTCGATCCCTCGCTTTTCCACGACGAGAACGGGCGGAAGTGGTTCGTGAACATGCAGTGGAACCACCGGGGCACGGGGACCGGCCGAAACCCCGCCCATGATGCCTTCGACGGCATCCTTCTTCAGGAATGGAACCCCGATGCCGGTCTGACGGGCGAGATCACCAACATCTACCCCGGCACCGAACGTGGCCTGACCGAGGCGCCGCACCTCTTCAAGCGGGACGGCTGGTATTACCTGACCACCGCCGAGGGCGGCACCGGCTACGAGCACGCGGTCACACTGGCCCGCTCACGCGACATCCGGGGACCCTACGAGACGCATCCCGCCGCTCACGTCATCACCACCCGTGACGCCCCCGATCACCCGATCCAGCGGACGGGACACGGGCAATATGTCGAGACGCCGGATGGCGCCGTCTATCACACCTTCCTGATGGGCCGTCCGCTGCCGGGCCGCATCTGCCCCCTTGGCCGCGAGACCGGGATCGAACGCTGTGTCTGGGGCGCGGACGGCTGGCTCTATCTGGAAGAAGGCGGCACTGTTCCGCGCGAAGAGGTCCCCGCGCCGAAGGGCGCGGAGCGGCAGGCGGCGAAGCCGATCATCCGCGACTTCGCCGACGGAACGCTCCCCGACGAGTTCCAGTGGCTCAGAACGCCCTATCCCGACCGCCTTTTCCGGGTCGAGCCGGGGTCTCTGATCCTGACCGGTCGCGAAAGCATCGGAAGCTGGTTCGAAAAGTCCCTCGTCGCCCGGCGGCAGGAACACCACGCCTACCGCGCCGAGACGACCCTCGATTTCGCGCCCGAGCATTACCAGCAGGCTGCCGGGCTGATTACCTATTACAACCGCTACAAGTTCCACGCCGCTTTCGTGACCGATGATGGCGCCGGTGTGCGCGTGCTTCAGGTGCTCTCGTGTCACGACAGCTATCCGGGCGGCGCGCTCAAACCGCTTGGGCCGCGGGCCAAGCTGGCCGAAGGGCCGGTGCAGATCGCGGTCGAGGTGGACGGTCTCACGCAGACATTCCTCTATCGACAGAACGACAGCGCGTGGCAGCCACTGGGCGCGCCGCTCGATGCCTCACCGATCTCGGACGAGGGCGCGCCGGGCGAACATCAGTCCTTCACGGGTGCCTTTGTCGGAATGGTCTGTTTCGATACCAGCGGGGCAGGACGAGAGGCGCGTTTCACGCGGTTTGCCTATGCGGGGCAAGGGGCGGCCTGACGTCTCCGCGCTTCGAACGCCACCAAATTCAGTGCCTTTGAGCTAGCCCGCACTATTCTTCCCCGTGCCGCCTTGCATTCGACAGGGCAGGGTCCGACTCTGGCCCAGAGGGTCGATGCTCACGACACCGTTGGAGGAAACATGTCCAATACATTCACGTCTCTCATCGATGGCCACCCCGACACTTCCCCTGCGTTTGGGGCGCCTGGGCGGGAGTGGTTGAGCTATGGGGGGCTTCGGGCTCTGGGGGGTGAGGTTCGGGGGGCGCTTCACGGGGCCGGGATCGGTCGGGGG
>NZ_WUPT01000006.1 GCF_009830125.1 Kangsaoukella pontilimi | reverse complement strand
GCGGTTTACCTGCGACTGACCACCAACCCGATCGAGCAGCCGGGCAAACGCGGCGACGATGCCTTTAGGCAGGGGGCGATTGACGGCGCCTACTGGTTGCGGAAGCCCGGTCCGAATTGCGAGGTCGTGATCGCCTATCAGGGCGCTGTCGCCCCTAAGGCGATCGAGGCCGCGGGCGCCATCGCCGAGGCCCGGCGGGATGTCGGTGTGCTGGCCGTGACATCCTCGGACCGTCTGAATGCCGGCTGGACGGCTGCGCAACGGGCCAGGTCCCGAGGGCAGAGCGGCGCCGAGGGGCATGTCGAACGACTGATGAAGGACTTGCCGGACCATTGCACCCTTGTGACGGTCATCGACGGGCATCCGGCGACGCTGGCCTGGCTGGGCTCGGTCGCGGGACACAGGACCGTTCCCCTTGGGGTCGAACATTTTGGAGAGACCGGCACGATCGGCGATCTCTACCATCGCCATGGCATTGACGCGGCGTCGATCGTGGAAAGGGTCGAGGGTCTGACCAAGGGGAGGTCGATTGATAAGACATCCTTTGATTGGATGACCTATAATTGAACTCTAGCATCAGTCAGATTTTAGCGTCACCTACTTAGGTGGACTCCTATTGGGAAAGCCTGTCGAAGTACTTCCGCCCTTTTCCCGAACGCGAAGGTTACTCCCTGTTCGCAGCTAAGAGTTCGCTGTTCGAGCTCAATAAAATCCCTGTTCTTTGTCTTAGGGAAATCACCCATAACCATCTGCTTATCTTCGGTATTTTGGGGGGAGCGCAGGCGTAATCAAACTGAATCCGCCAGTTTTCCCTGCAGTTTCCCTGTTAACAGGGAATTTCTGGCCGAGACTGGATCGCTCGAGACTGCGTGCACAGCCAGGCCAAGCTTCCCGAAATCCTTTTACCCGTTTCGCCCGTCGCCATGGATGAGTGTCGGACAGTCCCGCGCGCCTGCTCGACGCCTCGGTTGTGTATCATCGGCCAAGTTTATGGGTGTTCAGTTCCAACCCACGAGAGCGCCCGCGTCAATAAACCGGGAGGGGGCGCAGCAGGAGCCTCGCGATGCGTCGGGGCCGGAGGCGACTGGATGAAACCCTCATCCTGTCGATGACCCGTCGCCCGGTCTTGAATTGCGCTCATGCGCGTTCCGCAGATGGTCGCGCATCAGGTCTGCCGCGCCGGTCGTGTCGCCGGACAGGAGCGCGTCGACTATTTCGGCATGTTCGTCCCATATCGGCGCGGAGCGTGAAGGATCACGCAGAACCTCGGCCATATCCCGCCGCAGGTGATTCCATGTCACCTGCATCGACTTCTGGATGACAAGGTTGCGGCTCCAGCCGTAGATCATTTCGTGGAAACAGCGGTCGGATTGTAGGAGCGCACGCATGTCGGCTCGCTCGACGGCCTCACGGCCCTCTTTAAGTATGGCGTCGGCTTCGCTTCGCGCTGTCTGTGGCAGGTGCCGGGCGGCTAGCTCAACAGCCATCGGCTCGATCACCATCCGGTATTCGTAGATGGACGACGACATGTCCGGGTCGATCGGAGCGACAATGACGCCGCGGCGACCCGTATCTTCGACAAGGTTGTCGGCCTTGAGAATCGCGATGGCGCTGTTCACCGGCTGACGCGAGATGTTTAGCCGTGCGGCGATCTCGTCCTGATTCAGGCGCTCGCCGGGTTCGAACTCTCGAAGGCAAATGGCTTCTACGAGAATTTCGTACGTCTCATCAACCAGCGACTTCTTGGGTTTGATCGACTGCATCGTGCCTCCTTTTCTTGTGGGCCGACCCTAGGTCCAGCCTCTTGGGTAGACTAGCCTAAATATTTCGTATACGAAATACGAAATTCGACATGCGGAACACAGGGGCGAGTCGCGTCACTGCGTCCATGCTCCGAAGTGCCGTGTGTCGTCACCGGAGGGGGGCAACTCAGTGGCCGTCATTGGGATCGAAGGTAGTTGAGGGTGGAGGAGAATCGCTTCGAATACTGGCCTATCCAGGCTTTGAACAAATGGCGCAATGTGAGGAGATTTCTCTGTGTTGCGAGCGTCGCCGGTCTCGAGGTGGTCGCCTGGCGCGCAAGAAATCGAAATAAAAACAGTGAAAAGTAACAGAAAATACGATGTCGAAAGATTTGGGATTGTCAGAAACGGAAAAAATGATACAAATGACCGCAAGACGAACAATAGCGCCACAAAGGGAAGGCGAAGCTGAAGATGCCGCAGGAGGAGCGGCGCTCGACCTTCCGGAAGCTGGCGCGGGAACATCGCCATCGGGGCCCGTGGAAAACGCGGCGCTCAATCGGGCCGACAAGGAGGAAGACGAAGACATGGCTGTGCTTGAGAACATCGAACCCCGCGAAGTCATGCGGTTCTTCGAAGAGCTGAGCGGCAAGCATCGCTGCTCGCAGCACGAGAAGGATGCGACCGACTACATCGCCGCCTTCGCCGAAGAGCGTGGTCTCGAGTACCACCGCGACGATCTCGACAACATCATCGTCAAAAAGCCCGGCACGTCCGGCTATGAAAAGGCGCCGACCGTCATCCTGCATGGCCATATCGACATGGTTTGCAAGCTGGACGAGGGCGTGACGCACGACTTCGCGACTCAGGGCGTGACGCTCAAGGTCGATGGCGATCGTATCCGCGCCGAAGGCACGACGCTTGGCGCAGACAACGGTCTGGGCATTTCCTACATGCTTGCGCTGCTCGACTCGTCGGACATCCCGCATCCGCCGCTGGAATGCGTGATGACCGTCATGGAAGAGATGGGCAAGGTCGGTGGCGACAATGTCGATCTGACCAAGCTTTCCGGCAAGCGGATGATCGACTTTAACTGGATCGAGGAGAAGCAGCTCCTTGCCGGTTGCTCGGGTGACGTGACCTGCCGGATCGACGTCGACACGGAATGGTCCGATGCCGAGGCCGGGCGCACCGCCCTGGTAATTGACATTCGCGGCCTTCTGGGCGGCCACTGCGAATTCGACATTCACTTCGAGCGCGGCAACTCGATCGTGCTTTTGGGCCGTCTCCTTCGCGCTGCGATGAAGGCGGGCGACGTTCAGGTCGCGCGCGTCTCGGGTGGTGTCCAGAACAACGTCATTCCCGCCGAAAGCGAAGCGCTGCTCTGGGTCAAGTCGGACGAGGTCGGCGCGATCACCGCCGCCGTGGAAGCTCTTGCCGCCGACATCAAGTCCGAGTTCCGCCTTGCCGATCCCGACATGCGGATCACGGTCGCCCAAAGTGACAAGTCCGTCGAAAAGGTCATGTCGCCTGCCGCCGCTGCGCGCCTGGTGCAGGTCATCGCGCTTCTGCCGAACGGCATCACGAACCAGAACCTGGAAGTGAAGGGCAACTGGGAGACGTCGAACAACATCGGCCTGATGATTACGGCGGGCGACCGTGTCGAGATCACCAGCACGATCACCAGCGCCGTGACCTCGCGCAAGCACATGGTTCTGGATCAGCTCATGCTGCTCGCGGATCTGGCTGGCGACGGCGTGCGCGCCAAGCAAATCGGCCTGGATGCGCCCGAATTTCCGTGGAACCCGCATTCGCGGATGCTGGAGATCGCGAAGGACTGCTACGAGCGCACGATGGGTCAGAAGCCCGATGTGCTGGTCTCGGTCTGCAGCCTCGAACTCGGCATGTTCACGCAGCGGATCGACGGTCTGGACACCATCGGGATCGGCACGAACCTCTACGACCTGCATTCGCCGAAAGAGAGCATGGACCACACATCGGCAGCCCGCGTCTGGCCGCTGATCAAGGACGTCATGCGCCATCTCGATCACTGACGACACTTTGCAGCCGCCCGGGGAGGGCGGCCACGAGACCCACAGGGAGGAAACAGACATGGCCCTCGATCAGTCCCCGACCAAATTCGAGATCCACATCCCGGACGAAGATCTGAACGACATGATGTCCCGCCTCAAGCGGACCCGCTTCATGGACGACTTCGCCAATGACGATTGGAAATACGGCTACAACACAGCCTATCACCGCACGCTGATCGATTACTGGATCAACGAGTACGACTGGCGCGATGTCGAGCGGCGCATGAACGAGCTGCCGCATTTCAAGATCGACCTGATGGATGTGCCGCTTCACTACATCCATGTGAAGGGCAAGGGTAAGAACCCGATGCCGCTTCTGATCCACCACGGCTGGCCCTGGACTTTCTGGGACCTTCGCAAGGTGATCGGCCCGCTGACCGACCCCGAAGCTTATGGCGGCAATGCCGAAGACAGCTTCGATGTCGTTCTGATCTCGCTTCCCGGCTACGGCTTTTCGTCGCCGCTGCGCACGACCGGCTGGAACTTCCACAAGACCGCCGATCTGGAAAACAAGCTGATGACCGAGGTCCTCGGCTACGAGAGATACGCCACCGCCGGCGGCGACTGGGGCGCACTCGTCGCGCAGCAGCACGGTCACAAGTACGAGAAAGATGTGATCGGGGTTTACACCCACTTCCCGGCCCAGATGAGCCACTACCTGCCCGAGCATCCGGACCAGCCCGAAGGCATCGAATACGACCCGATCCTCGGCTTGCCGGCGGCCACCGAATACACCGCCGAAGAGGCAGGCTGGTTCGAGCGCGGCAAGAACTTCGTCCAGAACGAAAGCGGCTACGGTGAAATCCAGCTGACGAAACCGCAGACGCTTGGCGCCCTCGTGGCCGACAGCCCCGCCGGTCAGCTCGCCTGGATCACCGAGAAGCGCTATTTCTGGGGCCTTGCCGAGCGCGGCGAGGGCACCGAAGCCTTTGAGAAGGTCTGGCCGAAAGAAGACCTGATCACCACGGCGGCGGTTTATTACCTGACCAACACCGGCGGCACCTCGTGCCGGTACTACTGGGAATGCCGCGGCAATCCGTGGAAGCCCAGCCACAACCGCTTCCCGGTCGTGGGCGTGCCGACCGCCGTGTCGATCTTCCCGGGCGAGATCTACAAGCCCCCGCTCACCTGGACGAAGAAGTACTTCAACCTTCAACAGTACCGGGTTCACAACGACGGCGGCCACTTCGCCCCGCTCGAAGTCCCCGACCTTTTTGTCGACGACGTGCGCACCTTCTTCAAAGGCCTGCGCTGACCTCAATACCAACAAGTTCCAACAGGAGGATATCATGAAGAGCTTGTCGAAGATCGGTGGGACGACCCGCCGCACGTTCACCGCCATCGTCGCGGCCGCCATGATCGCTGGCCTCGGTGCCAACGACGCCATGGCCCAGGCCAAGATCGAGCATCCCGAGGGGTTCAACCCCGATGAGTGGGTGATCGTGGCGTCGGTCATCAACACGACCAACCCGTACATGATCTCGAACATCGAAGGTGCCGAAGCCATGGCGCGCGCCACCGGTATCGACCTTGAGATCGTGAACTCGAACAACTCGTCGCAGACGTCGATCTCGAGCATCCTCGCCATTCTCGCCAGCGGCAAGAAGCCGATCATGTTCGTCAACACGGTCGCCAGCTCGGACGCGCCTCCGATCGTCGATGCGGTCAAGCAGGCCGGCGGCTATGTCACCATCTGGTGGAACAAGCCCGACGAGTTCAAACCGCAGCATATCGGTGACAACTTCGTGGCCTTCCAGAAGCACACCGGCGTCGACTCCGGCCGCTGCGGCGCCCAGGCTCTCGCCGATGCCCTTGGCGGCAAAGGCAACGTGATCCTGCTGCCCGGCGTTCAGGACTCGACCACGTCCAAGACCCGCGTTGCCGGTTTCAAGGCCGAGATCAACGAGAACTATCCGGAAATCACGATCCTCGAAGAGCGTCCGTCGAACTGGGACCCGCAGCTTGGTGCCCGGAACGCGAAGGACCTGATCGTCAAGTACGGCGACCAGATCAATGGCGTATGGAGCGCGGATGACGGCATGCAGATCGGTGCCATGCAGTCCTTCGAGAACGCCGGCATGCTGGACAAGGTCAAGTTCTCGTCGGACGGTCTGTATCCGAAGACGCTGGAAGACATCATCTCGGGTCGCGGCGACAACGCGATCGTGGGCGAGACCTTCCATCGCGGCTACATGGCCTCGGCCATCGGTCTCTACACGGCCTACCTTGCCGCGTCGGGCCAGATCGTCCCGAGCGAGCTGGAAGACAACAAGCGTGAGAGCTTCTTCAAGCTGAGCTGCGTTACGCCTGCCAACTACGAGCAGTACCTCCAGTACGACGAGCCGGGCGCGCCCGATGCTTTCGTTGAGCGTCTGATCGAAACCGGTCCCTGGGATACCGAGCCGGTTCCGCTGATCGGTGGTGGCGTCGAAGTTCTGCCCGAGAGCTAAGCCACGACTGTCAAAGCCCCGGCCGGGTCCCTCCCTCCCGGCCGGGGTACAAGACCCCACTGGCGACGGTCGCCGCGCCAGATTTCCAAAAAGAGACCAGTCCAATGCGAAACCTGTCCATCAAAAACCTGAGCGGCCCGACCGGTATCCTCGCGGCGCTGGTCGTCCTCATTGTCCTCTTTTCGCTTCTCAACCCGCGCTTCGCGAGCGTTGAGAACCTGCAGAACGTCCTGTTTCAGGTGTCCGTGCCCCTGATCATCGTGGTCGGCACATCGCTTGTTATTCAGATGGGATCGATCGACCTTTCCGTCGAAGGCGTCATGGGCGCCGCCGGAATGGCCTGGATCCTGCTCTCGCCCAACACGCGCCTTGAAGGCGATATCGGTGTCTGGGCGTGGTTCGTGGCCCTCGGCCTTGGTCTTGTGCTCGGCCTCATCACCGGTGCGATCTATGCCAAGCTCAAGGTGCCGTCCTTCGTGGTGTCGCTCGGCACGTGGTATGTCGGCCTTGGTATCGCCATCCTGCTCTACGGCAACGCCCTTCTGCCCAGTCTGACGAGCGAGGCGCTGGCACGCTGGCCCACGCAGCTCACGCTCGGTCTGCCGAACTGCTTCTGGCTGGCCGCCGTGATCTTGGCCGCAGGTGTCTTCGTCTCGCATTACACGAAGTTCGGCCGCGGCCTGATGGCCATCGGCAACAACGAACCGATTGCGCGCAGCAACGGCATGCCCGTCGACCGCTACAAGATCGCCGCGTTCGCGATTGCCGGCACCCTTTGCGGTCTCGCAGGTATCCTCGCGACGATGCAGCTTGGCTCCGGCTCGCCTGATATCGGCTTCGGTCAGCTCTTTGTTGTTATCCCGGCTGCCGTGATCGGCGGCACGGCCCTCAGCGGTGGTGAAGGCGGTGTGATCCGCTCGGCCATCGGTGTCTTTCTTCTGATCATCCTTAACAACGGTCTCGTTCTGGCCGGTGTCGACCCCGACTACCAGTCCGGCGTCTTCGGGATGATCCTTCTCATCGCGGTGATCGCGGTTGCATGGCCGCAGCGCGGCCGACTGAAGGTGGCGAAATGACTCAAGCATATCCCCCCGTCCTGAAACTGACGCGCATCAGCCGGTCCTTCGGCAAGGTGAAAGCGGTCAACAATGTCTCTCTCCAGATCGACCGGGGTGAGGTGATCGGCCTCACCGGCGAGAATGGCGCGGGCAAGTCCACGCTCCTGAAGATCCTCGCTGGCATCGAACGCCCCGACGAAGGCACGATGGAGATCAACGGCAAGGTCGCCAATTTCCGCAGCCCCAACGACGCGTTCAAGGCCGGTGTCGGCGTCGTCCATCAGGAACAGTCGCTCTTCACCAACCTCTCGGTTGCGGAAAACATCGAGCAGCAGAACCAGTCGCGCATGGGCCTTGAACGGTTCGGCTTCCAGAACTGGAAGCGTATCAATGCCGATGCTGCCGCCGTCCTGAAGAAGATTGGCGTCAACCTGGATCCGAAGGCCCGCGTCGGCGATCTGTCCTTCGTCGACCGCCAGATGGTCGAGATCGCCCGCGCCGTCTGTGTCGAGCCGGGCGGCGACGGCACGCCGCTGATCATTCTCGACGAACCGACCGCCGTTCTGGAACAGGCCGAAGTCGAGGTGCTCGAGCGCGAGATCCTGAAGCTCAAGAAATTCGCGAGCGTCATCTTCGTTTCGCACCGTCTGGACGAAGTCCTGCGTATCTGCGACCGCGTTCTGGTCATGCGCCACGGTGTCCTGACCAGCGACCGCAGCACCGAAGGCGTCACCAAGGACGAACTTTTCAAGGCGATGGTCGACGATGCTCCCACGGTGTCGACGCACGCGCGATCGTCCCGGCCCATCGAGCTGAAACCGGCGATCGAGGTGCAGGGCCTGACCATGAAGGGCAAGTTCAGGGACATCTCTTTCGCGGCCTATCCTGGACGGATCACCGCGCTTGTCGGCACGAACGGCTCGGGTCGCGGACGCATCATGCGGGCGCTCTTCGGAGCCGAGGAATTCGACGGCGGCACGATCGAAGTGGCCGGAAAGCCGGTCCACAACTGGTCGATCCGCAAGGCGGTCGCCGCGGGTCTGGCCTATGTACCCGCCGAACGGAAGGTCGAGGGCATGATCGGCGGCTATTCCGGCACGCGGAACATCGCTCTTGTCCATCCGGGCGAAGCCGCGCGGGGGCAGATACTGCGTCCGGGAAAGATGGCCGAAACCGCGCAAAGCTGGTTCGACCGTCTCGACGTGAATCCCAACAATATCAAGCAACCCCTCGACCAGTTCTCCGGAGGCAACCAGCAAAAGGTTGTTCTGGCGAAATGGCTCAATTCGTCGGACCTCAAGGTCCTGATGCTCGACCACCCGCTGCGCGGGCTGGATGTCGGTGTGTCTCAGGCGGTGAACGCCGAGATCCGCAAAGCATGCGACCACGGCACCGCCGTGATCCTGATCCCCGACACCATCGAGGAAGCTCTGGAAATGGCGGACGAGATCATCGTCCTGCGCGACGGCCAACTGTCGGCGCGCCATGATCTGAGCGTGGCGAGCGACCTGGCAATCAAAGAAATCGTGGCGGAAATGGTATGACCGAGAACACAGCACAGTCTTCAGCATTCACCGCCAAGAAAGCGTCTGGGGGTGACATGGCCTTTCTCACCAAGCTGCGGGAATTCTCCGCCTGGCATACGGTGGCGCCGCCGCTGGTCTTCTTCGCGATGCTCCTTGTGGTAGGCGTGTTCAACTCGAACTATCTGGGCCCGCTCGGCATCTCCATTGCAACCGCATCGGCCGCGCCGATCCTTCTGGTAGCGCTTGGCCAGTCGATGGTCCTGAACATCGGTTCGATCGACCTTTCGAATGCGGCCATCAGCCTTGTGGGGGCAATCCTTCTGGCGATGACGATCCCCGCATTCGGAGTCGGGGCGATGATCGCGGTTCTTGCGCTTCTGACCGTGATCGGTGCGATCAACGGTCTGATCCTCGCTTATACCCACGTGCCGTCCTTCGCCCTGACACTCGGCACGCTTGGTATTCTCCAGACGACGGCCCTTGTCGTCAGCGGGTCCGAGACGATTTATCTCTCCGAGAACCGCGAACTGGTGACAACGCTCTACAGCGCCAAGCTGTTCTACATCCCGCTCACCTTCTGGATGGGCGTGGTCGTGGCCGTGGCGTATTGGGTGCTTTTGCGCCTGACGCGGGTCGGGCAGAACATGACCGCCGTCGGCAAGAACGAGTCAGGCGCCATCCTGTCCGCCATACCGACGAAATGGGTCAAGGTCATCGCCTTCGCGATTTCGGGCTTCACCGGTGGTCTTGCCGGTATCGCCATCGTGGCGCAGGCCGGTTCGGCCTCGGCCAGCGGTCTGGGCAGCGCGCTTCTGCTGCCAGGTATCGCGGCGGCGCTGGTGGGTGGCACCTCGATTTCGGGCGGCCTGACCAACCCGCTGAACGTGGTCTTCGGCGCGCTGACCGTGGCCTTCGTGCCCATCGCGATCCAGGCCATCGGCTTCAACGCGGCCGCGCAGAGCCTTGTCTACGGCATCTTTATCATCGCGGTGGTCACGCTGACGACGACGCGAACCCGCGGGCTGGTTATCAAGTAAGCCTGCGGCCAGACGAAACGAAACGGCGCCCTCGTGGGCGCCGTTTTCGTTTGCGCGTTTGGAAGGGTGTCAGAGGACAGCAGCCTGAGAAACGATGGCAAAGGCGGCATCCGCCGCCTCGCGCCCTTTCAGGATGAAGTGATCCGCAAAGAACGCTTCGTGCTCTTCCGTCGGCTGAAAATGGTGCGGTGTGAGCGAGACCGAGAGGACCGGCACATCGGTCTTCAGCTGGACCTCCATCAGACCCGAGACCACGGCTTGCGCCACGAATTCGTGCCGATAGATCCCGCCGTCCACCACGAAAGCGGCGGCCGCAATCGCATCATAGCGTCCGGTCCCGGCGAGCCGTTGGGCCAGCAGCGGCAACTCGAACGCGCCGGGAACTTCGAACGCCTCGACCTCTGCATCGGGGGCAAGCTCGCCCATTCGCTTGAGAAAGCCACTATGGGCTTGGTCCACGATATCCGCGTGCCAGCGGGCCTTGAGAAAGGCGAAACGAGGCGCGACTGCCATGGTACTGTTCCTTGAGATTGGATGTCAGGCGCGGGCGACGCGGGCCTCTCGCGCGGCTTTCAGCCGCTCGAAATCGGCGCCTGCGTGGTGGCTGGAACGCGTGAGCGGCGTGGCCGAAACCATCAGGAAGCCCTTGCCATAGGCGGCTTTCTCATAGCCTGCGAATTCTTCCGGAGTGACAAAGCGCTCGACGGCATGGTGCTTGCGCGTCGGTTGCAGATACTGACCGATGGTCAGGAAATCCACGTTCGCAGCCCGCATGTCGTCCATGACCTGCCGAACTTCGCCTCCATCCTCGCCGAGGCCGACCATGATGCCGGATTTCGTGAAGATCGACGGGTCGAGCTCTTTCACCCGCTGCAACAGACGGAGGCTGTGGAAATAGCGCGCGCCGGGCCGGACCTCGGGGTAGAGGCGGGGCACCGTCTCAAGGTTGTGGTTGAAGACGTCCGGTTTCGCCGCGACCACGGTTTCCAGCGCGTCGGGGGCGCATTTCAGGAAGTCGGGCGTCAGGATTTCGATCGTCGTCGCCGGTGCGCGATGACGGATCGCGCGGATCGTCTGCGCGAAATGCGCCGCACCGCCGTCGGAAAGATCATCACGGTCGACCGAGGTTATGACCACGTGGTTAAGGCCCAGCTTTGCGACCGCATCGGCAACGCGCCCCGGCTCGAAGACGTCCAGAGCGTCGGGCCGCCCGGTCGCCACATTGCAGAAGGTGCAGCCGCGCGTGCAGATCTCGCCCATGATCATCATGGTCGCGTGACCCTGGTTCCAGCATTCGCCCAGGTTCGGGCAGCCAGCCTCTTCGCAGACGGTCGTCAGGTTGTGCTCGCGCACGATGGCCTGCGTGGTCTTGTAGCCTTCACCCGCCCGCGCCTTGACCCGAATCCAGTCGGGCTTCGGCAGGCGGGGTGTCTCGACGCGCCGGGCCTTTTCCGGGTGGCGCTCGGTCGGGTTGTTCAGATCGCGGGGCATAGCAGTCCTTGCTCTTTCACGGCGGGCCGATTCCAGAGGCCGCGCGCGGCTTCGACCGTATCCAGATACTGGGCGAAACCAGCCTCATAGCGGGCTGCGGTCTCGCGCCTCGGTTCGATGACGCCCTCGGGCTCTGCCCAGGCGTCGGCGTCGTAGGAAATCCCCGCGACGTTCATCGCGGCAATTGCCGCTCCGCGCGCGCCAACCTCGGGGCGGGGGGCGATGTAGAGAGGGCGCTGCAGAACATCTGCCACCATCTGGCTCCACGTCTGCGAGTTGGCGCCGCCGCCGCAGACCAGAACGCGGCCAGTCAGGCCAGCAGCCTCGATACAATGGCGCGCGGCGTAGGCGACGGACTCGCAGACTCCCATGACGAGGTCCGCCCTCGTCGTTGCGGTGTTCAGGCCGCAGAGCTGCCCGCGCGCCTTCACGTCGACGAAGGGCGCACGTTCGCCGGTGGCCGAGAAGAAGGGCAGGGCGGTGACACCGTTCGCGCCGGGCCGGCTTTGGGCCAGAAGCGTTTCCACATCCGCATGGGTCGCCCCCACCAGATCGAGAACCCAGTCGAGCGTCGCGGTGCCCACAGTGGCGGGCATGGCGCGAATCCAGCGACCTTCTTCGGGCATGCAGAGCGTCATGCCGACCGGGTCGGATTGGGTGTCCACCCGGTCGACCATGACCTCGCAGGCCAAGGTCGTGCCGATGATGATCAGACCATCACCCACCTTGCGGACGCCTGCACCCATGGCGCAGGCGACAAGGTCGAACGGCCCGGCATGAACGGGGATGCCTTCGGGGAGACCGGTCAGCCGCGCACCTTCGGCGTTCAGACTGAAGGCCTGACCAGGGGCGGGCATCACGGGCGAGAGTAGTCGCCGAAGATCGCTCAGACCGAGCATCTTCAGGATCTCGGGGTCGTAGTCGCGCTTGACGATATCGAGGAAAGGGAGCGATGCGTCCGAGGCGTCTGTGACGCGTGCGCCGGTCAGGCGCTGCAGGATACCGTCCTTGAGATAACTGGCGGTATGCGAAGCCATCAACGCCTCAGGGTCGCCGTCCTTGAGCGCGGCCATGAGCGGCGCGTGACTACCGGGGAAGATGGCGTTGGCGTTCCGGCGGAAGACAGCCCTGAAGGTGCCGTCGTCGATCCAGCGCTGCAAGTACGGGTTGCCACGGTCGTCCAGCCACGAGACAGCAGGGCGCACGCCATGGCCGGTCTCGTCGAGCAGCCACAGCCCGTCGCTCTGACCCGTGATCCCGATCGCCTCGGGCGGCTCGCAGTCGGCGCAGACCTCCCGCACGACCTCGCTCACCGCGGTAACGATCTCTTCGAAGTCCTGCTCGATCCGGCCGCCACCAAGCGCCGTGGGCGAGCTTTTACGGGAGGCGACGCCGATGCATTCGCCGTCCCGCGAGAACATCGCGGCTTTCACCATCGAGGTGCCAAGATCTATCCCGAGTATCATGCGCTCGTTCCATCAGCCGAATGCGTGCGCGGCCATGCAGCCGCGCTCCTCCGGAGAATTGAAGCATATGCTCAGGCTGTGCGCAAGTGTTCCAGTCTATTCGGCGGCAACTTTTTCCGCAGCCAGAAGAGCCTTCGCCACTGCCTCGTCAGTGATGAAGTGCGTGGCATAGTTGCCACGAAGGCTGGCGTGGATGGCCTCGGCCTTGTTCGCGCCACCCGCAACGAGAAGCCGTTCGGGGATGTTCCTGAGATCGGTCAGGGTGATTCCGATAGGGTGGATGGTCTGCGGCAGTTCTACCGGCTTGCCCTCCCGGTCGATCCAGCGGCAGGCGATGTCCGCAACGGCCCCCTTGCTTTCAAGGAATGCTTTTTCCGTCGGATTGACGTAGCCGAGTTTCAGCATGGTCGCGTCATCGCTGAGTGTGCCAACGCTGAAGACGACCAGCGATGCGCGCCGCGCCATGTCGAGTGCTTCGGCAAGGCCCGGATCGGCGGTGAGACCGGAGGCGGTTGCGGCGTTCCTGACATAGACCGGCGCGTAGAGGGCGCGGGCAGGGGCATCGAAGAAGGTGCCGACCAGCTCGGCCACCTCAAACGGGTTCGTGCCCCGGTCGGCATTGTGTAGTCCACCCAGTAGGGCGACAGTCCGCATGCCCGGCACGGACACTTCACCCGTTAGCGAATCGGCCATGGCGCGGAGCGTGCGCCCCCAGCTGATCGCCATCGTCGAATTCTTGCGTGCCATTTCCTGCAGCGTCTCCGCCGCGATCTGGCCCAGCCAGCGGCGCTGCGTGTCATCGTCATCCGCCTCTGGGACGATGCGGGCCTTCTTCAAGCCGAAAACACGTTCGAGATCGCGTTCTAGTTCGAATGTCTCCATGGAAACACTGAGAGATATCGTGACAAGGCCGCTTTGACGCGCGCGTTGCAGAAGGCGGATGACCGTGCTCCGGCTGACGCCCAGCTTGTCGGCGATTTCGCTCTGCGTCATCTCTTCGATGAAATAGAGCCATGCCGCCCGTGCCGCGTCGCTCGAATTCTTTCCCAGGTCTTTCATATCCGGTCTCTGCCACATCTGTTCGTTAGTCGAAAAACTGGCTCATAACTGCCGACTAGTCCAGTCCGCAGTCCGAATCTCACGCATAATCTTTCCGCTGCGATAGCGAGGGGGCGCTTTTCGTCCGCGCCGGAACAGCAGCAATTTTTACAAAAAACACGAAGAATTTCGCGCCTCTGCGCCGCAGAAGAAATCTCACTTGCTTTTTGAAAGCGCGAAAGATACAAATGTACGCAAGTTGAACAAATGATCCAAATGGTGCCAAGACAATGATAGATGGCCTTAGCCTCCCGAAAGACGAGCTTCTGGAAATGCAGCGTAGAATGTTGCGCATCCGGCTGTTCGACGAGCGTGCCTCGAAGATGGTCAAGCGCGGCTATATCCCCGGAACGGTTCACACCAGCATCGGTCAGGAAGCCCAGGTCGTGGGTGCCTGCATGGCGCTCGCCAAGGGCGACCACATGACCGGCAACCACCGCAGCCACGGCCACCCGATTGGCATGGGCTCGCCGCTTGGTCCGCTGATGGCCGAGCTCGTGGGCAAGGCGACCGGCGTGTGTAAAGGCAAGGGCGGATCGCTGCACCTGGCCGATTACGAAGTCGGCAGTCTTGGCGAATCCGGCATCACCGGCTCTTCCATTCCGATTGCGGTCGGCGCCAGCCTCTCGGCTCAGGTGCTGGGTGAGAAGCGGGTGGCGATCACATTCTTCGGTGACGGCACCGCGAACCAGGGCGTTCTCTATGAATCGATGAACCTGGCCTCGGCCTACAAGCTGCCGGTCATCTTCCTTTGCGAGAACAACTTCTACGCGCTCTCTACGCCGTCCCACACGGTGACCGGCGGTCGGATCGTTGATCGCGCGTCGGGCTTTGGAATGCCGGGCGTGCGGGTCGAGAACGGTCAGGACGTTATCGCGGTCTACAACGCTGTTCGCGAAGCCGCCGACCGCGCGCGCCGTGGCGAAGGCCCCTCGCTGGTCGAGGTGATGACCTACCGCTTCCGCGAACACTCCGAAGGTCTGCGTATCAACGTCGACTACCGGAACGCCGAGGAAAAGGCGCTCTGGACGTCCCGCGATCCGATCATCCTGTTCCGCGATCTTCTGATCGAAAAGGGCATTGCGACGGCGGACGAGATGGACGCCATCGACGCCGAGATCGAGCAGGAGGTCGAGGACTGCGCCACCTTCGCGCTGGAAAGCCCGGACCCCGATGTCTCGGTCGCCTTCGAGCATCTCTACACCGACGACTACAAACTGGAGAATGTCCTGTGAGTGTCATGACCTACATCGGCGCCATCGGTGCCGCGCAACAGGAAGCGATGTCCGCCGACGAGCGGGTGATCATCATCGGCGAGGATGTCGAGGCGAACGTCTACGGCACTACCGGCGGTGGCAAGCAGCGGGCCGAGAAGGGCGATTTCGTCGAGCAGTTCGGCCAGAACCGCATCCGCAACACGCCGATTTCGGAAGAAGCCATCGTCGGCACCGCCATCGGCGCGGCGATGACCGGCCTTCGTCCGATCGTCGACCTGTCCTACTCGTCATTCCTCTACATGGCGATGGACCAGTTCGTGAACCAGGCGGCCAAGAACCGCTACATGTTCGGCGGCCAAAGCTCGATCCCGGTCGTGTTTCGCTCGGCCATGTTCTACGGGCTCAACACCGGTGCGCACCACTCGGATCGCCCGTACCCGATGTTCATGAACGTTCCCGGCCTCAAGATCATGGCGCCGGCCACAGCGTCGGATGCCAAGGGGCTTCTCCGCTCGGCCATCGACAGTGACGATCCGGTCCTGACATTCGAGGCCGTACCGCTCTGGGGTCAGAAGGAAGAGGTTCCGGACGAGGAATATCACATCCCCTTCGGCGTCGCCCGCACCCACCGCGAAGGCAGCGACATCACCATCGTCGGTATTTCTGGCTCTCTGCCCCTCGCGCTGCAGGCGGCGGACGAGATGGAGGCGCGCGGCGTCTCCTGTGAGGTCATCGACCCCCGGACGCTCGTACCGATGGACACCGACACGATCGTTCGTTCGGTCCTGAAGACAGGACGGCTCGTGATCGCCGAGCCCGCACACCGCACATGTGGTGCTGCGGCCGAGATCGCAGCCATCGTGGCGGACAAGGCGCAGCACGCGCTTGTCGCCCCGATCAAGCGCGTCTGCGCGCTGGATATGCAGGTCCCGTTCAGCCCCGTTCTGGAGCGCGAGATCTACCCCACCAAAGAGCGCATCGTCGCCGCTATCGAAGCGGTCTGCGCTGACCAGTTGAACCAAGTGAACCGGAGAGCGAGCTGATGAAGGTCGAAGTTTTGTTGCCCCAGTGGGGCATGGGCATGAGCGAAGGCACAGTCACGGAGTGGCTGAAGAAGGTCGGAGACCGCGTCGAGGAAGACGAGCCCATCGCTGAAATCGAAGCCGAAAAGGCCACGCAAGAGCTGGAAGCTCCGGCCACCGGCATCCTGAGCGAGATCCTCGTCCAGGAAGGTGAGGAAGCCAAGGTTCGCACGCTTCTTGCCTACATCGAAACCGACGACTGACCTCCGGGCGATCCCCTCCGAACCGAACGAGACACATCATGACGGCACCCAAGGAACATCCGACCAAAGGCCCTGAAGCGGGTGCCGTTTATGACCTCGTCGTCATCGGTGCGGGGATCAACGGTCTCGGCATTGCGCGCGATGCCGCACTTCGCGGTCTTCGCGTGGCGCTGGTCGAGAAAGAGGACATCGGCAGCGGCACGTCAAGCTGGTCTGGCCGCCTGATCCACGGCGGTCTGCGTTATCTGGAGCAGGGCGATATCCGCCTTGTGCGCGAGTCGCTCCGCGAGCGGGAAATCCTGTTCCGTCTTGCCCCGCATATCGTCAAGCCGGTGCCGCTGATGATGCCGTTTTACCGGCACAACCGCCGGTCTCACTGGACGATCCGTGCGGCAATGATCGCCTATGATGTCCTGTCCTTCGACAAGTCGCCGTCCAATCACAAGGTGCTCTCGCGGGCCGAGACGCTGCGCCGCTTCCCTCAGATGAGCGATGACGGCCTCGACGGCGCGGCGATCTTCTACGATGGTCAGGTCGTCTGGTCGGAAAGGCTTTGTGCCGAGGTTGCGCTTCAGGCGGCGGCCGAAGGATGTCACATCTTCACCCATTGCCGCGTCGATGGGTTCACCCAGGACGGTCAGCGCCTGACCGGGGTGACCTATACTGACGAACTGACCGGTGAGCGCCACACGCTTCAGACAGCACTTGCGGTCAATGCGGCCGGTCCCTGGGTGGACAAGGTGCTCGAAGGGCAGACCGCCGGCGGCAAGCGTCACATCGGGGGCGCCAAGGGTAGCCACCTGGTCGTAGACCCGTTCCCCGGCGCACCGACCGACGTAGTCTACTACGAGTCCCGTACCGACGGGCGGCTGGTTCTGGTCATTCCGTGGGGTGAGAAGATCCTGATCGGTACGACCGACAAGAAATTCGACGAAAACCCCGATCTGGCCCGCGCAGACGAGGCCGAAGTCGGGTACCTCCTTTCCGAAGTGAACAGCCTGATCCCGTCCGCCAACCTGACCGAAGCGGATATTCTCTACACCTACAGCGGCGTGCGCCCGCTTCCCTATATTCCGGACCAGTCGGAATGGAAGGTGCCGCGCAGCCATGTCATCCACGATCACGCGCCGGAATGCCGGGGGCTTCTTTCGATCATCGGCGGCAAGCTGACCACGTACCGCAGCCTCGCCGAAGAGACGGTGGACGAGGTCTTTCAGCGCCTCGGCCGCAAGGCGCCGCGCTGCACCACGCACAAGATCCTGTTCCCGGGCGCCCGCGTCTCGGACCCCGGTGCTTATGCCGCGCGTCTCGCCGACACGACCAGCGTGTCGCGGGAAACGGTGGACCGGCTGGTTTCTATATACGGCTCCCGCGCCGGTGACATCCTTGCGCTGGGCACCGAGACGCCCGCGCTTCTCGAGGTCTTCGATGACGAGACCGGCGCGATCGGTGCCGAGTTGGTTTTCACCTTCGAGAACGAATTCTGCCGCACCCTGACCGACGCGCTGATCCGACGCGTGATGGTTGGGCTGAACGGCACCTGCGGGCGCGACGCGCTGGAGCGTGCGGCCGACATCCTCGCAAGACGCCGTGGCTGGGACGACGCCCGCCGCCGTCGCGAAACGCAGGACTACACGAATTACATCCGCCGCTTCGACGTCCCCCGCCAGCACATGGCGGCGGCAAGTGTCGCGGCTCAATGACCTCAGACGACCAACCCGGAGTGACGAAACAATGAAAATCAACCTGCAATCCGATCCTCGCCAGATCATCGAAGAGGCCCGCCGCGGTGGCTATGCCGTGGGCGCCTACAACATGCACAACGAGGAAACCTGCGAGGCGCTGCTCTGGGCCGCCGAACGTGTGGATTCTCCCATCTTCATGCAGGTTGGCCGCGCCATCATCCCGCATATGGGGGTCGAGCGCGCCTATGAACTGACCCGCCGGATCGCCGAGCGGTCGAACGCGAAATACGTCATCCATCTGGACCACGGTTCGTGGGACGAGGTGATGCTGGCCCTCAAGCTGGGCTTCACCTCGGTCATGTATGACGGCGCGCATCTGCCCTTCGAGGAGAACATCGAGACCACCCGCAAGGTCGTCGAGATCGCCCACGCCTTTGGCGTGCCGGTCGAAGCCGAACTTGGCAAGATCCCGGATGCGGGTGAGAACGTCGATTGGGAAGCCTACTACACGGATGTCGAAGAGGCCCGCCGCTTCGTGGCTGAGACCGGCATCGACTACCTCGCGATCTCGGTCGGCATCGTGCACGGCGTCATCCCCGACATGCCGGAAAAGCCGATCAACATTCAGCGCATTCGCGAGATCAAGGCGGCGACGGGCATCCCGCTGGTCCTGCACGGCGCATCTGGTCTGACCGACCGCGAAATTCAGGAGGCGAAGGCCGCCGGCGTCCACAAGTTTAACGCCGATACCGACCTGCGTCACGCCTTCCGCGCCGGGCTGGAAGCCGTCTTCGCACAGGGCGATCGCCAGCTTGAGGATGCGATGGCCGAAGGCCGTGCGCGCATGGTCGAGGCGACGATCCAGAAGATGCAGCAATACGGCTGTGCCGGCAAAGCCGCTGAAGCTCAAGCAGCCTGACGGGGAGAGAGAACAATGGGCGACACAATGATTGCCGAACCCCAGGGCCGCATTCGCGGGCTGGGGAAGACCGAAAAGCTTATGGTGCGCGCGATGAACGCCGCATGGTCCGCGCCCATGTTCCCGGTGACGGTCGAGGTCGACATGACCAACGCGTCGGCGCGGAAACAGCCGGGCGTGACCCTGACCGACATCATCCTCGCCGATTGCGCAGCGACCCTTGCAGCGCATCCCGCACTGAACGCCCATTGGCAGGAAGACGGCGTCGTCGAATACGATGCCGTCAACCTAGGGCTGGCCGTCGCGTCCGAAAAGGGACTGACAGTTCCGGTGATCCACGGCGCCGAGGCGCTGGACATCGCCGGTATCGCCGAGCGCAGGAAGGCGCTTGTGGAAAAGGTCCGCACCGGGAGGATCGGCATCGCCGAGGTCATGGGCGGGACGTTCACCGTCTCGAACCTGGGCATGTTCGGCGTGGCCCGGTTCACGGCCATCATCAACCCTCCGCAGGTCGCCATCCTTGCCGTTGGCGGGACGACCATGCGCCAGGTTTGGAACGACGGCGCGCCCGAGTGGCGTCCGATCGCAGAGTTTACATTGACGAGTGACCACAGAGCCGTCGACGGCGCCCGGGCAGCGGGTTTCCTGGCAGATCTGAAATCCCGCCTGGAAGCGCGATAACCGTGACCGGTTGTCCGAACACCGTCTGAACCGGAGAACACCATGCCCCTCGATCTTGCCCTGAGCGACCTGTCCCGCCTGTCCCGCGTCCGCCAGGTCCTGGCCGATAATGACCCCAACGGCCAGTTCACCAGCCTTGGCATGGCCGAGGTCCATATCTCCGACGATGTGCTCACGCAGCTCACCGACGTCATCGACCGCCATCTCGCATTGGCCGGTCGCGTGGCGGGACAAGAGACGCAGGTGCGGATGATCGTCGATCCGGTCCTCATCCGCCGTGAAAGCGCCGATCTGAAACAGCGGGTCGAAGAGCTTCTGAGCGGTCGCTACAGCGTCACTCGCGTCACGCTCGACGATGGTCACCCGATCCTGCACGCGGACGAGGGTATCCTCGACGCTGCGGCAGCCGCCTCGGAAGGTGCTGACGTGATTGTCTCGGTCGGCGGCGGCACCATTACGGATGTCGCCAAAATCGCGGCCGAGCGCGCGGGCGTTCCGGTGCATGTGGTGGTGCAGACCGCTGCTTCGGTCGACGGCTACACCGACAACTTCGCCGTTGTTCTGCAAAACGGCGTCAAGACGACTCTCCCGTCCCGCTGGCCAGAGGCGGTGCTGACCGACACCCGCGTGATCGCCGAGGCGCCGCATTACCTGAACGCGTCGGGCTTTGGAGAGCTCCTGTCGATGTACGCGGCGCCGGGTGACTGGTACCTCGCCTCACGCATGGGCATGGACCCGAAATATGCGCCAGTCCTTCTGGAAATGCTCAGCCTCTGTGGCGAAGGCGTCGAAGAGTGGTCGGGTGGCGTCGGCACCGGAGACCCGCAAGCCTGCGCGAACCTTGCCACGGCGCTGGCGATGCGTGGTATCGTGACCGGTGTGGGCGGCACCACGGCGTCGCTCTCGGGGATGGAGCACCTGATCAGCCACATGTTCGACATGGTGAACGGTGAATTGCACGAGCCCACAGGCCTCCATGGCGCGCAGGTCGGCGTAGGCTCGGTTATCCGCGCCGCCGCTTGGGAGGTTTTCTGCGAGCGGCGCCAGCAAGAGGGGCTCGACATGGACCGGATGTTCCCGGCCATCGACTGGCTGGAGGACGGGGTCAAGGCCGGGTTCGATTGGCTCGACGCGTCCGGGCGCATCGCAGCGGAATGCTGGGGCCGGTACCGGAGCAAGCTGAACCTCTGGCTGGGCCAGCGCACCCGTATCGAAGCTGCCTTTGCCGATTGGGACGCGCTCAAGGCCGAGCATGATCAGCTAGTTTTCGGCTCACACCAGATCGCCAGCTATCTCTACCGTGCCGGCGCGCCCATGCGCTTCACCGATCTCGACCCGGCCCCATCGGCCGAGCGTCTGCACTGGGTCGTGGGCAACTGCCAATACATGCGCGAGCGCTTCACGGTGGCCGACCTTCTGACCCTTGCCGGATGGTGGGATGACGAAGGCGTGGCCCGCGTTCTTGCCCGCGTCGACGAGGCCTGCAAGGCGGCCGAAGGGACGGAATAATGGGGGATCTCGTCCTTGCCATAGATTGCTCGACAACCGCCGCGAAGGTCGTCGTCTGGGACATAACTGGGCAGGCGGTGAGCACGGGGCGCGCCAGCTTCAGCCACGCCGCGCCGCACCCCGGATGGGGCGAACAGGACCCAACCGATTGGTGGTCCGCGACAGTCACCGCCATCGGCAAGGCGTGCAACCCGATCGACACTTCACGGCTGGCGGCGATTTCCATCACGCATCAGCGCGAAACCTTCGTCTGCCTCGACGAGACCGGTCACGCGCTGCGCCCTGCCATGCTCTGGCTCGACACGCGCGCGACGGCAGAGGTCGAGGATTTCGGTAGCGACGCGGTCCATCAGACGACCGGCAAGCCGCCGAACACGGCCACAAGCTGGTACAAGCTACTCTGGCTCATGCGGAACGAGCCGCGCATCCTCGAAAGCACCGCGCGTGTCGCGGATGTCCATGCCTATCTCGTCAATCGCCTGACCGGTGAATGGGCGACTTCGTGGGGCAGCGTTGATCCGCTGGGTGTCCTCGACCTCGAAAGCTTTGCCCTCGATGACGCGCTCATAGGACAACTCGGTCTGGACGCGACGCGCTTTCCCAGCGTTCACGCGCCGGGGGCCGAGCTTGGGCGCGTGCGCCGCGACGTAGCTGACGCACTGGGCCTCGCGCCGGGTCTGCCCGTGATCGCGGGGCTGGGCGACGGACAGGCGGCGGGCCTTGGTGTCGGCATCACGAAACCGGGCGAAGCTTATCTCAACCTTGGCACAGGTATCGTGTCCGGCACGTTCAGTGCGGAGTACCGCACCGACCGCACTTTCCGTACCATGACGGGCGGCGTTCCGGGTACCTACCTGCTCGAGACCTTCTTCGGCGGCGGCACCTATAACGTCACGTGGTTCAGCGAGCGGTTCTCGGACATCGGATCGAAGCCCTTCGGCCTCGATGTCACGCCCGAGCGCATTCTCGAAGCGGCCGCGAGCGACCTGCCCGCCGGGGCAGAGGGGCTTCTGGCGCTGCCTTATCTTACCGGCGTTCTGACGCCCTATTGGGACAGCAACGCGCGCGGTGTCCTGTTTGGCCTCAGTCCGAGCCACGGCAAGGCGCACATGTACCGGGCCATTCTTGAAGGGCTGGCTCTGGAGCAACGGCTCTGCACTTTCGGGGCCGAGGACGTCTTGGGATCGAAAACCGAGAAGTTCCGCCTTATGGGCGGCGGCACCCGCAGCCCGCTTTGGTGTCAGATCATCGCCGACGTGCTGGAACGCCCTGTTGAAATCGCCGCCGAACCCGAGGCGACATGTCTGGGGGCCGGCATGCTGGCCGCCGCCGGAGCGGGGCTATTCGACAGCATCGAGGACGCCGCGGCCGCGATGAGTGGCGCAGGCCGCTCCTATCTTCCTGACGACAGACAAAGCGCCCGCTACCGCGCGCTGTACGATGTCTACAAAAGCCTCTACCCGGCGCTTCGGGATCAATTCGCCCATCTGAGGGATGTGATGAATGACCTTGCCTGACCGCATCCTAGAGTCGGACCAGTCCGGGCCGACTGCACCGGCTATGCTTCCCCTGTCGGAAGCATGGACTCGTTATGAAGCGATCCGTGACCGTCTGCCCGACGCAGCGGCGGCGGGAGCGATGCGGCATGCCGAAGGCCTCCTCGAGATAGCGGACGGGTTCGACGGCTTCCTGTTTGACAGTTTCGGCGTCCTGAACGTGGGCGAGACCGCCATCCCCGGCGCGGCCGAGTGCCTGACCGATCTGCGCCGACGGGGCAAGTCGATCCGTGTCCTGACCAACGCGGCAAGCTATACTGGTGACGCAGCGCTCGCCAAATATCAGCGCATGGGGCTCGACATCGCGCGTGACGAGATCGTCTCGAGCCGAGACGTGACCTTCGCCAATATCGACAAGGTTGCGCCTAATGTTCGTTGGGGTGCCATCGCGGCGGATGACGACATCTTCGCCGATGCCGACGACCTCCGCATGTTCGACCTTCTTGGTGATAGCCAGCCCTGGGATGACGCCGAAGGCATCCTGTTCCTGTCTTCGGCCCGATGGGATGAAGAACGGCAAGAGCGCCTCGTCGCCTCGCTTAATGCGCGCCCGCGACCTGTGGTCGTCGGCAACCCCGACCTTGTTGCACCGCGGGAAGGCGGGCTGACCATCGAGCCCGGCTTCTGGGCGCATGACCTTCAGGACCGGACGGGCATCCGGCCCGTGCTGTTCGGCAAGCCCTACTCGGACGCATTCGACATCGCGCTCTCAGGGCTGAAGGGCAGCCGTTTCGCCATGATCGGAGACACGCTTCACACCGATATTCTGGGCGGTCAGGCGGCAGGACTGTCGACCATTCTGATCACGGACCACGGTCTGTTCGCGGGCCGTGACACAGCGCCGTTCATCGCGGAAAGCGGCATCGTCCCCGACTTTGTGCTGCCGTCGATCTGAAGGTCGACTGCGAGCCTGACAACTTCAAACAAACTGCCATCTCATTCAAGGAGGCCGGATCTTGGCCACAGAAACCAAAGAGAAACTCAACGCGGCAAAAGGGCGGATCGGCGCCTTTGCAAAGGCAACACCGGGTCTGATGGAGGGCTTTGGAAAGATCTCCAAGACGGCGACGACCGCCGGGAGCTTTTCGGCAGCCCAGAAGGAGCTTGTTGCGACCGCTATTGCCGTCGTTCAGGGCTGCGAAGACTGCATCCTGTATCATGTCGATGGGGCCCGCCGTCATGGAGCCTCCGAGCACGATCTGGTCGAGGCTCTGGAGGTCGCGGTGGAAATGGGCGGTGGACCTGCGCTGATGTACGCGGGCAAGGCGCTCGAGGCGTATCGCGACCTCTGAGAGCAATGCTCGAAGAGGCGAGAAACCCTATCGGCGGCGAATCTTCGCAGAGAAGTTCGTCGTGGATCCAAGACATCTCCTGAGCGTTTCTTGACGGCTTGAAAGAGACCCCTACAGCGTGTGGCCCAGGTTGAGTGGCCGTGCGCGAGGGATTCAATACCGAATAAGGAGCTCTTGGCAGCAAGCGAAAGAGCCTGCAGAGAGTGGGCGCTCCGGTTCCCGTCTGTTGGCTCACCTATTTCAGCGAATGACCTTGTCTGGTCGGAGTCAGGATGTGCGAAGCGCGAGCGCGTCGATCGTTCAAGGGCGCATTGGTTATCTGGATGCCTGCATCGGTCGACATCATGTTTTGCTCTCGGTGCCGCTCGGGATCATCTTGATGCCGCTAGCTAGAATGGCGCGACGGCTAAGTCTGAGATTGCTGCCCGTCGCCGAAAAGAACGCGCCATCACGACCGGTCTCCTGGGTTGATGTGTCCAGTCAATTGTGACCTTGGCGGCGGGGCGGAAGTTCGTTGCCGTTCCACACTTTTCTCCAGACCTCGGCCGAAGCGGACTTTGGTTGTCTGGGATGCATCTATCCAACTCTACATCGGGCCGGTCCAACGTCTGGGCTTCCTTACGCGGCGACCGACGCAACCGCCTTTTCGGTCTTCGGAAAACGTACAAGGATCAGCGTTGTGCCGGTGATTGCGTTTTCGGTGAGAGTGTCCGCCATCTCCGAAAGAGTGGTCCGAAACAGCCTTTCCGTCGGCTTGGAAACATCGCAGGCAAGATCGACGGGCGTGTCCGGCGCCGCGCCATCGGCGATAAGGGCAGCGGCGATCCGGCCTGCGGCGCGAACCCCCATATAGACGGCTAGCGTCGTTCCGGGGCTCCAGCAGCCGCTCCATGCAGCATCCTCGTCGCCCGGCCGACATGTGCCTGTGGTCAGCGCCAGAGTATCGGTTTCGCCGCGCTCGGTAAGGCTTTGGCCCATACTGGCGGCGGCTGCGCTGGCCGCCGTGATGCCGGGCACGATCTCGATGGCGATACCGGCCGAGCGCGCGGCATCCATCTCTTCGGTTGCACGTCCGAAAACAGACGGATCACCCGACTTCAATCGCACGACCCTGAGGCCCTTGCGCGCCTCTGCAACGATCAGGGCGCAGATGCGGTCCGACCTCTTTGCCGACGAAGACGCGCTCTGCGTCCCGGCGAGCGAGTTCCAGCACCTCCTCGTCGACCAGCCGGTCGTAGAAGATCACGTCGGCTTCCTGAAGGCGCTCGACTGCGCGGAGTGTCAGAAGATCGCGCGCCCCAGGGCCCGCGCCAACAAGCGCGATATGACCGACGCCGGCACCGTCCGGGACGCGGCGCATTTCGATGGCGTCCTTGATGACGCGCGCGGCATCCTCTTCGGCGCCTTGACGGTGTAGCCGCGCAGGCTCGCCATTGAAGACCCATGACCAGAAGGCCCGGCGCCCATTCTGCGGAAGGTTTCTGGCAACCGAGTCGCGGAGACGCCCGGCCAGCGCCGCCAGACCGCCAATCCGAGGGGGCAGGGAGGTCTCGATCTGTGTCTTGATCGCCCTACCCAGGACAGGCGCGGTACCCTCGGTTCCGATGGCGACGACCACCGGATCGCGGTCAACGATGGACGGTGTGATGGCATCGCAGAGGTCCGGGCGAACAACCACATTCACGACCGCTCCGCTCGCCTTTGCAAGCGCGTGCAGCGCCATGTCCGCGCCCGCGCAGCCGGTCGCCACGAAGGTCAGCGCGCTGCCCTGGAATGTCTCAGGCAACACCGCACCGGCAAGGTGGGTGGCCCGTCCCTGACGCACAAGCCCGTCGAGCTCTGGGTCGAGGAGCGGCGCGGCCAAAACGATCTCGGCATCCGTCTTCAGGATGAGGCGCGCCTTTTGGGTGGCCTGTTCGCCGCCGCCGACGATGACGACGCGACGTCCGGTGGTGCGGAGGAACATCGGGAAGGATTTCATGGCCGTCTACTTTCTAGTCGGCGGCTTGATGAAGGGCGACGCGGCAACGAAGGTTTCCTCGAAGCCTATCGTGTGATCGAGGATGAAGCCCTTATCGAGCGCACCGACTTCCCCGAGATGGTCGAAGAGACCATTGAACAGGGTGACGTCGGTGCCGGTTTTCAGCATGAGATGCAGGTCCGCGATCTCGCAGGTCGCCGGCCTCGCGCAGGCTGTCCACGATCATGAGAGCGCGGTCGCGGTCCGGTTCAACAACGATAATCGAGAGATTTGATGCCATGGCTGAATGATGGAGCCTTTTCGCATGTGCAGCAATTGCTTTCTGCAATGCGGAAAGCATTCGAAGATAGTGGACGCGGCGGCACTCATCAGCGCCAGAAGGATCGCGTCCCTGCCAGTTTCTCACTGGTCAGAACGGTCCCCGGAGCAGTCTCAAAGTCATGTCGAACCAAGCGTTCTACGGTTGCAAAGGATTTTGGTGGGCAGTCGCGTCGATATCTGTCCGGAACTTTGATTCAGAGGCGCTTCAGATCGGCAGCGCAGAATCGGCATCCGAACCAAACACCGGTTGGCACCTGTCGGATTGCCGTCCGCGTGCACCCGAACTTCTTAGGACAGCAGTGCCTTCGCTTCCTGCGAGTGGTGTTTTCCGATGCTGCCAGCCACCAACGGGCGTCCGGGCTGGTCCGGCGGAGACTATTCGGCATAAGCTCGGGCAAGGCGCGGAGACAGAGGCAGGCCGGCAGTGACCGATCGCGACAGGATGACGATCAGGCGGCGGATCGACCGCCAGGACAAGGCGCGGTCGGAATACTTCCTTATACCTTTCGACGTACCCGAAGGTGTCACGCGGGTCGACATCCGGTTTTCCTACCCCAAGGCGTCCGATTGCGTGATCGACCTCGGTCTCGGCACGCCCGATATGGGCGATTTCCCGAGCGAAGGCGCGCTCGCGGGCTGGTCCGGCGGCGCGCGAAGCCAGATTTTCGTGGCCACCGACGCTGCCACGCCCGGCTATCGTCCGGGTCTCTGGCCGGGGCGGTGGCAAGTGATCCTGGGGTTCTACAAACTTCCCGAAACGCCCGTGGAAATCACCCTCGACATCGTCTTCGACCGGACGCCGCGCGCGGCTGCGAGGGCACAGTCGCCCCGTCTGCCGAAACGCGCCGGGGCAGGGTGGTATCGCGGCGACCTGCAGTGCCACACCTTCCACTCGGACGCGAGGGGCGCGCCCGAGACCCTGCACCAGACGGCGCGCCGCGAGGGGCTCGATTTCCTGGCCGTCACGGACCACAACACGACCACGGCCCATGCCGCCTACTTCGACCGCGACGACTCGGCTGTTCCGGTCTTCATCCCCGCATACGAGTTCACCACCGCAGCCGGGCACGGCAATGTCTTCGGCGCGCGCGAGGTCGCGGATTTCCGCGTCGCGAACAGCGATGATGTCCGGCGCATGGTCGCGCGCCTGCGCGCGCAGGGTCACCTCTTCTCGGTCAACCACGACAAGCCCGACATCCCCTGGACCTACGACCTGCCCGAGATCGACTGCATGGAGGTCTGGCAGGCGCCTTGGATGGCGGGCAATCATATCTCGCTGGCGCGCTATCAGGAGCGGCTGGCCGCGGGCCTCAGGATCACCGCGATCGGCGGCTCGGATTTCCATCAGCCCGAGTCGGACGACAGCGGCAATCTGGCGACGCTGGCACGGCCCTGTACCTTTCTCTGGTGCGAGGAGCTTTCGGTCGCGGGGGTTCTCGATGCGCTGCGCGCCGGGCAGAGTTTCGTGACCGAGGCGCCCGAGGGCCCCCGTCTGACGATCCGCGTGGGCGAGGTTGGCCACGGCGGTGCAGTGCCAGCGTCGGAGGCGCATCTGCTGATCTGTCAGGCGACCGGCGCACCGGGGGATATGATCGAAATCTGGGACGCCAGGGGACGGATTGCGCAGCAGCGGATCGAGACACCCGATCACGACACCGTGCTCGAGGTTGTGGGCCCCGTCGGCTTCGTCCGCGCGCAGATCGTGGCCGAGCGAAGCCGGGCCGACATCGTGGCCGCCGCCCGCGCGCATGTGGCCGCCGGACGGGGCGGGCGCATGGACTGGGAAGGGTCCTGGGACAAGCCTGTCATCCGGGCGCTGACCTCGCCCATCTACATCGACGAATAGGTCCGGAAAACGGACCTCGCGTGTTGCCATGCCAGGGCAATCCTTTAGGCTCGGAAAAGGCATTCCCGCCGAAAAAAGGTCCCTCCCATGCCCAGTATCCATCTGATTTTCAAAACGCATCTGGATCTGGGCTTCACCGGCTACGCCAGCGCGGTGCGACGGCAATACCACGAGTATTACATCCCCATGGCACTGGATACGGGCGAGCATTTCCTGGCCGAGAATCCGGCCGCGCCCGCCTTCGTCTGGACCACCGGAAGCTGGCTGATCTGGGATCATCTGAACACCCAGCCCGCCGACAAGGCCCGGCGGCTGGAGCGCGCGATAGAAGACGGGATCATTGCATGGCACGCGCTGCCCTTCACCACCCATACCGAACTGATGTCGCGCCCGCTTTTCCGCGAGGGGCTGGCGCTCTCGGCTGAACTGGATGCGCGGTTCGGGCGCCGGACACGCGCCGCCAAGATGACCGACGTGCCGGGCCACACGCTCGGCGCGGTCGAGGTCATGGCAGAGGCCGGGATCGAGTTCCTGCATCTGGGCGTCAACGCGGCCTCGCCGGTGCCCGACCTGCCGCCGCTTTTCCGCTGGCGCGCGCCCAACGGGGCCGAGGTCGTGGTGCTCTACCAGAACTCCTACGGCGCGCGCTTCGTGGCGGACGGTATGGAGAACGGCATCGCCTTTGCCCATACGATGGACAATATCGGCCCGCAGAATGTGGGTCATGTGGTCGAGACCTATGACCACATGCGCGAGGAGTATCCCGGCGTCGACATCCGGGCCTCGACGCTCGACGCCTATTGGTCCGACCTGAGAACGATCCGCGAGAGCCTGCCGGTCATCACGTCCGAGATCGGGGATAGCTGGATTCACGGCACCGGGTCTGCGCCCCGTCGCCTGTCCCGTTTCCTGGATTGTCAGCGGGCATTCGACGGGATGGAGGGTAACCTGACGCCCGCCCGCCGGGCCTTCGGACGGAAATTGCTCGAAGTGGCCGAGCATACCTGGGGCGTGGATATCAAGACCTATCTCCGGGATGAGTCAGCCTGGGATCGGCCCGATTTCGAGGCCGCGCGCCGCGACGACCCCCGCTTTCGCATCACCGAGGGGGCTTGGGCCGAGCAGGACCGTATCATTGACGATGCGCTCGCCTGTCTCGACGCCGATGACGCCGCCGGTATTGCCGCGCCGCCCGTCGTGCCCGAACCCTCGGGCGAGGTTCTAAGCGACGACACTCCGGCGCGGATCGGGGGCTTTGGCCTGACGCTCGATCCCCGAACGGGTGCTGTCCGAAGCATTGCCCGAGAGGGTGGCGCGACCGTCGATGCGCGGAAGGGGGGGCAGGGGCTTTTCGCCTTCACCCAGAGGGCTTATTCGGCTGACGAGATCGAGGCCTATCTCGACAGCTACCTGACCAAGCGTTTCCGCTGGGGCGTGCAGGATCATACCAAGCCCGGTCTCGCCAAGGCCGGGACGCAGAGGGCCGCACTGTTCCATCCTGAGAGTGTCGAGGTTCGTTCGGACGGTGGGCGGCTATGGGTCACGGCGCGGATGCCCGCCGATGCGGTGGCGGATTTCGGCGCGCCCACCGGGGTGACCTGGCTTTACGCAGATGCGGGCGACGCGCTTCTGGTCACGCTTCAGCTGTCGGGCAAGGCCGCAAACCGGCAGCCCGAGGCGGGATTCTGTCACTTCGAGCCGGTCATCCGGGACGACACGCTGCGGCTGGAGAAAATGGGCCTCCGGATCGACCCCGCCGACATCCCCGTCCACGGGAACCGTCAGTTGCACTCGGTCAAGGCGGTGGCGGCAGAGACGCCGGAGGGTGCATCGCTCTTGCTGACGCCGCTCGATGCGGGGCTGTTCGGGCTGTCGTCCCTGCCGTTTCTGAACCACGCGCCCGACCTGCCCAATCCGGCGATGGGCGGGCGCTTCGTTCTCTTCAACAATAAGTGGGGGACGAATTTCACGATGTGGACCGAAGGCGACATGACCTTCCGCTTCCGCCTCGAACTGAGCTGAAACGCAGGCTCAGTCCAGAAGATCGG
Organism: Kangsaoukella pontilimi; assembly: GCF_009830125.1. Classification (GTDB taxonomy): domain Bacteria; phylum Pseudomonadota; class Alphaproteobacteria; order Rhodobacterales; family Rhodobacteraceae; genus Kangsaoukella; species Kangsaoukella pontilimi. The sequence goes on along the minus strand of NZ_WUPT01000006.1, from coordinate 20,345 downwards.
CCAGGTCCGCGCGCGCGCGATTACAGGCGATGACGCGGGACGGTTGCTTGAAAAAGCACGGCAGGGGGTCGTGTTGGATCGTGCCGCCCGCCTCCTCAATCAGCAACAGCCCTGCCGCCACGTCCCAGAGGTTCAGGCCCTCTTCGTGGAACGCATCGGTCCAGCCCGCCAGAACCGACAGGAAACAGATCGTCGCCGCCCCCGAGCGGCGATGCGAGACGCCAGCCTCGGCCAGCCGGGCAATCCGGTCCAGATAGGGCTGAAGCGGCGTCCGCGCCGAATGACCAATTGCCACGATGGGGCCTTCGACAGGTTGGTCGGGAAAGACGACCCGCTCGCCGTTCAGCCAGCTTCCTTCGCCCCGAACGGCCCATGCGGTCTGTCCCAGGTCGGGCGCGTGGAGGACACCCGCCCCGATCCCCTTAGCGTCGGCCCAGGCGATGGACACCGCCCAGTCCGGCGACCCGCGCGAGAAATTCACGGTGCCGTCGATGGGGTCGACAATCCACGTGGCGCGCCCCTCACCCTGAAGCCCGCCCTCCTCGCCAAGGATGGCGGCATCGGGGTCGAGCCGGGCCAGCCCTTCACGGAGCAGACGCTCGACTGCAAGATCGGCCTCGGTCAGAAGGTCCATCGGCCCCTTGATCCGCGTCGCCAGTTGCTCGGGCGTGGCGCGCATCCGCTGCGCCAGCCGCCCCGCCTCTTCTGCAAGGGCGATCAGCTCGGGGATGCGCTTAACGTCCATTTACGGCCTTCTGGCGGGTCGTGCCCCGCAGGATCACAGCGAGCGGCTCGTTCTCGACCCGTTTGTCCAGCGTATTGTCCTCCATCCGCTCGACCAGAAGCCGAAGAACGGTGCTCGACTGCGCGGCCACGTCCTGCCGGATTGTCGACAGGTCGTAAGAGGCCCATGCCGCCTGTTCGATATCGTCGAATCCAAGCACCTGTATCCGGTCGGGAACCGAGATACCCAGATCGTGGCGCAGCGCATCGAGCGCGCCGATCGCCATCAGATCGGTTGCGCAGAAGAGCCCGTCGATCCTGTCGAGAACGGCGCGGTCGGTCGCGCAGACACCGGCGCGGGCAAGGTCATAGCCCTGATCCTCGGCGTGGAGCACCTCGGTCGGGACACCCATCCGTTCAGCGGCCTTCAGAAACTCCTTTGACCGGCCCGAAACCGAGTAGGTTTCTTTCCGTGGCACAAGGCAGCCAAGGCTTGTCGCGCCCAGTTCGATCAGTGTCTCGGCGGCCAGCGTGCCGGCGGCGGCGTTGTCGGCGACGACCCGGTCACCCCAGTTCGACACGCCCGCACGGTTCACCAGCACCACCGGCAGACCCATGCGCCCGCATTCCTCGATTAGCGCGCGGGGCGGTGAGTCCGAGGTGAAGATCATGCCGGCCACGTTGTAGCTGAGAAGCGAGTCCACCAGCTCGGTGATATGGTCCGGCGTTTCGACCGTGATCAGCATGGGCTTGTACCCCTCTCGGATCAGCCCCTCGCTCAGATAGCGCACCTGCCGCGACCGGAGCGGCGTGTCCAGCCGCGACGCTACCAGCCCGACGATGCCCGAATGATCCTGCTGCAGCCCGCGCGCCAGAGAATTGACGCGGTAACCGAGTGTGGCGGCGGCCTGCGTCACGCGGTCCTTCGTCTCGGGCGCGATATTGGCGCCCGGCGTGAAGGCCCGCGACACGGCAGAGCGCGACACGCCGGCCAGCTTGGCGACGTCGAACGAGGTCGGCTTGCGCTGCCCGGTCCTAGCCATGGCGCCCTCGGTCCGCAACATGGCGGGAGAACTCGAAGGGCCGGTTCAGGTTGAACAGATCGGGGCGCAGCATCAGGATGCGGTCAAACACGTCTTTTTCCCCTCCCATATACGCCACCATCGTTTGCGGCAAATTGCCTCGAAGCGAGGCGACTTCCCAAGGATCCGCCTCGGGCGTGAACTCGATCAGGTCGGCATCGTAATCCGCAATCGCCTCTGCGAGCGACGGATAGTCCTGCCGCCTCGACATGATCCGCGCCTCGGTGCTCAGCCTGCGCAGCTCGTGCAGGAAGTCGCGGTTGAAGGACCAGAAGAAAACACGGTCGAGCAGGCCCGCCGCCGTCACCTGTTCAAGCACCGGCGCAGGCGGCGCCGATTTGAACTCGAGGTAAGCCCGCGCATCGTAGCGGCGGATCAGTGTCAGTACCTCATCCAGCGTCGGAATGCGCGTGCCTGCGAAGAACGGATCGAACCACGAGCCCGCGTCGAGCGCGCGCAACTCCTCCATGGTCTTTTCCGTGACGGGGCCGGTGCCATCGGTCGTCCGGTCGAGCATGGGGTCGTGGATGACCGCGATCTGTCCGTCCGACGTGATGTGCAGGTCCACCTCGATATGGCTGAACCCACCCGCCAATGCGCATTCAAGCGCGGGAAGAGTGTTCTCGGGAGCGATCGTGTTGGCCCCACGGTGGCAGACGATGCCGAAAGGATAGTCCGAGGGCGGACGGTGCGGGTTGACCAGCTCCGGCATGTCCGAGCAGATGCCTGTCACCGGCCGTGTCCGGATCGCGGCCATGCGTGCGGGGTCTTCCTCGTGCCAGAGCACCACCTGTTTGCCGTCTGCGAAAGCGCGCGCAAAGAAGTCTGGCGTCAGAGTGTCCTGCGGCGCGTCCAGACGCTCCCAGCAGAGATGGATGATATCAGCATCCGCCGTGTATTCATGAGGATCGGCGCCAAGCGGAACAAGGCCGGCCACTGGATAGGTGCTGCCCGCGCGTTTCAGGTCCTCGACCACCTCGCGCCCGAACGCGCCCAGAATCACCGGTGAAATCGCTGCCTCCTGCAAGAGGCTCAGCGTCGGCAGGGCCGCGTCCCGGTCCTTGATGTCGGCATAGATGCCCGCGCCAAGCTCGCGGGCCAGTGCGACGACCTCGGACAGGTCGGGGCAGTCGGGCATCTTCTTGCGAAGCGCCTCCCGGCTCATCGACGCGATCTCGGCCCCATCTGCCAGCGTGGCGTCGTGATGGACGACCGGCACACCGTCGGCGGTGGCGCGGATGTCTACCTCCCACATGTCCGCGCCCAATTCAGCCGCCTTGCGGAACGCGGCCAGCGTGTTCGCGGGCGCATAGGCCGACGCCCCCCGATGCGCGATCGAGAGCGGCCGTGCGGGCAGGCCGGGGCGTGTCACAGACGGTCCCCGTTCGGCCCAAAGGCAAGGATCGTGCCGGGCGCGATGCCCCAGTCCACGGTTTCGCCGGGCCGGATCGGATCGCCTGCAGGCAGGATCGAGCGGATATCGCCGCCGCCATCCAGCCGGACATCCACCAGCTCTTCGCGGCCCTGCGGCTCGACGAAGACGACTTTGCCCTTCAAGCCCGTGCCATGCTGCGGGCCGAAATGCTCGGGCCGGATGCCCAGAACCACATCTCCCATGGCCTCCAATCCGGGCGGACGCTCGATCGTCTGACCGTTGGCCAGCGTCAGGGAGGCGTCCGCCCGGGCCGGGAGAAACGAGATCGGCGGATTGCCGAGAAAACCCGCGACGAATTGCGACTGCGGATTGCGGTACATCTGCTCAGGCGTGTCGAGCTGGACAATCTTGCCGTCCCGCATTAGCGCGATGCGGTCGCACATTGACATGGCCTCGACCTGATCATGGGTAACGAGAATGGCGGTGATCCCGGTCTCGCGCTGGATGCGCCGGATTTCGGAGCGCATCTCTAGCCTGAGCTTGGCGTCAAGGTTTGCGAGCGGCTCGTCCAGAAGAAGGACATCGGGCTTCCGGATCATCGCGCGGGCCAGCGCCACGCGCTGCTGCTGACCGCCCGACAACTCGGCGGGCCGGCGGTCCAGCAGGTTGCCGATCTGCACGAGGTCGGCCAACCGCTCGACCTCGCGGCGGATCTCGGCCTTGGGCATCCGCTGCACCTTGAGCGGGAAGCCGATATTCTGCTCTGCCGTCATGTGCGGATAAAGCGCGTAGTTCTGGAACACCACACCCACGGATCGGCCCTGCGCGGACACGGTGGTGACGTCACGATCCCCGAAATAGAGCGCGCCCCCGTTCATCTTATGGATGCCGCAGATCGCGAAGAGCGTCGTGGACTTGCCGCAGCCGGAAGGGCCGAGGAGCGCCATCATCTCGCCGCTGTTGACCGTCAGGTCCATGTTCTCGATCACGGTGACGTCACCGAACCGTTTGGTGAAATTCTCCAACCTGAGTTCCATTAGCCTTTGGTGCCTCCGCCGTAGATGTTCATCAGCTGCTTTTGGAAAACCAGGTAGATGACGATGACCGGGATCGAGTAAAACATGCCGATCGCCTTGAAGAGCCCGAAATCCGCAGACGCGTCGTCCTGGATCACGGCATTCATGTAAGTGGACAGAACCTGCGTGCTGGAGCCCGGCGCAAGAACGAGCGGCAGCACGAATTCAGACCAGCCCGACAGGAAGGAGATGATCAGAAGCGCCGCCAGACCCGGCTTGACCTGTGGCAGCACAAGCTCCCACCAGACGCGGAACCGACTGGCCCCGTCCTGAACTCCGGCCATTTCGATCTCCCATGGCACGGTGTCGTAGAAGCCCTTCATGATCCAGACCCCGAAGGGCAGCTCAAGCGCCGCCTTGACCAGGATGATGCCCAGAAGCGTGTCGAAGAGGCCGAGGAACTGCAGGATGATGAAGATCGCGATGATCAGCGTGATCGTCGGGAAGGCGTGCAGGATGATCAGACCGCCCAGGAAATAGGGCCGCCCGGGCATGTCGAGTCGCGACAGAGCATAGCCCGCCGTGGTCGACAGAAGCGTCACGAGGAAGGCCGTCGTCGAAGCGAAGATGAACGTGTTGAACGTCACCATCCAGATCGACGGGCGCCCCATGTCGATCCGTTCCCAAAGGAAACGCCAGTTCGACAGGTCGATCTCACCGGGAATGAGCGAGCCCGGATCGGGGGACGCGATGCTGTCGATCACCTGGTAGACGTACATGATGACCAGCGGCGTCGAGAAGATCGACAGGATCAGGACAAGGTGCCAGATGCGGGGATGTGCGGTCATTGCTCGATCCTCGGCTTGCTGAGCAGTTCCTTGAAGTTGAAGAACCGCAGATAGGCGACCGAAAGCGCGATGCCGATGAAAACCAGCACCAGCGCATAGGCCGCACCGAACCCGTATTGCAGGTTGCCGCCATAGTTGTTCAGGGCCGTATGGAATGCCGCCAGCGCCCAGACCTCGGTCGAGCGTCCGGGTCCGCCATCCGTGGCCAGCAGGATGTATTCGAACGAGGTCAGCAGGCTCAGCGTCTGGTACGAAGTCATGAACAGGATCGGCCAGCGCATCTGAGGCAGGATGATGTAGCGAACCTGCTGCCAGCGATTGGCCCCGTCCACCTCGGAGGCGTAGAGCATCGAGGTCGGAATCGCCTTGATCGCGGAAGAGAACAGGATCATGCCGAGCGACGCACCCACGAAGCCGTTGATCAGGACGATCGCGGTCCAAGCATGGGTTGATGTATGCATCATCCAGTTCTTTGCGGGTACGCCGAACCATCCCATCACCGTGGCGATGAAGCCGTTATCCCACGTGAACCAATTCCACATCAGCACATAGAGAACCGGTGGCAGGATGCGTGGCAGGAACCAGATGGCGCGGAACGTATTGGCCAGACGTCCAGGCAGGTAGAAGGTCGAAATGGCCAGGAACAGGCCGAAGAGAATGTTGAAGGTCAGCGTTGCGACCACGTAAAAGGCCGTGTTGGCCGCATAGCGAAGCGTTGACGGCAGCTCCATCAGCAGGCTGAAATTGTCGGTGGTCCAGGTCCAGCCGGTATAGGCGAACTCGGTCAGGACGTCGTGATCGACGGCGTCGATGCCGGTGGTGCCAAGGGCAGCGCGGAATTCCTCTTCGGTCCCGAAACGCTCCCCGATCAGAGTGACCGCGAAAAGATCGGCCGCCTCTTTGCGGTCGCGGGTGCGGCGGATCGGCTCGTCGAGGTCTTTCAGAACGCGCTCGAGATCGCGCCGGGATTCGAAGGTCTCGCCCAGGTAATCCTCGCGCAGCTCCTCCGCGGTATCCTTGCTGAATTGGTCGGCAAGCGCCGTCAGACCCGCCTCGGTGATCTGAAAGCCCGCGGTTTCGAGCCGTTCCACTGTTGCCTCGCTCACGTCGAGGTCGGGAAGGCTGCGAAGCTGTTCGGTGTTGATCCGGTAGTCGCCGCCCATGATGCCCGTCGAAGTGGACATGTTGGTAAAGGCGAAGACCACCGTCAGCAGCACCGGAAGCAGGAAGAAGATGCAGACCGAGATGATGGCGGGCGACAGAAACCCAATGCCGAGCATGCGCGACGTCATTGTAAGCAGTCCTTGGAGTGAGGTCGGAAGGGCGCCGGTCCTCGGGACGCGGCGCCCTGCCTTGTAGCCGGAATTAGCGGACGATCAGATCGTCGCCGATCGTGGCGCGCATCTGCGCCTCGACTTCGGCCACGGCGTCTTCAGGCGTCTGCACGCCGGACCAAGCCGCTTCAAGCCCGCGGAACATCGCTTCCGAGAACGCGCCGTAATTCAGGTGGTTCGGCTGCGAGTTTGCCGCGCCCAGCAGGACTTCTGTCGCCTCGGAGGCCCAGCGGTCACCGCGATAGAGGTCGATGTCGCTCTGCGCCTTCGCGACAGCAAGGTGGTTCGACTGGATCGCATGAAGCGAGTTCAGACGCGGTTCGGTCGCGATGGCGACAAGCTGCGCGGCGATCTCTTCGACCCGGTCGTCTTCCTGGTTCATGACCAGATAGACCAGCGGGTGCGTGATCGTGTTGGCGCGTCCATCGTCGTCGCCGGCCGGGATCAGCGAGAACTGGATCGTGTTCCAGAAATCGTCATTGCCTTCGCGAGCGTAGCGGCCAAAGTGCCAGGTTCCGCCGTGCCAGAAGGCGGCGCGGCCGTTCGCCACCTCGTTATACCACTGGTTCCAGTCCGTCCCGATGTGGTTCTGGCGGGTGATGCCTGCTGCGACCGCATCGACGAAGAACTGGTAGAACTCGGTCATCGCCGCCTTGTCCAGAACCAGCTTGCCGGTGTCCGGATCGACCAGCTCGCCGCCGAAGGACTGGTAGAACTGCGCATAATCGGGGCCGTTGGAGGGACGGGGATAAAAGCCGTAGCCTTCCTCGATCAGGCCCATGTCGAGCGCTTTCTTCGCGTCCTCCAGGACGTTTGCGAGCGTGTATTCGCCGCTGGCAACCATTTCGGGCAGCGCGTCGATCTGGTCTTCGGTGTATCCGATGCCTTCAAGTGTCTCGCGCCAGAAGAAGAACGGGCGCGACTCGGCGTCCTGCGGGATGCCCCACTGGGTGCCGCCATAGGAGGCGATTTCCATCAGGTTCGGATAGACGTTGCTGAGCGGCCAGGCGTCCAGATCGACGTAGTCCTCGACCGGAACGATATAGCCCGCGGTGCTCCACGGCGCGATGTCGAGATGCGAGGTGACGACGATGCTGGGCGCGGTGCCCGCTTCGGCGCCAAGGGTCACACCCTGCTTGAACTCGTCCCAGCCCGAGAAGTCGCGACGCCCCTCGACGGTGATGTTCAACTCCTCGCCCAGAATGGCGGCTTCGCGCTCCAGAATGTCGGCCGCGATCTCGATCGCCTCGATCCGGTAGCTGTCACTGTCGTTCGAGCCGCCGGCCCAGACTGTGATGTTGATATCCTCGGCAAAGGCCGGCGCCGCAAGTCCGGCAAGCACGCCCACAAGGGCTGTCTGGCGAAATAGATTGGTCATGAAGGTCCTCCCTGTTCGGTACCCGGTGTCTGATTGCACACGTGTGCAAAAACGATCTCAGAAAAACGGCAATGTGGGAAGACACTCCCTGCGCTTGCCGTCGTTCCGAAGCGGTGGTCGTGAGCCAAGCTTATGATTTCAAGGTGAAGTTTTTTTGACAAAACGCTCTGAAAATGCGCGAGCTGTCGGAAATTGCGCGCAAATTTCGGGCAGAACATGCCCCTGGGATCATGAATTTGATTCGTCCGACTGAAAGCGCGAATAGATCGGCGGAACGGGAATTCCGAAGCGTTCGCAAAGCCGTCGGACATCCTGCCAATCGTCTTTGTCGACCTCATATCCGGTGTGAAAATCCACAAGGTGCCGGGGTGGCACGCACCGCACGCGACGCCCCAAGATCCGGCCCCACCCGGTCAGGTGATCGGCAATGTACGGGACGCCGCCGCGGTTGCTGCCGTCGGGGTTCAGTACGTAGGAATGCACGTCCACCGCCGCGCCGTCCGCGCGTTCGAGAACGAAATTGTGCTCCCAACTGTCGGGACGGGGCACTTCGACGAAACCGCGCCCGGCCAGAAGCCGGCGCAGATCTGGCATCCGTGCCGCCGGAAGGGCGATGTCGAGGTCGCCATGTGCGCGGGTCTGCTCTTCGAGCAGAGCATCGACAGCCCAACCGCCGTCGATGCAGACCTCCAGTCCATGAGCCTCCGACAACGCCCAGACCTCAAGGACCTGGTCCGCGTTCATGCCGCGATCTTGCGGGCTTGGGCCCGCCTGTCAATCGGGGTAGGGGCAACGGTCCCGACTGCATCCTTTCAGACTGGGATTGATGGGACATGTTTTCGGGTCCGGTGACGCCTTTGAAGTCTCCTGCCGGCGGATTGGATTGCCGCAGTTCCCGGTGCTGTTCTTGAGGGCTTCAAACGGATGCCAGCTGTCTGTGCTGCATTCCGAGTTGCGTATGCTTGAGGAGGCAAGCGCGATCAGCAATGCCACTACGGCACAATGAACCCGAGTTTCCTGTGTACCGGGGCATTCGGGTTTACGTCATCCCATCGATCGGCACAGAGGGGCTTCACCGCCCTTCTCTGATAGACCCCACTATCCGCTGTTTCCCGAAGCTCGGTTTTTGACTAGCCTGACTTCGGGAGGACGGAGAGATTGGCCAAAAGTCCCAATCACGTTGAACGCGTGGTCGAAACGGCACGTGACCCGAGTGCTGCGGCGCGCTCGCGGCTTGCAGCCTCATGGCGACGCTCGCTGGATCATCACGGCCTCGATCCCGCCCAATCGCATGGCGTCCAGAAGGTCACAAGCGAAGGCCTGACCGAACGGCGCCATCGCTCCGAGACGATGATGCGCGTCTCAGCTCCACGGCTTGATGCCCTTTATCAACTTGTCGGCGTTTCGGGCTGCGCTGTCCTACTGACCGATGCCGAAGGTGTGGTGCTCGACCTGCGGGCTGCCGACGGGGATGCCTCGATCTTCGAGAGCTGGGGGCTGACGCCGGGCTCGGACTGGTCAGAAGCTTCGGAGGGGACCAACGGTATCGGCACCTGCATTGCCGAAGCACGCCGTGTGACCATTCACCGTGACGAGCACTTCCATGCGCGAAATACCGCGATGAGCTGCATGGACGCGCCCATTTTCGGTTCAGAGGGCGAATTGATTGGCGCGCTCGACGTCTCTTCGGCGCGTGCCGATCAGACGGAGGGCTTTAACCGGCTGATCGCCGCCATGGTCGCGCAGACCGCGCGCCAGATCGAAGCGGATAACTTTCGGGCTGCTTTCCCCCGTGCCCGCATCATCGTGGCCGATCAGGGCGAAAACGAAGCCGCCATGCTTTTGGCGGTCGATGAAAACGACATCGTCCGCGGCGCGACCCGTGGTGCGCGCCGCGCTTTCGGGCTGGTGGCGACCGGTCCGCTGGCGGAACGGCCTGCGTCGGACATTTTCGGACGTGAGGACGGACCGACCGGCTTCGAGAAGGCCGAGAGGGCGGCGGTAATCCGGGCACTTGCCCGGACCGACGGCAACGTGTCGGAGGCCGCGCGCACATTGGGCGTGGGGCGTGCCACGCTTTACCGGCGCATGAAGCGGCTCGGAATCGAGTAGATCACCCGAACCTGTCTCAGCTTTGAGACACCTCGCCCCGAACTACGTCTTGGGCGGGGCTGACGCGGCGTCGGCCTCACCTCAGGCTGCTCCTGTCCCTGGCATTGGGCCGGGCACTTTGGAGGAGTCCCAACATGAACGAGATGTCGCAAATCAGCAGCGAACATGTGTCGCCATTCAAAACCCGCTACGACAACTTTATCGGCGGCAGGTTTGTCGCCCCGGTCGACGGCGCCTATTTCGACAACATCACCCCTATCACCGGCCAGAAGGTCTGCGAAGTCGCCCGATCAGGCGCCGCCGACGTGGAACTGGCGCTCGACGCCGCCCATGCGGCGAAAGACGCATGGGGCAAGACGTCTGCCACCGAGCGGTCGAACATCCTTCTGAAGATCGCCGACCGCATGGAGGAGAATCTCGACCTGATCGCCAGTGCCGAAACATGGGACAACGGCAAGCCCATCCGTGAGACGACGGGCGCGGACATTCCTCTTGCCATCGATCACTTCCGCTATTTCGCCGGTGTGCTGAGGGCGCAGGAAGGTGCGATTTCCCAGATCGACGAAGACACTGTCGCCTACCATTTCGCCGAACCTCTGGGCGTCGTGGGGCAGATCATCCCGTGGAACTTCTCGGTGCTGATGGCCGTCTGGAAGCTCGCCCCGGCGCTGGCCGCGGGCAACTGCGTCGTCCTGAAACCGGCCGAGCAGACGCCGGCGGCGATCATGCTTCTGGCCGAGATCATTGGCGATCTCCTGCCCGCGGGCGTCCTGAATATCGTCAACGGATACGGCCCGGATGTGGGGGGACCCCTCGCGACGTCGTCGCGTATCGCCAAGATCGCGTTCACAGGCTCGACGGAAACGGGCCGGCTCATCATGAAGGCCGCGACCGAGAACCTCATCCCGGTCACGCTTGAGTTGGGCGGCAAGTCCCCGAACATCTTCTTCTCCGATATCATGGACGAGGACGATGCCTTCTTCGACAAGGCCATCGAGGGCTTTGTCCTCTTCGCCTTCAACCAGGGCGAGGTCTGCACCTGTCCGAGCCGCGCGCTCATTCAGGAGGACATCTATGAGGCGTTCATCGCCCGCTGCATCGAGCGTGTTAAGGCCATCAAGCAGGGCGATCCGCGTGACGCCGAGACCATGGTGGGCGCTCAGGCCAGCAGGGAACAGCAGGACAAGATCATGTCCTACCTGACTATCGGGGTCGAAGAGGGCGCCGAGGTTCTGACAGGGGGAGACGCAGCGCGGTTCGACGGCGAGTTGTCCAACGGGTTCTATATCCAGCCCACTATCCTGAAAGGCCACAACAAGATGCGCGTCTTCCAGGAAGAAATCTTCGGGCCCGTCGTTTCGGTGACGACGTTCAGGGACGAAGAAGAGGCCTTGGCCATTGCGAATGACACCATGTACGGCCTTGGTGCCGGCGTCTGGACCCGCGATGGCAGCCGCGCCTACCGCTTCGGTCGGGGTATCGAGGCCGGGCGCGTCTGGGTGAACAACTACCATGCCTATCCCGCTCATGCGGCCTTTGGCGGCTACAAACAGTCAGGCATCGGGCGTGAGACCCACAAGATGATGCTCGACCAGTACCAGCAAACCAAGAACCTGCTGGTCAGCTATAATCCGAACAAGCTCGGGTTCTTCTGAGACAGTGACGAAAGTCCAGCCGCCCGAGTGACTCGGGCGGCTGGTCATTTCGGGTAGGCCCCGCTTTTAAGTCCAGCCGCCGTGTGGAAATTCCCTTTTGGAAGCGGCTAACACCGTCCGCGTTTTTCGCCACGCTCGATGCGGGCAGCAGCCGGGCATAAGACCACCTTCCACCGACTTATTACTGAAAGACTCGCGCGCGGGGCGTCGATCAAGGCTGCAATACGCCGGTGCTTCGGTCCTTTGAAAAAGCCCGCTCCGGGTGTTTTTTTTGCCCGTCAGGCCTCGTTCTGACGGCCACATGCCCGCCTCCCTTGTTTCCCAAGAGCCGCTGACGTTTCCTGTGTACGAGGTCCTCGGGGATCGTGAGGAACAAACCTGTTGCTTTATGTGCAAAACGCTGACAATTTATCAGCATAATGAATTTGAGGCAACGACCTCACCCTATCCAACAGAGGAGTTCCGAATGAAGCACTTCATCCTTGCATCCGTGGTCGCCGGTGGCCTTGCCACCGCATCGACGGCGGACACATGGGACATGCCGACGCCTTATGGCGACTCGACATTCCACACGCAGAACATTGCCCAATTTGCCGCCGATATTGCCGAGGCAACAGATGGCGCATTGGAAATCACCGTGCATTCCGGCGGCTCGCTTTTTCCGCATGGCGAAATCCGCAACGTCGTCCGGTCGGGCCAGGTGCCCATCGGCGAGTTCTTCCTGTCCCTTCTGGTCAACGACGATGCGGCCTTCGGCATCGACAGCCAGCCTTTCCTGGCGACCAGCTACGACGACGCGGCGCGTCTCTGGGATGCGCAGCGCCCGGTCGTAACCGAACTTCTGGCCGAGCAGGGGCTGATGCCACTCTTCTCGGTGCCGTGGCCGGCGCAGGGCCTCTATACAAATGGTGAAGTGAGCAGTGTCGAAGACCTCGCCGGTCTGCGCTTCCGTGCCTATAACGCCGCGCTCGAGGAATTCGCCGCGCTCGCAGGGGCCGCACCGGTACAGGTCGAGGCCCCCGACATCCCGCAGGCCTTCGCCACGGGACAGGTCGAAGCGATGGTCACCTCGCCGTCGACGGGCGCGAACTCGACCGCATGGGATTTCGTCACGCACTACACCGCCATCAACGCATGGGTCCCGAAGAATATCGTCGTCGTCAACGAACGTGCCTTCCGCCGCCTGCCAGATGACGTGCAAGCTGCCGTCATGGACGCCGCCGCGGCCGCGCAGGCCCGCGGGTGGGAAATGTCGGCCGCCGAAGCGGACGAGAAAACCGCGATCATGGCTGACAACGGCATGATCATCGTGGAGCCGAGCGCCGAATTGACGGCCGGGCTGCAGGAGATCGGCGCGCAGATGCTGGAAAACTGGAAATCCGGTGCCTCGGAAGCGGCCATGTCGATCCTGACGGCCTATCAGGACCAGTAATGACAACGTGGAAGCGGGCCTGACGGGCCCGCTTTCGCCTTGTACGATAAGCCCGGCACAGGTCTTCTCCCGCTTGGGCGCCGGGCTTTCAGATGAGAGGGAATACGATGGGGCACTTGCTTGACCGGGTGTATCTGGGCGCGGCATGGATCGCGGCCTTCACCATCCTGGCGATCGCGCTTCTGATCAGCGCACAGATTTTCCTGAACTTTTCGACCCGCGCACTGTCACTTCCCCTTCCATCGACGATACCGTCCTATGCTGATTTCTCGGGTTTTATGCTGGCCGCCGCGACCTTTCTGGCCATGCCGTACACATTCCGGAGCGGCGGCCATATCCGGGTATCCCTGATTACTGCGCGGCTGATGCCGCGCGCCCGGCTGGTTTGCGAAATTGCCGCCCTCGCGGGTGCAGCGTTCCTGACGGGCTTCGCGGTCTACTTCATCTGGGTTCTGGTCGCGGAAAGCGTGCATTACGGCGATGTGTCGAACGGGACCATCCCCGTACCACTCTGGATTCCGCAATCGGCCATGGGCGTCGGGATGACGTTGCTCTGTATCTCGGCGATCCACAGCCTCGTCGAGACGCTCTTGCGCGGTGCGCCTGTCATCGCCGCTTCGGAGGAGGTCTGACATGTCTGATCCTGTCGTCGGGCTGATCCTTCTGGCAGTACTCTTCGTCTTTCTGGCGGGCGGTTTGTGGATCGCGCTGTCTCTCTCGGCGGTCGCCGCCGTGGCGCTCGCCTTCTTTTCGAACTCGTCCGTAGGACTGAACATGGCGGTGACCTTCTGGGGGCATAGCCACTCATGGTCGCTCACCGCTTTGCCGCTCTTCATCCTGATGGGTGAAATCCTTTTGCGGTCGCGACTGAGCAAGGACATGTTCAACGGCCTGGCTCCATGGCTGGGCGGTCTGCCGGGGCGTCTGCTGCATGTGAACGTGCTGGGCTGCGCCATTTTCGCGGCCGTTTCGGGGTCATCGGCGGCAACCGCCGCGACCATCGGCAAAATGTCGATCCCCGAGCTGAAGTCGCGCGGCTATCCCGAGGGGCTGATCCTTGGGACGCTTGCAGGGTCGGCGACTCTGGGTCTCCTTATCCCGCCCTCGATTATCCTGATCGTCTATGGCGTGGCCACCGAGCAATCCATCGCGCGTCTGTTCGTGGCGGGTCTTATTCCGGGCGCGCTGCTGGTCGCTATGTTCGGCGCCTATGTTGCCGTCGTCTCGTGGTTGAACCCGGACATGATCCCGGTGGAGCGCTCGAAGCTGAACCTGAAGGAAAAGCTCTGGGAGGCGCGGGGGCTCATTCCGGTGGGACTTCTGATTGTCGGCGTGATCGGCGCGATCTACACCGGGATTGCGTCGCCCACCGATGCGGCGGCGCTGGGCGTGCTTCTGTCGATCCTGCTTGCCGTTCTGTCCGGCAGTTTCAGCCGCGCGGATTTCCTCGATGCGCTCCTGTCGGCGGCGCGGACGTCCTGCATGATCGCCTTTATCCTTCTGGGCGCCGCGTTCCTTGCCGTCGCGATGGGGTTCACGGGCCTGCCGCGCAATCTCGCGGCATGGATCGGCGGGATGGGGCTGTCGCCCTATTTCCTGCTCTTTGTCCTGACGATCTTCTTTATCGTGCTTGGTCTTTTTCTGGACGGGATTTCGGTGGTCGTGCTGACCACGTCGATCATCATGCCGATGGTCATGGCGGTGGGCATCGATCCGATCTGGTTCGGCATCTACCTTGTGCTTGTGGTGGAGATGAGCCAGATCACGCCGCCGGTCGGCTTCAATCTGTTCGTCATTCAGGGTCTGACCGGCATCGACATCCTGCGCATCGCGAAGGCGGCCTTTCCGTTCTTCCTGCTGCTTGTGGTGGCCGTCGTCCTGATCACGGTATTCCCCGGAATCGTCACCTATCTTCCGACGGCGATGAACCGGTAAGCCGTGCAGGCTGCGTCACAGAGAGGACGCGGCCCGGCTCGCCTGATCGTACTGCCCCGACAGGGCGCGCAGGCTGGCGGCAAGGCTGCTCAGCTCGTCGCCCGACATATCCATTCGGCTGAGGCCATCGATCAGGCAACGGACGCGGACATCGCGGTATTGATCGCAAAGCGCGGCGCCACTTGGCGACGTACTGTAGAAGACTTCTTTCCCCCTCTTCTCCGAGACGATCAGATCGGCCTTGGACAGTTTGCGAAGCGCGTAGTTGACGGTGTGGGTGTCGTCGATGTTCAGCAGAAATGAGATATCGCTCAGGCGTTTGTCGCGGCCGCGGTGATTGACGTTGTGGAGCACGAGGATTTCGAGAGGGCTCATGTCGGTTTGCCCTGCAGCGGCCATGCATTTCACCATCCAGCGCGAAAAGGCGTTGAACGCGATGATCAGGCCGAACTCGAATTCCGACGCCTGCCAGCCCTCACCCTCGGCGAGATGGCGAGAGGAAACGATCCTGCGTCGCGGCTCTTTTTCCATGTGATTCACCTGCAAAATGTTCGCGTTTTATTATTATCAATGAACGGATGATCTCAGGCAACCTCGGACTGGCCGATGGCAGGGCCGGGCAGGCAAGGCGCGCGGCTCTCTCGTTGTGACGGCTGAAATCTCTTGAGCGATCAATTTATCTGACTAAAGTCAGGTAATGCAGATCGACCAGATATCCCGCGTTCGCAACTTCGGCCGGTCCGTCGCCGTGGAAGTCGGCGCTCTTGAAGAATCGTTCCTGAACCGCGGACGTCCGCTCGGCGCGGCGCGCGTTCTGAATGCGATCGGGTTGGGGTATCAGAATGTCTCCGACCTGCGTGCGCTTCTGAAACTCGACACAGGTCAACTGAGCCGCCTGCTTCGTAGCCTCGAAGCCGAAGGGCTGATCGAGACGACCCCGAACGAGGATGACCGGCGCAGCCGCCAGACGCGGTTGACCAAAGCGGGTGAGGAGGAGTTCACGATCTACGAAAAGCTCTCAAACGAGCGGGCAGCCGCGATTCTCGAGCGACATAAGAACGCCGAGCGCCTGCTCGATGCCATGGACATCGTGACGATCGCTCTGTCCCGCGAGAACATTGTTTTCGAAGAGGTCGATTATGCGTCCGAGATCGCCACGAAATGCCTGACCGCCTTCGCGGCAGAGCTGAGCGCGCGCCTTGGTGTTGAATTCGACCTGAAAAAATCGGGTGACCCCGAGCTGTCACAGATGAAGCATCCCAATGGGACCTTTGTTGTGGCGCGGCTCGGTGACATGCCGATCGGCTGCGTGGGGGTGAAGGGTCGGGGCGATACGCTTGCCGAGATAAAGCGCATGTGGATCGCGCCCGCAGCGCGGGGGCTGGGTCTGGCGCACAGGCTTATGACCACCGCCGAAGAGGCGGCGCGCGCACTCGGGATCGAGACGCTTCGGCTGGATACCAACAGCACACTGGTCGAGGCCGTCGGCCTCTATCGGAAGATGGGCTGGAGCCGGATCGAGCGCTTCAACGATGATCCGTACCCGGACCTGTTTTTCGAGAAATGCCTTCGGAGCGATGCGGAGGACTTCGCCAGAGGCGAATAGTCACCCGGCCAAAATCGCTTATTCTCAGGGGCGCGCGCCTGGGTCACCCCCGGCGTGGACGGCTCATGATCAGAACGTCTTTGCCCGCGTTCTTCCCGGTAGACGCCACCTCGTACCCGACCTTTGTGGCAAGGCTTAGAGAGCGCTCATGCTTCGGGTCGACGATGCAGAAGGTCTCGGGATGAGGCAGGCTTTGATCTGCCCACGCGACAATGCGCCGGACGGCCTCGATAGCGAAACCCTGCCCCTGCACCGCGGTCCGGAAGGCCCAGCCGATCTCCGGCACGCCGCTGACCGGTGCAACCAATGCGCGTTTGAAATCGGCAAAGCCGACCTCGCCAAGAAACGCGTCCGATGATCTCTCGAAGACCGCCCAATAGCCGTAGCCCAGATGATGCCAAAGACCTGCGTAGTTCAGAATGCGGCCCCAGCTTTGCGCTTCAGTCGCAGTCTGTCCCGAGATCAGGCGTACGACCTCGGGGTCGGCCCACATGGCAGCGCTGTGGATGCAATCAGAAGAAGTGTGCCCGCGAAGGATCAGCCTTTCGGTTTCCAGCACGGGAACGAGGTCTCGAATGTCAGATGTCGTCATGGCGGCTCATGGGTGGGCAGGGCACGATGGGTGCAAGCCCGTGCTCGGTCTGGGGTGCATGTGACTATCCGTGATGGAAATGGTGAACCCAGCAGGCGTCGACGAACTTCTCCATGCCGGGGGGAATATGCGGGACCGTCCAATCCGAGCCCGCAAAGGCGCGCAAGCTCGCCTCATCCTGCCAGACCGTGATCATCGCGTATTCATCCGGGGCAGCCGAGGACGGGAACCCGACCGTGACGTCTACGCATCCGGCGCAGTCCGACACCGAGCCGCGGGCAACGGTCCTGAACAGCGGCTCGAACTCTTCGCGAAGATCGGGGTGAATGCGCACCCGGTAAACGCGTGTGATCATGAAGGGCTTCCTTGTCTTCCGACGTATTGCAACGGGTCTGTTCTGATCCTCCGGCGGATCGCCTTGTAAATGCGGGGCGCGCGCCCGCTAGATGTCGATCTTCTCCGCCGCTGTCGCGATGTCGCCGGTATTGGGCGTGCCTTTCGGTTCGATCAGGAGGATATGCGCCTCTTCCGCAGCCACCGGTCGATGCTGCACGCCCTTGGGCACGACATAAAGTTCACCGGGGTTCAGCGTGACATTGCCGTCCTCGGTTTCAATCGTGACGACGCCGTCGAGGACGAGAAAAAAGTCGTCGGTCTCCTCATGCGCATGCCAGACGAACTCGCCTTTCACCTTGACCACCATCACGTCGTTGCCGTTGAACCGCGACACGATTTTCGGAGACCAGTATTCGGAGAAGGTTTCAAGTTTCTCGGACAGATTTATTGCTTTGCCGTTCATTCGGGGGCTCCGGAAATAGTCGTTCAATATCAATCGTTCGGCTCTGTGGCGCGGCGCCCGGCCATTGCCGGGCTGTTTCGGAATGCGGCTCTCTCAAAGTCGAAACGTCATCAATGTCATGTGCCCAAGCCGCTCTCTGAGCCTGCATTACTCGCCGAGCCGGCCGAGCTCTGCAACAAGCAAGTCCCATATCCTTCTGATCCGTGCGTTGCGCCGTAACGCCTCGGGCGCCGCAAGCCACATGGGAAGGGGGGGCAAATCCGGCTGAAAGATCAATCGGCTCACACCGGGCGTCCGATCTCCGATCCTCCGTTGCATCGCTCCGACACCGCATCCTGCGCAAACAAGTTGCCAGTAGGTCGCCTGGTCATCGCACCGCACCCCGAAAAAACCCCGGTCGACCTGAAGCCCCATGCCGCGCATGGCCTGAATGATCATGTCCGATTTATCGAAGCCCACGAAGGGCATCTCGCTCAGCGCGTCGAGTGACTCTGGCTGACCGAACTCGTCCAGAAGCGAGGTCGCTGCGTAGAGCGCGATCTGCTGATCGGCCAAATGCTTGACGACGGTGTCCAGCTGGGTGGGGCGGTACATGCGGATGGCGATGTCGGCTTCCCGAAAGACGAGGTTCTCGGTGGCATCCGAAGGATAGAGCTCGATCTCGATATTCGGCTCCGCTTTGCGGAGCCGGGCGATGACCGGCGGCAGCACGTAGTTCGAGACCACAACGCTTGCCGTGATCCGCACCGTGCCAGACGGGCTGATGTCCTGACCTGCTGCAAGCTGCGCGAGCCGGGCGGCCGCGAGCGCCATCTCGTGGGCAGGTTCAAGAAGGGTGGCTCCCGTCTCGGTCAGTGTGAACCCGGTCAGGTCGCGCACGAACAGTTCGACCCCGAGAGCGGTTTCCATCGCCTTGATGTGGCGCCCGACCGTTGGCTGGCTTTGTCCTAGACGACGCGCCGCTCCGGTGAGCGAGCCTGCCTCGGCGACGGCAAGGAATGTCTTGAGGTGGGTCCAGTCTAGCGCGTTGAGAGCTTTCTGCATTCATAAATGAATAGCCGATGAAGCATTCTGGTCAATCCACATTCAAATTCATGGGGTCTAAATTGGCGCCAACTGATGAAATGAGGAGATCGGAAATGAAAGGCACTGTTCTTATTCTCGGCGCATCCGGAAAGGTCGGACGCCATAGCGGCAAGGCATTCGAGACGGCAGGCTGGACCGTGAAGCGCTTCAACCGCCGTGCGGATGACATGATCGAAGCGGCCCGGGGCGTCGACGTGATCGTGAACGGGCTGAACCCGCCGAACTATCACGACTGGAAGACGATCCTGCCCGCGATCACCCGAGAGGTCATCGAGGCCGCCCGGACCAGCGGTGCCACGGTGATCCTGCCGGGCAACGTTTATCACTTCGGTGACCGCCCCGGCACCTGGTCCGAAAAGACGCCCGCCAGACCTGTCAGCGAGAAGGGGCGGCTTCGGCTGGAGCTTGAGCGCGCGTATCGGGAAAGCGGTGTCCAGACCATCGTCCTGCGGGGCGGCAATTTCATAGACCCCGACGGTGACGATTGCGTGCTTTCCGCCGTCTACCTGCGCAGTATCCGGAAAGGAAAGATCACCTTGCCCGGCCCTGAAAGCACGCGCCAATCCTTCTGCTACCTGCCGGACTGGGCGCGGGCGACGGTCGATCTGGCCGAAATGCGTGGCAGCCTCGAGCAGTTCGAGGATATCCCGTTTCCGGGCCACACGCTTTCGGCGGCCGAGATCCGGGACACTCTTGAGCGGGCGCTGGGCCGCAAGCTTGGCTTCACGAGCTTTCCCTGGGCCGTTCTGACCCTTTTGTCGCCTTTCCTGGAGTTCGCGCGCGAAGTCAGGGAGATGCGCTATCTCTGGAACACCGATCATGCACTCGGCGGCGACAAGTTCGCGTCGCTCCTGCCGGACTTCACCGCAACCGACGTCGAAGCAGCTTTGGTCTCCGCCCTGCCGTCCGGGATGCTTGGGCCTAACTGAAGCGCCTTCGGGCTGAGGGGCATGCGTTGCGAATGTGGCGGCCGGGTCTGGGCCGCCACGGCCTGACGTGCCTTGTCCGGCGCTCATCCGCCATCCACCCGCATGGGCACGGACGGCGAGGTCGCCACTGCAGTACGCCCATTCATCCGACGAATGCCGCTCGTTCTCAGCATCATTGCGTATATACCTGCAGTCATACTCCGGTTGCCCGGTCTGATGTGGCGGTCGGATGGCTCGGGAGGCCCGTACACCGCATGTCTGACATCAATCATCTGAAAACCGTCGAGCAGCGCCTGCTCTGGCTGTCGCACTGGATGATTCACAACGCCAACCACATCCGACCCAAAGTCGATGGGATCAAGGTGGGCGGTCATCAGGCGTCGTCGGCGTCGATGGTGTCGATCATGACGGCGCTTTATTTCTCGGCGTTGCGGCCGGAGGAT
>NZ_WUPT01000005.1 GCF_009830125.1 Kangsaoukella pontilimi | reverse complement strand
GTTCACGAGTAGAGCGTGCCGCCGGCGTACCAGGCGCAGATCTTCTCTTCTTCGAGCTTGGTCACCTGGCCCGCTGTGCGGACCTGCGGCACGCCCTCGAAGCGCGACGAATGGAGCGAGGCCACCATGATCCAGCGCGGCTGAACCTTGGTCAGCTGGATCGGCACGAGGCGCTTGCCCGAGCCATGCTCGGCTTCCAGTTCGTATTCCAGATAGCGGACTTCCTGTTCGCCCTCGTCGATCCACATGTCGGTGCAATGCCCGACGACCTGATCGTCCTTCGAGAGGATCGGCATGCCGCGCGGGTCGCGCCCGGCCGAGATGAAGAAGCTCTCATGCCCCGCCATCGGCGTGATCTTGGGCTTGCCGTGGGCGTCGAGTTCCGGCGCGTCCTCGCGCGGGGCCCAAGAGGCCGGGCCGACACCGTCGGCCATCGCGTCGCCCGTGGGCATCTGCGGGAAGCCTTCCGAGACGGCCATCTTCTCGAGCGCCAGACCGTCGCGGCGATGCGCGGCCTCGTTCTCGGGCGAGGGCACGGTGATCGAACGGCCGTCGATGGTCTCGAAGGTCTTGGGCTTCGGCACCGGGAACGGTCCCTGGTTGGGCGACGGCGAGCCGTCTTCCATCTCGAGGGGGTAGCCCTCGCGCATGTTTTCGGTCTGGAGATAGAAGACCAGCCCCGCGAAGAAGAGCCAGAAGCCCCATATCGCGGCGCTTGCGAGATCGAAATCTCCGAAGAAAGTAACACCTACCATGTCGTATCCTTCCGTGGGTTAGGTCGGGAAATCGGCAAGCCCGATCCTGCCGTTTTCCGTGGTGGGTTGGTTTGGTTTCAGGAAAGCGAGGCGCACCAGCGGGCCGAGGACGACGAGCGTCCCGAAGAGAAGTGCGATCTCGATGTGATACACGACCGAATAGCCCGTGCCGGGCGTGTCGAGCGTGGGGCCGAGCGCCCCGGATTGTGCCAGCGCGCCGACCGCATCGCGGAGCGTGCCGCCGATGGCGATGGCGAGGCCGGCCGCCGTGGCCTGTGCGGCGCCCCATGCGCCGAGGGCCAGGCCCTGTCCGGCGCGCGCGCCCATGGGCAGCGTCATGGCGGCGGTGAGCGTAGATACGGCGAAGAGCCCGCCGCCGAGGCCGATACCGAAGGCGCCCGCGAAGAAGAGGGCAGGGGAGTTCATGGGATCGGCGAAGATCACCGCCGAGAAGGCGGCGAGGCCCACAAGGATGCCCCGGACGCACATGTGATAGGGGCTGAGCTGCCGGGCGAGCCAGCGCGCGGCGAGCGCGAAGCCCAGAAGCGCGCCGGTGGCCCAGATCGCCGTCAGAAGCGTTGTGGCCGAGACCGAGAGGCCAAGGATCTCGCCGCCGTATGGTTCGAGCAGGACGTCCTGCATGTTGAAGGCCATGGTGCCGAGGAAGACCACCGCCAGAAGCCGCCCGGCATCGCCGCCCGAGGTGAAGTCGGCCCATGCGTCGGCGAATCTGGGGCGCGGCTGGCTGCGCTCTTCGCGGCTCATGGGGCGGACGCTTTCCTGTTTCCAGAGCGCCACGATATTCAGAAGGATCGTCACGACGGCGGTGCCCTGCACCACCTGAATCAGGCGCAGGTTCGAGAAATCGCGCAGCAGGAACCCGACGATGACGGCCGAAATTCCCATTCCGATCAGGAACATGACGTAAAGGAGCGCCACGACGCGGGGGCGTGTCTCATCCGTGGCCCGGTCCGAGGCGAGCGCCAGACCGGCGGTCTGGGTCATGTGGATGCCGATGCCGGTCAGGAGGAAGGCGAGGCCCGCGCCGATCTCGCCCGCGAAGCTGGGGCCGAGCGTCTGGCTTCCGCCGAGGATGATCAGAGCGAAGGGCATGATGGCGAGGCCGCCGAACTGCCAGAGCGAGCCGAACCAGAGATAGGGGATGCGTTTCCAGCCGATGGCGCTTTTGTGGGTGTCCGAGCGGAAGCCCAGAAGCGCGCGGAACGGGGCCGACAGGACCGGGAGCGCGATCATCACCGCGACGATGGTGGCGGGGACCGAAAGCTCGACGATCATCACGCGGTTCAGCGTGCCGAGCAGCATCACCGTCGCCATGCCGACCGAGATCTGGAACAGCGACAGGCGCAGAAGCTGGCCGAGCGGCAGGTCATCGCTGGCCGCGTCCGCGAAGGGCAGGAAGCGGAGCGACAGGCGCTTGACGAGGCTCTGCGGGATGATCATGCGCGCGCCTCCATCGCCTGACTGATGTAGAAGCCGCGGGAGATGCGGGCGTGGACGGACAGGTCCGCCGAAGAGCCGAGTTTCGCGAGATGGTTCGAGATCGTGGCGGCCTTGTGCGGCTGGATCGCGGGGGATCTGTCGGAGCGGGGGAAGGCCTTGCCCGCCCACCACATCGCGGTGAGAAGCGCGGTCTTTGGCGCGACGGTGAAGGCGACCGGGCCGGATGACTGGCGAGTCAGACGGTCGAGCGCGCGCGCGATGTCGGCGGCGGTGTAATGGATCAGGCTGTCCATCGCGATGACGGCGTCGAAATGGCCCAGTTCGGGGTCGAGCATGTCGCCCGGACGATAGGAGATGCGGCCCTTCAGGTGCTCGGGCGTCCGCCGCTCGGCCACGGCCAGAAGAGAGGGCGAGATGTCGATGGCGGTGACCATCGCGCCGCGTTCGGCCAGTTCGATCGACATCTGGCCCGCGCCCGCGCCTGCGTCGAGCACATGGGCGCCGCGGAGGTCGGTCGGCAGGATCGACAGGAGTTCCGCCCGCATGGCGTCACGCCCCTCGCGCACGGTTTGCCGGATGCGGCTTACCGGTGCGTCCGAGGTCAGCGCCTCCCACGTGCGGGAAGCTGTCCGGTCGAAATAGGTTTCCAACCTGTCGCGGGTGTCCTGATAGGTCATCAATCGAATCCCAGGAGTTCGAAGATCTCGCGGTCAGGCAGCGGCGAGGGCGTCAGCGGGTCGTCGCCCACGGAGTTCCAGAGCTTTTCGGCCAGCGAGATGTATTCGGCGCGCGCGGCGAGGATGTCGTCCTCTTCGGGCATCTCGAAAAGCGTCTTCTTCTTCAGCCGCGAGCGGCGGATCGCGTCGTAATCGGGCATATGCGCGATCCGCTTGAAGCCCACGGCGTCGCAGTAGCGATCGACCTCGTCGGTGGCTTTCGAGCGGTTGGCGACGCAACCGGCGAGGCGCACGCCGTAGTTCTTCGACTTGGCCTCGACCGCTGCGATGATGCGGTTCATGGCGTAGATCGAGTCGAAGTCGTTCGCGGTGACGACGAGGGCGCGGTCGGCGTGCTGAAGGGGCGCGGCGAAGCCGCCGCAGACCACGTCACCCAAGACGTCGAAGATCACGACGTCGGTGTCTTCGAGCATATGATGCTGTTTCAGAAGCTTGACGGTCTGGCCCACGACATAGCCGCCGCAGCCGGTGCCGGCGGGCGGGCCGCCCGCCTCGACACACATGACGCCGCCGAAGCCTTCGAACATGAAATCCTCGGGGCGCAGTTCCTCGGCGTGGAAATCGACTTCCTTGAGGATGTCGATGACGGTCGGAACGAGGCTGCCGGTCAGGGTGAAGGTGCTGTCATGCTTCGGGTCGCAGCCGATCTGAAGCACGCGCTTGCCGAGCGTCGCGAAGGCGGCGGAAATGTTCGACGAGGTCGTGGATTTGCCGATACCGCCCTTGCCGTAGACGGAAAAGACCTTGGCCCCTTCGATCTTCATGGAGGCATCCATGTGGACCTGAACGGAGCCTTCCCCATCCTCGCCACGGCGGGTCTGTCCACTGGCCGCGCGAAGGCGGGGTACGTCGATTTCGTCACGGGGGCTCATACGGGCCCTCCTTTCGGGTTTTGTGTGTCGGTGGACGGGCGCCCAGCATTCGAACGGGGTGCGACCGCAATTGGCTTTGCCAATCGCTTTCCCGCACTGGGCCGATATTTCATATCGTCCCTCATTCTGCTGCTATCCCTTCCATCCGGTCTTCAAGGTCGTCGGCGGCATCCTGAAGCGCCGCGAGCGTCGCGTCGTCGGGTTGCCAGTAGTTGCGGTCGGAGGCTTCGATCAGGCGGTTCGCCATGCGGACGCTGGCCTCGGGGTTCAGGGCCGAAAGCCGGCGGCGCATGTCCTCGTCCAGAACGAAGGTCTCGGACAGGCGCTGATAGACCCACGGCTCGACCTGACCGGTCGTCGCCGACCAGCCGAGCGTATTGGTCACATGCGCCTCGATCTGACGGACGCCTTCATGGCCGTGCTGCAGGAGCGGCTCGAAGAATTTCGGGTTCAGGCTGCGCGACCGGGTTTCCAGCGCGATCTGGTCCTGAAGCGTGCGGACCTTGCCCGCGCCGCGCGTCTGGTCGCCGATATAGACGGGCGCATCGGTGCCCTTGGCGCGCTTCACCGCGCGGGCGATGCCGCCGAGCGTGTCGAAGTAGTGGTCGACCGAGGTGACGCCCAGTTCCACGGATTCGAGGTTCTGATAGGCGAGATCGACGTCCTTAAGCGTATTCTGCAGAAGCTCGGCGTTCTTGGCGGCCTTGCCGAAGCGGGAATAGGCAAAGCTCTTCCTTGCCTCGTAGGCGTCGGCCAGTTCTTCCTCGTCCCCGAAGGCCGAGCTGTCGACCAGTTGGTTGACGTTCGAGCCGTAGGCGCCCTCGGCATTCGAGAACACGCGGAGCGCGGCAGTTTCCATGTCGGCGCCGGTCTGTTCGATATAGGCAAGCGCATGGGCGCGGACGAAGTTCTGAGCGACGGGTTCGTCCGCCGTCGCGGCCTTCCACGCGGCTTCGGCCAGCATCCGGGTCTGCAAGGGCAGGAGATCGCGGAAGATACCGGAGAGCGTCATCACCACGTCGATCCGGGGGCGGCCGAGGGTTTCGAGCGGGATCAGGTCGGCGCCCGACAGGCGTCCGTAGCTGTCGAAGCGGGGTTCCGCGCCCATCAGCGCCAGTGCCTGCGCGATGGGGCCGCCGTCGGACTTGATGTTGTCCGAGCCCCAGAGGACCAGAGCCACCGAGCGGGGCAGGGTGGCGTGGGCTTCGAGCAGGCGGTCGGCCTGTGCCTTGCCATCGCTAAGGGCGAAGGCGGTCGGCATCCGGAAGGGATCGAACGCGTGGAGGTTGCGGCCCGTGGGCAGGATGCCCTGATTGCGGATCAGGTCGCCGCCGGGGACCGGCGCGATATAGCGCCCGTCTAGCGCGCGGAGAAGCGCGGGGATCTCGGTCTCGGCCTGAAGGGCGGTATCGAGGGCGGCGCGGGCCTCGGCGCTCAGGTCGGGGATCGCATCGAGCAGGTTGGCGCGCCGCGTATCGTCCATGGGTCGCCCGACCACGTGCAGCCCGTCGGGAATCAGCGCCTCTTCGGTTTCCAGAAGCGCCAGCCAGAGCGTGTCGGGGTCGGTGCCGTCGAGGTCCACCGCCTCGGCCTGGGCGCGGATCAGCTCGGCAAGATCGGGCCGCGCGGGGTCATCGGCACCGATCGAGCGCCACTTGGACACGCTGTCCTTGAGTTCCAGAAGACCCTTGTAGAGACCGGCGGAGGCCAGAGGCGGCGTCAGGTGGGTCACGGTGACCGCGTTCGCCCGGCGCTTGGCCAGCGTCGCCTCGGAGGGGTTGTTGGCGGCGTAGAGGTAGATGTTCGGCAGCTCGCCGATCAGGCGGTCGGGCCAGTCCCGCGCGCCCATGCCCGCCTGACGGCCCGGCATGAATTCGAGCGCGCCGTGCATTCCGAAATGCAGGACGGCATCGGCGGCGAAAGTGTTCCGGAGCCAGAGGTAGAACTGAACGAAAGCATGGGTGGGCGCGAAGCTCTTCTCGAAGAGCAGGCGCATCGGGTCGCCTTCGTAGCCAAAGGTGGGCTGGACACCGACGAAGACCTTGCCGAAGCGCTGGCCCAGGATGAAGACGCCGCGCCCGTCGCTGAGGTGCCGGCCGGGTGCGGGGCCCCAGACGGCTTCGATCTCGGACAGGTTGGGCGTTTTGCGCACGATCGTGTCGGCGTCGACGATGTCGGCGACATTCGCCTCCTGCCCGTGGAGTTTCGCGTTGCCGTTCAGGACCGCGTCGCGCAGAGCCTCGACGCTTGCGGGCGGATCGACGTCGTAACCCGCTGATTTCATTTCGTTCAGCGTGTTGAAGAGGCTCTCGAAGACCGACAGATAGGCCGCCGTCCCGATGGCCCCGGCATTGGGCGGAAAGCCGAAAAGTACGATGGCGACGTTCCGGTCCCCAAGCGCCTTTTTCCGAAGCGCGGCCAGCCGGGCCACTTTTTCGGTAAGCGAGGCGATCCGCTCGTGGCAGGGCGACATGGCACGGGCATCGGCGCCTGACCCCGTGCATCCCCGGTGGCATCCGGTGCACGCGCCGCCGCCATGGCGACCGGCGAAAACCGTGGGGTTCGTCGCGCCGTCGATCTCGGGGAGCGCCACGAGCATCGTGGTCTCGACCGGGCCGAGGCCGCCCTCAGAGGCGCCCCACTGCTCCAGCGTCTGGAATTCGAGCGGGTGCGCGGCCACGTAGGGCACATCCAGTTCGGAGAGGACGCCCACCGCGGCGTCGCTGTCGTTATAGGCCGGGCCGCCGACAAGGCTGAATCCGGTGAGCGAGACGAGGGTGTCCACCTTGCCCCTGAAATAGGCTTCGATCGCGGGCCGCCCGTCCAGCCCCGCCGCGAAGGCGGGCAGCACGTTCAGGCCCTCTGCCTCGAAGGCGCGGATGACCGCGTCGTAATGGGCCGTGTCGGAGGCCAGCACGTAGGACCGCATCAGCAGGAGGCCCACGGTGCCTTTCGCGTCGGATGCCGCAGGGAGTTTCGCCGCGTCAGTGGTGATGCGGCCTTTCAGGTCGGGGTGATAAAGGCCGACATCGGCGTAGTCGATGGGCGCATTCGCGGGGCGGCTTTTCCAGGTGCGGTCGCTGGCATAGCGGCCCACGAGGAAGCGCAGCATCTCTTCGACGTTGTCGTCGGACCCGCCCAGCCAGTACTGCATCGTCAGGAACCAGGCCCGCAGGTCCTGCGCCTTTCCCGGAATGAAGCGCAGGATGCGCGGGATCCGGCGGAGCATCCGCATCTGCTTTTCGCCCGACGCGCCCGAGGGCTTGGACGAGCCGCGGAGCTTTTTCATCAGGCGCACGGCGGCCGATTGCGGGCGGGACATGTCCAGGTCGCCCATCCTGGTCAGCTTGACGATCTGCCCATCCGCGATGACGCCGATAAAGGCGTCGGCCCGGTCGCGCGCGGCGCGCAGCTCGGGCAGGATCGCGGTGATGTGCTCTTCGATGAAAAGCAGGTTGGCGATCACGATATCGGCGGTGTTGACGGCGGCCTTGGCATCGTCGAGCGCGGCCTGATTTTCCGCCCATTCGGCGGCGGCGTGCACGGTGACGACAAGGCCGGGGAAGTCGCGGGCCAGCTTCTGCTCGACACGCGCTGCCGGCCCCGCCGCATGGGCGTCCAGCGTGACGATCGCCACGCGATAGGCGTCTATGCTGCCGTCATCGCGCATAATGGGCCTTTGCCTCGTAAAGCGTGTCGATGCTGATCTCGTTGACCCCGCGCTCGGCGGCGAAGGCCTCGGTGTTGCGGCGCGCCTTGCCGCGCACGAAGAAGGGTACCTTCTTCAGTTCGGTCTCGGCGTCGGCCAGCCAGATGACCTCGCCTGTCTTCGCCTGTTCCGAAATATCCCGGGGGGAGGCCGCAGGCCGGGGGGCAGAGCCCCCGTGATGCGACGGTCCCGCCTGATCGTGGAATTCGAAATCCTCGCGGAACATGGTCAGAAGGTGCTCTTCCAGCCCCATCACCAGCGGGTGCACCCATGTGTCGAAGATGACGTTCGCGCCTTCCCAACCGGCCTGCGGGCTGTAGCGCGCGGGGAAATCCTGAACATGGACCGGACTGGAGATCACGGCGCAGGGGATGCCGAGACGCTTGCCGATATGGCGCTCCATCTGGGTGCCGAGGATCAGTTCGGGCTGGAGCGCGGCGATCGCCTCTTCCACGTCGAGATAATCGTCCGAGATCACGGCCTCGACGCCGTAGTCCTTGGCGAGCGCGCGGATGGACCGGGCGAATTCGCGGTTGTAGCAGCCGAGGCCCGCCACCTCGAAGCCCATCTCGTCGCGGGCGATGCGGGCGGCGGCAGCCACATGGGTGGCGTCGCCGAAGACAAAGACGCGCTTGCCCGTCAGGTAGGTCGAATCGACCGAGGCGCTGTACCAGGGCTGGCGCAGGCGGGTCTCGTCAGCGCGCGCGGGTAGGCCCGCGAGAGAGGCGGCCTCTTCGATGAAGTCGCGGGTCGCGCCGACGCCGATTGGCACGGTTTTCGTAAAGGGCTGACCATGGGTCCGTTCGAGCCAGCGCGCCGCCGCTTCGCCCGTCTCGGGGTAAAGGAGCACGTTGAAATGCGCAGCGGCGAGGCGGGTCAGATCAGAGGGCGCGGCACCCATGGGGGCCACCACGTTCACGTCGATGCCGATCTCATTGAGAAGCGCGGTGACCTCGACGATATCGTCGCGGTGGCGGAAGCCGAGACCGGTGGGGCCGAGGATATTGGCCGACACGCGGTCCGTCCGCTCGGCCGGGCCGGCAAGGTGGCGGACAAGCTGGAAGAAGGTTTCGTCCGCGCCGAAATTCTCTTTCCGCTGGTAGGACGGCAGTTCGAGCGGGATGACCGGAATCGGCAGGCCGATGGCCTCGGCCAGCCCGCCGGGATCGTCCTGGATCAGTTCGGCGGTGCAGGAGGCTCCGACGATCAGGGCTTCCGGCCGATACCGCTCGTAGGCGTCGCGGCAGGCGCGGGCGAAAAGCTCGGCGGTGTCCGAGCCGAGGTCGCGGGCCTGAAAGGTGGTGTAGGTGACGGGCGGGCGGTGGTCGCGCCGCTCGATCATGGTGAAGAGCAGGTCGGCATAGGTGTCGCCCTGCGGCGCGTGGAGCACGTAATGCACGCCCTTCATGCCGGTCGCGACCCGCATCGCGCCCACATGGGGCGGGCCCTCATATGTCCAGAGCGACAGCTTCATGTGGCGACCTTCAGGGGGGCTGTCTGCCCCCCAGCCTCTTCGAGGCTTCCCCCCGAGGATTTTCCGGACCCAAAGAACGGATGGTTCTTCAGGAGTGACCGGCGGTTGAGGGGGCGGGCGAAGAGTTCCGCGAGGTCTCCGGCCTGTTCGTAGAAGTGGACCGGCGTGAAGACAAGCTCGATGGCCCATTTCGTGGCGAGGCCTTCCGCCTCGAGCGGGTTGGCAAGGCCGAGGCCGCAGACCGACAGGTCGGGCCGGTCGGCGCGGGCGCGGTCAAGCTGCAGGTCGACGTCCTGCCCTTCGGACAGGCGCGGACCCGGCGCGATCAGGGCGAGTTCGGGGGCCATCAGGTCGCGGTGGAGGAAAGGGGTTCCGATCTCGACGGCGGTCATCCCGCATTCGCGCGTGAGGAACCGTGCGAGCGGGATCTCGAGCTGACTGTCGGGGAAGAAGAAGACGCTTTTGCCGCAAAGCTGTTCGGCCCGGCGGGCGACGGCGGCTTTTGCGCGGGCGCGGGGCGCTTCGGTGACGCGGTCGAAATGCTCACGGGCCACGCCGAATTCCTGCGCGACGGCCCAGAGCCAGGCTGTCGTGCCTTCCTCGCCGAAGGGGAAGGGGGCCGCTATGCGGCGCGCGCCGCGCCGGTCCAGCGCCGCGGAGGTGTCACCGAGAAACGGCTGGGTCAGGGCGTATACCGTGTGCGTGCCGATGGCGGGCGTCTCGTCGACATGCCGCGCGGGGAGAACGCGGACAGTGTCGATGCCGAGCTGGCCGAGAAGCGACAGCGCCTGATCCTCGACCACGTCGGGCAGTGCGCCGACGACCAAAAGTTCTTTCGCCTCGGTGGCCGGCAGACCGGGGACCATCGCGGCAAGGCAGGCGTCTTCGCCCTGGGTAAACGTCGTCTCGATCCCCGAGCCGGAATAGTTGATGACGCGGATGCGGGGGCCGTGAAGAGCGGAAAGCCGCTCGGCCGCGCGGGCCAGATCGAGCTTGATCACCTCGGACGGGCAGGAGCCGACGAGGAAGACCTGCCGTATGTCAGGCCGCCTTGACAGTAGCTTTGCAACTTCGCGGTCGAGTTCCTCATGCGCGTCGGCCAGACCGGCGAGATCCTTCTCTTCGAGAATCGCCGTGCCGAAGCGCGGTTCCGCGAAGATCATGACACCGGCGGCGGACTGCAGAAGATGGGCGCAGGTGCGCGATCCGACCACGAGGAAAAACGCGTCCTGCATCTTGCGATGGAGCCAGATGATTCCGGTCAGCCCGCAGAACACCTCGTGCTGGCCGCGCTCCTTGAGAACGGGGGTGTCTGCGCAGCCTGACAGCGGTGCATTTCCGGGGCGCACATTCATGAGACAGCCGCCGCTTCCAGCCGCGCGAGGCGCAGCTTTCTGAGGAACTGTCCGGCGTTGACGACATAGGCCGCATAGGCCGCGAGCGCGACCGCCATCAACTGGTCGGGGGAGAGCGAACCTGTTGAAAGCGCCCATATATACAAGGTGTGGAGCGCAATGACGACGAAGCTGAACACGTCTTCCCAGAAGAACGGTTTCGCGAAGAGCCATTTGCCGAAGACGACCTTTTCCCAGATCGAGCCGGTCACCATGATTGCGTAGAGCACGAGTGTCTTCACGACGATAGACACCGTCGCCGCCTCGTAGCCGCTGCCGGTCAGAAGGTACCGGACAACAAGCGCCAGCGAGACGAGGAACACCACGAATTGAAGGGGCGCCAGCACGCCCTGAACAAGTGTCCAAGGAGA
Source organism: Kangsaoukella pontilimi (assembly GCF_009830125.1). Lineage (GTDB taxonomy): Bacteria > Pseudomonadota > Alphaproteobacteria > Rhodobacterales > Rhodobacteraceae > Kangsaoukella > Kangsaoukella pontilimi. Next base: position 82,068 of record NZ_WUPT01000005.1, on the reverse strand, counting down.
GGCATCCCGCCGCGCCCGCTCGGCCTCGGTATAGATCCGAAACCCATGCGGGGTTTGTTCGTCCAGAACGGACATCCGCAATCTCCCCATCAGGCGGTGTCCAGGAAGGTTAGTCCTCGCATGTGGAAAGTGTCAATCTAAACTTACACTTGAAATCTGACGTCAACGCCTACTTACACATTGGTCGGATTTGCGTCGGAGCGCCAAAAAATGTCCTATTTTAAAGCATTTTTGCAGATGGACGCCGGTTTGGCCCGAAACAGGCCCGCCAAAATGTCAATTCACTTTGACATTCTCCGCCCGGAGTCTGAAACTGGTCATGCTGTAGGCGCCGAGTCGTGCGGGCATCTGGTCCGCGCCGAGCAAGTCCGCAGCCTGGAAAGGTCTATGACCGACGGCCCCGAAACATCGCGCAAGGGCCAGAGAGTCGAAACCGAACGTCCGGTTGCGACTCTCGCGAGCGAAGCGCTCAGGGTTCTGGTCCGCCAACGCGGAGCCGGACCCAAAAGGCTGTCCGAAGACTGGATCGGGCTGCTTCGGACGGGCGTGCTTGGGCGGACGACAGAACAACGTGAGGATGCGATCTCGGACCTGATGGGATCCGGGCTCAAGCTGAATGAACTGATTGACCTGTATATTCCCGAGGTGGCCAGACGCCTTGGCGAGGAGTGGTGCACCGACCAGACCAGCTTTGCAGATGTCACGATCGGCGCGGCAAGGCTGCAGGGAATGCTTCGCGACCTTCTGCAGGACGTGTATCGAAAGCATCCGCCGAAAGACACGGGCGGAATAGCGGTTGCCGTGCTGGCGGGAGAAAGCCACACGCTTGGCGCGATGATCATAACGGCGCAGCTCAGACGGCTGGGCGTCTCGGTAAGGCTTGTTCTCAGCCTCGATCTTGAGGAGGCCGCGCTGAATCTCGCCGGCGAAGACCGTTTCGATGCGATAATGATTTCGGCATCGCATGTCGAAAGCCTTGTGCAAGTGGGAAAATTTGTCGAAAAGTTAAGGCAGAAAACGAACCGGAGTATCCCGATTGTCGTGGGTGGTCCGGTCATGGGAACTGGGAAGGACGTGAAGGCCGTCACAGGGGCGGACTTCGCGACATCGGATGTAGTTGAGGCACTTCGGTTATGCCAGCTGAAGATTTCCCCGCACGTCGCCGGCGTCAACGCGAAGGTGGGTTAGATGATGCAGACGGTCACTTCTCATGGAAGTTCGGGCCGATGAGTTCGCGGGGCACAAAATACTGGAGTTCGGGTTCTATTCCGCTGATAGGCCCCGATGTCCTTGGCGATATCATTGCCAAGGCGGCCGATATTTCAGTGGTGATTTCCGAAAGCGGCACTGTTCTGAGCGTGCTGATCAATCCCGACCATCCCAGTTTCGGCAAGCTCGACGGGTGGGAAGGCCGCGACATCCGCGAGTTCCTGACCATCGAGAGCGTTCCCAAGCTGGAAGCGCAGCTTGACCGTTTCATGGAAGAGCGGGCGCGTCCGTCCGCGATCGAGCTGAACCACGCGGACGACACCAATCTGGAATTCCCGATCCGCTACTCGTTCCACGGCATCGGCCCCGATGGCGCGATCCTGATGCTGGGGCGCGACCTGCGCCCGGTGGCCGAGATGCAGCGGCAGTTGATCAACGCGCAGATGGCGCTTGAGAAGGATTACGAGACACAGCGCGAATTCGACACGCGGTTCCGTGTGCTCATGGAAGAGTGCCGGGAAGCCTTCGTGTTCATCGCCCATGCCTCGGGACGAATCGTCGAGTTGAACAAGACGGCGGCAAGCCTTCTTGGCGGCTCGGTGGAAGAGCTTCAGGGCTCGGCTCTGGCGCAGGAATTCGACAGCCGCCGCAAGGGCGAGCTGATGTCGAGCCTGACGACGCAGGCCATGTCTGACGGGATGGCGCCGGTCGAGGTCGTGGCGCGCCGGTCGCGGAAGACGCTCGGGCTGTCGGCCACCGCGTTCCGCGCGGCGGGCGAACGTATGCTGCTTTGCCGTCTGTCGCCGCCGGATGACGACGATCACGTGTCCGATGAGCTGAGCGAGAACCTGTCGGCGCTTTATCAGGAAGGCGTGGAGGGCATCGTCTTCACCGATCAGGAAGGTGTCATTCAGGCCGCGAACGAGAGCTTCCTGAACTTCGTGGACGCCCCGCATCTTTCCCGTGTGAAGGGCCGGTCGCTTGGCGACTTCTTCTCGCGCGGTGCGGTCGACCTCAAGGTTATGACCGAGAATGCGCGGCGCGTCGGCCAGATGCGTCTTTACGCGACGAAGCTGACTTCGGAGTTCGGCAGCCAGGTCAGCGTCGAGATCTCTTCGGCATGGCTGAACGACCGCGCCAACCCGGCTGTCGTCTTCGTCATTCGTGATGCAAGCCGGGCGGAGGCCATCCGGAAGACGGGACCGTCCTCGAACGACGAGGGCATGCGCAGCGTGATGGAGCTGGTCGGTTCGGCCTCGCTCAAGGAAATCGTGAGCGAAACCAACGATGTCGTCGAAAAGATGTGCATCGAAACGGCCGTCGAGCTGACGCGGAACAACCGTGTTGCGGCGGCCGAGATGCTGGGGCTCAGCCGTCAGAGCCTTTATGTCAAGCTCAGGAAATACGGGCTGCTCGAACGCAGCGACTAAGCGGCCCGACCCTCAAGACTCTCCTTGCTAGATGGACAGTTGTAGTGTGTACTTTACACTATGACTGTAAGCCCAGATTTACACCTGCCTGACGCCTCGTCCCGCCGCTGGCCTGCGCCGCGCGGTTTGCTGCGGCTGACCAAGCCGGTCACGTGGTTCCCGCCGATGTGGGCCTATCTCTGCGGGATCGTATCGGCCGGGATTTCTCCGTGGGATCGCTGGCCGCTCGTCGTGTTGGGCGTCGTGCTTGCCGGGCCGGTCGTCTGCGGCATGAGCCAGGTGATCAACGACTGGGCCGACCGGGATGTGGATGCCATCAACGAACCGCACCGCCCGATCCCGAGCGGAATGGTGTCACCCGGATGGGCATTCGCTTTTGCCGTCCTACTGAGCGGGCTGTCGCTGTGGCTGGGGTCATTCCTGGGCATCTGGGGCCTCGGCGCGACGGCTGTCGCGGTTGTCGCCGCCTGGGTCTATTCGGTGCCGCCCTTCCGGCTGAAGCGGTCGGGATGGTGGGGGCCGGGGCTGGTCGGGCTGTCCTATGAAAGCCTGCCGTGGTTCACCGGCGCCGCCGTGCTGAGCGTCGGCGCGCCATCCTTTCCGGTGGTCATCGTCGCGCTGCTGTACGGCATCGGCGCGCATGGCATCATGACAATCAACGATTTCAAGGCCCTGGAGGGGGACCGCGCCACGGGTGTCCGGTCCTTGCCAGTGGTTGTCGGGCCTGATGTCGCCGCTCGAATCGCCTGTATGGTGATGACCCTGCCGCAGCTTCTGGTCATCTCGATGCTGGTCGTCTGGGGCCAGCCGGTCTTCGCGGCTGTTGTCGCGCTTGGCCTGATCGGCCAGTTCGCCGCCATGCGGGTCTGGATGCGCGACCCGGCTGGAAAAGCGCCATGGTATAACGGAACGGGCGTCACACTTTACGTGCTCGGCATGATGGTCAGCGCGGTGGCGATCCGCTCGCTCGGGGTGGCGCCATGACACTGTGCTGGTTCGCGATCGTCCGGCTTGGTCTTGTGCAGATGTGCCTTGGCGCGATTGTCGTCCTGACCACGTCGACGCTGAACCGTCTCATGGTTGTCGAGCTTGCCTTGCCGGCGGTGCTGCCCGGTCTTCTGGTGGCGCTGCATTACGGTATTCAGATCACCCGCCCGAACTGGGGGTTCCTGAGCGATCAGGGTGGGCATCGGTCGCGCTGGATCATCGGGGGCATGCTGGCGCTTGGGGCAGGAGCAATGGGCGCGGCGCTTGCCATTCCGCTGTTCGAGAGCAGTTTTCTCGCCGGGCTGGCGGCCAGTATCGTGGCCTATGCCCTGATCGGTCTGGGCGTCGGTGCCTCGGGCACATCGTTGCTGGCGCTGTTGGCAACCGCAACGGCACCCCGGCGGCGTGCGGCGGCGGCCACGATCACGTGGCTGATGATGATCTTCGGGATCGCCGTCACGGCGGCCACGGTGGGTGCGTTCCTTGATCCCTACAGCCATGCGCTGTTGCTGAAGATCGTAGCGACGGTCGTTCTGTCGGCGTTTCTGCTGACCTGCCTTGCTGTCGCTGGCATCGAGCGCGGCGTCATCGCACGGCCCGAGCCGGATGCGATGCCGTTCCGCGAAGGGCTTGCCGAGATCTGGGCCGAGCCCAAGGCGCGGCTCTTCACGCTCTTCGTCTTCCTGTCCATGACGGCTTATTTCATGCAGGAACTGATCCTCGAGCCCTATGCCGGTCTGGTCTTCGGCTTCGCGCCGGGACAATCCACGCAGCTTTCGGGCGCGCAGAATGGCGGCGTTTTCATAGGGATGCTGCTGGTAGGTATCGCGGCGACGGGTCTGCGCCTTGGCACGCTAAGGGCGTGGGTCATCGGCGGATGCCTGGGATCGGCGCTTTCGCTTACCATAATCTCTGTTATCGGCCCGATGCGGATTGACCTTTTGCTGCCCGCCACGGTGCTTCTGGGCTTTTTCAACGGGGTTTTCGCGGTGGCCGCCATCGGCTCGATGATGGCGCTGGCCGGCGAGGGCCGGAGTGCGCGCGAAGGCACGCGGATGGGCCTCTGGGGCGCTGCGCAAGCCATTGCCGCCGGTTTCGGCGGGCTCGTCGGCGCGGCCGCCGTCGATATCCTACGCCAGGTCACCGACACGCCCCTCGCCTTCGGCATGGTCTTCTTCTTCGAAGCCCTGCTTTTCGTCGCCGCCGCGCTCATGGCGCTTAGAATCATGGAGGGCCGTGCCATCGCGCCGGCCGCCGTTCCGGGAGAATGAACATGCGTTATGATGTTGTCGTCGTAGGCGGCGGCCCCGCCGGAACGGTCGCGGCCGAGGATCTGGCCCGCGCCGGGCGCAAGGTGGCATTTCTGGACCGGGCCGGACGGATCAAACCCTGCGGTGGCGCCATCCCGCCCCGTCTGATCGAGGATTTCGATATTCCCGACAGTCAGATCGTGGCCAAGATCTCGACCGCGCGGATGATCTCACCCACGCAGCGCGCCGTGGACATCCCCATTGAAAACGGGTTCGTCGGCATGGTCGACCGCGAGCATTTCGACGAGTTCCTGCGGCTCCGCGCCAAGGATGCCGGGGCCGAGCGGTTCACCGGGACATTCCTGAGGATCGAGCGGGACGAGAGCGGGCCGTCGGTCATCTACCGCGACAAGGAAACGCGCGAGGAGCGGCGACTGGAGACGACCCTGATCATCGGAGCCGATGGCGCGCGGTCCGACGTGGCCCGCGCCGAGGTGCCGGGTGGCGACACGATCCCCTACGTCATCGCGTATCACGAGATCATCAAGGCGCCCGGCAAGATCGGGACATACGACCCGATGCGGTGCGACGTGATCTATGACGGCACGATCAGCCCTGATTTCTACGGCTGGGTTTTCCCTCATGGCGCGAGCGCCAGCGTCGGCATGGGCACCGGCGTCGATGGCGTGGACCTGAAGAAGGCGACTGCGGATCTGCGCGTGGCCTCGGGCCTCGACGGGTGCGAGACGATCCGCAAAGAGGGCGCGCCGATCCCTCTGAAGCCTCTCGACAAGTGGGACAACGGCAAGGACGTGGTGCTTGCGGGCGATGCGGCGGGTGTCGTTGCGCCCTCGTCCGGCGAGGGGATCTATTACGCGATGGTCGGCGGGCGCGTGGCCGCGACGGCGGCGCAGGCGGCGCTGGTATCGGGGCGGGCGAAAGACCTGGCCCTGGCGCGGAAGCTCTTCATGAAAGAGCACAAGACCGTGTTCCGCGTCCTGCGGTCGATGCAGGATGCCTATTACAAGTCCGACGAGCGGCGCGAGCGTTTCGTCAGCCTGTGTCACGATGTCGACGTGCAAAGGCTGACCTTCGAAGCCTATATGAACAAGAAACTCGTCAAGGCGCGGCCCATGGCTCATATCAAGATCGGATTGAAGAACCTTGCGCATCTGACACGTCTCGTGCCGGAGACATATGCATGACAGAGCTTATTCCGGCATGGGTGGAGGGCGAGCTTCAGCCCGTCGAAAAGCTGGAGGTTCACCAGAAGGGGCTGCGGCACAAGGCGATCAGCGTCTTTGCGCTGGATGGCGACAGGGTCCTGATCCAGCAGCGCGCGCTGTCGAAATATCACACGCCCGGTCTCTGGGCGAATACCTGCTGCACGCATCCGCACTGGAACGAGTCCTCTGTGGAGTGCGCCATTCGCCGTCTTCGGGAAGAGCTTGGGATGACCGGTGTCTCGCCCGTCTTCCGCGATCAGGTTGAGTACCGCGCCCCGGTGGGTAATGGTCTGATCGAGCACGAGGTGGTCGACATTTTCGTCGTCCCGGATGCGGGCCGCATCGCCGTCGAGCCGAACCCCGACGAGGTCATGGCGACCCGTTGGGTAGATCTCTATGAACTGGCCGCGCATGTGAAGCGGAAGCCGGACGAATACACGCCCTGGCTGCGCATCTATCTCGACCGCTACATGGACCGCATTTTCGCCAGTCTCGTCCGCGCCTGACGCCTCAGGCGCGCGCCTCTCCGAATGCTGCGGGAACGACGCCGAGCGCTTCGAGCGCTGTGGCGGCGATATCGGATGCCGTGAGTTTCGCCTCCGCGTACATGTCCGCAGGGCTTGCCTGATCGATGAAGCGGTCGGGAAGCGTCATGGTCCGGATGCGCAGGCCGCGATCGAGCGCGCCCTTGTCCGCCAGATGGTGGAGCACCTGTGCGCCGAAGCCGCCGCGCGCGCCCTGCTCGACGGTGATCAGGGCGCGGTGCTGCTTGGCGAGCTGGCCGATCAGCGCGGTATCCAGCGGCTTGGCGAACCGCGCGTCTGCGACGGTGGTTGACAGACCGCGCGCCGCCAGCTCTTCCGCCGCCTTCAGGCATTCCGACAGATGCGCGCCGAAAGACAGGATCGCGACTGCGTCGCCTTCCTGCACGATCCGGCCCTTGCCGATCTCGATGGGCTGGCCCCGCTCGGGCATCTCGACGCCGGTCCCCTCGCCCCGCGGATAGCGGAACGCAATGGGCCCTTCGTCGTAATGGGCGGCGGTGGCGACCATGTGGACCAGTTCGGCCTCATCCGCGGCGGCCATCACGACCATGTTCGGAAGGCTCGCCATGTAGCCGATATCGAAGGCGCCGGCATGTGTGGGACCGTCTGCCCCCACCAGCCCGGCACGGTCGATTGCGAAGCGCACCGGCAGGTTCTGAAGCGCGACGTCATGGACCACCTGATCATATCCGCGCTGAAGGAAGGTCGAATAGATCGCGCAGAAGGGTTTCAGCCCGCCCGCCGCCATTGCGGCTGCAAAGGTGACGGCGTGCTGTTCGGCGATCCCCACGTCGAAGACGCGCGCCGGAAAGCGGTCGGCCATAATGTTCAGCCCGGTGCCCGAGGGCATGGCCGCCGTGACGGCGACGACCCGTGGATCGCGGGAGGCCTCGTCCGTCAGGGTCTTGCCAAAGACGCTGGTATAGCTGGGCGCGTTGGATTTCGCTTTCTTCTGGGTGCCGCTGACGACGTCGAACTTCGCGACGCCGTGATACTTGTCGGCCGAGCTCTCCGCGAAGGAATAGCCCTTGCCCTTGACGGTACAGGCATGGATCAGGACGGGGCCGTCGGCACGGGCGCGAGCGGCGCGCAGAACCGCCAGAAGCTGGTCCATGTCGTGGCCGTCGATGGGGCCGATATAGGTAAATCCCAGTTCCTCGAAAAGCGTCCCCTGCCCGCCCGGAAGGCCGGTCACGAGCTGACGCGCGCGGCGCGCACCGTCGCGGAACGGGCCGGGCAACGCCGCCTCGAACCCTTCGGCCATGCGGTGAAGCGGCGTGTTGGCGTAAAGGCCCGACAGATACGCCGACATGGCGCCGACGGGCGGCGCGATGGACATCTCGTTGTCGTTCAGGATGACGAAGAGCCGGCGCTTTTCGTGGCCTGCGTTGTTGAGCGCCTCATAGGCCATGCCGGCGCTGATCGAGCCGTCGCCGATGACGGCAATCGCGTCGCCCGTGGGCTGGCCCATGTCGCGCGCCACGGCGAAACCGAGCGCGGCGGAGATCGAGGTCGAGGAATGCGCCGCGCCGAAGGGGTCGAACTCGCTTTCCGCGCGCTTGGTGAAGCCCGAGAGGCCGTCGCGCTGGCGGAGCGTTCTGATCCGGTCGCGGCGGCCGGTCAGGATCTTGTGCGGATAGCACTGGTGGCCGACGTCCCAGACCAACTTGTCCACCGGCGTGTTGAAGACCGCATGGATCGCCACGGCCAGTTCGACCACGCCAAGCGACGAGCCGAGGTGGCCCCCGGTCTCGGACACGGCCGAAATCACCTCGGCCCGAAGCTCGTCCGCGATGCGCGAAAGGTCGTGATCGGAGAAGGCCTTGAGGTCGGACGGCCCGGCAATCCGGTCGAGAAGCGGGGTTTCAGGACGACTCATGGCGTGACCTCCGGAAGTATGATAAAAAAAGGCGTCGCGAGGGTTGAGCCCAAGCGACGCCAGTTCCCTGTAGCCAACAGGAAGGGAACCGGGGTGTGGAGGCCCCGAGGATCGGGCGCGGCTAGACGCCCGACTCCGTGGAGAGGGGCGGTGTGCTGCAAAGCCACACCGCCCCCGCTCAGACCAGGGCGCTGGCGAGAGCCGCGCCGCTTTCAAGGGCCGCGAACGGGTCCTCCGGCAAGATGCTGGAGATCGCGATCAGAGCGAAGATGAACAGCACCACTCCGAAGAAGACCAAGGCGCCCCAACCCGCTCCCGCCGCCATCTGGGTGAAGACCCACATCTTCAGCGACGGTTTCTGATCGTTTTCCAGATACCAGGGTTCGTTTCTGTCAGACATGTCAGATCACTCCGAAGGTGGCAGGTAGGGAACGAAGTCTTCAGGCGTCAGCGCCGGGACATAGTTCTCGGCGGCGCCGTAGCCATGCTCCTGAGCCCAGACGAACCAGTTGTCGACAACCGTACCCGTAAGCAGGATCCCGATGCCGCCCGTGAGCGTCGTCAGAACCGCAAACCACCAGGCCCAACGGTGGATACCTTCCATCGTGGCGTTGAAACCCATGGTCCAGCGCCAGAAGAGACCCGCCCGTTCGGACGCCGTTCCGCGGTCGTAGATCTGCTCCAGTTCGCGGTCCCCGCCCAGACGGGACACCGCCAGGATGGTGGCCCCGTGCATCGCGAAGAGAAGCGTGGAGCCGTAGAGGAACGCGATCGAGAGCGCGTGGAACGGGTTGTAGAACAGGTTGCCGTAGGTCAGCGAGAAGAGGTTCGTCCAGTCGAGGTGGGTGAACACCCCGTAAGGCACCGCCTCGGACCAGGACCCCATCAGAACCGGTCGGATCAGGCCAAGCACGAGGAACAGCCAGATAGCGCTGGCAAATGCCCAGGCCACGTGTTTGCCCATGCCAAGCTGATCGGCCAGCACGTAGGACCGGATCCACCAGCTGATGACCGCAATCAGAAGGAAGAAAGAGGAGATGATCCAGAGTCCCCCTTCCCAGAGCGGCACCGCAAGGCTGAGCCCGTATTCGGGGCCCGGCGGATCGAGCGACAGGTAGAACAGATCCCTGAAGAACACGCCCGGGCTGAACCCGGCCTGCACCCAGAAGCTGATGCCCACCATGAAGAACCACATGCCACCGGCAAAGAGCGACAGCACGCCCCACGGACCCAGATAGACGGGTCCGAGCTGCGCGTTGCCGAGCCAGCCGAAGAGCGGGCTGAAGCTGGTACCTTCGGTCCGGTCGCCAAGGTCGGCATCGCCGGCCATGCCCATTTCAGGCGGGCCTTGAACCTGCACCTGACTGAAGATGTTCATGTACTCAGCCATTGACGCCTCCTTCGAGATCGGCCCACCAGGGCAGTTCGATGTACCAATCCCACCAGACGATCCACTGGTCGAACCAGACGGTGCCCGAGATCACGATACAGATCGCGCTCCAGAAACCGGCGTTCAGCGCCAGCAGAAGACCGAGGCGGTGGATCCCGAGGGGCCCGATCGAGTAGCCGATGAAGTCACGGAAGAACGTGTCTTCGTACTCGGGCGTGCGGGACTTGTTGCCCTTGGCCGGATTGGCCGCCGACAGGATCAGAGCGCCGTGCAGAGCAAGGGCCAGCGTCGTCGTGAAGAACAGCGACACCGCGATCATATGGGCGGGGTTGTAGTGGAAGTTGCCGTACAGGTAGCCCGTGTAGCTGACCCAGTCGAGGTGGGACCAGATGCCATAGGGGAACGCATGCCCCCAGGCGCCCATCAGGACGGGACGGATCACGACAAGCGTGGTGTAGGCGAAGATGGCGAAGCCGAAGGCGATGGGGATGTGAAACCCGATGCCGAGCTTTCGGCAGATTTCAACTTCTCGTAACGCCCAACTGATGAATGCGCCATGCGCACAGATCGTAATGATCTGCCACAAGCCGCCCTCGGCCAGGGGCGCCGCTCCCAGGCCGTAACTGATCGGCGGGGGGTTCACCGAGATGAGCCACGGGTTCCAGGTGCCCTGAAGCGCCGCGCTGTAGAATATCAGAATGGTCCCGAGGCCTGCGAAAAAGACCGTCGTGACCCCGAAGAAGCCGACGAAGAAAGGTCCGACCCAGAAATCGAACATCTCGCCGCCGATAAGCGTGCCCCCCGGCACGCGATACTTCCGTTCGAAACTGAGCAAAGCCATGTCGCTACTCCGTTTTTTCAGGCTTGCCGCGGGCGACCGGAGGGGCCGCCCGCGACTGGTTTATGTGCGATCAGCCGTCCATCGATTCGGCTGCAAACGCCCGCTGGAACCAGTTGGTCTGCGGGTTGGAAAGCAGCACGAGATGGATCATCGCCGCCAACAGGAACAGGAAGACACCCTGGGCCACGAAGACGCGACGGGGATCGAAGATGAGCCAGATCTTGTAGAACTTCGACATCTTGCTTCCTTACCAGTTGAACCAGGGGAGCCAGATGTACGTGAGGATGTGGGCCACCAGCGCAATGCCGACAAATACCCACAGGCCGCTCATGTACACAGAATGTAGCTCCTGCGCCTGATCGTCGGTGAGACCTGTAAAAGACAGGTCGGTTCTATCAGCCATGTAATCCTCCGGATCTCAGACTGACGCCGCGTCCCCCGCGGCCGGGTTTCCCGTCCGGTCGAAACCTTCAGGGCATTTACCGGCTGACGTGCCGGCAAATCTCGAAGCCGCTGTTCAGGCGGCGAAGATCGTCGCACCAGAGGTGCGCTGCCGCGTCACGCGGCGAAGATCATGGGCGTGATGATCCGGGCCTGGGTCCAGGCGCGGGCCACGGGGCCCTTTTGTTTCAGATCGCCCGAGCGCAACACGCTGAGAGCCCAGGTGAAGATTGCCAGCGGCAGCGTCGCGATGAAGATGATCGCGAAGTAGACGGCGAACTCGGTCGTCGGCTTCTTGATCGCCTTCGTCTCGGCCACGGGGGCGAGGTCGATGGTCTGGTCGCTCATGGGCGCCCTCCCTCTTGGTTAACTGTCATGCCGCGGAGCGCTTCGACGGTCTCGCGCACCACACGCTCCTGGCCCCGTTCGAGGGCAGAGCGTTCGGCGGCGTCGCGCAGCGTCTTGGCGGCGGAAATTCGGGTGAGAACCGGGTGCTCGGCCACGATCCGGTCGAGAGCGGCCTGCGCGTCGGCGTCCCACGGGAAATCCCGGCGAAGCGTCGTCGGCGTGGCGTCGGCCGCATCCATGTCCGAGCCAAGCGGCAGGATGTGGAACAGCGCGTCGAACAGCCCGTTGCAGATCTCCTGCAGGAGATAGGTGGCACCGGCATAGCCCATGAACGGCGTGCCCGTGGCGCGGCGGATCGCGGCGCCGGGGAAACTTGCCGGTATGAAGGACGGGCTGGGTCCGTGTCCGGATTTCATCTCGGCCAGGTACATCTTCTCGTTGATCGACCCCATCACGACCAGGGGCCGCTTCTGGTGGATCAGCGCGCGCACTTCGTCGTTGTTGGTCTTCTTTCCGGCGGTCCGCGCGACGGCGAAGGCGCAGGGAAAGCCCAGATCGTCTTCGAGGAACAGACGGATGCCCCGCGCATAGGTCTCGTTCGCGACGATCCCGAAACTGGCGGTGGCGAAGAAATCCTGGGTGACCGAGCGCCATAGATCCCAGACCGGCTTGATGGTCGAATGCTTCTCGCGCTCGATGAACGGCTCGGGGTCGAGGCCCAGAAGCTCGCCGAGCTTTCTGAGGAACTTGGTCGTCGATTCCACGCCGACGGGCGCCTGCAGATAGGGCTTGTCCAGGACCTCGCAGAGGCCGCGCCCGAACTCGCGATACATGCAGACGTTCACATCCGCGTTCACGAGGTTCCGCATCTCGGCCAGATGGGCGCCAAGCGGCATCACCATGTTGACCTCGGCCCCGATCCCTTCGACCAGACGCCGGATCTCGGCCAGATCCGATGGCATGTTGAACGTGCCGTACATGGGTCCGAGGATGTTGACGCGGGGCGCTGCACCCTCTTCGCGCTTCTTCTCAGGCGGCATCCGCCCCTTGGTCATCCCGAACTCGGTGAAGATCCAGGTCATGGCGCGGTCGGCCGCTTCCCACTGATCCTCGTCGATGGTGCGCGGCAGGAAACGCTGGATATTCGTACCCTGAGGGGTCACGCCGCCGCCGATCATCTCGGCGATGGACCCCGTCACGACCACGGCAGGGAGTGCAGGGTCGAGCGTATCCCACGCGCGCTTCATTGCGCCCTCGGTGCCGTCGCGCCCGAGCTCTTCCTCGCCAAGCCCGGTCACCACGATGGGCAATTCGTGCGGCGGCAGCGCATCCGTGTAATGCAGAACCGACGTTACCGGCAGGTTCTCGCAGCCGACCGGACCGTCGATCACAACCTGAAGCCCCTTGACCGCGGTAAAGGCATAAACCGCGCCCCAATAGCCCCCTGCCCGGTCATGGTCCTGGATCAGCATGCCCGGGCCTCCCCGCACACTCTGTCCATTATCGGCCCGAAAATATCCCGGGGGTCTGGGGGCAGAGCCCCCAGCCGGTCGACGCCGAAGGCGGCGAAATTGGCCAAGGGCGTGCGACCGCAATCGGCTCCGCCGATCACTGCCTCGCACCATGGCGAATTATCGGGGTAATTCGCCATTATATCATCTCAGCGGCCTTGCGGGCGCGCTCCTGCTTGTCGATCTTCTTCTGATGCTGCGCCCGGAAATCGGGCCGGAGGTTCGGCGCGCCTTCCCAGACGCCTGCCGTGTCGCCCTCGCCCGTGCCTTCGAAGAACGCGCGCATCCGGCCCATCCGCTCCTTGTTCGCCATCGCCGCCGAGACGACCTCGGCCAGCGCCCCTGCCCCGGCCGGTCCCATCAGGGGTCGCGCCGAAATCAGGTTGGTGTAGTAGAGGCTCGGGATGCCCAGCTCCTTGGCGCGCTGGACGACGGGCGTGGTGCCGATGGCAAGGTCGGGCTTCACGCCCTCCATCGCCGACAGGTCGTCTTCGAGAGACGCGCGATATTTCACCTTGCAGCCATGCGCTTCCAACCAGTCGCGGTCCCATTCCGACCACGGCGTCTTCGGGCAGGCGGTGCCGACGTAAGGGACGGTCGCGCCCGACTCGATCAGAAGCCGCGCAACGAGAAGCTCGGAGCCCTCGTAGCCCGATACCGTGATGGTGCCGTCGATCGGACACGCTGCAAGCGCGCCCTTCGTGGCACCGACAAAGGCGTTCTGTGCCGCGGCCACCTTGGCGGCGGCCAAGCCGAACGCCTCGCCGATGGCGGACAGCCACTGTGCGACGCCATCCGCGCCCACCGGCGCCGAACCGACGACCGGGCGACCCGCCGCCTGAAATTCGCGGATGGACGCGGTGTAGAACGGGTGGATGGCCGCAACCGCGCCCGAATCCAGCGCCGCGTAAAGCTCGCGCCATTCGCGCGCCGGAACAACCGGACCCGCGGCAAGGCCAAGGGGCGCCAGCATCTGGCCGATCACCATCGGATCGGCTGGGAACATCTCGCCCAGAAGGCTCACGGTCGGGCGATCCTCGCGCCCGCCCGCGGGCGACTGTACCGGGCCGGCCTCGACCTCTTGCCGGGCATAGTTCAACATCGCACCGGCCAGAACGTCCTTTGCCTCCGCATGGGTCGGAATGCCGAAGCCCGGCACGTCGATGCCCACGATCCGGACGCCGTTGATCTCGTCGGGCAGAAGACGAAGCGGCACGCCCGACGCGGTCGGCACGCAGAGATTGGTGACGACGACCGCGTCGTAGCGGTCGGGATCGGCCAGGTCGTGGACCGCTTCCCGGATGTCTTCGAACAGCTTTCCCGTGACCAGAGTTTCCGAATTGAAGGGCACATACCCGACCGAGCGGCGCGCACCGTAGAAATGGCTGACGAAGGTCAGGCCGTAGACGCAGCAGGCCGAGCCGGACAGCACGGTCGCCACGCGGCGCATCCGAAGTCCAACGCGAAGCGACCCGAAGGCCGGACACATGGATTGCGGCTTGTCGTGGGGGCCTGTCGGATAGTCCTCGGCATAGCGGTCAAGCAGCTCGGACTGACCGGCGGCGCGGGCCGCGGCCTCCATCTTGTCGGCACCGGCGTGACAGCCCGTTCCGTCGCCCAAAGCCTCGGCTTCGGATGCAGGGACCGACGTTCCGGTCGACACCTCCGCCTCGTGGGCGGCGTCATATGTCACTTCGTCAGTCAGCGTTGAGCCTATTGATGTTTTCACGCACCCTGCGGCTGCGCTCCCGCAGGTCGGCGCTGGCGCCGCGGAGATGTTCGCTTGTGTGCCGAAGCACGTCGGTCTGTTCGCCGAGACGCTTCAGGCGTTGATCCATCGCCTTGAAGGCGTTCGAAACGGTCGCTGCTTTGGGATCATGCGTCGTCATAGATCACCTCGAGCGATGGTCTTGGTGCCGCGTTCTTGCCCCGCATGTCCTCGTCGGTGGCCGGTTCGAGCACGAAGTCCGCTCCGGTCTGGGACGCCGAGAAGAGGTCGAGCAGACCGTCCTGCGTCAGCGGTGCTGGGCGAAGGGGTGGCGCGTCGGCGACGTTGCGGGCCAGGCCCGAGAACATCTCGCCCCAGGGTCCGGCTTTGGTCCCGACGATCTGGTAGTTGGCCGACTTGCGGCGCAGATCCTCGTCCGCAGGGATCGAGGCCAGGACCGGAATATCCACCGCCTTGGCGAAAGCCGCCGCCTCGCCGGTGCCGTCGTCCTTGTTGATGACGATGCCCGCGACGCCGACATTGCCGCCCAGCTTGCGGAAGTATTCCACCGCCGAGCAGACGTTGTTCGCCACGTAAAGCGACTGAAGGTCGTTCGAGCCGACGATGATCACCTTCTGCGCCATGTCCCGCGCGATCGGCAGGCCGAAGCCACCGCAGACCACGTCGCCCAGGAAGTCGAGCAGCACATAGTCGAAATCCCAGTCATGGAAGCCCAGCTTTTCCAGAAGCTCGAAGCCGTGGATGATCCCGCGCCCGCCGCAGCCGCGGCCGACCTCGGGGCCGCCGAGCTCCATCGCGAAGACGCCGCCCCGCTTGAAGCAGACATCCCCGATCTTCACCTCTTCGCCCGCCAGCTTCTTCTTGGTCGAGGTTTCGATGATGGTCGGGCAGGCCTTGCCGCCGAACAGAAGACTGGTGGTGTCCGACTTCGGGTCGCAGCCGATCAGCAGGACGCGCTTGCCCTCTTCCGCCATCATGTGGCTGAGATTGGCCAGGGTGAAAGACTTGCCGATGCCGCCCTTGCCGTAGATCGCGATGATCTGGGTCTTGGACGTCGCTTCGGTCACCGGGATCTCGTCGGGGCCTTCGGAGGCCTCATCGCGAAGGCGGTCGGTGTAGTCCTTGAGATTGGGGACCTCGTCTTTCATTGCATCGTGCTCCAGTCGAGGATCATTTTCAGGCAGGCCGGATCGTCGAAGGCCTGCGGATAGGCATCGCCCGCCTCGGTTGCCGGACGGGTGTGCGTGATGAGGCCGGCAAGCGACAGCGCGCCCTGCTCGACCAGTTGCCGCGTGGCGACCAGATCGTCGGGCGTCCATTCGGCGGCAACGCGGAACCGTGCCTCTTTCATGAAGGCCGGCGGAAAGGCGAAGCGGATATCGTCGGCGTAGAAACCGGCCATGACGATCTCGCCGCCCTTGGTGATCCGCCCGATCAGCGCGTCGAGAATGCCCTCGGCGCCGGACGCGTCATAGACGACACCATAGTCGCGGCGCGGATCGTCTTCGGGATCGAGCACCTCGTATCCGACAGCACCGGCGCGTCGGGACGGGTTGGTGTCCCACACGGTCGGCGCGGGCGCTCCGGCGGCGATGGTCAGCCGTGCCAGAAGCCGTCCCAGCACGCCGTGGCCCACGATCAGTTCCGGGCAACGCTTGTCTAGACCGGCCATCGCGTGGCGCGCCGTGGCCGCAAGCGCCAGAAGCGCGCCTTCGGCCCCGAGGCCCGAATCGATTCGCGTGGCGCGGGCGGCGGGTGTCACCAGCATCGACGCGGCACCGCCGAAGAGACCGCGGGCGCCCTCGTAGCAATTCGCGCCGGGCACGAAGACCCGGTCACCGGGCACAAGGTTCGTGTTCCGGCCCGCCTCGACCACTTCGCCGGCGGCCTCGTAACCGGGCACCAGAGGATAGCCCATTCCGGGGAAAGGCGGCATCCGCCCTTCGTAGAACAGCTTTTCCGTGCCGGTGGAAATTCCAGAGTGGGAAACCGAAACGACAATGTCGTCTTCAGTGGGGTCTACCAACCCCAGCGTCCCGAGCCCCAGCTTTCGCGGTCCCGAGAGAATGACGGCATTCACGTCCACTCTACTCTCCCTCGCCGTCATCTCCGCGGATTCGCGGGTGATGCGGCATTCTGTCATTGTGTAAGTTTAAACTTACAGTCTTAGGTGTCAATCTATTTAGACATTGATATGCCAGACGGCCTGACACCGGTCACCACCGACGTCACGAAGGGACGCGATGTCCGGACCTGCCTGACATCCTCGAAGCCGGCGGCCGACATGAGCGCCGAAACCTCTTCGGCGGACCGCGTGCGCCCGGTCTCCATCGCCAGCGTATAGAGCGCGAAATAGGCATCCCCTGCACGGGTCGGCCGCGCGCCCCCCGCCATCGGCTCGGACACGATCAGACGGCCGCCGGGCGGCAGAGCGGAACGGACCTCGGCCAGGAGGCCGCGCACCGTTTCATCCGCGTGGTCGTAGAGGACCCTCACAAGAGAGATGGCGTCGGCACCTTCGGGCAGGGGCTGGTCCCGAAAGCTGCCGGGAACGATGCGTACACGGGCGCTTTGCCCGGCCGTTTCGAATCGGGCGCGGGCATCGGGCACCACGGCGGGCAGATCGAAGAGCGTCGCGCTCAGGTCGGGATAGGCGGTGAGCGCCTCGGCCAGGAAAGCGCCCGTGCCGCCGCCCACGTCCATCAGATGGGAAACACCCGACAGGGACACAGCCGCCAGCGTCTCGTCCGCGACCAGCTTCTGGCTGTCGGCCATCAGCTCCGAGTAGCGGCGCGCCGTCCCGGGATCCTGCGCCGCGCCCGCGCCGAAGACATAGGGCCAGAAATGCTTGAGCTCCGTGTCGCTTTCGCCCCGGAAGAAGGCGACCGGATCGGCAAGGTCGCGATAGAGAACCCTGTGATGGCGGATCATGCCCTCAAGACCCGGCACACCGGCAAGCGCGGCGCCCTTCCGCGAGATCGCGTAGGCGTCCGGCAGCTTCCGGATCAGGCCAAGGGCGACGCCCGCGTCCAGCAGAATGCGCGCGCGATCCGGCCGAAGATCGGCGGCGCGGGCAAGTCGATCGAGGGATGCCGGGCTGTCGAGAAGCCTGCGCAGGATGCCAAGCTCCACCAATGCGGCAAGGCACTGGCTGTGGGCGAAACCGGCGACGAGGTCGAAGATCTCTTCCCCCTCGCGACGCGTGACGCGGCGTGTCAGGGGAAATCGCGCAGCCCATTTCTGAAAGCCGGGCGATGCCACAAGCCGCATCAGCCTTTGACGAAGACTTACCGACTGGTCCCGCCATGGCGGCTGGACCTCGCCGAGGGGAAGATCACTCACCTGGCACCGAAGAGCGGTGCCCGAGGTGCTGCGCCGCTTCGGGGATGATCCGGTCAGCCGTCTTGCGCACCATCTGCGCCAGCGCCGCCTCGCCCGGACAGGACGGGATCGAAGCAATCGCACCGGCAAGGATGTCGCGCAGCCGCGCCGTGGCGCCCTCGACGCCCAGCTGGGTGACCGCGTTCGGGCGGCCATGCAGGTCGTCCTGACCCGCTGGTTTGCCCAGAGACGCTTCGTCCATCAGCGCATCGCGCAGATCGTCCGCGACCTGGAAGGCTTCGCCGATCCGCGCGCCCAGCTCGGCCCAGGGCTCGGCATCCTGCCCACCGGCAACCGCGCCCATCTCGGTCGCGGCCATGAAGAGCGCGCCGGTCTTGGCAAGGTGATACGCGGACAGGTCGACCGAGCTTTCGCTCTCCCATCCCTGCCCCGCGCAGATGCCAAGCGGCATGCCCGTGCGTTTGGCCAGCGTCAGCACCAGCTCCAGCGCCCGCGCCGGATCGGTGCCCGGCCCCCGCGCGATGGTCTCGAAGGCCAGCACGATCAGGCTGTCTCCGGTCAGAACCGCCAGAGGTTCGGAAAAGGCGCGATGGACCGACGGCTTGCCGCGCCGCATGTCGGCGTCATCGAAGGCCGGAAGGTCATCATGGACGAGGCTGGCGCAATGCATGATTTCCAGCGCCGCCGCCGCGCGGTCCGCCATCAGCGGGTCGCGGTCGCCGCAGGCCATGGCCACCGACAATAAGATCGTCGGGCGGATGCGCGCGCCTCCCGGCGTCACGGCGTAATTCAATGCCGCCGCCAGTCGCCCCGGCGCGGGCGCGGTCTGCGCGCCCCGGATGGCGGAAGAGATGGCGGCTTCGATACGTGTCTGGAGTGGCATGGCGCCTCGCGCTTGTGTGTCATTATTAAATGACATGTTTGTGTAAACTATACTGGACAGTTGCCCTTCCCGAGTCAACAATTCCCGGATGATCGCATCTGGCGCGCATATCGTGGTGATCGGAGCCGGGATGGGGGGCCTCGCCTCGGCCATCCGCCTGGCACATGCCGGATGCGCCGTGACGCTGATCGAGGCGCACGACCATCCCGGCGGCAAGATGCGGACCCTGCCCACCAGCGCGGGCCCCGCCGACGCAGGCCCGACGGTCCTGACGATGCGGCACCAGTTCGACGCTCTGTTCGCCCTCGCGGGCGAACGGATGGAAGACCACCTCGACCTTGTCCGCGAACCGCTTCTGGCCCGGCACTGGTGGGTGGACGGCTCGTCGCTCGACCTTGTGCCGGACAGCGAGGCGAACGCCGCCGCCATCGACGCACTGGCCGGCCCCGCCGATGCCGACGCCTTCCGCCGCTTCGATGCGCGCGCCAAGGCACTTTTCGCCGCCTTCGAGGCCCCGATGATGGAGACCGGCGAGCCGCGCGTCAGCCGTCTTGCCCTGACAGCGCTTGGCAAGCCCGAGCTTCTGACCGCGCTTCTTCCCGGCGTCAGCATGGCGCAAAGCCTCGCCCGGCAGTTCCGCGACCCCCGCCTCCGCCAGCTTTTCGGGCGCTATGCCACCTATGTCGGCGGGATGCCCGACCAGACCCCGTCACTCTTGCAACTCGTCTGGGAAGCCGAGGCGCGGGGCGTCTGGTGCGTGCGGGGCGGCCTCTATCACCTTGCCGAGGCGCTGCGATCTCTCGCGGAACGTCTTGGCGTCACCTGTACCTTCGGCACGAAAGCCGACCGGCTGGAGCAGCAGTCCGGCCGCATCGCCGCCGTCTGCCTTGAAGACGGCCGCCGCATCGCCTGCGACGGCGCGGTCTTCAACGGCGACCCGATGGCGCTGGCGCTCGGGCATCTGGGCGAGGGCGTCCGGGGCGCGGTCAAGCGCAAGGGCGTCCTGCCCCGCAGCCTGTCTGCGAGAGTCTGGGCCTTTGCCGCAGGGGCCGAGGGGCCAGACCTCGCCCATCACAACGTGTTTTTCGGCGCCGACCCCGAGGATGAGTTCGGCCCGATCGCCAAGGGCGCCGCGCCCGCCGACCCGACGCTCTATGTCTGCGCGCAGGACCGGATCGGCGCCGGCCCTCCGCCCGACGGCCCCGAGCGCTTCGAGATCATTGAGAACGCCGCCCCGTCCGAGACCACGGACATGAAGGAGAAAGACGAATGCCGGACCCGAGTCTTCACGCAGCTGGCCAGGCATGGTCTGACCTTCACCCCGCGTCCGACCGAAAGCGCGCTGACGACACCGGGCGGGTTTCACGCTCTGTTCCCGGGGAGCTTCGGTTCCCTCTACGGGCGGAGCCCTCACGGGACGATGGCGGCGCTGGACCGGCCACGGGCGCGGACCCCGATAAAGGGTCTCTACCTGGCGGGGGGCGGGACCCATCCGGGGGCGGGCATCGCCATGGCGGCGCTTTCCGGGAAGCACGCGGCAGAGGCGATCGTGACGGACCTTGCTTCGCCCTCGACGTCCCGCCGAACGGCTATGCCTGGTGGTATATCGACGGAGTCTCCGATTGCGGCGACTACGCCGTCTCGGTCATCGCCTTCATAGGATCGGTCTTTTCGCCCTGGTACCGCTGGTCGGGCCGGAAACGCCCCGAGAACCACTGCTGCATCAACGTGGCCACCTACGGGCGGGGCGGGCGCTTCGCCATGACCGACCGGGGCGCGGCCGCGCTTCGCCAGACCGTCGACAGCTTCACCGTGGGTCCGTCGAGCCTGACCTGGGATGGCGCGCGCCTGACCATCGACATCGACGAGGTCTCGTCCCTGCCGCTTATCAGCCGGATGCGGGGTCGCATTACTCTGACGCCCGCCGGCGTCAGTTCGGTCGAGCTTCCGCTGACTGCCGACGGCACCCATATCTGGCGGCCCTTCGCGCCCACGTCGCGGATCGACGTGGACCTCGGCAAAGGCTGGCGATGGAGCGGGCACGGCTATTTCGACGCCAATTTCGGGACGCGGGCGCTGGAGCAGGATTTCGATTACTGGACATGGGGCCGCTATCCGCTGAAGGACGGCGCGGCCTGCTTCTATGACGCCACGCTGCGCGACGGCTCGAAGCTCGCTGTGGGCGTCGGCTTCACGCCAACAGGCGACATCGTCGACGTGGACGCGCCGCCGAACACCCGCTTCGCACGTTCGCTCTGGGCCGTCCGGCGCGAGACGCGGGCCGATCCGGGCTATCGGCCCCGGCAGGTCAAGGCGATGCTGGATGCGCCGTTCTACACGCGCGCGGTCGTCCGGACGCAACTGAATGGAGAAGAAACCGAGGGCGTGCACGAGGCGCTTGACCTGAACCGGTTCCGCGGGCCGTGGCTGATGCCGATGCTGGCCGTCCGGGTGCCCCGCCGCGCGGGCTGGCGCTTCGACGACTAGTTGTTCCGGCGCCAGACCGAAAAATTCAGCGCCGAGGCGATCGTCACCCAGATCAGGTAGGGCACGAAAAGCGCCCCCGCCAAAGTGTCGAGCGCGAAGAAGGCCAGCATCGTCGCCGCCACCGTCGCCCAGAGACACAGGATCACGATCATCCCCGCCCCCATCCGGTGCAGGCCGAAGAAAATCGGCGTCCAGAGCGTGTTGAAGGCCAGTTGCGCGGCGAAGAAGGCCATCGCATGGGCAGAACCGTCCAGCACCGCAACCCGCGCCGCAGCGATTGCCATGGAAATGTAGAGGACGGTCCAGGTGACCGGAAACACCCAGTCGGGCGGCGTCCAGGCGGGCTTGTCCAGACCGTCATACCAGTCGCCCGGCTGAAACAGGGCACCGGTCGAGGCCGCCGCACAGCAGCCAAGGAAGAAGATGAAGAACAGCGACCAATCCATGACTTGTGACCTAGCTCAAGCGCCGAGGCGATCCAGCTTTCTCGACTGATCGCGCGCCTCCAGATCCGCAAGGATCGACAACAGCGCGCCGCTGCGCCCGTCGCCCCAGGCGGACCCGCGCGCGACGGGGCGCGCGGCAGCCGAGACGAGGAAGGCGCATTCCGGCAGGGGCTGCGCGTGCAGGACCGCCGAGCGCGGCATGACGGTGGTGACACCGGACCTCAGCGTTGCCAGCGCGAGCCAGCCGATCTTCTGCGATTTGTATGTCCGCGCGCGGTAACTGATCGTGTCGTGACCGTTCTTCGCGATGGCGGCCCCGATCCCGGCATAGACATGCCGCGCGGCAAAGATGCCGGGCCGCACCGACAAGGGCAGCGCCGCTATTCCGGCCTCGGACCGGGCATAAAGACGATCCGCCTCGCGCAGAAGGCGCTGCACCAACCGGCGGATACGGTCATCTGGCACCGGGTCGGCAAGGAACGCCTCGGGCGCGATATGCTCGGCGTCCAGCCAGTCGAGTGGCAGATAGATACGCCCGGCGCGCGCGTCCTCGCCCACGTCGCGGGCGATGTTCGTCAACTGCATCGCGACGCCAAGGTCGCAGGCGCGCGCCAGGGCATCGGCGTCACGGACACCCATGAGCACCGACATCATGGCACCAACGGCGGCGGCCACCCGGGCGGAATAGTCGATCACCCCCGAGAGCGAGCGATAACGCCGCTCCTGCGCGTCCCAGGCGAGCCCTTCGAGCAGCGCGTCGGGCAGCGCCTTGGGCATCTCGTGCATCTCGACCACGGCGGCAAAGGCCCGATCGGCGGCCGCATCATTGGGCCGCCCCTCATAGATCGCATCCAGCCGGTCGCGAAGCCGGAGGACCGCGGAAATCTTCTCGTCATGCAGGTCGACCGCGTCATCGGCCAGCCGGCAGAAGGCATAAAGCGCCAGCGCCGGGTCGCGGACCTTTGCCGGCAACAGCTTGGACGCGGCGTAGAAGGACAGCGAACCCTGGCGGATCGCGTCGCGGCAGATATGCAGGTCGCGCGGATTGATCATTCTGCGGCCATCCTTGGGGTCTCGTGTCCACGCATGTCGGGGACGAGCTTTTCCAGTACCTCGGCTGACGACACGACGCCGGGCAGCCCCGCGCCCGGATGGGTCCCGGCGCCCACAAGGTAGAGACCGTCAAGCTCTTCGCTGACATTGTGCGGTCGGAACCAGGCCGATTGCAGGATACGCGGCTCGATCGAGAACCCGCAGCCATGGGGCGACAGGTAGCGGTCGCGGAAGGTCTCGGGCGTGAAGACCTCAGACACGGTCAGGTGACTGGACAGACCCGGCAACAGACGCTCTTCCAGCGTCGCCAGAACGGAGGCGCGATAGCTCTCGGCCTGTCGCGACCAGTCCACCGGATCGGCATGGCCCAGATGCGGCACCGGAGACAGCACATAGAACGCATCGTCGCCCGAGGGCGCGACCGTCGGGTCGGTCACCGATGGGCGATGGACGTAGAGGCTCATATCCTCGGCCAGCCGCCCGCGTGTGAAGATGTCGTCCAGCAGCCCCTCGTAGCGTGGGCCGGACAGAATCGTGTGATGTCCCACATCCTGCCACTTGGCCCGCGTGCCGGACGTTCCGAAATACCAGACGAACAGACCCATGGACCATTTCGTCCGGCTCAGCTTCGCGGGCGACCAGCGGCGCTTGGCGCGGTCGGACAAGAGGTTCTGATACGTATGCCCGGCATCGGCATTGGACACGACCAGATCGGCGTCGATGACCTCGCCCGTGTCCAGCTCGACACCCGTGGCGCGCCCGTTCTCGGTCCGGATGCGGGACACCGTCGCTTCATAGCGCAGACGCCCCCCCTGCCCCACAACGGCGCGCGCCATGGCGCTTGCAATCGCGGCAACGCCGCCGATGGCGTAATGGACGCCGAATTCCTTTTCGAGATGGCTGACAAGCGCGTACATCGACGTCACATGACGCGGATCGCCCCCGATGAAGAGCGGATGAAAGCTGAGCGCCATGCGCAGCCGCTCGTCCCGGACCCTCTTGCGCGCCAGTCCAAGGATCGAGCGGTCGGCGCGGAGGACTGCGAATTCCGGCAGCACCTTGGCCGTCTCGCGGAACCGGTGCATGGGCTTGGCAACCATGCCTTCGAAGCCCACGACATAGCGGCGCTCGGCATCCCTGAGGAACGCCAGATAGCCTTTGACGTCACCGGGCGACAGACGTCGCACCTCCTCCACCATCGCCTCGGTCGAGCCGCGCGCGGTGAAGTGCGAACCATCGGGCCAGCGGATCTCGTAGAAGGGATCGAGCGCCCTCAGATCGACCTCACTGTCAAAATCGCGGCCAACGGCACGGAAGAGATCGCGAAAGACCTGCGGCACAGTCACGATGGTCGGGCCCAGATCGAAGCGGTACCCGTCGCGCGTGAGAGCCGAGCCGCGCCCGCCCGGACTGTCCAGCCGGTCGATGACCGTCACCGACCAACCCTTCGCGCCAAGGCGCATCGCAGCGGCAAGCCCGCCAAGGCCCGCGCCGATCACGACCGCTCTGTTCCCAGCGGGGCTCTTCATGCGAGGCACTCCATCATTCCTGAACGATACACTGTCCATTCAAATTTACAATTACGACTATACCACTTCTAATATTTGGGTTTTCACTTCAAAAAACTGTCCATGCGTGTAACACTAACCTGACAGTTGCTGTGGAGAGCTGCTATTCAAACCGTTTCCGTGAGCTTTTTCCGATTCGATTCGGTTCTGGCGCGCGTCTGGGTCCTGGGCCAGATGGGTGCGGCGCGGCTTGATTTTGCCCGGATGCCGGATGTCACCTTCTGGAAGCTCTGCGGATCGGGGGTGGGCGAAGGCTTCACGCCCAAGCCCAACACTGCCGTCTGGGCCATTCTGGCGGTCTGGAAGGACGAGGACAGCGCGCGCCGCGCAATCGACGCGGCAGCCGTCTACACGCGCTGGAGATCGCACGCCTCGGAAAGCTGGACCGTTTTCCTGTCGACGCTGAGCGCGCGGGGCGAATGGTCTGGCAAAGCCCCTTTTTCAGAGACTGAAACGCGGCGCGACGGCCCGCTGGCCGCGCTCACGCGGGCGACGATCAAGCCCACCGCGCTCAGGCATTTCTGGGGACAGGAACCAGCGATCAGCGCGGCCATCGGCCGGAACAGGGACGTTCTCTTCAAGATCGGCATCGGTGAGGTGCCTTTCCTGCACCAGGTGACGTTCTCGATCTGGCCCGACGCAAAGAGCATGTTCGAGTTCGCCCGCGCCGGCGGCCCCCATGCGGAGGCCATCCGGCGCGTACGCGAAGGCGGATGGTTCCGCGAAGAACTCTACGCGAGGTTTCAGGTGCTGGGGGCCACCGGCACCTGGGCCGGCATGAACCCCCTCGCCCAATCAGAAAGGACTGCGGCATGAAGCAGCCTTACCCGTTTTCCGCCATCGTCGGACAGGAGGACATGCGCCTTGCCATGATCCTGACCGCGGTCGATCCCGGCATCGGCGGCGTCCTCGTCTTCGGCGATCGCGGCACCGGCAAATCCACCGCGGTCCGCGGTCTGGCGGGGCTTCTGCCCCAGATAGACACCGTCGAGGGCTGCCCGGTGAACGCGCCGGACCCGGCGTCTTGTCCCGACTGGGCCGAGGTCCGCTCGACCCGCATCGTGAAACGCCCGACGCCCGTGATCGACCTGCCGCTCGGCGTCACCGAGGATCGCGTCCTTGGCGCGCTCGACATCGAACGCGCGCTCAGCCGGGGGGAAAAGGCGTTCCAGCCCGGCCTTCTGGCGCGCGCCAATCGCGGATACCTCTATATCGACGAGGTCAATCTGCTGGAGGACCATATCGTCGATCTGCTCTTGGACGTGGCGCAGTCGGGCGAGAACGTGGTCGAGCGCGAAGGCATGTCGATCCGGCACCCTTCGCGTTTTGTCCTGGTCGGGTCAGGCAACCCGGAAGAAGGCGATCTCAGACCCCAGCTTCTGGACCGGTTCGGTCTGTCGGTGACGGTCGAGACCCCCTCCGACATAGAAGAACGGGTCGAGGTTATCCGCCGTCGGCAGGCCTATGAAAACGACACCGTGAAGTTCATGAAACGCTGGCGCAGCGCCGATACCAAGCTGAGAAACCGTATCCTTGCGGCGCGCGAGCGGCTGTCAGCGACCGAGACGCCCGAGGACGCGCTCAGGGACGCCAGCCTCCTCTGCATGGCGCTCGGCTCGGACGGCCTGCGCGGCGAACTCGTCCTGCTGCGCGCCGCCCGCGCGCTTGCCGCATTCGAGGATGACGACCGCGTGTCGCGGGCGCATCTGCGCCGTCTCGCCCCGATCGCGCTGTCGCACCGCCTGCGGCGCGACCCGCTCGACGATGCCGGGTCCGGCGCCCGTGTGGCCCGCGCCGTCGGCGAAGCCTTCGGGTCCTTCCAGACCGCCGCGGAATGACCGAAGCGGCGGGTGTGATAAGCGGACGCGCCCATCTCGTCGGGCGCCTTCTCGCGATCAACCCGACAGGACTCGGCGGCGTATGGCTGCGCGCGCGCCACGGCGCGCCGCGTGACAGGCTGACGGCACCGCTGTTCAAGGAGCTTGGTGAAATCCGGACGGTGTCCGGAACGGTGGACGACCTCGCCCTGTTCGGTGGCGTGGACATGACCGAAAGCCTCCTGAGGGGGGTGCCGGTCATGCGCAAGGGGCTGGCCGAGGGGTCCGGGCCGCTGGCTGTTCAGGGTGCCGAAAGACTGACAGCAGACCGCGCAAGCCGGCTGGCCGCGTGTTGCGACCAGAGACGCGCTCTCGTCCTGCTCGACGAGGGCAGCCAGGACGAGGCGCTGCCCCATCGCGCGCTCAGGGACCGGCTGGCCTTCATGCTCGACGAATGCGCGCCGGACAGCCTGTCCGACCCTGTCAGCGCCCGGTCGACGCTCGACGCGGCGGCACGCCTCGCGGAATGCCGCCTGACGGACAAGGAAACCGACGCGCTGGTGTCCGTGGCCGCGCGCCTCGGCCTCTCCGACCTTCGTGCGCCTCTCCTTGCCGCCGAAACCCTGCGCACTCTGAAAGCGCTCTCCGACACCGCCGCACCCGAGATACTCCTCGGCTGCGCCGCTCAGCTCGTCTTCGGGCATCGCGCCCTGCCGCAGGACGAGGCCGCCACGCCACCACCCCCGGCTGAGGAGCCCTCCCAACCGGACCGGCCCGACGACGGCGGGGACGCTGACGCCGATGCCGCCTTCGCCCAGAACATGCTTGTCGATGCCATCAGCACCAGCCTGCCGGCGGATGTCCTGATCTCTCTCACAAGCCGGTCCGCCGTCGCGCGCGGACAGGGCAAGGGTATTGCGCGGCGGTCGGTCCTCCGCGGACGCCCCCTGCCGTCGCGCGCGGGCAAGGTCTCGTCCGGCAGCCGGGTCGATCTTCTGGCGACGCTCTCGGCGGCGGCCCCTTGGCAAGCCCTGCGCAACGCGACGCCGGGCCGGACAGCGGTGCGCCCGGAAGACATCCGTATCCGGCAGTACAAAGAGCGCTCCGAGCGGACGATCATCTTCGCGGTCGACATGTCCGGCTCTGCCGCCTTCGCACGTCTCGCCGAAGGGAAAGGTGCCATCGAACACCTGCTCGGCCGCGCCTATTCCGAGCGTGACCGCGTCGCGCTCGTGACCTTCCGCGATGCCGGCGCCGAGCTTGTCCTGCCGCCCACCCGCGCGCTGACCCGCGCCAAACGCAGCCTGCAGGGGCTGCACGCGGGCGGCGCGACGCCGCTTGCTGCGGGCATGAAGGCGGCGCTGGACGTCGCGGCGCAGGCCGTCCGCGCCGGGCAGACACCGCATCTTGTCATCATAAGCGACGGCCGCGCGAATTGCGCGCTCGACGGCAGCAACGACCGTCAGCAGGCCCGGTCCGACGCGCTTCTTCTGGCGCGCCATGTCCGGTCGGCGGGCATCCCGGTGACGCTTCTGGACAGCGGGGCCAGAACCTCGCCCGCCCTTGCGGAACTGGCGCAGTCGCTCGGCACAGAGGTCCACAGCCTGAAACGTTCGTCCGCAAGCGCGGCTTTGGACGGCCTGGTACCCACCCTATGACGCCTGCCAAACTCGGACGGCGCCGTGTCGCATCCGATCCCCATGACTGGCTCGTCATCGACGAGGGCGAGGGCAAGGCCGAAACCCTGCTCTTTCTGCACGGCGCGGGATCCTCTGCCAGCAGCATGGAAGGCATGATGCGCGACCTCTCCGGCCGCTACCGGGTGATCGCGCCCGATCTGCCGGGGCACGGATCGACCCGCGCCGGTCGGCGCGACAGGTTCGGCCTGAAAAGCATGGCCGAAGACTGCGCGACCCTCGTCGAGACGCTCGGCGCCGATATCGCCGGGATCGTCGGGCATTCCGCCGGCGCCGCGATCGCGCTTGCGCTGGACGCGCGCCTCACGCCACGGGGTCACGTCCTGATCAATCCCGCTCTCGAGCCGTTCAAGGGCGTGTCCGCGTGGCTCTTCCCCGGCATGGCCCGCGCCCTGTCCGCCCTGCCCTTCGCATCCGCCGGACTCTCGCTGGGGCTGGGGCGTCCGGCCGCCGTGACGCAGCTTCTTCTGGCGAATGGCGCCACACCCTCGGACGAGCTGGTCGACCGCTACCGGGCCCTTGCCGGTTCGTCCCGCCATATCGACGGGACGCTCAGCATGATGGCGCAATGGGACCTGACCCGCGATCTGCCGCCCCTGGCGGGCATCCGCACCCCTGTCCTTCTCCTCAGCGGCGAGAACGACCCCACGGTTCCGACCGGATCAGTCCGCCGCGCCGCCGGCGAACTGCCCCACGGCGAGTTCCGCGCCATACCGGGCGGGCATCTGGTGCAGGAAGAAAATCCCGGTTTCATTGCCGAAACCGTCGAGGCTTTTCTCGACACGCTCGACGCAGACCGGGCCCGGCCGGCCCTTTGAAAAGCGCGGAACTTTCCTCCGACACATCCGTTCCGAACCTGTTAAATAGATTAAACATCCGGGAACGGCTCCGATCCGACGCCGCGCGTCGGGCCAGAGCCATTTCCGAACGCGCCCGGCGACGTCCGCCACCGAAACGGTGACGGCGCCGTCGGCGTCATAGCTGGGGACATGACATGGCCGACGACCGCAAAGAGCTGCAATTTCAGGACGATCCCGGCGCGCAGCGCTCGTTCTGGATCGCGCTTGGCATCCTTGTCGCCGTTGTCCTCTGGATGGGCAGCGGCGTTGTCTTGCCGTCCTCCGGCGGCGATCAGACCACCGCCGGGGCCGAGACCGAAACCGCCCCGGTCTCGGTCGCCACGCGCATGTCACGCGCCGAAACCGTGCCCCTGTTCTTCCGGGCCGAAGGTCAGGCGCAGCCCGACAGGGATACCGGCATCCGCGCCGAGACCTCGGGCGACGTCACCGAGGTTCTGGTCTCCAAGGGCGCCGATGTCACCGCCGGTCAGGTCATCGCCCGGCTGACGACAAGCCGGCTCGAAGCCGATCTCAACCGCGCGCAGGAAGAGTTCGACGCGGCGGAACGCGAATTCGACAACGCCACCGAGCTTCTGGACCGGGGTGTCGCGACCGTCGACCGCGTGACTTCGGCCCGTGCCGCACTGGCCGCTGCGCGCGCTCAGAGGACCGCCGCGGAAGACGCGCTCGACGCCGCCCGCATCGAAGCGCCTTTCGGCGGGCGGATCGAACAGCTCTCGATCGACGAAGGCGAGTTCGTCACCGCAGGGGCCGAGATCGGCCGCATCGTCGACAATCAGCCGCTGACCGTGTCGCTTCAGGTGCCGCAACGCTCGCTCACCGATCTGGAAGGCGCCGACGCGGCCGAAGTGACCTTCATCACCGGACAGACGCGAACGGGCAGCGTGGCATTCGTCGGCTCGGCGGCCGCGGCCGAGACGCGCACCTTTCTCGTCGAGGTCGTCGTCCCGAACGAGGACGGCGCCATCCCCGCCGGCATCTCCGCCGAGATCCGCATCCCCACGGGCGAAAGAAGGGCCCATTTCGTCGCCGCCTCTATCGTGTCGCTGGACGAAGAAGGGCGTCTCGGCGTCAAGACGGTTCAGGACGGCCGGGTCGCGTTCGAGCCCATCGAGGTCGTCCGCGCAGAAGTGGACGGCGTCTGGGTGACGGGCCTGCCCGACGAGGCCGAAATCATTACCATCGGTCAGGGCTATGTGCGCGACGGCGAAGAGGTCACCGTTCGGCCGGAAGTCGACGCCGCTCCGCAGGCGGCCCGGCAATGAACGCTCTGATCGACGCCGCCTTCTCGCGCACGCGGGTCATGTTCCTTGCTCTGGCGGGCATCCTCACCGTCGGCGCGTTCGCCTATATCGCGATCCCCAAGGAAGCCAACCCCGAGGTGCCGCTGCCGCTTGTCTACGTCTCGACCGGCCTCGACGGCATCAGCCCGGGTGACGCCGAAGAGCTGCTGATCGAACCGATGGAGGCCGAATTCGGCGCGCTGCAGGATCTCGAAAAGATGAGTTCCGAAGCCGCCGAGGGCTTTGCCAGCGTACAGCTTGAATTCGCCGCCGGCGGCGACGTGGACGAGGCGATGGACCGCGTCCGCGAAGCCGCCGACCGGGTCGAAGGCGAATTGCCCGACGACGCCTATGACCTGACCATCACCGAGATCAACACCGCGCTCTTTCCGGTCATCACGGTCGTTCTCTCGGGCCCCATCCCCGAGCGCGCGCTCAACAGCATCGCGGACACCGTCCAGACCGAACTCGAAGCGCTGCCCGGCATTCTCGAAGTCGATATCGGCGGCAAGCGGAACGAGTTTCTCGAGGTCCTCATCGACCCGACGGTCCTGCAGACCTACAATCTCGGCTTTGACGAAATCGTCTCTCAGGTCCAGCGGAACAACCGCCTGATCGCCGCCGGCGCCATCGAAAGCGCAGGCGGGCGGATCGTGCTGAAAGTGCCCGGCCTGATCGAAGACCTCGAAGACGTGATGCGGATGCCGATCAAGGTGCGCGACGGAACGGTCGTCACTTTTGGCGACGTGGCCACCGTCCGCCGCACCTTCGAAGACCCGACCAGCTTCGCCCGGATCGACGGTCAGCCCGCGCTGTCGCTCGAAGTGACCAAACGCTCGGGCGCCAACATCATCGAAACCGTGGCCGCCGTGAAATCCAGGATCGGGGAACTGGGCAGCGACTGGCCCGACGCGGTCGAGGTCACCTATCTTCAGGACCAGAGCGAACAGGTCAAAACCATGCTGTCGGATCTCGAGGCGAACGTGATCGCGGCGGTGATCCTCGTGATGATCGTGATCGTCTTCGCCCTCGGCCTGCGCTCGGCGGTTCTTGTGGGGCTGGCCATTCCGGGCGCGTTCCTCGCCGGGGTCACCGCGCTTTGGGCGCTGGACTACACGATGAATGTCATAGTGCTCTTCTCGCTGATCCTCGTCGTCGGCATGCTGGTCGACGGCGCCATCGTGACTGTCGAGCTTGCCGACCGGAAACTGCAGGAGGGCGCGACCCGCCGCGAGGCCTATGCGTTCGGCGCCAAGCGCATGGCATGGCCCATCATCGCATCGACGGCGACCACGCTCTCGGTGTTCTTCCCGCTTCTCTTCTGGTCCGGCGTCGTGGGCGAATTCATGAAATTCCTGCCGATCACGGTGATCCTGACCCTGACGGCATCCCTTTTCATGGCGCTCTTCTTCATCCCGGTCGTGGGTGGCGTGATCGGCAAGCGTCAGCCGCAAAGCGCGCGGAGCAAGGCCGTTCTCCACGCCGCCGAGCGGGGCGATCCCCGCGACATGGGCGGCGCGACCGGTGCCTATATCCGGGTGCTCGAACGCGCGATCCTCAGGCCGGGCGCGACGCTTCTTCTCGCCATCGCGCTTCTGATCGCCATGTTCGCCAGCTACGCCCAGTTCGGGCGCGGCGTCACCTTCTTCCCCGAGATCGAGCCAGAATTCATGCAGGTGCAGGTCCGCGCCCGCGACAACCTCTCGATCTGGGAACGCGATGAAATCGTCCGCGCCGTCGAAGACCGGCTGGAAGACTATGACGCCATCGAAAGCATTTACGCCCGCTCGACCCTCAGCGCCGGGCGTGGCGACGAAGAGACGATCGGGGTTCTCCAACTCGATCTCGTCGACTGGGACGAGCGCCCGACCGCCAAAGAAATCGGCGAGGACATCCGGCAGGACCTTGGCGACATCGCCGGTGTCGACATTCAGGTGCAGACCGCCAGCGACGGCCCCTCGCAGGGCAAGCCCGTAAATCTCGAGATGCGCACGCGAAGCCCCGAGAAACAGGAAGAGGCGGTCGAAACCGTCCTGTCCCTGATGGAGGATATCAGCGGCTTCACCGACGTGACCGACACGCTGCCCCTTCCGGGCGTCGAGGTGTCGATCCGCGTCGACCGGGCCGAGGCCGCGCGCTACGGCGCCGATGTCAGCCTGCTCGGGCAGGCGGTGCAGCTTCTGACACAGGGCATCACCGTGGCCGATTACCGCCCCGACGACGCCGAGGGCGAACTCGACATCCGCGTGCGGTTCCCGCGCGAGGAACGCTCTCTGGCCGAACTTGTGAACCTCCGGGTGCCGACCGCCGCCGGGCTCGTCCCGGTGTCCAACTTCGTCACCTTCGAGCCGAGCGAACGCGTCGGCACCATCCGCCGGGTCGACGAATCCCGAGTCGTGACGATCGAGGCCAATGTCGGGCCGGGCGTGCTCGTGGCCGACCAGATCGCCGCGCTCCGTTCGGCGCTGGATGGCGCCGAGCTGCCCGACGGCGTCACCTACAGCTTCGCCGGCGAGGCCGAGGATCAGCAGGAATCGGCGCAGTTCCTCGTTCAGGCCTTCATCGCCGCGATCCTGCTCATGGTCCTGATCCTTCTGATCCAGTTCAACTCCTTCTACCAGGCGGCCATCGTGCTCAGCGCCATCGTCTTCTCGGTCGCGGGCGTCCTTCTCGGGCTTCTGGTCACCGGGCGGCCCTTTGGCATCGTCATGGGCGGGATCGGCGTCATCGCGCTTGCCGGGATCGTCGTGAACAACAACATCGTCCTGATCGACACCTACAACGACCACAGGCGGAACGGCCTGCCCCCGCGCGAGGCCGCGCTCCGGACCGGGGCGGAACGCCTCAGACCCGTGGTTCTGACATCCGTCACGACGGCACTCGGCCTGATGCCCATGGTGATCGGGGTAAATCTCGACTTCTTCCGCCGGGAAATCGTATACGGCGCACCGTCGACCCAGTGGTGGACCGAACTCTCCAGCGCCATCGTCGGCGGCCTGTCCGTCGCCACGGTCCTGACGCTGGTGCTGTCGCCCGCGATGCTGATGCTGGGCGAGAACGCAAGACAATGGTTGCAGCGGCGGCGGCAGTCGCCGTCACCGGCCGAGCCGGACGCCGGCTAGTCCCACCCCTTGGCCGTCCGGCCGGCAGGATTGCCGCATCCGCCCGCCATCCCGGTCCTTCGCCGTCATCAGCGATTGACAAGCGGCCGCCTTGGCCCCATGTGCGGGGCACGTCATCGCTCTGCCGCGTGAGCAGGCGGGAATATCCCGCCCCCGGCCGTGACGTACCGTTTTCCCACATCACGCAGGGGGGACGCCGCCCAGGGCGGCTTGCGGCGCAATCCGGTGTCGCGGGCGATGGCCTCGGGCGCACCCCGACCGACCGATCGCATTGGCATCGGTGAGACCCGGACACGTGTCCGGACAAGGAACGATATGAACTTCAATGAACTCGGGCTGAACGCCCGCATGGTCACCCGGCTCGAAGGCCTGGGGATCACCGAACCGACGCCTATTCAGGCCAAGGCCATCCCTGAGGCGCTTTCAGGCCGCGATATTCTGGGCATCGCCCAGACCGGCACCGGCAAGACCGCCGCCTTCGGCATTCCCCTCGTGACCGCCCTGTCGAAACGGCAGGAAAAGGCAGCGCCGAGAACGGCCCGCGGGCTGATCCTCGCGCCCACACGGGAACTGGCGAACCAGATCGTCGACACCCTGCGCGACCTGACCTCGGACCAGCGCATCACGCTGGTTGTCGGCGGCAAGTCGATCAACGCACAGGCGCAGAAGCTGTCCCGCGGCACCGACATCCTCGTCGCCACGCCGGGACGCCTGATCGACCTGATGGAGCGCCGCGCCGTCGACCTCCGCGCCACGCGTTTTCTGGTTCTCGACGAGGCCGACCAGATGCTGGACATCGGCTTCGTTCACGCGCTGCGCCAGATCGCGCCGCAGCTTGGCAAGGACCGGCAGACGATGATGTTCTCGGCCACCATGCCCAAGGCCATGGCCGAACTGTCGCGCGACTACCTGACCGACCCGGTGCGGGTCGAGGTCTCGCCTCCGGGCAAGGTCGCCGACAAGGTGGCGCATTCGGTGCATTTCGTGCCGAAGGAAAAGAAACAGGAGCTGCTGATCGACCTGCTCGACGGGCATCGCGACGACCGCGCACTCGTCTTTTCCCGCACCAAACATGGGGCCGAGCGGCTGATGAAGACGCTTGAGAAGGTCGGCTTCGCCGCCACGTCGATCCACGGCAACAAGAGCCAGGGTCAGCGCGACCGCGCCATCGCGGCCTTCAAGGACGGCTCGGTCCGCGTGCTGGTGGCGACGGATGTCGCTGCCCGCGGGATCGATATCGAGGGCGTCGGGCATGTCTACAACTACGACCTGCCGAACGTGCCCGAGAACTACGTCCACCGCATCGGCCGGACCGCGCGTGCGGGCCGGACCGGGCGCGCCGTCGCCTTCTGCTCGGCCGACGAAATGGGCGATCTGAAAGCCATTGAAAAGACCCTGGGCGCCCGCATCGAGGTCGCGGGTGGCGCCCCCTGGGGCGGCACCGCCGACGCGGCGAAACCCAAGGCCAAACGCCGCCCCCGCCGCCGCAACGGACGGCGCGGCGCCAACAAGATGGCCGCCTGACGCCTCAGGGGCCGGCAAAGCGGGCGGGCAACCGCCCCGCGCCGGACCCCGCTGAGGAAACGTGGGTCAGACGCGCCCGGCCCGGCGGCGCTCGGCATAGTCCTCGCCGGCAAGGGGCAGACCCGGCACGTCCTGACGCGTCCAGCCGGTCTCACCGACCGTGCAGCTCGTCCGCTCGGCGCGGCGAAATCCGTCCTCATCCGCCACCATGCGCGTGACCACCACTTCGCGGGGCGCGCAATCGAGAATGGCGAAATCGTTCGGCTGCCCCCGCAGCCGCTTTGACAGACCCGTGCCGCAATGCAGTTGCAGCGTCATGTTCGCGCCTTTCCGCCGGATGAACGGCTCGAACAGCCACTGATGCAGATGCCCCGACAGGATGATATGCGGTCCGCAATCGGCCCAGTGATCCAGCGCCCGCGGCGCACCGACCATGAGTTTCTTCTCGATATCCGGCGTGTGATGAAACGGATGATGCGCCACGATGACCGGAAGCCGCTCGCCGGCGGCGGCGATCCGCTCTCCGATCCGCCGGATATCCGTCTCCGAGACACGGCCGCGCTGATGCGCAAGGGGGTCGCTCGTGTTCAGCCCCAGCACAAGGGCATGGTCCAGCTCCAGCATCGGCTCCAGATCATCCGCGATCCAGCGGCGATAGGCGCGATAGGGATCGACGAGGCGCAGGAACAGGTTGAAGAGCGGAATGTCGTGATTGCCCGGCACGCCGAGCCATGGACGGCCGATATCCGCCATGAAGCGCGCGGCAGGCTCGAATTGCGTGTTCCGGGCGCGCTGCACGAAATCCCCCGCCATGACGACAAGGTCCGGCCGAGCCTCGTCGATCGCCGCAAGGAGCGGGCGCAGAAGCTCCGGGTCCTCGCGCCCGAAATGCAGATCGCTGATGAGGACCAGCCGGGTCATGCCGCCTGCCCCCTGTCCGCCGCCTCCCCGGGCAGGCGCACGGAAAGCGCGTTCTCCAGCATTTCGAATTCGAAGGGCGCACGCATGGCCTCGCGCTCGCCGTCGATGGCCACGAGGGCGCGCGACCGGCGCGTCCCGACCGTCACGCGCCGCCCCGAGACCAGCGTGAAGTCCGGGCCGCGCCGCACGCCGCGCATCGCCACGCGCAGCGCCTTCCAGATCAGCATGAAGCGCCCGCAATCCGGCGCGAGAAGCAGGGCGAACTTGCCCTCGCGGATCGCATCGGCGCCCTCGATCCCGAACTCGTCGAGCTGATACGCGCTCATCGCCACGAACAGGTTGGGCGACTTTTCCGAGCGCGCCTCGCCGTCCACGTCGATATGCATGGTCAGTGGCCGGGAGACCGTCGCCATCGCGACCAGAACAGACCAGTAGGCGGCAAGACGGGACCGCCCCCACCGCTTGTAGACGTCCTCCCGCTCTTTCAGGATCGACGGATAAAGCCCGAGGCTCGCATTGTTCAGAAAGACCCGCCCGTTCACAGTCCCAAGCGCCATGGGCCTGGCAGTCCCCTGGCAGATCACCTCGATCGCGCGCTCATGGTCGTCCGGAAGACCGAAACGCCGCGCGAAATAGTTGAAGGTGCCAAGCGGGATGACCCCAAGCTCGATCTCCGTGCCCTTCAGCGCCTCGGCCACGGCACAGATCGTGCCATCGCCCCCGGCCGCCACGATGCAGGCCGGCGCCGCCTCAACCGCCTCGGCAATGCGCGCTGCGATCTCGTCGCCTTCCGATACCGTCAGGACGGACACGGTCCTCCCGTGATCCGAAAAGGCGCGCTCGATCTCCGACGGACCCGGTTTGTCCTCGGATTTTCCCGAACCCTGGTTCAGAATGACAATGCAATCGGTCCGTTTCGCCATGGCGTCACCTCACACGGCAACACAACCGCGGCAGGGCCATCCTGTTCCGTCCGCCCGGCACTATCCGCCGGACGCCGGCCGGGATCAGTCGCCCATCTGCCGCGCCCGGCGGAATTCCTCGTCCGAAAGCCCCATCGCGATCATGCGTCTCTGCATCAGAAGCGACAGGCGATAGGTGTCCTCCAGAAACCCGGTCGAGGCGATCAGGATGCGCTTCTGGTCGACGCCGATCCGGTCATCGGTCCGGCGCGCCAGGATGCCACCGAACCGCAAATCCTCGATCAGCTTCTCGGTGGTCTTGGGCGACATCTCATCGATCAAGAGGTGGCCGTATTCGTAGATGGCGAAAACCGGCATCCTGAGCGTCCGGATCGTATCGAGGATCTTGGCCTTCCGCTCGGCCCGGAACACCGCCTTCCGGTATTCGTTCCGGCTTTTGCTGAAGTCCGGATCGTTGATCAGACCTTCGATCCGCGCGTTATGCGCCTCGATGTAATTGGCGATCTGGTCGGCGTCCGTACAGTCCAGCGCGCGGAGGAAGAACAGGAACTGCGTGAAGTGCAGCAGATAGTCATGGCCATTCGCCCCCATGACCGTCGGGAAATCGGACAGGGGCGCAGTTTCGGCCAGTTTCCCGCGCACCGTCTCAAAGAACCAGTTCTCGGCCCGCAGACTCGCCTCGACCGTCATGAAGGCAAGGCGAACGCTGTCATCGGCGCCCCCTGCCTCGCCGGCCACATCGCCCATCGCATCGGTCATGTCGCGCCCTCCTTCCCGCACTCTCAGCGGGGTGTCCCGATCGGTCAAGTCGGAGCAGAAAGGCCGGTCCTCATTCGTGATCAGCGTCAGGCTGGGCGGAGATTTGTCACTCACAATATCGGTCCTCCGAACCAGACGATTGCTGCTGCCAGCGCCAGGGCCGGGGCGAAGGCGCCGGTGGTCCGGCGCATCAGAATGCACTGAACGCCAAGCAGGATCGCGGCAAGGATCAGAACATCCGCCATCAGCCACGGCCCCAACCATGCCGTCACGCCCGCAAACAGAAGCGTGTCGCCGCTACCGATCGCGCCTCTGTCGTCGGTGTACCAGCCCTGAAGCACGCCCACGGCCAGAAGCCCGAGCGCGGGCACTGCATGAAGACCAAGCGCCCCGCCCATGGCAGACGTCGTCACCAGACCGCTCAGGATCAGCGACAGCGTCAGGACATCCGGCACCGTCTCGGTCCGGGCGTCGAAGACCGCCAGCGCCGCGAGAAGCCCGAAAAAGATCGCCGCCGCAAGGGCGGACCCCTCTCCGCCTCCGCCGAGGATCACGATGCCCCCGGCAATTCCTGCCGCCAGAAAGCCCGCGCCGATCAGGTCACGAACGGCGCGCCTGATGTCCCGCACCACACCGAAAGAGCCGTTCATGTGCATCATGTCTCTCCTTCAGCGGTAAAGAACGGAAAGAGCGCGATGCGCGCGCCACTCGTGCGCACCGCATCCCAAAGCGCACCGGCATCCCGCGTCCCGTCGATCCGGGCAAGCGCGGCCCGCAGCGTGTCGGGCTCTGCCACGCTCTCCAGAGCCAGAACGTGATCCGCGCCGAAGGGCGGCGCGACGGCCACGCGGAAACCCATCCGCGCATCGGGGTCAACGGCATCCGGATCGCCGAAGTCGCGCCTCGGATAGATCAGCGACAACGTCCCGTCCGGCGCAATGCTCACGAGCGTCAGAAAGCGTGTCGCGCGCCCCTCGATCTCGATGCCAAGCGTCGTTCCCGCCCGGTATGTCCGGTCGCCCCTGTCGAACCTGACGTCCAGACGCGGGTCCGCCAGACGCTTCAGCGCGGCCGCAAGGCGGTGCGTGTCGATCACCGACTGAAGCGCAGGCCCATCGGTTGCGACCGCAACCACGTCACCGACGGCGGACCGGACGATCCTTCCGTCCATCCTCAGGCTCCCGGTCGGGTTCTCCAAGATGCCCGCCCGCCCTGACCATGCCGGGTCGCGCGTGACGGTCACCGGCGGAAGCGCGCCGAACCCGGTCTCGCGAAGATCGGCGACGCCGGCTTTCTCCGCCGCCTGAGTCCTCGCGACCCGGACAAGTGCGCGTGTCTCCGCACCCGTCGGGCTCGATTGCGGCGCCTGAACGCCGTCGCTCACCCGGCGAACGGTGCGCCGCACGTGCAGTTCCAGTTCGCCCTTCGTGACGATGCCGTTCCTGTCGAAATCCGCTCCGCCGCGCAAACCGTCCGCGAAGGCATAGCTCAGCGCGCCTCGGGCCGCGCCATCGACCATGACCTCGGGCACTTTCTCTTCCTCGCGCACGGCGGCCAGGAACAGGTCGATGGCCTGAACATCCGCCCCTTCGCTGCTGTTGGGCGGTGGCGGCGGCAACGGGTCTTCCTCGATCCCCGCCTGATCGACATAGCGATAGCCAAGCGCCGGTTCGACATTTCTGGTCACCGTCCCCGCATGGCAGGCGTCGGCCACGAAGATGACCCGCAAGCCTGCGCTTTCGGACAAGAGCCCGGCGATCTCGTCATCCCGGATACGCTCGCCCGCCGCCGGACCGCGCGGCGCGAAACCCGACAGAAGGAAGTTCTCGTCCCGCCCGTCCTCCTCGCTGCCCGGCACCGCCTCGGGCTCGTTCGACCCGTGGCC
This sequence comes from Kangsaoukella pontilimi, assembly GCF_009830125.1. GTDB lineage: Bacteria > Pseudomonadota > Alphaproteobacteria > Rhodobacterales > Rhodobacteraceae > Kangsaoukella > Kangsaoukella pontilimi. The sequence goes on along the minus strand of NZ_WUPT01000005.1, from coordinate 42,712 downwards.
CGCAAAGCTGACGACCAGCCGGTCGCCCGGTGACGCCTTGTCCAGAATGGCGCGCCACGCCTCGAAAATGGCCGCCCGCGTCGCCTCCCCGTCCAGAAGAAGCGTCACCTCGGCATCGAGACCCTCAAGCGCATCGGCTATGTCGCGCGCATCGTTCACCGCGCCATGCAGATCGGGCACGAAAGCATAGTCGTCGATTCCGATGACCAGACCCCACATGCGCTCGGCCGACGCAGGCCCGGCAAGGACCGCGACCGCCAGCAGGGCTGCAAGACCCCGCCGCATCATTCGGCGGAAAACGCGACGCGCCGGGCAATGCGGAAGTGCTCCGGCGAATTCGGCTCGATCCCCGGCGGCGCGGGCGGCAGCATCGTCTCGCCGTGGCCCTCGACCGTGATCTGACCCGCATAGCCCTTGGAAAGCAAAAGCTGCCGGACCGTCTCGGCCCGCGCCTCCGACAGTGCAAGATTGTAATCCTCGCTGCCGAGCGGATCGGTATGCCCGCCAAGCCGGATCGCGGGGGGTGCGGCAAGGGCAATATGCTCCACAAGCGCATTCGCATAGTCCCGGCCCACATCGTCGAACTCGGTCGAGTCGTATTTGAAGGTGATGGGCAGGCTCACCTCTTCCACCTCGAAGCCCCGGAAGGAGGTCTGGAAAATCCCGCCCGTCTGCCCCGACCGGGTCTTCGGCATATCGACCGCGGTCTCGGCCAGCGCGACCGCCGCCGTGGCCAGGTCATAGACCTCGGCGATCTCTTCCGGTGCGGCGGCATGGCTCTGATCGCCCTCCGACAGCTCGTTCAGCGCAAGCTGAAGGTTGCGCGCCGCATCGGGATAATCGCGCGCCTCCCAGCTCAGCCGCCCCAGCTCGGCATAGCTCCGCCAGTGTTTCTCGAAGGTCAGCGCCTCTTCCAGAAGCGCCCGCTTCCGCGCCGGGTCGGTCGCGTCCCGCGCCGCGAAAAAGCTCTCCCGCGCCAGGTAATCGCCCACCCATTCGCGGATTGCGTCGTCGCAGGCGGCACTGAACACGATCTCTTCATAAAGAACCCGCGCCCCGGCAGTGTCCTGTCCCTGCACGGCCGAGACGATGGTGTCGTATTGCGGGCATGCCGCGGCAGGAAGCGCGGCGGCGGCAAAGGTCAGTGTGGTCAGAACGCGGAGCATGGGACGATCTCCTCTCATTTCGCGTGAATGCGGTAAGGCAGATAGGTGGCGGACCACGCCACGGGCGCGTCCGGATCGGCGGCGCGCGCAAGAAGGGTCTGGCTCAACTCGAAAAGCGATTGCGACGCATTGGAAACCCCGCCGCCATCGAGCCCTGCAGGCAGAAGCGGCGTCAGATCCTCCAGATCGCCCTCGATGAAGACGCCCAGCAGAACCCCCTGCCCCGCCGGTTCGGTCACGCGCATCAACAGCGGCGCACCACTCGCGCCGACGGCGTTCGGGATGCGCAGGGGGGCGCCCGGCTCGATCCGGCTTCCCTCCGCCGGAGACAGAACCGACGGATAGATCTGTGACAACGCACCAGTCGGATCGACGTCGAGCAGAAGAAGCGCGCCCGCCCGCTCGGATGTCGCCGAGAAGGTGACCGTTTCTCCCACCGTCAGGGCCTCGCCCCCCACGATCGACAGGGTCAGCCGCGCATCGTTCGACGGCGCGAACAGATCGGTGACGAAACCGAGCGTTTCCATGTAGCCCGCCGGTGCACCGTCATCGGGCAGAAGCGGGCTCAGATCGACTTCGGAGACTGGAGATGCGGGCATCCGCGCCACGGTCGCGTCATCGCGCCCGAGGGAGACGAACGCCACCTCTGCACAGCTGTCCAGCGCGGCGCAGGCCTCGCCCATATGCGTCTCGGCAAATCGGGTCAGTTCCCCGCCCGAGATCCCGCCGTCGCCATCGGCATCCGCGGCCCCGCTCACGCCCTCCGCCAGAGCGGCGGTCAACAGGCCCGCGCCCGGCGTCTCGGCAGCAGGCAAAGCGCCATCGCTCGCGATCCAGCCCATGTCGACAGAGGACAGGACCACCGGACCGGTCGGCGCATCCGACCCGAAACCACGCGTGCCCGCGCCTCCGCCGTGAAAGCCTGTATCCAGGATGACCGTGATATCCCGGTCCGGGATCACCCCCAGCATCTCGTCGAGCGTGGTCAGCGGGATGCGGCCCAGAACGCTGTCGCCGTCATGCGCCACAAGCGCCGGCTGACCGTCCCGCGTCGTCGTCCCGTGACCCGCGAAATACAGCACCACGCGGTCGCCCGCCGTCGTGCCGGAAATCAGATGATCGATCAGGCTGGTCAAGATCGCGTCATAGCTCGCCCTGCCGTCCGTCAGCACCACGATGTCGCCGGCGGCAAAGCCAAGCCGCTCGACCAGCAGCGCCTCGATCCGCCCGGCATCCGCCACCGCGCCCGTCAGACGGGACGCGCCCGCCACCGCGTCATAGTCGTCGATCCCGACGACAAGCGCCCGGTCGGCCTCGGCCACGCCCGCACTCACGGCAAGGCCCGCCGCCATCGCCAGCGCCCTCATGGCCAGACCTCCAGATCGCGCGCACAGCGGAACCCGAAATCCACGCCGGGCGCGTTGCCGGGCACGATCAGCCGGGCCGAAATCCGCAGATCCGCCGGGTTGACCGTGTTCCAGGACCCGCCTTTCAGGACGCCGCCATCATGGCCCAGCACCCATTCGCGGGCATTCCCCGAAAGACCCACATGACCGTCCGGCCCTTCGCCGCCCGCCGCACCAACCGGCGTGGGAAGCCGCCGCGCCGCATCGGGCGCGCCGCGCCAGACCGGCGCGCTGTCGGACCACTCGCCCCAGGGGAAAGGCTGCATCCCCGTGCCGCGCGCGGCATGTTCCCATTCCGCCTCGGTCGGAAGCCGCTTGCCCGCCCATGCGCAATAGGCATGGGCATCCCTGAGCGCGATATTCGTCACAGGCCGGTCGGGGTCTATGTCAGCCCCAGTCACGCCCTGCGGCGCGGACCAACTGTAATTCCCGTCGATCAGCCGCGCCTCTCCGTTCGAGGTCAGCGCCACGACCCGCCCCGCCTCCTCGGCCTCGGTGACGTAGCCGGTCTCATCCACGAAGGTGCGGAAATCGGCCACCGAAACCTCGGTCTCATCCAGCGCGAAGGGCGCAAGCGCCGCGCGTCTCAATGCTTCGTCATTGGGGCGGCTGTCGGGACAGTTGCCCGCTGCGACCGGGGCCGCATCGCGGCAAAGCGCGACGGCGGCGAACAGGGCTTCCGGGCTGTCCCCAAGCGTGATCTCCCGAACCGACGCCGCCGCTTTGCGCTCGTCCTTGCGCGCGACCGCCGCGAAAGCTGCCGTGAACAGCTCGACCGCCTCGGCAAAGCGCCCGGCCTCTTCCGCCGCGGCTCCGCGCTCGGCGAAACCCCTCGCAAGGATCGCAGCAGCCCCCTCGCCCTCGGGCATCGCCTCGAAACGGGCGCGCGCGGCCTCGGCCTCCTGACGTCCTGCGGCCGTGATCGCGTCGAAAGCGTCGCGCGCCCCGGACCAGGCCAGCCCGGCGGTCTCCCACCGGCCATCCAGCCGGGCGGCGTTGGCCTCAAGAATGCGACTCTCGGCATCGGCAATCGCCGCTGCGTCGGGCGCTGCAAGGCGGGCCGCCTCTGCGGCGCCAAGCGCCTCGGCCTCGGCGGCCTCCGCCCGGTCCCGTGCCAGCTCGATCTGGGCAATCGCCTCCTCCGCCTGGGCCAGCGCCGCCACCGCAGCGCTCGCGTCCTCCGGTATCTCGATCGCGGCAAGGCTCTCCTCGGCCATCCGAAGCGCCTCACCGGCGGCCTCCGACGCAACCCCGGCGCGGCGTCCCTCGGCAAGACCGATAGCCCTGTCCGCCTGCCGCAGAACCGCGACAGCCTCGTCCGCCGCCGCCCGCGCCGCGCGTTCGTCCCGGATCAGCTCGATCAGCGCCACCCGGGACGCGTTCAGGTCCGCATTCTGGAAATAGAGCCACACCGCCCCCGCCGAGCTGAAGAGGAACGCCCCGAACAGCAGAACCGCCAGCATCGGAGAGATGCCGGTGCGTGGCTCCACCGGCCGCGCAGCCGTCATGGCGAAGCCGCCCGGCATGGGCCCGCTCTCGGCCTCGGCCACGTTCGAGGGCTCGTCGCCCTTCATCACCGTCTGCAAGGCGCGCCGCGCCGCCTCGGCCGAACTGTAGCGGTTGGCGTTCGGCAATTGCCCCGTCATCCGGGCCAGCAGCCGCGCGATCTGTTCGCCCTGAGGATGCCCGTCGGGGAAGAGGGTATCGGCACCGGGCGCGGTCCGCTCCTCGCTCAGGATGGCGGCCACCACCGTCTCGCTGTCATCCGACCGCGCATTCAGCGCACGTTCCGGCCCGCCCGCGCCCATCAGGATGCGGTATCCCAGCATCCCCGCAGCATGGACATCGTCCTCCGGGCCGGGGGTCGCCGTGCGGATAACATTCTCGGACTGATAGGCGACGGGCTGCGCGGTCACGGTCGTCGCCCGGTCGCCGGAAAACGTCAGGTCGCACAGCCGCGCCTGCCCGCCCTCGCCTTCGCGGCGGATGACATCGGGCGACAGGTTGCCATGGACCAGCCCCGCACCATGGAGCGCCGCAAGCCCTTCCAGCACCTCATCGAAAAGCCGCAGCCTCGCGTCGACCCCCAGCGTGTCGAAAGCGTCGTCGAACACCGGCACCGGACAGGCCAGCACGGCGAGCGCGGGCATTTTGCGGAAGGCGCGGGCGTTCAGCAGACGCTCGCTCGCCTGAAGCCGCGGATGCCCCAGCTTCTCGTAGACCGCGAAGCGCTTGCCGATATCCGCCACGACATCCTCGTCCCGACTGGCCGAGAAATTCGGAACGTAGATCGCCACCGGCGCGCCGTTCTGCTTGCGAACGCCGGACAGGATGGCGCAATCGCCCACGGCGCGCTCAAGGCGGACACCGTTGAAATACTGTTCCAGCGCCTCGGCAAGGCGCGCGTCGATCACGTGGTTGGCGGTATCCTGCATGACTGGCACCCTCGGTTCATCGGTTTCCGCGCAACTCCAGCAGGGCCAGATCGAAGCGCGATGCAGACAGGATAGGGCAGTCGGTCAGACCCACGGGCAAAACGTATTCCATACGACGTAGCGCCTCGGACGCGTCGGCAGCCCTGTTTTCACGGGTCAGGAAATGCGCCTCGGTCAGGATGGCGCGCACCTCGCGGATCAGATCCGCTTCGGCGGCCCGCGCCGCTGCCGGATCGGACTGCCGAAGCGACACGGTCCGCCAGAACGCGCTCGACGGGTCGTCGGGCGAGATTGTCCGGGCCTGCGACCCCGCGCTCGCCAGGCACCGCTCGACCGCCGGCTCGATCGGCGCGCTTCTCTCGACCCAGCCCGTGGTGCGCATCCCGCTCTGGCCGGTCTGACCCGCGCCGGCGAACAGGACAAACCCCACCGCCGCCAGGACCATCAGACCCATCGCCGGCAATGCGACGCCCAGTGGCACGGTCTTCGGCTGTGCGCCACCCGACGGCGCGGCCTCTGTCTCAACCGGGGCGGCGACACGGCGAATGTCGATCCGCGTCTCCCGACCCAGCCGGAACCACATGCCGGGGCGCACGGCGCCGGTCCGGGGGTTTCCGCGATCCACCTCGCTGACCCCCCGGTCCGAGGTGAAGAACTCCCACCCCTTCCCGTCCTTCCGCCGCTCGAAGGTGATGTGACCCGACACGACATCCCGCGCTCCAAGGCGTAGATCGTCGCCCGGCCCGGTCCCGACCGTCACCCGCTGACCTGTCAGAACCAGCGTCCGTTCAAGGTCGATACCTTCGGTGACTTCGATGCTGAACCCCTTGGGGCCGAGAAACGCCATCATCAGAGAAACCCCTGCGACCGTATCGAGACGATCGTCGGCGCAAGCGCCCCGATGATGATCGCCATGAGCATGAGAAAGACCGGCAGGACGATATTCGTCTTCAGCCGCTCGGCGGCACGGTTGGCCATCTCCTCGCGCAGATAGCGAAGCTCTTCGGCCTGATCGGTATAGAACGCCTCCGCCTCGCCCGAGGACTTCTCGCCCTGGGCGAGGTTCTTCAGGATCGCCTTGACCGAGGGCGCGCGCACCCGCTCGATCATGCGCCGGAGCGCGTCGTCGAAACTTGTCGCGTCGGCATCCCGCGCAGTAATCGCGATCTCGCGAGATAGGGGCGTTCCGGGCGACGCTTCGACATATTTCGTCAGCGCCTTCCGCGGCGTGCCGCCCGCCTGAACCACCAGAACGGCAAGGTCCAGAAAGAAGGGAAACTCGCGCTCGATCTCGTCCGAGTTCCGCTTCGCCGCCGACGTGATGTCGGTCAGGAAGTAAAAGAACACGACAACCGCGCCCACACCCCACCACCGGACCAGCATGGCCAGCCCCGCCTGCCCCGTCAGCGCCCCATTGAGCGTGAAAAGCGCACCCACCGCCAGTCCGACCAGCACCGACAAAACCATGGCCGCGGCCAGATACTCGCGCCCGCTGATCCCGCCATAGGGCCGCCCCGCGTAAAGAAGATCGCGCTCCATCGCCGCGCTCATCGAGTGAAACGGCGCCGCCAGTGGCTGGAACGTGCGGCCAAGCGCACGGACAACACGCACACTCGCCTCCGGCCCGGCGGCTTCAGCGTCCAGATTGGTCTGGAACCGGTCACCGGTCGCCGACAGCGCATTGGCGACCACCAGCCCCAGGAACAGCGTCCCCGTGCCGAAGGCGAGGGCGATGAACAGCGCCTCCATCAGACCTGCACCTTTGTCAGCCGGTGCCCGATCACATGCGCGCCGAAAAAGGCGAGGACCGCGACACCGATCAGAAGCTGGCCGAACGGGTCGGCCAGAACCGATTGCTCGTGATCCACGACGAAGGCGGCGGCGACGGCCACCAGCGGCCCGACCAGCGACATCAGGTACAGGTTCCGCCGCCCGTTCTCGGACGCGGTGCGCAGTTTCTTGTTCAGCCGCTCGATCTCGATCAGCGTCCGCGACAGGTTCTTCAGCGCCTCGATCAGGCGCCCGCCCGAGGACGTGCCGACGCGCACGACCGACGCAGTCAGTGTAAAGCTCGGCATGTCCAGACGCCGGGCCATCTCCTCGAATGCCTCGTCGATCCCCATGATCTCGACCCGCCGCTGCAGGCGACCGATCTCGATATCGGCGGGCGGCGGCGCGGACTCTGCAACCCGCTTCAGCGCGGTCTCAAGCGTCGCGCCCGCCGCCATCTCGTTCGCCACCTGCTGAAGCGCCAGCGGCAGAGACAGTTCCAGTTCCCGCGCCCTCTGCCCCGAGGCCCGGCTGTAGAAGAACACCGGCAGGGCAATGAACAGAACAAGGATCATCAGGATCGACGGCACCGTCGCCCCCGCCGCATAGAGCGCGGCCCCAAGCGCGACAGCGGCGAAGAGAAACAGCGCCATCGTATCGACCGGATCGCTTGGGCGCCCCAGAAGATAGGTCAGCACCGCCGCGACCTTGTCCTGCCGCTCTGCGCTCTGCGCGTCCCAGATCAGCCTCAGCGCGGGCAAAAGCAGCGCCAGAAGCCCGAAGACCCCAAGGGCAAAGGCCGCGGCCATGACCAGATTGATCGGATCATGCGGCATGCTGCGCCTCTCTTTCCTCGGTCTCGTCGAAAAACGTGTCGATCCGGATCAAGCCCCGCGACGACATCTCCTCGAAAAAGCTCGGGATATAGCCCGAGATCGTGTGCCTCAGCAGGTCGCCGTCATCGGCCAGCTCGAAGATCGGGTTGACCGGAATCTGACCCGTATCGGGGTCATACGCGCCCAGCTCCGCGATCTCGACAATGGTGCGCTGCCGCGCCAGCGGCGGCGCATCGGGCGCCAGCGACGGGGTCTTCGACACCTGCACGACAAGGTCCACCGCCGCGCTGATCTGCTGGCGGATGGCGTGGATCGGCAGGTCCTGTCCCGACTGCAGCACCATCGTCTCAAGGCGCAGGATCAGGTCCTGCGGGTTGTTGGCGTGGGCCGTCGTCATCGACCCGGAATGGCCCGTATTCATCGCCTGAAGCATGTCCAGCGTCTCGCCGCCCCGGCATTCGCCGACCACGATCCGGTCGGGCCGCATCCTCAATGCGTTCTTCACCAGATCGCGGATCGAGATCTCGCCCCGCCCGTCGACATTCGCCCGCCGCGCCTCCAGCGTGACAAGGTTCCGGTTCGTCAGGCGAAGTTCCGACGTATCCTCGATCGTCACGATCCGCTCATCGTTCGGCACGAACATGGCGAGCGCGTTTAAAAGCGTCGTCTTACCCGACCCGGTCCCGCCAGAGATGATGATATTCTTCCGGGCCAGAACGGCCGCTTCCAGAAACCGCTCCATCGGAAGCGACATCGCCCGGTTCCGGCGCAGATCGCTGACCCGCCAGTGCTTCTTGCCAAACTTCCGGATGGTCAGCGACAGGCCGTTCAGCGCCGTTGGGCTGGCGACGATATTCGCCCGGCTGCCGTCCGACAGCCGCGCATCGGCCAACGGCGCGCCCTCGGTCAGCTGCTTGCCGTCCCGCCCGGCGATCCGCGCCGCCACGGTGAAGAGCTCGTTTTCCGAGGCGAAGGTCAGACCCGTCTCGAACATCCGGTTGCCCTTCTCGACGAAGATCCGGTCCGGCCCGCAGACCATGATCTCCGAGATCGCGTCGATATCGAGCAGGAACTGGATCGGCCCCAGCCGGAAGAACAGGCCCAGCACCCGCTCGCGCACCGCGTCCCGGATCAGCGCCAGCTTGAACGTCTCTCCGATCATGCCGTGGACCGCGCGGAACGCCTCGTCGAAACCGGTGCGGATACGCGCAAGATCATCCGCGGTCGCGCCATGGGTCATCGACAGCTTCAGCTCCGACGCCAGCTCTTCGCGCAGCTCCACCGCCCGCGCCCGCTGGTCGGGGTTGAGCTGCGAATAGGCCAGCTCCACGTCGCCCCGCGTCCCGCTCATCAGACAGGCCGAGATCAAGGGCCGCCTCAGCGCCTCGGCGGTATAGCGGTTGATCGTGCCGACCTTGCCCGGCCCGCTGACCGAGGCCAGCTCGACATCGATCAGCCGGTCGAGCTCGGCCGACAACAGCGCCTCGCGCTGCCCCGCGCTCCCGTCGAACAGATCGCGGCGGCGATCCTCGAAATCGAGAAGCGCCTCGTTCATCATCAGTTCCAGATCGCCCAGGTCCGGGTTCGAGATCGTCTCGCTCACCGACCGGTTCGGCAGCATGAGCTGGACGAGGTTGTTCCCCAGCCACAGCTCGGCCCCGCTGGTCAGGTCGGCGGCCACGTCCTTGCCGACCTCCCGCCGCCCGATCCGCGCGCCAAGGGGGGTCAGCGGCGTGACCTGCCACACCTCGCCCATGTGCATCAGACGCGCATGGCGCGGCGACACGCCCGAACCCGACAGGTACACGTAATCCGGCGCGCCCATCCGCGCCTGATCGCTGCCCAGCTCGTAATAGGTGCCGTCCAGAACCTGCGCCGCCTTGCGGTTGCCATAGGCGTCCGAGACCCTCAGATGCGCCCGCGCGGTCGTCATTGACCCAGACCGATGCAGTCGGCGGTGCCCTCGCAGGGGTTCCGCAGAACCAGCGTCAGATCCGACACGGTCATCACCTCGGCGGCCAGAAACGCCTCCACCGCCGGGGCAGGCGCCTGAAGCGTCACGTTCTGATACTCGGGCAATTCGCCGTCCTCGGCGCGGTCCGTGCCCTGATCGTATTCGCCCACGGCCATGACCTCGGCGTTCTCGATCAGCGCGCGCACCTGAACGGTCTCGTCCTCGCCGATGAACGCGCCCACCACGTCGACCCGCGCGCCGGGGTCGAGGAACACGCTTACCCCCCGATCCGGCTCGACCGGGATCGAGAATGCGCGGTTGCCCGGGTCTATCCGCATGTCGAAGGCAACCGACCGCTCGGCAAAGAAATGGGCGCGTTGCAGGAAACTGCCGGCCGCCACATCCTGCCCGAAGACCATCCCTTCAAGATTGATCCGGGTGACCGGATCATCCCCGAGCGCCCAGGCGAAATCCTCGGCCAGGGCGCGCGGCATTGTCTGAGAGACGACGTATTTCTCGAAAAACGCCTCGTCGATCTCGGTGCCCGCCCGGATCACCAGCCCGTCCTGGGCGACAAGGCGCAGCTTCGACATGGTCGCCGTCTGCTGGGCGACCTGGGCATAGTAGAACCAGCCGACACCGAACGACAGAAGCGCCGCGAGAAGATAGAAGATATTGCGCATCACACCTCCGAGAATTGGGCGACAACCACGGTCGCCCCTCCGTCCGCTTCAAAATACAGCGTCACGCTGCACCCCGGCCGGTATCCGACAAAAAACGACACCCCCGCCAAACTGTGACCGTCAAAGCGGTAACCCTCTGATTCGAAATAGGTTTGATACAGCTCCGCGGTCTCGCCGCGCGGCAGATCGTGACTGACCACCACCTGCCCCGCACAAGGCGCCGCGCCGCGACCGTCCAGCAGAACGACCGCACCGGCGGGAAGGCCCGTCTCGTCCGCCGTCAGCCGCGTCAGGATCAGAAGCGCGCCCTCGGTGCCGGCGTCGGCCGCCCTCAGTGTCACCGCAAGCGTCACTGTCCGTCCGGGGGCCAACAGCTCGGCGTCCACGTCGGGAAAGGCCGTCACAAGGAACGACCTCAGCGCGTCGGGCACATGGCTGCCGCTGTAGGACACAGTCGCCTTCGTCCCGGATGCCGCCATGGGCGCGGCGTCGGGCAGACGCGCCTCCAGATGGCGGACGATCTCGGCCAGCGGCGTCGAGGTCTCGGCATGATATTGCTTCATGCTTTCCCCGGTCGAACCAAGGCTCAGCGCCGGGATCATCAGGAAGATCGCGAACAGAACCGCGCGGATCAGCATCGTGCCGGCCCTCCGTTGGGAAAGACGTTCGGAAACAGCTTCCATGTGGTCGACCGGCAGAGCTCGTCCCAGATCGCGTCGTCATGCGCCCGCGCATAGCGCCGCGTGCCATGATCGAACCGGTCCCGCGACGGGGCGACATAACTCTGCCGGGACGGAACCGCGCTCTGCTGGCGCAGGAACTGCGGCCCGGTCGAGGATACGCTCCCCGCGACCGTGCCGACCACGTCGCGCGGCCCCCGCCGCGGCTTCACGTCCCTGAGGATCCCCCGCCAGGACGACGCCCCGTCATCCAGCGCCTTCCACACGGCCTTCTGGTTCCCGAGCCGGGCCTCGGCATCCCGCAACGCGCAGCGCGCAGTCGCGGTCTGGCCCACATCGATCCGGTCGGTCAGGTCGTCCCCGTCAAAGGAACAGCCCGTCGGCCGCCACCTGACATCCAGCGCCCGCGATACCGTCGCCTCCCGCGCGAAGACCGCCGTCTCCTGCCGCGACAGCGACGCCTCAAGGATGAACTGCGCCAGAAGGATCATCACGATCGCCACCGGAAGCGCCATCAGCGCCTCGACCGAGACCGAGCCGCGCCGGTCAGTGCGCATGGACCCGCCCCCAGCTTGCCACGTCGCCCACGCTCAGCAGGTCCTCGGCCAGCTCGTCAAAGACGCCCGTCGCCTCCCGGTCCAGCGCCCGCGCCGCACCCCGCGGATCGTCCAGACGGGTGGCCGGCATCAGTACCGACATCCAGTTCTGGGAATACAGCGTCGCGCCATCGGGGTTGAAGACACCCACCTGCCCATAGCCCGTATGCGCCGTGACGCTTTCGGGCAGCACCGCCGCGCCAAGCCGGCGCGACTTGGCCTTCCGCGAATAGGCGAGGATACGGTAGGGGTCGGTCATCGCATCGACATCGGCCGGAAAGGCGACCGACGCGATGTCGCCCACGCTTTCGATGTCGCCCAGGCTCCCGCCCATGTCGGCCAGCGTCATGTCCTTCAGCGCGAACATATGCGGCACCGGCGCGGCCATGATCACCAGCTGCCCGCCGTCGAACTTCAGGTCGATGCCCACGGGTATCTTCTCGCGGTTCGCCCCCGCCGCGACGGACAGATGCGCGACCGTGAAAGCGCGTGTGAAACTGTTCGGCCCGCGCCGGTTCTGGTTCCGCTCGATCTTGAAGCCCGGTGAGATCCGGTCGTAGCCGATCGGGATCTTCCGCAGCACCTTCAGCACCGCCTCGGTCACCTCCTTCGCGCCGCCGACCGCGTCGACAAGCCCGTCCAAGATGTCCTTGGTGTCGTCGTCGAAGGGGACTTCCTCGTCCTCTGGCTGCCCCGGCGCATCGGGCTGCGCGCCGATGGCGGTGCCCGGTCCGTTCAACGGATGGCGCGGCATGTCCGAGATGCTCCGGTCATAGAACCGCCGGAACTCGTAGAGGTCGTCCCCGATCCCGGTGATCGCGTTGATGAACTCGCGCAGATGCCGGTGGCGGCCGCGTCCGCCGTCGCTCAGCGGCCCCTTCCCCATCGCGAAACCGCGTTTCCGGAACGTCGTGTCGATCCCGAGCGATCCGGTCTCCATCACCTGACCAAGCCGCACAAGCTGCTCGAAATCCTGCGGATCGAGAGGCAGCGCCATCCCGAAATCCGTATTGGTCCGGCGGCACTGCCTCAGACCGGCACCGTTACACGGATCGGCGAAATGATGGGCGTCGATCTCCAGAAGCGTGTGATAGCCCCGCGCGATCTCGGCCATGGCCTCGGGATGTCGCGCCACAAGCGCCCGGTTCATCCCGTCGATCGCCTTCAGCGCACGTGTCGCCACGTCGACGCCGTGGGCCGGGTCGAAATCCTTGTTGATGTCCACCATCCTCAGCCCGGCATGAACCGCCGGCAGCGCGATACCCGCGTGCCAGGCGGTGCAGGGCGCGGTCCAGAGAATGGCCTCGATCCCGGCGGCGATGGGGTTCTTACTCTTTGGCGGGCATTGCGCTGCGCCATGAGCGGTGACATGGCCCACCATCAGCGACGCCTTCATCGCCAGATAATTCGTCGTGAACAACAACGCTTCCGACCCGACCGCCACGCTCATCAGCTGCGCGGTCGTGACGTTGTTCATCGAGATGATGTTGAGCGACCGCGCCGTCCACGTCCCGTGCAGCGCCGCCAGCGCGTCCGCCGCATCCTGCGTCTGCCGCCGGTCGTCGACCATCTGGCTTGCGTTCATGTTGGACGAGATCATGCCCGAGACCGGCACCATCGCGGCCACGGCCACCATCGCCATGGCGCCCCGCCGGGTGCGTCTGACCAGACGCCCGATCATAACAACGTCACCGACGCGGTGCTCGTCTTCCAATAGGTGCCGTCGCCCCGCTCGCCATCACGGACAAAGCGGCGGAAAGGCGTGGACAGCGGCATCCGGAAGGTCACCGTCGCCCGGATCGGCCAGGCCGTCGCGCCCGCGGCCAGCGCCTGATAATCCGGCTGCCATGCCAGATCGACGGTCACGTTGCCCTGCTCGAAGACGTAACACATCGCATTGATCGCCGCCTGATCGCGGCCCGCGATGCTGTCTCCGTTGGTGATGATCTGTTCACCCGCCAGAACGCGGTCGCAGCCGCGTGCGGCCGCCTGCCCCGTCGTGGGTGCGGCGGCGATCAGCGCCCACCGCGCGGCGTCCTCGGCCTTGGCCTGCGCGGCCCGGTTCCTCGGACCCGGATCGGTCAGGCACGCACCGGGCCGCGGCAGGGCAGATCCGGTCATACGCACCAGCAGGATTTCCCTCGGCGGGCACATATGGGCCAGCGCGCTCCGCGCCGCCGCATAGGCCGCCTGTTCCAGATAGATGCGCCCCTGCGCACTGATCAGCACCTGCGCCACGGCGCCGAACAGCACCAGAACCGCCGGAAGGATCAGCGCCGCTTCCAGCGACGCGCTGCCGCGCCGGATGCCCGGCCCCCGCGTCATCGCGCCAGATCCCTCAGATCCTGAACGTCCTGCTTCCAGCCGGACTGGGTGGCCTTGCGGTCGGTCACCATGTCCCTCGACAGCGCCGTGACGGTCGTGAACACCGCCAGGGCAAAACCGAAGATCAGGATCTTTTCGAGGGTCATGGCCGCCCGCGCCTACATGTTGCCGAGGTCGTCGAGGCCGGTCTGCAACTTGCCCTCGCTTGACTGCCGCTCGGTCCACATGGACGTGCCAAGCGTCGTGACCGTCAGAAGAACGGCAAGGGCGAAACCGAAGATCAGAAGTTTTTCCAGGGTCATGTCTCTTTTCCTTTGCATGAAGGCAGGTGGTTTCATTGCCGAGCTCCCGCTACTTCAGAAGGTCCCGGATCGTATCCATCACGAAGGTGGCGATATCGGTGCCCATCGTGACCAGAACCGTGGTAACGGCGAGACCGAGGCCAAAAATCAGAAGATATTCCAATGACATGATCTCTTTCCCTTCGCGGAAACTCGCTTTCGTCACAGGAACCTTAGCGCGGCGTGACGGGGCCGAAGGCGACGTCGTATCCGATGCGACGGGCCGCGCTCAGACCCGCTCCAGGGGGGCGTCGGCATCGCGTCTCAGGAATACCGGCGTCATCGCGTAGCCGCCGGTCGCTTCCGTGTCCTTGACCGTCTCGGCGATCTCCATGACCAGCCGCCTGCCGTGGGTGCGGCGCACCTGCACCACGAGGTCGATCGCTTCGACGATCTGCCGCCTGACCGCGATTAGCGGCACGTCGGCATCCGACATCAGGCACAGCGTCTCCAGCCGTGACAGCGCCCGGCCCGGATCGTCGGCGTGGACCGTCGACAAGGACCCCGCATGTCCGGAATTCATCGCCTGGATCATGTCGAGCGCCTCACCGCCCCGGCATTCCCCCACGATGATCCGGTCTGGCCGCATCCTCAGCGCGGCGCGGAACAGATCGCGGATGGTGATCCCGCCCCGTCCCTTGGCATCCGGCATCTGGCTTTCCATTGCCACCACATGCGGCATTCTCAGGTCCAGCTCCGCCACGTCCTCGATGGTCAGGATGCGCTCGGCGGGGTCCATCATCCGGCAGAGAATGCCCAGAAGCGTCGTCTTGCCGGTGCCGGTGCCGCCCGAGATGATGATGTTCCGGTGCCCCAGCACCTGCTCGCGCAGCCATGCGATGGCCTCGCCCGACAGCGACCCGCTCGCCTCCAGATCCTCGATGCTCGGCGGGTCCTGCGCGAACTGCCGGATGGCCAGCGTGATCCCCGCCCGCGCCGCCGGGTCCTGCACGATATGCACCCGCGCACGGCTCGGCGTCCGCGCCTCCAGCGACAAATCCAGCGGATCGAGCCTCTTGCCCGAGAACTGCAGGATCACCCGCGCCAGCGCCCTCAGCGCCGCACTGTCCTCCAGCCGTTCGGTCACGGCTTGAACGCCGCCGCGGCCATCGACGAAAACCTCGTTCGGCCCGTTGATCATGATCTCGGTGACGGTCGGGTCGTCGTAATAGCGCACCAGCGGCCCCATCAGGTGCCGGATCAGCGCGTCATACACGGTATCCTGGATCATCGTCTCACCCCAGTGGCAGGGAATAGACGAAGGCCTTGATCGCCATCGACCCGACAAGCGCCTCCATCAGCATGTAGGAGATCGTCAGAAACCCGATCACATAGGCGCCCACGGTCAGCAGATAATCGAGGCTCATCTTCAGCCCTTCGCTTTTGTCATGTCCCCTCAGAGATACGCCGCCGCGCCCGGCCGCTCGCCGCTGTCGTAATCCATACGACGCCGCGCCGATCCGCCCCGCCCTCGCCTAGCCTCCCGCCAAGCGCCGCCCTATGCGGCCCGACCCGAGAGGAGCACCCATGCGGAACGCTGCCGCAGCCCTGGCCATCGCGATGACCGCCACCGGTGCCGCCGCCGACGACTGCCCCAGCTTCGGGCTCGAACCCGGCTATCTCACGGACTTCTTCTGCAACGCGCTGACCGACATTCAGCCGCCCCGCACCCGCGCCGTCGGCGACCGCGCGGGCATCGGCACGGGCCCGGACGCCGAAATCGCGCCCGATTGGCTCGACCTGCCGCTGGTGGACGAGGCCTGGCGCTCGGATCCGGCCAAGACGCTCCTTCTGATCGAGCGCATCCGCGCCGCCGGCGGGAGGCCGCTGAAATGATCCCCACGAAAAAAGTTAACGAACCGTTAACGGCTGTGACGCCCGTCACTGATACCGCCCCGGCGAACGGGCAAGGCTCGGTCCATCAAGGAGGACCCGCCATGGTTTCCACACGTCTCGTTTCGCATTTCGACGCACCCGGCACGGCACAGACCGGCTGCCGGCACCGCGTCGACCCGCTGAAGCTTCTCGACCTGATCGAACGCATCAGGACGGCGGGCGGCAGCACCAAACCGGTGCAGATCGCACCAGCAAAACCATCCGCGACCCGCAAGGCCGGATGATCCCAACCAACAGGAAAGGACCAGACATGAAACGTCCCATCTATACCATCGCCTGCCTCGGAGCGGCCTTCGCGCTCTCCGGTTGCGGCTTTCCCTATTTCACCGAGACCGCCGAGGAAACGGTGACCGCCGCCCCGGCGCCCGCGCGCACCGCGGCCCCGGCCCAGGTCGCCCGCACCACGACGGCGGCGGTCGAGGCGCCCGAGGAAGACGAAGCCACCGGCGGCCCGGTCCCCTTCTTCGGCCGTCACGTGCCCCTCGGCATCGACCGGAGCAGCGACGGCAACGGCGGCGGCGGCGGCAGCTTCAGCGGCGGTGACGAAGGCGGCGGCTGGGGCTGAGGGGGAGCAGGAGCAATGACACGACACATCCGCCTCGCCGCAGTTCTGGGCGCCTCCCTCCTGACTGTCGGCGGGGCGGAGGCGCAGGTCGGCTCCTACCTCGACCGCCTCGTCAGCGGTTCGGCAACGATCACGCCGCTCAGAAGCATCGACACCTCTGTCCGCGCGTCCAAACGCTATGCCGTGGTCATCGGAAACGGTAATTACCAGGCCATTCCCCGGCTCGACAACGCGGTGGCCGACGCCTCGGTCGTGGCCGAGTTCCTCCGCGGTCAGGACTACATCGTCCAGCACCGCACCAACCTGACCAAGCGCGGGTTCGAGGATGCGCTCCGCCGTATCCTCTTCGACGTCGACAAGGAAACAGAGGTCGTCATCTTCTTCGCGGGCCACGGCTTTCAGATCGGGTCCGAGAACTATCTCGTGCCCGTCGACGCCGATCTCGACAGCGTCTACGACATCCCCTTCGAGGCGGTGTCGCTCGGCTCTCTCGTCAGCATCGTCGGCGCCCGCGCCCGGCTTCAGGTCGTCATACTCGACAGCTGCCGCGACAACCCCTTCGCGGGCAAGGCCGCGATGACCGAAATGGGCGTGTCCCTCCGCGAGACGAAAACCGGCTTTTCCTCGCTCGCCGCACCGCTCAATTCCATGCTGATCTATTCGACCTCGCCCGGCGCGCTCGCCTTCGACGGCGAAGGCGACAACAGCCCCTTCACCGCCGCTCTGGTGCAAGAGGCGTCGGCCCGCCCCGATGACGAGATCAAGGACGTTTTCGAAGGCGTCCGGCGCGCCGTCTATCAGGCGACGAACGGCCAGCAGGTGCCGTGGGATTCCTCGACCCTGATCGAACCGGCCAGCTTCGGCATCGGTGCGGCGCTCTCGCGCCCGCTCGCCGTCAACAGCACCGGCACCGGCCAGACGCGCGGCCTCGCGCGGATCGCGGCCACGGAAGAGGCCCCCCTCATCCTTGCCGCGTCGGAGGACGTGTCCGCCGTCATCGACGCCGACTTCGTGCCCGAGGTCTCCATCGGCGCGGCCCTCGCAGAGGCGCTCGATCTCGCACCCGAAACGCCCGTCACTGTCACCGCAGCGCCTGATGCCGGGCGCCTTGTCCTCACGGGCGACGACGGTGTCGCCCGCAGCGTGGTCAATCGCCCGCTTCTGGCAGCGGACCTTCGCGACCTCGTCCTGATCAACGAATCCGTGCAAACCCCCGCCCTCTCGCTCGACGACGGCATCCTGCACGACCGGCTTCGCCTCTTGGTGAACGGCGACGACCGCGAGGTCGCGCTCCGCCTCTCCCCCCAGGCCTGCGACTTCCACGCGGGCGACCATCTCGATCCCGACGGCATGGGGCTGACCCGCTACCCGAACGAACTGGAACCCGAAGCCGCACTCGCCGCCTGCGAAGCCGCCGTGGCCGAAAACCCCGACACCGGCCGCTTCCACTACCAGCTTGGCCGCGCCCGGCTGGCGCTCAAGGACATGGCCGGGGCGGAGACCGCCTTCGAGACGGCCCGCGATCTCGGCCATGCCCGCGCGTGGTATGCGCTCGGCAATATCGCCTTTGAGAAGGCCAAGGCCGAGGGCCGCGTCATCGACGGCAAAAGCCCCGAAGACGTGCTGGCCTTCCATGCGCGCGGCACCGACGCGGGCGACCCGTACGCCTTCTACGCACTCGGCCGTCAGCTGATGCGCTTCGGCGCGACCGAAGCGATCGAGGTCGAGGGCTACGACCTCGTCATGCGCGCGCTCGAGGTCGGGCATACCTTCGCGATGAACGACCTCGCCTTCTTCTATCTCAATGAGAACTCGGAATATTTCGACGGCGAGCGCGGTCTCCGCTATCTCCGCGAAAGCGCCGCGCGCGAGGATATCTACGGCTACAACAGCCTTGGCATCGCCTATCTCCGGGGGCAGGCCGGCCTCGACGTGGACGAGGCGCGCGCTTACGAGCTCTTCACCCGCGCCGCTGCCGACGGTCACCCGACGGCCCCCTTCAATATCGGTCGGATGTATCTCGAAGGCCGCGCCCCCGGCGGCGCGAACGCGAACGAGGCGGTGGCGTGGTTCGAAACCGGTCTCTCGCGCGGCCACGCCCGGTCTGCGGCATGGGCCGCCGACGTGATCCTCGTCGATCAGCCCGGCAACTACGACGTCTTCGACGCCCCCGCGCTCGCGTCCAAGGGCGCAGTCCTGACCGGCAACCCCTTCGTGCACGAGGCCGAGAGCATCCTCGCCGGTATGCCTGCGGGTCTCGTCGACGGCGGCGCGCAACGGCTCATCAACGAGCTTGCCGATGCCGGCCTGACCGTCGACGGCGCCTTCGGCCCGTCAAGCCAGACCGCCTACGAGGCGGTGCTGGCCGACTTCGGCGGACTGGAGCCGGAAACCGACTCCCATGCCCGGATCCGGCAACTCGCCCGGCTCACATGGCTCCGCAACCCGTTCCGCGTCGATCTCTACTGATGTCCCTCCGAGTAACGAGTGCGGGCGGCGCGGCCCGGTGCCGCCCGCCCAGGTTCCCTCACCGCAGTTGACAGAACTCATGCCCTGCCGGACGATCTTCTGACATGCTTCGATACATATGCCTTTCCGACCTGCACGCCGGCGCCACGACCTCCCTTCTCAGCCACGTGCCCGAGGGGCCTGACCCGTCGACGCCAAGCCCGACGACAACCACCTTCGCGACCGCCCTCGGCGACTTCCTCGCCGCCGCCGGCACGAAACCCGGCCTGATCCTCCTCGGTGACGTGCTCGACCTGCAGTTCTCCGACCGCGCGACTTCCTTTCTCACCGCTCTCGGCTTCCTGAAGGCGCTCAAAGACACCGGCGGCCTCTCGGGCGAGGTGATCGCCACCGCCGGCAATCACGACCACGCCCTCTGGACCGATGCGCGCCTCTCGGTCGAGGCCGCCACGCTCCGCCGGTCGGACGGCACGCCCACCTACCTCTCCGCCACCCGTGCATGGTCGTCCGACACCGAGCCCCCGGCGACAAGCCCGCTCCTCACATCGCTCCTTGAACGCGCGGGCTTCGACGCGCCCGAAATCCGCTACCCCAATATCGGCTTCGGCGACCGCTCCCGCGCCGTCCTCCTGCATCACGGCCATTTCGTCGAGGCGCCCTATCACCTGATCTCGACCATTCTCGACCGCCTCGGCACCAACCCCGGCCCCCTGACCGTCGAACGGCTCTCGGCGGAAAACGCCGGCTGGATCGACTTCTTCTGGTCCACCTTCGGGGATGCCGCCGATCTCGGACCCCGGTCCGAGGCGCTCTACCAGAAACTCCTGACCTCCGTCGGCTTCCGCAATCTCACCGCCAGATGGGCCGAGGCCGCCTCCGACGCCCTGGGCGAGCGTCTGCCGCTCTCCGGCGACCGCGAGGTCCGCGCCGCCCTCCATGCCGCGATCCGCATCGCGCTCGACGCCTCTCTCGGCGCGTTCCGCGACAGCGAACGCCAGGCCGTGGTCGATGCGCTCACCACCGACGGCCGCGCCGGTCTCACAAGCTACATCGCCGGTCCGACCGCCCGTCAGATCACCGGGGAACTGGACGGCCCGCCCGACGACCTCACATTCGTCTTCGGCCACACCCACAAACCCTTTTCCGACCGCGTGCCCGTCCCCGGCCTTTCCCCGGTCAAGGTCTACAACACCGGCGGATGGCCCCTGAACGGCCCGCGCCTCGACAATGCCGAAGGCGCCGCCATGGTCCTGATCTCCGACGACTTCCGCACCGCGTCCGTCCGGCTCTTCAAGACGCCCGACAACGGGATTGTCCCGGTCGCCCATCTCGACCATCTGGGCGACGGCTCCGCCGGGGACACGGCGTTCCGGGCAGAGGTCCAGCGCTGGCTCAATGAGAGCGCCCCCGCCTGGGACAACCTAGCCACGGTGGTGGGCGACGCCTACCGCGCCCGGCAGGACCTGCTTCTCGGCGCCACCTCCCGCGCCTTCGGGGCGGCCGCCGAATGACCTATCCATGGACCCCCCTGTCGCGCCGCTTCACCGACGCCGACACAGACGCCGAGATCGTGGTCGTCGGCTCGGGCTATGGCGGCGGCGTCGCCGCGTCCCGCCTGGCGCGGGCGGGCCGCGATGTCATGGTCCTCGAACGGGGCCGCGAGATCGCCCCCGGCCACTATCCCAAAACCGGCGAAGCGGCGGCGGACGCCTTCCAGATCACACTCAGCCATTCCGGCGACACCGTCGGCGCGCGCGACGGGCTCTACGACCTGCGCGTCGGGGATGACGTCAACGTGCTGGTGGGCTGCGGCCTTGGCGGCACGTCTCTCATCAACGCCAACGTGGCGATAGAACCGCTCCGCGAAGTGCTGAAGACGTGGCCCGAACCCTACCGCGAGGATACCGGCATCCTCGCCCCCTACTACGACCGCGCCCGCGCGATGCTCGGCACCACGACCTATCCGGCGGACAAGACGCTCCCCAAGCTCGACGCGCTCGAACGCGCCGCCGAGGGGCTGGGGAAACCCTTCCGCCGCGCGCCCATCAACGTCACCTTCGAAGACGGCTATAACGCCGCCGGTCTCTGGCAGCCCGCCTGCACCGATTGCGGCGACTGCGTGTCGGGCTGCAACTACGGCGCAAAGAACACCACCCTGATGAACTACCTGCCCGACGCCAAGGCGTTCGGCGCCACCCTTCTCACCGGGGCCGAGGTCATCCACCTCACCCGGAACGACGATACCGCACAGCGGAACTGGACGCTCCACGTCCTCTGCCTCGACACGGGCGACACACGCGACGTCACCGCCGATGTGGTCGTCCTCGCCGCCGGGACTCTCGGCTCGACCGAAATCCTCCTGAAAAGCGAACGCGCGGGCCTGCCGCTGTCCGACACGCTCGGCAGCCGGTTTTCGGGCAATGGCGATGTCTGGGCCTTCGGCTACAACGCCAACATCCCCGCCGGGGCGGACCGCGCGCCGGTCTTCGCCGTGGGCGCGGGCCCGAACGCGCCCGACCGGCCGCATTTCCAGCCCGGCCCCTGCATCACCGGCGTGATCGACCTTCGCGATACGCCCGAACTGACCGACGGCCTCATCATCGAGGAAGGCGTGATGCCCGGCGCGCTCGCCACCGCCTATGCCGTGGCCTTCCCCGCGCTCGACGCGCTCATGGGCGACCCCTCGCGCTTCGGAGATCTGCCCGAGCGTCTCATGGACGCCCGCGACATGGGCGCCGTGCTCGAACAGCACCCGGAACGCCTGCCCGACATGGCCTATCAGGGACCGGTCTCGCGCACCGTGCCGTTCCTCGTGATGGCGCATGACGCCTCCGCCGGGCATCTCGAGATCGAACAGGACCGCGTCGTGGTCAGATGGCCGGGCGGCGGCCTGGACCCGGCCATCCTCCGCGATGAGACCTGGGTCAGACGCGCCTCCGACGTGCTCAGGGCCGAATACCTGCCGAACCCGCTCTGGCAGGACGCCTTCAACAACCGCGTCACCACGGTCCACCCTCTCGGCGGCTGCCCCATGGGCGACGATGTGACGACCGGCACGGTCGACGCCGACTGCCGTGTCTTCGCGCGCGACGGCACCCTCCATCCCGGCCTTCTGGTCTGCGACGGGGCCGCGCTTCCCGGCGCGGTGGGCGTCAATCCGCACCTCGCGATCACGGCGGTGGCCGAGCGCGCGATCGAACGCTTCGCCGAGGCCAACGCTTGGCACATCGACTGGTCCCCCGCTCCGCAGCAGGACCGCGCCATCATCCCCGTCACCCCCGCCTTCGACATCGTCGCGATGCTCGACAGCGCGCTCGCCACGCTCGACACGCTGGAAGATGTGATCCGGGGCGGAAAGGCGTTCGTCATTTACGCCGCCTTCGTCAAGGCATGGACGACGCTGGCCGAGTATCTCGAACCGCTCGACCTGCCCGACGCGGCCACGGCGGTCAAACCCCTGACCGAGGGAGACGCGCCCGATACCATCGTCCTTCCCGTCCTCAAACAACTCCGCACGGTCCTGGCCGATATCCGCGACGCGGTGGCCAACGACGACCTGCCCTGGGCCATCACCACAGCCGAGGACTTCATCGGTGACCCCTCCCCCGCCGTCCACTTCCCCGAGCGCATGACCGGCCACCTCTCGGCCATCGGCACCCATGACGCTCCCCCGCCCTCCGACCCCTACGGCGCGGCGGTCGCGGGACCGGTCAACTGTACCCTGGACGACACGCGGATCTTCGCGCCCTCAGTCAAGACCGCGATCACGCCCCCCGATGGCACGGCACAGATCCTGTCCGGCACGCTCTCGTCCGACGCCCTTGGCGGCACGTTCGGGATCAAAGGCACCTTCCGCTTTCTCATGCCCGACGCGCAGGACATCGACGCGTGGGAGATGATCTACGACGGCACCCTGACCCCTGACAAAGGCACCGGCAAACCTCTGCACTTCCTCGGCAAGAAGCGCCTGCAACGCCGCGAGGGCTCGCACTGGTGGCGCGACCTGACCGAGCTTTTCGTCACCGTCAGCGACGACACCGGCACGCCTGTCGCCCATGGCATCCTGAACGTCGGCTTCGAAGACCTGATCGGTCAGGCCCGCACGCTCACCTTCGAATATACTGACGACGCGCTCGCCCAAAGCTGGGCGCACGTCCAAAGCCTCATCGCAAACGCCCCACCCGCCGACTGGCCCGATACCGTCGCCGGCCACGACTTCCGCAGCGCCTTCGTCAAGGCCTGCCTCGCCACGACTCTGGCCCGCAACGTCGATGCCGCCGGGACGGCCGAGACCTACTACCGGGGCACCGTCTTCGCGCGCATGGGCGGCCTCGTCCTCCGCTCCTATGGCGGCATCTTTTCCTACATGGCGAACGCCACCGCCGCCGAGGCGGGCGAGGACATGCCCCAACCCGACGGCCTCCCCCGGCCCGAGCGTCATCACCCGCGCGTCGCCCCCGGCCGCTACCTCGCGCTGACCCGCTACCGCCGGGACGAGACACCCGCCAACGGCGCCGTCATCCTCGCGGGCGGCTTCGGCACCAAGGCGTCCTCCTTCGCCATGCCCACGGTCGACCGCACCATCGTGCACGAGCTTCTCGACCACGACTTCGACGTCTGGCTCTTCGACTACCGGGGCAGCGGCGCCATCGACGCCAGCCTGCACCCCTTCACCCTCGACGACGTCGCGCGCGAGGACTGGCCCGCCGCGCTCGACCTGATCCGGGACATCGCCCAACCAAAGCGCCTCCAGGCCGTCGTCCACTGCATCGGGTCCATGTCGCTCTTCATGGCGATCCTCGGCGGCCATGCCCGCGTTGACGGCATCGTCGCCTCGCAACTGGCCGCCCACCCGATCACCAACTGGTTCAACTACGCCAAGGCCGACGGCGACGTCGCCCGCGCCATCGCCCACGGCCTGCCCGACCGCGCCCTCGCAATCCTCAAGGGGCTGGGCCTGCCAGCCGACATGATCGAACTCGCAAAGCGCGGCCTGCCCGTGGTCGACCCCCGCTCGCCCGGCCCTCTGGACCCCGGCATCCTCTTCGGCGCCACGCTCGACGCGCTGCTCTACACGGTCCCCAGCTTCTCGCCCGTCCCCTGTAACAGCCCCACCTGCCACCGCATCAACGGCATCTTCGGCCCCAGCTACCGGCACGAGAACCTGAACGACGCCACCCACACCGCCATCCGCCACGTCTTCGGCCCCGTCTCGACCGAACCCTTCATCCACATCTCGCGCATCTTTGGCGCGGGGCACCTCCTGTCGATGGACGGCAAGACCGACTACCTCGCCAACCGGCACCTGATCGACATGCCCGTCACCTTCATCGCCGGTGCGAAGAACCCCGAAATGCTGCCCGAAGCGACCCTCCGCACTCAGAAATGGCTCGCTGACGGTCCGTCCCCGCCGCCCCTCGACCGGATCGTGTTCCCCGACTACGGCCACATGGACTGCTTCATCGGCAAACATGCCGCACGTGACATCTTCCCCCGGATACGCGAAAGTCTCCTTCGTATTTGACGTAAGGGAATTCACGTGGACGGAACGTCCGGCGACAAGCGGTGGGCGGCCATCATGTCCAGCGACATGGTCGGCTTCACGCAAACCACACAGGACCTCGGACAGGAACGCGCCTTCGCGCTGACCCAGCACGCGCTCGCCCTTGCCGAAAAGACGGTCGAGGCTCACGGCGGCCGGATCGTGGACACCGCCGGCGACGGCTTTCTCGCCGCCTTCGGCGCGCCGGTCGCCCTTGAAAACGCCACCGTCATGGCCTGTCGTGCCGCCCTCGCCTTCCACCGCGCGCTCGATGCCGAAGCCGAGGCGCTCAGGGCCGAATACGGGTCCGTCCCGTCCTTCCGGACGGGCCTGTCCGGCGGCCCGATCATGGTCGCCCATGTGAACGACGCGCGCGTCAAACTGATCGGTGACGCAGTGAACGAAGCGGCCCGGCTCGAGGCCGAAGCACCGCCGGGCGGCATCATCGCCTCCGACACCATCGTCCGCGAAAGCGAGGGCTTCGTCCTCACCGGTGACACCGGCACGCTGGTGCTCAAGGGCTTCGCCAATCCCGTCACCTGGCATCGCCTCGAAGGGCTGACCGACCCCGCAACACGGTTCGAAGGCACGGCCAAGCGCGGCCTTTCCGGTTTCGTCAGCCGCAAGCCCGAGCTTGACACGGCACTGGCCGCGCTCGCCGGTGGCAGACCCGTCGCCCTCTCCGGCGTGCCCGGCATCGGCAAGTCCCGCCTCGCCTACGAGATCACGACGGCGCTTTCCGACCGGAAGACCATTGCCACCGGACAATGCGCCCCCACGGACACTGCTTTCGCGCTTGTCTTCGACCTCGTGCGGGACGCCGCCGGTTGCCCCCGCGACGCCACACGCGCCGACATCGTGGCGGCGGCGACCGAACGTTTCGGAAGTGACCTGACAGGCCCGCTCGTCGCCGTTCTGGACAGCGACGGGCCGAAATCCGACGACAAGAGCCGCGCGATCCGCACGCGCGAAGCGCTCGGCGCACTCCTGACCGGCATCGCGGGGGGCTTTGGAATCGTGTTTCTCGTCGAGGATGCGCACTGGCTCGACTCCGCCTCCTCGTCGGTTCTGGCGATGCTGCTCGACAGGGGCGCGCCCTTCATCGTCACGCACCGCCCCACCGCCACCGCGCCGTGGCTTTCCAGCCCGGCACTCTGCCGGATCGCTCTGGCACCGCTGGCCTCCGCCGATATCGAAACGCTTGTCTCCATGCGCCTTCCGGGCCGGATCAGCCCGGCCTTGACGCAGCTCATCGCGGAAAAATCGGGCGGCAATCCCCTCGTGGCCGAAGAAATCACCCGCGCCCTGTCCCTACCCGGTCGTCTGGCCGCCTCGCCCGACGGGCTCGACCTCGCCGGCGAAACCGCATCCCTCCTGACCGGCACGCTCGAACAGCTCATACTCAGCCGCGTCGACCGGCTCACGGCAGAGGATCGCGAGGCGATCGAGACCGCTTCCGCCATCGGCCGGGACTTCTCCGAAGACCTCCTCGACGCGGCCCTCGGCCGGGCCAGCACTCTCGGACAGATGGCCGATACCGACCTGATCGAGCCCACCGGCCCAAGACAGTGGCGCTTCTCGCACGCCCTTGTCCGGGACGCGGTCCACGGCAGTCTTCTGACCCAGAGACGCCAGAGCGCGCACAAGCGGATCGCCGGGGCGCTCGAAGCATCGACCGGCAGCGACGGGCAGGACTGGGCGCGGCTCGCCTATCATCACGACGCCGCAGGCAACGCCCGCGACGCGGTCCGCGCCTTCATCAGGGCCGGTCAGGCGGCGCTTCGCGACTACGACCTGCCGACAGCGGACCAGACCCTCGGACGCGCCTTCGCCCAGCTCGAACATGCGCCCGACCTTGCCGACGAGGCGCAATACCGCGATCTCGTGCTGACCTGGCTCAGAACACTGCTCCAGATGGGCGACTTTGCCCGCCTGAAAAACACGGCCAGACGCGCTTTGCCCCGCATGGAGCGCGAGGGGTATTCCTCCGCTCTCAGCATCACCCGGACCCTAACCGCCATCGCCATGTGTCAGGCCCGCGACTATGCGGGCGCCGAGGCGCTGGCGCAGGCCACGCTCACCGACGCCGAGGCCGCCGGCGATCCCGGCGGGGCGGCCTGGGCTAAGACCGCGCTCATGCGCGTCTTCGACGAGACGGGCTGGCAGACCATCGAAACCATCGAGCGTCTGGCCGCGGAAATCCGCCCCGTCGCCGAGGCCATCGACGACCGGCACCTCGCCATGACCGCGCTCTACCAGCTTTCCTCCGCCTATCGCAGCGTGGGCCGCAAGCAAGAGGCGCTTGCCGCCGCCGAACGCATCCTGACCTTCGCCAAACGCTACGACGACCGCCGCGCACTCGCCTTCGCAGCATGGTCCAAGGCACTGATCTTCGGCATCGAGGGCGACCCCGAGCGCGCGCTCGACGCCGTGGCCGAAGGCCGCCGCAACGCGATCCCCGGCTCGGGCGACGAATCCGTCTGCCGCACTGTCGAACTCTTCAGCGCCACGTTCCTCGCCCAGCCCGAAACGGTCCGCGACGAGGTCGAGGCATCCATCGCCAAATACCGCCATATGGGCGATCACAATCTCCTTCATTCCATGGAGTGGATCGGCACCGTCATCGAATTCCGCTCGGGCCGCCTGCATGCCGGATGGCAGCGCCTCAACCGCCTCCTCACCGAGGTCGCGCCGCTTGGCAACGTCAACGTCGAACGACAGTTCCGCCTTCTGAAAGCCGAGGTTCTGCTCTCCGCCGCCGGACTGATCGACCCCGACAGCGAAGCGCCGCCGGACCGGCCGAAACCGCACCGCGAAAGGCCCGAGGCCGCCGACATCATCACCTTCCTGCGGATCAGGCCCACCGCGCTCCGCCACGCCCGCACCGAGCTTCAGCGCTGCCTCGAACTGGAACGCGAGGCGGGCGGCGCCCATTTCGCGCGGGCCAAGATCGGGCTCGGCCTCGTCGCCCTCGCCCGCCGCCGCCGCAAGGTGGCGCGGGATCACCTTACCGCGGGCCACGCCGCCGCCCTGGCCGAAGGCGTCCCTGTCCTGGTCGCCCGCGCCGACCGCGCACTGGCGAAACTCCGGCCCTAGCCGCCCGCCTCCAGCATCCGCTCCAGCGCGTCCATGTCGTGCAGTACGATGATCCCCTCGGTCACCGACAAGACGCCGTCCCGCGTCAGCCGCGCCAGATGCCGGCTTACGTTCTCGCGGGCAAGACCGGCCAGCGCGCCGATCTCGGACTGCGAGAAAGCCAGCATGATCGTCACATCGCCATCCGCGTCCGCCTTGCCCCATTTCTCGGCAAGCCCCAAGAGACACGAGGCAAGCCGCGCGCCCGCATGGGTGATCGCCACCGTGGCGAACCGGTCCGACGCGTTCCGGATCCGCGCGCAAAGCGCCTCGATCAGCGCCTGCATCGCCTCGGGGTTCCCGGCCAGATAGCCCAGCAATTCGCTCCGATGCACCATGCGCCCGACGCCCGGCTTGACCGCCACCGCGTCCGCGCTCCGCGGCTTGCCGTCCAGCGCCGAGATCTCGCCCAGAACCTCGCCCGGACCGCAATGGGCCAGAACCGATTTACGCCCTCCCGCCGACGTCACGCTGATCTCGATCAGCCCCTCGTCGACGACGAAAACGAACTCCCCCGGTTCGCCCTGCCGAAAAAGCGGCTCCCCCCTGGCAAGAGTCCGGATATGACCCACCTTGCGCAGCCCCTCGCGAAGAGCGTCGCTGAAAATCTCGGCCGACGGTGTCCTATCCGGCATTCGCTGGATTCCCTTCAACGCAACGGGACCGTTCAAAATCACGGGGTGAAAGCGAGGTTATAAGATGGTCCTGGTCTGCGCAGATTATCACTATGGAGCCGCGAATGCATTGGCGCATTACATTGAAAGCCGTTGACCCGATTGAGAATGAATATCGCAAGGAATTGATGATAGTGACGGATCTTGATCGTGTGGCCAACGGTAAGCTCGGCTGATCGATCGAAGGCGGCAATGCGATCATGAAAGAGGTTCAGAAGACCATCATTGAGCGGCAGTTGGACCATTGAGTTCGTTCTGCCGTGCCTGTCCGACCTGCAACGGACTGATGCCGATCAAGGATTGCAAACATAGAAAGATACTGACCGTCTTGGGCGAAATTCCTGCGCGCTTCCCTCGCCTGATGGTCTGCCAGAAGTGCCACCCGGCATGGTGTTTCACCATTTTCCCCTGCAGCTGACATCTGCAAGGACCGCTTCCCGCCCTCTCTGCAGGAAGTGGCTGTTTGGAGGATGCTCTGCAGTCTTGGCAGTCGCAGTGTATGTGTGTTAGAAAACCTCAGACGAAAATCGATTTTGTCCGAGGTTATCTATCAATGCCCCGAGATCCGACACAGAGGCAGCGCCTCCTTGAATATCTGGAGTCCCATGCGCCGGCGCGGGCACGGGATCTTGAGGCTGTGGGCGTGTCAGCGGCAACAATCTCCCGCTCGGTGCAGTCCGGAGACATCCTCCGGCTTGGTCGAGGACTCTATAGCCTGCCCGACAGCACCCCCGATACGCATGAAACTCTCATCGAAGTCGCCAAGCGCGCGCCCAAGGCCGTCATCTGCCTCACATCGGCACTGGCGTTCCACGGCCTGACAGATCAACTTCCGCGACGTGTCTGGATCGCCATTGGCGCCAGGGACTGGGAACCAAAGATCACCTATCCGAAAATCCGAACCGTCCGGTTTCGCGAACCCTATTTCTCCAGCGGTATCGAGGACCACCAGATGGGCGGGGCGACGATCAGAATGTACTCGATACCCAAGACGCTGGCCGACGCATTCCGAAACAAGCGCCTCGTCGATCGATCGGTCGCCATAGAGGCGCTCAAGGCCGCGATCGAACAGCGCAAGGCGACCCCGTCAGCCATTGCCGAGGCTGCGCGCACCTACAGCGCCTGGAACCAGATGCGTCCCTACCTTGAGGCCGTGACGTCGAATGGCTGACAAACACAGGAATGTCGCCGCATCGGTGCGTCAGAGACTGCTGAACCTCGCACGATCGGAGGGACAGGCCTTCGACGTGGTACTGGTCGCATTCGGACTGGAACGGCTCATCTACCGACTGTCGGTGTCGGCACACCGCGATCGGTTCGTCTTGAAGGGCGGGATGCTCGTGACTCTCTGGACGAAGGACAGAGGCCGGTTCACCCGAGACATCGACTTCCTGTCGTTCGGCGCCGAGGACGAGGCGACCCTGAAAAAGACCATCGGCGAAATTCTCGCAATCGACGCGGATGACGGCCTGATCTTTGACGACGCCAGTCTCACGGCAGCCCCGATCCGCGAAGATCAGGTCTACGGCGGTATGCGCCTCAGGACGGTCGCCTACCTAGAGAAGACGCGCATCCCGATCACGATCGATGTCGGGTTCGGAGACGCGCTCGGAAATCCCGACTACACGCTCGACTATGGCTCCCTGCTCGACTTTCCCACGGCAACGGTGCGTGCCTACTCGCCTGAGACGGTCATCGCGGAGAAGTTTCAGGCAGTCGTCGCACTCGGTGTCATCAACGGTCGGATGAAGGACTACTACGACCTTTGGGCGCTGCCGAAAGCCATCGATCTCCATCCAGATGACATGCTAGCCAGCATAGAGATGACTTTTGAGCGGCGCCAAACGGAGGTGCCGCACGAGCGGCCACCGGGCCTGTCCCAGGCGTTCGCAACCGACGCGACGAAGGCCGCACAGTGGCGTGCCTATTCCGAGGCGACAGAGATCGAAGGCGTCAGCCTCGCAGAAG
Source organism: Kangsaoukella pontilimi (assembly GCF_009830125.1). GTDB lineage: Bacteria > Pseudomonadota > Alphaproteobacteria > Rhodobacterales > Rhodobacteraceae > Kangsaoukella > Kangsaoukella pontilimi. The sequence goes on along the minus strand of NZ_WUPT01000005.1, from coordinate 12,271 downwards.
TCGTGGATGACATCTGGACCACCCTCGAACCGATCTGCGCGCGCGCCGATGCTGCGAACAGGAAATAGGGATGTCTGCTTGGTTTCAGCGGACCTGCTCAAGCCCCCGTTGCAGACAACACCCCTGCATCTTCCAGCTGCTCCCGATCAGGTAAGTCATTGAGCGACTCTAGGTCGAAGGCGACCAAAAACTGCTCGGTCGTCACATAGGTATAGGGCGCCCCCCTCTGCGGCGACCGCGGCCCCGTCCCGATCAGCCCGCGTGCATGAAGCCGCCCGATCAGGTCGCGGCTGATGTCTTTGCCGAAGATCTCCGCCAGCCCGTCCCGCGTGACCGGCTGGTGATAGGCAATCGCCGCCAGAACCGCGACATCGAACTCGCCAAGGTCGAGCATCTGACCGCCCACATCCGCCGCCGCCCTGACGGCAGCGCCATATGCCGCCCGCGTCCTCAGAACCCAGCCCCCCGGCACATGCGCCACCTCAAAGGCCCGCCCTTCCAGATCGGCGGCAAGGTCCTGCAGCACCAGATCGACGGAAACCCCCTGCCCCACGACGCGCGCCAGATCCTCGCGGGGCACCGGCGACGCGCTGGCGAACAGCACAGCCTCGACGCGCCGCATCCATTCGCGCCAGCGCAGATCGGGCGGCAGGTCGTCCAGCTCTCGGTCCAGATCGTGTTCGGCGTTGTCCTCGGTCGCCTTTCTGGGTCGCATGTCCGAACCGCGAAACCGGTTCCCACTTTCGCTGGCCATGCTCATACGACTCAGACCCCGTACAGCCGGAACGAGTCGCGCCCGGTCAGCTCGCGCACCGCGCCAAGCTCCACCAGCCTGTCGCAGAACCGCCGCGCCGCGCGCGGGGACCGGAGCGCGGTCAGCGCGGCGGGCGCGACGGCGTCAGAGGTCAGGAACAGCGCTACGGCCTCCCCGGCCCCCTTCGCCCTCAGCTTGGGCGCAACAGCCGTCAGGCGCGCCGCCCGGCGCGTCAGGTCCGACGCCTCGCGCGTCACCACGGCCTCCGCCGACGCAATCGCCCGATGACAGACCAGCCGCAGATCGTCCGCCGTTCTGCGCAGGTCCGCGCGCCTCAGCCCAAGCGTCAGAACAGGCAGCGTTCGGGACCAGCCAAGCGCCGCCGACAGGGCCGCTTCGGCACATAGCAGCGCCGCAACCGGATCGCGTGGCTGGCGCTCGACAACCCGCTGCAACACGGATGCCGCACGCCGCACCGGGCCGCCCTCGGTCTCGCCAGCCCACGCACGGACCTCCTGCGGATCATATCCCGGCAATGCCCGCTCCAGCGAACCCATTGGCCCGCGCCGCCCGATTGCCAGATGCCACGCCCGATAGACCTCGCCCGCCGGTCCGGGGCTGTCTCCGGGCTGCAGAAAGGCCAGCGCATCGCGTAACTCCGCCACCCGCTCCGGTCGACCCTGATGTGTCACGCAGGCCTCAGCGGCGGTCAGTGCAAGCCGCTCTCTCAGCAACGACAGAGGCACATCGGGCCGCGTCAGCAAAAGATCGAGACGCGCCAGCGCCGCACCTGACAAAAACGCCACATCTTCAAGCGTTTCGCCATAGCCGGGCGTGACCTGGGACCGGGGCTGGGATACTGTCTGATCACCCGCCGGGATGTCTGTGGCCTGATATGTCATGCCACAAGACTAACGTAAGGCGGCGCTTTCTCCTACAAGATACTGTATAAACCGCCCTACCCTGCCGGATTCGTTTATGTCCAATAATCTTGCATTATCGGACATGAATGGCTTAAGGTCGCAACCATGCGCAAATGCACCCCAGAACGCCTTCCACACCACCACTTTCGGCCATGGTTCCGCGCATTCAACGCCTTTCGTCCGACGCGGCAAGGACCCTGCCCTTGAGCACAGATACCGACGACACTGACGGAAACGATCCCGCGGACGAGCCCTCCCTGCCCGCGCATGTTGCCGGGTCCGGCGCGCTCGACCGGCTTGTTGAAACGGCGCGCGACTATGCGCTGGCTTCGACTGCCGAAAACACCGCCAAGGCCTATGCCGCCGACTGGGCGCATTTCGCGCGCTGGTGCCGCCTTCGGGGAACCGGCCCTGTTCCGCCCTCACCGGAACTGATCGGGCTTTATCTGGCCGACCTCGCCGCACCATCCGACGGGTCTCCCCGCCTCTCGGTTGCAACGATCGAGCGGCGCCTCTCCGGCCTTTCCTGGAATTACGCCCAACGCGGGATGCCGCTGGACCGTGGGAATCGGCACATCGCCACCGTTCTCGCGGGCATTCGCCGGAAACACGCGCGACCGCCCACTCAGAAGGAAGCTATCCTTCCGCATGAGATCCTCGCCATGGTCGCGACACTGCCCGCCGACCTTCGCGGACTGCGCGACCGCGCAATCCTTCTGATCGGTTTCGCAGGCGGCCTCAGACGTAACGAAATCGTAAGCCTCGATATGCACCGCGACGACACGCTCGACAGCGCCGGCTGGATCGAAATCGAAGACGGCGGCGCGGTTCTGACCCTGAACTCCAAGACCGGCTGGCGCGAGGTCGAGATCGGCCGCGGCTCCAGCGACCGGACCTGCCCCGTCCACGCGCTCGAGCAATGGCTGCACTTCGCCCGGATCGACTTCGGCCCCGTTTTTGTCCGGACCTCGCGGGATGGTCAGAAGGCACTGGACACCCGCCTCTCCGACAAACACGTCGCCCGGCTCATCAAGGCGACCGTGCTGAAGAGCGGCATTCGGTCCGAGATCCCCGAAGCCGAGCGCCTCGCCCTCTTTTCCGGCCATTCGCTCCGCGCAGGTCTCGCAAGTTCCGCCGAGGTGGACGAACGCTTTGTCCAAAAACATCTCGGTCACGCGTCCGCCGAAATGACCCGCCGCTATCAGAGACGGCGGGACAGGTTCCGGGTGAACCTGACGCGCGCTGCCGGTTTGTGAAAAGTTCACAACTGTGAACTTTGACGGTGCGAGTTCACAGCTGTGAACTTCCACCATCCGGCCGATTCAACAACGCCATGACCATCGGGCCGGGTGAGAATGCATCCTCTGCCGCCTTTCGTGTCAGATGCCTCAAATACCCGCCCGGAGTTGAGATCTCCTCGAACCGCTCCAGCATCGCCGCCAGAACGACCGCTGCATTCTCAGGTCCCATGACCCGGCAAGCCTCGTCCCAGGCACTGGGAGAAATGCCCATCTGCGGCCTCAGGACATCCGCCGCGCGCACGAAATGGTGCCAATGGCCAATTCTGTTCGGTGACATCGCCAGGAATTCCGGACAGGCCTTTAATACAAGCCCCAGTGGCAGACGGGGCAGGGGCGCGTCGTCCAGATCACGAATGGTATCGCCGGAGTCCGGAACCGGACCTTCGTCTATAGCCTCGCTTCCGGCCTCCCGATCGGCGGTCTCAGACGCTTCGGCTTCAACCGGCGCCCCTTTGCTTTCTAAGCAAGGTTCAAGGGCATAAGAGTCTGTATTTGAAGTCTGATAGTGCCGCTCAGAATGAACGTCTTTGGCGACCATAATCTTTGCATCAGTCTCTGAACAAGGCTCTAACAACGCGGACGCCGTCTTGAGTGCTGCGTCGAGCGCCCGCTCCAATGCCTCCATCTCGTCCCAGACCGGAACGCGGCGGAGAGCCTGGCTGACGCTTTGGGCGAGTTCGTTCAGCTCCTGCCAGAGAGAGCGCCTGTCAGGGCGCGTCTCGGCGCCGTAGGAGGCCAGAGAAGCCAGGTCGCGGCGCATGAGGCTGACGGTGCGGCGGAGGCGCTCCAGACGCTCTGTCTGGGCGCGGATCGCCTCGGCCATCCGGCAGAACTCGTCGTAGCGGTGGACGAGGGGTGAAAGATCGAAGCCGAACGCCTCTTTCTCGCCGTCGTACCGCCGGGCAAATCGCTTGCCGTTGGGGCTGTCGCGGCGGACGATCAGACCGGCGCTCACAAGTGCCGCGAGATGGCGCCTGAGGGTCGATTCCGGCATCCCGTTGGCCCGCTCGGAGATCGCGGCGTTCGATGGGTAGACAATCAGGTCATGATCGTTACCGCCGAGCGCGGTGGAGGGATGGAAGCTGAGGAGAGTCTGAAGGACCCCCACAGCACGGTCGGACACTCCAAGCGCCACACGCGCCGCCGCGATTTCGCGGAGCACTTCCCACTTGTTCACGCCCTTTGGGGGCAGGGGTGCCTGAGCCGCGGTTTCATGGGCCAGAAGGCCAGCCTCTACCGGTCGCCTGAACGGCGTTCTGGGAACGTAAGTCATGTGATGTCACACTCAGGCACAGAAAATCCGCGCCGCGAATCACTTAGGACTTGCGGGAACGAAAGCCGACCACTACCTTGAGGGTGCAAAACGACAAGTTAGGGTCTCGTGGGGCGTCCGCTCTGCGGGACCTTTTCTTTACCTGCTCGTGCCTCCTTTTTTCTCTGCTCTACCTCAGTCTTCGGCGCCGGTTTTCCACCGGTCGTGAAGCTCTTGAATGACTTTGTCGCTATGCCGGTCCAGCCAGTCCGCGAAGCCGCCCTCGGGCAGATCGAGCCGGAGACCGGTCTTTGTCCGCGTCAGCCGCGCCGCACGCTCGCCGTCGATCACGAGATCGCGGCGAAGGGGGGCAGGGCCGCGATCGGGCTTGTCCTTGGTCCTGACGGGTTCGGGGCGGGCCACCTCGGCGGCGACCGCCTCGAACGCGGCGACGGATGGATGGGTCAGGTCTTCTGACGTATCTTCAAGCACGACGGCGGCTTCCGCCGTCACATAGGCCCGCTCGGCCACGTCGATCAGAACCGCCTCGCTGATGCGGCTGGCGGTGATGTCGCGCGCCAGCGCCTCCCACCGGGGACGGCCGATACCGGGCGCGGCACCGATGGCGCGCACAAGCTCGACACCGACGCTGTCGACCACCGCCAAAGCCATCGAAATCGCCGATTTCGTGACTGTCAGCACCTCGGCGATATGCGCCTGGGTCCCGAACCCCTCATCCACGAGAGTGCGGGCGAAGAGCGCCTTTTCGATGAAGGTCAGGTCGCGCCGCGCCATGTTTTCGGAGATCTGGGCGCGAAGTGCATCGTCATCGTTCATCGACGTAACGATGGCACGGACCTTGTCGATCTTGTCGGAGAGGCGGATCGCCTCAAGGCGTCGGCGGCCATAGACGAGGTGAAACCGCTCGGGGTCCGTTGGGTCGCGGCGAACAAGGATCGGCACGGTCTGACCGTTCGCCTCGATCGCGTCGCGGAGGTCGTCCACGTCATCGGTGTCGAGACGGTCGGTCGGGCGGTTGTCGACGATTGCGGCCGGATCGAGTTCCCACACGTGGTGGGCATCGACGGCGTCGCGGGCCGAGCGAAGCGCCCGGTTGGTGGCCATCATGGACGGCGCCGTCGCCGGGGCGGCGGAGGCGAGCGTGTCGAGCATCGACATGCGCTTTTTGCGGCTGTCGTTCATGTCCGGCCCCAAGTCTGCTGAATCAACTGCGCGATCTCGTCATTCACCGCGTTCAGGCTTTCGATGGCGCGGTCATAGGTGGTGCGGGTGAAGGCCGAGCGTTCGACCTCGTAGAGGGTCTGTTTCGTCAGGCCCGCATCAGAAATGGCGGTGGATTTGAGCATGGGCGCATTGAGCACCTTGTCGCCGTACATGGTGCGGAGGAAGGCAACGATGCGGTTCTGGGGCGCATCCGTCGGCTCGTACCGGGTGAGGACGTAGCGCATCCAGTCATGGCTCATGTCGGCGCCCGATTCCGCGATTACGTCCATCAGGTCGGCGGTCATGCGGAGAAACTGGCTCATCGACATGACGTCCAGCATCTCGGGGTGGATGGTGACCAGAAGGCCGGTGGCGGCGGAAAGCGCCGACATGGTGAGAAAGCCAAGCTGCGGCGGGCAGTCGATTACGACGACGTCGTAATCGCCCTCGACCTGGGCCAGAACGTCTCTAACGCGGAAGAAAAAGAGACCTGCGTTGCCCTGAGAGAGGGCGCGGGGTGTCTCGTGCTCGAACTCCATCAGTTCGAGATTGCCCGGAATTAGGTCGAGATTGGGGATGTAGGTCTTGCGGATCACGTCCCGGATCGGGGCAGGGGAGGTGTAGCGGATCGCGTCGTAGAGCGTGCCGCCCTCCAACAGGTCGAACTCGGGCTGGACGCCGTGGAGCGCGGTGAAGGACGCCTGCGGATCGAGGTCGATGCCGAGGACGCGGTAGCCGGTGAGCGCGAGGCGTTGGGCGAGGTGGGCAGACGTCGTGGTCTTGCCCGAGCCGCCCTTGAAGTTCATGACGCCGATCACCTGGAGATGGTCGCCCTCGCGCCGGCCGGGAAGGTAATCGCCCGGTTTGCGGGCGGTCTTCTCAAGCAGGTGACGGAGCGCGTTGATGTCCTCGGCCGAGTAATGGCGGCGGTTGCCGCGGGAGATCTCGGGCGAGGGGCCGCGACCCTCGAGGTGGAGCTTTCTCAGGTAGCTGTCATTGACGCCGAGAAGCTGCGCGGCCTCACCTGAGGTGAACTTCCGCATCTCCTTGGCGGCGTCGGGTGGAAAGAGGCTTTCGCGCTGCGCATGGAGTTGCGCCGCGAGTTGCTCGGAGTGTTGCCGGATGACGCTGTTCAGGTCATCCTGGCTGAAGGTCATGTTCATCTGCTCGCTGCCCGCACCGTGTTCACGGATTTTGTCGTCTATCCGCTCTTTTCCGTGACTATCACCCTGTGGATAGATTCGCGCAAGGGTAAACTGAGGCCGCGGGGCAGGGGGGGCAGGGAGATTAGGCGGGTCCGAGACATGCCGGGCCCGGTGCGGAGGACCGCCAAAGGAAAAGGGCGCCCGCCTGGGACGCCCTTTCCGAAGTGCCTCACCGCCAAGGCTTAGCTGGCGGCGATCATCTCGGAGGCCTGCGCGAGGTACTCTTCCATGCGCTGGCGCGCACGGCCGCGCTGGCGGACTTCGCCGGCGGCATCCAGCATCTCCTGGGTGACGTCGCCCACGAGGATCAGGCCCACCATGCCGGCCGACTGGTGCGGCGTGCAGTGGTAACCATAGACGCCGGCCACTTCGAACTTGTGCTCGACATCGTCGTTGATCTTGCCACTCCAGCCTTCGGCGCCCTCGGGAAGCATGTCGTCATTGGCTTCCGAGTTGTGGCCGCGGTCGGTGGCCACGAACTTGACCGTGTCGCCTTTAGCGATCTGAAGCACAGGCGGGTTGAACACCTGACGCTCGTTCGAGTCGGGTGCCTTGTTCAGCATTTCAACCTCATGCATGGCACCATGGCTGCCGGCAAAAGCCTTCATCGGGCCGGTTGCCAGTGCGGTCGCACCCATCAGTTTGAGGCCGTCACGACGCGTGATCTTCATATTCATATCTCCTTCCATTGTTCGTCGGCGCACCGCTTTTCCAAGGCAGTACGCCGCTCATTCACGCCACTTAGGCGATAATTCGGATCAGGCAACAGCGCGAGCGATCGCGCAGCGCTGCCAGAGGGAATTCAATGCCTCGACAAGATATGCAATATCATCGTCGCTATGGAGCGGTCCGGGGGTGATCCTCAGCCGTTCCAGACCTTTCGGCACTGTCGGATAATTGATCGGCTGCACGTAGATGCCCCAGTCATCCATCAGCATGTCCGAGATCATCCGGCATTTCACCGGGTCTCCGATCATCACGGGGATGATATGGCTGGGATTGGGCATGTGCGGGATGCCCTTCTCGTCCAGCAGCCGCCTGAGAAGCGCCACCTGACGCCTCTGGCGTGCACGCTCCAACTGGGACCTCTTCAGGTGCTTCACCGACGTACAGGCGGCCGCCGCGACGGCCGGGGGCAGGGCGGTGGTAAAGATGAAGCCGCTGGCAAAACTCCGGATGAAGTCGCACAGCGCCGCCGAGCCGGTAATGTAACCGCCGAAGGTGCCGAAGGCCTTGCCGAGCGTCCCTTCGATCAGCGTGATCCGGTCCATCAGACCCAGTTCCTCGGCCACGCCGCCGCCGCGGGGGCCGTACATGCCCACGGCGTGGACCTCGTCGATATAGGTCATCGCGCCATGGGCATCCGCCACGTCGCAGATCTCGGCGATGGGGGCGATGTCGCCATCCATGGAATAGACGCTCTCGAAAGCCACGATCTTGGGCCGGCCCTCGGGAATGGCGGCCAGACGGCGGTTCAGGTCCTCGGGGTCGTTGTGCTTCCAGATGACCTTCTCGGCGCGGCTGTGCCGGATGCCTTCGATCATCGAGGCGTGGTTGAGCGAATCCGACAGGATCACCGCGCCGGGCAGGCGGCTCCCGAGCGTCGAGAGAGCGGCCCAGTTCGACACATAGCCCGACGAGAACAGAAGCGCCGCTTCCTTGCCGTGCAGATCGGCAAGCTCGCGTTCCAGTTCGACATGCTGATGCACGGTGCCAGAGATATTCCGCGTGCCGCCCGCGCCGGTGCCGCAGGCCTCGGCCGTCTCGACCATGGCACGCACGACGTCCGGATGCTGGCCCATGCCCAGATAGTCGTTCGAGCACCAGACGGTGACCTCGCGCTTGCCATCGGGTCCGTAATTGTCGGCCTTCGGGAACGCGCCGCAGCGCCGTTCCATCTCCGCGAAGATGCGATAATTGCCTTCCTCTTTCAGCTCGGTCAGCTGATCCCGGAACAGTTTTTCAAAATCCATGTCGCACCTTCAGTCTGCAGTCGTCGTGTTCGGTTTCGGTTGCGGCAGCATCCAGCGCCACAGTTTCGCATCCGGCAATGGCAGCACCATCAGCCAGTGTTCGAGCGTGGCGAGCGCCGTCAGCGCCGCCAGAAGGGAAAATCCGACCTCGCCCGTCACCACCAGCCGTTCCAGCCAGCAGGCGGTGGCGAAGGAGAGCGCCGTGATCGAGATCGGGAAGAGCCAGTTGATCTTCCGGATACGGAAATACGAGGGCAGATGCGCCAGCGGGCCGGGTATGAATTCCAGGTTCACCCGCGGCACGCCCAGATAGAGGTTCAGCTTGGCCGAGATGCGGGCGAAGAACAGGACCGCGAAGGTCCAGAAGGCGACCTGCGTCTCGGCGCCCTGGCTGATCCCCCAGAGCGCGACAAGCGCCACCAGAAGCAGAAGCTCGTGATAGAGGATCGTGCCCACCGCGCTTGAGAACCGTGTCCAGCCCGAGGCCTCGGCAGGGCAGGGGGCGCGGCGCGGCCCGGTGACCAGCCCCGACAGGAACGACAGTTCGATCCACCCCCAGATGGCGAGCGCCGAGACGAAGCCGATCCACGCGCCGGGCGCACCGGCGGTCTCGAGCGACATCATCAGCCCCACGACTCCGGCAAACAGCACCGGCATCGACAGAAGCGAGGCCCAGACATGTCCGTCCGGCCCGTCGCCATCGGCCCGGCGCACCACGAACAGGATCGCCCCGGTGGAAAACCACCAGAGAAAAAGCGCCATGAGCGCGGCGATCCACGGGTTCTCTAGCACCTCTGCCCTTCGCCTGTTTCAAAATATCCCGGGGAGCGCGAGGGGCTGGCCCCTCGCACCGCGACGCCGGAGGCGGCGCAATCCCTCAATATGCCGGCTCCAGCCGGACGTTTTCGGGCACCGCGTTCCGCTTCGACGGGATCGTATAAAGCCCCGCAAAGGCGAGAGCGGCCCGCGCGCCCGCCGTCATGCGACCCACGGCGCCCGCGATACCGCCCCGGCGCTTCGCGGCGTCCAGATCGGTGAAGGCGCGTTCCAGCCGCCTCAGCGTCGGTTTCCAGCGCGGGTGGTCGATGTCCAGCTCCAGCGGGAAGACCTGGCGCGCGATGGTCGATGTCTTGCGGAACACTTCCTGGTCATACCACTCGATGTCGACGCCAAGCGCCTCGTGGAACCGGGGCCGGGCGTGATCGCGGACCCACATGGTGCCGTAGACCGCCGTCAGGAAGAACTTGATCCAGAGCTTGTTGACGAAGCTCTCGGTCAGCTTGGGGTCGGTCTTCATCAGAAGCGCGAAGGCCTCGCCATGGCTGAACTCGTCGTTGCACCATTCCCTGAACCACTTGAAGATCGGGTGGAAGCGGTGCTCGGGGTTCGCCTCGAGGTGGCGATAGATGGTGATGTAGCGGGCGTAGCCGATCTTCTCGGAAAGATAGGTGGCGTAGTAGATGAACTTGGGCCGGAAGTAGGTGTATTTCTTTTCCTTCGTCAGGAAGCCGAGGTTAACCGCGATCCCCGCCTCGCGGAGCGCGTCGTTAATGAAGCCCGCGTGGCGCGCCTCGTCGCGGGACATGAAGGAGAACAGCTCGCAGATATCGGGGTTGTTGCCGCGCCGCTTCATCTCCTTGTAAAGGACGCAGCCCGAGAACTCGGCGGTGCAGGAGGAGACGAGGAAGTCGATGAACTCCTTCTTCAGCTCCGGCTCCATGCCGTCCCAGTCGATCTGGTCCCAGTCCTCGGTCTTCTTGAAGTGGCCCTTGTTCGGGTCGGACCGCATCTGGTCCAGAAGCTTGTCCCAGTCCTCGCGGACGGGCGTGACGTCGATCGCGTCCATCTCGTCGAAATCGGTGGTGTAGAAGCGCGGCGTCAGGATGGTGTTCTGCATCGCCAGATCGGTGGAGGACGTCGTGTCGGGTGCGTCGGTGGTTCCGTGGCGCGACACGGGCGAGGGGGCGCCGTTCAGACGGTCGGTCGATTGCACGTTCATAGCGTCACCTCTTCCGAGAAGGAAAACTCGCAGAGCTCGATGAATTCGAGATCCCCCGTCATCCGCGTCCAGAGCCGTTCGACGGCGCTTGCCCGCGTGATGGTCGCTTCACGCGCCTCGCGGACGATCTCGCCGAAGGGGGCCATGACGGGCTCGCCATGGACCAGAACGCTGTCGCCCGGATGGACGACCGCGCCGTTGTCGAAGCGCACATGCGCCGACAGTTCCTCGAAGCGGTGGCTGACCTCGACGGTGCAGGGCACCTTTTCGGTCTCTCGTGTCAGAAGTCCCATGTTTTGGTTCCCTTTTTGATTTTATTTCAGCAGTTCGAGCCAGACGCCCCGGTTGCCCGGGCCGAAGGACGACAGTTCCATGCTCCACCCCGAGCCGGTGTCGAAGAGCGACAGGCGGCCGTTCTGGTAGAGCGTCAGCTTGACCGGTGGGTTGCCCTCGGTCCCGTGGACGATGCGGGCGCGTTCCAGCCCGTCCGTCACCACCGAGACGAAGCCGCCATTGTCCACGTTCAGGACGACGTCGCCGGTGTTGGCATCCGTGACCCGCATCGCCTTGCCGGCGGGGTCGAGCACGAGGAAGCGTTCGGTGAAGATCGGCGCCGCCTTGGGTTGCCCCACAAGCGGGCGGTCCGTGATAACGGCGAAGCTGACCAGCAGCACCACCGCGATGGCGAGCGAAAACATGGCGATGACAAGCCGGCGCGGGATCAGCTCGCGGTCGCGCCGTTCCATGGCGCGGGCCTCGGCGTCGAAGTAAAGGCCGGTATCTGTGCGTTGCGACATCTGTCCGTCCTCCTATTCGGCGGCCACGGCGCCCGGATGGGCGATGGCGACGCGTTCGAGTGTGGGCCGGCTGACCCGCGTTTCCGCGGCCTCGGCAAGGATCGCGGCCACCTTCGCGGCATCGGGGATGCAGCGGAGCGCGGGTTGCGTTTCCTTCAGGTGCCAGGGCCGGACATGGGGCCAGAGGATCATGTAGCTGAGCCGGGCCTGCCCCATCGTCCTGAGCGCAATCGTCCCCGTCCCGTTCCGAGACAGCGACAGGTCCGCCGCCGCAATCTTGGGGAAGGGGAGGTTGAGCGTGATGGTCAGCGCAGCGCCGATCCGCATGGCGATCCGCTCGGAGGTGATGGTGTAGACCGTCGCCCGCGCCTGAGCGAGCGCGATCAGGTAGAGGATCGCCGTCACCACGCCCGCCAGGATCAGGAAGGGCAGTCCGGTCAGAAGCGCCTGGCCGAGCGGCAATGTCGTGGTCGACACGCCGACCCGCCAGACGATCAGAAGCGCGAAATAGCCAAGTACCCAGTTCAGGGACAAAGCCTCGCGCAGGAGGGGCCAGACCGAGGGCCGGCCTTGCCACAAGATCACTTCGCCCGGTGGAAGGTCCTCTGGGAGTCCCTTCACCGGCTCCACGGTCACGTCGTCATCATGTGGCATGGCAGTGCCTTTCTGTTCCCTTTTGGTCATAGACGCCCCGGTCGAGCGGGGCGCCCGGTCTTGTCAGTTCACGAGTAGAGCGTGCCGCCGGCGTACCAGGCGCAGATCTTCTCTTCTTCGAGCTTGGTCACCTGGCCCGCTGTGCGGACCTGCGGCACGCCCTCGAAGCGCGACGAATGGAGCGAGGCC
>NZ_WUPT01000004.1 GCF_009830125.1 Kangsaoukella pontilimi | reverse complement strand
TCGACGCCCTCGTCCGATCCGTCGCCGAACTCGGCCAGATCACAAACACACCAACCCCAACACTCAACACCGTCCTCGCACTCGTAACCCTCAGAGCCAAAACAAAAGGGCTTTATGTGTGAGGCGGGCCAAGGGAGGTGCGGTGGACAATATGGGTGTCGAGCGGTCTGAGCGGCCCGACGGGCGTCCCGTGCAGGAGTGAGACGATCATCTGCGCCGCCTGCCGGCCCATCTGCCGGTGGGGGACGTGGATCGTGGTGAGCGGCGGCTCGATGATCTGGGCGATCTCGATATCGTCGAAGCCCGTGATCGAGACATCTCCCGGAACGCGGAGCCCCAGCCGCGTCGCGGCACGCACGGCACCCACTGCCAGAACATCGTTGCCGCAGAGAACCGCCGTCGGACGGCTGGCGCCGCTCATCAGCCGCTCCATCGCGGCGGCGCCGTTTTCGATGGCATAGGGCGTCTCGATCACGGTGACCCCGTCGGTGTTGATCCCGGCCTCGCGGCAGGCATCCATCACGCCGAGAACACGGTCGCGCGCCCGGTCGTTCTCGGCCTGAGGCGCGGAAATGACCGCCAGACGACGATGGCCGAGACCAGTGACGTGGCGGGCCAGTTCCGCCATGGCGAGACGGTTGTCGAAGCCGATTGCGGGTGCTTCCTGTCCCTCGTGATAAGCCCATGAGATCACGTAAGGAACGCCGCGGCGGTCGAGGATGTCATAGACCTCCTGCTGGCGCTCGAAGCCGATGAGCATGAGGGCATCCGCGCCCCGTGCCAGGAGCGTGCGCACCTGCAACATCTCGAGCTCCGGCTGATAGGACGAACTGGCCACCAGAAGGGTGAAGCCGTGGCGGCCGAGCTCTTCCTGAAAGGCTTGGAGGCCGCGGGCGAAGATGGCGTTTTCCATCGTCGGAATGACGACCCCCACGGTGTTCGTCCGCCGCGCGGCAAGGGCGCGGGCCCCGAAATTCGGGGCATAGCCGATGTCATGTACGACTTGCAGAACGCGGTTCCTCGTGCGCTCGACAACCCGGTCGGGGCTGTTCAGACACCGCGAGACCGTCGCCGTCGAGACCCCTGCAAGACGCGCGACGTCCTCAAGCGTCGGCGAACCGGAGCTTGACTTGGGGCGCTGCGAGGTCGTCTGCTTGGGCAATGTCTTCGATGTCCGCCAGTAGAAAGCCAACCGCGAGCGCAAGGGCGCGACTCTCCGGCTCGGGCATTCTGCGCTGCGGGCGGGGGGCATGTAAACGCTTGCATGAAAAAATGTAAGCGCTTACATTTAACGCGAATCAGGGTGAAGGGAGGATTACTCATGTTTCTGCTGGCGGCAGGCCTTCTCTTCGCGATTTACTTCGCAAATGTAATCCTGGGAGCTTCCGGAAACGCGTCCTTCATGGGCGACGTCAGTGAAATGCTCGTCCTTTTCGCCTCATCGATCTGCTTCACCGTTGCGATCCTGAGGGCGGAAAAGAAGAAGAAAAACAAATCATAACGACAGCCATGACAATAGGGAGGATTTCCATGGATCGTGATAAACAGGAACTGGCATCGGCCGAGCGCCGGAACTTTCTGAAGCTCGCCGGGACCGGCAGCTTCACCGCCGCGATGGTCGCTGGCGGTGCTGGTATGCTCTGGTCGAGCGAAGCGGCGGCGCAAACCGCGAACGAAGAGCGCGAGCGCGAAGCGGCGGCGGAACACACCATGACACTGGCCACGGCCTATGTTCTTGGCGCGTCGCGCAGCTACCCGATCATGCAGCTCGACCTGAAGGAAAACATCCAGAACGCGACCAACGGCAAGGTCTACGTGAAGCTTGCTCCGGGCGGTCAGCTTGGCGCCGGTGGCGCACTTGCCCAGGCCGTTCAGGCCGGCACCATCCAGTGCGCGCAGCATTCGCTTGCCAACTTCGCACCCTTCGCAAGCGCGGTCGACCTGATCAACCTGCCGTATTTCTGCGGCTCGAACCAGCGCTTCACCAACCTGACCCAGTCGGATGCGTGGAAGGCCGAAGTTCACCCCAAGATCGAGGCCTCGGGCTTCAAGGCGCTGTTCTATGTCGTGATCGACCCCCGCGTCGTCGCGATGCGCGCTGGCGGTGCCGGTCCGGTTCTGTCGCCCTCCGACCTGTCGGGCGTCAAATTCCGCGTGCCGGGCAGCCAGATGCTGCAGCAGTACTATCGCATGGTCGGCGCGAACCCGACGCCGGTCGCATGGGGCGAAACCCCGTCGGCGATCAAGCAGGGCGTCGCTGACGCGCTCGACCCGTCGGTGGGCGCTCTCTACGTCTTCGGCTTCAAGGACATCCTGAGCCACGTGACCTTCACCCAGGCCGTGCCGGACAGTCAGGTCTATTCGATGAACCTCGAATGGTTCAATTCGCTGCCTGCCGACGTTCAGGAAGGCATCGAGTTTGCTGGCGAAGTGACCACGCAGCAGAACCTCGCCAAGGTTCCGGCGGCCCGTGCCTACGCCATGTCCGAGCTCGCCAAGGCCGGCGTTCAGTTCCACACGCTGAACGACGATCAGCTTGCCGAGTGGCAGGACGCCGGCGGCTACCAGCGGTCGGAATGGGATCAGTTCAAGACCGATCTCGCCGGCTCGATGGACGTCTTCGCAAGGCTCGAAGAGGGTGCCAACACCCAGAGCCGCTACTACGTCCACGACGCGTAAGACACAGACCTTTCGGGGCGCGGACCGATCCGCGCCCCGGTTCAGCCGACACCCGACATCGCTCGCATATGAGTGCTGCGCCCTGACGGGCGGTCAGCAGACAGGAGGACTCCATGTCGCGAATACTGAAGGCATTGAACGAGAATGCGGAACGATGGGCGCTGCTCGTCTTCTACATCATGCTCGTCTCGACGATGTTCATCGAGGTCCTGCGACGCGAGATCTTTTCCTATTCGTCGATCTGGGGCGAAGAAATCGTCCGCTATTCATTCATCTATCTCGCATGGATCGGCTGCGCCGCAGCAGTGCGCGAGAGGGGACACATCCGGATCGACGTGCTTCTGGAATATGTAGGCCCGCGGGTGAAAGCGGTGATCTACATCTTCGGGGATATCGTGATGCTGATCGTGTCGGTCATCGCGCTCTACTACTCCTACGAGACGCTGCACGTGGCGATGAAGTTCGGCAACGTGACCCATGGTCTTCGGATCGACCAGGCGTGGTTCCTGGCCGCCGTGCCCATCGGCTTCGCGCTCGTGATCTTCCGCATCATCCAGTCGCTCATCCGTGACTTCAACGATCTTCGTAACGGCCGGCCCGTCTACGAAGGCGACAAACTCTTCGACTGAGGGACGGCACATGCTCTGGAACCATCTACAGCCGCAAGCCATCGAACTGGGGTGGGATTTCTACGGTCCCGTCATCCTGTTCGTCATACTCGTCGCGCTGGCCGTCCCGGTCTGGGCCGCCATCGGGTCATCCGCAATCCTGATGCTCGTCTGGTCGGGGGCGCTGCCCCTGACGCTGGTGGGCGAGAAACTGTTCTCCGGCATCGACGCCTTCGCGCTGACCGCAGTGCCACTCTTCATCCTGACCGGCGACGTGCTCGTCCGAACGGGGTTATCGCGAAAATTTCTGGATGTGGCCGAGGCGCTGACCCAGTTCGCCAAGGGCGGGTTCGGTTCGGCGACGGTCCTTGTCTGCGGCATGTTCGCGGCGATCTCGGGCTCTGACGCTGCCGGCGCCGCCGCCGTGGGCCGGATGACCATCGACCGTCTGGTCGAGTCGGGGTACCCGCGCCCCTATGCCTGTGCGCTCGTCGCTGCGGGTGCCTGTACCGGCATCCTGATCCCGCCCTCGATCGCCTATATCATCATCGGCCTTGTTCTCGGGATTTCGGCCTCGACGCTGTTCCTGGCCGCCGTGGTGCCGGGCCTTGCGATCCTGATCTCGATCCTGTGCACCAACATCGTGATGAACCGCCTCTATAAATGGGAGGGCGGCGGCAATATCTCGGCTGCCGAGTATTTCTCGCGGCTCTGGATCTCGCTCAAGTCCGGCTGGTACGCCTTCATCGTGCCGGGGATCATCTTCTACGGCATCTTCTCGGGCCGGCTGACCCCGACCGAGGCGGGCGCCACCGCCGTTGTCGTCACCATCTTCATGGGCTTCCTGCTTCGCACGCTGAAGCTCAGCGACTTTCCGGCGATGCTGGTCTCGTCGGCCAAGGTGAACGGTGTGATCCTTCCGATTATCGCCTTCTCGATCCCGCTGGCCGAGGCGCTGGCGATCATCGGCGTGCCGCAGGGCTTTGTCGCCGTCGCCACCAGCGTCAGCGAAGAGCCCTGGGTGCTGATCCTGATGATGATCGCCATCCTGATCGCGTCGGGCTGCGTCATGGAGACGACGCCGAACATTGTGATCCTGGCGCCGATCCTCAAGCCGCTTGCCGACAATATCGGCATGAACGAAATCCAGTTCTGTATCATGATGATCACCGCGCTCGGCGTCGGCTTTATTACCCCACCACTAGGGCTGAACCTCTTCGTGGTGGCGGGGCTGACCGGCGAGTCGATCCTGAAGATCGCCTACCGCGCCGTGCCCTTCGTTCTCTTCATGCTGATCGTCACGCTCATGATCGCCTACATCCCGGCGATCTCCACCACCTTCCTTCCGGAAATCTACAAGTAGGATAAATGAGATGCCCGTTGAGTATCTGAAAAAAGCAACCCTGACCTCGGAAAGCGATTCCGGTCAGACCCAGGCCATCGTCACCGGTATCCTCAACGATATCGAGGCGGGCGGCGAAAAGGCCGCGATGGAATATGCGGCCAAGTTCGACCGCTACGAGGGCAACGTCCTGCTGACGCAGGAGGAGATCGACGCTGCCATCGCAAAAGTGCCCGAGCGGCTGAAGGCGGATATCGACTTCGCCCATGCCAACGTGAAGCGTTTCGCCGAGGCGCAGAAGGCCACCATCAAGGACTTCGACGTCGAGGTCATCCCCGGCCTGATCGCCGGTCAGAAGAGCATCCCCGTGGACTCTGCCGGGTGCTACATCCCGGGTGGCCGCTATAGCCACATCGCAAGCGCAATCATGACCGTCACCACGGCCAAGGTTGCGGGCTGCGGCCATATCGTGGCCTGCTCGCCGCCGCGTCCGGGCGTGGGTATCGCGCCCGCGATCATCTACGCGGCTCACAAGTGCGGTGCGGACCACATCCTGGCCATGGGCGGGGTTCAGGGCGTCGCCTCGATGACTTTCGGTCTGTTCGGTCTGCGCAAGGCCAACATCCTTGTTGGCCCGGGCAACCAGTTCGTGGCCGAAGCCAAGCGGATCCTCTTCGGCCGCGTCGGCATCGACATGTTCGCCGGCCCCACGGACAGCCTGATCCTTGCCGACAAGACGGCCGACCCGATGATCGTTGCCGCCGACCTCGTCGGTCAGGCCGAGCACGGCTACAACTCGCCCGTCTGGCTTGTAACCGATGACCGGGCGCTGGCCGAAAAGGTCATGGAACTGGTCCCCGACCTGATCGCCGATCTGCCCGAGGTGAACAGCGAGAACGCCGCCAAGGCATGGCGGGACTATGCCGAGGTCATCCTCTGCTCGGATCGCGAGGAAATGGCGGCCACGTCGGACGACTATGCGCCCGAGCACTTGACCGTGCAGGCAGAAGACCTCGACTGGTGGCTGAATCGCCTGTCCTGCTACGGCTCGCTCTTCCTTGGTGAGGAAACCACTGTGGCTTTCGGCGACAAGGCATCCGGCACGAACCACGTGCTGCCGACCAATGGCGCGGCCAGCTACACCGGCGGTCTTTCTGTGCACAAGTACATGAAGATCGTGACCTGGCAGCGCGCGACCCGCGAAGGCTCGAAGCCGGTGGCGGAAGCGACGGCCCGGATTTCCCGTCTCGAAGGCATGGAAGGTCATGCGCGCACGGCGGATATCCGGCTGAAGAAGTACTTCCCTGACGAAGACTTCGATCTGTCGGCAAATGGCTGACACGGTCGCGCCTTCGGGCCTGTTCGATCTGACAGGCCGTGTGGCCGCGGTCACGGGCGCCAGCTCGGGCCTAGGCCGTCGCGCGGCGACGGTTCTGGCGGCGGCGGGTGCCTCGGTAGTGGGTGTCGCTCGCCGCGCCGAGCAACTGGACGCATGGGTGGCCGAGACCGGACCCCATGCCGCTGCCGTGGCCGCCGATGTGATGGACCGGGCAGCTTTGCCCGATCTGGTCCGGCGCGTGTCCGAGCCTTTCGGCGCGCCCGACATTGTCGTTCATGCTGCCGGGATCAACACCCGCCAGCCCGCCGACGAGGTCACGCCCGAGGGTTGGGACGTCACGATCAACCTGAACCTCGGCGCGCCCTTCTTCCTAAGCCAGGCCCTTGTGCCCGCGATGAAAGAGAAGGGCTGGGGGCGGATCGTCAATTTCGCCTCGCTCCAGTCCTATCGCGCTTTCCCGGCGGGCATCGCCTACGGTGCCTCCAAGGGCGGCGTGGCGCAGATGACCCGCGCCATGGCCGAAGCCTGGTCTGGTCACGGCATCACCGCGAACGCCATCGGTCCGGGTTTTTTCCGAACCGAACTGACCGCAGCGGTCTTCAACGACCCCGAACGCGCGGCGCGAAATGCGGCGCAGACCTGCATCGGCCGGAATGGCGAGCCCGAGGATATCGACGGGCCGGTCCTGTTTCTCTGCTCGGATGCCTCGGCCTATGTCACGGGGCAGGTTCTGATGGTGGACGGAGGGTTCACGGCGAAATGAAAGCATTGGTCTATATGGGCCCCGAGAAGCTGGACTTCTCCGAGGTCGGCGAACCGTCCGGAGCGCGCGGCGATGCGCTCATCTCCATCGAAAGCGTGGGCATCTGCGGCTCGGACATGCACGCCTATCTCGGCCATGACGAGCGGCGGCCCGCGCCGCTGATCCTTGGCCACGAGGTCGCGGGCGTTACCGACGGGCAGCGGGTAACCGTCAATCCGCTCGTGACCTGCGGCACCTGCCGCTATTGCCGCGAGGGGCGGGATAACCTTTGCCCCACCCGCCAGATCATCTCAATGCCGCCCAGAGAGGGCGGATTTGCCGAGCGTCTGACGATGCCGCCGGGCAACCTCGTCAACGTGCCCGATCACGTCACCGCCGATCAGGCCGCGCTGGCCGAACCCATCGCCTGCGGCTGGCACGCGGCACGGCTGTCGCTCGGCATCGCGCCGGGGACCGGGCGGGCGCTTGTCTTCGGTGGCGGCGCCATCGGTGTCGGCTCGGCCCTGTCCCTGATCGCGCAAGGCGTAGCCGACGTTCTGGTGGTCGAGCCGAACGAGGGGCGCCGTGCCTACCTGGAAGCCACCTGCGGCCTCAAGGCAATCGCGCCCGAAGCCATCGCGGGCGAGGGGCTTTTCGACATCATCATCGACGGTGTCGGCTATCCCGCCACGCGGGCAGCGGCCTCGGCCGCGGCAGCGCCGGGCGGGGTCATCGCGCATATCGGGCTGGGAAGCGCCGAAGGCGGTCTGGACATCCGCCGCATGACACTGCAGGAGATCAGCTTCGTCGGCACCTACACCTATACGGCGCGGGACTTCCGCGACACGGCTGCGGCCATGTTCGACGGCAGGCTCGGCGCGCTCGACTGGGTCGAAATCCGGCCCTTGTCCGAGGGGGCGCAGGCCTTTGCGGACATCCGGGCGGGCAAGGTCGCAGCGCCGAAGATCATCCTAAAGCCCTGAGGGGCGGGCCAAGCGGCCCTGCGAGACAAGAAGGACTAAAACCGTGGCGGAAACCGAAACCATCGGATTGGACGCGGCGACGGATCTGATCCGCCGCGCCCTTGTCGCATCGGGCGTGGCCGAGACCGGGGCGCGCCTGACCGCCGAGGCGCTTGTTGCCGCCGAGGCCGAAGGGCAGGTGGGGCACGGCTTTTCGCGTCTGGCCGACTATGCCGCACAGGTCCGCACGGGCAAGGTGAGAGGCGACGCCGTTCCGAAAGTCACCCGCCCGCGCCCGGGCACCATCCTTGTCGATGCCGGGTTCGGCTTCGCTTATCCGGCGCTCGACGTGGCGATCCGCGAAGGCGTCGCGGCAGCGGACGAGGTCGGCACGGTCGCCATGGCGATTTCACGGTCGCACCATTGCGGGGCGCTTTCGATCCAGGTCGAGAAGATCGCTCAAGCGGGGTGCCTTGGCCTGATGGTCGCCAACGCGCCCGCCGCCATTGCGCCATGGGGCGCACGGGAGGCGGTGTTCGGCACGAACCCCATCGCCTTCGGCGTGCCGCGCCCGGACGGGCCGCCCCTTGTGATCGACCTGTCCCTCAGCCGCGTCGCGCGGGGCAAGGTGATGCACGCCAAGAAGAGCGGCACGTCGATCCCCGAGGGCTGGGCGCTGGACAAGGACGGCAACCCGACGACCGATCCCGAGGCCGCGCTCGCCGGGACCATGGTTCCGATCGGCGAGGCCAAGGGTACGGCGCTGGCGCTGATGGTCGAGATCCTGTCCGCTGTATTCACGGGCGCCAACCTCAGTATCAATTCGGGGTCCTTCTTTACCGCCGAGGGCGACCCGCCGGGCACCGGTCAGTTCCTGATGGCGATCAAACCTGCCGACATGACAGGCTTCGCCGCGCGGATCGAAGCGCTTTTGGGCCACATCGAATCGCTGGAAGGCGCCCGCCTTCCCGGTACCCGCCGTCTTCAAGCGCGGGCGAAGTCAGAGGCCGAAGGGCTGAATGTTCCCGTCAACTACCTGAACATCGCGCGGGAGCTGGCCGGGTCCGATGGCTGAGCATCCGACCGCACCCTCTGCCGCTTCGTCAGAAGGCTGGCGCGACCGGGTGCGGAGCCTGATGCCGGGACTGATGATCGTCGCGCTCATCGCTCTGGCCAGCCAGTTCGTATCCGAGCACTACGGCGCGCCGGCCATGTTCCTTGCGCTTCTCTTCGGCGTCTCGCTCAACTTCCTTTCGAGCGATGTCCGATGCAAACCGGGGATCACCTTCGGCGCCTCCACGCTCCTCAGGTTTGGGGTTGCGCTTCTGGGGCTTCGTATCAGCGGCGAGATGGTGACCGGCCTTGGCTGGGGCATCACGTTTCTGATCATCGGCGCAGTCATCGCCACAATCGCCTTCGGCATGATCATGGCGCGCTTCTTCCACTTCCGGCACCGCTTCGCGATCCTGTCCGCGGGTGCGGTTGCGATCTGCGGAGCATCGGCCGCGATGGCCATCGCCGCCGTGCTGCCAAAGGACGAACGGTCGGATGAGCGGCTGGTCTTTACCGTCGTCGGCGTCACGGTCCTGTCGACGCTCGCGATGCTGTTCTACCCGCTTCTGGTGCCATGGCTGGGGTTCGACGACCGGGCGGCGGGCATCTTCATCGGCGGAACGATCCATGACGTAGCGCAGGTCGTGGGCGCGGGCTATTCCATCTCGGACGAGGCGGGCGTGACCGCAACGCTGGTCAAACTCCTGCGCGTTCTGATGCTGGCACCCATCGTCGTTCTGATCGGCGTTGTCATCCGCATGACCGTCACCGCCGGGCCCGACGACGGCCCGCGCCCGCCCCTGTTCCCGACCTTTGTCATCGCCTTCGTCGCGCTCGCCGTCGTCAACTCGTTCGGCATTCTGCCCGGCTGGCTGACCGATGCAGCGTCTTCGATCTCGCGATGGGCGCTTCTGGCCGCAATCGGCGCTGTGGGGCTGCGCACGCTGCCGCAGCAAATCCTGGGTGTCGGCCCCGCCGCGGTCGGACTGCTGGCCGTCGAGACATTCTTTATCGGGGCCGTCGTTGCGGGCGGTCTTCTGCTATTCTTCTGACCACGAACCGGAACGGAGCCTGCCCATGTCATCCCATATCCTCATTCCCGTCGCCCTCGATCACGAGGGCCTGGTCGAGCGCAAGATCGCCTTGGCGCGACGCCTCCTAGACGACGGCGGCAAGATCACGCTGCTCACGGTTCTTGAAAGCGTGCCGGGCTTCGTGGCGGAATTCGTGACGCCTGATTCCGAGAACCACCTGACCACCAAGGTGAAGGCCAAGCTTGATGCCGTGGCCGAAGGCTCGGATGATCTTGTGACCGAGGTGATCGTCGGCAAACCCGGTGTCCAGATCGCGCGCTACGCCAAGGCCCACAGTGTCGACCTGATCGTTGTCGGCTCGATGTCGCCCGATGGAGACGACTATTTCCTTGGCTCGACGGCTTCGCGCGTCGCGCGACGGGCGCATTGCTCGGTGATGATCCTCCGCTGACTGCGGTTCCGCCCAGTTGACGTAGGACACGGGCGCGGCCAGTCTCGGGCGATGGAGACATTCGAGAATCCGTATCGTGGCACGGACGACCTTCCCGAGGGGCTGGATGGCGTGCCGTGGCCGAGCGTGGATGCCGCACGGCCCCTTGGCCTGTTGGCGCGCTGTCCCCGTGCGGCGCGAACTCCTCTGGTTCGCGCAGATGCCCTTGCCAAGCGCGTCGGCGTTGCCAACGCCTGGATCAAGGACGAACGGGATCGCATGGGGCTTGGCAGCTTCAAGGCGCTTGGTGCGGCCTATGTCATCGCGTCCGATGCGGAAGAGGGGGCTGCAGCAGGCCGGACCTATGTCACCGCCAGTGCCGGCAATCACGGGCTCTCCGTCGCAGCGGGGGCGTCGGCTTTCGGCGCGAAGGCGGTGATTTTTCTCTCCGAGACCGTCCCGGAGAGCTTTGCCGACCGGCTCCGCGACATCGGGGCCGAAGTGCGCCGCGCGGGCGAGACCTATGAGGCCAGCATGTCTGCGGCCGCCGACTATGCCTCCGCTGAAGGCGCGGTTCTATTGTCCGACAGTTCCTGGCCCGGCTATTTCAACCGCCCGCATCGCCTGATGGAGGGCTATCTTGTTCTCATGGAAGAAGCGGTCGAGGACATGCCTGAACCGCCGACCCATATCTTCCTTCAGGCGGGTGTCGGCGGTCTGGCCGCCGCTGCTGCAGCGCTTGCGCGCGCGCGGTGGGGCGACGCCCCTCGCATCATCGTGGTCGAGCCCGAGGCGGCACCCGCGCTGGCAGAATCCATAAAGGCGGGAAAGCCCGTAGTCACGGAAGGGCCGGTCTCGAACATGGGGCGGCTCGACTGCAAGGAGCCTTCACTCATCGCGCTCAAGGGATTGGCCCGCGACGCCGATGATTTCGCCCTGATCACCGAGGACGAGGGCGCGCGGGGCGCGGACGTCGCCGCGCAGCTCGGTCTGGACACGACGCCGTCGGGCGCGGCCGGTCTGTCGGCCTTTCTGGCCGCCGAGCCGGGGACGTGGGGACTTGGCAAGGACGCGCGCCTCTTCATGATCTTCAGCGAAGGCACAGGCTGATGACCGGAGCGCGCGGCTTTCCCGCTGCCGAGTATCGGGGCCGGGTCGCGCGCGCACAGGCGCAGATGTCCGAAAGCGGTCTCGACGCACTTCTTCTGACGACCGAGCCGGACATCCGGTATTTTACCGGCTTTCTGACCCGTTTTTGGGAAAGTCCGACGCGGCCATGGTTCCTTGTCCTTCCCGCGGGCGGCGACCCTGTTGCTGTGATCCCCGGCATCGGCGCGGCGCTCATGGCCGAGACGTGGATCAGCGACATCCGCACATGGGCGTCGCCGGACCTGAGCGACGACGGTGTCAGTCTATTGGCGGCGTCTCTGGCCGATATGGTCTCTGAAGGCGGCCGCATCGGCGTGCCGTTCGGACCCGAAACCCACCTCAGAATGCCGCTCGACGCCTGGCGCGTACTCGCGGAACTCCTCGGTGACCGCGACCTGACCGGCGACGCAGGTATTCTCCGACGCTTGCGCATGGTCAAATCTCCGGCCGAGATCGCCAAGATACAGGCGGCCTGCGACGTGGCGGGCCGCGCCTTCGACCGTGTGCCCGAAATTGCCTGCGCGGGTATCCCTCTGTCCGAGGTATTCCGCCGGTTCCAGATGCTGTGCCTGGACGAGGGCGCGGATTGGGTCAGCTATCTGGCGGGTGGCGCGGGGCCGGGCGGCTATCTCGACGTGATCAGACCCGCCACCGATGCGCCGCTGGCCGTCGGAGATCTGCTGATGCTGGACACCGGCGCTGTGCTCGACGGCTATTTCTGCGACTTCGACCGGAATTTTTCCATCGGACCGCCAGCCGCAGAGACAGAGGACGCCCATGCGCGCCTGATCGAGGCGACCGCCGCCGGGTTCAATGCCGCGCGCCCCGGTGTCACTGCCGCCGACCTCTTCCACGCGATGGACAGTGTGCTGACCGATGGTGAGGCGCCAGAGGGGGCGGGGCGGCTGGGCCATGGGCTGGGCATGCAACTGACCGAATGGCCGTCGCTCATGCCGGCGGACAAGACGGTGCTTGAGGCGGGTATGGTCCTGACGCTGGAGCCAGGCCTGTCCCTGTCCGGCGGGCGGATCATGGTGCACGAGGAAAACATCGTCATCACCGAGACGGGGGCCGAGTGGCTGACCCGGCCAAGCCCGCCCGAAATCGTTTGCCTTGAAGGTCGCGCATGACGACCGTCCCTTACGATATCGAACCCGACACGCGCCCAGCCATCGGATTGATCGTGCTTCAGGCGGACGAGACTATCGAAGACGAGATGCGCGCGCTCCTGCCGTCCGATATCCGGCTTCTGGTGTCCCGCGTGCCGTCCGGGCTGAGCGTGACGCCCGAGACTCTATCCGAGATGGCCGGGCATCTGACCGCAGCAGCGACGCTCTTTCCACGTGGGATGCGCTTTGACGCCTTTGGCTATGCCTGCACCTCGGGCGCGGCGGAAATCGGACGGGAGCGTGTGGCGGAGCTGATCCGGCAGGGGGCCTGCGCAAAGCGCGTCACCGATCCCGTTACCGCGCTGATCGCCGCCTGCCGGGACATGGGCGTTAAACGGATCGGGCTCGTCTCGCCCTATGTGGCAGAGGTCTCGGACCGGCTGATCGGTGTTCTGGCAGGCGAGGGAATCGAGGTCACGGCGCGCGTCACCTTCGACGAGGCGGAAGAGGCCCGCGTCGCACGTATTTCGGCGGACTCGGTCCGGCAAGCCGCGCGACAGGTGATGTCACAGGCATCGCCAGAGGCCGTTTTCCTGTCCTGTACAAACCTCAGAACGGCAACGATCCTTGACGATCTGACGGCGGAACTCGGATGCCCGGTGATGTCCAGCAACTCGGTTCTCGCCGGTCATCTGAGCGCGATCTGCCGGCCTCCACGCTGACGACGACGTAAAAGCGGAATGGGCGTTCGGCTTGACCTCACAGGTTAAAACGGCCCACTCTGAGGCCGTGACCGCGGTCAACGCGGCTGATGATGGGAGAATATTATGTACATGAAACTTGCGGGCGCTCTGGCCGCAGCAACCCTGTTTGCTGGTGCTGCCTCGGCGCAACAGACCTTTATCGCGATCGGCACCGGCGGTGTGACGGGCGTCTATTATCCGACCGGCGGCGCGATCTGCCGTCTCGTGAACCGCGGGCGCGCAGATCACGGCATCCGCTGCGGCGTCGAGTCGACCGGCGGTTCTGTCTTCAACATCAACGCGATCCGGAACGGCGAGCTGGAATTCGGCGTGGCCCAGTCCGACTGGCAGTACCATGCCTTCAACGGCACCTCGCGGTTTGAAGAGCAGGGCGCCTTTGAGGGCCTACGCGCCGTCTTCTCGGTGCATCCCGAGCCCTTCACCGTGGTTGCGCGCGCCGATGCCGGCATCTCGACCTTCGATGATCTGAAGGGCAAGCGCGTGAACGTGGGCAACCCCGGCTCGGGTCAGCGCGGCACGATGGAAGTCCTGATGGCAGCCAAGGGCTGGACGATGGACGATTTCGCCCTCGCCTCCGAGCTTCAGGCCGCCGAGCAGAGCCAAGCGCTCTGCGACAACAACATCGACGCGATGGTCTACACGGTCGGCCACCCCTCCGGTTCGATCCAGGAAGCCACCACCGCCTGCGACGCGGTTCTGGTCGAGGTTTCGGGCGATGCGGTCGAGGGCCTTGTCAGCGAAAACCCGTTCTACCGGACGGCGACGATCCCGGGCGGAATGTATCGCGGCAATGACAGCGACACGATGACCTTCGGTGTGGGCGCGACTTTCGTCACCTCGGCGGACGTGCCGGAAGACGTGGTCTACGAGGTCGTGAAAGCGGTCTTCGAGAATATCGACCAGTTCAAGGGCCTGCATCCGGCCTTTGCCAATCTCGACCCGGCCGAAATGGCCAATGACGGCCTCTCGGCACCGCTTCATGATGGTGCCGCGCGCTATTTCCGTGAAGCGGGCCTGATCCAGTAATCGCCCACGGGCGGTACGAACACTGTCCGGGCGCGGCCTGATCCGCGCCCGGACCCCATAAAAACCAAGACATTGCAGAGGGGACAGAGGGATGGCCGATCCGACGGACCGCGAGGGCGTGGCACAGGGACAACGCCAGTTCAGCGACGATGAGCTTCAGGACCTTGTCGCATCGACCGACTCAGGCGCGCGGGCGCCGACGAACCGCTCCATCGCGCTTTTGATCTCGGTCACGGCGCTGGTGTGGTCGCTGTTTCAGCTCTGGATCGCGCAGCCGCAGCTTTGGTTCGGGCAGTATCTGCCGGTGCTGAACTCGTCGCAGACGCGGCCGATCCACCTGATGTTCGCGATCTTCCTCGCGTTCCTCGCCTATCCGGCCTTCAAGGGCTCGCCTCGCGACCGCATCCCGCTCGTCGACTGGGCGCTGGCGCTGATCGGCGCGGCCTGTTGTTTCTATGTCTTCGCTTTCTCCGACACGCTGGCGATGACCGCGCGCTCGGGCCTTCCGACCCAGTTCCAGGTCATCCTGGGCGCCATCGGCATTGTTATCCTGCTCGAAGCTTCGCGCCGTGCACTCGGGCCTGCGCTGACCGTGGTGGGGTCGCTCTTCCTGCTTTACGCCTATTTCGGGACAGGCTGGCTGATCCCCGAACTGATCGAGCACGAGGGCCTGTCCTTTACCTCGCTGATCAACGCGCAGTGGCTGGATACGGCGGGGGTTTTCGGCATCCCGCTCGGCGTTTCGACGGCCTTCGTGTTCCTTTTCGTGCTGTTCGGCTCGCTTCTGGATAAGGCGGGCGCGGGCAACTACTTCATCAAGCTTGCCTTCGCGGGCCTCGGCCACCTTCGTGGTGGCCCCGCCAAGGCGGCGGTCGTCGGCTCGGCCATGACCGGCCTGATCTCGGGCTCGTCCATCGCCAACGTGGTGACCACGGGCACCTTCACCATCCCCCTGATGAAGCGCGTTGGCTTCACCGCCGAGCAGGCCGGTTCGGTCGAGGTCGCGTCATCGGTCAACGGTCAGATCATGCCACCGGTGATGGGCGCAGCCGCCTTCCTGATGGTCGAATTCATCGGGATTTCCTATATCGAGGTCATCAAGCACGCCTTCATCCCGGCGGTGATTTCCTACATCGCGCTGGTCTATATCGTGCACTTGGAAGCCCTGAAGAAGGACATGCCCGCGCTCGGCGAGTCAAAGTCCTTCCTTGGCATGATCGTCAAGTTCTTCATCGGCTTCGCTGTGGCGGGCGTCGGCTTCACCATCCTGATCTACGCCATGCGGACGCTTCAGTCCGTGGCCCCCGATCTGACCACGCCGATCTCGATGAGTGTCCTTCTTCTGGTCTATGTCTGGCTGGTCGCCATCGCGGCACGCAAGCCTGACCTTGAGGTAGACGATCCGAACGACCCCGAGATCAAGATCCCGACCGTGGGCGAAGTCTATTCGACCGGCCTGCACTACATCCTGCCGATCCTCGTCCTTGTCTGGTTCCTGATGGTCGAACAGCAGAGCCCGGCCAAGTCGGCGTTCTATGCCACGTCGCTGATGCTGTTCATCATCGTCACGCAAAAGCCGCTCAAGGCGATGTTCCGGGGCGAGGGCGGCAGCTTTGGCGAGACTTTCCGCGAGGGGATCAACGATCTGGGCGATGGTCTGATCGCAGGCGCGCGCAACATGATCGGCATCGGCGTCGCGACTGCGGCGGCCGGTATCATCGTCGCCACCGTGACCAAGACTCCCATCGGAACCGAGCTTGCCGGCCTCGTCGAGCAGCTTTCCATGGGCTACCTCTTCCTGATGCTGATCTTCGTCGGGCTCTTCTCGCTGATCCTCGGCATGGGGCTTCCGACGACGGCCAACTACATCGTTGTCTCGTCGCTGATGGCGTCGGTCGTGGTGTCGCTCGGCGCGCAGGAAGGGCTGATCGTGCCGCTGATCGCCGCGCACCTGTTCGTCTTCTACTTCGGCATCATGGCGGATGTGACGCCGCCTGTCGGTCTGGCCAGTTTCGCCGCCGCCGCCGTGTCGGGCGGCGATCCGATCAAGACGGGCTTCACGGCCTTCTTCTACAGCCTCCGGACCGTCGCGCTGCCGTTCCTGTTCATCTACAATCCGGCGTTGATCCTCTACGGCGTCGATCTGGGGACGACCTCGGGGATCCTCTATGCGGTCTTCATCTTCTGCGTGGCCACATTCGCAATGCTGCTCTTCGCGGCGGCGACGCAGGGCTATTTCCTGGCCAAGTCGCGCATCTACGAAAGCGCGGCGTTGCTTCTGGTGGCCTTCACGCTCTTCGTGCCGGGCTTCTGGCTGAACCAGTTGCAAAGCCCCTTCGTCAGCATCCCGCCCGCCCAGTTCGAAGAGGCGGTGGCCAATGCCCCCGCGGGCAGCCGGCTGAGGCTTCAGATCGAGGGGCCTGACTTCAACACTGGCGACATCGCGACGACGACCCTGGTGATGGACATCGAGGGCGAGGGGACGGCTCAGGAGAGGATCGACGCCTCTGGCCTGCTCCTCTTCCCCGATGGCGACGAGGTCAGGCTGGATGAGCCGATGTTCGGCACGACCACGGCCGAGACTTTGGCGGATTTCGACTTCTACGCCGACGAGCCCGTGCGCCTCGCGTCTATCGAAGCGCCGCGTGACCGGTTGCCGAAAGAGGTGTTCTACATCCCCGCGCTGCTGCTTCTGGGGCTGGTGATAATGCTTCAGCGCCGCCGCCAAACGAAACCCGCATTCTGAGGAGGGCGCTCATGTTCAAGTCCATCCTTCTGCCCATCGACCTCTCCGCGCCCGACAGTTGGTCGCGCGCGGCTCCAACGGCGATCAAGATGGCCCATGACGGCGGCGTACCGCTCCATGTCGTCACGGTCATCCCCGACTTCGGCACGTCCATGGTCGGCAGCTATTTTCAGGACGGCTACGAAAAACAGGCCCTGCACGACGTCGGCGAGAAGCTGACTGCCTGGGTATCCGAGAACGTGCCGAGCGACGTCGATGTCAGCCCCCATGTCATGCATGGCCGGGTCTATGACAAGATCATCGAGGCGGCTGACCGTCTCGGCACCGACGTGATCGTCATGGGCTCGCACCAGCCAGAGCTGAGCGATTACCTTCTCGGTCCGAACGCCGCGCGCGTGGTGCGCCACGCCAAGCAATCCGTTTTTGTCATCCGCCCGGAGGCCTGAGAAATGTCCGACCACGTCTTTGGCCGCAGCACCAAGGGAACCATGCCGACCGCCGTCAAGGGCGAGGGGTGCTACATCATCGACAAGACGGGCAAGCGCTATTTCGACGGCTCGGGTGGGGCGGCGGTGTCCTGCCTCGGGCACTCGGATCAAAGCGTCAAGGATGCTATCCGCGCACAGCTGGACGATCTGGCCTTCGCGCATACCGGCTTTTTCACGTCAGATGCCGCCGAGGAACTTGCCGACATGCTGGTGGCGCGCGCGCCCGAGGGGATCAATCGTGTCTACCAGTTGTCCGGCGGTTCCGAGGCCGTGGAAGCCGCGCTGAAACTGGCGCGCCAGTATTACCTTGAGATCGGTCAGCCCGAGCGGCGCCACATCATCGCCCGGCGGCAAAGCTATCACGGCAACACGCTTGGCGCTTTGGCGGCTGGCGGCAACGCCTGGCGGCGCGAGCAATACCGCCCGCTTCTGATCGAGACGCATCATGTCACGCCCTGCTACGAGTACCGCGAGCGGCGGGACGACGAGAGCGCCGAAGATTTCGGCACCCGATTGGCTCAGGAACTGGAGGCCGAGGTCCAGCGCCTTGGTCCCGATAACGTCATGGCCTTCGTGGCCGAACCCGTGGTCGGTGCGACATCCGGCGCGGTGCCGCCTGTGCCGGGCTATTTCAGGCAAATCCGCGAGATCTGCGACCGGTACGGCATCCTGCTGATCCTGGACGAGGTCATGTGCGGCATGGGCCGGACGGGCAGCTTCTTTGCCTGCGAGCAGGACGGGATTTCGCCCGACATCGTGACCATCGCCAAGGGGCTGGGGGCGGGTTACGCGTCCATCGGCGCGATGCTCTGCACCGAGACGATTTACCAGGCCATCGCCAACGGCTCGGGCATGTTCCAGCACGGCCATACCTATCACGGCCACCCACTGGCCGCTGCCGCCGGACGCGCGGTGATCCGCGCCATGGACGAGCGCAAGCTGGTCGAAGGCGTCGCGCAGAAAGGACCGGTGCTGGAGCAGATGCTGCGTGACCGCTTCGGTCAGAACGCTCATGTGGGTGATATCCGGGGTCGCGGCTTCTTCCGTGGCATCGAGTTCGTGGCCGACCGCGAGACCAAGGCCACCTTCGATCCGTCGCTGAACCTTTCTGGCAAACTGAAGAACGCGGCGATGGATGCCGGTCTGGTGATCTATCCCGGCAAGGGAACCATCGACGGCAAACACGGCGACCACGTGCTGATCGCGCCGCCCTTCATCGCGAGTGAGGACGACCTCGCCGAGATGGTGGACCGTCTGGGTCAGGCGGTGGACAAGAGCCTCGCCGCCGTCGCCTGATCAGGCCTTCGCGGCGTGGTCTCTCCAGGACGGGGCCACACGGTCATAGAAGGCGGCCAGGTCGCTCAGCCCGCCCTCGGTCAGGGCGCGCTCCAACTGGCCCAGAACGCGCGGCACATGCCTCAGATAGCCGGGTTTTCCCGCCTGCCGGTCAAGCCGGTGAAACAGGCCCGCCACCTTGGCGTGCCGCTGTGCACCCAAGCGCCAGAAATCCGCCATGAGGTCAGCGCGGTCGGTCTCCGGCCGGGCAGCCAGATACCGCTCCAGCACGCGGGCCTCGATCTCTCGCGGCACATCACGGCGGGCATCCTGCGTGAGCGAAACAAGGTCATAGGCCGCCGCGCCGATCAGACCGTCCTGAAAGTCCAAGAGCCCACACCGCGCCGGCCCGTTGCGCTCGGGCAGAAGCAGCAGGTTGTCGATGTGGAAATCCCGCATGACCAGCACATCCCGGCGATCGGCGACCTCAGACAACGTCGCCCGCCAGAGCGCCTGATGCTCGGCCTTCTCAGCGTCGCTCAGGTCAATGCCTATGGCCGGGACACACCAGTCGGTGAACCGTGCGGCTTCGGACAGGAGCAAATCCATATCGTAGGGCGGTATGTCGATCTTCGTGGCGCTGTCGGCCCCATGCAGGTGGATCAGGACGTCAGTTGCCAGATCGTAAAGAGCGCCCTCATCCGCGCCGCTCGCCAGTTCGCGCGCATAGGTCGCAAGCCCGAAATCCTCGATCAATGCGAAGCCCCGCGCTGTGTCGGTCGCATGGATGCGCGGTGCGGACAGGCCCATGGCCCGCAGATGCGGACCAATGCTCAGATAGTTCCGGAAATGCGACGCCTCGGGATTGTCCGACAGGACAAGGCAGGCACCGAACTCGGGATGTGTGACACGGCCATAGCTGCGGCTGGAGGCGTCCTGCGGCAGCAGGGTGATGTCGCGATCAGACAGGCCAAAGGCCTCGCGCACATCACTTGGCAATTCAAATCGCGTTCCCATGCCCGGACCAGACCGCAAGGCCCGGAAATGCACAAGACGGCCCGGCAAAGAAAAAACGCGGCGCTCCGAAGGGCGCCGCGTCTCAAATCTGTCCTGAGGAACCGAAGTCTTATTCTTCGGTCTCGCCCTCAGCGTCGTCACCCTGTTCGATGGCTTCGACCTCGTCAGCGGCGACCTCGTCCTCGTCTTCGTCGGCCTGGCTGGCCAGACCCGACGGCGGCTGGATGTTCGCAATCACGAAGTCGCGGTCGATGGTCGGCTTGGCGCCGGCGGGCAGCGTGATCGACGAAATCGTCAGCGTGTCACCGATTTCCATGCCCTCGACCGATGCGACGATCTTCTCGGGGATGTCGCCCGCAGTCACAACCAGTTCGATTTCCGGACGAACCATGGTCAGCACGCCACCCTTGCGGATGCCGGGGGCCTTGTCCTCGCCTTCGATCTCGACGGGGATGAAGAGCGCGATCTTCGACGTGCGCTTGAGGCGCATGAAGTCCACGTGGGTCGGAAGGTCCTTGACCACGTCGCGCTGAACGTTGCGGCAGATGACGCGAACGTCGTCATGCCCGTCCACCTTCATGTTGAACAGCGTCGCCAGGAAGCGGCCCGCTTTCAGGCTCTTCAGCAGCGCGTTGAAGGGGAGGTTGATCGGAAGCGGATCGACGCCGCCGCCATAAACGATGCCTGGTACGAGCCCGTCTCTACGAGCTTGACGAGCGGCCCCCTTGCCTGTCCCCGTCCGTACCGTGGCGTGAAGATCAGGGATCTCACCAGCCATGGGTATTCTCCAAATTTTCCAAGTTGCAGGCGGCCTCCAAGGGTGTCCGCCCATGAGCGCCGGTCCATAGCCGGGATTTCATCGCTTGGAAAGTCGATTCTTTTACAGACTTCGCGCCAGTTCGGGCGGCGCTACTGAAAGACCGCGTAATTGGCCTCAATCTCGCCGAAGGCACAGTTCGCTTCCAGAAGCACGGTCTCGATTTCGGCCCGATCCGACCCGTCCAGTTGCTCCAGATCGACGTAATTCGTCACGACACGCTCCAGCGTCGGGGCATCAGGATCCGTCAGGTCCCAGGCGACATAACCGCAGACCAGATTGCGCGACTTGTTCCACGTTCCCATGAAATCGACCGCACCCATCAGCCGCTCCATCGGGTACCACGTGATCCGATAACCGGTCAGGTGCCGCACCGCGCCGTAAGCCTCGGGGAATGCGCCCAGCGTAGCCTCGTCGGGTGTCAGGCCCGCAGGGGTCGCAGTTGGTTCTCCGATCTGGAAAGCGGGTTCTTCTGCGCGGTCCGTGGCGGCTTCGGCCGCTTCGAACAGATCGACGGTGGCCGCAACGATGACCTCGGTCTCGGCCGCGAACTCACCGATCTCCATAGCGTCCGACGTGCCGGCAAAGGCCATCGGAGCAAAGCCCTGAGACAGGAGGACCGCCGCGGCGGCGAATATGGCAGGAGGCATCGACATTCCGTGAAAATAGGCCCTCGCAGGGAATGCGGCAAGAAAATGGCCTGATCCGGGCCAATTTCTGGCCCACGCCGATGTCGGCTTGCATCATCCTGTGACAATCCCACGCCAGTGCGGGGACTGTTGCTCAATCCGGCGACTCAGTCCCAGTCGCCTGAGAAATTTCGCGGCACCAGAAGGATATCCCGGTTCACGTCGCGGATGTCGCGGTGCCCACAGAGCGCCATCGAGGTATCCAGCTCTTTCCGGATCACTTCCAGCGCGGCGGTCACGCCCTTTTCGCCCATCGCGCCCAGCCCGTAGACCCATGCGCGGCCTGACATCGTACCCTTGGCCCCGAGGGCAACGGCCTTCAGAACGTCCTGCCCCGACCGGATGCCCGAATCGAACCAGACCTCGGTCTTGTCGCCCACCGCCTTCACGATGGGCTCCAGCATCCGGATCGACGACAGCGCGCCGTCCAGCTGCCGCCCGCCATGGTTCGACACCACAATCGCGTCCGCGCCCAGCTCGGCCGCCTTCTTCGCGTCCTCGACGTCAAGAATGCCCTTCAGCACCACCTTGCCGCCCCACATGTCCATCAGCGTCTTGATCCTGTCCCAGTCGAGCGAGGGGTCGAACGCCTCCGCCGTCCAGGACGAGAGCGAGGAGGGGTCGGTCACACCCTTCGCATGGCCCACGATATTTCCGAAGAAGCGCCGCTTGGTCCCCAGCATCTCCAGACCCCACGGCACCTTGGTCATCATGTTCATCATGGAAGCCGGCGTCAGCTTTGGCGGTGCCGACAACCCGTTCTTCAGGTCCTTGTGCCGCTGGCCCAGCACCTGCAGATCGACCGTAATCACGATGGCCGAACAGCCCGCCGCCCGCGCCCGTTCGAACAGCCGCTGCATGAAGTCGTCGTCCTTCAGCGTATAGACCTGAAACCAGAACGGCCGCGAGGTATGCTTGGCCACGTCCTCGATCGAGCAGATCGACATCGTGGAAAGGCAGAACGGCACCCCGAACTTCTCGGCCGCCCGCGCGGCCTTGATCTCGCCGTCGGCGCTCTGCATCCCCGTCAGCCCGACAGGAGCCAGCGAGACCGGCATCGACACCTCTTCCCCGATCATCTCTGTCTTTGTCGACCGTCCGGCCATGTCCACGGCAATCCGCTGCCTGAGCCTGATCTGGTCGAAATCCGAAGTGTTCTCGCGGAACGTCTGCTCGGTCCACGACCCGCTTTCGGCGTAGTCATAAAACATCTTCGGCACGCGCCGTTTGTAGATGCGCTTCAGATCGGCGATTTCGGTGATGACGGGCATGGCTTCCCTCGAAACTGGTCAGGTTCTCGTACCAATTGCCTCAAGGCCTGGCAATGCGGCATTGACCCACCGCAAACCGCGGCGTTTCGGCATTTCTTCTTGGCGAAAATACTCTCGGGGGAGCGCGAGGGGGTGAAACCCCCTCGCTTAAGGCGATTGCGCCAGCAATCGCAACAGCGTCAGAAGATCGGCAAAGCCGATGTTCGAGAGCCCCAGGGCGATCGCGCCAGCAATCGCAACAGCGGCAACCGACTGGCTCAGCCGATCTTCGAGAGCGCCACCGCGACCGCGTTAGCGGGCGCAATCCCTCAAGAATGGATCGGGCCGTCCCCGCAGGCGAGCGCGGCTTCCCGGACCGCTTCGGAATAGGTCGGGTGCGCATGGCAGGTGCGGGCAAGGTCTTCGGCGGCGGCGCCGAATTCCATCGCGACACAGACCTCGTGGATCAGGTCGCCCGCCATGGGGCCGATGATATGCGCGCCGAGGATGCGGTCGGTCTCCTTGTCCGCAAGGATCTTCACGAATCCGTCCGCCGCATGGTTCGCCTTGGCGCGTCCGTTGCCCATGAAGCTGAACTTCCCCGCTTTATAGTCGCGGCCCGCTTCCTTGAGCTGCTCCTCGGTCTGACCGACCGTGGCGACCTCGGGGTGGGTATAGATGACCCCCGGAATGACGCCATAATTCACATGGCCCGCCTGGCCGGCGATGGTCTCGGCGGCGGCCATGCCCTCGTCTTCGGCCTTGTGGGCCAGCATCGGACCGGCGATGCAGTCGCCGATCGCGTAGATGCCATCGATATTGGTCTTCCAATGCGCGTCGGTCTTCACCTGTCCGCGCTCGGTCATCTCGACACCCAGCTCAGACAGGCCCAGTCCGTCTGTGAAAGGCCGTCGCCCGGTGGCGACCAGAACGACCTCGGCCTCGGCGGTCTTCTCGCTGTCGTCCTTCTTCATCTTGTAGGTGACCTTGGCGCCCGACTTTCCCTTCTCCACGGACTGCACGGCGGCGCCCATGACGAAGTTCAGCCCCTGTTTCTTCAGGATGCGCTGGAAGGTCTTCTGCACTTCGGCGTCCATCCCCGGCGTGATCACGTCAAGATACTCGACAACCGTCACATCCGCGCCAAGGCGGTTATAGACCGAGCCCAACTCCAGCCCGATCACGCCTGCGCCAATCACCACCATGGATTTCGGAATGCTGCCCAGTTCCAGCGCGCCGGTCGAGGTCACGACGGTCTTCTCGTCGATCTCGATGCCGGGGAGGGACGACGCCTCGGACCCGGTCGCGATCACGATGTTTTTGGCCTCGTGGATCTCGTCGCCCACCTTGACCTTGCCCGCTTCGGGGATCGAGCCCCAGCCCTTGAGCCAGTCGATCTTGTTTTTCTTGAACAGGAACTCGATGC
Source organism: Kangsaoukella pontilimi (assembly GCF_009830125.1). Lineage (GTDB taxonomy): Bacteria > Pseudomonadota > Alphaproteobacteria > Rhodobacterales > Rhodobacteraceae > Kangsaoukella > Kangsaoukella pontilimi. Next base: position 102,628 of record NZ_WUPT01000004.1, on the reverse strand, counting down.
CCTTGGTGTTTGTGTCGATGGTCTCCTGCTTGTAGCCGAGCATCTTTTCCCAATCGACGTCCGGGCGCAGCACCTTCAGGCCCATCTTGCCGAAGTTCTCTTCGGTCTCGTGCAGCATCTCTGTCGCGTGCAGCAGGGCCTTTGACGGAATGCAGCCCACGTTCAGGCAGGTGCCGCCAAGCGTCTCGCGCCCTTCGACGCATGCGGTCTTGAGCCCGAGCTGCGCGCAGCGGATGGCGCAGACATAGCCGCCGGGGCCGCTGCCGATTACGATGACGTCATAGCTTGCCATTGGGAATTCTCCGGGTCAGTTCGGGCATTTTTGTTTCATATGCGGGTGGAACGGTAAAGGTCAGGTCAGAAGCGCGGCGAGGATCATCAAGACGGTGGACAGGAACCCGACAAACCAGATCAGTGACCGCCACGGCCTGAGGCCCAGCCAATAGGCCGGCACGTAGAGCACACGGGCCGCGAGAAATATCCAGGCGCAGGCGGCGGTGAAGGCGCTGCTCTTGTCGCCAAGCGTGACGACGATCACTGCGATGGTGAACAGGATCAGGCCCTCGAAATGGTTGTTGAGCGCGCGTTGCAACCGTCCGGTGCCGATCGACATCTCCCGCGATGGCGGGCGGTCGCGCGCAGACGAGGTATATCCCGGACCGATCTCGATATTCGCGGGAATGGCGAATGTGACATACTGCACGACCTGCAAAAGGGCGGCCAACGCAAGGACTGTAAGTTCCGGGCTCATGTGTGACTACACCTCAGAGGAGCGACAAGCATCGTATCGGTGTAACGCTCGCCCTGGCGCGCGGTTGCGTCGACAAGAACAGCGTCCGGCGCATCGACCCATGCACAGCCCGGCTCCTCGGCGATGACGCGCCGTGCGATGGCCTTTCGCTCGGCAAGGCTGCGCGGCACGTTCGGATCGAAGATGAACAGATGCATCCGCGCGCCATTCGTGCCGTAGACCTCGTTCGACGACACATGCCGGGCAGTCGCCATCGGGTCGTCCGCCGGCACGCCGCATGCGGCAAGGGTCAGCCCGAAAGCCAGCGTTGCAAGACCGCGCGCCCTCATTTGCCCCTCAGAGATGCGGGCAAGACGATGAGCACAGCAATCGTGAAAACGGTCACCAGAACGAAGCCAAGCGGCACGTTGAAGATATACCCATGCTGAGCCGCCAGAAACGCGAACAGCCCCAGCACCACGGCCAGAGCTGCGCGGCGCGGCTGTTTTACCCATGCCAGAAAAGAGCTGGCCAGAAAAAGTAGCGTTGCCGGCCATTCGGTCAGGTCGATCCATGTGGGCAGGTCGAACAGGTCATGGGTCTGGCGCGCGAACACTGTCGCGTAGAAGGCCAGCGCGAACGCCGTCAGCGCCGCGCCGGCATACCGGACGCCGGGGAACCCCACCCCCTGATCCGCCTCAGAGGTCCATCAAGAGGCGGCGCGGGTCTTCGAGCGCTTCCTTCACACGAACAAGGAAGGTCACAGCCCCTTTGCCATCCACGATCCGGTGGTCATAGCTGAGGGCGAGATACATCATCGGGCGGATGACGATCTCGCCATTCACGACCATCGGACGTTCCTGGATCTTGTGCATGCCCAGAATACCCGACTGCGGCGGGTTGAGAATGGGCGAGGACATGAGCGAGCCATAAACACCGCCGTTCGAGATGGTGAAGGTGCCACCCTGCATCTCGGCCATGGACAGCTTCCCGTCGCGGGCGCGCATGCCAAGCTCGGCGATCTTCTTCTCGATGGCGGCAAAGCTCATCTGGTCGGCGTCCCGCACTACGGGCACCACGAGGCCGTTCGGCGTGCCGACGGCGACGCCCATGTGGACGAAGTTCTTGTAGACCACGTCGGTCCCGTCGATCTCGGCATTGACCTCGGGCACCTCTTTCAGCGCGTGGCAGCAGGCCTTGGTGAAGAAGGACATGAAGCCCAGCTTCACGCCGTGCTTCTTCTCGAAGAGGTCCTTGTATTCTTTCCGAAGCTCCATGGTCGCCGTCATGTCGACCTCGTTATAGGTCGTCAGCATCGCGGCGGTGTTCTGCGCGTCCTTGAGGCGGCGCGCGATGGTCTGGCGCAGACGGGTCATCTTGACCCGCTCCTCGCGGGCCGCGTCCTCGGCGGCCACAGGTGCACGGGGCGCCTGCGCGGGGGCAGGGGCGTCGGCCTGCTTCGGAGAGGAAAGCGCTTTCTGCACGTCTTCCTTCATGATCCGGCCATCGCGGCCGGTGCCGGTGACGTCGCTGGCGCTCAGGTTGTTTTCGGCCATGAGCTTCTTGGCAGACGGGGCGTCTTCGACATCCCTGCCGGAACCGGAGCCGGTCTCCACCGGGCCGCGACCTCCGTCCTGTTGTGTCGTCTCGTGGGCGCCTTCCTCGACCGAGTGCGCCTGACCTTCGCCACCGCGTGTCATCACGGCCAGCTTGCCGCCCGCTTCAACCGTTTCACCTTCGTTTTTCAGGATTTCCTGAAGAACGCCTGACGCAGGCGCCGGCACCTCGACGGATACCTTGTCGGTCTCAAGTTCGCAGAGCATTTCATCCTGAGCAACGCTATCGCCCGCCTTCTTGAACCATGTGGCGACAGTCGCCTCGGCAACGCTTTCGCCAAGGGTCGGCACCATGACGTCGACGGTCTGCCCGCCGCCGGACCCGCCTTTGGGCGCGGGATCGGCCTTGGCGGGTGCATCTGCCTTGCTCTCGGCCTTGGCCTCGGACTTTGGCGCCTCCTTGGCTGCCGCGCCCTCGTTGAGCGTCGCCAGAAGGGCGTCGACACCCACGGTTTCGCCTTCCTTCGCGACGATCTCGCCCAAGGTCCCTGCGGCGGGCGAGGGGACCTCGACTGTCACCTTGTCGGTTTCCAGCTCGCAAAGCATTTCGTCGACCTGAACGCTATCGCCCGGCTTCTTGAACCAGGTCGCGACGGTCGCTTCCGTCACGCTTTCACCCAGAGTGGGGACGCGGATTTCTGTGGCCATCTTCGGTTACCCTTTGATTGTGAGCGCGTCGTTGACGAGCGCGGCTTGTTGTTCCTTGTGCGCCGAAGCAAGACCCGTCGCCGGCGAGGCGGCGGCGGCACGGCCCGCATAGATGGGCCGGGTCTTCTTCGCCTTGATGCGGGTGAGTACCCACTCGATGTTCGGCTCGATGAAAGTCCAGGCGCCCTGGTTCTTCGGCTCTTCCTGACACCAGACATAGTCGGCGTTGGGGAAGCGCTTGAGCTCTTTCACCATCGACTGCGCGGGGAAGGGATAGAACTGCTCCACCCGAAGCAGGTAGACGTCATCGATGCCGCGCGCGTCGCGCTCTTCCAGCAGGTCGAAATAGACCTTGCCCGAGCAGAGAACCACACGCTTGATCTTCTCGTCCGGCTTCAGCTTGGTGTCCGAATGCCCTTTCTCGGCGTCGTCCCAGAGGACGCGGTGGAAGCTGGAACCGGTTGTGAAATCGTCCACGTCGCTGATTGCCAGCTTGTGACGCAGAAGCGATTTCGGCGTCATCAGAACAAGCGGTTTGCGGTAGCTCCGATGCATCTGGCGGCGGAGGATGTGGAAATAGTTCGCCGGCGTCGTGCAGTTGGCCACGATCCAGTTGTCCTCGGCGCACATCTGCAGGAAGCGCTCAAGACGTGCCGACGAGTGCTCCGGCCCCTGACCCTCGTAGCCATGGGGCAGCAGCATCACGAGGCCCGACATGCGAAGCCATTTCCGCTCGCCCGACGAGATGAACTGGTCGAACATGATCTGCGCGCCGTTGGCGAAATCACCGAATTGCGCCTCCCAGAGAACGAGCGCGTTGGGCTCGGCCAGCGAATAGCCGTACTCGAAGCCGAGTACCGCGTATTCCGACAGCATCGAGTCGATCACCTCGTACTGCGCCTGCCCGTCGCGGATGTTGTTCAGCGGATAATAGCGCTCTTCGGACTCCTGGTTGATGAAGGCCGAATGCCGCTGGCTGAAGGTGCCGCGGGTCGAGTCCTGACCGGCCAGACGGACCGGATAGCCTTCGGTCAGAAGCGATCCGAAGGCGAGCGCCTCGGCCGTGGCCCAGTCGAAGCCCTCGCCCGTGTCGAACATGGCGCGCTTCGCGTCGAGCAGCCGTTCCACCGTCTTGTGGATTGGGAACCCTTCCGGCGCTGTGGTCAGTGCGCGGCCGATCTCTTCCAGCGTCTTCTTCTTGATCGCGGTCTTGCCGCGCTGATAGCGCTCGCCTTCGCGGTCGAGATGGCTCCAGCGGCCATCGAGCCAGTCGGCCTTGTTCGGGCGGAACGCCTTGCCGGCCTCGAATTCCTCGTTCAGATGGGCCTGAAAGCCCGCCTTCATGTCCTCGATCTCGCCCTCGGGGATCAACCCGTCCTTGACGAGACGTTCGGTGTAAAGGCTGAGCGTCGTCTTGTGGCCTTTGATCCGCTTGTACATCACCGGGTTGGTGAACATCGGCTCGTCGCCTTCGTTGTGACCGAAGCGGCGATAGCAGAAGATGTCGATGACGGCGTCCTTGCCGAACTTCTGCCGGAACTCGGTAGCGACCTTCGCGGCGTGGACCACCGCTTCGGGATCGTCGCCATTCACGTGGAAAATCGGCGCCTCGACCATCAGAGCGATATCCGTGGGATAGGGCGACGACCGCGAGAAGTGGGGCGCGGTCGTGAAGCCGATCTGGTTGTTCACGACGATATGGATCGTGCCGCCGGTCTTGTGGCCGCGAAGGCCCGACAGGCCGAAGCATTCCGCCACCACGCCCTGTCCCGCGAAGGCGGCGTCGCCATGGAGCAGGATCGGAAGAACAGCCGTCCTTTCGCTGTCATGCACCTGATCCTGCTTGGCGCGTGTCTTGCCCAGAACAACAGGGTTCACCGCTTCGAGGTGCGAGGGGTTCGCGGTCAGGCTCAGGTGTACGCTGTTTCCGTCGAACTCCCGATCCGACGAAGCGCCGAGGTGATATTTCACATCGCCCGAGCCATCGACGTCTTCGGGCTTGAAGCTGCCGCCCTGAAATTCGTTGAAGATCGCCTTGTAGGGCTTGCCCATCACGTTCGCCAGGACGCTCAGACGTCCCCGGTGCGGCATGCCGATGACGATGTCCTTGACGCCCAACGCACCGCCGCGCTTGATGATCTGCTCCATTGCGGGGATCAGTGCCTCGCCCCCATCAAGGCCGAAGCGCTTGGTGCCCATGTATTTGACATGGAGGAACTTCTCGAAACCTTCGGCCTCGACCAGCTTGTTCAGGATCGCTTTCCGGCCTTCGCGCGTGAAGGCGATTTCCTTGCCATAGCCCTCGATCCGCTCTTTCAGCCACGCGGCCTCTTCGGGGTTCGAGATGTGCATGTACTGCAGCGCGAAGGTGCCGCAATAGGTCCGCTTCACGATTTCGAGGATCTGGCGCAGCGACGCGGTCTGAAGGCCCAGCACGTTGTCGATGAAGATCGGCCGGTCCATGTCGGCATCGGTGAAGCCGTAGCTCTTAGGGTCGAGCTCGGGATGGGGCGTCTGGTCGCGCATTCCAAGCGGGTCGAGATCGGCCACCAGATGGCCGCGGATACGGTAGGCGCGGATCAGCATGAGCGCCCGGATCGAATCCAGCACGGCCCGCTTGATCTGATCGTCGGTGACCGAAACGCCCATCGCCTTGGCCTTGCCGGCGATCTTGTCGGCCGCCGTCGCCTGAGCCTTGGCGCCCAGATCGCCCCACTGTCCGTCCAGAGCTGCCGTCAGCTCGTCCGCGGGGGCCGGCGGCCAGTCGGCGCGCGCCCAGCTTGGGCCCTCGGCTTCGCGCTTGGCGTCCATGTCGCTGTCGCCCAACTGGCGGAAGAACTCCTGCCAGCCTTCGTCGACCGCGTTCGGGTCGTTGGCATATCGCGCATAAAGCTGTTCGATATACTCGGCATTGTGGCCTTGCAGGAAAGACGACGCCTTGAAGATGTCGTTGGGGGATTGGTCGGTCATGTCATTCACTCCCGTATGTCGATTTACCAGGCCATCGGAGCCGGAAAGACGCGCGGACGGTTAATGTCCGCGCGCCTTGACAGGTCCTAACCAATCGCCTCCAGAACGGCCTCGCCCAGACCCGCCGGGCTTTCGGCCACGACGATACCGGCCGAGCGCATGGCTTCGATCTTGTCCTCGGCACCGCCCTTGCCACCGGCGACGATCGCGCCAGCGTGGCCCATGCGGCGGCCCGGAGGCGCCGTGCGGCCGGCAATGAAGCCAGCGGTCGGTTTCGACCGTCCGCGTTTGGCCTCGTCCTTCAGGAATTGCGCGGCCTCTTCTTCGGCCGAACCGCCGATCTCGCCGATCATGATGATCGACTGCGTCTCGTCATCGGCGAGGAACCATTCCAGCACGTCGATATGCTCGGTCCCCTTGATCGGGTCGCCGCCGATGCCGACGCAGGTCGACTGTCCAAGGCCCACATCCGTGGTCTGCTTGACCGCCTCGTAGGTCAGCGTGCCGGAACGGCTGACGACACCAACGGAGCCGCGCTTGTGGATATGGCCCGGCATGATGCCGATCTTGCAGGCGTCCGGCGTGATGACGCCAGGGCAGTTCGGGCCGATGAGCGTGGTGGATGATGTCTCGAGCGCGCGCTTCACCTTCATCATGTCGAGGACCGGAATGCCCTCGGTGATGCAGACGACGAGCGGAATCTCGGCGTCGATGGCTTCCAGGATCGAATCCGCCGCAAACGGGGGCGGCACGTAGATCACCGAGGCATTCGCGCCGGTCGCCGCCACGGCTTCGTGGCAGGAGTTGAAGACCGGCAGTTCGAGATGCGACTGCCCGCCCTTGCCGGGGGTAACCCCGCCGACCATCTGCGTGCCATAGGCAATCGCCTGTTCCGAGTGAAAGGTGCCCTGAGAGCCGGTAAAGCCCTGACAGATGACCTTTGTGTCTTTGTCTACGAGTACGGCCATGTCTGTTACCCCTTCACCGCTTTGACGATCTTCTGCGCGCCGTCCTTCAGATCGTCCGCCGCGATGACATCCAGACCCGAGTTGTTGATGATGTCCTTGCCCTTTTCGACGTTGGTGCCTTCGAGGCGCACGACCAGCGGCACCTTGAGGCCTACTTCCTTCACCGCCGCGACCACGCCCTCGGCGATGACGTCGCAGCGCATGATGCCGCCGAAGATGTTGACAAGGATGCCTTTGACGTTCGGGTCCGACGTAATGATCTTGAACGCCTCGGTGACTTTTTCCTTGGTGGCACCACCGCCAACATCAAGGAAGTTCGCAGGCTCGGCACCATAGAGCTTGATGATGTCCATCGTCGCCATGGCCAGACCCGCGCCGTTCACCATGCAACCGATCTCACCATCGAGCGCGATGTAATTCAGGTCGAATTTCGACGCGGCGAGTTCCTTGGGGTCTTCCTCGGTCTCGTCACGCAGCGCGATGATGTCGGGATGACGGTAGAGCGCGTTGCCGTCGAAGCCCATCTTGGCGTCGAGGCATTTCAGATCGCCCTTGTCGGTCACGATCAGCGGGTTGATCTCGAGCATCTCCATGTCCTTGTCCACGAAGAGCTTGTAGAGCGTGCCCATGAGTTGAACGCATTGCTTGATCTGCGGCCCTTCGAGACCGAGCGAAAAGGCAATGCGGCGGCCGTGGAACGGCTGGTACCCGGTGGCGGGGTCGACGCTGAAGGACAGAATCTTCTCTGGCGTCTTCTCGGCAACCTCTTCGATGTCCATGCCGCCTTCCGTCGAGGCGACGAAGGAGATGCGGCTCGTCTGACGGTCGACCAGAAGGGCGAGGTACATTTCGGTTTCGATGCCCGAGCCGTCTTCGATGTAGATACGGTTGACCTGCTTGCCTGCGGGGCCGGTCTGCTTGGTCACCAGCGTGCGGCCCAGCATCTTCTTGGCCTCGTCGGCGGCTTCTTCGACCGACTTGGCAAGCCTGACGCCGCCGGCATCGCCCGCATCGGCCTCCTTGAAACTTCCCTTGCCGCGACCGCCTGCGTGAATCTGTGCCTTCACCACCCAGAGCGGACCATCCAGACCCCCTGCGGCGGTCTTGGCTTCTTCGGCGCGGAGTACCGCCCGTCCGTCGGACACCGGCGCGCCATAATCGCGCAAGAGTGCCTTGGCCTGGTATTCATGAATATTCACGTCCGGTCCCCTTTTCGTTCAGTCGTTAAAGACCGCATCGCATGTTCAACTGCTGTGAACAAAGGGAAAAGCATCTCACTGCGACCAAAGGGTGCGAAAAATCGCTTTTTGTGATCACAGTCAAAAAAAGTGTGATCACAAAGCGTACGCGGACGCCTCCAGCTTTGATTCTTTGAATGTTTTGGTATTCGCCTAAGCTTGCGGGAGAAACCAGGCGCACCATGTCCTCCGACCTATTTCCGCGACGGGTGCCGACGGGTATCTGCACTCGGATACTCAGGAACTGAGAAAACAGTAGGCCGATGCTGAGGCGATAAGACGAAAAAGCCCGCGCCGAGGATGCTCGAGCGCGGGCCATTCAGAAGGCGAGTTATCTCTGGAACAGGGGGATCATCAGCCGAGGCCGCCGTCGATCCCCTTGCAGGCCTCAACCAGGCCCTTCACCGCATCCACGGATTTCTCGAACATGGCCTTTTCGTCCTTCGAAAGGCTGATTTCGATGACGCGCTCGATGCCGCCGGCGCCGATTACGGTGGGCACGCCCACGTACATGCCCTTCAGCCCATAGGCGCCGTCGACATTCGCCGCACAGGGCAAAACGCGCTTCTGATCCTTGAGATAGGCCTCGGCCATCTCGATGGCGCTGGTTGCCGGTGCGTAATATGCCGAACCGTTGCCCAGAAGGCCGACGATTTCGGCGCCGCCATCACGGGTGCGCTGAACGATCGCGTCAAGCTTCTCCTGCGTGGTCCAGCCCATCTCGACCAGATCGGGCAGCGGGATGCCGGCCACCGTGGAATAGCGCACCGACGGCACCATCGTGTCGCCATGGCCGCCGAGGACGAAGGCGGTGACGTCCTTCATCGACACTTCGAATTCGAGGCTGAGGAAGTGGCGGAAGCGGGCGGAGTCCAGAACGCCCGCCATGCCGCAGACCATGTTGTGCGGCAGGCCGGAATATTCGCGGAGCGCCCAGACCATCGCGTCGAGCGGGTTGGTGATGCAGATCACGAAGGCATTCGGCGCGTGGGTCTTGATGCCTTCGCCGACCGATTTCATGACCTTCAGGTTGATTCCAAGAAGGTCATCGCGGCTCATGCCGGGCTTGCGCGGCACACCGGCGGTGACGATGCACACATCTGCACCCGCGATATCGGCGTAATCCGTGGTGCCCTTGAGGCTGGCGTCGAAACCTTCCGACGGGCCGGCCTCGGCGATGTCGAGCGCCTTGCCCTGCGGGGTACCCTCGGCAATGTCGAACAGGACGACGTCCCCGAGTTCCTTCAGCGCGGCAAGGTGAGCGAGCGTGCCGCCAATCTGACCTGCGCCGATCAGCGCGATCTTGGGTCTGGCCATGAGATATGTCTCCGATCCGTTGTCCACATTCGTTCCGGTGCGATGCCTAGCGGTCAGCGCCCGGACTGGCAAGAGAGGCTGTCGGGCATCGCGCACTTCCGCAGGGCTGGGGCGCGGGCTATGACGGGGCAAGGACAAGAAACCGGCAGCATGTGACACTCGATCCGCTCTTCTTCGCGATGGCCGTGCCGGCCGTCATCTTTGCAGGGATCTCGAAAGCGGGGTTCGGCTCGGGCGCGGCATTCGCGGCAGCGCCGTTCCTCGCGCTGATCCTCGAGCCCGAACAGGCGATCGGGCTGATGCTGCCGCTCTTGATGCTGATGGACGTGCTGACGCTCAGGCCCTATTGGCGGCAGTGGGACGCAGGCGCCACCCGGCTTCTGATCCTCGGCGGGTTACCCGGCGTCGCGCTGGGCGCAGCCTTCTGGTCGGCGGTCGACGAGGATACGATCCGCGTCCTAATCGGTGCGATTGCCATTGGTTTCGTTCTGTTCAAGCTCCTCGGCACAAATCTGCGATTGTCCAAGGACGGCGGCCCCATGGCCGGGCTGGTGGCGGGCGTGGCGGCCGGGTTCACCAGCTTCGTCAGCCATGCCGGCGGCCCGCCCGCAACGGTCTATCTGCTATCGAAAGGCATGGGAAAGACCGAGTATCAGGCTACGACGGTCATCGTTTTCTGGGTCATCAATCTTGCCAAGGCGGTACCCTACGGCATCCTCGGCATGATCACCGTCGAGACGCTGCGCGCGGGGCTTTTCCTGATCCCCGCTGCGGTGGTCGGCGTCTGGCTTGGCGTCGTCGCGCACCGCTCAATTCCGGAGCGCGCCTTTTTCGCGGTCACTTACATCCTGCTCGTCACAACGGGGACGAAGCTGATCTGGGACGCGCTGACCTAGCTGGGCTTGCCGGCGGGCTTTGGCGCCTCGCTCAGCGTCTCGAAGGACTGGCCGCTGGCGACAAGGCACATCATCCCGTTCGGCAGAGTCACGGTGATCGTCCACGTCCCGGTTTCGCCCGACGCGAATACCTCGACTACGCGGTTTTGGGCCGCCATTCCGATGGACTGACGCGTCTCGCCATAGTGGTTCTGAAGCCGTTCCATGACGGCGACACGGGGGCCGCAGTTCTGTTGGGCGGCAGCAGCCTGAGGCAGAGCGAGGGCTGCGGCGGCGGCAAGTGCGAGCGTTCTGATCGACATTCTGGTCCTTTCCGGCCGGTTTCCGGCCCGTTTGAGAAGGCGGGATCAGACTGCGCCGTGAAACCGGAAAATCTGGTTAACGCGCCGAACGGTCGTCATGTGCAGTCGCGGCGCTCTTGCCGCAGCGCAGCGAATTCCCTTGCGGATTGCTGCGCTGCGGTGCAGTTTCGCGCAAGAATCTTGCGAGAGGATCGAATCATGGCTGCGGAAGCTCTTTACCGGTCAGTGCTTTACATTCCCGCCTCGCGAGCGCGCGCGATGGACAAGGCACGCGGTCTGGATGCCGACGCCATCATCTTTGACCTCGAAGATGCCGTGTCACCCGATGAGAAACCGGCGGCACGCGCAGCCTTGGCGGAAGAGCTGCGGATCGGCGGCTATGGTCACCGACAGCGAATCGTCCGGATCAACGGGCTCGATACCGACTGGGGCCGCGACGATGCCGAAGCGGTCGCCGGGATGGACTGTGACGGCGTGCTTCTGCCCAAGGTCGATAGCCCCGGGCTGGTCGATGCCCTTGCGGCCCTTGTCCCGGGCAAACCGCTCTGGTGCATGATGGAGACGCCACGGGGCGCGCTGAATGCACTTGCAATAGCCGACCACACCGCTGTCGCGGGCTTTGTCCTCGGCACAAACGACCTCGCCAAGGAACTGGGCTGCGCAACCGGCGGGGACCGTTCTCCGATGCTGACGACCATACAGCTTTGCCTTGCGGCGGCGCGGGCGGCAGGGATCGTCTGTGTCGATGGAGTTTACAACGCCTTCAAGGATGCCGAAGGTCTGGCCGCCGAATGCGTTCAGGGCCGCGCCTGGGGTATGGACGGGAAGACGCTGATCCATCCGGCTCAGATCGAGATCGCCAATTCCGTGTTCGCGCCCGGTGACGAAGAAGTCGCACTGGCGGAAAAGCAGATCGAGGCCTTTGACGAGGCCGTCCGGCGAGGCGAAGGTGTGGCCGTTGTCGACGGCAAGATCGTCGAGAACCTGCATATTGAGACCGCCCGAAAGACGCTCGCCCGCGCCGGCGCCATCCGGGCAAGGGAGACGTCATGACACTTCTTATTCTCGGGCTGATCCTCTGGACGGTGGCTCATCTATTCAAGCGGATCGCACCGGGTCCAAGACAGGCGCTTCAGGACAGGATGGGCGACGCGTCCAAGGGCCTTTTTGCGGTCGTTTTGCTCTTATCAGTTGTCCTGATGGTCATCGGCTACCGCGGGGCGGAAACCGAATTCCTCTGGGGCCGCTCGCCCGCCACCACCGGCATCAACAATCTGCTCATGCTGGTTGCGGTCGCGCTTTTTGGTCTCGGAAACTCGAAAAGCCGTCTCCGCCGGTATTTCCGCCACCCGATGCTCTGGGGCACGGTGATCTGGGCGGTGGCGCATCTTCTGGTCAACGGAGACACGGCGTCCATCGTGCTTTTCGGCTGGATCGCCGTCTGGGCACTGATCGAGATGCCGCTGATCAACCGCGCAGCGCATTCCTACGTCCCCTTCGACGGCGGCAGCGCCATGGGCGATATGCGCCTCGCGATCATTTCGCTCGTGATCTACGGGGTGATCGCGGGCATCCACACCTGGCTGGGCTATTTCCCGTTCGGAGGATGATGTGAAGACCAATCCGGGCCGCTTCTTCGAGGACTACACCGTCGGAGAGGTGATCGAGCACGCCGTGCCGCGCACGCTCGCCGGCGGCGAGAAGGCGCTCTATCACGCGCTTTATCCCGCGCGCCACGCACTGCATTCGTGCGAGGCATTTGCCCGTGACTGCGGTCTGTCCGGCCCCATTGACGATCTGATCGTGTTCCACACCGTCTTCGGCAAGACGGTGCCTGACATCTCGCTGAACGCCGTGGCCAATCTGGGCTACGCCGATGGCCGGTGGCTGCGACCGGTTTATCCCGGCGACAGCCTGACGGCGCAGTCGCGCGTGATCGGGCTGAAGCAGAACTCAAGCGGCAAGAACGGCGTGGTCTGGGTGCGGACGACGGGCCGTAACCAGCGCGGCGAAGAGGTTCTGGATTACGTACGTTGGGTCATGGTGCGCAAGCGTGACCCCGAGGCGCCCGCCCCCGAAACCGTTGTGCCGGACCTGCCCGATGTCGTCGCGCCAGCGGCTCTGGTGGTGCCCGAGGGGCTGGACTTCGCGGCCTACGATTTCACGTTGGCGGGCGAGCCGCATCGCTGGGGAGACTACGGGATCGGAGAACGGATCGATCATGTCGACCGGGTCACCATCGAGGAAGCCGAGCACATGATGGCGACGCGCCTCTGGCAGAACACGGCCAAGGTCCATTTCGACGCCACCAACCGCGAGGACGGCCGCCGCCTGATCTATGGCGGGCACGTGATCAGCCTTGCGCGGGCGCTGTCCTTTAACGGGCTGGCCAATGCGCAGATCATTGCCGCTTTGAATGGCGGCGCGCATGTCTCGCCCTGTTTCGCGGGCGACACCGTCACCGCCTGGTCCGAGGTTCTGGACAAGGCCGAGACAGCTGTGCCATCCGTCGGAGCGCTGAGGCTGAGGCTGGTTGCTCAGAAGGCCGGGGCTCCGGCCTGCTCACTCAGGGGCGAAGACGGCAAATACGCTGACGGCGTGTTGCTGGACCTCGACTACTGGGTGCTGATACCGACTTAATGTGCGTTTGCGCGCATAATCTGCGCTTTGACTGATTTTAGGTGCGGAAATATCTGGCTCGTCAGATCACTTCTGACGGAGCACTTATAATGACCACCACGACCACCAATTCCACGAACTCGACCGCGCTCAGCCTGCCCACCGTGGGCGGCGCCGATATCCTGATCCGCCTGTCTCTGGCCGGCACGTTCATCTACCACGGCCTCGACAAGTTTCCGAACATCGCTGCAGGCGCCGAGTGGATGGGGCTGCCCTACGCTCTCTGGCTACTGGTCGCCCTTGCCGAAATCGCCGCCGGTGCCGGCATCATCGCCGGGCGTTTCATCCCGAACGCCATCGGTGATCTGACGAGCCGCCTCTCGGGCGTTGCGATCGCCGTGACGATGGTCGGCGCGATCTACCTCGTCCACTGGGGCCAGTGGAGCAACATGCCTTCTGAAAGCCATCCCTTCGGCGGCATGGAGTTCCAGACGCTGCTTCTTGCCACGGGTCTGTTCTTCGCGCTTCGTGGCAACAAGGCCTGATAAGCCAAATTCCCTCGTGCCGGGGCCGTCCAGATGGGCGGCCCCGAGTCGTTTCAGTATTTGTGATCACTGTTTTCCAATGTGTGATCACATTAGGGAAATTTCCTTCGATTGTGAGCGTTAAAAGGCAAAACGCCGCGCCCTGATGGCGTGACACTTCCCGAAAAACCGTTATTCATTAGGCAAGCAACGGAAGGGAAAACACATGGCCGATGTGAATAGGGGCAACCGCCCCCTCTCGCCGCATCTGACGATTTACCGCCCGCAACTGACCTCGATGACTTCGATCCTGACGCGTATCACGGGCAATGCCCTTTTGGTCGCGGCACTTCTGATCGTCTGGTGGTTTTTGGCGGCTGCAACCGGACCCGAGGCCTTCGCCACCGCCGATGCGGTCATCACGTCCTGGTTCGGTGATCTCGTCATGGCGCTGTCGGTCTGGGCGCTCTGGTACCACGCACTGGCTGGCGTCCGGCACCTTATTTGGGACACGGGGCGCGGACTTGAAGTGCCAGTTGCCGAAAAGCTCGGTCTTGCGGTCATCGGCGGGTCGCTCGTGCTGACGCTGATCACGCTCGTCGCGGTCTGAGGAGGGCTCTCGCATGGCATATCTGACCGATCTGAAGCGCGCCGTCGGCATGGGCTCGGCCCGCGAGGGGACCGAGCATCACTGGGCAATGACCAAGTCGTCGGTTGCGCTCCTGATCCTGACCCCGCTTTTCGTTTTCACCTTTGGGCCGATGCTGGGCGAGCCGCATGATGCGGTCGTCGCCTATTTCTCGCGGCCCTTCCCGGCCATCGTGGCAGCGCTGACGCTGGCGGTGGGCTTCATGCATTTCAAGAGCGGCGTGCAGGTGCTGATCGAGGATTACGTCCACGGTCTGGCCCGGAAAATCGCTATCATCTTGATGATTTGTCTCAGCTATGGCGCGGCCGCGACGGCCCTGTTCGCCATCGCCAAGATCGCACTCTGAGGGGGGCTCATGGCCGCTTACGAATACGAAACACACGAATACGACTGCATCGTCGTCGGCGCCGGCGGGTCCGGCCTGCGCGCAACCCTCGGCATGGCCGAGCAGGGTCTGCGCACGGCGTGCATCACCAAGGTGTTCCCGACCCGCTCGCATACGGTTGCGGCCCAAGGCGGCATCGCGGCGTCGCTGGGCAACATGGGGCCGGACCACTGGCAGTGGCATATGTACGACACGGTCAAGGGGTCGGACTGGCTGGGTGATACGGACGCGATGGAGTACCTCGCCCGAGAGGCACCCAAAGCGGTCTACGAGCTTGAGCACTACGGCGTGCCGTTCAGCCGGACGGAAGAGGGCAAGATCTATCAGCGTCCCTTCGGCGGCCACACCACCGAGTTCGGTGAAGGCCCCCCGGTGCAGCGCACCTGCGCCGCAGCCGACCGCACCGGCCACGCCATCCTGCACACGCTCTATGGACAGTCGCTGAAGAACAACGCGGAATTCTATATCGAGTATTTCGCGATCGACCTCATCATGTCCGAGGACGGCCAGTGCCAGGGCGTACTGGCGTGGAACCTCGAAGACGGCTCGCTTCATGTCTTCAACGCCAAGATGACGGTTCTGGCCACCGGCGGCTATGGCCGGGCCTATTTCTCGGCGACGTCCGCCCATACCTGCACCGGCGACGGTGGCGGCATGGTGGCTCGCGCGGGTCTGCCGCTTCAGGACATGGAGTTCGTTCAGTTCCACCCGACCGGCATCTATGGCGCCGGCTGCCTCATCACGGAAGGTGCGCGGGGCGAGGGCGGTTACCTGACCAACTCCGAAGGCGAGCGCTTCATGGAGCGCTACGCGCCCACCTACAAGGACCTTGCCAGCCGTGACGTCGTCTCGCGCTGCATGACCATGGAAATCCGTGAAGGCCGGGGCGTCGGTGCGGACGGTGATCACATCCATCTGCACCTGAACCACCTGCCGCCCGCGACTCTTGCCGAACGCCTGCCGGGTATCTCGGAGAGCGCGCGCATCTTCGCCGGTGTCGACGTCACGAAGGAGCCGATCCCGGTTCTGCCGACGGTGCACTACAACATGGGCGGTATTCCGACGAACTACTGGGGCGAGGTTCTGAACCCGACCCAGGACGATCCCGACCGGATCGCGCCGGGCCTTATGGCCGTAGGCGAAGCCGGTTGCGCAAGCGTTCACGGTGCGAACCGTCTTGGCTCGAACAGCCTGATCGACCTTGTGGTCTTCGGCCGCGCGGCCGCGATCAAGGCCGGGCAGGTCGTGGACCCGAACGCGCCCAATCCGACGCTGAACACCGCCAGCATCGACAAGGCGCTCGACCGGTTCGACGGGCTGCGCCACGCCAAGGGCAACGTCGCCACGGCGGAGCTGCGCCTTGAGATGCAGAAGACGATGCAGGCCGACGCGGCTGTGTTCCGTACGGACAAGACGCTCGCCGAAGGTGTCGAGAAGATGTACGCCGTCGCCGCCAAGCTGGACGACATCAGCGTCACCGACCGTTCGATGGTCTGGAACTCGGACCTGATGGAAACGCTCGAGCTGACCAACCTTCTGCCCAACGCGCTGGCCACGGTCGTCAGCGCCGAGGCGCGCAAGGAAAGCCGGGGCGCCCATGCGCATGAGGACTATCCCGACCGTGACGACGAAACCTGGCGCAAGCACTCGCTGGCATGGGTCAACGGCAAGGTCGAACTGGACTATCGCCCGGTGCATCTGGACCCGCTCAGCGACGCCGAAGCTGGCGGTATCGATCTCAAGAAGATCGCACCCAAGGCACGCGTCTATTGAGATCGCTCGCCGCGATACCCCTCGCGGCGGCGCTGCTCGCCGCCTGCGGTCCGGTCTCGCCCGAGGCTGCGGCCCGCATGTGCGAAGAGCGCGCACGCGCCGCGACGGGCCCCACGGGTGAAGTCGGTGTCGGAATCAATTCCGACGGCAAGGTGCGTGGCGGTTTCGAGGTGGGCATAACGTCCGACTATCTTTACGGCCGCGATCCATACGAGGTCTATGACCAATGCGTGCGTCAGAAGTCGGGTCAGGGGCCGATCCGACCGCTGGTGCTTGAGCCCTGATGGTGGCCGCAACGGGATATTCCGGCACGCCTCTGCCGAAGAAGCTGGGCCTGAAAGACGGTCAGGCGGTGGCCTTTTCGGGCCTCCCGGCGCATCTGGCCGACCTGCTCAGGGCGCGCGCCTATCGGTCGGTTGAAAGCGTTGGGGACTGGACCGAGATCATAGGGCGAGACCTCGATTATGTGCATCTCTTCACCGACAGCGCCGCGACGGTCGACGCCGCAACGCCCGCGCTTCGAGACAGGATTGCGCCTGACGGGATGATCTGGATGAGCTGGCCCAAGAAGGCGTCCAAGGTGCCTACA
Source organism: Kangsaoukella pontilimi (assembly GCF_009830125.1). Lineage (GTDB taxonomy): Bacteria > Pseudomonadota > Alphaproteobacteria > Rhodobacterales > Rhodobacteraceae > Kangsaoukella > Kangsaoukella pontilimi. Next base: position 85,404 of record NZ_WUPT01000004.1, on the reverse strand, counting down.
GATGTCACCGAAGATGTCATCCGCAAAAGCGCTCTGGCGGATGTGCTTGTAGATGTGAAGGTCTGCGCGGTCGATACGGTCTGGTCCGGGCTGAAACTCGTTATTCGAAAGGAACACCGGGCATGAGAACTTTCGCGTTTGCCGCCATTCTGCTGACCCTCACCGCCTGCACGCAGGCGTCTCAGGATCAGCTGGCCCGGGATGCCGCGAAACAAGCCGTTCGCCCGGTTCTGGCCGAACGCTTCCCCGGCGTTCCGTTGGAGGGTGCTACCGACTGCGTGATCGACAATGCGTCGAGCCGGGAGATCCTTGTCCTCGCCGCCGATGCCGTGACCGGGCCGACCGCGTCCACGGTCGAGGTTGTGGCCGACATCGTGCAGCGGCCCGCGACGATCGAGTGTCTGGTGCGCGAAGGGGCAGCACTTGCCATCGCGACCGGGATGATCCGCTGATGCGGCGGGATACGAAACATATCGGGCTCCTGAGTGGCCCGGAACTTCAGCGGCACGCGGGAGGCAGGCCTTACAAGGCCGACCGCGCCGCCAGAAAATGCAGACGGAGGTTTGTCTCATGGTCCAACTGACCCTTCCCAAGAACTCCACGATCCGTACGGGTAAGACCTGGCCCAAGCCCGAAGGCGCCACGAACCTGCGCAAGGTGCAGATCTATCGCTGGAACCCGGATGACGGAGAGAACCCGCGCGTCGACACCTATTTCGTCGATATGGACACCTGCGGGCCGATGGTTCTGGACGCGCTCATCAAGATCAAGAACGAGATCGACCCGACCTTGACCTTCCGCCGGTCCTGCCGGGAAGGCATCTGCGGCTCCTGTGCGATGAATATCGACGGCATCAATACGCTGGCCTGCATCTATGGCCTCGACGAGATCAAGGGCGACATCAAGATCTACCCTTTGCCGCATATGCCGGTCATCAAGGACCTGATCCCCGACCTGACCCATTTCTACGCGCAGCACGCGTCGATCATGCCCTGGCTCGAGACCAAGACGAACCGGCCTCAGAAGGAATGGCGTCAGTCCATCGAGGACCGCAAGAAACTGGACGGGCTCTATGAATGCGTCATGTGCGCTTCCTGCTCGACGTCTTGCCCGTCCTACTGGTGGAATGGCGACCGGTATCTCGGGCCGGCCGCGCTTCTTCATGCCTATCGCTGGATCATCGACAGCCGGGACGAGGCCACCGGCCAGCGGCTGGACGAGCTGGAAGACCCGTTCAAACTCTATCGGTGCCACACGATCATGAACTGCGCCAAGACCTGCCCCAAAGGGCTAAACCCGGCCAAGGCGATTGCCGAGATCAAGAAGATGATGGTGGAACGGATCGTCTGATCCTTCGTGGCCTTTCTTCTGTTCATTCTGGGGTTCGGCGTTTTTGCCTATATGGTCTGGAAACGCCGGATGACCACGCTGACGCGCAACTGCCGCTGGCGGCAGGACCGCGCGGCGGGCGACTGGGTCTGCGCCTATTGCAGCGAAAGGGTCGTGTCTGAAAAGGAACCGCTGGTCTGCCGCGACCCTGAACGGGACGGGATGACCGGGCTCTGACGCCTTCTTGTGGCCGTAATCGCGCGAAAGACTGCGGCGCATGACGTCGAAACGCCCCTCTTTCGGCAGGCTGTTCCTGCTCTTGCTGACCATCATGATCGCCGCGCCCTTTCTGGAGCCGCTGGCGAACCATATTCGCGAGCGTTCCGACGCGTTCAGCGCTTTGCGCTTTGATCTGGGGCAGTCCGTGGGGCAACATCCGGGCACGTTCCGTCCCGAACTGGTCATCCCAGTTGTCGGCGGACGGGGCCAGATCCTCCTCGCTCCGGCGGAGGCCCTCGTAGAGATCGACCAGACGCGCCGCACCGTGTCGGACGGCGGGTTCGAAATTCCCTATCACCAGTCCGATGTGTCGATCCGCATGCGCTTCGAGCCATTGGAGTGGGATAGCTTTCTGTCCGACGGCGAGACGCTGAATTGGCGCGAGGCGCGGATCAGGGTCCGTGTCGGAATGCCCAAGATATTGCAGGGGCATGTCACTCTTGAGGCCGATGGCCGCGAAACCCGGTTCCAGAAAACCCAGACCGGCCAGCATCGCCTCGAGTTCACCGCGCGCGCTCCGCGTGACCTCGCCGAATGGTCTACGGTCAGATACTCGGTCACAGGTTGGGGGAATTTCACGATCACGCCCATAGGCTGGCGGACACAGGTGACGCTGACCTCGGAACTGGGTCTGGAAAAGTTTCAGGGTATTCAGCCCGTATCTTTCGAGCAAAGCGCCTTTGATTTCAGTGCGGTCTACGACATGGATCGCGACCTGTTCTACGAGCGCGCCGTGCGGGGGAACGAATTCCGCCGCAAGCCGAAACCGGGCGAGGGCGCGTTCCTGGGGATGCGCTTCGGAGAGATAAAGGATGCGCCTTATGCCCAGATCGACACGCGCGGGGCGGACATGCCGTACCGGCACGTGTCAACGGCGGTCGGCTATGCGCCGCAGGTTCTCGCCCTTGCGGCCCTGCTTCTTTTCCTCATCGACTGGATCAGGGGACGGGACAGCGGTGACAACGCCTACGCCGTGACCGTAGTGGCAGGGGGCGCGGGCATGCTGGCGATGGTCTTTTCCGCCTAAGCGCTTGGCGGGCGGAACGCCTTTATCCTCGGTCTATTCGTGATCGGCGTGGTCGCGGCGGGCGCACTGCGCCGTGGGTTCCCGCTTGGCTGGCCCGTCATCGCCGCCTTGATGACGCTGCCGTGGGTGCCGCTTCTTTACCCGTCGGTCTGGATGGGGCCATGGCATCCGGCGCTTCCGGACGTGCTACTGGCATTGACCGTGGCGGCCCTCGGCATCCTTGCCGTGCTCGAATGGGGGCTCAGGCGGCTCGGCCGCCGTACGGCCTGACGGCTTTCTGCACGACGCCTCGGGGAAAACTGCGTAACCGCTGACCGCGCTTTGCGGGTGGCTGCGTCTAGGGCTGAGGGATCACTCACCCAACGCAGGAAAGCCCTCATGTTTCGATCTACCGGCTTCAGATTTATCGTCGTCGCCTTTCTCGTCCTTGTCATGAACATCCCGATGAGCCTCGTCTCGGACGTGGTCTGGGAAAGGGCGCGCTACAGTGACGAGACCGTCGCTGACATCAGCCGCGAATGGGGCGGGTCTCAGCTTTTGTCGGGTCCGGTGCTGGTCATTCCCGTGACCGAAGAGTTGCGCCGCGAAAAGCGCCAGATCGCAACCGACCCCGATACAGGCTTGTCGCGCCGCGACGCCGAGGGCCGGCTCATGTACGAGATGGTGGAAGAGCGCGAGACCGTCACCAAACCGCCAGTCTACCTCTATCCCGAGACGCTGAACTATCAGGTGGCAATGACCAGCCAGACGCGTCAGCGCGGCATCTTCGAGGTGCCGGTCTATTCCGCCTCCGTGGACATCGGGTTCGACTTCGACCCGGAGCTTGTAATCGACGTCCTGGCGCCCGGTGAGACCGCGAACTGGCCGGCGGCCGAGGTGCGCTCGTACCTGGGGGCAAGCCGGGGTCTTCGGGGGGAAGCGACGCTTGTGAGCGGCAGCGAGAGCTTTGCCCTCGAGCCGGTGCACGCGTCGTCGGAGGCAAGCGGGATCGTGGCCGAAGTGGGCGATCCCCGCGCGCTAGACGCGTTCACAATGACCCTCGGTCTGAACGGGGCGCAGAGCTTTGGCGTTACTGCCACGGGCCGTCTGACCCGGTTCGCGCTCGACAGCGACTGGCCCGATCCGAGTTTCGACGGCAGCTTCCTGCCCGACGCGCGGGAGGTTCGTGAGGACGGGTTTTCGGCGGATTGGACCGTGCCGCATCTGGCGCGCGGGCTTCCGGCAGTGTCGCGGGAGTGGACGGACAGCCTTGCTCGCAAAACCGCCACCATGGAGGTCCGTTTCCTGACACCGAACGACTTCTACCAGAAGGCATGGCGCGCGTCGCGCTATGGCATCCTGTTCGTTGCGATGACCTTCCTGACCATTCTGCTGATCGACCGCGCGGGGCCGAGACCGTCCCATCCGGTGCAATTCCTGATGATCGGGCTGGCGCAGGCGGTCTTCATCCTGCTCCTCGTCTCCTACGCCGAACATCTGGGCTTCGGTTCGGCCTACGCCATTGCCTCGGTGGCGACTGTCCTTTTGATCGTGGCCTACGCCTGGAAGGGGATGCGCTTCGGGCGGCGCGCGGGGGTTCTCGGTCTGGTGCTGGCAGCGGTCTATGGCGTTCTTTTCCTGGTCCTGAGAAGCACGGATTACGCGCTCCTCGCCGGTTCGACGCTGTCGTTCCTCGCCCTCGGCGGAACCATGTTCGCCACACGAAACGAGGAATGGCGCGAGGCGCGGCCCGGCCTTCGCTGGCCCTTCCCCCGAAATCTCGGCAAGAGTGCGCCGGTTTCACCCGACGCTGAAACACCCGGTTAGGGAGCGCCTTTGATCTCGCCTGCCGGTGCCTTAGATGCTGAGCATGAAGACGACACCGAAAACAGGCATGCGCGCGAGGCTCGTCCCTTTGATGGCAAAGGGGCGGGCTTCGGTGCGGCGGCGGGTGCCGCCTGGCTGGCGCTGGCCTATTGGGATTGTGCTTATTGTTTTCGGTTTTCTGGGCTTCCTTCCGGTGCTCGGCTTCTGGATGATCCCCCTCGGCATCGCCGTCGCGGGCATGGATACGCGGCCTGCTTGGCGCCGTTGGAGAGACTACCGCATGCGCGGCGCTGTGCAGACGCCCGTCCGCGAGCGCGCCAGAGAGATCAAGGAGAATGCGCCCCGTGACCCATGAAGCCCCCGCCGATGCCGATGCGCGCCGTGCCGCGCCCGCGGTGATCTGCTACCCGACCGAGACCCTGCCGGGCGCCGATATCGCCGCCTATCTTGAAGCCTATGCGGGCTACCGGAAGACGGGGGAGGTCATCGCCCAACCGCGTGAGGCCGCCAGCTTTCACGTGCCGGCGGGGGCTGTGTTCCGCATCATCTCGGTCGAAGGGCCCCAGGTGGGAGACCTGAACCTTTGGAACGCAAACGACCTGAGTGAGCGCTTCTATTCGGGCAAGACGCGAGCGCTTCACGGCACCCATGTCTCGACCGGCGACAGGCTCTGGTCAGTCTTTCCACGGCTGAGGCCGATGGCGACGATCATCGACGACACGCTCGACTGGTACGGGCTCGATGCCGATGGCGGCGGTGTCCATGACGTGATCGGCACGCGTTGCGATCCCTATACCGGGCGCCTTCTGGGGGGCGGCGATTATCACCATTGCTGTCACTCGAACCTGACACGCGCGCTGGCCGGGGCGCGGCAGATGTCCGCTGAGGAGGCCGAAGCCCAAATACATGACGTGCTGAACGTTTTCATGTGCACCGGTTTCACCCGCGATACCGGTCAGTATTTCATGAAGGCCTCGCCGGTTCGCCCAGGTGACAGCCTGACGTTCTTTGCCGAGATCGACCTTCTGGGCGCGCTCTCGGCCTGCCCCGGAGGCGATTGCGGGTCCGAGCATTCCTCGGATGTGGCGCCCTGCTACCCGCTTCTGGTCGAGATTTGGGAGGGTGATCCGCCCGCGGGCTGGTCTGTGCCCGAGCCGAGCGCCTACGACCGGTCGCACGGTCTTTGAGACAGGATTTGCGCCCCGGCTGCGCCGGGTCGCGGTGGTCGGATGCTGCCGCATCCGACAGAAGCGAGGGGCTCTGCCCCTCGCGCTCCCCGGGATATTTCCGGGCCGATAATGAGAATGCCTCTCGCGGGATCGGTCCCGTTACGAGAAGGCGGCTTCGAGGGCGATTTCGACCATATCGCCAAAGCTTTTCTCGCGCTGATCGGAAGGCAGCGCCTCGCCCGTGATGAGGTGATCCGACACGGTCAGAACAGCAAGGGCGCGCCGCTGGTAGCGGGCCGCGAGGATGTAGAGTTCGGCCGCTTCCATTTCCACACCGAGAATGCCGTGGCGGGTCATCTGCTCGTTCAGGTCCGGGCGCTCGTCGTAGAAGACGTCCGAGGAATAGATGCCGCCGACATGGACGCCGACATCCTTGCCCTCTGCCGCGCGGGCGGCGGCGGACAAAAGCGACCAGTCGGCGGTGGGCGCGAAATTCAGCTCGCGGAAGATACCGCGCGAAGGTGTCGAGACCGTGGTGGCCGACATCGCGAGGATGACGTCGCGCACCTTCACGCGCTCCTGCATGCCGCCGCAGGAGCCGATCCGGATCAGCGTCTGCGCGCCATAGTCGCGAATGAGCTCATTGGCGTAGATCGAAAGCGACGGCATCCCCATGCCCGAGCCCTGGATCGTTACGCGGTTGCCGCGCCAGGTGCCGGTGAAGCCCAGCATGCCACGCACCTCGTTCACCAGTTCGGCGCCTTTGAGGAAGGTCTCGGCGGCCCAACGCGCGCGATAGGGGTCGCCCGGCAAAAGAACCGTCTCCGCGATCTCCCCGGGTTTTGCGCCGATATGGATGGTCATGTCTCTGCTCCGTCTGACTGTTCGCCCGAGACTATCGCCTTCGGCGGGGCTGAGGAAGAGAGGCCCTCGACCCGTGCTCTCGTTCGTTCACATGGCGGAGAGAGGCTGTCATATCGCTTTCCCATGGCGGGTCGGTCGCCTATCAGAGGAAGGGAGCCACCGCTCAGGAGACTGCGCTCAAGATGTTCGATGCAGCACTTATGCCCATGTCGCAGCGTTTGCTGCAGCCGCTGGCGCGGAGGGCTGCGTCTTTCGGCGCCACGGCGGACAGTATCACCATCCTCGGCTTCGTCATCGGTGTGCTTGCCGTTCCGGCGCTGGCCCTCGGGTACTGGTCGATTGCGCTTCTTCTGATCCTTCTGAACCGGCTTTGCGACGGTCTCGACGGTGCGGTCGCGCGGGCGACAAAGCCGACCGACCGGGGGGCGTATCTGGACATCGCGTTGGACTTCACCTTCTACGCGCTCGTGCCGCTTGGCTTCGCTCTGGCCGATCCTCAGGACAATGCGCTGGCCGCCGCGGTCCTGATTACCTCCTTCATCGGCACCGGTTCATCCTTTCTGGCCTTCGCGGCGGTTGCGGGCCGGCGCGGCGACACGGCGGCGGCTTTCCCGCGCAAGGGCATATATTATTTGGGCGGGCTGACCGAGGGCTTCGAGACCATCGTGGTGCTCGTCCTGATGTGCCTTTTCCCGGCCCATTTCCCCACGATCGCCTACATTTTCGCCGCAGCATGCGCGGTAACGACGGTGCTTCGCTGGCGTCAGGGTTGGGTGGCGTTCGGCGCACGCTAGGGCCGGACGGAGGATCCGCCCACCTATCCCGACACCTTGTGCAGAACGATGTTGAATCCTTCCTCGGCGCCGGGCGGCGCGAAATTCCGGGTGAAGGCGTGGAACATCTTATCGGTGACGGTAAAGGCGTGTTGCCCCGACGCGTTTCGCGCACTCAGGCGTGCCAGGCATATCGCATCCGGCGCGTCGAGCACGTGCATCTGATGCCGCGCTCCGCTTGTCGCGATCACATCTCGCATCCAGGCGCGCTGCTGCGGCGTGTTCGCCGGGAAGTCGAGTACGACCGACACGCCTGCCTTGAGAAGCTCTGACACATGGGGTGCCATGATCTTCTGCAAGCGTTCGGAGCAGCGCAGATAGTCCTGTCCGCTTGCAAGCTGGCCGGAGAAGAGCGCGGCAAGCCAGTCGTCCTCGGCGATGCGAACGGTCCTGTCTGCCTGAGAGAGTGTTGCCGAAAGCGTGGATTTTCCGGCGGCGATCTTGCCGCACATCATGTGCAGCACGGGTGTGTCAGGTGACATGGAGATGACCTTGATGTGCGCGGATCGCGCGTATGTTTCAGCAGCAGGAATTCCCGGCCCGGAGTTCAGGCCGGGCGGGTAATTCGGCCCGACACGGGGCGATGCATCTGAAGCGAAGCGGTCATTGGCCAGCGTCTCGCACGGATCGCCGCACAGTTCCAGCCCGGCTGAAGCTTGTGGAGGTCAGTGTGTCCGCACTGCGCCTGTTCTGCAGGCGACCTATTCGGCAGCCACGGCGGCGGGATCGGCCAGCGCCACGATATCGAACATGATACGGTTCAGTTCGAAGTCCTTGGGCGTATAGACCGCTGCCACGCCCATGCCGCGGAGGCGCTCGGCGTCGTCTTCAGGGATGATCCCCCCCACCACAAGCGGCACGTTTTCGAGACCGGCGGCGCGCATCTCGACCAGCGTCTCCTCGATCAGCGGGATGTGCGAGCCCGAGAGGATCGACAGCCCGATTACATGCGCGCGCCCGTCACGCGCGGCAGCGACGATTTCGGAGGGTGTCAGGCGAATGCCCTCGTAGGTGATCTCCATCCCCGCATCGCGCGCGCGCGCCGCGATCTGTTCGGCGCCGTTGGAATGACCATCAAGGCCGGGTTTGCCCATGAGAAAGCGCAGCCGCTCGCCCAGCCTTGCCGAGACCGCGTCGACGGCCTCGCGCAGTTCGTCCAGACCTTCGGTCCGGTTCGACGGGGCCGACGACACGCCGGTGGGCGCACGGTACTGACCGAAAACGCCGCGCACCACGTCACCCCATTCGCCGGTCGTCGCGCCGGCGCGGGCGGCGGCGAGGGACGGCCCCATGATATTGCGACCCTCGGCGCAGGCGGCGCGGAGATCGGCAAGCGCGGCCCTGACCGCTGCCCCGTCGCGCTCCGCGCGCCACGCATCGAGCCGGGCGACCTGGTCGGCTTCCGCTTTAGCATCGGCCACCATGATCGCGTCCGGCCCCGAGGTCAGGGGCGAGGGCTCCCCTGTCTCGTATCTGTTGACGCCGACGACCGTCGTTTCGCCGGCCTCGATCCGCTGGATGCGGTCGGCGTTGGCTTCGACAAGCTGTCGTTTCATGTATTCGATCGCCTCGACCGCGCCGCCCATCGCGTCAATCTGGGCCAGCTCGGCGCGGGCGCCTTCCTTGAGAGCCGAGACCTTGCGCTCGACCGCCGGATTGCCATCGAACAGGTCGTCATACTCCAGAAGGTCGGTCTCGAAGGCGAGGATCTGCTGCATCCGAAGCGACCACTGCTGGTCCCATGGCCGGGGCAGGCCAAGCGCCTCGTTCCAGGCGGGGAGCTGGACAGCGCGAGCGCGGGCGTTTTTCGACAGCGTGACCGCCAGCATCTCGATCAGGATGCGGTAGACGTTGTTTTCCGGCTGCTGCTCGGTGAGACCCAGGGAATTGACCTGCACGCCGTAGCGGAAGCGCCGGAATTTCGGGTCTTCGACGCCGTAGCGCTCGGCTGTGATCTCGTCCCAGAGCTCGGTGAAGGCGCGCATCTTGCAGAGCTCGGTCACGAAGCGGATGCCGGCGTTCACGAAGAAGCTGATACGGCCGACCATCGCGGGGAAATGCTCGGGCGCAACCTTGCCCTTGAGGTCGTCCAGCACGGCCGTGGCGGTGGCCAGCGCGAAGGCAAGCTCCTGCTCGGGCGTCGCGCCCGCTTCTTGCAGGTGATAGGAACAGACGTTCATCGGGTTCCACTTGGGCAGTTCCGAGCGGGTCCAGGCGGCCACATCGGTGATCATCCGAAGCGACGGTTTGGGCGGGCAGACGTAGGTGCCGCGCGACAGGTACTCCTTGATGATGTCGTTCTGCACAGTTCCCTGAAGCTTCGAGATGTCGGCGCCCTGTTCCTCGGCTACCGCGACGTAGAGCGCGAGAAGCCAGGGCGCTGTCGCGTTGATCGTCATCGACGTGTTCATCTGTTCGAGTGGGATATCCGCAAAAAGCGTCCGCATGTCGCCCAGATGCGCAATAGGCACCCCCACCTTGCCGACCTCGCCGCGGGCAAGCCGGTGGTCGCTGTCATAACCGGTCTGGGTCGGCAGATCGAAAGCCACGGAAAGGCCCGTCTGCCCTTTGGCGAGGTTGCCGCGATAGAGCGCATTCGACGCTTTGGCGGTCGAATGTCCGGCATAGGTCCGGAACAGCCAGGGGCGATCTTTCTGCGCTTGCGACATGGCGGGCGGCCCTCTTTCGCGTCTGTAATTTTATTTCACGAAATGACAGATATTCGAAATCTTATGGCGTTGTCAATTCGCTGCGTTGCGGCGAATCCCGTGCTTGCAAGGGCAGCCACGCAACGCGACACTGTGCGGAAGGAAGGGGACCCCGGACATGATCGCTCAGGCTGATGCAGCGCTGCAGGAAGGTAGAGGCCAAAGGGCTCTCTTTCTGTCGACTGGATCATCCTTGGCCTGCATGACCCGCAACTAGGCGCGCGCTCGGAACGGCATGACGCAAACGGTTTCCCTGCCGCTCTGGCTTCTCATCCTGATCCTGCTCTTCGCGGCGGTCACAGCCTCGACGCATCTCCTGTTTCCGTCCGTGCGCTGGTTCTTCCGGCGGCGCGCCGAGAGGGTCGTCGCGCGTCTGAACGAGCGGCTTCAGCGGCCGATTCAGCCCTTCAAGCTTCTACGCCGTCAGGACATGATTCAGCGGGTGATTTACGACCCCGACGTGGTCCGGGCTGTTCAGCATTATTCGGTCGACCAGAAGGTGCGCGAGGACGTCGCCTTCGAGAAAGCGCGCCACTATGCCCGGGAGATCGTGCCATCTTTCTCTGCGAGCGCGTATTTCGGTTTCGCAATACGCGCGTCGAAATGGCTGTCCACCAAGCTGTTCGAGGTGCGGTTGCACCGCATCGACGTAGAGGCACTAGAAGGTATCGACCCCGACGCGACGGTGGTTTTCGTCATGAATCACCGTTCGAACTTCGACTATGTGCTGGTGACCTACCTGGCCGCGTCGCAATCGGCGCTCAGCTACGCCGTGGGCGAATGGGCGCGGGTCTGGCCTCTTTCCCGGTTGATCCGCGCCATGGGGGCTTATTTCATTCGCCGCCGTTCGCGCAACGAACTCTACCGGAAGGTGCTGTCGGTCTATGTGCGCCGCGCGACGGAGGCGGGCGTGACACAGGCTGTCTTCCCCGAAGGCGGCCTCAGCCGGAACGGTCTGGTAGGCGAGCCGAAGCTGGGCATTCTCAGCTACATCGTCGAGGGCTGGCATCCCGAGGGCCGTGACGTTGTGTTCGTGCCTGTCTCGCTCAACTACGACCGCGTGGTCGAGGACCGCATCCTGGTCGCTGCAGACCGCGACCCGAACCATCGGTTCAAGGCCTCTGCCCCCGAGGCAATCCGCTTCACGATCCGCTATGTGAGAAGGCGCATTCAGGGAAAGGTCGGTCGGTTCGGCGTGGCGTCAGTCACTTTCGGATGCCCGGTCTCGCTTGCGGAAGAGGCGGCAGGCGGCGGGCGCGTGGTCGAGCGTCTGGCGCGCCGGCTGACGGGCGACATCCGGGCCAATGTGCCGGTTCTGACCACGCCGCTCGTCGCCGTCGCGCTGGTCAATCTGGATGGCGCCGGAACCGTTCAGCAGATCGGTGCGAAAATGGCCGACTTGCTGAAATCCGTTCCGAAGACCGCAATGGTCGACGCGGTCGCGCCTGACGATGAAAGCGCCCTTCGTCGTGAGTTGGATGTCCTGACCTTGCGCCAGATCCTGACTCGGGAGGGCGAGGTCTACCGGATCGCAGATGACGCTCTTGCCTCGTATTATGCCAATTCCATCCGGCAGCACTTCGATGCAGCTGCAGAATTTCCCGCACCCTTGCCGAACGGTAACGGAAAATCCAAAAAGTCATAAAATTTCAATTTCTGGTTTTTTTCGTTTGCAAAGTTGCGTGACGGGATCTACCTCCTCTGGTGAAGGCGTTGCGATTCTGCGTTGCAGCGCTGCTCTGATAGGAGGCTGAGATGGCTTTGGATACGAAGGCAGACGCGATGACGACCTATTCCGCTCCGGTGAAAGACCTCTACGAGATTGGTGAAATGCCTCCACTGGGGCACGTCCCCGAGAAGATGCACGCGTGGGCGATCCGCCGCGAGCGTCACGGTGAACCGGATCAGTCCTTTCAGCTTGAAGTCGTCGATGTGAAAAAGCCCGACAGCCACGAGGTGGTCGTGCTCGTGATGGCCGCCGGCGTGAATTATAACGGCGTCTGGGCCGGCCTCGGAATCCCGATCAGCCCTTTCGACGTGCATGGTGCGCCCTATCACATCGCCGGCTCTGACGCGTCGGGCATCGTCTGGGCGGTGGGCGACAAGGTCAAACGCTGGAAGGTCGGCGACGAGGTCGTCATTCACTGCAACCAGGATGACGGCGATGACGAGGATTGCAACGGCGGCGATCCGATGTTCTCGCCCAGCCAGCGGATCTGGGGCTACGAGACACCGGATGGCTCGTTCGCGCAGTTCACCACCGTTCAGGCGCAGCAGCTCATGGAGCGGCCCAAGCACCTGACATGGGAAGAAAGCGCCTGCTACACGCTGACGCTCGCCACGGCCTACCGGATGCTCTTCGGTCATCATCCGCACGAGCTGAAGCCGGGACAGAACGTGCTGGTCTGGGGCGCGTCCGGTGGTCTTGGGTCCTACGCGATCCAGTTGATCAACACTGCGGGCGCCAATGCGATCGGCGTGATCTCGGAAGAGGACAAGCGTGACTTCGTCATGGGTTTGGGAGCTAAAGGGGTCATCAACCGCAAAGACTTCAACTGCTGGGGGCAGCTGCCCACCGTGAACACATCCGAATACAAGGAGTGGTTCAACGAGGTCCGCAAATTCGGCAAGGCGATCTGGGACATCACCGGCAAGGGCGTGAATGTCGACATGGTTTTCGAGCATCCGGGCGAAGCCACATTCCCTGTCTCGACCTTCGTCGTGAAGAAGGGCGGCATGGTGGTGATCTGCGCCGGAACCACCGGCTACAATCTGACGATGGATGCACGCTATGTCTGGATGCACCAGAAGCGCATTCAGGGTAGCCACTTCGCCCATTTGAAGCAGGCCGCAGCCGCGAACAAGCTGATGGTCGAGCGCCGCCTCGATCCGTGCATGTCCGAAGTCTTTACCTGGGCGGATATTCCGGCGGCGCATATCAAGATGCGCCGGAACGAGCACAAGCCGGGCAATATGGCTGTACTGGTGCAGGCGCCCCGCACGGGTCTCCGCACTTTCGAAGACACGCTTGAGGCGAGCACCTCGCTCTGAGATGTTTAAACCCTGCAAGCCGAATCGCGCCGGGCTATCCGCCCGGCGCGATTGCATTTGGGCGCCCTGGATCCCGGAATCTTTAAGAATCAGAAGGATGAAAACGGCTCCCTCCCTATTTCTGGGGAGTTGAAATCAGTGAATTTTCCGAAAAATCGTCACATGCTATGGTTGTTTTAATGCTTCGTTAACCTTTGAAAAAGAGAGTCGATGATGGCGAATGAATGGATACTCGATGTCCTGGCGGACCTGACTGACTTCGCTGAAAAAAATGGGTTGCCAGCTCTTGAACGGCAGTTGCGCTCCAGCGTGGAGGTGGCTCAGATCGAGGTCGCATCGACACAAGGGATAGCGCACGGGTCTGCGCGACGGGGATTGTGCGATGCTGGAAGCGTTTATCGAGCAGCTACAGGAGGTCGAAACCTTTGAGGGCCTGAACGCGCTTGTCGTCGGGCTGAGGGACGGCCTGAACGTCGAGCATATCGTTTATCACTCGGTCAATGCGTCGGGCGGCCAATACGCCGCCCTGACCTATGACGACAGCTGGGTGAACCGATATATCGAGCAGGACTATGCACGGGTCGATCCGGTGGTGCAGGCGTGCTTCCGCCGCTTCCACCCGATCGACTGGAAGCAACTGGACTGGTCCGGCAAGGCACAGCGCTCGTTTCTGGGCGAGGCGATCGACAGCGGTGTCGGCAACCAAGGTTTTTCGCTTCCGATCCGGGGACCCTCCGGGCAGTTCGCGCTTTTCTCCATCTCGGACCGTATGACCGACGAAAAATGGGCGCGCTTCACGCAGGAGAATGTCCAGAACCTCCTTCTTGTTTCTCATTACATCAACCAGAAGGCTCTTGAGATCGAACGCGGCACGGATCATGCGCAACTCGTCAGTCTCAGTCCGCGCGAAACCGACGCCTTGACGATGCTTGCCATGGGTTACAGTCGTGCAAAGGCTGCGGAGGCGCTGTCGATTTCCGAACATACGCTTCGGGTCTATATCGAAAGCGCCCGCTTCAAACTCGCCGCACTGAACACGACCCATGCTGTCGCCCGTGCCCTTGCGAGCGGTCTGTTAGTGGTCTGACAACCCGTCCGCCCGCTGCTGTCGGGCCGAATTAACACCCGAGTTCTATCCCTCCGGCATCAATTCAGCCGGAGGGACACATGCTCAGATATCTTTACGCCGACCAGCTCGCCCAATTTCCCCGCCTTGCCGACACTATGTTCCGCGACCGCGCCGCGCAGTTCTGTGACCGCCTGCAATGGGATGTGACCGTCGGCGCCGACGGTTACGAGCGCGACGGCTATGATGCCCTCAACCCGCTCTATGTCATCTGGGAGAACGCGGATGGAAGCCATGGCGGCTCTATGCGGTTTCTGCCGACGACCGGTCCGAACATGGCCGAGGATCACTTTCTGCACCTGAGCGACGGTGTCGCGATCAAAAGCCCCCTTATCTGGGAATGCACCCGCTTCTGCCTCTCGCCCGACGCCGCGCCGCGCGTCTCTGCAGCGTTGATGCTTGGCGGGATGGAGCTTGGCCTCGGCGCGCATCTGAGCCACGCGATCGGCGTTTTCGACGCGCGCATGGTGCGGATTTACCGGCGCCTCGGCTGGGGGCCGACGATCCTCGGCACGGACGGGCAGGGCAGGGAAGCGATCAGCGTCGGCCTCTGGGCCTTTGATCCTGCGCTTCGCCCCCAGCTACTGGCGCGCGCGGGCGTCGGCAGTGACCTCTCCCGATACTGGTATGACCGATCCTTCGGTGCGCCAACCGTCCGGTTCGCCGCCGGAGCCGCCTGATCGGGCTGGCGCAGGCATGGGCGGGCCTTTAGGGTCCGCCCCTATGAACGTCCCCGTCACCTCCTTTTCCGAAGATCAGGCCGAGGCCTTCGACCGTCTGGCCGAGGCCTTTCGCTCGGCAGGGGTCGACATCGAGGAAAGCATGACGACCCCCCGAACCGAAGGGCAGCAGGGTGTGATGGCGGTGATCGGCAAGGCCGGTTCGGGCAAGACCATGCTTCTGGCGCGGCTGGCCGAGGCGCTGTCCGACGCCGGCGTTGATACGATCTCGGGCGACTATGACGGCCGCCGCCGCAAGGACCGGCGGACGGTGGCCATCCTTGCGCCCACGAACAAGGCCGCAAGCGTGCTCCGGACGCGGGGGGTGCCCGCGGCCACGATCCACCGCATCCTCTACACGCCGCTCTACGATCCGGAATACGAGCGGATTGCAGAGTGGCTGGTGGGCAATGCGGACCGGCCCGAGGTCGAAGGGCTGACCGACGCCGCGCTTGACCGCGCCTTCGCCTTCTACCAACAGGCCAAGTCGGTTCCCGGCGCTCTGGCGGCTGCGGGCCTGAAGGGCTCGGACTTCATCCTCGGCTGGAAACGCCGCGAAGACCCGCTGGATATCGGTTTCGTGGACGAGGCGTCGATGCTCGACAAACGCCAGTTCGAGGATCTGAAGGAAATCTTCCCCACACTCGTCCTCTTCGGTGATCCGGCCCAGCTTGCCCCCGTCAATCAGTCGGGCTCGATGGTGTTCGAAGACCTGCCCGCGCCTCGGAAGCTGACCCTCAGCCGCGTGCACCGGCAGGATCTGGACAATCCGATCCTGGACCTCGCCCATGCGCTCGCCGACGAGACGCTCACGTTCGAGGGCTTCGAGCGCATGATCGAGGATGCCTCCACCGCCGACGACCGCGTGGTTGTCGCCTCCCGCGTTGAAGCCGGCATGATGGCGCGTTCGCCGGTGCTGGTCTGGCGGAACGCCACCCGTATCCGCCTGATCCACGCCTTCCGGCGCGCCTACGATGCCCCTGAAGACAGCCTCCTGCCGGGCGAGCCGCTCATCTGCGACGGGATCGAACTGCCGCTCAAGCACCGGAAAAAGCGGCTCGATCTCGAGGCGCGCGGCCTGATCAAGGGCGCACAGGTGATCTATCTCGGTGCAGGCCGGAAACCGGGCTTCTCGCGGCTTCACGTGATTGGCGCGCCCGACCCGCAGGTGTCCGCCGCCTCCATCGTCAAGATCGAACTCCCCGACGAGGAAGAGCCGTTCATCCCCTTCGCCGCCAACATGGGCGCGGCCTTCTTGCACGGTGCCGCGGTCACGATCCACAAGGCGCAGGGGTCGCAATGGCCCGAGGTCCAGGTCTTCGCCCCCGACCTCTACGCCGCCAGCCGGGCGGGGCGCACCGAAGCGGGCCTGCCGCTCTGGAAACGTCTCGCCTATGTCGCCATCACCCGGGCCGAAACGCGCCTTCACTGGGTTACGCGTTACCGGCTCGGCAAACCGGCCGAGCCCCTGACGACGAGCGATCTCGAAGCGCCGGCCGCTCTCCTCACACTCACAGCCGAGGATACGACAGAATGACGAAAACGATCCTGATTACCGGCGCCTCGTCCGGTATCGGCCACGCCACAGCAGAGGTTTTTCTCGACGCTGGCTGGATTGTCGGCCTCGTGGCGCGCAGGGCCGAGCCTCTCGAGGCGTTGGCCGCCCGTTTCGACAGCGCAATCGCGCTTCCTGCCGATGTCACGGATGGGTGCGCCGTCGAGGCCGTGTTCGATGCCTTCACCGATCAGGCGGGCCGCGTCGACGCGATCTTCAACAATGCCGGCATCTTCGGAAAGCCGGGCGCCATCGACGAAGTCACGGTCGGCGATTTCTCGGACGTCGTCGACGTGAACCTGACCGCCATGTTCGCCGTCGCACGTGCCGCCTATATCCGGATGCGCGACCAAAGCCCAAAGGGCGGGCGGATCATCAATAACGGCTCCATCGCCGCCCATGTCCCGCGCGAGCGCTCGGCCAATTACACGATCACGAAACATGCGATTACCGGGCTGACAAAGGCCATCAGCCTTGACGGTCGCGCCCATGACATCGCCTGCAGCCAGATCGACATCGGCAATGCCGAAACCCAGATGGTACGCGACCTGAACGCCCGTCTCGTGGCCGAGGGCAAGGAGCCGAACCCTGTCATGGACGTCAAGGACGCCGCCCGCATGGTCCTGCAAATGGCCGAACTGCCGCTCTCCGCCAATGTCCAGTTCGCCACGATCATGGCGACCAAGATGCCCTATATCGGGCGTGGCTGAGCACTCATTATCGGCCCGTAAATATCCCGGGGGAGCGCGAGGGGGCAGCGCCCCCTCGCCCCGGTCGGACGCGAAGCGTCCGATCAGAACAGCCTAGTTGCGGATATACCGGAACACCGCGCTCGCGCCCCAGCCGGCGGCGATGGCGATGGTCAGGGACAAAAGCCCGTAGATCAGCGGTTGCTGATGGGCGAGGTTATAGAGAAACCGCTCCAGCCCGACCTTCTGCACCGCGATCACCGTGTCATGCACGTCCAGAACGCGGCCGCCCCGCGTCAGGAAAAAGCGCGCCGAGTAATCGCCCTCCGTCAGGTTCGCCGGAAGCCGGATCGACGTGCTGAAAAGTGTATCCTCGTCCAGCGTGACCGCGCCGATATTCGTCTGGTACAACGACTCGCCCTCGCGGATCCGAATAAGCGCATCGGTGAAATCCTCCGACCCGGTAATGCTGGCGCCGACCGAGCGGATCGCGCGACGGATCGACACCTTGTGCCGCAGGTCTTCGACATCGGTGATGACAGCATCCCACGGTGCCGAAGTCGCGACGGCATAGAAGCTGGGTGCAGCGTCCACCTCGACCGAATCCGTGTTCACCCAGATGCCAAGACGTTTTTCCTTGCGCCGGACCGAGATCGGCCGCGACGGCCCCTGGACAGTGATGATGACCTCCAGCGGCGGCTCGGCGGCGATCTCGGATTCGCGTTTTACCGCGCCGAAAATCAAAATCTCCGAGCCATCGAAATTGGTCGAGATCGAAATGCGGGACTGACTCAGGCCTGCCACGACCTCTTCCGCCATGGCCGCAAGCGGTGCGAGCGCAAGGAAGAGGATGGCGGCCAGACGAGTCATCAGTGGCCCGCCGCTGCGCCAAGCGAGTAAAGCTCGCCCGGCATGAGAAGAAGGTCCAGTGCCAGCTTGCCGCACACGGCGAGCACCAGAATGGCCAGCAGAATGCGCAGTTGCTCGGCCTTTAGCCGCGCACCGATTACCGCACCGATCTGCGCACCGATGACGCCGCCGATCAGAAGGAGAACAGCAAGCACCATGTCCACGGTATAGTTCGTCGTGGCGTGCAGAAGCGTCGTGAAGGCGGTAACGAAGATGATCTGGAAAAGCGACGTGCCCACCACGACCTTCGTGGGCATTCCCAGGAGATAGATCATGGCGGGCACCATGACGAAGCCGCCGCCCACACCCATGATCGCCGCCAGAATGCCGACCAGCACCCCCACGACCAGGGGCGGAATCACCGAGATATAGAGCCCCGAAGTGCGGAACTTCATCTTGAAGGGCAGGTTATGGACCCAGTTGTGCCGCTTGCGCGTCGTCACGGTCTTGCCCGAGCGGGTCTTCCGGATCGCATTGAGGCTCTCGACGAACATAAGCCCGCCGATGATGCCCAGGAATACGACGTAGGAGAGCTTGACCAGCAGGTCCACCTGCCCGATGGCGCGGAGCGCGTTGAAGATCTGGACCCCCACAGCCGAGCCGATAAGGCCGCCTATAAGCAGCACTGTGCCCATGCGCAGGTCCACCGTCCTGCGTTTGAGATGCGCCAGAACGCCCGAAAAGGACGAGGCCACGATCTGGTTCGCCTCGGTCGCGACCGCGACGGCGGGCGGAATGCCGATAAAGAACAGAAGCGGCGTCATCAGAAATCCGCCGCCCACACCGAACATGCCCGACAGGACGCCAACCATGCCACCCAGCCCGAGAAGCAGGAACGCGTTGACCGAGACCTCGGCTATAGGGAGGTATATTTGCATTGCTCCTTTCCCTTAGACCCGCGCCACCATCTCTGGCAAGGTTCCCCCGCGTCCCTTCGTGGGAAAACCCGCAAAAAAATGTAAGCGATTACATTTTCCAGGTGGTTTCGACAGTCGGCGCGATGTCATCGGAGCGAGAGGGCCCCGGTCGAGATCCTGACATCCTAGCCTGGGTTCTGGAGAGCGAATCAATCTTTCGGTATGAACCCGGAGTGTCTATCACCCAGAAATGGTCAGATCCGGCAAGGAAGAAATTCTCGCAGGTGGGAACACCAACCGTGTCGTTCGGATTGGCGATACGGTTCGTCGCGGCGTAACGCCACACGGGAAGACCATTCATGAGTTCCTGCTCCATCTCGAGCAAAAGGGCATTGCCGCACCTCGGTTCAAAGGCATAGACGGCGCCGGACGTGAAATTCTGAGCTTCATCGAAGGTGATACGGGACTGCCTGAAAGCCTTTGGAACACGGATCTCGCTTTGCTCCAAGCCGCCGAAATGCTGCGTGCGCTGCACGACGCTTCTCTGGATTTCGCCCCGAGCCATCCCCCGTCCTGGGCGTCTTATGAGCAGGATGCCTCGTTGCGAGAAGTGATCTGTCACAACGACTTCGCGCCATATAACCTTGTCTTCAGGTCTGGTGTACCGGTTGCAGTTCTCGATTTCGACCTATGCGGACCCGGTCCGCGGTGCCGCGATCTCGCCTATCTGGCCTATTGGATGGTCCCGCTTTCCTTCTCGTCCGCTGACCTGCGTCCGATTTCGGAGCGCGATATGCGGAACGGCAGCATTCGGCTTAAGCGCATCTGCGCGGCATATGGCGGGCAGGCTCCGGGGGCAGTATTGCAAATGGTGCCCGCCATTCTTCAACATTTGAGTGACGAAGAAAGCGTCGGCCTGATGGTCGGAAAAGATGCGGCCGACAGGTTGAAAGAACGCGGACATCTCGAGCATTGGGCCCGGGAAGCCGCCGCTTTCGACGCGATGTCGGATGGGCTTTTCGCGAACCTGTCCGACTAAGCGGATCCAGCTCAAGCTCTTCTCTCACCGTTCCTTGACGTAGGGCTCACCGCCCGCGCGTGGCGGGATGGCCTTGCCGACAAAGCCGGCCAGGATCACCACGGTCAGGATATAGGGCAGCGCATCCAGAAGCTGTCCGGGGACGTCGATCTGGGTCAGCCGCTCGACCGCGTCCTGACGGAGCGACAGCGCCTGAAGGAACCCGAAGAGCAGGCAGGCATAAAGCGCATACCACGGCCGCCACTTGGCAAAGATGAGCGCCGCCAGCGCGATATAGCCCCGCCCGGAAGACATGTCCTTGACGAAGCCAGCCTGAAGCCCGGTCGCCAGATAGGCGCCCGCAAGCCCGCAAAGAATGCCGCAGATGGCAACGGCGGCATAGCGCAGGCCGACAACCGACACACCGGCGGTGTCGACCGCCGCCGGGTTCTCGCCCACGGCGCGGAGCCTGAGCCCGAACCGGGTGCGGAAGAGGATGAACCACGTGAGCGGCACCGTCAGCAGGCCCACATAGACAAGGATCGAGTGACCCGAGATCAGTTCGGAATAGATCAGCCCCACCGGCCCACTGTCGCGCGCCGCGTCCGCGAAGGGCAGGGTGATTTCGGTGAAACGCGCGTTCGGTCCGAATTCGGACAGGGACGGCGTGCGTCCGCCCTGGCTGAACCAGTCCTGCGCGATCAGAACCGTCAGACCGGCGGCAAGAAAGTTGATGGCTACGCCAGAGATCAGCTGATTGCCCCGGAAGGTTATCGAGGCCAGCCCATGGATGGCCGACAGAACCAGCGACGCGCCGATGCCTGCCAGCGCTCCGATCCAGACATTTGCCGTCAGCGCGGCGACGGCCGCAGAGAAGAATGCGGCGGCCAGCATCTTGCCCTCGAGACCGATGTCGAAGATGCCCGCCCGTTCGGAAAAGAGGCCCGCGAGACAGGCGAAGAGAAGCGGCGTGGCCAACCGCACCGAGCTGTCGAGAATCTGAAGAAGCGTGACAAGATCCATGGGTCAGGTCCTCGACGTGGCGAGCTTGAAGGCAGCGAAGGTGAAGAACAGGCCGAGCGTCGCCTCGATCCCGCGCCGGGCGCGGGCATAGAGGCGACGGAAATGGCCAGCGGAAAGGAAGAAGCTCCACGCGGCGTGGCAGGTGAAGGAAATGACGAAGCCCCCCGCGACGAAGAGCGCGATAACAGGCAGTCCGCCACCAGCCGTCGCGCCGATCGCAGCGATGGCCAGCCAGAAGACGATGGCCTTTGGATTGGTGACCTGCAGCAGGTAGCCTTTGAGGAAAAGGCGCGGCCAGCTTTCGGGTGTCACCTCGGCCACCTTTACGGCGGGCGGATTGATGGCCTTTTTCGCGGCACCATAGGCAAGGTAGAGAAGGTATCCCGCACCGATCAGCTTCAGCACCATCATCGCCCAGGCGATCTGGCTCAGGATCAGTCCGACGCCAATCAACGTGAGCACGTTCAGCGTCGCGCTGCCGATGGCGATGCCCGTTGATGCGATGATCGCGGCGCTTCGACCCTGTTCAAGCGAGATGCCCAGAAGCATCGCGACCGCCGGGCCGGGCGAAGACGCGCCCACTAGAAGGATGGCGTAGGCAGCGATGAAAGCGGGAAGGAAGGGCGTCATGTCCATCGGATCACTCCGCCGCCGTCGTCGACTTGCGGTCGGGCTTCGGCGCCGTCGCGGGCTCGGCCGGGCGCTTTTTCCTGAACATCAGGAAGAACCTTTCCAGCGGCATCCGCACCATGTTGTCGAGCGCGCCCGTGAAAAGGATCACCAGCGCCTGGATCACCACGATCAGTTCGCGGGGGATGTTGGTCCAGAGACTCAGCTCCGCGCCGCCCTGATACAGAAACCCGAAGAGGAGCGCGGCGAGGAGAACACCCAGCGGATGCGAACGGCCCATGAGCGCCACGGCGATTCCGATGAAGCCCGCGCCCTCAACCGAGTTCAGAACAAGGCGCTCGGCCTCGCCCATGACGTTATTGATCGCCATCATGCCTGCCAGCGCGCCCGAGATCAGCATCGCCACCATGATGATCTTGACCGGCGAGATACCGGCATAGACGGCTGCGGGCTCGCTATGACCATAGGCGCGGATCTCGTAGCCGAGACGCGTCCGCCAGATCAGGAGCCAGACCAGAACGCAGGCCAGAAGCGCGACAAGGAAGGTCACGTTGGCCGGCGCACCCCGGAATGCGGTGATGCCGAAAAGCCCCGCCATGTCCTGGAAGGTCGGCAGATGCGTGCCTTCGGGGAAGCCTGCCGAAGCCGGGTCCATGGCGCCTGCCGGGCGCAGAAGCTCGACCAGCACATAGGTCAGGAGCGCCGCGGCGATGAAGTTGAACATGATCGTCGTGATGACGATATGGCTGCCCCGTTTCGCCTGCAGATAGGCCGGCACCGCCGCCCATGCCGCCCCGAAGAGTGCGCCGCCGATGATCGCGAAGGGCAGGGCCAGGATCCAGTGAGGCCACGGAACGTAGAGACAGACAAGCGCCACGCCGAGCCCGCCGAGGATCGCCTGACCCTCGCCGCCGATGTTGAACATCCGGGCATGGAACGCCACCGCCACAGCAAGTCCCGTGAAGATGAAATTCGTCGTGTAATAAAGGGTATAGCCCCAGCCATAGGACGATCCGAGTGCGCCCTGCACCATCGTATTGAGCGCCACCATCGGGTCTTCGCCGATGGCCACGATCACGCCGGCCGACAGGACAAAGGCGATGAGGATCGAGATCAGCGGGATGAGCAGGGCGTCAGCCCATTTCGGCATCACATCCATGGATCAATGACCTCCCGCGGCAGCGTTCAGGTTTTCGGCGATTTTCTTGGCCGAGACGGGTCCGGCGGCAGGGTCGATTCCGGCCATCAGCATGCCCAGCTCTTTTTCGTCAGTCTGGTTCGGCATCCGCTCGCCCATGATCTTGCCGTCGAACATCACGGCGATGCGGTCGGAAAGGGACATGATCTCGTCCAGTTCGACCGAGACCAGAAGGATCGCCTTGCCCTGATCGCGAAGCGCGACGATTTGCTGGTGAATGAACTCGATTGCGCCGATATCGACGCCACGCGTCGGCTGACCCACAAGCAATAGCTCGGGGTTGCGCTCGATTTCGCGGGCCAGAACGATTTTCTGCTGGTTGCCGCCGGAGAAGTTCTTCGCTGCCAGCGACGGGATCGGCGGGCGGACGTCGAAGCGCTCCATCTTGCCTTTCGTGTCTTCCTTGATCGCGCGGTTATCCATCAGCCATTTGGACTTCTGATATTCAGGCGCGTTGTGATAGCCGAACGCGACGTTTTCCCACGCGTGGAAATCCATGATCAGCCCTTCGCGCTGCCGGTCTTCCGGCACGTGGGCGATACCCCGCGCGCGCCGCGACTGTGCGTCCGAGCGGCGCCCGGTCAGGTCGATCTGGTCGCCGTTGATCCGGACAACGCCCTTGGCGCGCCGATAGCCGCCCAGCACTTCCAAGAGCTCGGACTGACCGTTGCCGGCGACCCCCGCGATACCGAGGATCTCGCCACCCCGAACCTCAAGGCTGATGCCCTTCAGCCGCTCGACACCCTTGTCGTCCTTCACGCGCAGGTTCTCGACCTCGAGCACCTTGGCATATGGGGTCGCGGGCGTCTTCTGAACGCGCAGCAGAACCTTGCGACCCACCATCAACTCGGCCAGTTGCTCAGGTGACGTGTCGCGGGTCTTGACCGTCGCGGTCATCTCGCCCCGCCTCATGACGCTGACGGTATCCGTTACATCCATGATTTCCCTGAGTTTGTGGGTGATCAGGATGATCGTTTTCCCTTCGTCCTTCAGCCCCTTGAGGATGCGGAACAGGTGATCCGCCTCGGCAGGTGTCAGAACGCCCGTGGGCTCGTCGAGGATGAGGATATCCGCCTTGCGGTAGAGCGCCTTCAGGATCTCGACCCTCTGCTGATAGCCGACCGAAAGGTTCTCGATTGTGGCGTCTGGATCGACGGCCAGCTCGTATTCTTCTGCGAGTTCACTCAGAAGTTTCCGCGCCTTAGCCAGCGACGGGCGCAGGCGGGGGCCGTCCTCAGCGCCAAGAACCACATTCTCCAGCACGGTGAAATTCTGGACCAGCTTGAAATGCTGGAAGACCATCCCGATGCCTGCGTCGATCGCCGCCTGGCTGTCGGGAATGGCCGTTTCCTTGCCGTTGATATGGATTGTGCCGCTGTCGGCCTTGTAGAAGCCGTAGAGGATCGACATGAGAGTGGACTTCCCCGCGCCATTCTCGCCTATGATCCCGTGAATGGTGCCGGGCATGACCCGGATCGAAATATCCTTGTTGGCCTGAACCGGTCCGAAGGCTTTCGAAATACCTTTCAGCTCGATGGCGGGCGTGTCGCTCATGGCACCCGGTCCCCTCGCTAAATCCCTGTTCCCTAACGAAGACGCCGCGCCCGTCACAGGCGCGGCGTCATGGCAACTCTCACCCGAGTTGGATCAGAAGTCCAGCGCGGGGCAGCTGTCGGTAGCGTAGTAGCTCGCCACTTCAAGCTCGCCCGAGATGATCTTGCTCTTGGCGTCTTCGACCGAGGCAATCATGTCCTCGCTGAGGAGCGACTCGTTGTTCTCGTCGACCGCATAGCCGACACCATCTTCGGCAAGGCCGAGGACAACCGCGACGCCGGTTTCGATGTCGGCACCGGCCATCATCGAGTCATAGACGGCGACGTCGACGCGCTTGAGCATCGAGGTCAGGACCGAACCGGGGTGCAGGTGGTTCTGGTTCGAGTCGACGCCGACCGAATAGATGCCTTCGTCGGCGGCGGTCTGAAGCACGCCTACGCCAGTACCGCCGGCTGCGGCATAGACAACGTCGGCACCCTGGCTGATCTGAGCCTTGGTCAGCTCGCTGCCCTTCACAGGGTCGTTCCAAGCGGCGGGAGTGGTGCCGGTGAAGTTGGCGATAACCTGAACATCGGGGTTCACGGCCTTGGCGCCCTGGGCGTAACCGCAGGCAAAGTGCCGGATCAGCGGAATGTCCATGCCGCCGATAAAGCCGAGCGTGCCGCTTTCCGAGGCTTCGGCCGCCAGCATGCCGACAAGATAAGAGCCTTCATGCTCGGAGAAGGAGATCATCCGTACGTTTGCCGGGATGTCCGCGATGAAGCCGTCGATGTTGACGAACTTGGTGTCCGGATAATCCGGAGCGACCGCCTCGATCGGCGTCGCAAAGGCAAAGCCGGTGGTGATGACGGGGTTTGCGCCCGATTCAGCGAAACGACGCAGCGCCTGCTCGCGCTGCGCTTCCGAGGTCAGTTCAATCTCGCGGAACGTGCCGCCGGTTTCCTCGGCCCAACGCTGCGCGCCGTTGAAGGCGGCTTCGTTGAACGACTTGTCGAATTTCCCGCCCAGATCGAAGATCAGGGCCGGCTCGGCGGCGGCGGCACCGGCGGACAGCGCCAGAACGGCGCTCGCGCCAAGGAATTTCTGCATAAGGGTCATTCAGTGTCTCCCAGTTTGACCTTGGGGCCATAAATGCTGGCGGTTTCGCCGCGGCCCCGGCAATCGTCCGAGTGTGTTTCGGATCATTGCCGATTTAGGCCGGAGTCGCCGGGGAGGGTCAATAGCTTACTGGGAAAGGCGGGGCTGGTTTGCCGTGAAAAGGGGCAGGTGACGCAATGTCATGCAATGGGCAGGTCTTTAGCCATCAGAATGGCATCGTCGGCGTCGTCGTCGGGCCGGTCGTAATAGCCCCTGCGGCGCCCGACCTCTTCATAGCCGAAACCCTCGTACAGACGCCG
Source organism: Kangsaoukella pontilimi (assembly GCF_009830125.1). GTDB lineage: Bacteria > Pseudomonadota > Alphaproteobacteria > Rhodobacterales > Rhodobacteraceae > Kangsaoukella > Kangsaoukella pontilimi. The sequence goes on along the minus strand of NZ_WUPT01000004.1, from coordinate 59,663 downwards.
TGCCGGGGCGTTCGATGCGGCAACCTCCAGGAAAGCGCGACTTGCGCCCTTCGCCGGGGCCTCAAGCTCGAATGCCGCCAGACAGCGCCGCGCGATGCCCCTTCTGCGCGCCTCCGGGTGGACGGCAATGGTCAGAAGCTCGGCCTCGTCGGCGATGACCCGCCCGAGAGCAAATCCACCTGCTTCGAAGGCCAGAATGGCGCCGGGAAAAGATAAAAAACCCCGAAACGTGACCGCGCTCCATGGAGGCGGCACCGTCATGGCGGCAGTGTGGATGCGGGCAAGCTCGTCGGCGGTCATGGCAGGATGACGGGTGGCGGGTCGCTGGAAGGGGCCGCATCGGCGGGCCGTACATAGAGCGGGGCGGGGCGGGGGATCGGCGCACCCGCGGTCAGCCGACGTGCCGCGATTCGGGCAAGCGTCGCCGGGTTCACCACGATTTTTTCGAGGCGGTCGCTTTCGGGCTGGCTTATAGATCCGGGGATGTCCCCCCCAAGGTCGACGGCAACGGGATAGGCCTTCAGTCCGGTAACGCCGGTAATCTTGCGGTGACCCAATGCGTCCGGCAGCGCACGCGCCGTGCCGAAACTGTATCCGCTTCCTCTGGTGTCGAGCATTCCGGGAGCAGCCACGGGATCGGGCCCGTCGAAGACTTGGAAATACTCGACATCGCGCGGGCCGGGCAGCATGACCATTACGATATCGCCGAGACGCGCCGGCGCGTCGTCCCGTACAGCCTCGAATGTCGAAACGCCGATTGCCGGAATGCCAAGCCCTAGCGCCAACCCGCGCGCGGCGCTCACGGCGATGCGGATGCCGGTGAAATTCCCGGGACCAATTCCCACGGCGATGGCATCGAGCTCTTCCCAAACAGCCCCTTCCCGGGCCATCACGTCTTCCAGCATAGGTATGAGACGTTCGGCCTGTCCCTGCTTCATCTCTTCACGAGCCGCGGCGACATTCGTCCCGTTGATCAGCAAAGAGGCCGCGCAATGTGGCCCTGATGTATCGAAGGCAAGAAGGCGGAGGTCGGCCATGGTCTTCGCCTGTTCGAAAATATCCCGGGGAGCGCGAGGGGCAGCGCCCCTCGCCCACCGCGACGCGGGCGAAGCCCGCGGCGCAACCCGTCAGGCCGCGACGGGCCGGACTTCCAGGACTTCGGGAATGTAATGGCGAAGCAGGTTCTCGATCCCCATCTTCAGCGTCAGGGTCGAGGACGGACAGCCCGCGCAGGCGCCCTGCATGTGCAGGTAGACGATGCCCCGGTCGAAGCCGTGGAAGACGATGTCTCCACCGTCTTGCGCAACAGCGGGCCGGACGCGGGTGTCCAGAAGCTCCTTGATCTGGGTGACGATCTCGCCATCCGGACCGTCATGCTCGGCATGGCCCGACGCCGCAGCGCCTTCGCCCTCGACTGCGGACTGACCGGACTGGAAATGCTCCATGATCGCGCCAAGGATCGCGGGTTTGATATGGTCCCACTCGACGCCTTCGGACTTTGTGACGGTGACGAAGTCATTGCCGAAGAAGACACCGCTCACGCCGTCGACGGCGAAGACGCGCTGCGCCAATGGCGAGTTGCCGGCGGCATCGGCGGTGGGAAAATCGGCCGTTCCCGTCTCCAGGACCGTCCGTCCGGGCAGGAACTTCAGGGTCGCCGGGTTCGGCGTGGATTCGGTCTGGATGAACATGACGAGGTGCTCCTTTGGCTTGCCCTAAATATGAGGGTTTCTGTCAGGCAATGTCAAGAAGTTGGAACGATTCTAAAGCGCGACACAGCCGCCCGAGACGCTTTCAGGTAATGGCTTCCAGCCGCTCTTTCGACAGCTCCCCCGGCACGATGGTGAGCGGAACGGGCAGGGTGCCGAACCGTTTCGACATCGCGGTCACGATCGGACCAGGACCGCCCTTTTCGGCGGAAGCGCCAAGCACCAGCACGCCGATATCGCCGTCATCGGTGATCTGCGAGATGATCTCGCCCACCGGTTCGCCTTCGCGGATCACAAGCTCCGGATCTACCCCTTGCCGGTCCCGCATCCATTTCGCGAAGACCTCGAAATGGGCATGGATACGCTCGCGCGCCTCTTCCCGCATGATGTTGCCGACACCGATCCAGTGATTGAATTCATCGGGCGGGATCACCGACAGAACCTGCACGCCACCCCCGGTGTGGGCGGCGCGCATGGCGGCGAAGCGCATGGCATTAAGGCATTCGCGGCTGTCATCCAGCACCACGAGAAACTTGCGCATGGGTCTCAAGCTCCTGTTTGAGCGGGATCATGATGGGGATTGGCGGCTCTGTCCATCGTCAAGCGTGACCAGCCCGCTCCAGCGCCAGCCGCGTAACCGCGTAGTCCCCGAGGGAGATGCCGCGGAACGCGAAGGCACGGGGCGCGTCATCTTCAGGGGTTGCGATCCGACCGGCCACGAGGTCGGTCAGGTCTCCGGCTATGGTTTCTGCCGGGACCATTGGGCGCGGGGCAGATCGCTCCTGCTCCAAATCATCGACGACAAGCGTGCCGAAGGCCGACAGGCTTTTGTCATGCCACGGGATCGTCAGATCGGTGATCGCCGCGAAGGTGCGGGGGCGGAGGCTCCCTGCATCGAGGAACGGCTCAATCTCGTAGTCGAGCGGGACTGACGTCACCACGATATCCGCCGCCGCAATCGCGGCGTTGGGGTCGCTCTCGGCCTCGGCATCGAGCCCCATCGCGCGGGCCTTTTCCAGCAGACGTGTCTGGCTTTCACCGCCCCGGCCATAGGCTACCACCCGGCTGAGGGGGAAAAGCGCGGCAAACGCGTCCAGATGGCTCTGCGCCTGAACGCCCGTTCCGACGAAGGCGATGCTTTCCGATGCCGGATCGGCAAGACGCCGGGCCGCCACCGATGACAGACCGGCGGTTCTGACCGCGGTAATCCAGTTCGCGTCGAGCACAGCCTTGAGAAGTCCGGTTTCCGCGTCATAGGCCTGAATCGCCCCGTTGATACTGGGCAGACCATGTGCGGCGTTGTCGGGGCTGACTGTTACCGTCTTGACCACCGTCAACCCGCCGCCGACAGCGAGCGTCGACATGACGTAGCGCCCGCCGCCCGGCAGGATCGCTGCCTTTGGCGCTGTGTGCAGCCGTCCCTCGGCCTTGTCGATCAGAGCGCGCTCGATGGCGTCCGCGATGTCGGCGGGGCCGATGCCGAGCGCCTGCAGATCGTCATCGGAAAGGTAGGTGAGGGTGCCCATCAGGCTGTTCCTTTCGACAGCGCCCAATCCCAGTAAAGCTCGCGCGCGCGCCTCGCGACCGGCCCGACCTGATAATGCGTGCCGTCGAACTCGGTCACCGGCGTGATCTTGTTCATGTTGCCGGTGAGGAACACCTCGTCCGCTTCCTCGAAGTCGCGGAATGTCAGAACGGCTTCGCGCACGGGCGTTCCGTCAGCGGCGAGGTTCTGCATGTGCCGAGACCGGGTGATCCCGGCCAGGAAAGTGCCGTTCGCGATGGGCGTCAGGATTTCTCCGTCGCGCACCATGAAGACGTTCGATGTTGCGCTTTCGGCCACGTTGCCCATGGCGTCGGCCACAAGCGCATTCTGATAGCCGCGCGACTGCGCCTCGCGCAGCATTCGTGCGTTGTTGGGATAAAGGCATCCGGCTTTTGCGTTGACCACTGCGTCTTCCAGGACCGGTCGGCGGAACCGTGTGCGGGTCAGCCGGACTGTCGCGTCCGCCGGGGCAAAGGGTATCTCTTCGAGGCAGATCGCGAAGCGGGTATTGCCGAGCGCGGCCACGGTCGTGGCATCGCCATCGATCGCCCAGTACATGGGCCGGATGTAGACCGCGGCATCGGGCGCGAAGCCCGCAAGCCCCTCCCACACAAGCTGCACCATTGTCTCGGCGTCTGCCGAAGGCTCCAGATCGAGAGCACGGGCCGACGCGTTGACCCGCTCGCAATGGCGGTCGAGATCGGGCGCGACCCCTTCGAAATACCGTGCGCCGTCGAAGACGGTCGTGCCCAGCCATGCGCCATGGTCTGCCGCCCGCATGATCGGGATATCTCCGTCATGCCAGGTGCCGTCGAAATAGGTTCTGATCGTCTTTCCAGCGGCCATTGAGGTCCCTCCCGGCGGCGGAGACTAGGCGCGCTGCCGGGCGGCGTCCACCCTCAGCCGGGCGCGGAAACGTGGTCGAGATGACCGGTCTTGATCCAGAGCGTCGCGCCGCTCTCGCCGGCGGTCACGGTCGTCTTGGCTTTGCGCGGCAGGCGGAGCCAATCCCAGCGTCCGAGAGTGTCGCCGCCTTCTGTTACCTCGCCTGACAGGACGAAGACCTCGGCACCGCCGGGCCCGTCGAGAGCAATTACCTCGCCCGTTCCCAACCGCGCAACGCTGACCGCTTCGCGTTTGTCCCGGTGAAGCTCCTGACGGGGCGCATCAGAACCAGTCAGGTCGATCCCAACCTGCGTCCGGTCGTCGGCGGCCATCTGGTGCAGCTTGACCAGAATGATCGCGCCATCCGGGGCGGAGGGTGTGTGCGACGACGTGGGCGGGTTCCGCACATAACTTCCTGTTGGAAAGGCACCGTGTTCGTCGCAGAAGGTCCCGTCGAGCACGAGGTACTCCTCGCCCCCGTCATGAGTATGGGCGGAAAAGGCACTGCCGGGTGCATAGCGGACGATGCTGGTGGCGCGCGCCACCTCACCGCCGATCCGGTCGAGCATCTTGCGCTCGACACCGGGCATGGGTGAGGGGATCCACTCGGTATCCGCGAAGCGCACTACCACGCGCCGGTCGAAATCCGCATTCACCCGCATCGTGTCACCCGTCCTGTCCTTCCGCCATAAGTGCGGCGAGGTCGAACCGCGCATTGGACATCGCCAGTTGGCCATTTTCCGCCCAGGGCCAGTCTTCTCTCGGCTTGTCCCAATACAGCTCGACACCATTGCCGTCCATGTCGTCGAAATAGACCGCGAGGCTGACGCCATGGTCGGCCCAGCCTGTGATTTCGACGCCTTCTTCGACCACGCGCGACACGGCGCGCCCGAGCGCGGCGCGTGTCGGATAGAGGAACGCGGTGTGATAGAGACCTGTCATGTTGCGGGCCGGCCGAGGACCGCCGCGGGATTCCCACGTGTTCAGGCCGAGGTGGTGGTGATATCCGCCGGCGGACAGAAAAGCGGCCTGACTGCCGTAACGCTGCATAAGGTCAAAACCGAGGACGCGCTGATAGAAGTCGATGGCGCGGTCGAGGTCAGCGACCTTCAGGTGGACATGTCCGACAGTGGTTCCGGGATCGGCATGATAGGTCATGGCAAGCTCCTTCATCTGCGCACCCACGTACGATCTGCGCTGATGCGAGTATAGGCCAAATACCGAACCGCTTCTGTGCAAAAAAGCGCTCCGCGGCGTCAGGGGCCGCGGAGCAGGCAGCGACGGGATCGCTTGAGCGGCCCGTGTGTCCGGGGAAGGGACAGGAAGGGGACGGGGCCGTTAAGCTGACCCTAACGAGGATTCGCAACAGGCTTGTGACAGCGTGCCCGGCCTCAGTAATGCGGCGGACGCTCGTCTCCGATCACCACGCCGCCCGAGCCCTCGGCCTCGCGCGTGGCTTCGCGCTCGATCAGAAGCCCCACCTGCCGCGCCAGCCGGTCCACCAGCTTGGCCTGCCGTGCCACCTCGTCGCTCAACTCGTCGGCCTGTCGTTCCAGATAGGCCAGTCTTTCCTGAAGTTTCTCGTCCACCGGTCTCTCCGTCTTGCTCCCTGTCCTGCCGCGGGATAAACCCCGCGCGACCCGACACGAGGCAGGTTATGGCCAAACAGAAAAAAGCCCCGCGGCCCAAGGCGGAAACGCCCAAAGGCTTTCGCGACTATTTCGGCGCTGACGTGGCCGAGCGCAAGGCCATGCTGGACCGGATTGCCGAGGTCTATCAACTCTACGGTTTCGACGCGCTCGAGTCCTCGGCCGTTGAAACGGTCGAGGCTCTGGGCAAGTTCCTGCCCGACGTGGACCGCCCGAACGAGGGCGTTTTCGCGTGGCAGGAGGATGACGACGGCGACTGGCTGGCGCTGCGTTACGACCTGACCGCGCCGCTCGCCCGCGTCTATGCCCAGCACCGGAACGACCTGCCGACGCCCTACCGCCGCTTCGCGATGGGGCCTGTCTGGCGAAACGAGAAACCGGGACCGGGCCGCTTCCGGCAGTTCTATCAGTGCGACGCCGATACCGTTGGCACGGCCTCTGTCGCGGCGGATGCCGAGATCTGCATGATGCTGGCCGACGCTCTTGAGGCAGTCGGGATCGAGCGCGGTGACTACATCATCCGGGTTAACAACCGGAAAGTGCTGAACGGCGTGCTTGAGGTCGCGGGCCTGCCAGAAGAGGCCGAGCGCGAGCGGGGGATCGTTCTCCGCGCTATCGACAAGCTGGACCGGCTTGGCGTTGAGGGCGTGCGCGCGCTGTTGGGTGAAGGCCGCAAGGACGAAAGCGGTGATTTCACTGCCGGTGCAGGGCTGTCCGTCGAACAAAGCCAGCGGATTCTCGGCTTCGTGACCGCAGGCGAGGCGGGCCTCGGCGATGGCATGGCCGCCGCGACCGAAGAGGTCACCGACTTTCCCGGTGCCGTGGCTGCTGCAAAACCCGACGCCGCGACAGTCCTCGCCCGACTTGCCGAATTGGTTGGTGACAGTGCTACCGGCGCCGAGGGCGTCAGTGAACTCCGCCAGATCGCCGACTATTGCGCCGCCCAGGGCTACGGTCCCGACCGCATCGTCATCGACCCCTCCGTCGTGCGCGGCCTCGGCTACTACACCGGCCCCGTCTTCGAGGCGGAACTGACCTTCGAGATCACAGACGAGAAGGGCAGACCCCGGCAATTCGGCTCGGTCGCGGGGGGAGGGCGCTATGACGACCTCGTCAAGCGCTTCACCGGGCAGGCCGTTCCGGCGACCGGCATCTCGATTGGCGTCGACCGGCTTCTCGCAGCGCTCCGCATGAAGGGGCGCACGGGCGGCGAGGCGCGCGGCCCCGTGGTGGTGACCGTCATGGACCGTGACCGCATGTCTGAGTATCAGGCCATGGCGACGACGCTCCGCAATGCGGGCATCCGGGCCGAAGTCTATCTTGGCAACCCCAAGAACTTCGGCAATCAGCTCAAATATGCTGACAAGCGGGGCGCCCCCGTCGCGGTGATCCAGGGCTCGGACGAGGCGGCGCGCGGCGTTGTCCAGATCAAGGATCTCGATCTTGGCGCGAAGCTGGCCCAGACCGCCACGCTTGAGGAATGGAAAGACCAGCCCGCCCAGTTCGAAGCGCCCGTGGGCGAACTCGTCGCCCGCGTGCGCGCGATCCTCGACCGGGGATGACGGCCAAGTCCGACATACGGGCCGAGGCCGACCGCCTGCGCGCCGCTTTCGAGGCGCGGGGTGCCGAGCCGGTCGAGGCCGATATCCTGCAACCGGCGGGCGCGCTTCTGGACCTTTACGGCGAGGATATCCGCGCCCGCGCCTTCGTCACCCATGACCCGATCCGTGGCGAGATGATGCTGCGACCCGACTTCACGGTCCCGCTGGTCAGCCGCCATATGGCCGAAGGTCGCGGTCAGGCGCGATACACCTATGCGGGCGAGGTGTTCCGTCGTCAGGAAGATGACCCCGAACGCGCGTCTGAATACCTGCAGGTGGGTTACGAGCTCTTCAACGGCATGGATGCGGCCGAGGCGGATGCCGAGGTTTTCGCGACCTTCGCCACGCTTCTGGAGCCGCTCGGATTGCGCGCCGAAATGGGCGACATCGGCCTCTTGCGCGCAGCGGTCGCCGGGCTGAACACAAGCGATGCGCGCAAGGCAGCTCTCTTGCATCATCTCTGGCGTCCACGTCGCTTCAAAGCCCTTATAGAACGCTATGCCGGAAGCGGTGTGGCCGACGCTCGGCGCGCCGCACTTCTCGACGCGGATGAGCCCTTCGACGGAGCCAAGGCAGAGATCGGACTGCGCTCCCGCGAGGAAATCCTGTCCCGCATCGCAGCGCTCAGGGCCGAACGCGAGACAGAGCCTCTCGGGGCCGCCGATGTTGCAGGCGTCGATGCGCTTCTGGCTGTCAGCGGACCCGCGCCTGAGGCGTTGAGCACGCTTCAGGCGCTCTGCGACCGGCTGCCGTCGATCATTGGCGCGGTCGACGACCTCGCCCGCCGCATGGATGCGCTCGATGCGCGGGGCGTCGCTCTTGACAGGGTTCGGTTCGAGACAAGCCACGGCCGGACGATGCTGGAATATTACGACGGCTTCGTCTTCGGCTTCTACGCCGAGGACCGGCCCGAACTGCCCCCCGTGGCCACCGGGGGGCGCTATGACGCGCTGACCCGTGCCATGGGCGGCGGTACTGGCATCCCCGCCGTGGGGGGCGCGATCCGCCCGGGCCTGATCCTGCTTCTCGGAGGGCGGCCATGACGATCAAGCTCGGTGTGCCGTCCAAGGGGCGGCTAATGGAAAAGACCTTCGACTGGTTCGGGGCGCGCGGGGTTACGCTCAGCCTCACTGGAGCCTCCCGCGAGTACGCGGGCAAGGTCGAAGGGATCGAAGGCGTCGAACTGGTGCTTCTGGCGGCGGGCGAGATCCCGCGCGAGCTGGATGCGGGCCGGATCGATTTCGGCGTGACCGGCATAGACATGATCCGCGAAAAACTGGCGCTCTGGTCCGACCGGGTAACCGAGGTCGCGCCGCTTGGCTTTGGCCACGCGGACCTCGTGATCGCTGTGCCGGATTTCTGGGTCGACGTGACGACGCTCGACGATCTCGACGCCGCCGCGACCGCCTTCCGCGCGACCCACGGCCACCGGTTGAGGATCGCGACCAAATATCACCGACTGGTCCGCACGTTCCTGCGCGACGCAGGCGTGTCCGATTATCAGCTGGTCGACAGCCAGGGCGCGACCGAAGGCACGGTCAAGAACCTGACCGCCGAGGCCATTGCCGACATCACCTCGACAGGCGAGACGCTGACTGCGAACCACCTGCGGGTGCTCGATGACGGTCTGGTCCTGAAAAGCCAGGCTGCGCTTTTCCGCTCGCGCGCGACCTCCGATACCGAAACGCATCGCGCATTCATCGCGCGTCTCGGCCTCTGATCATCAGGTGCCGTGAAAGCGTCGACGCGCGTCCACTGCTATGTTGTAGCGCATGTCCAGATCGGCGAGCCTCGCCATTGATGCCCGACGCGCCTCGGGGTCGGTCAGCGTCCGATAAAGAGCCCGCTCTTCGTCAATCGCCTTCTTCAGCTTGAATTCTTCGGGGACAACACCGGCTTCGGCCATGATGCGATAGCCGGCGGAAAGGCCCGGATCGACGGTTTCCTGCCCGGTTGCGTCCCGGAGCGGTTTGCCTTCGCCGGGGAGATCGCGCAGCTGCCCTTCGGCCTCGGCCTTGAGGATTCGGCGTTCCGTGAGACAATCGAGCCACGACATGGTGTGCACTTTCGCTGACACCGCTTTTCTACGACAGAGCCTTCCGAAGGAACATACCAATGCACATGCCGCGCTCTTCCCTTCTTTCTTTGGGTCCGGAAATCCCGGGGTGAGGCCCGAAAGGGCCGAGGGGCAGCGCCCCTATCTCACGCCGATTTCGGAAAGAGCGGCCATGAGTTTCGGCGGGATATCCTCTGATGCTGCCGCCTCGGCCTTGGTCAGGTCGCGCGGCGCATCGCCCGCGTCCAGATAGCGCCAGCCCTGAAACGGGCGCTTTCGAACGGGTTCGGTCCGCACGATCTCGTTGTCCAGAAGGATCGCACAGCGGCGGATGCCGTCTTCGCCCACCACCTCGTCGAAGCCGACGATCTTCTGGCGGCATTGCACGACCCCCTGGATCACCCAGTAGATGCTGCCGCCTTTCAGGATCTCGGCCTCGCGCTTGGGCCACATGCGTGTGATATGGAAATACCGGTTGCCCTTGATCTGGCGCGAGCGGTTCCGCTGCCAGTCGATCAGGCTTTCGACGCTTTCCGATCCCACACTGAGTTTTATTAGGTTGACGTAGTCGGCCATGCCTTCCCCTCTCAGACGGGACAGCATATAGTGATCGTCCCGAGTGGCAAGGCAACCGCTTGTGGATAGACCTGTGGAAATCTTCTCTTCCGGACTTCGTGAGGATGCACCCATGACCCGTTTCGCCGCCCCGATCGCCGAACAGATCTGGGACATGAAATACCGCCTGAAAGAGGCTGACGGCACGCCCATCGACCAGACTGTCGAGGATACATGGCGCCGGATCGCCCGCGCGCTGGCCGAGGTCGAGGACGACGCGCCTGCCTGGGAGAGCAAGTTTTACGGGGCTCTCGAAGACTTCAAATACCTGCCTGCCGGCCGCATCACGGCGGGCGCGGGGACCGCGCGGTCGGTGACGCTGTTCAACTGCTTCGTCATGGGCACGATCCCCGACAGCATGGGCGGCATCTTCGACATGCTGAAAGAGGCCGCGCTGACCATGCAGCAGGGCGGTGGAATCGGCTACGATTTCTCAACGATCCGGCCCAAGGGAGCCGGCGTCAAAGGCGTGGCCGCAGACGCCTCGGGGCCGCTTTCCTTTATGGATGTCTGGGACGCGATGTGCCGCACTATCATGTCCGCCGGCTCGCGCCGGGGCGCGATGATGGCGACGATGCGCTGCGACCACCCCGATATCGAGAATTTCATCAGCGCCAAGTCAGACCCCGCGCGGCTCAGGAATTTCAATGTCTCGGTTCTGATCACTGACCCGTTCATGGAAGCCGTCAAGGCGGGCAAGAGCTGGGATCTTGTCTTCGACGGTCGGGTTTATCGCACGGTCGAGGCACGGGACCTCTGGAACCGGATCATGCGGGCGACCTACGATTATGCCGAGCCGGGCGTGATCTTCATCGACCGCATCAACGCGATGAACAACCTCGCCTATTGCGAGACCATCGCCGCCACGAACCCTTGCGGCGAGCAGCCGCTGCCGCCCTATGGGGCCTGCCTTCTGGGCTCGATCAACCTTGCCCGGCTCGTCTCCGATCCGTTCGGGGACGCGGCTGCGCTGGACGAGGCGGCGCTGGACGATCTGGTCCGCACCTCGGTCCGGATGATGGACAACGTGGTCGATGCCTCTCGCTTCCCGCTGCCGCAGCAGGCGGAAGAAGCCGCGAACAAGCGCCGGATCGGGCTGGGCGTGACGGGGCTTGCCGATGCGCTTCTGATGCTGGGGCTGCGCTATGGCTCGGACGAGGCTGCCGAGCAGACCCGTGCCTGGATGAAGCGGATCGCCCGCGCGGCCTATCTGGCGAGTGCTGACCTTGCCGAAGAAAAGGGCGCGTTCCCGCTCTTCGATGCTGACAAGTTTCTCGCATCGGGCGCACTCGCTCATATGGACGAGGACGTGAAGGACGCGATCCGCAAGAAGGGCATCCGGAACGCGCTTCTGACCTCGATCGCGCCGACCGGCACGATTAGCCTCTATGCAGGCAATGTGTCCTCGGGGATCGAGCCGGTCTTCGCCTATGCCTATACGCGCAAGGTCCTGCAGAAGGACGGGACGCGAACCGAGGAAGAGGTGGTCGACTACGCCGTGCAGATGTGGCGCGACCTGAAGGGCGATGCCCCCCTGCCGGACCATTTCGTCAACGCACAGACGCTGACGCCGATGGACCATGTGAAAATGCAGGCCGCCGCGCAGGAATGGGTGGATTCGTCGATTTCCAAGACCATCAACTGCCCCGAGGACATCGACTTCGAAGCGTTCAAGAACGTCTACCTTGAAGCCTACGAGACCGGCTGCAAGGGCTGCACGACCTATCGCCCGAACGCGGTAACGGGGAGCGTGCTGAGCGTGGCGGAAGACAAGAAGTCCGCGCCGGAGGTGGTCTCGAAATCCGATGACGAACCCGCAACGCCCCATGGAGACGTGATCTACATCGCCGAGCCGCTCGACCGGCCGCAGACGCTGGAAGGCAATACCTACAAACTCAAGTGGCCCGACAGCGAGCACGCGATCTACATCACCATCAACGACATCATCGTCGGCGGGCGGCGCCAGCCCTTTGAGGTCTTCATCAACTCGAAGAACATGGAGCACTACGCCTGGACCGTTGCGCTGACGCGGATGATCTCGGCGGTGTTCCGGCGGGGCGGCGACGTGAGCTTTGTCGTGGAAGAGCTGAAAGCCGTGTTCGACCCGCGGGGCGGGGCGTGGATGCAGGGGAAATACGTGCCCTCGATCCTTGCGGCGATCGGCGGCGTGATCGAGCGTCATCTGGTCTCCATCGGCTTTATCGCGGGAGAGGGGCTGGGTCTGAAATCGGACCCGCGCGCTCAGGTCGTGAACCTCGATCAGCCGCGGGGACCGGCGTGCCCGTCCTGCGGGCAGTTCGGGATGCAGATGATTGAAGGGTGCATGACCTGCCCGTCCTGCGGGCATTCGAAATGCGGCTGAAGGGGCTTTGCCCCTCGGCCCCTTCGGGGCCTCACCCCAGGATTTTTCGGACCCAAAGAAATGCGGTCTGTTCTTTGCTGGCCGCTTTGTGCCTTGGCTCTCCCGCCATGGCCGAGACGATCGGCTGGTCGGTCGCCATCTCGAACGACTCGATAGGGGAGGCGCGGGACCGTTGGCAAAGCTCTTCCGTACAGGTCGGCATCGCGCGCGGCCGCGGCTGGGATGGGCAAATGCCGGACCGGGTGGGCGAGGTGCTGGAATTCCGGTTCCGGAGCGACATCCTGACGCCCGAGGTGCTTGACGCGCCCGCGCCGGGAGACCGGCGCCATGCGGGCGTTCTGGCCATTGGTCTGCACAGCCATTTCGCCAGGTCCGCCTGGGAGGCGCGTCTCGGCGCGGATGTCGTCGTCGTCGGACCGCAGACCGGCCTTCTTTCCTTTCAGGAGCAACTGCACGAGGCGCTTGGGTTTACCGTGCCGCGTCTGGACGATTACCAGATCGAGGATCAGGTCGGGCTGGACCTGAGCGGCGAAGTCGGGCGCGCACTGCCGGTTGGCGCCGGCGTCCTAAGACCCTTCGTCGAGGCGCAGGTCGGGTCGGAGGACCTTCTGCGCGTCGGGCTGGACCTCTCATTCGGGGCGCTCGCGTCGGGCAACCTGATGACCCGAGCCGTCACGACAGGGCACCGGTTGCCCATGACCTTCGAGGGTGGCGAGGGGATGAGCTGGACCCTTGGGGTGGATACCGCATGGGTCGAAGACAGCATCTACCTGCCCGAGGCGCTGGGTTATGATCTGACGCCGACGCGGACGCGAGTCCGGGCGGGGGGGCTCTATCGCTGGCGGACGCTCGATGTGTTCTATGGTCTTGCGTGGCTGAGCGAAGAGTTCGAAGCACAGCCCGAGGGGCAGTTCGTCGGCACATTCCAGGCGCGGATCGACTTCTGACGTCGCCCGCCAAGGTGCTGGAATTTCGGGGATTCACAGAAACGCCGGAAACTGCTAGCCTGCCTGCAACGATATAAAAAATAATATCGAGGCAGGTAAGATGAACATGATGACGCGCCCCGAGGGCACGTTCGTCATTTCGTGGTCGCAGACCGAGATCGACGGGCTTGGCGGTGCGCCGGTGTCCGCGCTCGAATGCGGTGCGACATGGCGCTGGAGTGGCGATGCGGTGCGCATCGACGGGGCAAGCGATCTCGCGGATATTTCGGACACTGGTGGCGATGACGCCCTTCGGCGCCGTGCCGCCGCGGGCGCGCGCAAGCTGATCGGGCGCGCCCTGATCCAGGAGGGCGTTCGAACGCCCTTCACTCAGGTGAACACCGATCTCGACCGGTGCTTCAGCATTTCGGACGGGCAGCGGACATGGGTGGCGACGCTGATCGACATGCCCGAGATCGCGCGTCCGCTGATGATGTTCACGGGCGATATGCCGCCTGTGGATCGCGCGCTGGTCATAACCGAGGAGCCCGAAGCCGGCTGGCGGCCGCAGGTTTTGCGCGATGGAGCGGAAGGCGTGGTCTGTTTCACCCCCGGGACGCGCCTTGCGACGCCTGACGGGCCGCGCCTTGTCGAGGAGCTTGTTGCGGGCGACCGGGTGGTCACCAAGGATTCCGGCACCGAGGAAGTTCTCTGGATCGGGCAGCGGCACGTGTCCGGGGCGCGGCTTTATGCCATGCCGGACCTGCGTCCGGTGCGGATCAGAAGCGGTGCTCTCGGTCTTGACCGACCCGAGGGTGACCTTGTCGTCTCGCCCGATCACCGGATGCTGGTCGAGGGCCCGGCGGCGCTGGCGCTCTGGGGCGAGCGCGAGGTTCTGGTGGCGGCGCGTGACCTTATCGACGATCACAAGGTGATGCGCGATCTCGGTGCGAAATCGGTGACCTATATTCACCTGATGCTGCCCCGACATGGTATTCTCTTTGCGAACGGGATGGAGACCGAAAGCTTCCACCCGGCGGCGACGTCGCTTGACGCGATTGCGGGCGACCAGCTTGATCGCCTGTTCGACGTGATGCCCGATCTGCGGGTGACGCCGTCGGCCTATGGGCCGATGTCACGCCGCGTTCTGGGCCGGGCCGAGGCCGCGCTGATCCGCCGCGTGACCTGAGCCTTCAGGACGCGCAAGAGTCTCGTTGACAGGGCGGGAAAGCCCTTTTATAGCCGCGGCTTCATTGGTGTTGGTGGCCCCCGCAAGGGGATGCCTGTCAGGCTTCGGCCAGAGGACAACGCCCTTCATAGCCGACCCTCCGGGACGGCGTCCTAACGAAGGAGATCAGCCGTGACCAAACGCACGTCTGCCAAGTACAAAATCGACCGCCGGATGGGCGAGAACATCTGGGGCCGTCCTAAATCCCCCGTCAACCGCCGTGAATACGGCCCCGGCCAGCACGGCCAGCGCCGCAAGGGCAAGATGTCGGACTTCGGTCTGCAGCTTCGCGCAAAGCAGAAGCTCAAGGGCTATTATGGCGACATGACCGAGAAGCAGTTCAAGCGCATCTTCGCGGAAGCTGCCCGTGTGAAGGGCGACACCGGCGAGAACCTGATCGGCCTTCTGGAGCGCCGGCTGGACGCCGTCGTCTATCGCGCCAAGTTCGTGCCGACCGTCTTCGCCGCACGGCAGTTCGTGAACCACGGCCACGTGAAGGTGAACGGCAAGCGGGTCAACATTCCGTCCTACCGCGTCAAGGAAGGCGACGTCATCGAGGTCCGCGACCGCTCGAAGCAGCTTGCCATCGTGCTCGAGGCTGCCCAGCTTCCCGAGCGTGACGTGCCTGATTACATCGAGGCCGATCACTCGAAGATGACCGCCACCTTCGTGCGCACGCCGGGCCTGTCCGATGTGCCCTATCCGGTGATGATGGAACCGAACCTCGTCATCGAATACTACGCTCAGAACTGATCCTTCTGGACAGTCTGGCAAAAGGAAAGGCCGCCCTCGGGCGGCCTTGTTCTTTTTGTCTTGTGCCTCCGGCGGGAGTATTTCGCCCAAAGAGAAGGGCCGGGGAATGACCCGGCCCTTTTGCTTTTAAGCGGCTTCGGCAGCCTGTCCGCCGCCGTAGCGGCCGTAGAAGGTCTCGCCGGTAGCGGCCAGGTCCTTGAGGAGCGCCGGTGTCGCGAAGCGGGGGCCGTGCGATCCAAGGTTTTCGCAGATCTCCGCGGCCTTGGCTGCACCGACCATGTCCAGCCACGAGAAGGGCCCACCCGACCACGGCGCGAAGCCCCAGCCGAGGATGGCGCCGACGTCGCCCTCGCGGATGTCTTCGAGAACGCCGTCTTCGAAGGCGCGCACGGCTTCGAGCACCTGCGCCATCATCAGCCGGTGCTGCACCGTCGAGAGGTCGGGCTGCGTGTCTGCAACCGGATACTTGCCCTCAAGACCGTCCCAGAGGCCCTGCCGCTTGCCCGCCTCGTCATAGGCGTAGAAACCGGACTTGGACTTGCGGCCCATGCGGCCCTGATCGGCCATCCAGAACAGCACCTCGTCCACGGCTCCGTCGGGGTAGGCGTCGCCCATGGCGGCACGGGTAGCCTTGGCGATCTTCACGCCGAGGTCGATGGACGTCTCGTCCACCAGTTGCAGCGGCCCGAGCGGGAAGCCCAGGAGGCGCGCGGCGTTCTCGATAAGCGCCGGTTCGACGCCTTCGCCCACCATGCGGATCCCCTCGTTGATATACGGGATGATGCAGCGGTTGGCGTAAAAGAAGCGCGCGTCGTTGACGACGATGGGTGTCTTCCGGAGCTGGCGCACGAAGTCGAGCGCCTTGGCCACGGCCCGGTCGCCGGTTTCCGCGCCCTTGATGATCTCGACCAGCATCATCTTGTCGACGGGCGAAAAGAAGTGAATACCGATGAACTGCCCGGGCCGCTTGCTGGCCTTCGCCAGCTCGGTGATCGGCAGGGTCGACGTGTTGGTGGCGAAAATCGCGTCCTCGCCGATGATCGCCTCGACCTTCTGGGTCATCTCGGCCTTGACGCCCGGATCCTCGAAGACGGCTTCGACGATCAGGTCGACGCCTTTGAGAGCGTTCAGGTCGGTGGTTGCGGTGATGCGTTCGAGAACCTGGTCCTTCTTCTCTTCGGTCACCTTCTTGCGCTGGATGCCCTTGTCCAGAATGCCCGTCGAATAGGACTTGCCGCGGTCGGCGGCCTCCTGGCTCTGGTCGATGAGCACGACCTCGATCCCGGCATTGGCCGAGACATAGGCGATACCCGCGCCCATCATGCCGGCGCCGAGCACGCCGACCTTTTTGACGGTCTCATCCGGGACGTTGGGGCGGTTCGCGCCCTTCTCAAGCGCCTGCTTGTTGATGAAGAGCGACCGGATCATGGCTGCAGAGGTCGGGTCCATGAGGATCTTGGTGAACCAGCGCGCCTCGATCTTGAGGGCGGTGTCGAACGGCACCATGGCGCCTTCGTAGACCGACGAAAGAAGAGCCTGCGCTGCAGGATAGACGCCCTGGGTATTGCCGTTGACCATGGCAGAAGCGCCCACGAAGGTCATGAAACCCGCCGGATGATAGGGCGCGCCGCCGGGCATCTTCCAGCCCTTCTCGTCCCACGGTTTGACGATATCGGCATCGGTCGCGTTCAGGACCCACTCCTTGGCCTTCGCCAGAAGCTCGTCCGGGGCTACGACCTCGTCGATGAGCTGCGCCGACTTGGCCTTCTTGGGGTCCAGCATCTTGCCTTCCAGCAGAACCGGCGCGGCCTGCATCGCGCCGACCATACGGCTATAGCGCGTGGTGCCGCCGGCGCCGGGGAAGAGGCCCAGCAGGATCTCGGGAAGGCCAATCCGGCCTTTGGGCGTGTCGGCCATGAAGCGGCGGTGACAGGCCAGCGCGATCTCGGTCCCGATCCCGGCGCAGAGGCCCGGAATGGCGCAGGCGATCGGCTTGCCGCCCTTGTTGGTCTTGGGGTCGAGGCCCGCACGCTCGATCTTCCGCAGGATGCGATGACCATTCATGGTGAAGTCGAACAGCGCCTGCGCCGGGTTGTCGCCCGACTCTGCTTTGATGCTGGCGAGCACATTCAGGTCCATGCCGCCCGCGAACGTGTCCTTGCCGGAGGTGATCACGACGCCCTTGACCGCGTCATCGGCCAGCGCCTGATCGATGAAGCCTTCGACCGTGTCGAAGGCATCGCGCGACAGAACGTTCATGGATTTTCCGGGAACGTCCCAGGTGATGACGGCCACGCCGTCGTCGTGAAGCTCGTATGTAAAGTCAGTCATGCTGATCTCCCTGCATGAAGCATGAGGGCACCCGAAACGGGCGCCGTCTCAATGGAAACGGTTGGCGCTGGAGAAGCGTCTAGTGGCTGGCGACAGATGCCGTTGGATAGATGTCCATGCGAAAGCTCTGAAGGATCTCTATCAATTCCACCCGAATCTGATCCGTATCGGATCGGCAGAAGTATCTCAGTCTGCTTTCGCCAACCGGACTGTGCCGGTCGTCCAGATAGGTCTTGGTGACGTCGTAGGGCTGCCGCTTGTTGAGGACTGGCCCCGTCTTTTCGAGTCGGGTTTTCACCGCTACGGCGCCGCCGGACCGAAGGCTTATCAGTCGTTCTGCAAGCCTTCGCGCCGAGTCTTCGGGGGTCTTGTGGATCAGAATGCCCGTCGGTTCGTAGACTACAAGCGGATGGGCATAGCACGCGAGCACAGCGTTGAGGTCGCCAGCAAGATGGTTCTCGGCAAGTCGCTGAAAGAACAACGGCATGTCCATTGGTCACGTGTCCCCGCGTCTTGAAATCGCCGACGCAACTCGTGCGCGCGGAGATGTCAGAACTTAATGGTATATTAATAGACACGGGGTTGCCAAAGGTTGATTGATTTTGATCAAACTCGCTCAATAATTGTGGCGGCGCCCATACCCGATGCGACGCAGAGCGTGGCGAGGCCCAGCTCTTTATCCTGACGCTCGAGCTCGTCCAGAAGGGTGCCGATGATGATCGCGCCAGACGCGCCAAGGGGGTGGCCCATGGCGATGGCGCCGCCGTTTACGTTCAGCTTGGCATGATCCACGTCGAAGGCCTGCATGAAGCGCAGGACAACGGACGAAAACGCCTCGTTCACTTCGAACAGGTCGATGTCACCGATGGCGATGCCGCTGTCGGCAAGGATCTTCTGCGTCGCCGGTACGGGTCCGGTCAGCATGATCGTCGGGTCGGTGCCGATCTTGGCGGTGGCGCGGATACGGGCGCGGGGTTTCAGACCATGCGCTTCCCCGAACTCCTTCGAGCCGATCAGGACCGCTGCCGAGCCGTCCACGATGCCAGACGAGTTGCCGGCGTGGTGCACGTGGTTGATCCGCTCGAGATGCGGATACTTCATCAGCGCGATCTTGTCGAAACCGGGCATGACCTCGCCCTGATCCTTGAAGCTGGCCTTCAGAGCGCCGAGAGCCTGCATGTCGGTGCCGGGGCGCATGTATTCGTCGCGGTCGAGGATCGTCAGACCGTTCTGGTCCTTGATGGTGACGATCGAGCGCTCGAACCGGTTGTCTTCCCAGGCGGCGGCAGCGCGGTTCTGGCTTTCCACGGCGAAGGCGTCGACGTTGTCACGGCTGAAGCCGTATTCGGTGGCGATGATGTCCGCCGAAATGCCCTGCGGCACAAAATAAGTCTTCATGGCGACCGACGGATCGACGGCGATGGCCGCCCCGTCCGAGCCCATGGCCACACGGCTCATGCACTCGACACCGCCCGCGATATAACCCTCGCCCGCGCCGCCCTTGACCTGGTTGGCAGCGAGGTTCACGGCCTCCATGCCGCTGGCACAGAACCGGTTGATCGAAAGGCCGGGGATATGCTCGTCGAGCTCCGAGGCCAGAACGGCGGTCCGGGCGAGGCAGCCACCCTGCTCCATGACCTGCGTGGCGTTGCCCCAGATCACGTCCTCGACGGCATGGCCCTCAAGACCGTTCCGGTCCTTGATCGCGTTCAGCATGTCGGCGCTCAGCTTGACCGGCGTCACCTCGTGCAGGCTGCCGTCCTTGCGGCCCTTGCCGCGCGGCGAGCGAACGGCGTCGAAGATATAGGCGTCGCGCATTGCGTGTCTCCTTGGGTCAGGCCGCGCCCGGAAAGGCGCGCGGCATCAGGTCATAGGGGTGCCGCCAGCCCGGCAGGTCCGCGATGCGGTCGAGCCAGCGGTCGATATTCGGGTAAGCCTTTCTGTCGAAACCGAAAGACTCGTCATAGAACAGGTAGCTACAGCAGGAGAAATCTGCATTCGTGACGTCACGTCCCGCGATCCAGTCACGTTCCGTCATATGTCCGTCGAGCACCTTGAGCGCCGCCATCATGCGGCCCTGACAGAACGCGATGACGTCATCGTTGCGTTTCTCGGGGCTGAGAAAGTTCGTCAGGAATCGGGTGACGCCCGCCTGGCTGGACATCTTGTGATTGTCCCAAAGGACCCACCGCAGAACCTCACGCCGTTCCTCGGGTGTCTCACCGCCGAACCGGCCCGTCTTCTCGCTGAGATAGTCGAGGATAACGCCCGATTGGCTGAGCTTCAGATCACCGTCTACAAGAACCGGCGCCTCGCCCATCTCGTTCACGTTGGCCAGATACTCGGGCGTTCGGCTGCCGCCCCGGAAGAAGTCGATATGGACCGGCTCCCAGTCGAGACCGGCGACATTCAGCGCCAGCGCCACCTTGTAGCTGTGCCCGGATTCACCAAAGCAATGCAGTTTGAGGGTCATCCCGAAATTCCTCCTTTGATATCAACGCTTCCGGTCATCTAGTTCAGCGTTAAACAATCTCAGGCGCGCGGTCATCTTGTCGTCGTCGATGACGCTTGAAAAATTCTCGAAGAGAAAACTCAGCGCCTCGCCCTCGTCCAGCCCCGCCTCGCGGGCAAATTTCTTCAGACGCCGGTAACCGTCCTCGCTCATTGCAACGGGAAAGCGGCGGGTCAGGCGGAGGCGTTTGGGCATGAGCGGGCTCCTCGATGGAAAAAAGGGGGCGAAAACCGCCCCCTTTCTCGCATTTAGAAGTTGGCCGCGTCGAGGGCCATGACCGGTTCCGCGCCGGTCGATATCCGCGCCAGGTGCAGCTTGGTCGCCGGCAGATGCCGCGCCATGTAGTAGCGTCCCGTGGCCAGCTTGGTCTCATAGAACTCGGTATCGGACGCCCCGCCTTCGAGCGCCTCCATCGAAGCCTTGGCCATCTGGGCCCAGACAAGACCCATGGTCACGTGACCGAAGAGGTGCATGAAGTCATAAGAACCGGACAGAGCGTTCAGCGGGTTTTTCATGCCTTCCTGCATGAAATACATCGCCGCCGCCTGCAGGTCCTTCGACGCTTCCTTCAGCGGATCGAGGTAACCGGCCTTCAGACCGGCATTGCCTTCGTTCTCCTTGATGAAGCTCTTCACCATCTCGAAGAAGGCCATGATCGTCTGGCCGCCATTCATGCCCAGCTTGCGGCCGACGAGGTCGAGCGACTGAATGCCGTTCGTGCCTTCGTAGATCATGGCGATGCGCGCATCGCGGACGAACTGCTCGAGGCCCCATTCACGCGTAAAGCCCGACCCGCCGAGGGTCTGCTGGGCGTTTACCGCGGTCTCAAAGCCCTTATCGGTCAGGAAGCCCTTCAGAACCGGAATCAGAAGCGAGATCATCGCCTCGGCCTCGTCGTCGTTCAGGCGATGCGAGCGGTCGATCATGGACGCGCCCCAGTAGACCATTGCGCGTCCACCTTCGACATAGACCTTCTGGTCCATCAGATTCCGACGGACATCGGGGTGAACGATGATCGGATCGGCCGGACCGTTCGGGTTCTTGGTTCCCGTCACATCGCGGCCCTGCAGACGGTCACGGGCAAAGCCGAGCGCATTCTGATAGGCGACCTCGCCCTGGGCATAGCCCTGAAGCGCGACCGACAGGCGGGCCTCGTTCATCATGGTGAACATGGCGCGCATGCCCTTGTGCATCTCGCCCACGAGCCAGCCCCGCGCGCCGTCGTAGTTCATGACACAGGTGGCGTTGCCATGAATGCCCATCTTCTCTTCCAGACCGCCGCAGGAGACCGCGTTCCGGTCACCGAGCGAACCGTCCTCGTTCACGAAGAACTTCGGCACCACGAAAAGCGAGATGCCCTTCACGCCCTCGGGGCCGCCGGGGATCTTGGCCAGCACGAGGTGGATGATGTTGTCGGCCATGTCGTGTTCGCCCGAAGAAATCCAGATCTTCGAGCCGGTGATCAGATAGCTGCCGTCATCCTGCGGCTCGGCCTTGGTGCGGATCAGGCCCAGATCGGTGCCGCACTGGGGCTCGGTCAGGTTCATCGTGCCGGTCCACTCGCCCGAGTAGAGCTTGGGTAGGTAGGTCTGTTTCTGGTCTTCCGAGCCGTGGACGTGAATAGCCGAGGCCGCGCCGTGGGTCAGGCCGGGATACATCTGGAACGCCATGTTGGCCGACGAGAACATCTCGCCCGCGGCGGTGTTCATCAGATGCGGAAGGCCCTGTCCGCCATATTCCGGATCGCAGTCCAGTCCGGTCCAACCGCCCTCACGCACCTGATCGAACGCTTCCTTGAAGCCCTTCGGCGTGCGCACGACGCCGTTTTCCAGCCTGCAGCCCTCTTCGTCGCCCACCTTGTTCAGGGGGTGCAGGACGTTGGCCGCGATCTTGCCCGCTTCGTCCAGGATGGCCTGGGTGAATTCTGGGTCCAGCTCGTCATAGCCGGGAACATCGCTTTCGGTGACCTTCAGAAGCTCGTGCAGTACGAACTGAATGTCTTTGATCGGTGGGGTATAGGTCGTCATGAGGGCCTCCCTGCACTTTGACGGGAATTGTTACTCGGCCGCCTTGGCCGTTTCATTGATGAGGGTCTGAAGGTGCTCCTCGCCCCAGGACAGCTGCTCGCGCAGGCCCTTGATGGCGATTTCGAGTTCGTCGCGCTGGCGCTCCATGTCGTCTAGTCGTTCACGGCCAAGCTCGATTGCCTTCGTCACCTGAGGAATGTTCCGGTTATTCCGGTCGTAAAGGTCCAGAAGCTGCCGGATCTGTTCGAGACTGAAGCCGAAGCGTTTGCCGCGCAGGATCAGCTTCAGGCGCGCACGGTCGGTGCGGGTGAAGAGACGGCGCGTACCCTCGCGAACGGGGAAGATCAGCTCTTTTGCTTCGTAGAAGCGGAGCGTGCGGGGCGTCACGTCGAACGCGTCGCACATCTCGCGAATTGTCATAAGGTCCTGGGTCATAGGTCGGTCCACAGTTGTCACCGCATGGAAATGCAGATCCGACCGACATCGTGCAAGATTGCTTGACGTGAACGTAAGCATAACGTCACGTCACGGACCAAAGCCGTGGATATTATGGAAAAGCGACGCCGCGTCGCGCGAAACAATCGGTGGTCAGCCGAGCGACTTCATGACCTCGCCGCGGAATTTTTCGAGGTCTTCGATGGTCTCGTTAAGCTGATCGCGTTCGGTTTTTAGCGCGACAAGCTGACGGTCGGCGAGGTCGACGAAGGTGCGATATTGCTGTTCGGTGCCCTGTTCTTCGTAAATCAGAAGCCACTGGCGGATTTCCTCGAGCGAGAAGCCCCATTTCCGGCCACGCATGATCAGCGTCATCCGTGCGACCTCGCGCGAGCCATAAAAGCGCGAGCGCCCCTCCTTCTCCGGGAAGAGGAGTTCGATGTACTCGTAGTACCGCAGTGTGCGGGGGGTCACATCGAACCGCGCGCACATCTCCTTGAATGAAAGCCTTTCGGCTGCCATGGGTCTCCTCCCTTTCCGCAAGGGTAGTGCGCCAACCCGTCCGGATCAATCAGCTTGCGACACCCCGTCACGTATCCGATAACGCGGGCTTGAAAGGATCAACGGCCATGGATGAAGACCGCAAACGGAAACTGGCGCGCCAGTTCATCGAAAGCATCCCTCATGCGCGGGCGCTCGGCATGGAGCTGACCGAGATCGGGGACGGCGAAGCGGTTATCACCATGCCCTATGACACGCGCTTCGTGGGCGATCCGTCGACCGGCGTGATCCACGGCGGTGCGGTATCGACGCTGATGGATACCTGCGGCGGCGCCGCCGTGGTCAGCCATCCTGCGGCACATGCAGGCACCGCGACGATTGATCTCCGCATCGACTACATGCGCGCGGCCACGCCCGGCCAGCGGATCACGGCGCGGGCGACCTGCTATCACGTCACGCGGAACGTCGCCTTCGTGCGGGCCGTCGCCATGGACGAGGACGAGGCCAAGCCGGTCGCCACCGCCACCGGCGCCTTTACGGTCGAGAACCCGGGGAGGGGAAAATGAACCGATCCCGCCCAGAGCCTGTTCAGGTCGTCAAAGAGCGGCGCGACCGTGCGCTTGCCGCTCTCGCTGGCAGCATTCCCTACGCGCAGTTTCTCGGCATTGAGTTCGAGCGGATGGGCGACGAGGTGACCGCCAAGCTGCGCTTCGACGAAAAGCTTATCGGCAATCCTCTTCTACCAGCCCTCCACGGCGGGGCGACAGCTGCGTTTCTCGAGACGACGGCGATCGTCGAACTGGCCTGGCAGAAGCTGTGGCACGACATCGAAAGCGGCCGGCTCGATGCCGAGACGCTGACTCCCGATACCCTGCCGCGCATGCCCAAGACCATTGACTTCACGGTGGATTACCTGCGCTCGGGTCTGCCACGCGACGCCTACGCGCGGGCGCGCGTCAACCGGTCTGGGCGGCGCTACGCCAGCGTCCATGTCGAGGCGTGGCAGGACAACCGCAGCCGGCTTTACGCACAGGCGACCGGGCATTTCCTGCTGCCAAGCGGCGACGAATGAGCGTTGCAACAGAGGCGGCGCCCAAGCCAATAACCCATGCGCGCGTCTGGGCCATCGCCGGGCCCATCGTGATCTCGAACGCCACCATTCCCATCCTGGGAGCGGTGGATACGGGCGTGGTGGGCCAGCTTGGTGATCCCGTCCCGATCGGCGCGGTCGGGATCGGTGCGATCATCCTCTCCGCCGTCTACTGGGTGTTCGGGTTCCTCAGAATGGGAACCGTCGGCCTCACGAGCCAGGCGCTCGGCGCGGGCGACCGGGGCGAGGCAGACGCCCTCTTGTCCCGTGCGCTCCTGATCGGCTTTGCTGGTGGTGCGCTTCTGATCGTCCTGCAATCGCTGATCTTCGCGGGCGGCTTCGCCCTGTCGCCCGCGTCCGACGCAGTCGAGACTCTGGCCCGCGACTATATGGAGATCCGCATCTGGTCGGCACCCGCCGCGATCGCGATCTACGGGATCACCGGCTGGCTGATCGCGGCCGAGCGGACGCGAGCGGTGCTGGTGCTTCAGGTGGCGATGAATGGGGTCAACATCCTGTTAGACCTTGTCTTCGTTCTGGGCTTCGACTGGGGCGTCGAGGGCGTGGCGGTGGCCACCCTTATCGCCGAATGGTCTGGGCTTCTGCTGGGGCTCTGGTTCTGCCGCGACGCGTTCCTCAGACCCTACTGGAACGACATGGTGAGGGTGCTGGACCGCGTGCGGCTCTGGCATATGGCGGCAGTCAACCGGGATATCCTGATCCGCTCGCTCCTGCTGGAAGCGATCTTCGTGTCCTTCCTGTTCTTCGGTGCCGATTTCGGGGACGTGCAGCTTGCCGCCAATCAGGTGCTGCTGCAATTCCTGCATATCGTGGCCTTCGGCCTCGACGGGTTCGCCTTTGCCGCCGAGACGCTGGTCGGCAATGCCATGGGGCGGCGCAGTCCCGAGCGGGTGCGCCGGTCGGCGCTTATGACCTCGGGCTGGGGGCTGGCCGTGGCCTTGGCCTTCGCGGCGGTCATTGCACTGGCCGGAGGCGTTGGCATCGACATCATGACCACGTCCGAACCGGTGCGTGCGGCGGCGCGCGACCTTCTGCCCTGGATGGTCGCCGCGCCGCTCCTGGGGGTCGCGGCTTATATGCTGGACGGTATCTTTATCGGTGCGACGCGGACGCGGGACATGCGGAACATGATGCTGATTTCGGCTGCGATCTATGCCGTAGCCGTCTGGCTTCTGGTGCCGCGCTTCGGCAATGACGGGCTTTGGATGGCGCTTCTGATCTCGCTCGCAGCGCGGGCCGTGTCGCTTGGCCTGCGCTATCCGGCGCTTGAACGGGCGGCAGCGGACTAAAGCCAGTCGTCCACGCCGGTGCCGACCGCGTCCGCGACCGAGTGGAACCCGTCATGCTGCAGGCGCTCGTCCAGCCCCCGCGCAATACGCGCGACCAGCGACAGCCCCCAATAGACCATTGCACTGTATAGCTGCACCGCCGAAGCGCCCGCCCGGATCTTGGCATAAGCCTCGGACGCGGACTCGACGCCACCCACCCCGATCAGCGGGATCGCGCCCCCGGTTTCCCGGTAAAGGCGCGCCAGAACGCGCGTGGACGGACCGAAGAGGGGCCGACCGGACAGGCCGCCGGTCTCGTCACGGTGAGGGCTTGTCAGGCCGGGGCGGGCAAGCGTGGTATTGGTGGCAATGATCGCGTGAACCCCCGCCTTTTGCGCAACGCCGGCGATATCCGCGATCTCGGCATCCGACAGGTCTGGCGCGATCTTGAGGAAGACAGGCACGTCGCCCCTGACCGCCATCACGCCATCAAGGAGCGCGGCAAGCGCATCCGGCCCCTGAAGGTCGCGCAGCTTTTCGGTATTGGGGGACGACACGTTGACGGTGGCGAAGTCCACATGATCTCGCACGCGGACGAGTACCTCGGCAAAGTCTTTGGCGCGGTCGGCGCTGTCCTTGTTCGCGCCAAGGTTCAGGCCCACCGGAATGCCCGCGGGGCGGGCGGCGAGGCGCTCGGCAATCGCCTCGACCCCGTCATTGTTGAAACCAAAACGGTTGATGACCGCGCGATCCTCGCTCAGCCGGAAGAGGCGCGGCTTGGCATTGCCGGGCTGCGGGCGAGGCGTGGCCGCGCCCACTTCGAGAAAGCCGAACCCCGCCTGCATCAGAGGGGCGAGTGCGGTCGCGTTCTTGTCGAAGCCCGCTGCCAGGCCGACCGGGTTCGGCAGTTCCAGGCCAGCAATGTTCGTCTTCAGCACGGGCGATGTGATCGGGCCGGGAGACGGAGCAAACGGCGTATGAAGCGCCTTCAGCGCCAGACCGTGCGCCGTCTCGGAGTCGATGCGCGCAAGAGCGCCGAGGGCCAGCCGCTCGATCATCCGTCGATAAGCCCGCTGAAATCATGAGCGCCGTCTACCAGAGGCAGGTCACGCGACCAGAGAACGTCGCTGGTGCGCAGCGGGCGGTAGAGATGCGGGAAAAGCGCGCCGCCACGCGAAGGCTCCCATTTCAGGGCGTCACCGAGTGGGGCGGGATTGACGGCTAGGAGTTTCAGGCCGTCCTCGCCCGCGAAATGCTTGCCCGCCGTCTCGGCCACCTGTTCCGCGGTCGAGAAGTGGATGAAGCCGTCCGCCAGATCGACGGGTGCGCCGAGGGTTTCGCCCGCCGCTTCCAGATCTGTGAACTCGTCCTGCCTGAAAATCTTGTAGATAAGCGCCATGGCTGCTGATTGGCGCGGCAGGGCGCGTGCGTCAAGGCGATTGACGCGACGACGCGCGAAAGCGGTTTTGACACCGGCCCGTGTTCCGGTCAGTCTTTCGCCAATAGTCATAACCAGCAGGGGGATTCCCAGAATGAAGACGCTTCTCGCAGGAGCAGCGGCATTGGCGCTTTCGACAGGCGTAGCGGCCGCGGATTATTCCATTACCATTCTTCACACGAACGATTTTCACGACCGTTTCGAGCCGATCAGCCGCTTCAACTCGGGCTGTTCCGAAGAAGATAACGCCGCCGGCGAGTGCTTCGGTGGGGCGGCGCGCATGGTCACTGCCATTGCCGATGCCAAGGCGAGAAACGAGAACTGGCTGCTTCTCGATGCGGGCGATCAGTTCCAGGGCACCCTGTTCTTCCAGTATTACAAGGGCGACGTGCAGGCCGAAATCATGAACAAGCTGGGCTTCGACGCCATGGCGGTCGGAAACCACGAGTTCAACAACGGTCCCGAGGGCCTGGCCAGCTTCGTCGAGAAGGTCGAATTCCCGGTGCTGATGTCGAATGCCGACATCTCGATGGAAGCCGCCTTGAGCGGTCTCATCCAGAAATCCGTGGTCATCGAAAAAGCAGGCGAGCGCATCGGCATCGTCGGCGTGACGCCGCGCAACAACGACGAGCTGTCCTCGCCCGGCCCCAACATCATTTTCACCGACCCGTCGCCTGCTATTCAGGCCGAGGTCGACAGGCTTACGGAAGAGGGGATCAACAAGATCATCGTGCTCAGCCATTCCGGCTTTGCCACGGATCTTGTCATCGCGCAGAACACGACGAACGTGGACCTGATCGTGGGTGGTCACACGAACACGTTCCTGTCGAACACGGATGATGGTGCGGATGGTCCGTACCCTGAACGAATGAATGGTGTACCGATCGTTCAGGCCTATGCCTTTGGCAAGTACCTGGGCGAGTTGCAGCTGACCTTCGACGATGGCGGCAACGTGATCGAGGCGGTGGGTGAACCGATCCTGATCGACGCTTCTGTGGCCGAGGATGCCGAGACCAAGGCGCGCATTGCCGAACTGGCTGAGCCGCTCGACGAGATCCGCAACCGCGTGGTCGCGCAGTCGGCGGGCTTCATCGAAGGCGACCGTTCGGTCTGCCGGGTCGAGGAGTGCGCGATGGGCAACCTCGTGGCGGACGCCATGCTGGACCGGGTCAAGGACCTTGGCATCGACATCGCTTTCGCCAACTCGGGCGGCATCCGTTCCTCGATCGACGAGGGCGAGGTGACCATGGGCGAGGTGATGACCGTGCTGCCGTTCCAGAACACGCTGGCCACCTTCTCCGCCTCCGGCCAGACCCTGATCGACGCTCTCGAGAACGGCGTGAGCCAGGTGGAAGAGGTCGCGGGCCGCTTCCCGCAAGTGGCGGGCATGACCTTCACCTGGGACCCGAGCGCCGAGCCGGGCAGCCGGATTGTCAGCGTCGAGGTGGGCGGTCAGCCGATCGACCCGGCGGCGACATATGGTGTGGTGACCAACAACTACGTGCGTAACGGCGGCGACGGTTACGCGATGTTCGCCTCGGCCGAGGATGCCTATGACTTCGGCCCCGATCTTGCCGATGTGCTGGCGGAGTACATGGTCGAGAACGGCCCGGCGGCGCCCGTCGTCGAAGGCCGGATCGTGAAGAAATGACGGTGTCGGACCGGGCTGGCGCCCGGTCCGATCCGCCGGGGGGCTCTGCCCCCCGGACCCCCCGGGATATTTCCGAACAGGCGAAGGTATGTGCGGGCGATTTGCGATAACGCTACCCGATGACGCCATGGCCGCGCTTTTCGATGCGATGCCCTCGAACGACCTGCCTCCCACACCGAATTTCAACGTCTGTCCCACCAATCAGGTGCACGCGGTCACGAGCGACGAAGGAGGTCGGCGGCTGAGGCCGATGCGTTGGGGATTTCTGCCGCATTGGTACAAGACGCCCACCGATGGCCCGCTTCTGATCAACGCGCGGGCCGAGACGATTGCCGAGAAGCCGGCATTTCGTGCGGCGTGCCGGGAGCGGCGCTGCCTGATCCCCGCGACCGGGTTCTATGAATGGACCAAGGACGCGGGTGGCAACCGGTTGCCCTGGTACATCCATCCGTCAGAGGGGGATGTTCTGGCCTTTGCCGGTGTCTGGCAGGTCTGGGAAAAGGGAGACGAGGCATTTGTCACCTGTGCCATAGTCACCACGGCGGCCAACCGCGCCATGTCAGCAATCCATCACCGTATGCCGGTCGTTCTGAACGAAAGTGACTGGCCGCTCTGGCTGGGAGAGGCGGGGAAGGGGGGCGCGACACTGATGACGGCGGCGCCGGAAGATGCTCTGGCCTTTCATCGGGTCGATCCGCGTGTGAATTCGAACCGTGCGTCCGGGCCCGGGCTGATAGAACCTGTCGAGATTTGAACCGCCTAGCGGCGGCGGAGGCGGATCACCACGTCAACCTTGGCGATCTCGGTGCCTTTCGGCGCGTTCGGCAGCCGGCGGATTTCAAGATCGTCCGCAGGCGCGTCGGTCAGGCGACCGTCATCTTCCCAGTAAAAATGCGGGTGATCGTCGGTGCGGGTATCGAAATAGCTTTTCGACCCATCCACGGTCACTTCCTGCACCAGACCGGCCTCGCAGAAGGCGCGGAGCGTGTTGTAGACAGTGGCGAGTGACACGGCCTCGCCAGCGTCCTGGCTGGCAAGATGCAGGCTTTCCGCGGTCACGTGGCGGTTCTTGCCGTCCCCCACCAGAAGTGCGGCCAGCGCCACACGCTGACGCGTGGGCCTCAGCCCCGCCGTCGCGAGCCACTCTTCGCCTGCCTTGTGCTGCGCTGTGTCCATCACCGGTCTCACTTGTCTTTCCTGATATATAGAGGGCACGAAACGGCTGTTTCAATTGGAAATCCCAAAGATCGACGCAATGTCCCGTTCCTGAGTGCTCTTGCGCCACGGTCGCGGGCTTTGATAAGCCGTTCAGAACAGTCCAACAGACAGGAACGGGCGGGCAGATGGCAGATTTTCCAACGAGTTTCGACAAAGAGGGCCTTCTGGCCTGCGCGCGCGGCGAGCTTTTCGGCCCCGGCAACGCGCAGCTTCCCGCGCCGCCCATGCTGATGATGGACCGGATTACCGAGATCAGCGAGGACGGGGGCGCCCATGGCAAGGGGCATGTCGTCGCCGAGTTCGACATCACGCCGGACCTCTGGTTCTTCGAATGCCATTTCCCGGGCAACCCGATCATGCCGGGATGTCTTGGCCTTGACGGTCTCTGGCAGTTGACGGGCTTCAACCTTGGCTGGCGCGGCTGGCAGGGACGGGGCTATGCGCTGGGCGTGGGCGAGGTGAAATTGACCGGCATGGTGCGCCCCGACCGCAAGATGCTGACCTACAAGGTGGATTTCACCAAGGCCGTGCAGACCCGGCGCCTGACCATGGGCGTCGCCGACGGCATCGTCGAGGCCGATGGCGACGTGATCTATCAGGTCAAGGATATGAAAGTGGCGCTCAGCGAGAGCTGAGGGACCACCATGTCTCTCGCCGAACGTGCGCTGCGTATCAACGGATCGATACCCGATCTGGTGGTCGATGTGGTCATGTATGAAACAGCCGAGGGCGGGAGGCGGCTCGCGATGCGCTTCCCGGCTGGGGCTGTCCCGGTATGGCCGACCCAGAGGCCCGCCTCGCATTTGACGCCTGGCCGATCCTCTTCGACGAGCCGCTCCGACCGGGGGATAGGCGGCAACTGGGCTTCGTATTCCTGACAGAAGAGGGCGCACGAACCATGCAGAGCGCCGGGCGTTTCTTTCTGTGGGAAGGCAGGATCATAGGACAGGCCAGCGTGGTCGAGAGGTAGGGCAAGCGTTTTTCACTTGAAGGCCCGCCCGTGCTAATTGCTTGCCCCCGGCGCGCCCCATGTCCTACACGAGACGACGAAGAACCAAGGGAGTGCGCTTATGCGTCGCGTCGTCATCACCGGGATCGGGATCGTCTGTCCTATCGGCAACAACGCCGCCGAGGTCGAAGCCAGCCTTCGGGCGGGCCGCTCGGGTATCACCTTTCAGCAGGATTACGCAGATCACGGGTTCCGCAGTCAGGTCGCGGGTGTGCCGGATATCGTTCTTGAGGATCATATCGACAAGCGCCAGCTGCGTTTCATGGGGCCGACGGCGGCCTATGCCTATCTGTCGATGGAACAGGCGATCGCCGACAGCGGGCTGGAGGAAAGCGACGTCTCGAACGTGAAGACAGGTCTGATCGCAGGGTCCGGCGGACCGTCGACCTCCAATTTCTTCTCGGCGCATAACACCGTCATCGAGAAGGGCAGCCCCAAGCGCATGGGACCGTTCATGGTGACGCGCTGCATGTCCTCCACCGTTTCGGCCTGTCTTGCGACGCCGTTCAAGATCAAGGGGCTCAACTATTCGATCACTTCGGCTTGCTCGACGACGCTGCATTGCATCGGGAACGGGACCGAGCAGATCCAGATGGGCAAGCAGGACATCGTCTTCGCCGGGGGCGGCGAGGAAGTGGACTGGACACTTTCATGCCTCTTCGACGCGATGGGCGCGATGAGTTCGAAATATAACGACACTCCGACCGAAGCCGCGCGGGCCTATGACGCCACGCGGGACGGCTTCGTGATCGGCGGCGGCGGCGGCATGGTTGTGCTGGAAGAACTGGAGCACGCCAAGGCACGGGGCGCCAAGATCTATGCCGAAGTCACGGGCTACGGTGCGACGTCGGATGGCTATGACATGGTGGCGCCTTCCGGAGAGGGCGGCGAGCGGTCCATGCGGCTGGCCATCGAGACACTTGGCGACCGGTCAGTCGACTACATCAATGCGCACGGCACCTCGACGCCTGTGGGCGACGTGACCGAGATGGAAGCGATCCGCCGCGTCTTTGGCGACGACCATCCGCCGGTTTCGGCAACCAAGTCGATGACGGGGCACTCGCTGGGGGCTGCTGGCGTGCATGAGGCGATTTATTCGATCCTGATGATGCAGGGCGGGTTCATCGCGCCTTCGATCAACGTCAAGACGCTCGATCCCGCGCTTCGCCCGGAAGAGGTCGTGACCGAGACGCGGGACG
This sequence comes from Kangsaoukella pontilimi, assembly GCF_009830125.1. Lineage (GTDB taxonomy): Bacteria > Pseudomonadota > Alphaproteobacteria > Rhodobacterales > Rhodobacteraceae > Kangsaoukella > Kangsaoukella pontilimi. The sequence goes on along the minus strand of NZ_WUPT01000004.1, from coordinate 27,633 downwards.
CGGACCTCGACACGGTTCTGTCGAACTCCTTCGGCTTCGGCGGGACCAACGCCACGGTCGCCATGAGCAAATATCACGGGTGACACCATGGCCGGTTTGATGGAAGGAAAGCGTGGACTGGTGATGGGGGTGGCGAATGACCACTCCATCGCCTGGGGCATCGCCAAGGCACTGGCCGCGGAAGGCGCGGAACTGGCTTTCACCTATCAGGGCGAAGCATTCGGCAAGCGGGTCGAGCCTCTGGCGGAAAGCGTAGGCAGCGATATTCTGATCGATGTCGACGTGACCGATGATGCGTCCATCGATGCGGCTTTTCAGGTGATATCGGAGCGTTGGGGCGGACTGGATTTCGTCGTTCATTCGATCGCCTATTCCGACAAGGGCGAATTGACCGGGCGCTTCATCAATACGAGCCGCGAGAACTTTCGGAATTCTCTGACGATCTCGTGTTATTCGCTGATCGACGTGGCGCGGCGCGCGCGGCCTCTGATGAAGAACGGCGGCTCCATCGTGACGCTGACCTATCTCGGCTCGAACCGGGTGCAGCCGAATTACAATGTCATGGGGGTGGCCAAGGCGGCGCTGGAATCGACCGTTCGCTACCTGGCCAACGATCTGGGTCCCGAGAATATCCGTGTAAATGCGATCAGCCCCGGGCCCATGAAAACGCTGGCCGGTGCGGCCATCGGCGGCGCGCGGAAGACCTTCAAGACGACCGAAGCCAACGCGCCCCTGCGCCGCAACGCGTCACTTGAGGAAGTGGGCGGCACGGCGGTGTATCTGCTGTCGGATTATGGCGGTGCGACCTCGGGCGAGATCATCCGGGTCGATGGCGGCTATCACATTCTGGGCATGATGCAGGCCGAGAACCTCTGAGGTTTTTGCGCCCGGCTCTGCCGGTCGCGCTGGGCTTTTCGGACGCTGACGCGTCCGATCCGGGCGAGAGGGGCGCTGCCCCCCTCGCGCTACCCCCGGGATATTTTCGAACAGGCGAAGTGACAGAGGGCTCAGTCGCGGGGCGCGGCGGCGCGGGCGAGCCTGTCGTTGATAGCGCGGCCGAGACCATGATCGGGTATCGGGGCGACGGCAATTGGTCGGCCCGTGGAGTCGGCCTCGTGGAGTAAGGCGAAGAGGTTGGCGGCGGCCTTCTGCAGGTCGCCGTGGTCGGACAGAGTGAGATCGCCCCGGACAGGGCCGAACCCGATCAGAAGCTCGTCCCCCGCCGCCTCCGTGGCATTCAGCCGGACCGTGGCGGCTGGCGCGTAATGGGACGCGAGTTGGCCGGGCGCGCTGGGCCGGGCCGTGGGTACCGGCTTTGCGAGAGGGCGGCCAAGGCAGGCCTCGATCTCTTCCGCCGGGATGCCGCCCGCACGGAGGAGCGTCGGCGAGGGGGAAAGGGCGACGATGGTCGATTCGAGGCCGACCGAGGTCGGGCCGCCATCGAGGACGGCGTCGATGCGGCCTGCGAGCCCGGCCAGCACATGGGCTGCCGATGTCGGCGAGATGCGGCCTGACGGGTTCGCCGATGGCGCCGCGACCGGGCCGCCGAACGCCTTGAGAAGCGCTGTGGCCACCGGATGATCCGGCACACGCACCGCGACGCTGTCCCCGCCCGCGGTCACAAGAGACGAGATGCCCGCGTCCGGGCAGATTGGCAGAACGAGCGTCAGTGCGCCCGGCCAGAAGGCCGCGGCCAGACGTTCGGCATCTGGCGACATCCGCGCCAGATCGCGCACCCTGGCGGGGTCGGAGACGTGGACGATCAGCGGATTGAAGGAGGGGCGCGCCTTGGCCTCGAAGATGCGGGCCACAGCAACGCCGTTCCGCGCATCGGCGCCCAGCCCGTAGACCGTTTCGGTCGGGAAGGCGACGAGCCCGCCCTGGGCCAGCGTCTCTGCCGCCCGTGCAATGCCATTTGCATCGGATTTCAGGCGTTTCGTTGTATCCTCGGACATAGGCGCGATCCGTGACGTGGCGTCTTTGTTGCGCCGCCGGGGCGGCTGGGTTTTGGGTCTAGAGGTTGTCACTGTCGCTTAGCCCCGCCATGGAGCGGGGACAAGGGATCGCTGGAGCCTGAAAATGCCTTACGTTTCGCCTGTATCGGAAATCTCGTTCATTCTCGAACATGTCGCGGGTTTCGCATCCCTGCGCGACACCGAGCGGTTTGCCGAGGCGACACCTGACCTGACCGAAGCCGTGCTGACCGAGGCGGGCCGCTTCTGCGACGGGGTCATGGCACCGCTCAACCGGCAGGGTGATCTGACCCCGGCACGGCTTGAGAACGGTGTGGTGCGCGTCTCGCCGGGCTTTGAAGAAGCGTATCATGCGATGGTCGAAGGCGGCTGGATCGGGGTGTCTTCGTCGGCGGAGTTCGGCGGGATGGGCCTGCCTTTCGCCATGGCGACGGCGATCAACGACATGATGACAGGGGCCTGCATGGCGCTGCAACTGAACCCGCTGCTGACCCAGGGCCAGATCGAGGCGCTCGAGGCCCATGCCTCTGATGCGATCAAGGACGTGTACCTGCCGAAACTGGTGTCCGGCGAGTGGAGCGGTACGATGAACCTGACCGAGCCGCAGGCGGGCAGCGATGTGGGCGCGCTTCGCACCAAGGCCGAGCCGCAGGATGACGGTACCTACAAGATCACAGGTCAGAAGATCTACATCACCTGGGGCGATCACGAGATGGCGTCGAATATCAGCCACCTCGTGCTGGCGCGGCTCCCCGATGCGGTGCCGGGCACCAAGGGGATCAGCCTGTTTATCGTGCCGAAGTTCATCCCTGACGAGAACGGAGAGCCGGGGCAGCGCAACAGCCTGCGCGTTGTCAGCCTCGAACACAAGTTGGGCATCCACGGCTCGCCGACGGCGGTCATGGAATATGACGGCGCGACCGGCTGGCTGGTGGGTGAGCCCAACGGCGGTATGGCGGCGATGTTCACGATGATGAACAACGCCCGTATCGGAACGGCAAGCCAAGGCGCCGGGATCGCCGAGGCCGCGTTCCAGCACGCGGCGGCTTATGCGCGCGAGCGGAAACAGGGCCGGGCCGGCGGCACAGGGGCCATCATCGAACATGCCGATGTCCGGCGGATGCTGACGGCCATGAAGGCCGACACCTTCGTTGCGCGCTCTGTCGTCCTGTCCGCCGCCGTCGCCGTCGACATGGCGAAGGCGACGGGCGATGCCGACTGGTCGGCGCGGGCGGCGCTCTTGACGCCGATCGCCAAGGGCTTTGCGACCGACACCGGGATCGCGGTCGCCAACGAGGGCATCCAGATCCACGGCGGCATGGGCTATGTCGAGGAAACCGGTGCAGCGCAGTTCCTGCGCGATGCGCGCATCACCTCGATCTATGAAGGCACGAACGGAATTCAGGCGATGGACCTTGTCGCCCGCAAGATGATGGATGGCGGCGAGGCGGCCTATCGGCTTCTGGACGAAGTCGAGGCGCTGGCGGAAGAGGCCCGTGGCCGGCACCCGCAGCTTGCCGAGGCTGTCTGGGGCGCGGCGGAAACCCTCCGTGAGGCGACCGAGTGGCTGGTGTCCGCCGATCTGGAAGACCGGTTTCCGGGCGCGGTGCCCTATGCCAAGGCTTTTGCGCGCGTTCTGGGCGGGCACTTCCACTTGAAGGCTGCGATGACCGAAGACGCGCCGGGTCCCCGGACAGCGCTGGCGCAGTTCTACGTCACGCGGCTTCTGCCCGAGCATGGCGCGCTTCTGAGCCAGGCGCGGATCGGCTCGGCAGGTCTCTTCGATCTGACGGTGGAAGACCTCGTCGCGTGATGGACGGCGGGCCGAGAGAGATCCGCTATCCGTTCCCCGACACGCCCGATCCGGGCGAGGCCGTGCCTGTGGCCGAGGGCGTCCTCTGGCTCAGGTTCCCGCTTCCAATGGCGCTGGACCATGTCAATATCTACGCGCTGGACGAGGGCGACGGCTGGACGCTGATCGACACCGGCTTCGACAGCCGTAAATCGCGGGACATATGGCAGACGGCGCTCGATGGGCCGCTCCGGGGCAAACCCATTAAGCGCGTTGTCCTTACCCATCATCATCCCGACCATGTGGGCCTTGCAGGCTGGTTTGCGAGTGAGCATGGCGCCGAGCTGCTCGCCAGCCGTGTCGCATGGCTGACCGCGCGAATGCTGACGCTGGATGAGCAGACGCGCCCGACCCCGGAGACCGAGCGCTTCTGGCGGCGGGCCGGAATGCCGGACGACCTGTTGCAGAAGCGGCTGTCAGAGCGGCCTTTCAACTTCGCGGACGCTGTCGCACCGATCCCGCTTGGATACGATCGGCTGGAAGACGGCCGCACGATCCGTCTCGGCGGTCGCGACTGGACCATCCGCTTCGGTCAGGGTCATGCGCCGGACCACGCCACCTTCTGGTCTCATGACGGCGAGGTTGTGTTGGGCGGTGATCAGCTCTTGCCCTCGATCTCGCCCAATCTCGGCGTTTACGCGACAGAGCCCGAGGCCGACCCGGTCGCAGAATGGCTGGCATCGATTGAGGTCTTCCGCCCCCATGCCACGACGGAACATCTTGTCCTGCCGGGGCACAAGCTGCCCTATCGCGGTCTTCCCTCTCGTCTGGATCAACTGGCCGAGAATCACCACGGTGCGCTCGCCCGTCTCCGCGCGCATCTGTCCGAGCCGCGCACGGCGGCCGATTGCTTCGATCCGCTTTTCCGGCGCCGGATCGGCGCGGGGGAGTACGGCCTTGCCCTTGTCGAGGCGGTGGCACATTGCAATCACCTCTGGCACGCTGGCGAGGTCGAGCGCCGTGACGACGCAGACGGCGCCCGACGCTTCTGGATGAAGGACGGGCAGAATGGATGACGAGATCAGAACGACAGCGGAATACGCCGAGGCCGCTGCGATGCGTCCGGGGCGCGCGGTTCATGCCGACCCCGAGACCGGCCTGACACCCGAGCAGGAGCCGCTGCCGGAAGCGGTGCAAAAGAAGCCCTTTGAAAAGAAAAGCCCTGCCGAATGGGCCTATGAGCGGCTGATCCTCTATATCAAGGGCTTCGAGAAGACGCTGGATAACGAGCACGAAGTCGCCATGGGCTTTACCGATACAGGGGCAGGCGTGCTGAAGATCGAGGGGCTGGGCTATTTCGACCCCGACCTTGTGACCTTCTATGGCACCGATGGCACTGGCGCGCGGGTGCAGCTTGTCCAGCATGTAAGCCAGTTGAACGTTCTTCTTCGCGCGACGAAGAAGCCGGACGAGACCGCTGCGCCGCGCCGTATCGGCTTCGAGCTGGCCAAAGGGCTGGACGAGGCGTGACCCTCGGGAGATGCGGCAAGACGCCCGTCATTGCCCCCGTGACAGCCGCCGCGACTTGGGGTAGCACGGGCGAAAATCGGAACCGGAGACTGTCATGGCCGAATATCGCCCGGGCGAAATGAACATCGAAGAACAGGAAAAGACGTTCGCAGGTTTCATGCGCTGGTCGAAGAACGTCGCAATCGTTGCCATCTGCATTCTGATTTTCCTGGCGATCTTCAACTCCTGACGTGATGGGCGCCTTGCGGAATAGGCACGCGGCCTGTTCCCTTGCCCTGTTACTATTCCTGTCGGCCTGTGGCGGCCCGGCGGAGCCTGTCTGGGCGCCGGACGATGCCGTCGCACGAGCGCGCTACGTGCATGACGCGCCGCCGTCCGTCACGCTCTTCACGGTGGTCAGCACGCGGAACGGCTCTGGCGGGCATTCCGGACTTCTGATCAACGGCGACGAACGCATTCTTTTCGATCCGGCAGGCACCTTTCGCCTACCCTTCGCGCCCGAGCGGAACGACGTACACTTCGGCATGACCAAGCGCGCGGTCGACGTCTATATCGACTACCACGCGCGCGAGACCTTCGATGTCGTGGTGCAAGAGGCCCCCGTTACGCTCGATCAGGCGCGTCGCCTGACCGCACTGGTCAAGGACTATGGCGCGGTGCCAAAGGCGCAGTGCTCGCTATCCATAGCTCGTATCCTGCAAGACGTTCCGGGCTTCGAAGGGGTGCGGACCACCTATTTCCCTAACAGCCTCTCAGAGCAGTTCGGCGAGGCCACGGGTGCGACGCGGCGCGTTATCAGCGACGATGACGCGGACAAGAACCATAATGTCCTGATGGTTGCGTCCCAGAGCCGACCTCAGGGCTAAAGCACCATATTCAGCGCGGTCAGCGTCAGAGCGCCTGAAGCGACGCCCAAAAGGACGTTCTTCCGCCACCATGCGATCGCGAAGGTCGCAACTGCTGCAGCAAGTCCCGCAGGATCGGTCTGTCCGCCGTTCATCGCGGGCCACAGTACCAGCGGCGCAACGAGGCCTGGCAAAACTGCGACGGGCGTGTAGCGAAGATGGCGAAGCAGCCATTCAGGCAGTTGCCGCGCCCCGATCAGTCCGAGGAAGGAAAAACGGATCAGGTAGGTGCCGAGGCCGAGGGCAACGATGATCCACCAGATGGTCGCGTCCGAATACGTCATGCTCCGCCTCTTCGCCGTTCCACTTCTGCGCCGACGAGCATGGCGGCGAAGGCCGCCACCAGAAGCCCGACCCCCGACGGCAAACCTGCGGCCAGAAGCGCGACGATTACCGATGTTGCCGCGGCCGCCAGATGTGCCAGCGAACGCACCATCGGCGCCACCATGGCAAGGAACATGATCGGCATGGCGAATTCCAGCCCGACGCTGTCCGGGATCAGCGCGCCGCCGACGGCACCCGCATAGGTCGCCGCGCACCAGCCGGGAATGATCGTGGTCGCCGCGCCAAGAAAATACGCCACCTTCTGCATCGGCGTCATGTCCGGCGCGCGCTCGTATTCCAGCATCGACATCGCGTAGGTCTGATCGAAATTCGTGTATCCGACGAGCGCGCGGGCCCAGAACGGGGCAGCGCCCACATGGGGCTGCAGGCTGGCCGAGTACATCGCCATGCGCAGGTTCACCGCAAGCGACGCCGCAAGCACCGTCCACACGGGCGCGTTCTCGGACATGAGTTGCACCGCGGTGAATTGCGACGCCCCCGCGATGACGACGAAGGTCATGCCCATCGTCTGTACAAGGTCGAGCCCCGCCTCCGTCGCGACCACACCGAAGAGGACGCCAAAAGGGAAGACGACCAGAAGAAACGGCAGGGCGGCGGCCATACCGGCACGAAAACGCGAATTTGAGGTGGTGGCTGGCATGTCGTCGATCTAGTCTTTTGCGGTGCCGATACCTGAGACGAGGGAGCAGGGCAAATCATGCTTCGTGATGGCCCCCATTTATATCTGATCGCGCCCGACCCCGAGAGGCAGGGCCTGACCCGGCGCGTGTCCGGCATCGACGAGAACGGCACCGCCTCCGAGATCGCTGTGGTCGAGGAGCGTCCGCTCACGATTTTCCTGAACGGACAGGAGATCGTCACCGCGATGACCATCGGGGATTACCCCGAATATCTCGCGCTTGGCTTTCTCAAGAACCAGGGAATGCTGGCACCCGGTGAGGCCGTAACCGGCATCGACTATGACGACGAACTCGAAACCGTCGTCGTGCGCACCGACGGCACTACCACCTATGAAGAAAAGCTCAGGAAGAAGACCCGCACCAGCGGCTGCGCCGTGGGCACCGTCTTTGGCGACATGATGGAAGGGCTCGAGGCGCTGACGCTCCCCAAATCCGAGGTCCGCACGTCTTGGCTTTATGCGTTGTCCAACATCATCAACCGTACGCCCTCGCTTTATCTTGAGGCAGGAGCGATCCACGGCACGGTGCTCTGTCAGGAAGACCGCCCACTTGTCTACATGGAGGACGTCGGCCGTCACAACGCAGTCGACAAGATTGCCGGCTGGATGGTCTCCGAGGGCGTGAGCGGTGCGGACAAGATTCTCTACACCACCGGGCGGCTGACCTCGGAGATGGTCATCAAATGCGCCCATATGGGCATTCCCGTACTGGCCTCCCGCTCGGGATTTACCGCATGGGGCGTCGATATCGCGCAGCAGGTGGGGCTGACCCTGATCGGGCGCATGCGGGGACGGCGCTTTCACTGCCTGTCCGGTGAAGAGCGGCTGATCCGTGACGCGGACCCTTCCGCCGCCGCGGATGAGGACCGGCGCCATCGCCGCAAGGGGGCCGAGGCATGATCGGTACGGCGTCATCCCGGGGCCACCGCGCATGAGGGACCTGACCGACAGCATCTCGGTCGAGATCGTCTACGACCGCGCGCTCTGGCGCCGCGCCATGACCGGCTGGTGGCAGAGCGTCGTGCCGCCCGCGCCCTTCGCGCGGCGTGCATTCTTCTGGGCGGGTGTCTGGCTTGCCATTGCGGTCTTTGCCGGTGCGCTCGGCCTTGCAGGGCTGTCGCCCATGCTGGTGCTCTGGGGCCTCGTCGGCGCGGGCTTCATGGTGGGCGTCTTCGGCTTTCTGCAACGGACCCGAATGGGCCGCTTCTGGGACGAGATCGGCCGCCATTGGGAGCGTGCCGGAGTGACGCGGGCCGTCTTCGGCGGGAGGGGTATTTCGCTGTCGGATGACGTCGGCGAACGGCGCCTGGATTGGCAGGGCGTCGATGCTATCCGCGCGGTCTCGGGCGGGACGGTGATCCGCTCGGGTATTTCGATGATCGTGGTGCCGGACGATGCACTCGACATGCCGGGCCCAGAGTTTCGGTCGAAACTTACCGAGTGGCGGGGCGCGTCGTGAAACAACCCCTCGGCATCATTCTGTCCGGCGGCCTCGCGACCCGCATGGGCGGCGGCGACAAGGGCCGCCTAAAGCTCGGCGACGCCACGATCCTCGACCGCGTGATCGCCCGGCTCGAGCCGCAGGTGGCGGACCTTGCGCTTAACGCCAATGGCGATCCGTTCCGTTTTGACGACCTCGGTCTGCCGGTCATCGCGGACTCCATCGAAGGTCATGTCGGGCCGCTGGCCGGTGTCCTTGCGGGGCTCGACTGGGCGGCGGGGCAGGGCGCCAGCCACATCGTCACCGCCGCTGCCGATACGCCCTTCTTTCCCGCCGACCTCGTCCCCGCCCTGATCCGCGCCGCCGAAGAGCACGGGCGGCCCATCGCGCTTGCCCGGACAGAAGACGGCCGCCACCCGACCTTCGGCCTCTGGCCCGTGGCGCTTCGCGACGATCTTCGGCAATCGCTGCTCGACGGTCTTCGGAAGGTCGTCCTCTGGACCGACAGGCACGGCACCGCCTACGCGGATTTCCCTGTCGGGCGCGTCGATCCCTTCTTCAACGTCAACACGCCCGACGATCTGGAGCGGGCCGAGAGCTGCTTGGGGGATGAGACGTGAAGGTCTGGGGAGTCGTCGGATGGAAAAACTCCGGCAAGACCGGTCTGATGGAGCGCCTTGTCACTGAATTCACGGGCCGTGGCCTGACCGTATCTACGGTCAAGCACGCACATCACGTGTTTGACGTGGACCACCCCGGCAAGGACAGCCACCGCCACCGGCAGGCCGGGGCGACCGAAGTGCTGCTCTCCAGCCGCAAGCGTTGGGCCTTGATGCATGAACTGCGCGAAGAAGCCGAGATGCCGCTCGAGACGCTTCTGGCCAAGCTATCGCCCGTCGATCTGGTGCTCGTCGAAGGCTACAAGCGCGACCAGCATCCCAAGGTCGAGGCGCATCGCGCAGAGACCGGAAACCCGCTCATCGCCACGGACGACCCGACCGTGCGCGCCATCGCATCCGACAGCGGTGCTGCGGCTGATGACCGACCAACCTTCGATCTGAACGACACCGTAGCCATCGCCGATTTCATCGCCAAGGAGCTGGGGCTTTGAGCGCTTGGGATAGTTTCGTGATTGTCGATTGGTCGGCCGGGAACGACACGGGAGGCCGTCCGCGCAAGGATGCGATTTGGGCCGGTGCAGTAATTGCTGGAACACGCCGGGAGCCTGTCTATCTCCGGAACCGCGACGTGGCCTGGAATTGGGTGACCGATCTGATCGACCGCGAAACAGAGGCAGGGCGACGTCTGCTTCTGGGCTTCGACTTCCCTTTCGCCTATCCCGAGGGCTTCGCGCGCGCCGTCACCGGATCGGACGATCCATTGTCCATGTGGAACTTTCTTGCCGAGACCCTCGTGGACACGCCGGAAGGCAACGACCGCTTCGCATTGGCCGCCCGTCTGAATGCAAGATTTGCCGGTATAGGTCCGTTCTGGTTCAACGGCACTGCGCGCGACCACCCCGGCCTGCCACGCCGCAAACACGACCGCACTCCGGACCACGGCATGTCCGAGCGCCGCCGCTGCGAAAGCCATGCCAAGGGTACCTTCACGTGCTGGCAGATGGGCGGCGCTGGCGCCGTGGGTGGTCAGGTGATGACGGGCTGCGCTTTTCTTTCCCGTCTGCGCGCACGGTTCCCTGACAGGGTCGCGGTCTGGCCGTTTGAGCCGTTGAGCGCACCCGTCGCCCTCGTCGAGGTGTGGCCGTCGCTTCTGGCGGGCGAAGTCCGTGCCGCGGAAGACCCGATCAAGGACCGGGCGCAGGTCGATCTTCTGTCGCGCGCATTCGCCGCGATGCCGCCCGATCGACTGAGCAGAATGCTGGACATCCATGCGCCGGTCGAGGGCTGGATCCTGGGCCTCGGACACGAAAGGGAACTGGCGGAGGCACTATGTCCGGCCTGACCCCGCCGCCCCTGAAGAACGACTGTTTCGCGCTGCCGCCCGGTGTCGACTGGACCCCGGTGGATGACGCGCTCGACCGGCTCCGCGCATCGCTCGACTGCCGCGTCGCGAGCAACGTGCGCCCCCTCGCCGGGGCTGAGGGCTTCATCCTTGCCGAAGACGCGATCGCCCGCCGGTCGAACCCTCCCGCCGCCAATTCCGCCGTGGATGGCTACGGGTTCGCGGCTCTGTCGACGGGCGACGGTCCACAGACATTGCCTCTCGCGGAGGGTCGCGCTGCCGCAGGCGCAGCGTTTCCTGGTACCGTGCCAGAGGGGCATGCGCTGCGCATCCTTACCGGAGCGATCCTGCCGCAAGGTGTCGATACCGTGGTGCTGGAAGAGGACGTGACCACGGACGGCAAGGACATCGCCTTTCAGGGTCCGATCAAGGCGGGCGCAAACACGCGTAAGGCGGGCGAGGACGTTGCCGCAGGAGACGTCGCTCTGGCTGCGGGTAAACGCCTCGGTCCGGCGGAACTGGCCTTGCTTTCTGCGGTAGGCGCGTCCGAAGTAACGGTGTTCGACCGTCTCCGCGTGGGCGTACTGTCGACCGGCGACGAGATCGTCGAAAGCGGCGCTTCAACGGACCCGGGCCGGACCTACGACGCCAACCGCCCGATGCTTCTGTCGCTCCTTCGGGACTGGCGTTTTGAGGCGGTGGACCTCCGACACGTTCGGGACGACCGCGCCGCCCTGGCCACACGTCTGGACGAGGCCGCCACCCGTGCCGACGTGATCCTGACCTCGGGCGGTGCCTCGGCGGGTGACGAGGACCACGTCTCAGCGCTACTGGGCGAGACCGGCAGCCGCGCCGACTGGCGCATTGCGCTCAAACCGGGACGGCCGCTGGCACTGGGCGTCTGGCAGGGCCGGCCGGTCTTCGCACTGCCGGGCAATCCGGTTGCCTCGCTCGTCTGTACGATGATCTTCGCCCGGCCCGCGCTCGGCCTGATGGCGGGCGAGGGATGGAAACGGCCTCAGGGCTTCATCGTGCCCGCCGCTTTCGAGAAACGAAAAAAGCCGGGGCGCCGGGAATACCTCCGCGCCCGGATCGACGCGGACGGCCATGCGGAAGTGTTCCGGTCCGAAGGATCGGGCCGAATCTCGGGTCTCGCCTGGGCTGACGGACTGGTCGAGATCGGGGACGGACCCACGCATATCAGGCCGGGCGACCCCGTGCGCTACATCCCTTACGCCAGCTTCCGCTGACGTCTCGGATTTCTTCTGTTCGGAAATACTCCGGGGAGGTCTGGAGGGGCGGCGCCCCTCCAGCCGGTCGGACGCTTCAGCGTCCGAAATCAAGGGTAGACGAATTAGTCTTCGACGGGGCCGCCCGCGTCTTTCCAGGACGAGAAACCGCCCACGTTCGAGACATTGCGGTATCCCATCTCGCGAAGTGTCTTGCCGGCCAGCGCGGCCTGGCCGCCCGCGCCGCAGATCAGCACGATGTCGGCGTCTTTCTCGAGGGCGGGGTTGTGAAACTTGGTCGCGGGATCCGCCGCGAACTCGATGAAGCCGCGCGGAATACGCTCGGCGCCGGCAATCGTGCCGCTCTTGGCGATATCGCCGCTGTCGCGCACGTCGATGAAGACGCTGTCGCCGGCTTCGTGCTTGGCGATACCCTCTTCGGGGGTGATGTTGGGAACGACGTCATTGGCTTCGGCCAGGTAGGTCTCGGCGGTTTTCATGTCTTCGCGTCCTTTCTGTTCGCGGTATTCCCCGGACATTTAGTCTCTGCCTGGAGACGGGCCAGCCCCCATCTGCTTTCGGCTGCGACGTTTTCTTCAACTCAGGGGTTCACATTCCCTGCGATTCCCTCTAGAGAGCGCGCGTCGAGGGGAGGCGTGCTGCGCTTCCCCTTGACGATTCGTCCAAGACGGCGGGTGGGTATCGAACCGGATGCCCATAATTCCTGCCCGAGACGGGAACAGAGAATACCGCATTCAGCCAGGCTGAAGCGCGATTTTGACGGACCCGTACGGACCAGTGGGTATGGCCCAGGCCATGCCCTTGTAGAGCCGGAGGGTCATGCCCTCCAAACTTGGAGTGAAACTGTGGATAGAGCCCAGAAAGAGAAAGTGGTCGAGGAACTCGGCCAGATCTTCGAAAGCTCTGGCGTTGTGGTCGTTGCCCACTACGCAGGTCTCACGGTTGCCGAGATGCAGGACCTGCGCGCACGCATGCGTGAAGCGGGCGGGTCCGTTCGCGTTGCCAAGAACAAGCTCGCCAAAATCGCCCTTCAGGGAAAACCGAACGAAAGCCTCGGGGACCTGCTGACGGGCATGACCGTACTCGCCTATTCCGAGGATCCGACCGCTGCGGCACGGGTCGTCGACAAATACGCCAAGGACAACCAGAAGCTGGTCATCCTCGGCGGCGCAATGGGTGATACGGCGCTGGACCAGGCTGGTGTCAAGGCAGTTGCCGACATGCCGTCGCGCGAGGAGCTTATCGCTTCGATCGTGGCGCAGATCGGTGCACCTGCTTCGAACATCGCCGGGGCCGTTGGCGCGCCCGCTTCGAACATCGCGAGCATCCTTTCGACAATCGAGGAACGCGCGGAAGCCGCGTGAACCTATGGACCTGCGTGGGGTTGAAACCGCTGCGTTGGAACACATCTTAGGAAACGGAAGACAGAAATGGCTGATCTGAAGAAACTTGCTGAAGAGATCGTGAACCTCACGCTTCTCGAAGCCCAGGAACTGAAAACCATCCTGAAGGACGAATACGGTATCGAGCCCGCCGCTGGTGGCGCGGTCATGATGGCCGGTCCTGCCGGCGACGCCGGCGGTGCTGCCGAAGAGGAAAAGTCGGAATTCGACGTCATCCTCAAGTCGGCCGGTGCCCAGAAGATCAACGTGATCAAGGAAGTTCGCGCGATCACCGGTCTTGGTCTGAAAGAAGCCAAGGACCTTGTCGAAGCCGGCGGCAAAGCCGTCAAGGAAGGCGTCGACAAGGCCGAGGCAGAGGACATCAAGTCCAAGCTCGAAGCGGCTGGCGCCGAAGTCGAGCTCAAGTAATGCCGGGCGGCGTCTGCCGCCTAACGCAAAGCGATGGCTGGACCCGAAAAATCGGGTCCGGCTTTCCGCGTCTCAGGAAGGGCGGTTACGGATACCGCATTTCCTAAGGCGCGGAACCCGAACGGGCGGGCGCCGGTGGGACGGCGTTCAGGTATTGTCGGGTTCCCCCTGTTTCTCGGGCGTATCGCGGCCCCCGACCGCGGATGCGCCCCTGAACGATGAAAGGTGCTATTGAGCATGGCGACGACCTATCTTGGCCAGAAACGTCTTCGTAAGTACTACGGAAAAATCCGTGAAGTTCTGGAGATGCCGAACCTGATCGAGGTTCAGAAATCCTCCTACGATCTTTTCCTCAACAGTGGCGACCAGCCCGAGCCGGCGGACGGCGAAGGCATAATGGGCGTCTTCCAGTCGGTTTTCCCGATCAAGGATTTCAACGAGACCGCGGTTCTCGAGTTCGTGAAATACGAGCTTGAGGCGCCGAAATACGATGTCGAGGAATGCCAGCAGCGCGACATGACCTATTCCGCGCCGCTCAAGGTGACGCTGCGTCTGATCGTGTTCGATGTGGACGAGGATACCGGCGCCAAGTCGGTCAAGGACATCAAGGAACAGGACGTCTTCATGGGCGACATGCCTCTGATGACCCCGAACGGGACGTTCATCGTGAACGGCACCGAGCGCGTGATCGTGTCCCAGATGCACCGCTCGCCCGGCGTGTTCTTCGACCACGACAAGGGCAAGACCCATGCGTCGGGCAAGCTCCTCTTTGCGTGCCGGATCATTCCCTACCGCGGCTCGTGGCTCGATTTCGAATTCGACGCCAAGGACATCGTCTTTGCGCGCATCGACCGTCGCCGCAAACTGCCGGTGACGACGCTCCTCTATTCGCTCGGCATGGACCAGGAAGGCATCATGGATGCCTATTACGACACGGTCACGTTCAAGCTGAAGAAGAACAAGGGCTGGGTCACCAAGTTCTTCCCCGAGCGCGTTCGGGGGACGCGCCCGGCCTATGATCTGGTCGACGCCAAGACCGGCGAAGTCATTGCCGAGGCTGGCAAGAAGGTCACGCCGCGCGCGGTCAAGAAGCTGATCGACGAAGGTCAGGTCAAAGAACTTCTGGTGCCCTTCGACAACATCGTCGGCCGCTACGCCGCGAAGGATATCATCAACGAGGAAAACGGCGCCATCTACGTCGAGGCCGGCGATGAGCTGACCTGGGAAACCGACAAGGACGGCAATGTCACCGGCGGCACCCTGAAAGAGCTGATGGATGCCGGCGTGAGCGAGATCCCGGTTCTCGACATCGACAACGTCACGGTCGGCCCGTACATGCGGAACACCATGGCCGCGGACAAGAACATGAGCCGCGAGACCGCGCTCATGGACATCTACCGCGTCATGCGCCCGGGCGAGCCGCCCACCGTCGACGCCGCGTCGGCGCTGTTCGATACGCTGTTCTTCGACAGCGAGCGCTATGATCTGTCCGCCGTTGGCCGGGTCAAGATGAACATGCGTCTCGACCTCGATGCCGCCGACACTGTCCGCACGCTCCGCAAGGAAGACATCGTCGCCTGCATCAAGGCGCTGGTGGAACTGCGCGACGGCAAGGGCGACATCGACGACATCGACCACCTCGGCAACCGCCGGGTGCGGTCGGTCGGCGAACTGATGGAAAACCAGTACCGCGTCGGTCTTCTGCGGATGGAGCGCGCCATCAAGGAGCGCATGTCGTCGGTGGAAATCGACACGGTGATGCCGCAGGACCTGATCAACGCCAAGCCGGCGGCGGCTGCCGTGCGCGAGTTCTTCGGCTCGTCGCAGCTCAGCCAGTTCATGGACCAGACCAACCCGCTTTCGGAAGTCACCCACAAGCGCCGTCTTTCGGCCCTTGGACCGGGCGGTCTGACCCGCGAGCGTGCGGGCTTCGAGGTGCGCGACGTGCACCCGACCCACTATGGCCGGATGTGCCCGATCGAGACGCCGGAAGGCCCGAACATCGGTCTGATCAACTCGCTGGCCACCTTCGCCCGCGTGAACAAATACGGCTTCATCGAGACGCCGTATCGCCGCGTCAAGGAAGGTCAGGTCACGGATGACGTGGTCTACATGTCCGCGACCGAGGAAATGCGCCATGTCGTGGCGCAGGCCAACGCCAGCCTCGACGACAAGGGCAAGTTCACCAACGAGATGGTGAACACCCGCCAGTCGGGCGAATACACGCTTGCGCCGACCGAGACGGTCGACCTGATCGACGTGTCGCCCAAGCAGCTGGTGTCCGTCGCGGCGTCGCTCATTCCGTTCCTGGAAAACGACGACGCCAACCGCGCTCTCATGGGCTCGAACATGCAGCGTCAGGCCGTTCCGCTTCTTCAGGCCGAGGCGCCGCTCGTCGGTACCGGCATCGAAGAGGTCGTGGCGCGGGATTCCGGTGCGGCCATCATGGCCAAGCGCGCCGGCATCATCGACCAGGTGGACGCGCAGCGTATCGTTGTGCGGGCGACCGAGGATCTTCAGCCGGGCGATCCGGGTGTCGACATCTATCGTCTGCGCAAGTTCCAGCGCTCGAACCAGAACACCTGCATCAACCAGCGTCCGCTGGTGAAGGTCGGTGACACGGTCGGCAAGGGCGAAGTCGTGGCTGACGGTCCGTCCACGGATATGGGCGAACTGGCCCTCGGCAAGAACGTGGTCGTCGCGTTCATGCCGTGGAACGGCTACAACTACGAGGACTCGATCCTGATCTCCGAGCGCATCGTGCGCGACGACGTCTTCACCTCGATCCATATCGAGGAATTCGAAGTCGCCGCCCGCGACACCAAGCTCGGGCCTGAGGAAATCACCCGCGATATCCCGAATGTCGGCGAGGAAGCGCTCCGCAACCTTGACGAAGCGGGCATCGTCTATATCGGCGCCGAAGTGGGGCCGGGCGATATCCTTGTCGGTAAGATCACGCCGAAGGGTGAAAGCCCGATGACGCCGGAAGAGAAACTCCTCCGCGCCATCTTCGGTGAAAAGGCGTCCGACGTGCGCGATACGTCGCTGCGCCTGCCGCCGGGCGACTTCGGCACGATCGTCGAAGTGCGGGTCTTTAACCGTCACGGCGTCGAAAAGGACGAACGTGCGCTTCAGATCGAGCGTGAGGAAGTCGAGCGTCTGGCCCGTGACCGGGACGACGAACTCGCCATCCTCGAGCGCAACATCTACGCGCGTCTCAAGTCCATGCTGATGGGCAAGGTCGCCGTGAAGGGTCCGAAGGGCGTCAAGGCCAAGTCGACCATCGACGAGGATCTGCTCGACAGCCTGAGCCGCGGTCAGTGGTGGCAGCTTGCCATCGGTGAAGAGGAAGAAGCGCAGCAGATCGAAGCGCTGAATGCTCAGTACGAGGCGCAGAAGCGCGCTCTCGATCACCGGTTCGAAGACAAGGTCGAAAAGGTCCGTCGTGGCGACGACCTGCCGCCGGGCGTGATGAAGATGGTCAAGGTCTTCGTCGCCGTGAAGCGCAAGCTTCAGCCGGGCGACAAGATGGCCGGCCGTCACGGCAACAAGGGCGTCATCTCGAAGGTGGTTCCGATGGAGGACATGCCGTTCCTCGGTGATGGTACCCCCGTCGACTTCGTTCTGAACCCGCTCGGTGTGCCGAGCCGGATGAACGTGGGCCAGATCCTTGAAACCCACATGGGTTGGGCATCGCGCGGTCTGGGCATCCAGATCGACGAGGCGCTTGGCGAGTTTCGCCGCAAGGGCGACCTGACCCCGGTCAAGGACGCGCTGAAGCTGGCCTATGGCGACGACGTCTATGACGAGGGCTTCGACAAGATGGACGACGACCGGCTGGTCGAGGCGGCTGCCAACGCCGTCCGCGGCGTGCCGATCGCAACGCCCGTCTTCGACGGTGCCAAGGAAGCCGATGTGAACGACGCGCTGGTGCGCGCCGGGTTCTCGCAGTCGGGGCAGTCGGACCTGTTCGACGGCCGCACGGGCGAGAAATTCGCACGGCCGGTGACGGTGGGTATCAAGTACCTGCTGAAGCTGCACCACCTTGTCGACGACAAGATCCACGCACGTTCGACCGGGCCCTACAGCCTCGTCACGCAGCAGCCCCTGGGCGGTAAAGCCCAGTTCGGCGGCCAGCGGTTCGGCGAGATGGAGGTTTGGGCGCTCGAAGCATACGGCGCTGCCTACACGCTGCAGGAGATGCTCACCGTGAAGTCGGACGACGTCGCGGGCCGGACCAAGGTCTACGAGTCGATCGTCAAGGGCGAGGACAACTTCGAGGCCGGCGTGCCGGAAAGCTTCAACGTTCTGG
The DNA here is from genome assembly GCF_009830125.1 of Kangsaoukella pontilimi. GTDB lineage: Bacteria > Pseudomonadota > Alphaproteobacteria > Rhodobacterales > Rhodobacteraceae > Kangsaoukella > Kangsaoukella pontilimi. Next base: position 9,633 of record NZ_WUPT01000004.1, on the reverse strand, counting down.
TCAAGGAAGTTCGAGGCCTCGGCCTCAACATGGAACTCCTGGATTCGGTGGAGGACGAGTGAGGGCGGTCATCGCCCTTCTCACTTTCCCTCAGATTTAAGGACGCAAGATGAACCAGGAACTGACAACCAACCCGTTCAACCCGCTCGCAGCGCCGAAGACGTTCGACGAGATCAAGATCTCGCTCGCGTCGCCGGAGCGCATCCTGAGCTGGTCCTACGGGGAAATCAAAAAGCCCGAGACGATCAACTACCGTACGTTCAAGCCCGAGCGTGACGGTCTGTTCTGTGCCCGTATCTTCGGGCCGATCAAGGACTACGAGTGCCTTTGCGGCAAGTACAAGCGCATGAAGTATCGCGGCGTCGTCTGCGAGAAATGCGGTGTGGAAGTGACGCTCCAGAAGGTGCGCCGCGAGCGTATGGGCCATATCGAACTGGCCGCGCCCGTTGCGCATATCTGGTTCCTCAAGTCGCTTCCCAGCCGGATCGGCCTGATGCTCGACATGACCCTCCGCGATCTGGAGCGCATTCTATACTTCGAGAATTATGTCGTGATCGAACCCGGTCTCACGGACCTGTCCTATGGTCAGCTGATGACCGAGGAAGAGTTCATGGACGCTCAGGACCAGTATGGCCTGGACGCGTTCACGGCCAATATCGGTGCGGAAGCCATCCGCGAGATGCTGCAGAACATCGACCTCGAAGCCGAGGCCGAGCAGCTTCGCGCGGACCTGGCCGAGGCCACCGGTGAACTGAAGCCGAAGAAGATCATCAAGCGTCTGAAGATCGTCGAGAACTTCATCGAGTCGGGCAACCGTCCCGAGTGGATGATCCTCACGGTCATTCCGGTGATCCCGCCGGAACTGCGTCCGCTGGTGCCGCTCGATGGCGGCCGCTTCGCGACGTCGGACCTGAACGACCTTTACCGCCGGGTGATCAACCGGAACAACCGCCTGAAGCGCCTTATCGAGCTTCGCGCGCCGGACATCATCATCCGGAACGAAAAGCGGATGCTTCAGGAATCGGTTGACGCGCTGTTCGACAACGGCCGTCGCGGCCGCGTCATCACGGGCGCGAACAAGCGTCCGCTGAAGTCGCTCTCGGACATGCTCAAGGGCAAGCAGGGCCGCTTCCGCCAGAACCTTCTGGGGAAACGGGTCGACTTCTCGGGCCGTTCGGTCATCGTGACCGGCCCCGAACTGAAGCTGCACCAGTGCGGCCTGCCGAAGAAGATGGCGCTCGAACTGTTCAAGCCGTTCATCTACTCGCGGCTTGAAGCCAAGGGTCTGTCGTCCACGGTCAAGCAGGCGAAAAAGCTGGTCGAGAAAGAGCGTCCCGAGGTTTGGGACATCCTCGACGAGGTCATTCGCGAGCACCCGGTCCTTCTGAACCGCGCTCCGACCCTGCACCGTCTCGGCATCCAGGCGTTCGAACCCACGCTGATCGAAGGCAAGGCGATCCAGCTTCATCCGCTGGTCTGTGCCGCGTTCAACGCCGACTTCGACGGCGACCAGATGGCCGTGCACGTGCCCCTGAGCCTTGAGGCCCAGCTGGAAGCGCGCGTCCTGATGATGTCGACGAACAACGTTCTGTCGCCTGCAAACGGCGCGCCGATCATCGTTCCCTCGCAGGACATGATCCTCGGTCTCTATTACATCTCGATGGAGCGCGAGGGCATGAAGGGCGAAGGCATGGTCTTTGCCGATGCCGACGAAGTGCAGCACGCGCTGGATGCGGGCGAGGTGCATCTCCACGCCAAGATTCAGGCGCGGGTCAAGCAGATCGACGAGACCGGTCAGGAAGTGTTCAAGCGGTACGAGACCACCCCCGGTCGCGTGAAGCTGGGCGCGCTTCTGCCTCTCAACGCCAAGGCTCCGTTCGAGCTGGTCAACCGTCTTCTTCGGAAGAAGGAAGTGCAGCAGGTCATCGACACCGTCTACCGTTACTGCGGTCAGAAAGAGTCGGTCATCTTCTGCGACCAGATCATGACCATGGGCTTCCGCGAAGCTTTCAAGGCGGGCATTTCGTTCGGCAAGGACGACATGGTCATCCCCGACGCAAAGTGGTCGATCGTGGATCAGGTCCGCGAGCAGGTGAAAGAGTTCGAACAGCAGTACATGGACGGCCTGATCACTCAGGGCGAAAAGTACAACAAGGTTGTCGACGCCTGGTCCAAGTGCTCGGACGACGTGGCCAACGCCATGATGGCGGATATCTCCGCCATGCGGAAAGACGATGCCGGCGCCGAAATGGAGCCGAACAGCGTCTACATGATGAGCCACTCGGGTGCGCGGGGTTCGCCGGCGCAGATGAAGCAGCTTGGCGGTATGCGCGGCCTCATGGCCAAGCCGTCGGGCGAGATCATCGAAACGCCGATCATCTCGAACTTCAAAGAAGGCCTGACCGTGCTCGAGTACTTCAACTCGACCCACGGCGCCCGTAAGGGTCTGGCCGATACCGCGCTCAAGACGGCGAACTCGGGCTACCTGACCCGCCGTCTGGTGGACGTGGCGCAGGACTGCATCGTGCGCATGCACGACTGCGGCACCGAGAACGGGATCACCGCGGAACCGGCGGTCAACGATGGCGAGGTTGTCGCGTCGCTGGCCGAGCGTGTGCTGGGCCGTGTCTCGGCAGACGACGTGCTGGTTCCGGGTTCGGACGAGGTGGTTGTCGCGCAGGGCGAACTGATCGACGAACGCAAGGCCGACGCCATCGAGGCGGCCGGCATCCAGACGGTCCGTATCCGCTCGCCGCTGACCTGTGAGGCGGAAGAGGGCGTTTGTGCGATGTGCTATGGTCGTGACCTTGCACGCGGCACGCTCGTCAACCAGGGCGAGGCTGTCGGCATCATCGCCGCGCAGTCGATCGGCGAACCAGGCACGCAGCTCACCATGCGGACCTTCCACATCGGGGGTATCGCGCAGGGTGGTCAGCAGTCGTTCCTCGAAGCCAGCCAGGAAGGCAAGATCGAGTTCCGCAACGCCAACACGCTGGAAAACGAAGCCGGCGAAACCATCGTCATGGGCCGCAACATGCAGCTTGCGATCGTGGACGAGAACGGCGTCGAGCGGGCCAGCCACAAGCTGGGCTACGGCACCAAGGTCTTCCCGAAAGAGGGCGACACCGTTTCACGCGGTACCAAGCTCTTTGAATGGGACCCGTACACGCTGCCGATCATCGCCGAAAAGGCGGGGACTGTGCGGTTCGTCGACCTTGTTTCGGGCATCTCCGTCCGGGACGAGACCGACGATGCGACGGGCATGACCCAGAAGATCGTGTCGGACTGGCGCTCGGCACCCAAGGGCAGCGACCTCAAGCCCGAAATCATCCTCGTCGGCGAGGATGGCGAACCTGTGCGGAACGATCAGGGCAACCCGATCACCTATCCGATGTCGGTGGATGCCATTCTGTCGGTCGAGGACGGGTCCGAGGTCAAGGCGGGCGACCCCGTCGCGCGTATCCCGCGCGAGGGTGCAAAGACGAAGGACATCACCGGTGGTCTGCCGCGTGTTGCCGAACTCTTCGAAGCGCGCCGTCCCAAGGACCACGCGATCATCGCCGAAATCGACGGCTACGTGAAATTCGGGCGCGACTACAAGAACAAGCGCCGGATTGCGATCGAGCCTGCCGACGAGACGATGGAGCCGGTCGAGTACATGGTGCCCAAGGGCAAGCACATCCCGGTGGTCGAAGGCGACTTCGTCCAGAAGGGTGACTACATCATGGACGGCAACCCCGCGCCGCATGACATTCTGTCTGTCATGGGTGTCGAGGCACTGGCCGATTACATGATCAACGAGGTGCAGGACGTCTATCGTCTTCAGGGCGTGAAGATCAACGACAAGCACATCGAAGTCATCGTGCGCCAGATGCTCCAGAAGTGGGAGATCCAGGACTCGGGCGAGACGACGCTCCTCAAGGGCGAGCATGTCGACAAGGCCGAATTCGACGCGGCGAACGAAAAGGCGCTGGCCGAAGGCCGGCGTCCGGCAGAGGGCGAGCCGATCCTTCTCGGGATCACCAAGGCTTCGCTTCAGACCCGGTCGTTCATCTCGGCGGCGTCGTTCCAGGAGACGACCCGCGTGCTCACCGAAGCCTCGGTGCAGGGCAAGCGCGACACGCTTGTCGGCCTGAAGGAGAACGTGATCGTCGGACGCCTGATCCCGGCCGGTACCGGCGGGGCGACCCAGAAGGTCCGCCGCATCGCGGCCGAACGCGACCTGAAGGTCATTCAGGAAGCTCAGGCCGAGGCGGAAGCAGCCGCAGCGCTGGCCGCGCCCATGGACGACGACGTGACCGACATCGAGGCCGAACTGGTGGAAACCCCGGAAAGCCGCGACTGACCCCACGTCGCCTGAAGAACTGAAAAGCCCCGCTTCGGCGGGGCTTTTTCTTTGCGGGGCAGGGAGGATAGCGTGAAGTTGCCTCGAGGGACGCGAGGATCTCTATCTGGAGAAAGCGACGCCAGCGCCCAGCCCGATGAACGTCGTACCAGTCAGGCGCGCCAGCCACCGCCGTAGCGCGACACTCACCGGCCTTTGGCTCAGCGACACCGCCAGGAACGCATAGCCACCGTGAATGACGGTTACGATGGCAATGATCGTGGCGAACATCACGCAGAACTGCGGAGCGACAGGATTGGACGTATCCAGAAACTGGGGAAAGACAGCGGACAGAAACAGTATCGACTTGGGATTGCTGGCCGAAATCGCGACCGCCTCGAGAAACAGCGTGGATTTCGCGACATTCCGGCCTTCGGATGTCCGCTGATCCATCTTCAATTCCTGCATCGGTCCAAACGAGTTTCGCAGGATCTTGAAGCCCAGCCATGCAAGATAGAGCCCACCAGCCAGCTTCATGACGGCGTATGCGGTCGGCGCTGTTGCGATCATGGCGCCTACGCCGACCGAGGCCAAAAGCGCCACACCGAACAAACAGGTCAGATTGCCAAAGATCGTCCAGAAAGCGCCGCGCAACCCGTGCCTGGCGGAATTGACAATAACGACGAGAACATTCGGACCGGGTGAGATCGATGCAACCAGAATTGCCAGGGAAAACAGGAGCCACGCGTCCAAAGCCATTTCAGGTGCGTCCTTTTCTATGAAATTCATTAAGCATGCGGCTTCATGAAAACACGTTACTTGGCAACGTTTAAACCCATTGCGCTCCCAATTTCGCAAAGCCGCGCAGCGCCGCAACATGGCATTCATGCGGTCAGGTTCCCAAAGGCCTCCATTGTCTCTGTCCGGTCCGCCGCGTATTGGAGAGCAAGGTCAAGCCCGGCCCTCGTCGTTCCTGAACCACCCCCATGACACCGAATACCCAAGGCGCAATTCTGATGTCGCTCTCGATGGCGGCCTTCGCCATCAACGATACGTTCGTGAAGCTGATGGGCACTCATCTGCCTTTCTTTCAGATACTCCTTCTCAGAAGCCTCGGCACAGTTGCGTTTCTGGGCGTGTTGCTCATGGTCACCGGGCATTTCCGCTATCGCTATGCCCGGTCCGACCTTGCGCTGGTCGGACTGCGGAGCGTGGCAGAGATCGGGGCGGCGGCGGCGTTTATCAATGCGCTCTTCCATCTGCCGCTGGCGAACCTGACCGCGATCATTCAGGCCTTGCCGCTCACGGTGACGCTGGCCGCGGCGCTATTCCTGCGCGAGCCGGTGGGATGGCGCCGCTTCGTCGCCATCGGGATCGGATTTGCCGGCGTCATGCTGATCGTGCGGCCGGGAACGGAGGGGTTCAGCCTGTATTCGGTCTACGCTCTCCTGGCGGTGGCCTGCGTCACGGTGCGCGATCTGGCGGCGCGGCGGCTGTCGGCGGCTGTCCCTTCGGTGTCAGTCGCATTCCTCACCTCCTGCGCGGTGCTGGCCTTTGCCGCGGCGGGCGCACTTGGCACCGATTGGGTGCCCATGGTCCCCCGCGACTGGTTCTGGATGGCAGGGTCCGTGGGGGCGATCATCATCGGTTATCTGGCCTCGGTCATGGCGATGCGGCGGGGCGAAATCGGCGTGGTCACGCAGTTTCGCTACAGCGCGCTTCTGGTGGCCCTGATACTGGGCTATCTGGTCTTCGGCGACTGGCCGGACCGCGTGACCATGGCAGGTGCCGCGCTGATCGTGGCGACCGGGCTTTTCACCCTCTGGCGCGAGCGTCAGGCGCGTGGTCCCGGGCCGGGCAGGCAGAGCGCCACCTAACAGCGCCGGCGGCTGTTGACAGCGATTCCGACTCCCTCTATACGGCGCGAACTCGGGCGATCGGCGTCAGTGCCGGTCCAGCCTTTTACAGAACTGAAGTGGTCACGATCCGGGCCGATTGGCCCCGATCCTCTGGATACCCACCGCGTGTTCCCCGAAATCGGGAGCGCTGCGGTTCAATGCGTTTTCGTGGACGCACGATAACGCGAAAGCCGAACCGGGGTGCGCGCGCCCCACGAAATGAAGTGTTGCAACACGGGGAACGAGACCCAATGCCCACGATCCAACAGCTGATCCGGAAGCCCCGGCAGCCGAAAGTCAAACGCTCCAAGTCGCTGCACCTTGAAGGGTGCCCTCAGAAGCGTGGCGTTTGCACACGCGTCTATACCACGACGCCGAAGAAGCCGAACTCGGCCATGCGGAAGGTTGCCAAGGTGCGCCTGACCAATGGGTTCGAGGTGATCAGCTACATCCCCGGTGAAAGCCACAACCTTCAGGAGCACTCGGTGGTCCTGATCCGTGGCGGCCGTGTGAAAGACCTTCCAGGCGTCCGTTATCACATCCTTCGCGGTGTTCTTGACACCCAAGGCGTCAAAGACCGTAAGCAGCGTCGTTCGAAATACGGCGCCAAGCGTCCGAAGTAAGAGGAAGAACCGATGTCCCGTCGTCACGCCGCCGAGAAGCGCGAAGTCCTGCCCGACGCCAAATATGGCGACCGGGTTCTGACGAAGTTCATGAACAACCTGATGGTCGACGGCAAGAAATCCGTCGCCGAGCGCATCGTGTACAATGCGTTCGACCGGGTCGAGAGCCGTCTCAAGAAGTCGCCGCTCGAAGTGTTCCACGAGAGCCTCGACAACATCAAACCGTCGGTCGAGGTCCGCTCTCGCCGTGTTGGTGGTGCGACTTACCAGGTTCCGGTCGAAGTGCGCCCCGAGCGCCGCGAGGCTCTGGCGATCCGCTGGCTCATCGCCGCCGCCAAGAACCGCAACGAGAACACCATGGAAGAACGCCTCGCCGGTGAGCTTGCCGATGCCGTCAACGGTCGCGGCTCGGCCGTGAAGAAGCGCGAAGACACGCACAAGATGGCCGACGCCAACAAGGCGTTCAGCCACTACCGCTGGTAACAGAGTTTCAGGAGCAGCCCCGATGGCACGCGACTACCCCCTCAGCCGGTACCGGAATTTCGGTATCATGGCTCATATCGACGCCGGTAAGACCACGACGACCGAGCGTATCCTTTATTACACCGGCAAGTCCTACAAGATTGGCGAAGTCCACGACGGCGCCGCCACGATGGACTGGATGGAGCAGGAGCAGGAGCGCGGCATCACGATCACCTCGGCCGCCACGACCACCTTCTGGCAGCGTCAGGAAGACCCGACCGCCGAAGGCACGTCGGACACCAAGTTCCGCTTCAACATCATCGACACCCCAGGCCACGTCGACTTCACCATTGAAGTCGAGCGTTCGCTGGCCGTTCTCGACGGCGCGGTCGCGCTTCTCGACGGGAACGCCGGCGTCGAGCCGCAGACCGAGACCGTTTGGCGTCAGGCCGACCGCTACAAGGTTCCGCGTCTCGTCTTCGTCAACAAGATGGACAAGATCGGCGCCGACTTCTTCAACTGCGTGAAGATGATCAAGGACCGTACGGGTGCGACCCCGGTTCCCGTCAACTTCCCGATCGGTGCGGAAGACAAGCTGGAAGGCATCGTCAACCTGATCACCATGGAAGAGTGGGTCTGGAAAGGCGAGGACCTGGGCGCTGCCTGGGTGCGTCAGCCGATCCGCGACGAGCTCAAGGACACTGCCGACGAGTGGCGCTCGGTCCTGATCGAGAACGCCGTCGAGCAGGACGACGACGCGATGATGGCCTATCTCGAAGGCGAAGAGCCGGACGTCGATACGCTCCGCGCTCTGATCCGTAAGGGCACGCTGAACCTGAGCTTCGTTCCGGTTCTCGGCGGCTCGGCCTTCAAGAACAAGGGCGTTCAGCCGCTTCTGAACGCAGTCATCGACTTCCTTCCCGGCCCGCTCGACGTTCCCGCCTACATGGGCTTCGCGCCCGATGACGAAACGGAAGAGCGGAACATTGCCCGCAGCGCGGACGATGATCAGCCGTTCTCGGGCCTTGCGTTCAAGATCATGAACGACCCGTTCATGGGTACGCTGACCTTTACCCGTATCTATTCGGGTCAACTCAAGAAGGGCGACAGCGTTCTGAACTCGACCAAGGGCAAGAAAGAGCGCATCGGCCGTATGGTCATGATGCACTCGAACAAGCAGGAAGAGATCGAGTCCGCTTATGCCGGCGACATCATCGCGCTCGCTGGCCTCAAGGACACGACCACGGGCGACACTCTCTGCGATCAGCAGAAGCCGGTCGTTCTGGAAACGATGACTTTCCCCGATCCGGTGATCGAGATCGCCGTCGAGCCCAAAACGAAGGCCGACCAGGAAAAGATGTCCGCCGGCCTTCAGCGCCTTGCCGCTGAAGACCCGTCCTTCCGCGTCGAGACCGACCTCGAGTCGGGCCAGACCATCATGAAGGGCATGGGCGAACTTCACCTCGACATCCTCGTCGATCGCCTGAAGCGTGAGTTCAAGGTCGAAGCGAACATCGGTGCGCCGCAGGTGGCGTATCGTGAGACGATCTCGAAAGAGGTCGAGCACACCTACACCCACAAGAAACAGTCGGGTGGTTCGGGTCAGTTCGCCGAGGTCAAGATGATCATCAGCCCGACAGAGCCGGGCGAGGGCTATTCGTTCGAAAGCCGCATCATCGGTGGTTCGGTGCCGAAGGAATACATCCCCGGCGTCGAAAAGGGCATCCAGTCGGTCATGGACTCCGGTCCGCTCGCCGGCTTCCCAGTCATCGACTTCAAGGTCGCACTGGTCGACGGTAAGTTCCATGACGTGGACTCGAGCGTTCTCGCCTTCGAAATCGCCGCCCGTATGGGTATGCGCGAAGGCATGAAGAAGGCCGGCGCGAAGCTTCTGGAACCGATCATGAAGGTCGAGGTCGTGACGCCCGAAGAGTACACCGGCAACGTCATCGGCGACCTGACCTCGCGTCGGGGCCAGGTGACCGGCCAGGAACCGCGCGGCAACGCGATCGCCATCGGCGCGATGGTCCCGCTCGCCAATATGTTCGGCTACATCAACAACCTGCGCTCGATGTCTTCGGGCCGCGCGCAGTTCACGATGCAGTTCGATCATTACGAAGCGGTCCCGCAGAACATCAGCGAAGAGATTCAGGCGAAGTACGCGTAAGCGTGCTTCGACCTTCAGAAAGATAAGGAGGCCATCATGGCAAAGGCAAAGTTTGAACGGACGAAACCGCACGTCAACATCGGCACGATCGGTCACGTTGACCACGGCAAGACGACGCTGACGGCTGCGATCACGAAGTATTTCGGCGACTTCAAGGCG
>NZ_WUPT01000003.1 GCF_009830125.1 Kangsaoukella pontilimi | reverse complement strand
ATCCTCCGGCCGCAACGCCGAGAAATAAAGCGCCGTCATGATCGACACCATCGACGCCGACGACGCCTGATGACCGCCCACCTTGATCCCATCGACTTTGGGTCGGATGTGGTTGGCGTTGTGGATCATCCAGTGCGACAGCCAGAGCAGGCGCTGCTCGACGGTTTTCAGATGGTTGATGTCAGACAATCAGATACCTGACCTCCGTCGTCGCCCGACTGTTACATCAGTCCAGGCAACCACAGGACGACCGCAGGAATATATGTGATGATCAGCAGGACAAGCAGCATCAACCCGATAAATGGCAGAACCGCCGTCACAACCTCGCGATACGTGACCTTGAAGGTCGTTATCCCGATAAAGAGGTTCAGGCCGAAGGGCGGTGATACCATGCCAAGGGCCACGTTCGCCACGATCACCGCGCCCAGATGGATCGGGTCGATCCCGGCGGCAAGCGCAGCCTGATAGATCAGTGGCGTCAGTACGATGATGGCCGAATTCGGATCGACGAACATGCCGGCGATCAGGAAGACAACGTTGATGATCAGCAGAACCTCGATTGTCGAGGCGCCAGACAGAAGTTTGGTGACCTGCTGCGGCACCTGGCTGAGGGTCAGATAGTACGTGAGCGCAGTGCCCGCTGCGATCAGGATGAGAAGAACCGAAATGGTGCCTGCCGACTGGTTGGCGGCGAAGAAAACCTCTTTCAGGCTCATCGAGCGGTAGATCACGCATTCGACGATGATGGCATAGACGCAGGCGAAGGCCGCCGCCTCGGTCGGGGTGAAGGCGCCGCCATAGATGCCACCCAGAACGAAGACAGGCAGCCCCAGCGCCCATATCGCCGTTTTGGTCGCTTCCCAACGCTGGCCCCAGCCGAGCTTTGCTCCGCGGGCAACGCCATTCATGCGCGCATAGCCATAGGCGTAGGCACACAGCACTACGGTGAAAACGCTTCCGGCCATCAGTCCGGCAAGGAACATCGCACCGATGGAGCTATTGGTTTGCAAAGCATAAAGGATCATCGCAACGCCGGGCGGGATCAGCATGGCAAGCGTCGAGGATGTCACGATAAGCCCCACCGCGAAGCCGCGCGAATAGCCTTGTTTGACGAGGGCCGGGAACACCAGCGGTCCTATCGAGACCACAGCCGCCGGCCCGATCCCGGACATGGCGCCGAACATGGCACAGGCGATGACGGTCGCGATCGCCAGCCCGCCGGTGATGTGGCCGACATAGGCGTCGGCAAGCCGGACAAGGCGCGCGCCGATCTGACCACGGGCGATGACATCGGCGGCAAAGATGAATAGTGGGATCGCCAGCAACGAGAACTTGTTCACGCCGTCGACCATCCGCTGCGGGATAACCATCGACGGGATCGGCGGAGCAAAGGCCTCGAAGGTGATAATCGTGCCCGCCATAATCGCGAGAAAAATCGGCGCGCCTATCAGTAGAACGACAAGGGCGACAGCAGAGAGAACAGCAACATGCATCAGCCGGTCACCTCGTCGGTTGCGTCCGCGTCAGCGCCCATCACCTCGAGGGGCGGGAGTTTGTTCAGGATGGCGCGGACGAAGATCTCGATGAAAGCGATCAGCATGAGTACTGCGCCGACGAAGACGGGCAGGAAGAACAAACCGCGCGGCACTGGCAGGGTCGTTCCCATCTGACCCGTGCCGAAGCTGAAGGCCGAAAGCTGAAAGGACGTCCATGCGAGATAGCTCATGACCATGATGCCGATGGCGCCCGAAGCTCCGCGCATGACGCGCTGCGCGCCGGGGGCCGATGCTCCAAGAACAAGGTCGATATTGACGTGCTTTTCCTGACGGACGAGCGCAAATGCTCCGACGAAGGTGATCCAGACGGTCAGGAGGCGCGCCAGCTCTTCCCCCCCGAGAAACGACCACCCCGTTAGATAGCGCCCGGTCGCATTGAAGAAGACGGTCAGGGTGACGCAGAGAAGTGCCAGCCCCGCCGCCCAGTTGACGAGCCCCTGAAGGCCGTCGAGAAGCCGCACCCCGATGGGGGAGCGGCCGTTATTGTCATCGACATTCATGTCGTCGGAGGCCAATTAGCTTCCGCCCATCTGGCTCTGGAACATCTCCAGCAGCTCGGCACCCCGCTCGCCATTGTTGGCAAGGTAGAAGTCGAGCACCGGGGGCAGGACCGCGTCGCGCATGGCATCGCGCTGCTCCGCCGTGACCTCGACGATCTCGACACCCTGAGCGGCAAAGTCAGCCATGGCGTTTTCTTCCTGCATCATGGTCTGATCCAGTGTGACCTTGTTAGCTTCCGGCATCGCATCCATGATCGCCGACTTGCAGCCCTCGCTCAGACCTTCCCACCAGGGCTTGTTGACCAGGATCACCTGATCGAGATTGCCATGGTATGTCATGGTGACGTGGCTCTGCACCTCGTGGAACTTCATGTTCCAGCTTGTCGGAATCGGGTTCTCCTGAGCGTCGATGGCACCGGACTGAAGCGCCGAATACGTCTCGGGGAATGGCATGGTGACCGGGTTGAGGCCAAACGCCTTCTGCTGCTCCGCCAGAACTGGCGAGGGCATGACCCGGCTGACAAGGCCGTCATATGCGTTAAGCTCGTTCAGCGGCTTGTTGCCCGTCCATTGCTTGTAACCGGTATGCCAGACGTCGAGCATGACCATGTTGTGCTTTTCCATCTCGGTTGCGAGCTCGGCCATAGCGGGCGAGCGGTGCAGCTCGAGAAGGGCATCCACCTCGGCGGGCCAGAAGAACGGGAAATCGAAGATACCGAAGAGTGGCTCGGTGCCGACGATGTACGAGGCCGGCATCACGCTCATTTCGATCGATCCGAACTGAACGCCCTCATTGATGTCGTTGAACATGCCAAGCTGGCCCGACGGGAACACCTGGCCGTCGACGTCGCACCGGCCATCTGCCTCGACCAGTTCGACAATCTTGTCAGCACCCTGGTCGCGGGGGTCGCCGTCGGGAAGGACGTGCGCGATCTTCAGCGTCACATCAGCGGCAGCGGCCGGGATGGCGAATGCGGCGGACGCTACGCCGATTGCCGTCGTCATCGTGAGTAGAGTCTTCAAGGTCTTTTCCTCCGAGTTGTCTGCGGCGTTGGTCGCTCTAGCTTCTCCAGAGCCAAGATGTCGCATCTGACGACTTATCTTCACTTGACCCAAAATCAACATAATTGAATTTAAGTCAATAAAAATCGGAAAAATTCACTTCAGGCGCAAGAAAACTGCCCAAAATTTAATAGGTCGGCGGAGAGTTCACCCAGACAACGCGCGTCACCGAGTTTCCTGGATTGCGGAACTGGTGGGCGCGCGCGGAATCGAAGAAGAAAGAATCACCGGCGCTAAGCAAAGCCGTCTTGTCCCCGACCGTCAGCTCGAGCGCCCCCTCGATCACATAGCCGACCTCTTCCCCGTCATGCGAAATCGCCCCATCGCTGCTGGCGCCAGGCGCCAGCGTATGAAGCTGAGCCTGCAAATGGCCGTGGATTTCGTAGGGCGTCAGGCTTTCAAGCGTTAGCCCTTCGCCCTGCCGCAACGCATTCACCCCAAGGATAGGCCTGCGCCCACGCCTTTGAACAAAGGGGGTTTCGGGCTCTACAGTGACGAAAAGGCTGGAGATCGTGACGCCCAGCGCCTTGGTCAGGCGGTGCAGCATATTGATCGACGGGCTGACCTGACCGTTTTCGACCTTGGACAGCATACTCTCTGAACAGCCGGCGGCGTCAGCCACGTCCTTCAACCTGAGTCCGGCCGAGCGGCGGAACTGCTTGAGCCGATTCCCGACGTCGAGATCGTCCATTTCATCCGTAGGATCGAACGCCTCGGCCGCCATCTTTCCGACATTCATCTGGCTCTTCCCTTTTCTTTCATTCTTGAAGCTGCCGCACCCACATGACAAATAAACAAGTAACTTGATTTTCAGTCAAGTCTTGCTAGTTAAGCAAAGCGGAGAAATCAGGGATCGGAGGAAACATGCCCACATTGCCCGGTGACCGTATCGAATTCAGCGCAATCGAAGATCGGCCTCCGCTGAAATTCGACGGCGACACGAAACTCGTGGTCTGGCCGATCCTGAACCTCGAAGTCTGGGAAATCATTCGTCCGATGGCGCGTCAGGTTCTGCCAGCGCCGACAGGTGTTTCTGTACAACCCGACATCCCGAACTGGTCCTGGCACGAATACGGCATGCGCGTCGGCTACTGGCGCCTAAAGAAGATGTTCGACGCCCGGTCGATCAAGCCGACGCTTTCGATCAACGCCGCCGTCTGCGAGCGCTACGAGCGAGTCGCCGCCTCGGCCCGCGATTCGGGTTGGGAGTTCATGGCGCATTCCTATGTGCAGATGCCCACCCATGCCCTTGATGACGAGGAAGAGAACCTCATCAAGACAATGGACATCTGCGAGAAATTTACTGGCAAGCGGTCCATCGGATGGCTTGGACCCGGCCTGACCGAGACTTACGACACCCCCGATCTGCTGACCAAGCACGGCATCAAGTATTGCGGTGATTTCGTCTATGACGACGAACCCACGACAATGACGACAGCGAACGGTCCGCTCGTGACGCTGCCCTATACGGTCGAGTTGAACGACATTCCGACGATGATCGTCCAGCACCACGAGAGCAGCTATTTCAAAACCAAGATCATCGACCAGTTCGATCAGCTCTATTCCGAATCCGGCGAGCGGGCCAAATTCCTGTCCTTCGCGATCCACCCCTATATCTCGGGCGCGCCGCACCGGACCAAGTACCTGACCGAGGCGATCGACTACATGGCTGCGCAGCCCGGTGTGGAATTCTGGGACGGTGAACAGATCTACAACTGGTACGCCAAGCAAACCGGACTGGAATAGAGGGCGGTCATGCTGGACGACGACATTCCGGCTGGCGCCAACGGCTTTCACCCTGACCCGGATGCATGGGGCCGTTACGGAGGTCTGGTACATAGTACGATCGACGCGCTTGCGCGGGCCGAGACTGCGGCATCGCCGACAGATGTACCGCAACCGGCTTCCTCCGCCAGCGCCACCGCACAACCATCCAACGGTGTCGGCTACGGCGCGCGCGGATGGGGTGATCTTTGCGACCAGGTGGCCGCGCTGAAAAGCGGCTCGACAACCGCCGAGGCGGAAGTGGAGGCAGCGCTCGCCACCGCCGAAGCGCGTGACGGCTCCCTATTTGGCGTTGTCGCCCTCGAGGCCGAACGGGCCTTGTTGGAGGCTCGCGCAATCGACGGAAAGCCCGCTAAGGAACGTGGCGCCCTCGCCGGGGCGCCCTATGCCCGGAAAGATCTGTTCTTCCGGAAAGGCTTTGGGGCGGAATGCGGCGCCCCCCTTTTCGCGGGGCAGATTGCGGATGAGACCGCGACCATTCTTGAACGGCTCGACGGTGCGGATGGCGTCGATATCGGGCGCCTCGCCATGGCCGAACTGGCGATGAGCCCGACCGGCTTCAACGTGCATACCAAACACCCCCGCAATCCGTGGAACTCGGCCCACGTCACCGGCGGGTCTTCTTCGGGGTCTGCGGTGGCCGTCGCTGGCGGATATGTACGTATGGCGCTCGGAACAGATACCGGTGGTTCGATTCGACATCCCGCCGCGATGTCCGGCATCACCGGCCTGAAGCCAACGAGTAACCGCATCAGCCGCGCCGGCGTCTGGCCACTGTCATGGAGCCTCGATTGCGTCGGCCCCCTGGCACGCTCGGCGCGGGATTGTGCGCTGATCCTCGACATCGTGTCCGGGCCCGACCCGCGGGACACGACGGTCTCAGCACCGCGTTTCAGAATGCCCGACCTGAGCGGTGATCTGAGCCGTGTCAGGATCGCGGTGCCATCTGGCTACTACTTCGACACCGCGACCCCGGCGATCTCGTCGGCGCTCGACGCCGCCATGGAAGAGCTGAAAATCGCCGGCGCGACGATCGTCCAGACAGAAAGCCCCGACATGGCCCTGGTGAACGCCATGGCCCATATCGTGCTGGCGGTCGAAGCCTCCGCGCAACTGGGCGAAGCCTTCCGCGACCCGAACTGCAACGTCGGGCGTCAGGTGCGTGACCGCCTCGAGCCTGGCCTCTTCTATTCCGCGACAGCCTATGCCACGGCGCTGCGCCTGCGTCCGGCGATCCGAAGCGCATGGCTGTCTGGGGCAATGGCGGATTGCGATGCGGTCCTGATCCCTGCCGTCCCGCGCGAAGTGCCGACCATCGCCGAGACGACCGAAGGCGATCCCGCCGAGATCGGCAAGGTCATCGGAGCCGTTACCCATGCCACGCGCGGCATCAACTATCTGGGCCTGCCCAGCCTCGCCCTACCCTGCGGGCAAGATGCCAGCGGTCTGCCGATCGCTTTTCAGCTTGTCGGCCGCGCCGATGACGAAGCGACCCTGATCCGCGTGGGCGATGCCTATCAGCAGGCCACCGACTGGCATTTGCGGACACCTTGGAAAGGATGAACCTGTGAAGCACCACGTTCCCGAAAATGCGATAGATCTCGCTCCAACCGACCTGACGCCGCATTACGAGCCGATGGGCTGGCATCACTGGCCGGAGCATCCCTGGCTGACTTACCAGTTCCGCCGAGGGCTGGGCGAAACGCAGGAAGGCGGCGGCGCGGTGTCTGAGTGCTTCCTTGCGGCCAGCCGCATGATCCCCGGCGACTATGACAGCTGGCATCGGGAGTGGATGCGGATCGCCGACCAGAACTGGGATCGCGGGATCGAGGCCGAAAGGAATGGCCACATCCAGACCGCCAAGAACTGCTTCCTGCGCGCGGCGGATTACTACCGTCAGGCCGAGTTCTATCTTGAGCCGGATGCGCCCAACCGTCTGCCCACCTTCGAGAAGATGGAGGCGTGCAGCCACAAATTTCTCAAGTATCTCAACCCGCCGGGCGAGATCGTCGACATCCCCTACGAAGACGGTAAGCCGATCTGCGGCTATTTCGTACGGGCCCCCTTCCCGGGCGATCGGATGCCCGTACTGATCTGCTTCGGCGGCCTCGATTCCATCAAGGACGAGATGTGGTTCATGCAGGCCCACGGCGCGCTTCAGCGTGGAATTTCGGTCCTGATGGTGGATTTGCCCGGGCAGGGCGGCACGCTCCGGCGCCACAAACTCGCCGCCCGCCCAGATACCGAGGTGCCAGTTGGCGCATGCATCGACTGGCTTCTCGAGCGGGATGATGTGGACCCCGACCGCATTGCGTGCGCCGGGTCGTCGATGGGAGGATATTATGCTGCCCGCGCCGCCTGTTACGAGCATCGTCTCGCCGCCTGCATCGCGCATGGCGCCATCTGGTCCGTCCACGAGATGTGGGGCGACAAGGACGAGAGCTTTGGCCTTGCCATGCATATCAAATGGGTCATGGGCGAGGACACGATGACCGAGGCGCTTGAGACGTCGAAGGCTTTCGCGCTTGAGGGCCATCTTGACCACATGCAATGCCCGCTGCTTGTTCTTCATGGCGGACACGACGTTCTGACCGTCTCGGCAGCGACGCAGGTTCACGACTACGCCACGTCCAAGGGTGTGAATTCCACCCTCCGGCTGCTGCAGCCCGACGAGACCGGCGCCGAGCATTGCCAGCACGACAATCCGACGATCGGTCAGGAGATCATGAACGACTGGCTCGCTGACGTCTTCGGGATCGACCAGGCCGCACTCCTCAAAACCGGATGGAGCCCTCTGATATGAGCACTATGCCGAACCTTGGCGTAGACAGCCCTCGCGCTGCCCTGATCGCCATCGACTGTCATCGCGGGCACCTCGACCCCGAAGTCGCCACGATGCCCTGTCCGGCGGACATCGCCGAGAGGGTCATCGATGCCAATGATACCCTGATGCGGGCCTGCCGTGCCGCCGGCGTACCGGTGGTTCACATCGTGACGCGCTATCGCGACGCACAGGAAATCCGTGCAAATCCCTTCTGGCGTACCCGCGCCGAAGACCCGACAGCCACACGCAAGAACGTGCTGAAGCACAATCTTGACGGCATGCCCGGCTGCACGATCATTCCGAAGCTACAGGCGCCCGAGGATCGGGTCGTCGATACCAAAAAGCGCTACGACTGCTTTGTCGGAACCGATCTCGATTTCCACCTGAAAGCTCACGGAATCAACACGTTGATCCTGACGGGCGTGAACACGAACTCCTGCGTTCTGGCCACAGCCGTAGCCGCCAACGTGCGCGATTATGCGGTGATTGTCGCGTCTGACTGCGTGGACACGATGGATGGCGAAGCGCTCCACGAGGCAGGCCTTCTCTGCATCGGGACAGCGTTCGGGTGGCCCATGACAAATGACGAACTTCTGTCGCTCGAGCTTCTGAAGTCCAGCAAGGCCGCCTGAGGTGCGCGCGGCCCTCAGCACATATCTCGTGGAAGGCGGCCGTCTGCTGATGCTCAACCCGGGCAGGGAGACGCTCCCCGAACATCTTGGCGAGGTCGGTGCAATCTTCATCGATCGGGAAGGCACCGGCCTTTCACTGGGCGATGCACGAATAGCGGTGAAGGCCGCAAAGGACCGGAACCTCGCCGCCATCATCCGCACGGACGGTCTGTCGGAAGGTGAAATCACGTCCTGTGCCGAACTGGTCCCTGACGGTATCGTTCTTCCCCAGATCGTCTCGGCGGAGCAGCTCACATGGCTCGTCGGGATGCTGCGCCCCTCAGCACTCTGCGTCATCGCCCAGATCGAAACCGTCGAAGCCGTGGACGCCTTGTCGGACCTCATGCAGGTCGAGGGTGTCGATGCCTTTCTCATCGGACCGAACGACTTGTCTGAAGCGATGGGATATCCCGGTCAGCCGGATCACGAGCGGGTGCAAAGCGCTATCGAGACCGTCGCCGCGACCCTTGCTGCGGCCGGTCGCGCTTTCGGGCTTCCGACGCTGTCGGATGCGGCCCGATCTTATTGGATCGGCAAGGGCGCTCAGCTGCACTACCTGCCGATCAAGGCTCTACCCAAGATGGAAAGTACCCAATGTCCGTAAAAATGAAGCCGCTCATCAAGGTTCGACTTGAAGCCCACTGCCCCACAATGAGCCTGACAGAAGTGCGCACACGCGGGCATTCCTTCGTGATCGACGAGCCGCCCTTTCGACACGGCACCGATGTCGGGCCGACCCCGCTTGAGACGATGCTGGGCGCGTTCATGAGCTGCACCCATGTGATCGCAGCACGCATCGCGTATGAGCGCGGCGTTTCGCTGACCTTCAAGGAAATGACCTGTCTCGGGATGCTCGACCATCGCGGCATCGACAAGGAGGCTGACGTTCCGGTCCCCTTCCCCACTATCGAACTGGACATCACGGCCCAGACCGACATGGACCCGGCCACGCTGGAAGATTTCAAGGAAGAGCTGGAGCAACGCTGCCCGATGTCGGTGATCCTGCGTCAGGCCGGAACCCAGATCATCCAGAACTGGACCTTCGAGGAAGGAGCGGCGGCGTGATCATCGACGCGCACACCCATACGCTCTGCCCGGCGGTGAATGACCGGGTTGCCGACAGCATCGAGCCCGACAGCGTGCCTTACCAGCGGGACATGTCGCCCGAGAGCAAGGCGCGCGACGCGGAGCAGAAGCCCGAGCTTTTCGCCAAGTTCACGAGACTCGACCAGCGGCTGAGCGACATGAAAGCGATGGGTGTCGACCGGCAGGTCATCGCCCCAGCGCCCGGCCAGCAGCATTATTGGGCCGAGCCATCTCTTCTGGCCGAGATATCAGTCATGCAGAACGACCATGTCGCGGCGCTAGTCGCGGAAGCGCCGGACGTTTTCGTGGGCCTCGGCACGCTTCCGATGACCGACACGGCTGCGTCTCTGACCGAAATCGAGCGCGCCACGCGCGAGTTGGGATTGAGAGCGTTCCAGATCGACAGCCGCGTGATGGAACGCGAGCTTTCGGACCATAGCCTCGACCCGATCTACAAAAAGCTCGAAGAAATCGGCGTGGGGCTGATGATTCACCCGCTCGGCTTTTCGCATGGTGAACGACTGACACCGTTCTTCATGGTCAATTCAGTGGCGCAGCCGCTCGAGGAGCTGATCGCGTTCAACCATCTGGTGATGGGGGGCGTGCTTGATCGTTTCCCGAAACTCAAAGTCTATATCGCCCATGGTGGCGGTTTCGCGCCCTTCTACATCGGGCGCTTCGATCACGCTTGGAAGGTGCGCCCGGAGGTCAACGCACTCATCCCCGAGCCGCCTTCGGCCTATCTCAAGCGCATTTGGTACGACACCTGCGTCTACCGCTCCGATCATCTGCGCCACCTCGTCAGCACCGTCGGCGCCGATCGCATCATGTTGGGCAGCGACTACCCGTTCGACATGGGCGACACCGATCCGATGGCGATCGTGAACGAGTGCGATGATCTAACCGCAACGGAGCGCGATGCGATCACCCATGGCACCGCAGCCGCCTTCTTCGGGCTGTGACAACGTCACTGACCACTCAATGAAATGAGGTTCGACACATGCCGGACACTGCGACCCAGATAAACCAGTTGAGCATTCCCGACTACTTTCCGCTTCACATCGGCGGAGAGCCCCGCGACGCCACCGGCGGCGCACGCTTTGTCGTCGAAAACCCGGCGACGGGTGAAGCGATCTGCGAAATGGCTGAAGGCGACGCGTCAGACGTCGACGCCGCAGTGAAGGCGGCGCACGCCGCGTCGAAACCCTGGGGCGCCAATAGCGGTGCCGAACGTGCGGACATCCTGAACCGGATCGCTGCCCTACTGACCGAGCGGCTTGATGACTTCATCGCAGTCGAGGTCGCGCAGACCGGAAGGCCCATCCGCGAGATGCGCGCCCAACTTGCGCGCCTGCCGGAGTGGTACACGTATTTCGCAGCGGTCGCGCGCACGCATGAATCGAACGTGCATCCGTTCGGCGGCCCCTACCTGAACTATTCCCGCCGGATGCCACTTGGCGTCGTTGGTCTGGTGACGCCTTGGAACCATCCGCTGCTCATCCTGACGAAGAAACTGGCGCCCGCGCTCGCCGCCGGAAACGCGGTCGTCGTCAAGCCAAGCGAGGTTGCGCCGATTACGCCGATGATGCTCGCCGCGCTGATGGAGGAAGCAGGTCTTCCGCCCGGCGTCTGCAACATGGTGACGGGGATGGGACCCATCGCGGGGGCCGCGCTCAGCACTCATGAGGGGATCGCGAAGCTCGACCTCACTGGCGGCACGGAGACCGGACGGCGGGTGGCCGCATTGGCCGGCGAGCGGTTGACGCAGTTCGCGGGCGAGTTGGGCGGCAAGGCCCCGGTGATTGTCTTCGACGACGTGCTCGACAGCAGCGCAGCGGCCGCAACCCTGTTCGCTTCGTTCATCGCCGCCGGGCAGACCTGTGTACAGGGCGCGCGTCTCCTTGTGCAGAATACCGTGCGCGAGAAGGTGGTGGACATGCTCGTTGAGCGGACCCAGTCGCTGGTCGTCGGCGATCCTACGCAATTCGAGACGCAAATCGGTCCGATGGTCTCAAAGCGCCAGCTCGATGTGACGATGAAATACGTCGAGATCGGCAAGAACGAGGGCGCGACCCTTGCCGCAGGCGGTGAACGGCTGACGGGCGGGATCTACGACACCGGATATTATCACGCACCCACCGTATTTACCGACGTCACCAACGACATGCGCATCGCGCAGGAAGAAATCTTCGGTCCGGTTGTCTGCGTGCTTGGCTTCGATACAGAAGAAGAGGCTATCGCGCTGGCGAACGGTACCGAGTTCGGACTGGCCGCCAGCATCTGGACCAAAGACATCACCCGCGCGCACCGCGTGTCGCAATCGATCGAGGCCGGAATCGTCTGGATCAATGATCACCACCGGATCGACCCCTCGTCACCATGGGGCGGCTTCAAGGCCAGTGGGATCGGTAAGGAAAATGGCATCGTCTGCTATGAGGGCTACACGAAGCTGCAAAGTGTCGTCGTGAACCTGTCCGACGACCGTTTCGACTGGTTCGAGGATTCGAGCGACAAGCGCTACAGCTAGGTCAGACAGACGGCGGCGTCCCGAGACCCGGAAGTGTTGCGCACAGCCAGTCCGACACTTCCGCGGAGACTGCGTCGAAGCGCCCGGTGTAGAAGTGATCGCAATCCGGAACGATCCGCGCCGTACCAGGCCCTGCGATCTTCTCGACAAAGGCCGCTGCCGGGTACATCTCGGGCGGCTCCTGATCGCCCGCGATGAAGAGCGTCGGGCAGGAAATCTCCGGCGCAAGCTCCATTGTCGCCGGTAGACGGTCAAGGTTGTCCACCAGGCTCTCCGCGGTTATCGCGTACCACCAGCCGGGCAAGAGCATCAGGTCAGCGCCGCGCCCGGCCGCGACGGCTTCACGGGCCAGCTCCTCGAACTCCGGCAGACGATCTTGCGCCAACAGGCCATTTGCGCTCGCGAAAGGCACCATGCCCGTTCCACCCTGATGCGCGGACAGCAGGACCAGCGCCGGAATGTCGTCGCGTTCAGCCGCATGGCGCGCCGCGAGCATTCCACCGTTCGAATGACCGATCACGATGGGCGCCGCATCCATCCGACCACGTAGCCACGCCTCGGCGTAGACAGAGTCCGAGATGGCTTCCTCGATGCGCTGAAACGCTCCGCCTGTAGACTCGCGGCTGTTCAGCGTTGCAATGACGTCGTGGCCACGCCGATTGAAGGCAAGCGTGGCGATACCAAGTTCTGCCAGTACCGGTGGCAGAAACTTCGGTGCACCGGTATAGAAATTCATGCAGTTACCATGAAGGATCATGGCTTGCGCCAGGGGCTCCGCTCGAGGCCTATAGAAGAGGCCATCCAATGGATGCGAGTCCGTTTCGATCGAGACAAGGGTGATATCATAGCCAGCCATGGCTCCACTGCTTCTCCATCGGCCAATTCCGGTTACCCATCTTTCGCACCCAGATGATGGAAGCAAGCCTCGCCGTTCTTTGATGGGTGATGGAAACCGATCACTCCAGATTTCTTGTCCCGATTAGAAGCGTATGACTTCCAAACACCGGCCCCAGCATATGCATAGCCAACGACTTCGACAGGAGCAATTCAGGTCCGATTTCGACCGTCACTAGGCTACGATAAGGGCCGGTATGTAAAGTCGAGCTGGCTTCCGCTTTGATAGCTGCAAACGCTTTGGCAAACTTTCGTTCCGCTATTCAGACGAAGACACTTAAGCCGACTCTCGTAGCTCTGGACACCGTTCACAAATTGCCCGGGAAGCACAGGTAGTTCACCTCGACGCGAAGGAGCGCCCTCTGGCGCCTTCAGATATCTCGGGATGACGTTTTGGACGTAGTCGTCATCGGTGCCGGACTGTCAGGCCTTACAGCTGCATTCTTACTACAGAAAGCGGGGGCGGATGTTCAGCTGATCGAGGCCGACGCGCAGATCGGAGGCCGGATATTCGACTGGTGCGCTGTTTGCCATTCAAACTGACTCCGATAGTCCGGAGGCGGTCCCGATCTCGCTCGACAGGCCAATCGCCGGACCGGATGGGATCGAAGCTCTTGGTAATGGCGATCTGCTGGTCGTCGAAGGACAAAGCAATACGCTTTCGTTGATAAGGGTCTCGCAAGACATGAGCTCCGGGATCATCGAGCCTGTCGCCACTGGTTTCCAGACCCCTACCACTGTTGCCGCCAACGGCGACAAGGCTTTTGTGGTGCAAGGGCAACTCGGTCGGTTCTTCGGGATGGATCCTTCGCCAGTTGAGCCATTCGAATTGGCTGTGGTCCCGCTAGGAAACTAGAGAAGCGTCTTCCCGTGGGCTAAACACCCCTCAGGCATCAGGGCCGGACCTTTTCGCAAAGAGAACAAGGTCCGGCTTGTCCGTCTACCCGGACCTACTGTGCCGGCGATGCCGCTGCCATACTGATTGGTCGCACAAATCTAGATCGCGGATCACGACGTCGCTCGAAGCGTCCTTGCGCTCCGAGTGTGCCCTTGGCGCAGGTCGGTATCATCTTTCGGGAGTCGCTCGTATGCAGCGG
The DNA here is from genome assembly GCF_009830125.1 of Kangsaoukella pontilimi. Classification (GTDB taxonomy): domain Bacteria; phylum Pseudomonadota; class Alphaproteobacteria; order Rhodobacterales; family Rhodobacteraceae; genus Kangsaoukella; species Kangsaoukella pontilimi. The sequence goes on along the minus strand of NZ_WUPT01000003.1, from coordinate 304,121 downwards.
GGAAAAGTGCGAAACAGGACCGCAGCGATCGATCCCGATTTCTAACCGAGAGCGATCAGTGTGGCGCTCAGCAAGATCAGACCGGCCATGGCAGAAACCGCTACTCGCCCCCAAACGTCACTGGACAGAAGAGTGCCGATCGCCCGGCCGGCAAGCAACCACGTCCCGTTGCAGAGTGGCGCGATGACAAAGAATGCGCAAAGCATGATTGCCGCCCTTTGCCAGGCCACCTCGGCGAGGTCCGCGTAGGCTCCCGTCACTGCGACGGCCATGGTCCATGCCTTGGGGTTGATCCACTGGAACAGTGCGGCCTCGATCAGCGTCAACGGACGGGCGACCGCGCCGTTCGTGCTTCCCGCTTTCCCGAAAGCAGATCGCGACAGGGCGGGTCTTGCCAGTTGCCAGGCCGTGTATGCGAGCCATGCGACACCACCCCATTTCAGTATGCCGAGCACGATCGGCAGGCGGTCGAGAACCACACCCAAGCCGCGAACCAAGCCCGAAAGCATGATCCCGAAGCCGAAGGCGATGCCGAAGATATGGGGCAGGGTTGCCCGCACGCCGAACGCGGCACCTGAGGCCATCACCATCATGTTGTTTGGGCCCGGCGTGATGGAGGCGACGAAGGCGAAGTACACGAAGGCCAGAAGTACGGAAATGTCCACGGTCATGTCGATCTGCTATTGGCGGATGAGGTTTGAAGGTCAGGCGGAAGCGCGAGGGAATGTGCGCAGGAACAGCACTGGCAGAACCAGGAGCGTGGCCGGGTCTGTGGCCTTGAGGATCCCCAGACCCGGCCGGACGGCTACGCGGCCGCTGACCATACTCCTTCAGCAGCGGCGCGATCGCAGAAGTCCGCAAAATCGCGCGGTTCGCGGCCCAAGGCCCGCTGGACGCCATCGCCCAGCCGTGCGTTTCGCCCATCAAAGATCTGCCGACAGACCTCTGTGAAGACATCCGCCAGAAGCTGATCTTCGAGATCCACGAGCGCCGCGTGGAACTGTTCGAAACTGATCGGGTGATAAGTTACGAACCGTCCTGCGACTCGCGCCAACTCCGCCGAGGCATCAGCGAAGCTCAGCAGCCGCGGGCCTGTCACCTCGTATTCCTGCCGCGAATGGCGCGGATCGGTCAGAGATGCGGCCACGACTTCCGCGACGTCGTCGATATCGACGAAAGGCTCTTTGACGTCGCCCGCTGGCAGGGCCAGAACGCCCTCACGAACTGAATCGTACAAAAAGCCCTCCGAGAAATTCTGCGCGAACCATGCGGCGCGCACCAGGGTGTAGTCCAAACCGGACTTACGCACGATGTCCTCGCTGGCTTCCGCTACCGGCTCGCCGCGGCCCGCCAGAAAGACAAGCTTCTTCACGCCGGCGTCGACGGCCGTCTCGGTCAGCATCCGGATCTTCTCGGGCACTCCGGGAAAGGCGAGATCGGGATAGTAGTTGATATAGACCGCCGAGGCGCCTTTCAGCGCATCGGACCAGGTTTCGGGGCGCTCCCAGTCGAACAGCGTTGCCGAACTGCGGGATGCGCGGCGCACCTCGTGGCCGGCGGCTTCAAGAAGGTTGGCGACACGACTGCCAGTCTTGCCGCTGGCGCCGATCACCAGGATTGGGGATTTTTGCATGGGATACGTCCTTTCGAAGTTGTCACGATGCACGATAGGTATGGCGCAACAACTGGACGCTCTATATCATAAGATCCATGATATTTTGCCATTCGTCCCAATTTGTGGACACAGGTTTCAGTGTGGAGACAGAAAGGCGCATGACCTATCCAAGCCCGCCCCTGGCCGACGGGGCCGATCCGCTCGGGGCAAGCCTGCATCTCTTGCGGTTAGAGGGAACGCTCTACAACCGCGGAGAACTGACGGCGCCCTGGAGCGTTTCTGTGCCGCGGCTGGACGGCCAGTTGGCCTTTCTCGCCGTGACACACGGCAGGTGCTTTCTCGGGGTCGACGGAGAGGCACCGATACCCATGGCACCGGGAGACCTGGCGATCATGCCGCATGGCACGCCGCACACCGTCTGCAGCGATCCGGATTTCCCTGCCATTCCCCTGATCGATATTCCTGTTGAGAAGGTCTCCGAGCGGCTCGAAGTGCTCCGTCACGGGGGAAGCGGCGAGATGACACGCACGATGTATGGCTGCGTGCGCTTCGACCATGTGGCCGCGCACAATCTTGTAAGTCACCTGCCTCGGGTGATCCATATAGATAGCTGGGACAACGATGCGGGAAGCTGGCTGCAAAGCACACTGCGCCTTGTGGCTCGAGAAGCGGCACAACTTCGCCCCGGCGGCGAAACCGTCATCACCCGGCTCTCCGACATCCTGGTGATCCAAGCGCTTCGATTCTGGCTCGAGAACTCGCCGGACGCTCAGCGCGGATGGCTGGCCGCTCTGCGCGACCCGCAGATTGGCCGTGCGATGGCGATGATCCACGCAGAACCGGGTGCCGACTGGTCAATGAACCGACTGGCGCGTGCTGTTGGCATGTCCCGCTCGGCGTTTGCCGCCAGTTTCACGGCACAGGTGGGTGTTGCTCCGATGACCTATGTGAGGCACTGGCGGCTTAGCATCGCACGCGACCGCCTGCTGAACACGAAAGACGCACAAGCGAGCATCGCGCACGATCTGGGCTATCAATCCGAAGCTGCCTTCTGCCGCGCGTTCCGACGCCACTATTCCATCGCACCAGGCAGCATGCGTAAGTGGTCCGCCAACGACGTACGCGACTGACGCAACACTCCAGAAGCGCGCGATCGACCGAGTCTCCGCATGAGGTTGAGACAGAGTTCATGGCTATCGGCAGTTATTCAGGTCATGGAGATCAAACCGTTGTCATAGGCACCACCTAGCGGGCTCGGAGCCATGTTCACTTTTGCTCCTTTACTCCGCGAAGCGCTGCGAAACGAGGTATCGGACAAGTCTCCCAACTAAAAAGAAATTCATACGACGGAGCGCATTTTCAAGCGATCGGAACATTCACTTGAACTGCGCATGAAACTGCGCAAGCAGTTGAAATCGAGCCCCAATCGCCCCCATACTTCACTGGACAGACTCGTCGCGGTCGTCCAACGGCGGCTGTTCGGCCGAATGCAGACCTGGCTTCTGAAGCCGGAATCGGCTCCTTGGTGCTCGAAGGAGACATCTGACCGATTTACTGAGATGTCCTTTTCTCCGTGCTAAGCGGACATCCGACTTCCACACATCCCCCACCGAGATCGCCTCTGATTTAGTCGCCGAGCCGAGTGGACTTCCGGCGCTGACAGAGCGTCACTGACCTGACCCATTCTTATGCCCCGGCCTGTCCGGGGCTGCGCCAGTAGCGGCAGCAAACGGACGCTGCCGCCTTCGGCAAAGTAGAAGGGAGAGAGCCGACATGACGGACTTCAAAACGGATGAACCAAACCTGCAAAGTCTACGGGAGGCGTGGACAGCCGCCTTTGGAACCGCGCCGGACAAATACCTGTCCCGCAGGTTGATGGCGAAGGCCCTGGCCTGGCATCAGCAATGCGAGGGTGCAGGCGGCTTTCCAGCCCCATTGAAGCGGCGCCTTCCAGTCCCAACCCCCGCGTCCGCCGCGACTTGCCGACCGCCCTGGACAGGTTCGGCAGAACAGAGACGAACCAGCGCCCATCCTCCCGGGTGACGTGGGTGATCTGCCGGTCTCCGAATTTGGAGCTGAACAGACCGACGCTGTAGCGGACGCTCTTGAAGCCACCGGGGCGCAGTTCACCGGCGCGTTTGCGAAGGTATCTCTCCGCCAACTCGCCTACCGTCGGCACCCTGACGGCCCGCTCGGTGTCGTGATAGGCCGCCCCGCCCACCGTCAGCACCTCCGAGCCCAGAGCGGCCCGCAGAGCGGTCAGGGAACGGTCTCCTTCGTGCTCCCAAGTTTTTGCGCCGTTCAAAGCTGTGGCGACGCCGGACCGAACGCGCTTGATCTGGCGGTCGACTTCCAGGTTCAGTTCGGCGGCCCGGGTGGCGGCGACCTTGGGATCGCTAGTCTTCAGGTAGCGCTTAAGGGCGCGCGCACCGAGGACCGGCGCGACGTCTGCCGGATAGTGGCGGCGATAGAGCCACGTCTGGTCTTTCAGGTAGGCATACTTGATCTTGCTGGACATGACGTCTCCTTTCCCCGGCGGTGCGGGGTTCAAAGCTTTTGAAATGTTGAGAAGGGCGAGCGTTCGGCTCGTGGGGATCAGCGCCGGTGGACGGCTTTGATCAGATCGTAGGCCGGTTCGCCGTACTCTGGAGCCAGAGGGCCCGTCTGCGAGTAGCCGCCGACGCAATCGTCGTAGACGTAGACGACGCGGAACAGGTGTTCAGGCACGTCGTCGAAAGCGTGGATGACCACGACCGAGCCGGTGCGCACGTCATCGCGGGTGATCGCAGTGCTCTCGCCATGCCCCGGCGGATCGGTGTTGGTTGAAGGGGTGAAATCGTCCTGCATGGCAGTCTCCTGTGATGGTTTTCTCCATTACAGGTGCCGGGATTTTCTCGGTTTTAGCGGGCGAGAGGCGTCGCAGGAAGCGCTTGTCGATCTAAATCCCACGCCTTCGCGGGTTCCGTCGGGTGCCTGCCGGGGCCTTCTTGTTTTTTCTCGAAAGCGGTCATTCGGCTCAGATGCGGCGAACGGCGGCTTCGAGCCCTTTGGTGACGCTGCGCGCCTGTGCTTCTCCTTGCTTGGCTGCGCCAGGCCGTCATAGGCTTCCAAACGATCCAATAAGGGGAATCCATGATGAAAAAGCAGGTCGTCAGCCATCCGGATATGCCAGATCCATATGGCGCCTATTCGACTGTCGTTCGGGCCGGAGACTTCATCTTCGTATCAGGGCAAGCGGGTATAGACCCAGAAACCGGAACTAAGGCCGGAGAAAGCTTCGAGGCGCAGGCAAGGCAAGCTTTCAAGAATCTCAATAGCTGTCTTGAATGCTCCAACTCATCGATGGGTGATGTGGTGAAGGTTATAACTTGGTTGGGCGACGCTAACGAACGTGCGGCCCTCAACGAGCTCTTCGCGGAGTATTTCCCCGACGAACCTCCAGCGCGGTCTACTCCGATTGTCGACCTCCCGATGGGCCTTTTGCTCTCGATCGAGGCGACTGCGATCGCCAAATCGTGAGGTGTCGAGAAAAAGACTGCTTTGTCCGCGAACCGGTCATTCGAGTGTTTTCGTCAGAAGGCCGCTCGTAGCCCAAAGCTGAAGTTCAGTTATGTCCCGGCAGAACAGTCTTGTACCGCCATCACTTGGCCCGAATGCCAAACTCGCAAGGAATTCACCCTTGGTGAAGAGGAGGCTGAATTACGATAACGCTGGCACTCAACGAGTGTGCGACACAATCCAAGGCACGGCGTCTGCAATAACTCTTGTTGTTGCGCGATCGAATGCTTCGACTATCGCGACTGCATCGGTGGATAGGGATTGCTCTGTCGCCGAGAAGGCTCGCGTAGCGACAACCGTTGCATTCCTTTCGCGAACGATACGAAAGACCAGACGGACACGGATCGTCGCGCCGCTTACTCCCTCTCCCGATTCCCCCTGGAAGTCGGTCAGTTCGCTCAAGACAGCGTAATCGCCGTTCGTTCCCAAGGGGCGACGACCGACAGAACCGAGCGCGCCCGCTTCTGTAAGACTCCTCACCAGAAGTGTCTGAAGCATCACAGGCACCGGGTCTGCCCATCGCACACCGGGCAGGTATTGCGCCTGAAGCGGCGCTGGTCGGATCATGATCCGTTCGACCGCAAGCGCCCCGCTGCCGACCGGCTCTTCGACGACAACTTCCACATTTCGGCGGGTACCGGCCCTCTGGACCTGTGGCGTGCGGAGCTCGTACACCTCGAGCGGCTCGGACGCGTCTTCCAGAGCGGAGATTGCGGAGCATCCGGTAGCCAGCAATGGCAGAAGCAAAAGAAGCAGTCGCACTCTTGCATTCATCGTCTGAACTCCGGGGCACGTGGATCAAGGAAGAATCGGCTCGGGTCGCGGCGGATCTGCTCAACCAGCGTGTCGAGGTTATCGATCAGAGCCCGCGTCTCGGCAGCAAGCCGACCGTATTGCGGCAGCGCGCTTGCCGCAAAGTCGCGAATGGCCGGTGCGGATTGGTCGACAGCGCGCGCGATCTGAGCAAACGCTGTCTCGGCCGACCGGCTCGCCGCGCGCAGGTCTTCTGTGACGCCGGGTATTTCCGTTGCGACCTGCCCGACCGTTGTCTCCAACTCGGCGAGTGTGGAGCGCAGACTCTCGATGATCTGGCCGATATCCTCATTCAAAACGCGGTCGGCCCCTTGAAACGCCGTTTCCGCCGCCGTCAGGGCGCGGTCGCCGGTCACAAGCGCGGCGTTGATCGCCGACAAGGTCTCATTGGCATTGGCGAAGGTCACGCGGGCGGCATTCAGCGTCTCATCCGCGCTCAAGGTGAGGTCATCTACCCTGCCAGACGCCGATGAGAGGTCGTCGCCGACACGCATGATCGTTGCCGACGCGCTTTCGGCGGCTGCACGTATCTCGGATAGTATCACTGGAAGATCGGTTTCGGCGGTGTCGCCGATCATCGCGATCACCTCCGTCGCTTCCGACGTCGCCACCCTCAACTCCGAGATCAGTGGCTCGGCGCCATCGGCAATCAGGCCATCGAGTCTTTGCGCGACCGAATCCACGCTTTGAAGTGTCGTATCGACTGTCGCGATCATCGCGTTCGCCGCCGTCAGCGTTTCCCTCGCCTCGGTCAACCGCGCCGTGGCCGCTTGACCGGTCTCTTCGTAAGTTTCAACGAGGCCGGATACGCTTTCGCTCAGCTCGGCAAAACGCGTCTCGATCTCGGTGACGGACAGGCTTAGTCGCGAGGTTGCTGGACCAAGCGCTTCAGTAAGGTAGCGGTCGGTCGTAGTGATTGTCGTTTTTGCCTGTTCGAGGGTCTCGGCCCCTACTGCCAACACCCGCCGCGCGTCGCTTGACAACTCATCGAGCGAAGACAACGTCGTCTCGGCGGCGGCAAGAACGCCGGACGCATCTCCCGTCAGTTCATCAAGCGTGGTGTTGAAGCGGTCTATCTCTCGGGCGAAATTCGAGACTGTCCCGCTAATGGCCGAGAAGTCGTCGAGCGCCTGAGCGAACGAAACCGAAGACCGTTCGACATTCTCCAGTATCGACTCGACCCGCCGCTGGTTCTCACCACCGATCAACTGACGCAACTCGCGCACAACCTCGAGTGTCTCGGCGAGGATTTCCGGAGCATCCTGAGACAGGGACTGCAACACCGATTGCCCGGCCTCGATCATTGGAACATCGTCATTCGTGTCGACGGAAGACCTCGCGATAAGCGGCGCGTCGGGCGATCCCGGCGATATTCCGACATAAGACACGCCTGTCACGCCCTGCGCCTCGATCGTCGCGATGCTGTCCTCCCGGACGGGGGTTTCGGCGTCAACCTCGATCCTGACACGGACGCTGCCATCGTTGTTCGGCGAAAGTCGAACATCGACAACCTGTCCGACCGGCAGTCCCGAAAACCGCACATCGGAGGCGTCGCTCAGACCTGCGACCGAACGGAAATCGATGTCGTAATACGCGAACTGGCGATCCAGCTGCACATTTGCGAACCAAAGGAAAAACCCCAGGATTCCCAGAAAACCGGCGAGTGCGAACGCCCCTATCAGAACGTAATTCGCGCGCGTCTCCATTACGGGTCCTCTCCTGAAGCCACGTCGGGTGACGACGGTTTGAACGCCGCGCGCGCCCGGGGGCCGTGAAAGTATTCACGCACCCAAGGATCGTCGACGCCTAGCATATCCTCAAGAGTACCCGTCGCGAGTACCTTACGATCGGCAAGGACAGCAATGCGGTCGCAGATGGCGTGGAGCGTGTCGAGATCATGCGTGACGAGGAAAACCGTCAAGCCAAGGGAACGGCTGAGATTGCGGATGAGATCGTCGAATGCGGCGGCACCGATCGGATCGAGACCTGCCGTTGGCTCGTCCAGGAACACGATCTCCGGATCGAGCGCGAGCGCCCGGGCAAGACCTGCCCGTTTCCGCATGCCCCCCGAAAGTTCGGAAGGATACTTGTCGCCTGCCAGGTATTCGAGCCCCACCATCGATATCTTCAAATCGGCCAGTTCCCGTCTGAGGGTCGGCGCCAGCCCCTGAATCGCGCGCATCGGCACTTCCACGTTCTCGCGCACGGTAAGCGATGAAAAGAGAGCACCGTCCTGGAACATTACACCCCAGCGTTCGTCCAGGGTGTCGCGCGCGGCCTCTGCGTCGGCCAGCACGTCGATGCCGAAAACCTCAATCGATCCCGATGTCGGCTTCTGCAAACCTATGATCGATCGCAGCAGGACCGATTTTCCGGTGCCCGATCCACCGACCACGCCCAGAATCTCTCCGCGGCAGACATCGAGGTCGAGGTTCTCGTGCACGACATGGGAACCGAATTGGTTTTTCAACCCGCGCACACGAATGATCACCTCTGCCGTTGTATTGTCCTTCATAGCCCAATCTGCGCGAAAAAGATTGAAAACATGGCATCGGCCACAATCACGGCGAAGATCGCCGTTACGACCGCGTTCGATGTCATACGACCAAGCGACTCGGCGTTTCCCTTCACCTGCATGCCGGCGTGACAGCCAACGACCCCGATGATGAGCGCAAAGAACGGTGCCTTTACAAGACCGACAAAGACATGACTCACGTCGGTCCCCTCGATCAGCCGCGTGCGGAACATCGATGGGGAAATGCCAAGATCGATCCACGCCATCAAAGCTCCACCCAAAAGGCCCATGAGATTGGCGATCAGCCCGAGGATCGGCAACATCAACAGGAGCGCCAGAATGCGCGGCAGAAAGAGGACCGTGGCCGGATCGAGGCCAAGGGTGCGCATGGCATCGATCTCTTCCCGCATCTTCATGGACCCTATGGCCGCCGTGAAGGCCGAGGCCGTGCGACCTGCCACGATGATCGCGGTCAGGAAAATGCCCAGTTCGCGGAGGATCGAAATCGCGATCAGATCGACGACGAAGACCTCGGCCCCGAACTGCTGCAACTGGGCGGAGCCCTGAAAAGCAAGGACAACGCCTATCAAGAACGCCATGAGCGCGACAATCGGAACTGCGCGGAGACCGACATCCTCGGCGTGCGCGACAAGGGCGGTCAGACGGAACTCGTGCGGATGCCGTATCATACGCGCCAGCCGATCGAAGAATTGCCCAAGATAAGCTGTCAACTCGACAAGAAATGCGGTGCCTGAAGCAACCGCGCGACCGATTTTTTCCAAGAATGCCACAAGGCCTCGGGCACTGATGACAGGCTCCGTCTTGACCGGCATCGCTCGTCGAACGCTCTCCAGAAGGAGAATGGTTTCTTCACTCGCGTTCCGGAGTTCGAGTGTTCTGCCGTGGCCCAAAAGTCGCGTTTCCAGATCACACAGCACCCATGCGCCAGCCGTATCCATTCGTTCAACGGCCGCCAGGTCGATAAGCGTGTGATGATCGGGCTCGAGCTGTCGAAGCCTCGGATAAAGTTGAGAAACGGTATTCACCGTAAGCGCACCGACAAGTCGGAGGTGATCGGCCTCCTCCCCCCTCGCCTCGGATAGCTCCATGCGGATTTGCTGGTCCATGCGCCCCCGATCATTCGTGCCGTACGCGGCGTGCAGTGTGATTTGAATGTGCCACATCGTAAGCGCGTTTGACCGCTTGGCGAAGAGCCAAGCCATCATTTAACTGCACTCAACCTCCCTTCTAGCACAGGGCACCGCAGGATGCCGGACGGCAGATTCGTCCGCAGAGCGGTCATTCGTACCGATCGCTACGAACGGCAGCTTTCGGACCGGTGGGGCGAACGACAGACCTCGCACCGTCAAGGACCGCCAAGCCTAAGCCGACACGAGAGCGCGCTGGTGAAGTGAAGGGATCGGCCCGTGAGAGGGCGTTGGGACAGTCGAAGCGACGGGCCGAGGGATCGCCCGGACACACCACCCCAGCGTCACGCTTGGCTCAGCCTCCCTCCGTCCCCGTCGAAGACCACCCCTCGCACCCGTTTCGCCCCACGAACCGCCCCAGATGGTGGACTTTTCCGGGGTTTTCGATGGGTTTCTAGGTGATGCTGGAAATCCTACCACCCCAGCCAGGCCGGATTCCTTCAAAGATCGTTGGACCTTTTCGCCCGGATAGCCTGGAAACGGCCCCACCAATCGCCCCTCCCGCGGGTGAGACGGGTGCCCCGCCCGGCGGACCGGACGAGGCTTGATCAGGGGCGGCTCAGAGGAACCGGTGGTCGACCCCTCCGGCCCAGTACTCCCAGTCGTCCCGCTTGTTGTCCGCCTGCGTACCGAGGATCAGGTGCTCCGGCCTCATGCACAGACGATTGTGACAGCGGTGCCGAACGACCCAGTCCCGCCCCACGATGTGCCGCTCCAGCACGCAGTGGACGAACCGGTAGGCGGGTCGCGAATGTACTCGGGAGTGTGTCGGACGAAGGTGTTCGGCCCGAATAAAAAAACTAATTTGGCGACTTTTCTGACTGGTCGGCCTTCGCTAGGGAACTCTTCGGATCGAGGAATCGGTCCCTCAGTGCGCCGTAGCCTTCGGGCAAGAACACAAAATTCATCGCGTCTGGCTTGCTGAGTTCTACACGCCGGTGGCGACACTCAGCCACCGGAAAACGCATAAAAAACAATAATAAGGCGTCTTTTGACGCCAGAAAGCGACAGACTTTGACCAAAATTGATCTGTAAATCCTAGGAGGAATCCGCCCAGAAAACCAAGATGAGGAAGATGCTCGCAGAAAGCGAAGTATCGAGGAACTGACTAAGGCCATGTGCTCTTGGTACGTTCGCCGCGATAGCAAGTTCTACGCGGTTGATCGTCTTGAAACGAAACTGTCGAGGGATGATGTCGAACGAGCCTGCGTAGTCAGGTTCGCGGAAGAATTCCCCGAGGCAGACAAGAGCGCAGATGTTTTAGCCGCGGTATTTAATCGTGCCATCGCGCTAAGGCACTCGGCTTTGGACCAGACCATTCCGATCTGGAATGGTTCTGTTCGATGCGATCCATCCACTCCAGGACGTCTGATCCGGGAAAATGGGATGGTGGGCGTCAACAGTTGGTCACCGCCAGCTTATCGAAGGCTCGATGACATCGAACCCGACATGGGCAAAGCAGGTGAATTCTTCGATGCGATCTTCACCCGTGACGCCGAGAAGGAGATGTTTCTCGATTGGGTCGCGTGGTGTTTGCAAAATGAGGAAGACAAGCCGACTTGGGCTCCATTCCTCTACTCGGAGGCAAAAGGCTCCGGGAAAAGCACGCTCTGCCAGCTGATAGCGCGGCTCTTCGGAGAGCAAAACGCGGTGACGCTGAACAACGTCGACAAGCTGGCCGCTCGCTTCAACAGCACAGTTCTGGCGAGCAAGTTGGTGATATCGGAGGAGCTTCGGCTGAAGCCCGACTCGTCGCAAGGGAACGCGTTAAAGACGTACATCACCGAAAAGGAGGTGACGGTTGAACGCAAAGGCCAGGAGGCACAGCGGACAGAGCAATGCTGCTGCTTTCTGTTCACCACCAATCACCTCCCACTTTGGATAGAGGAGTACGACAGACGGTATTATCTCATCGATATTGATCACGACGGCCACTCGACCGGACCACACGCCGGTAAGTTTTCACGGCTTGTCGGGGAGATCAAAGAGGCGATGAAAGAAGAGAAGTTCTTGGCAGGGCTCTACAAATCCCTGATGACTAGGACGCTCTCCGAGGGATTCTCAGCGAAGACCTTGAACGTCGTCGAGGACGCTACGCCGCTCATGAAGCGGGTTCACGGGGCGCATGGGCTGGCGACGCACGAACTGATGCGAGATCATCTTGCTGACCTTGGCCAACACGCGGTGCCGTTGGCGGACATCGCGCGGATCATATCTGACGAGCTGAAATCTAGCGCCAACTCAGACAGGCATATCATGACTAAGCTGGGCTGGCGGAAAGCGGAGGCAAAGTGGGGAGGCAAAGACTACCGCCGAACCATCTGGGTCGACGAAGGGTTCTGGATCGAGCGCGGCGAAATCAAGGGGCCTGATGGATACAGCCAAAACCTGGCCGAACACCTTCGAAAGCCCGATCTGCTTGAAGATCCCACACCCGCGATGGACCCTGCTCCATTCGATCTCGGGCTTGAAGATGTCTACTGATCTCTTCGAAGATGCGGTGATCTACGAAGATGAAAGCGAGCGCTGGATGCGCGACGTCATCGAAAATCACTACGAGGAGGCCCGGCAACGGGCCCTCTCACTCCTGGAAGATACCCGAGAGACGGCGGAAGGCTGCTGGGTCACCAACACCGCCGCCCCGCGCAAGGTAACCTTCCGGGGTCACCAGCTACCCGCCTACCGGTTCGTCCACTGCGTGCTGGAGCGGCACATCGTGGGGCGGGACTGGGTCGTTCGGCACCGCTGTCACAATCGTCTGTGCATGAGGCCGGAGCACCTGATCCTCGGTACGCAGGCGGACAACAAGCGGGACGACTGGGAGTACTGGGCCGGAGGGGTCGACCACCGGTTCCTCTGAGCCGCCCCTGATCAAGCCTCGTCCGGTCCGCCGGGCGGGGCACCCGTCTCACCCGCGGGAGGGGCGATTGGTGGGGCCGTTTCCAGGCTATCCGGGCGAAAAGGTCCAACGATCTTTGAAGGAATCCGGCCTGGCTGGGGTGGTAGGATTCGAACCTACGGTACACGGTACCAAAAACCGCTGCCTTACCACTTGGCTACACCCCAGCAGGCTGGCGCTTCTTACTCAGACCGTTTGGTCTTCGCAAGCCCCGTGCAAAGGAAAAACCGATGCCCCCGCTCAGTTCGAGACCTGGTCCCGCAACACCGCCAGCGTGATCGACGCAAGAAGGTAAAGTCCCGCGAAAATGAAGAGCGCAATCAGCGTGTTTTCGAAGACCTTCGGATAGGTCGGCTCGTCGGGGGGAATCGGTGCCACGCCGAGCGACAGGAAACGCACCTGACGCATCGCCTCGATCCGGGCCGCTTCCATCTGCTGCAGCGCCTCCTGCATCATCATGGTCCGCGTCTCCAGATCGACCTCCGCCATGCGCAGTTCCGCACTCATCGAGGCAAGCGAGCGGGTCTGCGCCCCGGCCTCGGTCAATTGTGCGCGCAGTTCTGCCACCAGGTTTTCAAGGCGCCTGATGTCACCCTCGACGCCGGCCACGCGGGCCTGGTTCGGCTGGGCGTTGTCGAGAAGCTGCTGAAGCTGAAGCCGGCGTTCGGCGATCTGGGTCTCGAATGTCGTGATCTGGCCCATCAGGGCCGATGTCTCGGTTTCGGCATTGATTACGCCCAACTGCTCCTGAAGCGTGAGAACCTTTTCCTGAGCGGCGACCATCTTGGCTTCGGCCTCGTCAAAGCTCTCGCGGGCACCGCGCATCTGGTCGTCGCGCTTGCGCTCGGTCACGCTGTCCACGCGCTCTTCCGCATAGCCGATCAGCGCCTCGGAGAAAGCCTGGCTCATCTCGGGGGACAGCGCCGAGACCTCCATCCGGATCACGCCCTCGGTCGGATCGTAGCCGATGGTGATGTGGTTCTGGTAATGTGCGTAAAGGTCCTCGTTCGAGGCATCCGGCGGCACCCGCTGCAAGCCGTCGATCGCAGGATCGCTGAAATGCGCGCGATAGTCGTGATCGGCGTCCAGTCTAAGCATGGCTTCCCGAGACATCAGGAAGTCCTGAACCATGATCGAATCCTGGCTGGTCGCCATGGCGGTACCCCCCAGGAGACCTCCGCCTGCGCTCGACGCCGAGTCGGCCTGCTGGACCACGAATTCCGAGCGGGTGGCGTAGCTGGGCGTGGCGATGAAGGCGAAATAGAACCAGGACACCAGTGTCGGAAGGATGACGAATACGCAGAGACGCGCGACAAGAAACGTCACGTTGCGCTGTCGGCGGCGGACGATGTCGCGCTGGATGCGCTCCAGCTCGTGCAGTCTGAGCGGGTCTTCGGCCGCAGGCGTGCCGGGAAGCTGGGGCTCCGAGCGGACACGCTGCGGAAGGTTCGGCGTCGCCGCAGGAGCGGCCGTCCCTGCCCCGGCTTCCTGATGTTCGACTTGCGGCTTTGAACGCGCGTGGACCAGTTCGAGCATGTTGGCGCGGTCGAACGGATCGATCCCCTTTGCCCTGAGCAGCCGCACCGCATCGAAATCCGAGCCGGGGTTCAGGCCGTGCTTCTGCGCCAGCCGCCGCGCCATGCGCAGCTGCCGCCCGGTCAGACCTTCCTTGCGGATCTCGGCGATCCCCGCGGCGGCGTGTCCCGCTTCGGCCTCGGCGGCGGCAGAGCCCGGAAAGGGCGTGTCGCCGAAGCCATCCTCGGTCCCGGCCGGGCCGGACGCACGCACGGCGTCGGCCGGGGTCGGATTGCGGCGAATGCGGAACTTATGCGCTTTGGGCTTCATAGTCATAGAGTTCTTTCGCCTCTTCCAGAGTGTCGAACATGATGAGTTGGCCGTCCTTCAGAACGGCGGCCGACCGGCAGAATTTTTCCAGTGTGCTGGCCTGGTGGGACACGATGACCACGGTCGCCGTCTTCAGCCGCTCGCGCAGGATGTGACCCGCCTTCTTGTTGAACGCCGCATCCGTCGTGGCGGGCATTCCCTCGTCGATCAGATAGATGTCGAAATCGAGCGCCAGGAGGAGCGAGAAGGAAAACCGCGCCCGCATGCCCGCGCTGTAGGTGCCGACGGGCATGTCGAAATACTCTTCCAACCCGCAGACCCAGCGGCAGAAAGCTTCGAGGTAGTCGGGGTCCTTGCCGTAGAGCCGCGCGATATAGCGCGCGTTCTCCATCGCTGTCAGGCGCCCCACGATGCCGCCCATGAAGCCTAGAGGGAACGAGATGCGCGAACGGCGGAGGATGTCGCCCTCATCGGGTTTTTCCAGCCCCGCCATCATGTTGATAAGCGTCGTCTTGCCCGTCCCGTTCGGCGCGAGGATACCGAGGGAATTGCCCAGTTCCACGCGAAAGGACGCGCGGTCAAGGATCACCTTGCGCCGCTCGCCCGTCCAGTAGGACTTGCTAACGTTCCTGAACTCGATCATGCGACCTGCTCGTGCCTAGATTCACCGGAAGTTAACCTTCCCGGCTTGCAGGACCTGTGACGATCCTTTGTCAACATTATGGCCGAGGTGATATTGGGACCGCAATTGCAAAGGGCCCGGCCTATCGCGGTTCTTCGCCTATGTGTCCGGCAGGACTCTGCCGAAACCCCGTGACGTCGCGGCGGGTCGAAAAAGCATCTGGCGCCGCAGCATGCGTTTTACATCTCGGCCAGCCATGGGTATCCAAAAGCAACAAACGGGGAAACGAGGGTTGGAGAGATGAGCGACGGGGCACATTTCCTTTTCCTGATCGCGCTTCTGCCCTTCGTGGGCGCGCTTGTCCCCGGCGTGATGATCCGCGCCGGTCGGACGGCCTGCGCCAGCTTCACCGCCGTTCCCACTGCGCTCGCCCTTATCCTTCTTATGACCTTTGCGCCCGCAGTCCTCAGGGGCGAGGTGATACAGGCGGAAATCGAGTGGCTGCCGCAACTGGGCTTGTCCGCCAGCTTCTTTCTGGACGGGCTGGGCTTTCTCTTTGCGACGATGATCCTGGGTGTTGGCCTGCTGATCACGCTATACGCACGGTTCTACCTGTCGGGCGACGATCCGATGGGGCAGTTCTATACCTATCTGCTCCTGTTCCAGGGCGCGATGCTGGGCATCGTCATTTCCGACAACATCCTGCTTCTGCTGATTTTCTGGGAGCTGACGTCGCTCTCGTCTTTCCTGCTGATCGGCTACTGGAAGCACCTGCCCGAGGGCCGTCAGGGCGCGCGCATGGCACTCGCTGTCACCGGCTCCGGCGGGCTGGCGATGATCGGGGGTATGCTGATCCTCGGCAATATCGTGGGCAGCTACAACCTGACCGACATCCTTGCGGCGGGCGACCTGATCCGGGCGTCGGACTGGTACCTGCCCGCGCTGATCCTGATCCTGCTCGGCGCCTTCACCAAGTCAGCGCAGTTCCCGTTCCATTTCTGGTTGCCCCACGCGATGGCGGCGCCCACGCCCGTCTCGGCCTATCTGCACTCGGCCACCATGGTGAAGGCGGGCGTGTTCCTGATGGCGCGCATGTGGCCCGCGCTCGCGGGTACCGACGCTTGGTTCTACATCGTCGGAACCACCGGCCTTATCACAATGGTGCTCGGCGCGCTGATCGCGCTCTTCAAGGACGACCTGAAGGCGCTTCTGGCCTTCTCCACGGTCAGCCATCTCGGCCTGCTTACCATGCTTCTGGGCTTCGGCACCGAGGCGGCGGCAGTGGCGGCGGTTTTCCACATCATCAACCACCTGACCTTCAAGGCCGCGCTCTTCATGACTGCGGGCATTGTCGACCACGAGGCGCACACCCGCGACATCAAGCGCTTGGGCGGCCTCCGCCATCTGATGCCCGTTACCTTCGTGATCGGCACGATCGCGGCGCTTTCGATGGCGGGCATCCCGTTCTTCAACGGCTTCCTGTCGAAAGAGATGATGCTGGAAGAGGCCTCGCACACCAAGTGGCTCGACAGCTACTACGTGGTGCCGGTCCTCGCGACACTCGGCGCGCTTTTGTCGGTCGCCTATTCCTTCCGCTTCATCGCGCATGTCTTTCTCGGGCCGGTCAGGGACGATTATCCGCACAAGCCCCACGACCCGCCCTTCGGCATGTGGGCCGCGCCGGCGCTTCTGACCGTGCTTGTCCTTTTGATCGGTATCCTGCCTGCGGTGGCCGAGCCCATCGTCACTGCCGCCGCCAGCGCCGTGACGGGCGCCGACCTGCACCCGCATCTGAAGATCTGGCACGGGGTCACGCCGGCACTTTACATGTCGATCCTCGCGATCCTTGGCGGCGCGGTCCTTCTGGCGATCCACGCACCCCTCGACCGCGCCTGGATCAAGGCCCCCCGCCCCGAAGCCAAAACCATCTTCGACGGTCTTGTCGCCGCGCTCGCCGCCTTTGCACGCACCATCACCGAGGGCGTGCATAACGGCGCGATCAGCCGCTATCTGGCGATTTTCACCGTCGCATCCGTCGGCCTTGGCGCCGTGGCCTTCGCGGGCGGCGGCCTGTCCGAGAGAACCCGCGAGCTGTTGCCGATCCCGCCGGTCATCGCCGTGGGTTGGCTGATGCTGATCGTGGCAACGGTGTCGGTCGTTCTAATGCATCGCGCCCGCTTCCGCGCGCTGGTCCTGATCGGGATCATCGGGCTGTCGATCTCGGCGGGCTTTGCCTATCTCTCGGCGCCAGACCTCGCGCTGACGCAGATCTCGGTCGAGACCGTCACGATCATGCTCCTTCTCCTGGCGCTTCACTTCCTGCCGAAAGAGACCCCGCGGGAAAGCCCCATGGGGCTGAAACTCCGCGACGGGTTGATCGCCATCGCGGCGGGCGGCGGCGTCGGCGGGCTGGTCTACGCGTTCCTGCTCCGCGATATCGACACGATCTCGGACTACCACATCGCCAACAGCTACGAGGGCGGCGGCGGCACCAACGTTGTCAACGTGATCCTCGTCGACTTCCGGGGCTACGATACCTATGGCGAGATCATCGTCCTCGGAATCGCCGGGCTGATCATCTACGCACTGATGCAGGCGCTTCTGGAAGGGCCCGCCGCGCGGCGCCTGCGCAACGTCGACTACTCGCAGGACCGGTCGCGCGACCGGCACCCGCTGATGATGGTGGTCGTCACGCGGCTTCTGATGCCCATCGCGATCATGGTCGGCATCTACATCTTCCTGCGGGGTCACAACCAGCCGGGCGGCGGCTTCGTTGCGGGCCTCGTCATCGCGATCGCGCTGCTGATGCAGTACATGGCCTCGGGCTTTGCCTGGACGCAGGCCCGGCAGCGGATCGAGTACCATGCCATGATCGGCTTTGGCGTCGTCATCGCGGGGCTGACCGGGGCGGGCGCATGGGTCTTCGGCCTGCCCTTCCTGACCAGTGGCTACACCTATGTGCACCTGCCGCCCATCGAGGAATTCGAGCTTGCCACCGCGATGCTCTTCGACCTTGGCGTCTTCCTGACGGTGCTCGGGGCCGTGATGCTCATGCTCTATAGCCTGTCGCGCATCGCCCGCTATGCCGGGTCGGCGGACGTGAACGTCGAGGCGATGGATTACGACCCGTCCGAGCGCCAGTCCGACGCTGAGGAGGCCCGCTGACATGGAGTTTCTCGTCGCAAGCGCCGTCGGCGTCCTGACTGCAGGGGGTGTCTACCTGCTGCTCAGGCTCAGAACCTTCCCCGTCATTCTCGGGCTGGCGCTTCTGTCCTATGCGGTCAACGTGTTCCTCTTCGCGAGCGGTCGGCTGGCCATCGACATGTCCCCGATCCTGTCGAAATACGGCGACGCCTCCTATACCGACCCGTTGCCGCAGGCGCTGGTGCTGACGGCCATCGTGATTTCCTTCGGGATGACCGCCGTTCTGGTGATGATCGCGCTCGGCGCGTTTCTCGAAGCCGACAGCGACACGATCGACATCGCGGATGCGGACGCCGCGTCCGGGAAGGACGGTGAGAGCTGATGCACTGGATTATCGCCCCCGTCGTCCTTCCGGCGCTTCTGGCGCCTATCATCGGGTTCGTGACGCGCCACGACATCCGGCTGAGCCGGATCGCATCGGTCTCCGGCACGGTCCTGCTGCTGGCCGTCGCCATCGGCCTCGCCCTGCAGGCGGCTGGCGGTGAGACGACCGTCTACCGGCTCGGCTCGTGGCCCGCTCCTTTCGGCATCGTGCTGGTGCTTGACCGATTGTCGGCGCTGATGGTCCTGCTGACCGCCGCCCTTGCCCTGATCGTGTTGCTGCACGCCATCGCGACGGGCTGGGACCGGCGCGGCCGGCATTTCCACGCGCTTTTCCAGTTCCAGCTTATGGGCATCTGCGGTGCCTTCCTGACAGGCGACATCTTCAACCTCTTCGTATTCTTCGAGGTTCTTCTGATCGCGTCCTACGGGCTGATGATCCACTCGGGCGGGCGCGAGCGAATGCGCGCGGGCCTGCAATACGTGGTGATGAACCTTGCCGGCTCGACGCTCTTCCTCTTCGCGCTCGGCACGCTTTACGCCAGCACCGGCACGCTCAACATCGCAGACCTCGCGGCGAAGGTGCCCCAGATCCCGGTGGAAGAAGCGGCGCTCGTCCGCGTGGCGGCGATGCTTCTGATGATCGTCTTCGCGGTCAAGGCGGCGCTCTTCCCGGTCCAGTTCTGGCTGCCCGCTACTTATTCCAACGCGCCTGCTCCCGTCGCGGCGCTTTTCGCGATCATGACCAAGGTAGGGGCCTATGCGATCATCCGTATACACACGCTTGCCTTCGGACCGGATGTCGCCAGCACCGAAGGAATCGCCGCAACGTGGCTGTTCCCTGCAGCCATCGTAACCATCGCCATCGGCGCGCTTGGCGTCCTCGGCGCGCGGCGGCTGATGCCGCTCATCGCCTTCTCCATCGTGGGGTCGATGGGCACGCTGCTGGTCGCGGTCGCGTCCTTCACGCCCGAGGCGATGACGGCGGCGCTTTACTATCTCGTCCATTCGACCTTCGCTGCGGCCTGCCTGTTCCTTGTCGCGGACCTCGTAATGTCCCGGCGCGGCGGAGACAGCCTGACGACCATGCCGCCCACCGCGCAGAACGGTCTCTTTGCCGCGCTCTTCTTCGGCGCGGCCATCGCGATGGCCGGGATGCCGCCTCTCAGCGGGTTCTTGGGCAAGCTCCTCGTGCTCGACGCGATCCGCGAACCGGGCGCGATGCCCTGGGCCTGGACAGCGATCCTCGTGGGCTCACTCTTCACCATCGTGGGCTTTGCCCGCGCGGGCAGCACGATCTTCTGGAAATCGACCTCGCTTGCGCTTGCAGATGAAGCCACAGGCGGCTCCGCCCCGGCCACCGGCGACATGGCGATAGGCGCGCGTCCGGGCGAGCTTACCCCGGTCATGGCCGCGATCGCGGCTCTTGCGCTCCTGGCGGTTCTCGCCGGGCCGCTTGCGGCCTATCTCGAGGAGACGTCGGCGCAGATCTTCGACCGCGAGGGCTATATCTCGGCGGTGCTGACACCGGAGGAGGCTGCAGAATGATCCTGAAACGCCTGATCCCGCACCCTCTTCTCAGCGTGACGCTGGTGCTTGTCTGGCTCGGCCTCGTGAACACCGTGTCCCTTGGCAACCTGATCCTTGGCACGGCCCTCGGCCTGATCATCCCCGCGATCACCGCGCCCTACTGGCCCAACCGCCCGACCATCCGACGCCCCCTTAAGGTCGCGGAATACTTTCTTGTGGTGCTCTGGGATATCGTGGTGGCCAATGTCGAGGTGGCGCTCATCATCCTCTTCAAGCCCGAGAAGAACATTGCGTCCAAGTGGATTCCCGTCCCGATCGAGCTGAAATCGCCCGAGGCGATCACAGTACTGGCGGGGACCATCACAATGACGCCCGGCACGGTGTCAGCCACACTGTCTGCCGATGCCAGCGTCATTCTGGTTCATTGCCTGCATACCGACGATCCGGACGGCGTCCGGGACAGCATCAAATCGCGCTACGAACGTCGCCTCATGGAGATTTTCGAATGATCGAAGCCGCCCTCTTCTTCGCCGCCATCTGCTATGGCCTCGCGCTTCTCATGGACCTCTGGCGCATCTCGGTCGGCCCAGACGCGGCGGACCGTATCCTCGCGCTCGATACGATGGTCATCAACTTCATCGCGCTTCTGGTGATCTACGGCATCGCGCGCGGCACGGCGATCTACTTCGAGGCTGCCATGCTGATCGCGATGGTCGGCTTCGTCTCAACCGTGGCTTATTGCCGGTTCCTGCTTCGCGGCGACATTATCGAGTGAGGTGACACATGCCCCTGTACGTTGAAATCCTGATCTCGGTCTTTCTGGTCATCAGCGGCGTCTTCGGCTTTGTCGGCTCCTACGGCCTGATCAAGCTGAAGGACTCGGTTCAGCGTCTGCACGCGCCCACCAAGGCGACCACGCTCGGTGTGGGCGGGGTGCTGATCGCCTCGATGATCTACTTCATCGCCAAGACCGGTCATATCTCGATCCACGAGCTTCTGATCACGCTGTTCCTGTTTCTGACCGCGCCGATCACCGCGAATTTCATCGCCAAGGCCTACATTGCCCGCAACATGCGCGAGGGCGAGCTGCCCTCTTCCGGCGGAAGATATGGCTGGGCCGTCTATGACGACCCGCCAGAGTCACGACCGGGCAGCTGAGGCTCAGGAGAGCGCGACCGCGCCCCAGGCCAGACCGGCCAGCAGCGACCCCGCGAAGGCGATCCCCAGATAGGCGGCGAAGACCCGCGGCTTGACCAGCGCCCAGACCGCGATGGCGGCGGGGATGCAGCTGACCCCGCCTGCCAGCATGAAGGACATCGCCGCCCCAGGCGCCATGCCCTGCGCCAGGAGCGCATCGACCAGCGGTACGGCGGCATAGCCGTTCAGATAGGCCGGCGCGCCAATCAATGCCCCAAGGATCACCGGCCAGACGCCTGTGCCGCCCAGGACGCCCGCAATCGCCTCGGCCGGAACATAGGCCAGCATCACGGCCTCGGCCATGTAGGCGATCAGGAGCCATTTCCCGAGAAAGAGCGCGTTCTCGATCAGCGTCTCGCGGAAAGTCGCTCGACGGTCCGCCTCGTGCCAGAACGCCCAGACCGGCTTGCCCGAGAAGGGCGACGGACCGCAACCGCAGCCTCTCGTCGCCCCCGTTGTTTTCAGCGGGTCTGCGAAGACCGGGCCGTTGGCGAAAAGATAGACAGTCGCACCGCCCAGAAGGCCGATGAAGATGGCTGCCAGCATCTTGGCGACCGCGAAGGGAAACCCGAGCGTGCCCGCCGTGATCAGGAACATGGCCGGATCCATCAGCGGAGAGGCCAGCCAGAAGGCCATCACCGCCGACAGGGGCGCGCCCACCGCCAGAAGCGCAGCGATGAAGGGAATGACCTCGCAGGAACAGAACGGCGAAAGCCCGCCCAGAAGCGCCGCCATCAGGATCATCTGTACCTCTCGCCCCTCGAAGGCGCGCGCGAGCAGCGCCTCGGCGCCCGACGCTTTCAGGTAGGCGACCGCACCGATGGCGAAGACGATGAAGATAGCCGTGTGACCAAGCGCCCCGGCGGCGAAAACAACCGTCTCCCAGGCCTGCGCGGGATCGAACAAGGCGATGACAAGCGGAATTGCCGCCGCCGCAAGCCAGACCTTGTCGATTTTCCGGACTATCGGGTGAGAGTGGGAAATATCAGCCATGGTCATGTGCCTTGTCAGTGTCTGAAGCGTCCGCGCAGCATTCGCTGAGCAGGAAATCGGATATCGCGCGCATCCGGGAATAGTCGGCAGCCATGCAGATCACGCGCCGTCCATCGCGCACCTGGGTCACGAGCCCAGCTGCGGCCAGAAGCTTCATGTGATGGGTCAGGGTCGAACCGGTCACGCCCGTCCGCGCGCCAAGGTCGCCGATGGTCAGCCCGTCAGGCCCGGCACGCACAAGCGTACGGAGGACGGCAAGCCTCTGTTCGGAGCCTAGCGCGGCGAAGATGCCCGCTGCTTCGGTGAGGTCGTCGGTATTGTGTTCTCGAATCATATTTCGATGCTTCTAGAAATATAGAAACATGTCAAGCGGACTGGCCGCTCCGTTGATTTCGGTTAAATGAAGGCCCATGACCGGGATGGAAGACCTCAAGGCCGAGCTTACCGCCTGTACGATCTGCCGCGCACGGTTCGCCGCGACCCATACGGCCCATCGGCCGAACCCGGTGGTCTGGTTCAACGGAAGCGCTCGTATCCTGATTGCAAGCCAGGCGCCGGGGCTTCGCGTCCACCGCGAGAACAAGCCCTTCTGGGACCGCTCCGGCACACGTCTGAGAGAGTGGATGGGGATCGACGAAGCGACCTTCTACGACCGGGACCGCGTGGCGATCGTGCCCATGGCTTTCTGTTTTCCGGGCTACAATGCGAGCGGATCGGATCTTCCTCCGCCGCCTGTCTGCGCGGCCACGTGGCGCGACCGGATCATGGAGCGGTTGGAGGGTATTCGCCTGACGCTGTTGATCGGCGGTTACGCGCAGAAATGGCATCTCGGCGCCGACGCGCGAGCCGGCGTGACGCGGACAGTCATGGACTGGCGATCTGTCGGGCCGGACGTCATGCCCCTGCCCCACCCGTCCTGGCGGAATACGGCTTGGCTGGGCAAGAACCCTTGGTTCGAGGCCGAGCTCTTGCCCACGCTCCGGCTTCGCGTCAAAGAGGCGCTGACATGACCCAGGACACCC
Organism: Kangsaoukella pontilimi; assembly: GCF_009830125.1. Lineage (GTDB taxonomy): Bacteria > Pseudomonadota > Alphaproteobacteria > Rhodobacterales > Rhodobacteraceae > Kangsaoukella > Kangsaoukella pontilimi. The sequence goes on along the minus strand of NZ_WUPT01000003.1, from coordinate 280,779 downwards.
CCCTCGATATCGCCCATGCCTCGATGGAGGCCGAAGACAGCGACGCGGCGCGGCTCCGCTTCTACGATCGGCTGGCCGAGTCGGAACTGTTCCTGCTGCTCGACGGCGAGGCCCAGGGCGATACGGTCGACCCGCGTGTTTTCGACACCGAGGACGGGCGTTTCGTGCTGGCCTTTGATCGCGAGCACCGGCTGACGGATTTCACCGGGGACATCGCGCCCTATGCCGCCCTGTCAGGGCGGGCGCTTGCCGGGCTTCTGGCCGCCGAAGGGCTGGGACTTGGGCTGAACCTCGGCGTGGCCCCCTCCTCCATTCTGATCCCCCCGGACGCCATGGCGTGGCTGGCGACGACTCTCGCAGACGGACCGGGCGAGGTCGAGGCACGTCCTGTCGAGGTCGCGCCGCCCGGAGGTGTCCCCGAAGCGCTGGTCCTGTCGCTCGACACCAAGCTGGCGACGGCGCAGGGGCTGGCACGTTTCGCCTACCTGGCCACGGCCCGTTACGAAGATGGCGCCGAGGGACATATCCTCGCCTTCATCGACCCGGTTCCGGGCGCCGAACCGGCGCTGTCGCGGGCGGCGCATGAGGCGCTGATCTTTTCCGGCGTCGAGGCGGGAGAGATGGATGTGGGCTTTTTCCGCGCAAGTGACCCCATGGCGGCGCATCTGGCGCGGGTCGCACTGCGCTTCGACATCCCCGAAGCGCCCGCTTCAGAGGGACCGTCCGCACCCGGCATGGACCCCGACGCGCCGCCACGGCTGAGATAGCCGCCGTTTTCCCCCGGAAAACGGATCGTTTTTCGGCCTGTCCGAAAAACGCAAGGGGGCTGTCTGCCCCCTCTTCGCGCGCATCGCGCACGAATTCACCCCCGAGGATTTTCCGGACCCAAAGAACGGCGATCCTGTTCTCAGTATCCGGCAGAGCGGTCCACGAGATGGAGAAACGGCTCGCCCGTCTCACCACGGCGGAGATTCTCGGCCACGACATCGGCGGCGCTTTGGGGCCTTGTGTCCGAAGCGATATGCGGCGTGACCGTCACGCCGTCATGCGCCCAGAAAGGGTGCTCGGGCGGCAGGGGCTCGGTTCTGAAGACGTCCAGCGTCGCGTGAGCGATCTGGCCACTGTCGAGCGCGTCGATCAGGTCTTCGTCCACGATCAGCGGGCCGCGGCCTGGATTGATGACACACGCGCCTTTCGGAAGAAGAGCGAGCCGGTTCCTGTCCATGAGATCGCGTGTGTTGTCGGTAAGCGGCAGAAGCAGGATCAGGATCTCGGCTGAAGACAGCGCCTCGCGCAGGCCATCGTCACCGCTGAGGCAGCAGATGCCGCCGATGTCCTTCTGACGGCGGCTCCATCCGGTTACGCGGAAGTTAAGGTCGACCAGCGCCCGCGCCACGGCCTCGCCCAAAGCGCCGAGGCCCAGGACCGTGATATTCCGCCAGCGCGCCAGTGGCGGAACATGGGGATGCCACTCTGCATCGTTCCGCCGGATGTCCTGATCCATCCCCAGGTGGTGGCGGAGTGTATGACCCACGCACCATTCGACCATGCCCTCGGTCAGCCCGTAATCGACCATCCGGGCGAGTGGCGCTTTGAGCGTCGGGTTGGGGGCGATCGCCTCGACACCCGCCCAGAGGTTCAGCACCGCTTTCAGCCGCGTGAAGGGCGTGAAGTCCTTGAGGCGGCTCGAGGGCGCGTAGACGATGTAGTCCACCTCGGTCGGGTCGGTCAGGGCATCGTCGCGGATGATCCGGGCCTCGACACCGGCGCGGGCAATGGCGCGGGGCAGCACGTCGCGGTATTCGTCCCAGACGCTGTCGGGTGCGGAAAAGAGGACCAGCGTCATCGGGCACGGGGCCGGTGGATATGGGCCGACTGAACAAGACCGAAGGCCGCAAGCAGGACGAGCATGGCCGATCCGCCATAGCTGACCAGCGGAAGCGGTACGCCCACGACCGGGGCTAGGCCCATCACCATCGACATGTTGACCGCGAAGAACAGGAAGAGCGTCGCCGCGATCCCCAGGGTCAGAAGCGCGCCGAAGCGGTCCTTGTTGCCGAGCGCCGACAGCACGCAGAAGAGGATGATAAGCCCGTACAGCACGAGAAGAGAAAAGGCGCCGACGAAGCCGAACTCCTCGGCCAGAGTGGTGAAGATGAAATCGGTGTGCTTTTCGGGCAAGAAATTCAGCCGTGATTGCGTGCCCTGCATGAACCCCTTGCCAGTCCAGCCGCCGGAGCCAAGCGCAATCTTCGACTGGGTGATGTGATAACCCGCGCCGAGCGGATCGGTGGACGGATCTAGGAACGTGTCGATCCGGCGGAACTGGTAGTCCTTGAGCAACTGCCAGTCCGTCCCGCGCGAGGCGAAAACCGACCAGACCAGTGCCACGGCGGCGCCAATGACCGCGATGAAATACCACCAAGACACACCGGCGCAGAACATCACGATCCCTCCGCCCGCGACCAGAAGGATCGCGGTGCCGAGATCAGGCTGCTTCAGCACGAGCGCCGTCGGCACAAGTATCAGTCCCAGAGGGACCAGCACCCAGAAGGGCCGCGACACCTTGGCGATGGGCAGCCAATCGTAATAGGCGGCGAGGATCATCACGAGGGAAATCTTCATCACCTCGGACGGCTGAAGCCGCATGAAACCAAGGTCGATCCAGCGCTGCGCGCCCATGCCGACCGTTCCGAAGAGCTCAACCGCAACCAGCAGCAGCAGCGAGCCGAGATAAGCCAGCCCAGCCATGTTCCGCCAGAACCAGATCGGCACCATGCCGATGATCATCATGACCGTCAGCCCGAGCGCGAAGCGTTTCATCTGCGGCTCGGCCCAACGGCCCGTCTCGCCCCCCGCAACCGAGGTGAGCATCAGGAAGCCCACCGCCGCCACGGCGGTCAAAAGGACGACGAGCGCCCAGTTCGCGTAGAGGATCTTGCGCGCGCCCGACGGGACGGTCTGGACCTGATATTCAAGATAACTCATGCGCGGCTCGGCCCATCCGGGGCTTTCTGGCGCGGGCGGAGAACCATTTCCTCGTGCATCGAGCGGATGCGCTCGCGCTGATCGCTGGGATAGGCGTCGAGCGGGGGCACGTCGCCGTAAAGCGCATAGAGCAGGATATCGCGCGCGGGCGGGGCCGCAGCGCTCGATCCGCCGCCGCCATGCTCGACAATGCAGGCGATGGCGTATTTCGGTTTGTCAAATGGGGCGTAGGCCACGAACAGCCCGTGATCCCGACGCTCCCACGGAAGCTGATCGTTGCGGAACACGCCGCGTGCCCGTTCGGCGGCAGTGATGTTACGCACCTGGCTGGTGCCGGTCTTGCCAGCCATCTCGACGCCGTCGGCCACGATGCGCGAGCGTCGTGCGGTGCCACGCTGTCCGTTCGACACGCTCCACATGCCGCGCCGGATCAGGTCGAGGTGACGCGCCGAGACGTTGAGCGGCTCTGCCTCGACGATCGGCGCTTCGACACCGTCCACCGACTTCACCAGTCGCGGGACGACGGCCTTTCCCGAGGCGATGCGCGCCGTCATCACCGCAAGCTGCAGAGGCGAGGTCAGGACATAGCCCTGCCCGATCGCGGCATTGATCGTGTCGCCGGGGCGCCAGGTCTCGCCCCGGACCTGCGCCTTCCACTTGGTCGACGGGATCAGACCGTCGGCCACGGCGGACACGGGAATGTCATGGCGTTCGCCCAGGCCGAATTCGTGGCAAAGCTCGGAGAGACGGTCGATGCCCATCCGCTGCGCGGCTTCGTAGAAATAGACGTCGCAGGACTGGGTCAACGCGTTGTTCAGGTCCATCCAGCCGTGGCCGCCGCGCTTCCAGCAATGGAAGCGCCGCCCGCCCAGCGAGAAGTGGCCAGGGCAATAGACCGTTTCCTGCGGACCGATCACGCCTGCCCGTAGCGCCGCGAGACCTGTCATCATCTTGAAGGTCGAACCGGGGGGATACGTGCCCTGCACCGTCTTGTTGAAGAGCGGGCGATATTTGTTCTCTGTGAGAGATCGGTAATCCGTGGTCGAAATGCCGCGCACGAAAAGGTCCGGGTCAAAGGACGGCGACGAGGCCATAGCCAGAAGGTCGCCCGTTTCCACATCCATCACGACAGCGCCCGCGCTTTCGCCCGCAAGCCGTGCCTGCGCATAGTTCTGAAGCCCGTGGTCGATGGTCAGCTGCACATCGGTGCCCGGCGTGTATTCATCCCGGCTGAGCTCTCGCATGACGCGGCCAGCGGCATTCACCTCGATCCGCTTGGTGCCTGCCTTGCCACGAAGGTCGGCCTCGAGCTTGGTTTCAAGCCCGATCTTGCCGATCTGAAATTTCGGGATCTGCAACAGAGGGTCCGGGTTCTCGATCTTCGAGAGGTCATAGTCGCTGACCGGACCGACATAACCCACGATATGGGCGAAATCCTCGCCAAGGGGATATTCGCGCGACAGGCCGACATCGGGCGTGATACCGGGAAGCGCCGGAGCATTGACCGCGACCTCGGCGATATCCTTCCAGCTCAGCCGGTCGGCAAGGGTGACGGGCACAAAGGGGCTTCGGCGGTAGATTTCCTTGAGGCTCCTCTCCAGGTCGTCCTCGTCCAAGGGCACGATCTGGCGCAAACGGTCGACAACGGCGTCCACATCGCCCGCATCCTCGCGCACGATGACGATCCGGTAGTTCTGGGCATTCTGCGCCACCGGTACGCCGTTCCGGTCATAGATGATGCCCCGCGACGGCGGGATCAGGCGCATGTTGATGCGGTTTTCCTCGGCCAGAAGGCGGTACTGATCCGCCTCCTCGATCTGCATCTGGCGCATCCGCATCGCGAGCACACCCATGAAGCCAAGCTGCAAGCCGGTCAGAACCAGACCGCGGCGCGTGATCAGGCCGCTGCTTTCCTCTGTCTCTCTCGGTGAACGCTTCATTGCCTGTGCCCCAATGCGTCGACCTCGCCCGGTGCGATCTTTTGCAGCCCCATGGCCCGCGCGCCAAGGATCACCACCAGCGGATAGGCCAGAACCGTGGCGATCAGGTGAATGAGCGTCAGCCCGAGCGGTGCGTCATTCGCCATGAAAAGCGTCAGAACAAGAGCATTCGCCAGGAACATGACTGCAATCGTCACCGCGACCACCAGCCATTCGACAGCGAAGGACCAGTCGCGGACGGCCACGCTCCGGGCGCGCAGGAACTCGGTCCCGAGGATGACGATGGCCGTCCAGAGCCCGAGCGGGCGCATGAAGAGGATATCGGCCAGAAGGAACACGGCCGCGATCAGCAGCACCGGCACATAGTCGGGCCGCCTCAGCACCCATGCCGCGACGACCAGAAGCAGCACGTCCGGCCCCGGCATCCGCCCGGCACCGGAGGCCAGCGGCAGAAGCTGCACGAAGAACAGGACCGCCGCGATCAGCAGGAACAGCCCCCGGAACTTCCAATGCGCCGCGCGCGACACTTCAGCCATCGGCCACCTCGCCATCGGTCAGGGCCACCTCTGGCGGCGTCGGCAGAACCGGACCGATCAGCGTCGCCGGCGCGTCGATAGGCTCGGCGGGCTGGCTTCTGAGCACGCGCAGGAACTCGAGCCGCTCGTAGTCCGCCGACAGGCGCAGCCTCAGCCGCCCGTCCCGTGCCTGAACCACGTTCCCCACCAGAAGCCCTGCCGGGAAAACTCCGGCATCCCCTGAGGACACGACGCGGTCGCCCGGACGTACTTCTTCGGGAACTTCGATAAAGTCGAGAACCGGCAGGGCCGAGTTGTCGCCCGAAAGCATCGCGCGCTGGCCCGAAGGCTGGATGGTCACGGGGATGCGGCTGGAATTGTCGGTCAGAAGTAGAACGCGGCTCGATTTCTGGCCGACGCCCGAAATGCGGCCCACAAGGCCCAGCCCGTCGGTCACGGCCCAGCCATCCATGATGCCATCCCGCGCCGCGCCCACGTTCAAAAGTACGGATTGCCGGAAGGGCGACCCGGAATCCGCGATCACCTGCCCCGTCACGACCGTCAGCGCAGGGTCGAGCCGCACGCGGTTGAGGTCGAGAAGCTTGGCGTTTTCCTGTTCAAGCTGAAGCGCCGCCTCTTTCCAGGCCTTCATCTGCTGCAATTCGCGACGAAGGTCCTGGTTCTGCTGCTGCAGCCGGGCGTAGGACTGTACGCCGTCCAACAGCTCGGCCGCCTTGGTCACTGGCACCAAGGCCCAGTCCATCTGCGGCACGATGCTGTCGACGATCATGGCGCGGAAGCGTTCAGCGCGGGGGGAGTCGATCCGCCACAGAACGAAGATGGCGAACAGAACGACGACCAGCGCGCCGACGAACAGCCGCCGAATCGGGCGTGCGAATTCCTCGCCTGAGCTTGCCTGCCGTGCCACGTCGTCCCCTGGTTACGGCCCCTGTCGAAAGACTACCACGCGCCTGTGGAAAAGTCAGACCGTTGGGCGCTCAACTATCGTAATCGATCACGTGCCTGAGTTGGTGTTCGTATTCGAGAGCTTTTCCAGTACCGAGCGCCACGCAATTGAGCGACTCGTCGGCCACGCTGATCGCCAGTCCGGTCTGCTCGCGCAGCGCCAGGTCCAACTCGCCCAGAAGCGCGCCACCGCCGGTCAGCATGACGCCCCGGTCCACGATGTCGGCGGCAAGGTCTGGCGGCGTGGCTTCGAGGGCGGTCATCACCGCCTCGCAAATCTGCTGCACGGGTTCGGCCAGAGCCTCGGCCACCTGGGCCTGGTTGATCTCGGTTTCCTTGGGCACGCCGTTCAGGAGGTCGCGACCCCGGATCTGCATCGACTGACCGCGCCCGTCATCAGGCATGCGCGCCGTGCCGATGGATGTCTTGATGCGCTCTGCGGTCTGCTCACCGATCAGAAGGTTATGCTGACGGCGCAGGTACGAGATGATCGCCTCGTCCATGCGGTCGCCACCCACACGCACCGAGCGCGCGTAGACGATATCCCCAAGGGACAGCACCGCCACCTCGGTCGTACCGCCGCCGATGTCGACGACCATGTTGCCGGTCGGGTCGGTGATCGGCATTCCCGCGCCGATGGCCGCCGCGATGGGTTCCGCGATCAGGCCCGCGCGCCGCGCGCCCGCCGACAGGACCGACTGACGGATCGCCCGCTTTTCAACGGGCGTCGCCCCGTGAGGCACGCAGACGATCACCTTCGGCTTCGAGAAGGTCGTGCGCTTGTGCACCTTGCGGATGAACTCCTTGATCATGGCCTCGGCCACGTCGAAATCCGCGATCACGCCTTCACGCATCGGGCGGATCGCCTCGATCGAGCCGGGCGTGCGGCCCAGCATCAGCTTGGCATCCTCGCCAACCGCCAGAACCTTCTTCTGACCGTCCTTGACGTGATAAGCGACCACCGAAGGCTCGTTCAGGATGATCCCCTTGCCCTTCACGTAGACGAGCGTGTTCGCCGTCCCGAGATCGATCGCCATATCCGTCGAAAACAAACCGCCTAGGGCCATTGCTGCCGCCTCAATTTTTTCTGCCCGGGTCCGCCACCGGTGCCTGCCTGCGAACCGATTGCCGTTATACGCCTGCCTGCCCACCTCCGAAAGGGAGACCGTGGGAAAAACCGGCGCAAAACTGCCGCTGACACCCAGCGTTATTAACTACGATTCTTTATCAAACGCCAAATGCAGGCGTTATTGTGGCCGAATGACGAACAATTCGGGCCTCACGCGGCTTTCGCTGGCATCTGGGCAAGCGGCCCATTTCAGGGCATAACCGGCCAAAGGGGGGGAAAAGGCGTGCCGTTTCAACGTGTTCGGCTTCAGGCATACAAAACGCTGGCGGTCATCGCGCTGGCGCTGGCCCTTGCCGTCGCGGCCTTCCCGTCCATCGAGCGAATCTACCTCGAACGCGCCAGTGCCGCGGGCGAGAACACACTCCGGATCGCGGTCGAGGGTCTGAGCGGCTCGCTCGAGCGGTTTCAGCCTATGCCCGGTCTGATCGCCGAGCGACCGATTCTCGTTGATCTGCTCAAGGATCCCGACAACGAAGGCCTTCGACCCTTCGTGAACGAGCAGTTGCGCCTGACCGCGATGAGCCTTGGCGTCTCGGACGTGTACCTCATGGATATCGGCGGCAACACCATCGCGGCCAGTTCTTATCGCAAGGAATTGTCCTTCGTCGGGCGTAATTTCTCCTTCCGGCCCTATTTCCAGCAGGCCATCGAAGGCGGTCTGGGACGTTATTTCGCGCTTGGCACCACCTCGGGCGAGCGCGGCTATTTCTTTGCGTCCCCGGTCCTAGACAATACCCGCATCCTTGGCGTCATCGCGATCAAGTTCACCGTCGATTCCTTTGAGGAGGCATGGCGCGGCGGCGCGAGCGAGATCCTCGTGACGGACCTTGCCGGCGTCGTCTTCATGTCAAGCCGACCCGAATGGCATTTCCGCACCTTCGGCGCTCTTGGCTCGCGCGAATTCGCGCGCATCTCGCGCGACCGGCAATATCCGCTCGACCGTCTCATCCCGTTCGAAATCGACCGCCGCACGACAGGCACTCTGGATCGGCTGACGCTCGACGGCGAGACCTTCGTTGCAAACGAAGTGCCGCTGGCCACCGTCGGCTGGCGGGTTCTACACCTGACGCCGACCGCGCCCGCCCGCGCGCAAGCGCTTCTGACCCTTCTCGGCGCGGTTCTTCTCATGCTTCTGACACTTCTCGGCTGGCAGATCGTGAACGAGCGCCGCGCCCGCGCCGCCGAACGGCTCGAGGTTCAGCGGCAGGCGAACGAGCGGCTGGAACGCCAGGTGGCCAAGCGCACCGAAGCGCTGAACACCGCAAACGCGCGGCTGACCGAAGAGGTGGAAGAGCGCAAGGCCACCGAACAGCGACTCCGTCAGACACAGCGGGAGCTGATTCAGGCCGGCAAGCTGGCCGCGCTCGGCCAGATGTCCGCCGCGCTCAGCCACGAGATCAACCAGCCGCTGACGGCTGTGAAGGCCTATGCCGACAACGCCGCCACCTATCTGGAGCGGGACCGGATTGCCGAGGCCGCCGACAACGTCGCCCGTATATCGCGCATGGTCGACCGCATGGCGACGTTGTCGGGCCACCTGAGAAACTTCGCCCGCCGCCCGCAGGACAGCGTCGAGCCGGTGGACCTGTCTGCCATCGTGGGCGACGCGCTCGACCTGATGGAGGTGCGGATCGCGGGAGTAAAGGCGCGGGTCGATTATACCGCGCCGCCCGCGCCCGTCCTTGTCATGGGCGGGCGGGTCCGGCTGCAACAGGTGATCGTCAACCTCTTGTCCAACGCGCTCGACGCCATGCAGGCGGTCGAAGAGCCCGTTATCACGATCGAGATCGACCACCCCGCGCCGGACGCGACCCGGCTCCTCGTGACTGACATCGGCTCGGGCCTGGACGAGGCGGTGCAGGACCAGATCTTCGACCCATTCTTCACGACGAAGGGTCCGAAAAAGGGTCTGGGGCTGGGTCTGTCGATCTCCTACAACATCGTCCGCGACTTCGGCGGCAGCATGGCCGCGGCCAACGCACCGGGCGGCGGGGCCGTGTTCAGCGTCACGCTCCGCAGTGCAGAGACAGGCGATCAGACAGCGGTGGCCGCACAATGAGCGATCCGACCGTCCTTTTCGTGGATGACGAGGCCGACCTGCGCGAAGTCGCCCGCCAGACGCTGGACCTTGCCGGTCTGAAGGCGGCCGTCTTTGCCGACGCGGAAGAGGCGCTGTCCCATGTCAGCCGCAACTTCGAAGGCATTCTGGTGACCGATATCCGCATGGCCGGGATGGATGGGCTGACGCTGATGAGCCGGTGCTTGGAAATCGACCCTGCCTTTCCGATCATCCTCGTGACCGGCCACGGCGACGTTGATCTGGCCGTGCAGTCGATGCGCGACGGCGCCTATGATTTCATGGAAAAGCCTTACGAGCCCGCCCGTCTGGTCGAGACCATCCGCCGCGCGCTCGACAAACGGCGGCTGACACTGGAGAACCGTGCCCTTCGGCGCGAGGTCGGGCGGCGCGACGCGATCGAGGTGCGCCTTGGCGGCCGGTCCCCCGCCATGATCGCGATCCGCCAGCAAATCCGCGCCGTGGCCGAAACCGAGGCCGATGTGCTGATCACCGGCGCCACAGGAACGGGCAAAGAGGTCGCAGCCCGCGCCCTTCACCGCGCCAGCGCCCGCGCCGAGGCCCCTTTCGTCGCGATCAACTGCGCGGCCCTTCCGCGCGACATGATCGAAAGCGAACTCTTCGGCCACGAGGCAGGGGCGTTCCCCGGAGCACAGCGGGCGCGCTATGGGCGGTTCGAGCACGCACGCGGCGGGACGATCTTTCTCGACGAGATCGACAGCCTCGAAATGGGCGTGCAGGCGAAACTGCTCCACGCGATCCAGAATCGCGAGATCACGCGGCTCGGATCGAATGAGATGATACCGCTCGACGTGCGGTTCATCGCGGCGTCGAAGCGGGACCTCGAGACGGCGGCGGCAGAAGGCGCGTTTCGCAGCGACCTCCTCTATCGTCTGAACGTGGTGACCATCCGGATGCCGCCCCTCTCGGACCGGCGCGAGGACATACCCAAGCTCTTCCTGCAACTCGTGGACGAGGCCGCTGGTCGATACAAACGCCCAACCCCGGATATCCCCGGCGCAGTGCTGTCGACCCTCGCGGCCCGCTCCTGGCCCGGCAATGTGCGTGAGCTTCGAAACGCCGCCGAGCGGTTCGCTCTCGGCCTCGATCCCGACCTGGCGGGCAACACCGGCACGGCAGGGGCCGAAACCCTTGCGGGCCGGGTGGCCGAGTTCGAAAAGGGCCTTCTTGCAGCGGCGATCGCTGCGGAAGGCGGGCGGCTGAGGCCGGTCTACGAATCCCTCGGGCTGTCGCGGAAAGCGCTTTACGAGAAGATGCAGCGCCATGGTCTGGCGCGCGAGGATTTCCTGGAAGCGGACGATGACGGGCCCGACGGGTCGAAAACGTAACACCCTTTTTCAGCGCATGTCCGGCTTTCGACCCATCAGACGACGGACCATCCCCTGTTTGCGATAACGGCGGCGGATCGCCTGTTGCCCTTGATTCGAACCTTCGCGCACTAAAACACCCAGTGACGGAGGCGCCTCCTGCGCCGCCGCATGTTTCAACCGGCATCTGCCGGAAATTCTCGGGAGGAAAGACAATGAAACATCTCACACTCACAGTCGCGACCATCGCGCTCAGCGTCGGCGCCGCTCAGGCGGGCAGCCACGTGGACCGCACTGGCTGGCCGGAAAGCTTCACGGTAGGCACCGCAAGCCAGGGCGGAACCTACTTCGCCTATGGTTCGGGCTGGGCCAATCTTGTTGCGGAAGAGCTCGGCATCTCGGGCGGCGGCGAAGTCACCGGCGGCCCGATGCAGAATATGGCGCTGGTCCACACCGGCGACGCCCAGTTCGGCATGACCACCATGGGTCCGGCGGCGGAAAGCCTTGCCGGCACCAACCCGATCGCACCGGGCCTGCCCATGAGCAACGCCTGCGCGATGTTCCCGATGTACCAGACGCCGTTCTCGGTGACGGCACTGGCTTCGTCCGGCATCACCTCGATCGCGGACATTCCGGATGGCGCCCGCATCGGCTTCGGCCCGGCGGGTTCGACCTCGGACACCTACTTCCCGCGCATGATGGAAACGCTCGGCGTCAACTTCGAGCGTCGGAACGGCGGCTGGTCCGATCTTGGCGGTCAGCTTCAGGACGGTCTGCTTGACGTCATCGCCTTTGCCGCCGGCGTGCCGGTTCCGGCTGTCAGCCAGCTGGAAGTTCAGACCGACGTGAACATCATCGAGTTCACCGAGGAAGAGCAGGCGACGATCATGGAAGCCTTCCCGGTGTCGCAGTTCGATATCGCGGCCGAGACCTACACCACGCTGGAAGCCCCGGCGCGTTCGGTGTCGATGTGGAACTTCGCCATCGCCAACTGCGACCTGCCTGAGAGCTTCGTCGAAGCCGTGGTCGACGTGGTCATGTCGGACAATGCCCGGATGGTGAACATCCACAAGGCGGCCCGCTCGACCACGCCCGATAACTGGGACAAGAACGGCGTTCTGATGTGGCACCCGGGTGCCGCCAAATGGTTCAAGGAAAATGCCGGCGCCGACATCCCGGACAGCATGATCCACGGCATGTGATCAGCGGTGTCGCGGCGCCTTTGCGCCGCGACCGACGCGGGGGGCTTTGCCCCCCGCACCCCCCAGAGTACTTTCGAACAGAAGAAAACAGGGAACGTGCGCCTGAACGGCGCCGCGGAGGGACGTTATGGCCGATACGAAACCCATCGAGGACGATGATCTGATCATCGCGGAAGGCGTCGATGAAGAGCCGATAGAGGGTAACCGGAGGCTTTTCGAAGGCTGGCGCCTGCATCTGGTCGTGGGATATGCGGGGCTTTATGCGGCCTTCCACATGGCGGCGCTGAACGGGCTTTCGCTGTCATCCTGGACCGGGATCGAGATCGGCTTCCTGCCTCAGTTCCCGATGGAAACCTGGAATTTCCGCATCGCCCATATCGCCGGTGCGCTGTTCCTGGGCTTTCTTATCTTCTCGTCCGCGCCCTTCCGGGAAGAGGCCCGTGCGGCGACGCGGAAATTGTCGCTCGTCACCTTTATCCTTCTGCTGCCCGCGCTTCTGGCGCTTGGGGCAGCGTTCTATTTCCTGTCGGTCATCCAGAGCGGCGAGTTGCCGGTCATGGGCGGGCTCACAACCTGGGCCGCTTTCCCCGGTACGGATATCTATGCCCAGGAGGTCCGGTATTTCGGCATACCTCTTATGATCGCCACCTTCGGCGGCATCGTCGCCGGCTGGTTCGAGCAGCAGGACCGCGACCGGTTCCGTGCCTCGGACATCGTGCTGGCCGTCTCTGGGATCGCAGTTGCCGCTTACCTGATCTCAATCTACGGCACCGCGGCGCGGAACTCGGTCGGCACGCCCTTCGTGCCCATCGGCGTGGCCTTCGCCGCCACGGCCGGTGCGGCGCTGATCCTGGAACTGACGCGGCGTGTCGCGGGGCTGGCGCTGGTGATCATCACCGGCATCTTCCTTGTCTACACCTTCACCGCGCATCTGCTGCCGGGCATCCTGAAGGTCGACCAGCCCTATAGCTGGCAGCGCTTCTTCGGCCATGTCTATTCGGACGCGGGCATCCTCGGGCCAACCACGGCGGTATCGTCGACCTATATCATCCTCTTCATCATCTTCGCGGCCTTCCTGCAGGCCTCGAAGGTGGGGGACTATTTCGTCAACTTCGCCTTCGCCGCAGCCGGTCGCGCGCGGGGCGGGCCGGCCAAGGTGGCGATCTTCGCGTCGGGCCTCATGGGCATGATCAACGGCACCTCGGCGGGCAACGTCGTGGCGACCGGTTCGCTCACGATCCCGCTGATGAAGAAGGTCGGATACCACAAGAAGACAGCCGGCGCGGTCGAGGCCGCAGCCTCGACCGGCGGGCAGATCATGCCGCCCATCATGGGCGCTGGCGCCTTCATCATGGCCGAGATCACCGGCATTCCCTATACCGACATCGCCATCGCGGCGATCATCCCGGCCATCCTCTACTTTGTGTCGGTCTACTTCATGGTCGATTTCGAAGCGGCCAAGCTGGGCATGAAAGGCATGAGCTCGGAGGAGTTGCCGAAGCTCGGCAAGATGGTCCGGCAGATCTACCTGTTCATCCCGATCATCATCCTGATCTACGCACTTTTCGCCGGATACTCGGTGATCCGCGCCGGTACGCTCGCCACAATCGCGGCCGCGATGGTGTCCTGGCTGACGCCGTTCCGAATGGGACCGAGGTCGATCCTGAAGGCGTTCGAACTGGCCGGGATCATGTCGATCCAGATCATCGCGGTCTGCGCATGCGCGGGCATCATCGTGGGCGTCATCAGCCTGACCGGGGTCGGCGCGCGGTTCTCGGCGCTTCTTCTCGGGATCGCGGAATCCTCGCAGCTTCTGGCGCTGTTCTTCGCCATGTGCATCGCGATCCTGCTGGGTATGGGTATGCCGACGACGGCGGCTTATGCGGTGGCGGCGTCGGTCGTGGCGCCGGGCCTTGTGCAGCTGGGAATTCCGCAACTGACCGCCCATTTCTTCGTCTTCTACTTCGCGGTCCTGTCGGCCATCACGCCACCCGTGGCGCTGGCCAGTTACGCGGCGGCGGGCATATCGGGCGCGAACCCGATGGAGACCAGCGTCGCCAGCTTCAAGATCGGGATCGCCGCCTTCATCGTGCCGTTCATGTTCTTCTACAACGGCAACCTGCTGATGCAGGGCGCGAACATGATTGAAGTGAACGGCGAAATGGTCTTCGAACAGGCGCTCTGGTATAACGTCGTCCGCGCCGGGATCACGGCGGTGATCGGCGTGTTCTTCCTGTCGTCGAGCGTTCAGGGCTGGTTCCTGGGCGGGCGGTCGGCCTGGTTCATCCGGGCGCTTCTGATCGTGGCGGCGCTGTTCCTTATCTCGGGCGGACTTCTGACCGACCTGATCGGTGTGGGCATCGCGGTCGGAGCCTATCTGGTGCAGAAGGTCTTCCGCCCCAATCCCGACGCGCCGATCCCTGTGCGCGGCGTGGACTGATCCGCGCCGCCCGAGAAGGTGGCGGCCGGTTTACTCGGCCGCCATTCTTGCCGCTTCGACGTCCCGCGTCTGGGTCGGAAGCTGATCCCAGTCACCGCCCGGCTTGTACCGCCAGGCCATCTGACCATCGTCATCCAGCGCGAACAGCGTCAGCCAGCCATTGTCGAACAGCGCGGCCACCGACGGGTGCTTGTCCAGAATGGCGGACATCGCCTCGCGCGGGGCCTCGATCGCCACGGCCAGCCGCAGCGGATCGTGGACATACCGGTCCCCGTCATGGACCGACTGCAGCGGCAAGCCGGTTCTCAGCCGCCCGCCATTGCCCTCGACCACCCCGACGCCGCCCACGACGTTGTGCAGCACCTTGGAGCCGCCGCCGAACGCCTTTGGCGCTACAGTCGAGCCGTAGTACTGAAGACTGATCCAGCTTGCGACGACCACGGGCGCGGTCATGATCAGCTCCAGCACGCCGAAGCCGTCGTCATCCTGCCAGTTGTAGTTGTGCAGGAACGCCCGACCGCCCAGATCGCGCCCCATGGTCCGGCCCCGCGGCGCGGCGATGAAGGCGGCACATCCGGCCAGCGCCCATTCGGGCCGCGTCTCGGACCAGTCGGCGCTCCGGCCCGGCACAGCGTCGCCCGAGGTGGCGCGTGGAAGCCGTAGCGCCCGTTCCCCCCGCGCGATCCTGCCCGCCTGTTCAAGCGTGGCCTTGAAGGCCGCAAGCGCATCCGCGTGGCCATCCGTCGCCACATCGGCGTCAAACAGGGTCACCTGATCGGTCGTCGTGTCGTGCAGCGCACCAACAAAGAGCGTGCTGTCCGGCACGTTGATGCCCTCGGCCCGCAGGCCCTTCCGAACGGTGATGTCGTTCAGAAGACCTGCCAGAAGCCGGGCGTTCACGTCACCCGCATAGCCGCCGCAGGCCCCGCAGTGGAGTGCGCTTTCATGCGCGGCGTTGGTGACGTTCGCGCCGTGGCCCACAAGGACCACCAGCGGCGCGAAATCCCGCGTAAGCGACATGGCTCCAAGGACGGCCTTGGCCGCGCCAATCCGCGCCTCGAGCGGCAGCGCCGGGTCGAGTCTGGGCGCAGGGCCGTAGGACTTGGCATGCGCCCCTTTGAGACTGTCCTTAAGGAGTTTGCCCGCGTAGAGGGGCCCCGACGCCTCGACAAAGGCAAAGGACGACACGGCGGCCAGCTTGAACCGGCCCCACGCCCGCTTGGCCCGGCTCGCGTACCGCGAGTCCAGATCATCATCCTCGCCCGCCGACGTGGTGGTCAGGCCCGGCGACAGAAGGACCGGCAGCCGGTTCTCGACCACGTCCGAAGCATAGCCCCGATGCGCGACGCCGAGGCCGAAGAAACCCGCGAAGCCCAAGGTCTCGACGCCCGTGTCCACGCTTTCAAGCGCGCGCCGGAACACCTCGGACCGGACGTCGATGCAGAACGCCGCCTGCACCTTGGCTTTCCCGGACCGTGCCGGGGCGTTATCGGCGGCCAGCGTCTCGGCCAGCCGTTTGGCATGGGCCCGCTCGGCGGCGTCCTGCAGGATCGCGTCGATCACATGGTCGCCCCGCGGCAGAAGCGGCCTGGCATAGTCGGCCTGCAACGCCGCCCATGCGTCACCGATCCGATCCGCAAACTGCTCATATACCGACACTTCGAAGGCCAGCCGGATCGCCAGCAGGTCCCGCGCGGTGCCTTCGTAGCCACCCGCCTTCTCGGCCTCGAACAACCGCTGCCGCGCAAGCTGCGCCCAGCCACCCAGATCGGTCAGAAGCCGGAGAAAGTACATCTCGGCCGCGTCCTCGGTCAGGCCAAGCCGCTCGGTCAAAGCCGCCAGCGCCTTGTCCGCATCGGACGGAAGCGCGGCGACCATGGCGGCAAAGCCGCTCAGACCGTGGATTTCCGGCGTAACGTCCCGCCGCGCCCATGCGCGCCAGGTCTCCCACGTGGTGTCCCTGACAGGCTGCGCCCAGAGCGCCTGACCCGCGTCGAACTCGGCGGCAAGGAATGCGCCCATCCGCTCGGTCACAAGCGCCGACCAGTCGGTGCCGCACGCGTTCGTGGCCAGGTCAGAGATCATGGCGAGCGCTGCCTTGTCCTCGGCGTTGCGCTTGAGCCATTTCTTCAGATCGGCAAGGTCCATCGGCGCGCCGCCCGCAAGAAGGGCGTCCACCAGATCGTCGTCGCTGATCCGGTCCTCGTCCCAGGCGTCGGCCCAGGTCTTCCGCGGCGGGAAAATCCGCTCTCCCGTCACCCGCTCGACCATTTCCGCGGTCTCGGCGAGGCCCTTGTCGGTCTGACCGACGAAAGGGTTCACGGCGACCGTAGCTTCCAGACCCCATGCCGGGGGAATGGCCTGTACCGCAGCCTCGGCCTTTGTCTTTGTCCAAGCCATGCTCATGCCCGATCCTCCGTGATCCGCCAATTGCCCAGCCACCGGTCAATCAGCGCGTTGATGTAAAACCCATTCGCGACATGGACCCGCATGCCAGCCACCGACGGGTGGCCCGACCAGAGCGGGAAGGTCGCCTGTGCGACGGCGGTGGCCCCGAATGTAACCAGCGCCAGGATGATGAGTGCCCATTCCAGCGGTCCGGGCGACGGCGTGGCGGGCAGGACGCCCTTGGTCAGCCATGCCGAGAAGGATTGCAGCGCAAAGTAGCTGGCCGAGGCCGCCACCGACCAGAGTGCGGTCCGACGCGTCAGCGCCTTGGGTGCGGCATCCGCGAAACCCTGCGCCAGCAGGTAGGCCACACCGAAGATCAGGATGGCGCCAAGCGCGATGGCCTGGGGCGACTTCGACATCAGCCCGAAGACCGAGCCCACGACCGCATAGATCGCCAGCGCGACAAGGAACGCCCGCATAACCGCCCGTGCATTGGGGATAGCGATCGGTCCGGGCCTCCGCGAGGCCGCCACCCGCGCAACTGCCTCGCCCGAGGCCAGGAAGGCGTGCGCCTTGTAGAGCGAGTGCGCGACGATATGCAGAAGCGCCAGCGGGAACAGCGCCAGACCGCATTGCAGGATCATGAAGCCCATCTGCGCAACGGTGGACCATGCGAGCGAGGTCTTGACCGCCGGCTGGGTCAGCATGACGAGACCGCCCACCAGCGCCGTCAGACCGCCCAGCATCAGAAGGAAGGCCAGCACGATCGGTGCCGTCAGCATCACGTCGGCGAACCGGATCAGAAGGAAGCCGCCCGCGTTGATCACGCCCGCATGGAGAAGGGCGGAAACCGGCGTCGGGGCCTCCATCACCTCGGTCAGCCAGCCGTGGAATGGAAGCTGCGCCGACTTCATCACCGCTGCCAGCGCTAGCGCGCCTGCGACGATCCAGAGAAGCCAGCCCGCGTTCCCGCCGGCCTCGGCCAGAATGGTCGCGATGTCGCCGGTGCCAAAGACCACCGCCATACCAATGGCGGCCACGACGAGCGACAGGTCCGAGAACAGCGCAACAACCCGCTTCTTGCGGACGACCCGCTGCGCGCCGGGCCGGTCGGGATAGGTCAGAAGAAGCCGCATCAGCCCCGCGCCCGTGGCGAACCATGCCAGCACCAGCTGGACGAGGTTGCCCGCGGTCACCAGCAGCAAAACCGCCGCCAGCGTCAGGCAGATCCAACCGGTGAACCAGCCCTGCCGCGCCTCGCCATCCATGTAGACCCGGCTGAAGCGCAGCACGATCCAGCCAACGAAACTGACGAGGATGGCCATGGTCACACTGACCGCGTCCAGCCGCGCCGACAGACCGAAGCCACCAAGTTCGAACAGTGCGCCGGTAGCCGCGCCGCCCGTCCAGACCAGAAAGCCCGAAGCGAGCGCGAAGACGATGGCGGCAAGGCCAGCGATCTCGCTGACGCGCAGCGCCGCGAAGGGGCGCAGGCCCGGCGATTTGAAGGACAAGAAGGCCGCAAGACACAGGGCAAGCGGGCCCAGATAGGCCGCCAGTACGGTAGACATCACGTTTCTCCGATTTGCTTGAGCGTTCAGATAGCGTGGGCCATTCTTGAAATAAAATACATTGTTATTTACGATACGTTCTATATTTTAGAACGAATGGCCAATATCAACTATGCGCACCTGCGCTATTTCCACGCCGTCGCCCATGACGGGAACCTGACGCGCACCGCCGAGCGGATGAACGTCTCGCAATCGGCTTTGTCCGTCCAAATCCGAACGCTGGAAGAGCGCCTGGGCCATGCCTTGTTCGAACGTCGGGGCCGCAGGCTCGAACTGACCGAGGCGGGGCGGATCGCGCTCGACCATGCCGACGCCATCTTCCAGAGGGGCGAGGACCTGCTCGAGGAGCTGGCGCAATCCGGCACCGCCCGCCGCGCACTGCGTGTGGGGGCGGTCGCCACGCTTAGTCGCAACTTCCAGATCGGGTTTCTCGCCCCGATCGTGGGGCGCGCGGATGTGGACGTCATCCTGCGGTCGGGCAGCCCTGCGGAATTGATGGCGGCGCTCGACCAGATTGCGCTTGATGTCGTGCTGACCAACCGCCCGCCCGAGCGCGACGCAGTCACGCCCCGGATCGCCCATAAGCTCAGCGAGGACACCGTCAGCCTTGTCGGCACGCCCGACCGGGTGAAGGGCGAAACCGACATCGCCACCCTCGTGTCGCAGCACCCGCTGATCCTGCCGGGTTCCGACAGCCCGATCCGTACCGATTTCGATGCGCTCGCCGCACGGCTCGGCGTCCGCCCCCAGATCGCGGCCGAGGTCGACGACATGGCCATGATGCGTCTTCTGGTGCGCAGCGACGCGGGCCTTGGCGTCCTTCCGCCCATCGTCGTCCGGGACGAATTGGCAAGCGGCCGTATCGTCGAGGCAACGGCCCTGCCTGGCATGTCGGAAACGTTCTATGCCGTCACGCTGGACCGGCGCTTTCCCAATCCGCTGGTGGCCGAGCTGATCGGCGGCGGTTAGGCGCTCAACTCTGCGCTGCCTGCCAAAGCGATACGATCCGGGCAAGCCCGCCCGCAGGCGCGGTGACGAAGGCCGAATGCCCCTCGCCGTCTACGAAGATCAAAGCCCGGCTCTCGCTTTCGAGCGTCACGAGCTTCGCTCCGCGTCCGTGGCCGACCAAGCTGTCGCGCTTGTTCAGATAGGCATCGAGAAAGAACGCCGCCGTGTCGGCGAGCTGCGCGAGATCGGCCTCACCGCCGGATTGCTCGACGATATCCTCGCCCTCGATCTTCAGCCAGCAGGACGCAGCATTCCCGATTTCCCCCAGGAAGCGCGTGATCACCTCGCCAGGGTCGGCCGGCCCGGCTGGTCCCAGGTCGATCGACCAAGCCCGCGCCAGCAGGCTGGCCGAGACACCGGCATCCGACCCCAGGTCGTCGTCCCCCAGCCGCGTCGCGATAAGTCCAACGGAGCCGCCGCCTTCGAAGAGCTTGGCCAGACCTGCCTTGATCCCGGCTGCGGCATCGTCCTCAGCGCCTTTCAGCGCCACGCCTGCCACCTTCGACAAGGCGTCTGGAGCGGGCGCCAGAACGCCCTGAAGCCGTCGGTTCGACACGGCCAGATTGATACTCGTCCCATTTGCAAGGGTCAGGGTGACCCGGCGCGGCAGGATGATCTCGTCGATTTCCTGCAAGAGCGCCGCCAACAGCCCCGGACCGTCCGCCGCCCTCAGCGCGCGGCCATCTCCCGGCGCCCGCTCGCGGTCTCTCAACTTGCCGATTTTCTGCTCCAGACGGGCGAAGTCGTTCACGGCGACCTCGTCATCCGGCCGCGAGGATGCGGTCAAGCGCGCGGCGACCATGGGTCATCGCATCCTCGATTCCGACATCCGCACCACAGACGCAGACCAGCGCTTCGGCGCTCTCGGGTGAGGCGCGCTGGACCACCGTTGCGGCGTCCGACGTCATCAGAACCGCTTGCACAGCCTGCGGCGCGCCGGTCACACCCTCGGCGCTTTCCGGCAGTTGGCCGGTCAGCGTCTCCTGCGCGACCACGCTCAGGGCATCCAGCTCTTCCTGTGGAATGGGCATTCCGGTCGCGCTGGACAGGACCGAGCCCGTCGACAGATCGACGAAAAGCGCAAGGTCGCAACGGCCGATGTCACGGCGCAACTTGTCGAGTGTCTCAGCGACGTCCATGCCCAAACCCCTTAAGGCAGCCGTTTCCGGCCACCCCACCTTTGTGAGGGCGCAGCGCGCAGGGTGCAAGCCCCCCCGCCATTACAGGTGAAAAAGCGTTGCGCCCCGGTGGTATCGGGTCAGGCGGCGTCGTGGCCCGAGGTTCGAGCCGTCCGGCGCGCTGCCAGTGGGCGCGGGCGGATGCGCGCGGGCATCACGACCCGGTCCGGCGTCGCGGCAGCCGCGGCCTCGGCCGCAGCGTCAGCCCGGCCCTCCGCGATCGCGCCAAGCTGTGCGAGAAGCGCCTCTTCGAAATCCGCCGCGCCGCTCTCGGCCCATTTTCCCGCGTCATCGCCCGCAGCCATGGCGCGGGTCAGCGAGATCGGGAACAGGCCGTGGAACAGGCCCTTTGTTTCACGACCGACGCGCTTGACCACGCGGGCCCTGTCGCGCTCGGACAGGATCTTGTCCATCCGTGTGAGCAGGAGCAGGCTTCGGGCCTGCAAGCCGGGCGCGATCGTGTTCCAGACCGCCGCCTCCGACTGCCGCCAGGCCTGGGTCGCGTGGGTGCACCAGACGATCATGTCCGCCATGGGCAGAACCCGCTGCCACACGTCGGCGTCCATGTTGGGGTCCGAGATCCCAGGCATGTCGATCAGGTCGCAATGCTCAAGAAATGGCGCATCGCGGAAGATACGGATATGCGAGGTGTCTTCGACCGAGACATCGGTCAGCCGCTCAAGATCGAGCTCGTATTCCTCACCATCGAGATCGACACGATAGGGTGCCTCATCGCCGTGTGAAATCCAGATCGGGGGCAATTGCGTGGCGGTGACGTTCACCGGCAGCGCGGCCTCGCCCAGAAGGAGGTTGGAAAGAGTACTTTTGCCCGCGCTGAACTCACCCATGAGGCAGAGCCGGGGTTTGCCGGTTCCGGTATCGTCCGCAGCGAGCGGGGCCGGCGCACGCGGTGCCGCCGGTTCACCGGCTTCGATCACATCGAAATCGCCGTCGATCTCGGCGTCGGGATACTCATGCTCGTTCATTGTCTACCCATATTCACTTGTCATGCCGCAAGGCGCGTCAGCGTTGCCATGGCCTGTTGCAGCTGCGCACGCTTCTCTGCTGCGCCCGAGGTGCTGAGGATCGCGTCGGCCTGATCCGCGTTGCCCGCCGCCGCTTCGGCGGCGACACGGCTCAGCATGCCGCGCTGTTCGGAGATGAACTCGCGCAGCGTCCGGACCGACGCTTCGCGGATCGAATCCACATGCGGGCCGCTCAGGCTGGCCACGATGGGATCGGTTTCGGCCTTGATCATGTCCGCGAAATCGGTTGCGAAGGAGCGGTAACCGCGACGCTTGTGCCACCAGCGCGACCACCACGTGCCCTTGAGGTCGAGCGCAATGGTCTGGCCCAACAGAACCGGTGACGGAATGCGCGGCGCCGAGGGCGCCTCGATGCCGAACTCGTCCTCCGACACTTCGAGCAGCCGGAAGTATACCGACGCGTAATCCTCGGCCGTCTTCACCAGAACCTTCTGTGTGGCGGCCTGCGCCGAGCGGCCGAAGACCTGATAGGCGGTGCGCAGCAGGATGCGAAGCCCGCCCGGATCGTATTGCCAGACCTCTTCGTCGCCATGCTCTTCCAGATGCTGCAACAGCGATCCGGTGGCGCGTTCGAGGAAGCCGCGATGCGACCGTTCGAGACGTTTCTGGAAATCGGCCACGGCGGCGTCGAACGCCTCGTCCATGGCAGAGATCGCATCACGCTCGATCCGGTCCAGTTCGCCTTCGATCTGCCCTGGCGCCAGCGGCGGCAAGGCGCGGTCGGTGTCGCGGCGCGACACGACCTGATGGGCGGCGTTCAGCCCGTTGGCAAGGTTCATGGCCGATTTGGCCACTTTGTCCAGAAGCTCTTGCCCGTTGCCTTCGACGATCCGCTCCGAGATGGCGGCGAAGATCGCGGGCAGCCCGGACGCGTCCCAGAGAAGCTCGGCATCGGTCAGCGCGTCGGGCGCGGTGATCCGGCCATCGGCCATGGCCCAGTCGACCATATTGTTCAGCGTCTCGTCGTCGATCGCGTCAGCCTGCCCGGTCAGGGCGGCGGTCGCGAAATGGGCCGAGCAGAAGATGATCTCGGCATCCTTCGGTCCGTCATGATCGGTCAGCGTCTTGCGGATACTGTCGCGGATCTCGGGGATCTGCGTGGCCGGATCGCTCAATTCATCGCAGCGATTAACCGCAATGATGACCTCGCGCGACTTCACGTTGGCGATCAGGCGGATCAGCGCCATGTCGACAGAGGACAGCGCCTGGTGCGCGGCCAGGACCACGACGCAGAGCCGGCTTTCCCGGATCGCGCGGATGGTGATCTGCTCGCGGATCATGAAGGTGTCGTTCACGCCCGGCGTGTCGCGGATGCAGAGCGGCATCGGCATTTCGGGGCGGTGCATGAAGATTTCGGCCGATTTGGTGATGTCGGCGAACCGGCCCTGCGCCTGGCTCGTCTCGTAGTCATCCTCGAAATCGTCACCGAGGCAGACATAGCGCTCGATCAGCTCGCTGTCGAAATAGCCGTAATCGTGCTGCTGGCCGAGCAGAAGCTCGAACTTGTCGCCAAGGCGCGCACGCGACTTCTCGCGCATCTCGATGACCTGAGCGCGGACCTTTTCCAGTTCGTCCTCGGCGCCGGCGCGGCTGGCCAGTTCGCCGATGCGCCCGCCACGGTCCAGAAGCCTGCCCCACTCTTCGCCATCGAAGAAGCGGAAGCTGGCCCGGTTGTCCTCGGGCGTGACATGAGGGTTCAGGTGCAGCGACGTGACCACCGAGGTCCAGGGGTTCACATCCGCCGGCAAAAGGTCGGGAAAGCCCACCATCGCGTTCACGAGCGATGTCTTGCCCGCCTTCACCTGCCCGATCATCGTGATCGACGGCTCAGCGTGCTTCAACTGGTGGTGCAGGCGGCGGGCGGTTCGGTTGGTGGCCTTGTCGCCCAGCTTGCCAATCTTGACGAGCGCTTGGCGCAACTCGCGAGAGCGCGTCAGAAATGGCTGAAGCCCCTCGAACCCGCGTCCGAGAAGGTCTGCATTTCCAACGGCGGGGGCCGCGTCCTGCTCCATGATCCTCGTCTCAACTTTCATCTTGGCAATCTAACCGTTCATACCTTTCCAATTCGTCTCACCGATCGCGGGCCTCACGGGCCGGAACCGACTGCGACAGATGGAAACTCTTAGGTCATAGTGGCCTTTTTGTGGCCTATCCGTGATCAATCCGTCGCAACTGTTTCCCTACGCGGCCAGCTTCATCTCCATCTCGCGCCGCAACTGCAACAACAGCGTCGCGGCATCCGCGGCGGGGCCATCGCCCCCTTCGCTTTGCATCAGAACCAGCAGTTCCGAGGCCTCGTACAAATCGTCGATGAAAGCGTCGGCCACCTCGCAGGCGCTGTCATCGGTGCTGAACATATCGATCAGATGCTCTACCGCCTCGGTGCATTGATCCAGAATGGCGCGGGTGTCGCCTGGCTCGATCTTGTCGAGCAGCGCAGCGAGCGAGTCGCCCCTGCGTTTGAGGAACCGCGCGCCGCCAATGAAGACTTCGGGGTTGAGCGGGGCTTCGGGCGAATTCGCGGGCGACGGCACGCCACCGGCGATCTCGGCCGCCTGGGTCGAGGCCTCGACCCGCATCCGCGAGGTCACCGCACCATCGGTCCGGGTCTGATATCGCGCAAGGAAAAGCTGTGCACTGTCGAGGTCGGCACGGCGGCCGCGCTCGGCGTGGCGCAGGATCTCAGAAGTCAGCGCGCTGCCGCCCGAGCCGTGATACATCGCCTCATCCAGCTTTCCGGGCACCGACTGCGCCTTGATCCCCTGAAGCGTCGCCACCGCAAAGAGGGAGTGGAACTCCTCGGACACCACTGTCTCGAGTTCGGCGATAAGCCCCGAAAGCGCGCCTTTCGCGGATAGGATATCGGCCTTCGTCAGGACAAGGAAAGCGTGGTCTTTCAGCCCGTCAGGAACGCGGGACCAGAGCGTCTGCTCGCCCGCGCCGAAAGACTGGCTGCACCAGAGCGTGATGTCGGTCCGCCGAACGGCCCAATCTACGGCCGAGCGCATTTCGTCCGCATCCCCGTTGGTCACGACCTCCAGCATCGAAACCTTCCGCAGGATCGGAACAGGTGCGAGAATGCGCAAAAAGGCCGGCTGCATGGCGGCAACCGTCCTGAAATCCAGACCGCTCACGGTCTTCTTCTCGCCCGAGGCGAGCGTCGCCTCGATCTGCTCGGTCTCTCCCCAGGTAACTTCCAGGGTTGGGAGATGGAGGTCGGACGGGAGAAATGCACGCCCCACGAACATGTTGATCAGGTGCGATTTGCCGCTGCCGGGGGGACCGAGAAGGGTCAGCCGCACCGGCGAGGACAGCCGCTGTATCAGGTGGGTCGCATGACCGCGCGCCGCCTTGGGCAGCGCGTCGGTCTCGACCGCGTGGCGCAGCAGATCAAGGACGGTATCGTCGGCAGCGGCGTCCTTCATGCGCCGCCCCCGTCAGTGGCCATCCAGCGCCGGCGGAGGAACATCGGCGCGCTGTCCCGCGGCCGTTCGGCCTCGGCGCGCGGGGCCTCCCGCGGCTGTTCCTTCATGCTGGCCGAAGGGAAGGCCTGCTCTTCGGCCGGTGTGGCCGGGCGCGGCTTGATCGGGCGCGTCGTCACCTGGCGCGGCCGCACCTTCCGCTTCTCGAATTCGGGCGTGAAGATGTTCGTATGCTCGTCCGCGCCGCGCTGGAACGCGACCTTGATGACCGAGAAGCAGACGTTGTCCTGTTCGGGATCGTCGAGCTCGCACAGCTCGCGCAGCAGCCTGTCGGCAATGGCGGCGCTGTCTTCTTCGGCGTGGCGTGTGATGGTGGCCCGGATCTGCCGGTTCGACAGGAACTGCAGCCCGTCACTGGCCACCACCAGAATATCGCCGTCCTTCAGCTGGAAGGGCGCTTCCGGACAGTCGATCCGCTCGATCGATTCCCCGATCAGCACCGATGTCAGCGCGTTCCGGTCGGGGTGGTTGCGGCCGACGTCCTCGGACATCATGCCCGAGCGCACCATGTAGTCGATATGCGGCCCGAGCGAATGGTCCTCGTTCAACTGGCGCAACTCGCCGTCGCGGTAAAGATAGAGCGGAGAATCCCCGATCGAGATCCAGAAAAGCTTGTCGCGTACCACGACCGGAGCGACCAGCGTGGCGCCCATGCCCGCAGTATCGGGATTGTTAGACGTATGGGCCGCCATGCAGGCATTGGCCGACACCGCTGCACTGCGCAGGATGTCGCGCACATTGCGCGCAAAACGCTCGCCGTCCGAAGACTGGAACTTCAGCTCGCTGAAGACCTCCGTGACCACGATCTTCGACGCGACGTCGCCGGCGGCATGTCCACCCATCCCGTCCGACAGGACGGCATAGCCGAACTCCGCGCCTTGCGGGAAGTCGGTCGCGATCGCGTCTTCCTGATACTCGCGGCAGCCGCGATTCAGGACGGAAGCGACGTCAAACCTTATGTCAGGCGTTTTCGCCATGTTCCGCGTCTTCTCCGTCGGTGTTTTTCCAGCTGAAGTTCTCGTCGCAGAGCGAGACGAATTTCAGAGTCGTTTCTCCGATGCGAATGGTGTCGCCATTCGACAGCTCTTCGGTCGACAGCACGGGACGCCCGTTAAGCCGCACCAGGTTCGATTTGCCGCCGTGACCAAGGAAGAACTTGGCCTGTTCGTCGTCATAGGCGACGGCGGCGTGGTTGTTCCGGCTGATCGAGGTGTCCCCGAAGTCGAGCCGCACAGCCTGATCCTCGCCGCGTCCGATCTGGCTGACGCCGTTGAACATGGTGAAGCAGGTGCCGCGGCCGGGGCCTTCGATCACGATGATCCAGCCGACCGGGAACTTGGTCTCGGTCTTGGAAGTGGCGGTCTTGGCCGTCTCGAAGACGTCCGGCGCCTCGCTGTCCGGACCCTGAAAACCCAGAAGACGGGTCTTCACGCGTCCGGCGCTGCGTCCGGCGCGGCCGGTGACGGCGGTGGCGACATTCACGATGCCATCGGCCTGGCGGTCGGCGGGATCGCGGACCACGTTGGCGTCACCCGCCACGTCCCAGATCTGGCGGCGCACTTCCTCGGCGTCGATTTCCTCGGACGGATCGTCCGGCTCGTTGGCCATGGCGACGGCTTCGGAGACGGCGGAGCTCGCCACCGGTCCTTCGTCGAAATCCATGTCGTCCTCGTCATCCGCCTCGGGCGTCTCTTCGGTCTCTTCCGCAACAGCGAACGCATTGCGCAGATCGGCTTCGTCCGACCCGGCGTCTTCGGCCATATCGTCGAAATCGTCTTGGTCGTCCGCGACTCCGCTGTCCTCGAACCGGTCGAACGCGGCAGCCTCGTTCACGCCGAAGGCCGGGCCATCGGTGAAATCGTCCTCGGTCAGCTCGTCCGGGATGTGCTGAGCGCGCTCGTCCTCGAACAGCGCCTCGTCGTCATCGGCATCGCCGCCGAATGCACTGTCCTCGGTCGCGAAGCGGTCCTCGTTCGATGCGAAACGCTCGGCCGGGTCCTGTGCCATCTCGTGAACCTCATCGTCAATGAGCGGCGCGTTGTCCCCTTCAAGCGATTGTTCGGCAGCGGCGGCGAAGCGCGCGGCGTCCTGATCACCCGTGCCGGTATCCCAGGGCGGCGTGATCGAACGCTGCCGCGAGGCGGGACGGCTGATCGGCCGGCTGGTGGTGCGGGGGCGCACGACCTTCGCAAGGTCGTCGCGATAGGGGCTCTGCTCCTCGGGGTCACCGGCGGGATCGCGGGACGCGACATGCTTGAGCACGCGGTCGGCCTTGGTCGCGGCGGCGGCGGCCTTGAGATGGGCCATCGCCGAACGGCGGCGGCTCGTCTCGCGGTCGATCATCTTGGAGTTCGTCTTCTCGAGAATCCGGTCCTCGGCCGCGCCTTCCATTCCGGCAAGCTGGCTGCGGGCACGGGTCTTGCGGGCGAAATCGCCGCCTTCCGACCAGTCGCCGTTCCCGGCTGCCGAGGCGGTAGGTGCATCGCCCTGATCATCGAGATCGTCGTCGCCCCAATCCTCGTCGTCGTCCCAATCCGTATCTTCCCAATCGACCGAGCCCCAACCGGCGCCTTCGGCCTCTTCGGGTTCCTCGCCCGTGGGCGCGGCGACCTTTCCGGGCTCGGAGAAGAAGGAGTCGAGCTTCGCAGGGTCGATCGACGCGTTCGGCAGGCCGGTGTCATCGGCAAGCGGCTCGGACTTCCGGCGCAAGGGCTCGACATCCATATCGAGGTCGATCTTGCCAACCGTCTCTTCCGGCTCGGGCTTGCGTGACATCATGTTCTTGAAGAGCTTCATTTGTCTGCCTCTCACAAATAATCCGACCGGCCGTTTCCGCGCATCGTCCCGCGAAGCAGGCCGAAGGGCAGAAGACGGCTCAGCAACGACTTGCGTCGGCGCCGGCCCGAGATTTCGTCATGCGATGCCTGCATGGAAGACCGTCTGGCCGCGCTTTCGCGCGCGCGCTCCTGTTCTTCCTGGAAGGTCATGTCATCCAGCATCGCCAGTTCATCCAGCGTCTTCTTGCGCTGGCGCGCCTGTTCTTCGGCAAGCTTCTGAAGCTTCTCGGCTTCCTTCCGCTCTTCCGCCGCCTTGATCTCGCGCGCTTTCAGGTCCTCTTCCACCGCGCGATTGGTTTCAGCCACGAGCCGCGAGATCGACAGTTCGATCTGCCGGTCCAATTCGGCCTGCGCCATGGCGGCCGAGCGGCGGCGCTCGGTGTCGATCAGTTCGGTCCATTCGCGCGCGGATTGGATACGGTCGCGCGGGAAGACGCTGAGCGCCTTGTCGATGGCGTGCAGGAACGCATCCTCGAACATCGGGAACTTGCCCGAGACCGGCTTGTACGGATCGGGGCGGTCCGCGGCGATGGCCGAGACCCGCGCCTGGCTGTCCGGGGGCGCGACGCCCGTCAGGACATGATAGAAGGTCGCGCCGAGCGAATAGATGTCCGACGACGCGTCCTGCGTCGAGCCGGCGATATAGAATTCGTGCGGGCTGTAGCCGTCCTTGACCACGTGCAGCGCCGAGAGGGCGCGCGACGCACGCGTCGCCTCTTCCTTGGCCGCGCCGAAGTCGATCAGGACAGGGTTGCCCTTCCCGTCGATCAGGATGTTGTCGGGGCTGATGTCGCGGTGGAGCACGTCATTCGTGTGAATGTAATGCACCGCCTCGAGACATTTCAGCAGGATGTCCTTTACGTCGCGCGGATGCAGCTTCATCCGCGGGTCCTCGATCGTATCCAGAAGATCGCGTCCGCGCACGAAGTCGAGCGCCATATACGCGGTCTGGTTGTCTTCGAAGACCTGGTGGATGCCGACGATATGCGGGTGCTGCAGCTTGGACAGCCGCCGCGCCTCGGCACCGAAATGTTTCACGACCGCATCGAATTCCGCCTGATGCTGCTTCGACCGCGCCATGACCTTGCCGTCCGAGCGACAGCACATGGAAGACGGGAAGCATTCCTTGATGACGACGATCCGGTCCAGGCTGTCGCGGGCGAGATAGGTCATGCCGAAGCCGCCGGCATTCAGGAACTTCTCGATCCTGAACTGTCCGTGCAGAAGCTCGGTCCCGGGGCTCAGCGAATCCGCAAAGCTCTCGGCCAGTCCCGCATCGTAATGTTGTTGCCCAGCGTCCATCTTTCACCCGGTTCAGTGCCGCAGTCCTTGCAGGGATGGACGGCCTCCTTTGGCCGGAGATGGCCAGTCCGCCACCCACTGTCTTGCTGCGACGGGTCAGAGCTATCGGGGAATTCGGCCAATAATGTGGCGCGACTATGCCTTTACGTATCCAATCCTAGGGCTTTTTTAGAATTGTAGACAGTTTGTGGGGCATATATTGGGGCTCGCCTGCGGCGGGGCACTACCGGGGCACTCTCTCCGCGCGGATTGTCTCCGAAAACGGGTCGAGTCGGGCGTTGACACTGACGGGGCTGAGAGGTCCAATCCGCCGCGATCCGCTCCGGCCCCTGCCGGCCTGCCGGAAATGACGAAAGGACCAAGATGGAATCGCTCTCGCTCACCGTGAACGGCAAACCGGTCTCCGCCGAGGTCGAGGGGCGCACGCTTCTCGTTCAGCTTCTGCGCGAAACCCTTGGCATGACCGGCACTCATGTGGGCTGCGACACCAGCCAGTGCGGCGCCTGCCTCGTCCATGTGAACGGCGACGTGGTCAAAGCCTGCACGATGTTCGCCTTCGAAGCCGACGGCGCCGAGGTCACCACGATCGAGGGGATGGCCGACGGTGATGACCTCCACCCGATCCAGGAGGCGTTCCGCACCCATCACGGGCTTCAGTGCGGCTTCTGCACGCCCGGCATGATCATGTCTGCGGCCGCGCTTCTGAAAGAGAACCCCAAACCGACCGAGGCCGAGATCCGCCACCACCTCGAAGGCAACATCTGCCGCTGCACCGGCTATCACAACATTGTCCGTGCGATTCTCGCCGCGTCGGGGCAGCCGGTGCCCGAGCGGACCGCTACAGCCACCGCAGACGCCTGAAGGAGCGACGACCATGTATGATTTCAATGTCGCCCGCCCCGGCTCGATCGACGAGGCTGTGAAACTTCTGTCCGACGAAGACGCGCAAGCCCTAGGCGGAGGCCAGACCCTGATCCCCACCATGAAACAGCGCCTCGCCGCGCCCGAGTTGCTGGTCAGCCTCACCAACATCCCCGAAATGCAGGGCGTCTGCCGCGACGGCGACACGCTGTCGATCGGCGGGGCGACGCCACACGCCGTGGTCGCCCGCGACGCGGCGGCGCACTTCCCCGGCCTCGCCGCGCTCGCCGGTCAGATCGGCGACCCCGCCGTCCGGAACCGCGGCACGCTCGGCGGGTCGCTCGCCAATAACGACCCGAGCGCCTGTTATCCGGCCGCCGCGCTCGGCACCGGCGCGACCATCGTGACGAACACCCGCCGGATCGCGTCAGAGGACTTTTTCCAGGGCATGTTCGACACCGCGCTCGACGAGGGCGAGATCATCGTTTCGGTCGATTTCCCGATCGCCGAAGTCTCGGCCTACGCCAAGTTTGCCCAGCCCGCGTCCCGCTTCGCGCTCGTCGGCGCGTTTGTCGCGCGCTACGCGGACGGCGTGCGCGTTGCGATCACGGGGGCATCTGAGACCGGCGTGTTCCGCTGGACCGAGGCCGAAGAGGCACTTTCGCAGGACTTCTCTCACGAGGCTCTCGACGGCCTCTCCGTCGATTCGGACGGCATGATCGGCGATATCCACGGCGCGCCCACCTACCGCGCGCATCTGGTGAGTGTCATGACCCGCCGGGCCGTGGCCGCTGCCATCTAGGTTTCGGCTCCTTCGGAGCCGACCGAGGTGGGGGGCTGCCTGCCCCCCACACCCCCCGGGAGTATTTCAGCCAAGAAGAAGTTCAAAGCCGGGCGAGGTGATGCCGGAACGTCTTTTCCGCACGGCCCCACACGCCCTCGTCCAGCCGGTCGAGCCGCTCGAGAAAGGGAAAGAGCTGGGCGGCGAAATCCTCCGAGCTTTCCCGTGGCAGAAGCGACGGCAGGTTGTCGATGGCCATGACGTCGAGCGGCGACGCATCAGCAACGCGCGTCACCGGCTCGTCCCAGGACGTGACCGCATCATATACCGGGACGGGTGAATATTCGCTTGTCGGGTCGCAAGCGATGTCCCCGATGACCCTGAGTCGCCTCTCTGCGGTCAGCGCATCCGGTCCGACGAAAAGCGGCACACCCGGCGCGGCGAGGATGCAGTTGAGAAAGACTTCGTGTTGCAGGATCTCCGGGAACGGTCCGCCATGGGCCGTCTCGGCCATGTCCCACTCGGTCACATCCAGACCAACCTCGCGGCAGAGCCGAACCGCACCGCCGCCGACACGGCCCTTGGCACCGATGACGATCACGGCCGGGGCCGCCCCGGCAAGGGCGTTCCGCACCGCCTGAGCGAGCCGCGCCGCATCCATGATGCCACCGCCACCTTGCGCCGCCTTGAACGCGTCCGTCGATCCATGTTGTGCCGCAACGGCCAGAAGCGACATCGCCGCCCCTGCATAGCCCGCCCAATAGCCGAAGGCCGCAACCCGGCGTCCGGTCCCGTCCACAAGATACTCCAGATCGTAAAGCGCGCCTTCCCCCCGGCGGAACCGGTCGAGAAACGCCTGCCATCCCGCCTGTTCCTTGAAGGCATGGCCGAACATGATGTGGCGATGGACGAGGGGGGCGTCGCTTTCGGGCAACTCCTTCAGCCCGAAGATGATGGCGTCGCTCGGCGCGTCGACCCATCCGCCTGTCCGCGCCGCACCTGCGCCCGCCGCGACATAGTCGGATAAAGGTATCACTCGGGTTGTGTCTTCCTCGACCGTCACCTCCATCCCCTGCTCGATGAGGTTGGAGACCCCCTCGGGTGTGATCCCGACGCGGCGCTCATGTCCACGGGTTTCGGCCCGCACCCAGAGATGTGTCACTTGAGCATCCCCTTGTCCCAGAGCGCCTGCACCGCTGGACGCGCGCGCATGACCTCCATGAAACGAACAAGCCGCGGGTAGTCGCCGACCTCGACCCCGTCCGCCGGAAGCCAGTGTCCCACCACGTAGAGATACGCATCCGCCAGCGTCGGCGCGTCCCCGAACAGGAGCGGCCCGTCCTCGAACAGCCCCTCGACATATGCCGCACTCGCCGCCATCGTCTGGGGAACCTTGGCCTTCATGTCATCCCAGCTTTCGGGCCGATCCGCCCAGCGCGCGCCCCGCACCTTGTGGGCGTGGTTCACATGCATGGTGGAGGCGAGGTAATACATCACCTCGCGCATGCGGGCGGCATGAAACGGATCCGCCGGCACCATGCCCGGGACGGCCGTCGCCGCCAGATACTCCATGATCGCGCCCGCCTCGGTCAGAACGCCCCCGGGCGTCGCAAGTGCCGGCACCCGCCCCTTGGGATTGACGGCAAGATAAGCGTCACCGGTCTGCTCGCCGGAGGCGAAGTCGACGCGCACGGGCTCCCAGTGCACACCCCCCTCGTTCAGAACAAGCGCCGGAGCGATCGAGATCGTGTTCGGCGCCCAGTAGAGTTTCAGCATGTCCGGCTCCTCGGGCGGATGTGAGAAATCAGTAATATGTCCGGTAGTCGGCCAGATCGGGCCGCTCAAGATGGGGAATACCGTTGTAACCGGCAAGCATCGGTTCGTCGCCACGCACATGAAGCCGGTGGATCGACGTGTTCCAGATCGGCAGCATCACCTGGCTCATCCTGAGCAGATCCAGACCAAGCACATGCCTGAGCACCATCCCGATCACGCCCCCCGATGTCACAGCCAGAAGACGCCGCCCCGGCACCGCCGCTTCGGTCAGCATCTCGCCGATCCGCGCCTCGAAGGCGGCATAGGGTTCCGCGCCCTCGATCTCAGCCGCGGCCCAGGCCGCAAAAACCTTGGGCATGTGATCTCCGAAGGTGTCGCCGGTCGGATGCGGCTCTCCCTTCACCCGGTGCAGATCATCCGACAGCTTGTAGTAATCGAGCTCGTTCAGCCGCGCATCCTCTTCGGCGTCAAACCCCATGCCGGCCACCGTCTCGCGATGCCGTCTGAGCGTGCCCGACAGGACATGGTCGAACGCGTAGCCATGCTCCCGCATCCAGTCCCCAAGACAGGCGGCCTGCCGGTGCCCCAAGGGGCTCAGCCGGTCATAGTCGGCCTCGTTGGTCGCGTGGGAATTGGCCTGCCCGTGCCGGACCAGAATGATTTCGCCCATGGAATTCTCCTTCCACGCGGGCCTACCCCAAGGCGGGAGCGAAACCAATCCTCTCTTTGGGTCCGGAAAATCCCCGCCGGAGGCACCGCGACCGGCGAAGCCGGGCGCAAAACCTCGCGTGTGCGCGGGCACCGCGCACGCATTTCGGAAGGACGCCGCAAATCCGCGCCCGGCAGTCGCTATTCAACCCTGTCAACGGGGCGGTTTTCCACTAGTCTCTGACGCGAATGAGGACGCGCGACATGACCGACAAGATCAGCTTCACCCTCGACGGCCAGACCGTCACCGCAGAGCCGGGCGAGACCATCTGGTCCGTCGCCAAGCGCCTTGGCACGACGATCCCGCATCTCTGCCACAAGGACGCGCCCGGCTATCGCCCCGACGGCAACTGCCGCGCCTGCATGGTCGCGATCGAGGGCGAGCGCACGCTTGCCGCCTCCTGCATCCGCACGCCGTCGGACGGTATGGTCGTCACCACCTCCGAGCCGCGCGAAACGGCCGCACGGAAAATGGTGATCGAGATGCTCATGGCCGACCAGCCCGCACGCGACGACGCGCATGACCGGTCGAGCCACTTCTTCGACATGGCCGACAGGGCCGGCGTCACCGACAGCCGCCTGCCGCCCCTCGAAGAGCCGCGCATCCCGCTTCTCGATGACAGCCACGTGGCGATGAGCGTCAATCTCGACGCCTGCATCCAGTGCAATCTATGCGTCCGGGCCTGCCGCGAGGTTCAGGTCAACGACGTGATCGGCATGGCAGGGCGCGGCCATGACAGCTTCCCGGTCTTCGACATGGACGACCCGATGGGCGCCTCCACCTGTGTCGCCTGTGGTGAATGCGTACAGGCCTGCCCGACAGGTGCGCTCATGCCCGCCACCGTCACCGAAGGCGCCGGGCCGGGCGACAGCGCCGATTTCGACGAAGAGGTCAAATCCGTCTGCCCCTTCTGCGGCGTCGGCTGTCAGGTCTCGCTCAAGGTCAAGGATGGCCGCGTCAAATACGTCGACGGCATCGATGGCCCCGCCAACGAAGGTCGGCTCTGCGTCAAGGGCCGCTTCGGCTTCGACTACATCCACCACCCGCACCGCCTGACCAAGCCGCTGATCCGGCGCGCGGACGCGCCGCCCAAGGGTCTCAACGTCGATCCGGGCGACTGGTCCACCCATTTCCGCGAGGCAAGCTGGGACGAGGCGCTGGACTTCGCCGCGAGCGGTCTCAAGGGACGCGGGCGCGAGGTGGCGGGTTTCGGCTCGGCCAAATGCACCAATGAAGAGGCCTATCTCTTCCAGAAGTTCATCCGGCAGGGCTTCGGCCATAACAACGTCGACCACTGCACGCGCCTCTGTCACGCCTCCTCCGTCGCCGCTCTCATGGAGAACGTGGGCTCGGGCGCGGTCACGGCCACCTTCAACCAGATCGAGAACGCCGACGTCGCCATCGTGATCGGCGCCAACCCGACGGAAAACCACCCCGTCGCCGCCACCTATTTCAAGCAATTCGCCAAGCGCGGCGGCAAGCTGATCGTCATGGACCCGCGCGGACAGGCGCTGAAGCGTCACGCGACCCACATGCTACAGTTCCGTCCCGGCGCGGATGTCTCGATGCTGAACGCGATCATGCATGTGATCGTCGAAGAAGGGCTCTACGACGAGCAGTACATCCAGGCGATGACCGAGAACTGGGAGGCCGAGAAAGCCCATCTCGCCAACTTCCCGCCCGAGAAGATGGCCGGGATCTGCGGCATCGACGCCGAGACGCTCCGCGCCGTGGCCCGCGATTTCGCCACCGCGAAAGCGGGCATGATCTTCTGGGGCATGGGCGTCAGTCAGCATATCCACGGCACCGACAACTCGCGCTGCCTGATCAGCCTGGCACTGATGACGGGCCATGTGGGCCGTCCGGGCACCGGCCTTCACCCGCTTCGTGGTCAGAACAACGTGCAGGGCGCGTCGGACGCGGGCCTCATCCCGATGTTCCTGCCCGACTACCAGTCGGTGACCGATGACGGCGTCCGCTCGGCTTTTTCCGAGATCTGGGGCTCGGGCGACTGGTCGTCCGAAAAGGGCCTCACCGTCACCGAGATCATGGACGCGGTCCACGAGGACAAGATCAAGGCGATGTATATCCTGGGCGAGAACCCGGCCATGTCCGACCCCGACGTCGAACACGCCCGCGACGCGCTGGCCAAGCTTGACCATCTCGTGGTGCAGGACATCTTCCTGACCGAGACGGCGAACTACGCCGACGTGATCCTGCCCGCCACCGCCTTCTACGAGAAGACCGGCACCGTCACCAACACCAACCGGCAGGTTCAGATGGGCCGTCCCGCCGTAGCGCCCCCGGGCGAGGCGCGCGAGGACTGGGCGATCACCACCGAACTGGCGAAACGCTGCGGCCTGCCCTGGGACTACACCCACCCGCGCGAGGTTTTCGCCGAGATGAAGTCCGGCATGGCGTCACTGAACAACATCACGTGGGAGCGTCTCGAAGGAGAAGGCGCGGTCACCTACCCGTCGCTTTCACCCGAGGACCCCGGTCAGGCCATCGTCTTCGGGGATCGCTTCCCCCGCGCCGAAGGCCGCGCGCGCTTCACCCCGGCAAGCGTCATCCCGCCCGACGAGACGCCGGATGCCGACTACCCCATGATCCTGACCACGGGTCGGCAGTTGGAGCACTGGCACACCGGTTCGATGACGCGCCGGTCCAAGGTGCTCGACGCGGTCGAACCCGAGGCGAACTGCTCGCTCCACCCTTCCACGCTCAGGAAACTGGATGTCGAGCCGGGCGGCCATGTGCGGCTGACCACGCGGCGCGGCTCGATCCGGATCATGGCGCGGGCCGACCGCGCGGTGGCGCCCGACATGGTCTTCGTCCCCTTCGCCTATGTCGAGGCAGCGGCAAACGTCCTCACGAACCCGGCCATCGACCCCTACGGCAAGATCCCCGAGTTCAAATTTGCCGCCGTACGCGTGGAAAAGGCCGAAGACGAGACGATCGCCGCCGAGTAAAAGTCAGAGCATCGGGGCGGGATCATCCTCGCCCTCGGCCCGCAGCCAGCGGATCAGGTGGACGGGCACGCCCGCGCGATGCGAGACGATATCGCCCATGAGCGGCCAGTCGGCGGCCCGACGACGGGACGGCTGCGGCGCGGGCACGGCGTCATCGCGGGGAGCGCTTCCGAACAGGCTTAGAACTGCGGCGGTCATGACGCATATCCTAGCGCAACTGCGGCCCCGGTCGAAGCCCGCCTGTCATCCGGCGTATTCGAGAAAGGTCAGGACCGTCTCGCCATAGCGGCGCTCGTCCAGCCGCACGAACCCATCGGGCGCGTCCTGCGGGGCGTTTTCTTCCCAGACGATCACCACACCGGGCGCGATCCATCCGCCCGCCAGTGCTGACGCGAGGGCCCGCGCGCCCATCCCCTTGCCATAGGGCGGATCGAGGAAGATCAGCGTGGCCGGACGCTCCGCCAAGGGCAGGCGCGTGGCATCGACCCTCAGCAGGCGCGTCTCGCCCTCGGCCCGGGCCTTGGCCACGTTCTCTGCGATCAGCCGCGCGCCCACCCTCCCGTTCTCGACGAAAGTGACAAAGCGCGCGCCCCGGCTCAGCGCCTCCAGCCCGAGCGCGCCGGTGCCCGCGAACAGATCCAGCACCTCTGCATCCGTCACCGCATCGCCAAGCGCGCCGTTGATCAGCAGGTTAAACAGGCTCTCCCTGACCCGGTCCGAGGTCGGCCTCAGATGCGCCCCCGGATCGCCCTTGCCTACGGCAGCAAGGCCAAGCCCCCGGAAACGCCCGCCCACGATCCTCACGGGCGCAAAAGCCCCTTCAGGTCGGTTGCGGGATCGGCCAGCGCCTCGGGCGCGGGGGAACGGCCCGCTTCGATCAGGCGCTTGCCCACCATGTAGTCGCGGGCCGCGTTCATAGCGTCGACCGCCAACAGCGTGTCGCCCGCGTAGTACCAATGGCTGACCGCGCCATCAGCCTTGCGGACCACCACCCGGTCGTATCCCGTGTTCAGCCCGGCGATCTGCAGTTTCACGTCATACTGGTCCGACCAGAACCACGGCTTTGGCTGATAGGCCGCATCGGCGCCCAGCATGTTCGCCGCCACCGCCTCGGCCTGGTCGATGGCGTTCTGGACGGATTCGAGGCGCAGCATCTCATCCCGCCACGGGAACACGGCGCAATCGCCCGCAGCCCAGACACCCGGCGCCGATGTGCGGCCCATCTCGTCCACCTTGATCCCGTTCTCGCAGACGATCCCCGCCGCCTCGGCCAGCCGCGTGTCGGGCCGAATACCGGTGCCGACGATGACGAAATCCACCTCTATCACTGTCCCGTCGCCGAGAACGGCACCGGTCACGCGACCGTCATGGCCAGTCAGCCGCTCCAGCCCGCAACCCTCGCGCAGGTCGACACCATGGCCCCGGTGAAGCGCGCGAAAGTAATCCGACGTCTCGGGCGCGGCGACACGGCCCAGAATGCGGTCGGCCATCTCGACCAGCGTGACGCGCAACCCCAGCTTCGAGGCGACCGCGGCGGCCTCCAGCCCAATATACCCGCCACCGACCACCAGAACCCGAGCGTTCCGCTCGAATAATGGCGACATTCGGTCGATATCGGCCAGCGTCCGGACGGTGAACACCCCGTCCAGATCGCCACCGATGGACTGCGGCAGCCGGTTCGGCACCGATCCGGTGGTCAGCGCTAGCTGGTCATATGCGATTTCTTCGCCACCCACCGTCATCCGCCGCGCCTCGGTGTCGAGCGCGGTGACGGGCCGGCCCAGCATCAGGTCGATCCCCTGATCCGCGTAGTAGCTTTCGGGCCGCAGATAGAGCCGCGCTTCGTCCATCTCGCCAAGCAGGTAGCCCTTGGACAATGGCGGGCGCTGATAAGGAGGCTGTGTTTCGGCGCCGATCAGCGTGACGGGGCCATCCGCGCCCAGCGCACGCAGCTTCGCCACCAGCGACGCGCCCGCCTGCCCTGCTCCCACGACGACAATTCCCGACATGTGCTTCCCTCTGGCCCTTTCCATCTGTCGCGTTATATCCGCGAGAAGTCTCATGGCAATGAAGAGGACACCCGGACATGACCATCGGCGTAGGCGACAAGGTTCCCAATGCAACGCTCATCCGGTCTGGCGAAAACGGATACGAGCAGATCGAATTATCAGACCTCATGGCGGGCAAACGCATCGTGATCTTCGGCCTGCCCGGCGCCTATACCGCGACCTGCACCCAGGCGCATATGCCGAGTTTCGTTCGGACCTATGACGCCTTCCGCGAAAAGGGCATCGATGCGATCTACTGCATTACCGTGAACGACGCCCAGGTCGCCGCCCATTGGGCCGACGCCACCGGCGCGACGGAAGTGGGGATCGAAGTTCTGGCAGACGCAACCTCGGAATGGACCAAGGCGGCGGGCCTCGAATTCAGCGCGCCGCCCGTGGGCTTCTTCGACCGCTGCCAGCGGTGCGCGATGGTGGTCAATGACGGCACCATCGAAGTCTTCCAGATGGAAACCGAGCGCGGCGTCTGCAACATGACCGCGGGCGAGACGCTGCTGGAAATGATTTGAGGGGCGGCTGCCCCTCAAACTCCCTGCGAGTATTTCCGAACAGAAGAAGCGATTACGCGTCGCTGTGCTGAAGAACGGTGCGGGTCGGGAAGGGAATCTCGACACCGCCTGCGTCGAGAGCTTCTTTCACCCGACGCTTCATATCGGCCTGGTACTGGAAGAACTCCGAGGCCGGCACCCAGACTCGCACCAGGAAATCGACCGAGAAATCGCCGAGGTTGTTGACCTGAATGAAGGGCTCGGGATCGGAGAGCGAGCGCGGGTCCGACATGATGGTATCGCGGATGATGCGCTCGGCATCGGCAAGGTTCGAGCCGTAGCTGACGCCGAAGGTCCATTCGGCGCGGCGGCGGTCATAGGCCGAATAGTTGACGATCGTGTTTCCCCAAACGTTCGAGTTCGGGATGATCACCTGCACGTTGGCGACGGTTGCAAGCTCGGTCGTGAAGATGGAGATGTCCTTTACAGTTCCCATCTGGCCGCCGATGTCGACGAAGTCGCCCACCTTGATCGGCCGGAATATCACCAGCATGATCCCCGCGGCGACACCGCTTAGAACGCCTTGAAGAGCGAGGCCGATCGCAAGACCGGCCGCACCCAGCAGGGCGACCAGCGACGTCGTCTGAAAGCCGAAATGCTGCAGGACGAAAATGACGGTAAGCGCCAGAATACCGTAGCGCGCGACATTGCCCAGAAAGCTGCCGGTCGTGATATCGAAATGCCGCGACTTGTCGGCCAGTCGGGTGATCCGGCGCTTGACCCAGCCCGCGATGAAAAAGCCGATGATCAGGATCACGACCGTCAGGACGATGTCCCCGAACAGCGCGATCAGGAATTCGAGCGACATCAGATCCCCGACGGTCCTGCCGCCGACGAGTTCGATTGCGAAGAATTGTTCTAGGTATTCCATCCCGAAAGCACGTCCAGTTCGTTTGCCAGTTCAACGTCGAGCGCGGACAAACCACCGGCGTCATGGGTCGTCAAGGTGATCTCGACCCTGTTGTAGACGTTCGACCACTCGGGATGGTGGTTCATTTTCTCGGCCACGATGGCCGCGCGGGACATGAAGCCCCAGGCCTCGACGAAGTCCTTGAACTTGAATTTCTTGGTAATCGCATCGCGCCCCTCAACCTCGGACCATTTGCGCGCGCCAAGATCGGCCAGGGCGGCAGAGCGCTCGGAAGCCTCTAGTTTCAATGTCATTCCTGTTCCTCTTCTGTCGTTTTCCGGAAGGGGCCGTAGGTGGTCAGAACCTCGATATCCTGATCCACCGCCGCGCGTTCAGCGCGGAGGTATTCGGCCACCGCATTCGCGAAATTCGGATCGGCCAGCCAGTGGAGCGAATGGATTTCCACGGGCAGATAGCCGCGCGCCAGCTTGTGCTCACCCTGGGCACCGGCCTCGACCCGGCCCATGCCATGCGCGATGGCGAAATCCATCGCCTGATAGTAGCAGAGCTCGAAATGCAGGCAGTCGTGATGCTCGACCGCGCCCCAGTAGCGGCCATAGAGCGTCTCGCGACCGATGAAGTTGAGTGCACCGGCCACGGGGCGACCCTCCCGGATGGCGAGG
This sequence comes from Kangsaoukella pontilimi, assembly GCF_009830125.1. GTDB lineage: Bacteria > Pseudomonadota > Alphaproteobacteria > Rhodobacterales > Rhodobacteraceae > Kangsaoukella > Kangsaoukella pontilimi. Next base: position 240,133 of record NZ_WUPT01000003.1, on the reverse strand, counting down.
ACCAGCAGGATATCGTCCCGTAGTGTCTCGTGGGCGCAGTCGAAGAAGGCGCGGGTCAGGTAGGGCGTGCCCCATTTCCGCGCGCCGGTGTCCTGATAGAAGGTCCAGAACGCATCCCAATGCTCGGGCCGGATATCGTCGCCGGTCAGCTGCACGATCTCGCCGCCGAAGCCTTGGGCCGTGCGCCGCTCCTTGCGGATGGTCTTGCGCTTGCGGGACGAGAGGTCCGCAAGGAAAGCGTCAAAATCGGCATAGCCGCGATTGGACCAGTGGTATTGCTGGGTGACGCGATGGAGAAGCCCGATCTCGGCCCCGCGCTCGGCTTCTTCCTCGGTGCAGAAGGTGGCGTGAAAGGAACTCAGCCCGTTCTGCTCGGCGATCCTGAGCGCGCCCTGCACCAGCGCGCTCATGCCGTCGCTCTCGTGACCCGGCTTCGTCAGGAACCGGCGACCCGTCGCGGGGGTGAAGGGCACCGCCTGCTGCAGTTTGGGGTAATACCGTCCCCCCGCCCGCTCCCAGGCATGAGCCCAGTTGTGGTCGAAGATGTATTCGCCCTGAGAATGCCCCTTGGCATAAAGCGGCGCGACACCGATTACCTCGCCGCCGAGACGCGCGACCAGATAGCGCGGCTGCCAGCCCGAACCGGTCCCGACCGAGCGGCTGTCCTCCAGCGCCTTCAGGAACCGCCACGTGGTGAACGGATCAAAGGGCCGGCCGCCATCGGCCGTCTCGGGACAGGCGCAGGCATCCCACTCCTCGCGGGGGATCTCAGTCAGCGACCCGTGGGCGCTGATCTCGTATTCTGCCTCGGTCATGCTCGGTTCCGGCCTCATGCAGTGATAACTGGGCCTGAACGCGCGGGCTTCAAGCGGGCATGTAGCCCTCGAAGGTCACGTTGTCCGCGATCCGGCGTGCTTCGGCCTCTTCGTCTGGGCTTCGGATGGTCCAGCAGAGCACCGGCACACCCCGCGCCTTCAGCGCGGTCACCGGCGCGCTGTCCAGATCGCGGCGGTTGTGGCTGATGAAACTCGAGCCCACCGCGTCGAAATCGGGAATGTCGCGCAGCCGCTCCAGCCGGTCCTTCGCCACGGGCCAGTCGTCGGCGCGGAACGGGTCGGTGGTCAGCCCGCGCGGCACGTTGGGCAGAAGCTCGGCCATCCGCGCCACCGAGTGCGGGTTGAAGGACATGAGCGCCACGTCGCCCCCATAGCCGTCGAGCGCCCGCGCCACCGCCTCTTCCAGCGGGCCGATATCGGGACCGAGCGCACCGTCCTGGTCCTTTATCTCGATCAGGAGCGGCACGCGCCCATCGGTTGCCGCCAGAACCTGCGTCAACGTCGGAATGCCCTCGTCCCCGCCTTTCAGCGCGATACCGGACAGTTCAACAGCGGTCTTGGCAGCCACAGGACCGCTTGCGCCCGTGAGCCGCCCAAGGTCGTAGTCGTGAAAGACCATCGCCACCCCATCGGCGGACAACTGTAGGTCGATCTCGATCCCGAACCCCTTCTCCGCCGCGGCGCGGACCGCCGCCACCGAGTTCTCGGGTCGGCCCTCGGACAGGTTCCAGAACGCGCGATGGGCCACGGGTCGCGTGAGCAGGCTTTCAGGCAGCTTTGGCATCAGATGATCTCGAAAATGCCTTCGATCTCGACCGCGACGCCCAGGGGCAGCGACGCCGCGCTGACCGCCGAACGGGTGTGCCGCCCCGCGTCACCCAGAAGATCGACCAGAAGGTCCGAACAGCCGTTGATGACCTTTGGCTGGTCGGTGAAATCGGGCGTGGAGTTGACGAAGCCGGTCAGCTTGACCACCCGCTTCAGCCGCGAGAGGTCGCCGCCCGTGGCCGCGTTCACCTGCGCCAGAAGCGACAGCGCACAGCGGCGTGCGGCGGCGGCGCCGTCCTCGACGCTCATCCCGTCGCCCAGCTTGCCCGTGATGAGACCGCCATCGGCATCGGTCGAGATCTGTCCCGAGACGAAGATCAGCGCGCCGGTCTGCACCCATGGCACGTAATTGGCCTGCGGGGCGGGTGCGTCGGGAAGCGTCAGCCCGTGGGCTTCGAGGCGGCTGGAGATCTCTGGTGTCATGTATCGGGTCTTTCCGTTTTTCGGGCGTTTCGCGCCGCTCAGATGTGAATAAGCAGGCAATCGCAAAGGCGCAACAAATTGAGCGTGTTTTCGCGGCCCGCACCTGTTCAATCCGGGCAAAATCGTTATGTAGACGAGAACGTTTACTTGTCCGCGATACCTTTCTTTTGTGATGACTGCATTCTTTTCCTCTCTTCGCTTGCCGGGCCTGGCCGTCGCCGGCCTGATCCTTGCCGGCTGCTCGGTTCCCGACACGCCGACCGACATTCATGACCCATACGAGCCGGTGAACCGCTTGGTCCACGGCTTCAACAAGGGGGTCGACACCGTCGCAATCCGCCCGGCCAGCCAGGTCTACGGCCACATCGTGCCTCAGCCGGTCCGCACCGGTCTGGACAATGTGGCCTCGAACCTCGGGATGCCGGCTGCCGTTGCGAACAAATCCCTTCAGGGCGAGCCTGAGGACGCGGTCCACAACCTGTTCCGCTTCCTCGTGAACTCGACCCTTGGCGTGTTCGGCATCTTTGACGCCGCCGCTTCCTTCGGGCTGGAGGAACGCAGCGCCGATTTCGGCCAGACCCTCGGCGTCTGGGGCACACCCGAAGGCGCGTATCTGGAGCTGCCGCTTCTCGGTCCGTCGACGGAACGCGCCGCGGTCGGTCAGGTGGTGGATATCGCGCTGAACCCGCTCAGCCTGTTCTCGGACGATGTCCGCGAGGCTGAGGTCGCGGGCACCGGCACATCGCTTCTGAACTATCGCTATACCTTCTCGACCACGGTGGACGGCATTCTCTATGAAAGTGCCGACAGTTACGCGCAACTTCGCCTGTTCTACCTCGACAGCAGCCGCTTTGCCGAAGGCGGAGAAACCGCCGACGCCATCGACACCGAACTTTACGACGATCTCTATGGAGACCTGTATGACCAGTAACCTCAGTCGCCGTGCCGTCCTGATGGGGGGCTTTGCCTCGGCTCTTCTCTTCGCCCTGCCGATCCGGCCCGCTGCCGCGCTGACCACGGCGCAGGCCCGGTCGCTCATCGACGGTGCCGTGCGCGACATCAACGCGGTGATCAACTCGGGCAAGTCCGAAGCGGCGATGTATCGCGACTTCGAGACGATCTTCAAACGCTACGCCGATGTGCCGACCATTTCCCGCAGCGCGCTTGGCCCGCCCGCGCGGGAGGCGTCGTCGAGCCAGCTCAACCGCTTTTCCGATGCCTTCACCGGCTACCTTGCACGCAAGTACGGCAAGCGCTTCCGCGAGTTCATCGGCGGCGAGGTCACGGTGACAGACGCTCGGCAGGTTAAGAGCTTTCAGGAGGTTCAGGCCGTCGCCAACCTGCGCGGCCAGGCGCCGTTCCGCGTCAGCTTCATGGTTTCCGACCGTTCGGGCAGCGATAAGTTCTTCGATCTTCTGGTCGAGGGCATCAGCCTGTTGAAGTCCGAACGCGCCGAAGTGGGCGCGATGCTGGACGCCTCGGGCGGCAATATCGACCGGCTGATCCAGCGGCTGGAGACCGCCGGTTAACCTTTCCGCGCGACGGTCATGTGGCGTTTCCGGCCGAAACCGGGAACGCGCTCCACGTCGAATCCGGCGTCTGCCAGCCCCCGCCTGACCGCGCCGGCTGCCGAGTAGGTCGCTGCGGTCCCGCCCAGCGCGGTATGCGCGCCCACCTCGGCCAGAAGCGACGGCTCCCATAACTCGGGGTTCCGCTCGGGCGCGAACCCGTCGAGGAACCACGCATCCGCCACGCCGTCCCAGCCGGGCAGCATCTCGCGCGCATCGCCCACCACCATCCGGAAATCGAGCCAGGGCAGGCGCATCCGCGTGGCCCCCGCCGCCAGCGCCGCCAGAACTGGCGCCGTCTCGCTCGCGACCTCAGGGAACGCCGACAGCGCCCGCTCCATATCCTCCACGCGCATCGGGAATGCCTCGAACGTGGTAAAGTGCAGCACGCCGTCCACCCCGGACCCGCGCCACGCCGCCATCAGTGCGCAGAGGTTCAGACCGGTGCCAAATCCCAGCTCCGCCACCCGGAAACCGGGCCCGAACCGCTCCGGCAGACCGTTCCCCGCAAGGAACACGTGCCGCGTCTCGGCCAGGCCGTCATGGATCGAGAAATAGGGGTCATCGAAGGCCTCCGCGATCGGCAGATCGCCGCGCCACGACAACTCCGGGGACTGGCCTGCCGTCATCTGCTATCCTAATAAGCAACCCGAGGATCGCGCAGCAACCTGACGGCGGAAGGAAGCCTTTGCAATGGCCGACCTGACCATTCGCGGCGCCGGGATATTCGGCCTGACCATCGCGTGGGAGGCGCTGAGGCGCGGCGCGACGGTCCGCGTGATCGACCCGAACGGGCCGGGCGCGGGCGCGTCGGGCGGTCTGGTGGGTGCGCTTCAGCCTCATACGCCGGATGTCTGGAACGCCAAGAAACAGTTCCAGTTCGAGGCACTTCTCCGCGCCCGCACCCTTTGGCCCGAGATCGAGGCGGCGTCGGGCATTTCGACCGGTTACGCCCGGGCGGGCCGCCTGCAACCGCTGCCGGGCGAACGCGAAGTCGTCATGGCCCGCGCCCGCGCCGCAGGTGCGGCGGAGTTCTGGGGCGAGGCGGCGGAGTGGCGCGTGATCCCGTCGGATGAGGCCGGAGCGTGGCGCCCGCCGTCCGAGAGCGGGCTCTACATCCACGACACGCTGTCGGCGCTCATCCATCCGCGCCAGGCGGTCACCAGCCTGACGGCGGCACTGGCCGCCCGCGGCGTGACGGTCGAGACAGAAGGCGAGGACGCAGGCGCAGTCGTCTGGGCCAAAGGCTGGACCGGGCTGGCCGATCTGGGACAGGCGCTCGGAAAAAAGGTCGGCTCGGGCGTGAAAGGGCAGGCTGCGCTTCTGGCCCATGACGCCGCCGGCGCGCCGCAGATCTTCGCCTCATCCCTACACATCGTTCCGCATCGCGACGGCACCGTCGCCATCGGCTCGACCTCCGAGCGCGACTTCGACGCTCCCACGGCCACCGACGCGCTTCTCGATGACATCGTCGAGCGCGCGACCGAGATTATGCCGATCCTGCACGGTGCCCGCGTGATCGAGCGTTGGGCCGGCGTCCGCCCCCGCGCGCAAAGCCGCGCGCCGCTTCTGGGGGCGTGGCCGGGACGGCCGGGGCATTTCGTGGCCAACGGCGGGTTCAAGATCGGCTTCGGCGTCGCGCCCCGTGTCGCCGAGGTCATGTGCGACCTCGTGCTCGATGGCCGCAACGCGATCCCGGCGGAGTTCGGCTTCGACGCGCTTTAGCCCGCCTCGGCCGTCAGGCACAGGCGGCGCTTCGGCCCCTCGACCCAGTACCGGTTCCCCGCCCGGCAGAGCCACGCCACGTCACCCAGATATAAGGGCGAGACCGCGCGAAACGCGAACCGGTCCAGCCGCCCCTGCCGTTCCTCGGCCCAAAGCGCCAGATGCATCGCCATCAGCGGCGCATGGACGACAAGGCCGGGATAGCCCAGCTCGCGCGCGTAATCGGCATCATAGTGGATGCGGTGCCCGTTGAAGGTCAGCGCCGAGAACCGGAACAATCCCACCGCCGTCAGCTTCAGCGCCCGGCGCTCGTCGACCTCTTCGGTCACGGTCACCGGGTCGCCCGGACCGGCGGCCCCGCGATAGACCAGCGTCTGATCCTCGCTCAGCACGGCCTGCCCGCGCTGCCGGATGTCGTGGCGGATCGTGACGAAGGCCAGGGCGCCGCTTTGCCCCTCCTTCCGGGTGATGCTGGTGACACGGGACACGCGCTCGGCCTGTATGCTGGCCCGGAACGGCGCGTGCCAGCGGACCTGACCGCCCGCATACATGCGAACCGGCAGCCCCAGATCGGGAACCGGACCGCCCTGCCCCGGCGCGGGCGTCCCATCCCGGCCAAGCGCCGCCTCGGGCAGCGCGGCCCAGAAAAACGCATGGTGGGCGAAGGGCGGCAGGGCCGAGCCGACGGTCAAATCCCGCTCTGCGCCATCCACCGCCGCCATCAGGGCGGCGGCGCGGGCAATGTCGATCCGGTCTTCGGTCGTCTCGGTCGTGGCGTTCTCAGACATCGCTAGGGTCACTCCTCTGGCCGACCCGATACAGCGATCACGCGCTGCGCGCCACCTCGTCCCGGAGCGCCTCCACCAGCGTCACCACCTGCGCCTCGTAGCGCTCGGAAATCAGCCGCCCGTCCTCATCGAACTGGTTCCGGGCGTCGGCCAGAAGGATCTCGCGGGTCAAAAGGCGCGGGTTGAACGGCGTCATCGCAAGACGCAGAGCATAGCTCGCCCGCGCGCCCCCCGAACGGCCCGCCGCCGCAGCCGTGATCGCCACCGGCTTGTCCGCCCAGGGCTTGGTCGGCGTGCGGCTGATCCAGTCGAGCGCGTTCTTCAGTACACCCGACAGGGACTGGTTGTATTCGGGGGTCGAGATCACGACCGCATCCGCCTCCGCGATCCGTTGGGCCAGCGCCTGCACCTCTGCGGGTACGCCGTCCCGATCCTGCAAATCGGCATCGAACAGCGGAAAACGGATATCGGCCAGTTCGAAATCGCCACCCCAGTGGCGCGCGATCTCGCGGACCAGTCCGGTATTCGTCGATCCCTCGCGCAGCGAGCCCGATAGTCCCAGAAGCAAACCCATTCCCTGCCTCAATCTTGCTGAACGTCCCTCCGCGCATGTAGCCCCTCGCCCGCAGCGTGCAAGCCCGGTCACCATGCGCTCTCCGGATAACCGGCGGATTCATGCGATATCTTGTGGACAAGTCACCCCTCCACACCGTCCCTAGCGTTTCGGCGTTGACTCCCGCGCAACCCCGCCGGACACTTCCTCACCCGGAATCAGACCAGACCGACAAGAGACACGTGCGCTTCACCCGCCTCAGACTGAACGGCTTCAAAAGCTTCGTCGACCCGACCGACCTTGTCATCGCGGACGGGCTGACGGGCGTTGTGGGCCCCAATGGCTGCGGCAAGTCGAACCTTCTGGAGGCGCTCCGCTGGGTCATGGGCGAAAACCGCCCCACCGCCATGCGGGGCGGCGGCATGGAGGACGTGATCTTCGCCGGCGCCGCAACGCGGCCCGCCCGGAACTTTGCCGAGGTGTCGCTCGGCATCGACAACACCGACCGTCTGGCACCATCCGGCTTCAACGACAGCGACATGCTGGACATCGTCCGCCGGATCACGCGGGACGCGGGCTCGGCCTACAAGGTCAACTCCAAGGACGTGCGCGCCCGCGACGTGCAGATGCTCTTTGCCGATGCATCGACCGGCGCGCATTCGCCCGCGCTTGTCCGGCAGGGCCAGATCAGCGAGCTGATCAACGCCAAACCCAAGAACCGCCGCCGCGTGCTGGAAGAGGCGGCCGGGATATCGGGCCTTTACCAGCGCCGCCACGAAGCGGAACTGAAGCTCAAGGGCGCCGAACAGAATCTCGCCCGCGTGGACGACGTGATCGAGCAACTGGCGAACCAGTTGGCCAGCCTCGCCCGTCAGGCGCGGCAGGCGGCGCGCTATCGCGAGATCGGGGAACAGTTGCGCACCGCCGAGGGGCTGCTTCTCTATCTCCGCTGGCGCGAGGCCGAAACCGCCCGCACCACTGCCGAGGCCGATCTGGCCGAACGCGCCCGCGCCGCCTCCGAGGCCGAACGCCTCGCCCGCGCCGCCACCGGCGCCCGCGCCAAGGCCGAAGAGGCGCTGCCACCCTTGCGCGAGGAAGAGGCGATTGCCACCGCCGTCCTGAACCGCGTGCAGGTCCGCATCGCCCAGATCGAAGACGAGGAAAAGCGCGCGCTGGCCGCCATCGAAACGCTCGAAGCGCGACTGACCCAGCTCGACCGTGACGCCGAGCGCGAGGCCGCGCTCAACGGCGACGCCCGCGACACCATCGCGCGTCTGGACACGGAGAGCGCCGAACTGACGGCTGCGGGGGATGGTCACGAGGATGATCTGAAGGCCGCACAAGACGAGGCGCACGCCGCCGCCAAGGTGCTGCAGGAGCGGGAGAACGACCTCTCGACCCTGACCGAGGACGTGGCCCGCCTCGCCGCGCGCCATCAGTCTGCCGAACGCCTTCTGGCAGATGCCAAAACGACGCTTGAGCGGAACGAGTCCGCCGAGGCCCGCGCCCGCGAGGAGGCCGCCGAGGCGGCCAAGGATCTCGACCGTGCGGGTGAGGCCTTCGCGCTGGCCCAGACCGCGCTCACCGCCGCGACCGAGGCGGCGCAAGGTACCGAGGACGCGCTTGTCGCCGCCGATACCGCCCGCGAAGAGGCTCAGTCCCGCGAAGCCGAGGCCCGCGCCGAGTTCTCGTCGGCCGATGGCGAGGTCAAGGCGCTGAAGGCCGAAGTTGCCGCGCTCGCCCGCCTCGTCGACCGCGACCACGCCGAAGGCGGTCAGGTCATGGACCTCCTCAGCGTGAAGTCCGGCTACGAGAAAGCGCTCGGCGCGGCGCTGGCCGACGATCTCCGCGCGCCCGCCATCGACGACGATGCCGAAACCGGCTGGGCCTCGCTCCCCGGCTATCCAAAGCCGCAGACCCTGCCCGCGGGCGTGGCCGCGATCTCGAACTATGTCTCGGTGCCGCCGGTGCTGGCCCGCCGCCTCTCCCAGGTCGGCCTCGTCGACCGCAACGACGGCGCGCGGCTTCAGGCCGACCTGCTGCCGGGACAACGGCTCGTCTCGGTCGAGGGCGATCTCTGGCGGTGGGACGGTTTCCGCTCGGGCGCGGGCGATGCCCCATCCGCCGCCGCGCTTCGCCTGCAGCAACTGAACCGGCTCGAAGCGCTCAAGCAGGATCTCGAAGCCGCCACAGCCCGCGCCGACGGCGCGACCCGCGCCCATGACCACCTGAAACACGCGCTGGAAGCGGCCTCCGCCGACGTGGCCCGCGCCCGCACCGCCCGGCGCGAGGCCGACCACGCGCTGACCGAAGCCTCCCGCGCGCTCAGCCGGGCCGAGGCCGACCGCAACATCGCCTCCGGCAAGAAAGAGGCGGCGGAACTTGCCGTGACCCGCCACGGGGACGAGGCCACCGCCGCCCGCGCCGCTCTGACCGAGGCCGAGCGCGGTCTCGAAGGCCTCGACGATCTCGACGCACTCCGCGCCACGGCCGACGACCTGAAGATGACGGTCGAAGCCGCGCGAATGACGATGATGGCCCGACGGTCCGCCGCCGATGAGCTGAAGCGCGAAGGCGAGGCCCGCGCCCGCCGCCTTTCAGACATCGGCAAGGAGCGCGCGACCTGGGAGAAGCGGCTCGACAGCGCCGGCACGCGGATCGCGGAACTGACCGAGCGCCGCTCATCGACCGAGGCCGACCTGGCCGAGGCGCGGCTGGTGCCGGACCAGATCGCCAAAGACCGCGCCACCTCTGCCGACGCCCTGACCGAGGCAGAGACGCGCCGGGCCAGGGCCGCCGACGCGCTGGCGCTGGCCGAGACCGCCGAGCGCGACGCCAAGACCGCCGAGCGCGAGGCCGAACGCGCCGCTTCCGAGGCCCGCGAACGCCGCGCCGCCGCAGAGGCCCGGACCGAGGCCGCCCGCGAGACGGTCGAGGCCGCTGCCGAACGTATCCGGGAAGACATGGACACGACACCCGAGGCGCTTCTCGAAGGTATCGGCGCCGACCCCGCCACGCTGCCCGCCGCCGACCGGACCGAGGCAGAGGTGCTGCGCCTCCGCCGCGCGCGTGACGCACTGGGCGCCGTGAACCTCCGCGCCGAGGAGGACGCGAAAGAGGTCGAGGAAGAGCACAACACACTCGTCACCGAGAAGGCCGATCTGGAAGAAGCGATCCGCGCGCTGCGGTCGGGCATTGCCAGCCTGAACAAGGAAGGCCGCGAACGGCTGCTGACGGCTTTCGAACAGGTGAACTCGAATTTCGGGATGCTCTTCAAACACCTCTTCGGTGGCGGTGAGGCCAAGCTGGTGCTGGTCGAAAGCGACGACCCGCTGGAAGCGGGACTTGAGATCATGTGCCAGCCGCCGGGCAAGAAACTGGCCACTCTTTCGCTCCTCTCGGGCGGCGAGCAGACCCTGACGGCGCTGGCGCTGATCTTCGGTGTGTTCCTTGCAAACCCCGCGCCGATCTGCGTCCTCGACGAGGTCGACGCGCCTCTCGACGACGCCAACGTGACCCGCTTCTGCGACATGCTGGACGAGATGTGCCGCAGGACCGACACCCGCTTCCTGATCATTACGCACCACGCGGTGACCATGGCCCGGATGGACCGCCTCTTCGGCGTGACCATGAGCGAACAGGGCGTGAGCCAGCTCGTCTCGGTCGATCTCAAAAAAGCCGAGGCGCTCGTCGCCTGATCCGGTTTCGAACCGCTGCGCGGTCCGACCGACCGGAGGAGTTTCACCCCTCCGGACCTCCCCGAGAGTATTTCTGAAAAGAAGAAGGCACAATTTGAGTCAAATTGTCTTCGCCTGTTCGGAAATATCCTGGGGTCCGGGGCAGAGCCCCGGCGGGCCGGGCCGGGCGCAGCGTTTGCTTGACAGAGCAGCGCCCGTCGCTTAATCCCGCCCCACTTCCGGGAGATGAACGTCAGCCTCCCGGTCCCTGCGTTCAGGGATCGCCCCCCATCAGCGCGTCGCGCCCATGGGGGCGTTTGGCGTTTAGCGGTCCGGTGCTTATCTCCGGGCCAGGGACCAATGGGCGCGAAGGAGCCGTGAGAGATGTTCGAGAACCTGTCAGACCGCCTCTCAGGCGTCTTCGACCGTCTGACCAAGCAGGGCGCGCTTTCCGAGGACGACGTCAGGACGGCCCTCCGCGAGGTGCGGGTCGCGCTTCTGGAAGCCGACGTCTCGCTGCCCGTGGCGCGCGATTTCGTCAAGGCCGTGGGCGAAAAAGCCACCGGCCAGGCCGTCACCAAGTCGGTCACACCGGGCCAGCAGGTGGTCAAGATCGTCCATGACGAGCTGGTCCATGTGCTGAAGGGCGACGCGGACCCCGGCGCGCTCAAGATCGACAACCCGCCCGCACCGATCCTGATGGTCGGCCTGCAGGGCTCGGGCAAGACCACCACCACCGCGAAGCTTGCCAAGCGCCTGAAAGAGCGCGAGGGCAAGCGCGTGCTGATGGCCTCGCTCGACACCAACCGTCCGGCGGCGATGGAGCAGCTTGCCATCCTCGGCCAGCAGATCGGCGTCGATACGCTTCCCATCGTCAAGGGCGAGGACCCGGTCCAGATCGCCAGGCGCGCCAAGACCCAGGCGGGTCTGGGCGGTTACGACGTCTACATGCTCGACACGGCGGGCCGCCTCCATATCGACCAGGAGCTGATCGCCCAGGCCGCCGCCGTCCGTGACGTGGCCAACCCGCGCGAGACGCTTTTGGTGGTCGACGGTCTGACCGGCCAGGACGCCGTCAACGTCGCGACCGAATTCGACGACAAGATCGGCGTGACCGGCGTGGTCCTGACCCGGATGGATGGCGACGGGCGGGGCGGGGCGGCGCTGTCGATGCGCGCGATCACGGGCAAGCCCATCCGTTTCGTCGGCCTCGGCGAGAAGATGGACGCCATCGAGACCTTCGAGCCCGAGCGTATCGCGGGCCGTATCCTTGGCATGGGCGACATCGTAGCGCTGGTCGAGAAGGCGCAGGAAACGCTGGAGATCGAGCAGGCCGAGCGCATGATGAAGCGCTTCCAGAAGGGCCAGTTCAACATGAACGACCTGAGGGGCCAGCTCGAACAGATGCTCAAGATGGGCGGCATGGAAGGCATCATGGGAATGATGCCGGGCATGGGCAAGATGAAGGCCCAGATGGATCAGGCCGGGTTCGACGACAAGATTCTCCGCCAGCAGATCGCTCTGATCCAATCCATGACCAAGAAGGAGCGCGCCAATCCGGCCCTTCTGCAGGCCAGCCGCAAGAAGCGCATCGCGGCGGGTGCGGGCATGGAAGTCAGCGACCTCAACAAGCTTCTCAAGATGCACCGTCAGATGGCGGACATGATGAAGAAGATGGGGAAGATGGGTAAAAAAGGCATGATGCGCCAGTTGGGCGGCATGTTCGGCGGCAAGGGCGGGATGCCCGGCGGCGGCATGCCCAGCCAGGCCGAAATCGAAGCGGCGCAGGCGCAGATGGCCAAGATGCCCGGCGGCTTCCCCGGCATGGGCGGCGGCACGCAGCTTCCCCCCGGCCTGAGCGGCTTCGGAAAGAAGAAGTGACCTTCCAAGTGCCCGATATCCCGGTCCTCGAGACCGAGCGCCTGACGCTCCGTGGCCACGAAATCGGTGATTTCGAGGCCTATGCCGCGTTCTGGGCCTCGGACAGGACTGTCGCGATGGGCGGGCCCTGCGATGCGCGCGCGGCGTGGGGCCATTTCTGCAAGGACGTTGCAGGCTGGACTCTTCTGGGCCACGGCGCCTTCGCGATGGTAGAGCGTGAGACTGGTGCGCTGGTCGGCCAGATCAGCGTCGGCAAGCCGCCCCATTTCCCCGAGCTTGAACTGGGCTGGCTGGTCATGGAACCGGCCGAAGGACAGGGCTTCGCCACCGAAGGCGCGGCGGCGGTCCGGGACTGGGCGTTCGACGATTTCGGCGCGCCGACGCTGGTCAGCTATATTGCGCGGGACAACGCTCCGTCGATCCGCGTGGCCGAGCGCCTCGGCGCCCGCCCGGACGATAGCGCACCCGCCGCGCCCTTTGCCAATCACGTGGTCTACCGCCACCCTGCCCCGGAGCGGCTGCAATGACCGTCGCCTTCCGCATCCCGGAAATCGAAACCGAGCGTCTCCGGTTGCGCCTGCCAAAGGCGTCGGACCTTGACGCTCATATCGCGTTCCGCGCCTCCGAGCGCTCAAAAGGCGTGGGCGGCCCCTATGACGCACCGTCCAGCTTTCACCATCTGGAAGGCATCATCGGCCAGTGGCAGTTGCGCGGTTATGGCCGCTGGATGGTGGCCGACAAGGACACTGACGCGCCCCTTGGCGTCGTCGGTATCTACCACCCCATGGACTGGCCCGAGGCGGAAATCGGCTGGTCTCTTTACGAGGCAGGTGAAGGACGCGGGATCGCCGCCGAGGCGGCGCGCGCCACGCGCGACTATGCCTATCGCACCCTTGGCTGGGACCGGATCGTCAGCCTGATCATGCCGGACAATGACCGCTCGATCCGACTGGCCGAACGTCTTGGCTGCACCAACGAGAAGCCCTTCGTTCACCCGGTCTTCGGCACGCTCGACATCTGGGTTCACCCGGCCCCGGAGGCGCTGCAATGAGCCGCCGTTGCCTGACGCCCCCCGCCGGCGCCGCCGCGGACGCCGCCACCCGAAACGCCGCAACGCTGCCGGCCTTCGAGACCGAGCGCCTCGTCCTGCGGGCGCCCCGGCTTTCGGATTTTCCGGTCTGGAACGACCTTCTCGCCCAGGACGAGAAAGGGCATCTTGGCGGCCCTTTCACCGAGGAAGAGGCGTGGGAGAGCTTCTGCGTCTATACCGCCGGCTGGCTTCTGCACGGTCACGGGCTCTGGACGGTGGTCCTGCGCGATACCGGCGGCGTGGCCGGCTTTGTCCATGTGGGTCTTGAGTGGGACGATGCCGAGCCCGAGCTTGGCTGGCTCTTTCTGCCCGAGTACCGCGGACAGGGCTTCGCCACCGAAGCCGCGACCGCCGCCCGCGACCACGGTCTTGCTCTTCTCGGGGACGGCGCGCTTGTCAGCTACGTCGCGCCCGACAACGTGGCCTCCGACCGGCTGGCGTCGCGTCTGGGCGCCCGCCGCGATGACGCAGCCGCAGCCGCGCTCCTCAATCAATATGGCCAGATCAGCGTCTGGCGGCATGGAGATACCGCATGACTGACGCCTCTACACGCGCAGCCGAAATCCTCGCAAACCATCGCGACAGCATCGACCGGCTGGACGCGATCCTCGTCTATACGCTCGCCGAGCGGTTCAAGCACACCCAGGCGGTTGGCCGGCTCAAGGCCGAGCACGACCTGCCGCCATCGGACAAGGCCCGCGAGGCCAAACAGATCGAACGCCTCGAATGGCTTTCGCAAGAAGCCGATCTCGATCCCGAGTTCGCAAAGAAATTCCTGAATTTCATCATTCAGGAAGTCATCCAACATCACAAGCAACAGCAGAAATAAACCAGAAGGATCAATACCATGGCTATGAAAATCCGTCTTGCCCGCGGTGGCTCGAAAAAGCGCCCGCACTACTCGATCGTCGCCGCCGACAGCCGTATGCCGCGCGATGGCCGCTTCATCGAGAAGCTGGGCACCTACAACCCGCTTCTGCCGAAGGACAGCGAAGACCGCGTCAAGATGAACATGGAGCGCGTCGAGTACTGGCTGGGTCAGGGCGCACAGCCGACCGACCGGATCGCCCGCATGCTGGAAGCCGCCGGCGTCCGCGAAAAGACCGAGCGCAACAACCCGAACAAGGCGAAGCCGGGCAAGAAGGCCGAAGAGCGCGCTGAAGAGAAAGCCGCCAAGGCCGCTGCCGCGTCGGAAGCCCCGGCCGAGGAAGCTCCTGCCGAGGAAGCCGCCGCCGAAGAGACCGCGGAATAAGCCGGGCATCTCATGGCTGACCGGGTCTGCGTCGGCGCAATCGCGGGGTCCTTCGGGGTCAAGGGCGAGGTGCGGCTGAAAAGCTTCTGCGCCGAGCCCGAAGACATCGCGACCTACGGGCCGCTCTCGTCCGAGGACGGGGCGGCATCGTGGGAGGTGCGCCTGACGCGTCCCGTCAAGGCGGGGTTTGCCGCGCGCCTGACGGGCGTGGCCACGAAAGAGGCCGCCGATGCCCTGCGCGGCACGCGGCTCTATGCCCCGCGCGACCGTCTGCCTGCCCTGCCGGATGACGAGTTCTACCACGCCGACCTGATCGGTCTGACCGTGGTGGATACCGGCGGGGCCGAATTGGGCCGCGTCAAGGCGGTGCTCAATCACGGCGCGGGCGATCTTCTGGAAGTGGCGGGCAAGGGGCTGAAGCAACCCGTCCTCCTGCCCTTCACCAAGGCTGCCGTGCCCACGGTCGACCTGACCGCGGGCCGGATCGTCGCCGACCCGCCCGAGGGGTTGTTCGAGTGACCGGCCCCGGCAAATCCCACGGCCGCCTGACCATCGGCGCGTCGATCCAGCCGCGCGACCTGATGGCCGACCGCCCGGCACTGAAAGGCGCGTGGACCGCCAAGGTCATCACGCTCTTCCCCGAGGCGTTCCCCGGCACGCTCGGCCTGTCGCTGACGGGCAAGGCGCTGGATCAGGGGCTCTGGCGGCTCGATCCCATCGACCTTCGCCTCTTTGGCGAGGGCAAGCACCGCAACGTCGATGACACGCCGGCGGGCGGCGGCGCCGGCATGGTGCTCCGCGCCGATATTCTGTCTCGCGCCATCCGCATGGCGATGCAGGGCAGGCCGGACGACCGGGCGCGCTGGCCGCTCGTCTATCTCAGCCCGCGCGGCAAGCCGTTCACGCAGACCACCGCACGCAAATGGGCCGCGGCGGATGGCGTCACGCTGATCTGCGGGCGCTTCGAGGGGGTCGACCAGCGCGTGCTCGACCACCACCGGATCGAAGAAGTCTCTCTCGGGGATTTCGTCCTGACGGGGGGCGAGATCGCGGCGCAGGCGATGCTGGACGCGTCGGTGCGGCTGCGTCCCGGCATTCTCGGTAATGCCGCCTCGACCGAAGAGGAAAGTTTCTCCAACGGTCTTCTGGAACACCCGCAATACACCCGCCCCGCCACGTGGCAGGGCCTGACCATTCCCGAGGTGCTGACGTCCGGGGATCACGGCAAGGTCGCCGCCTGGCGCCAGGACGAAGCCGAGCGTCTGACCCGCGAGCGACGGCCTGACCTTTGGGAAGCCTACGAAAAACTTCGTAAATAGCGCCGAAGCCAAATTTCTGCCCGGTTTCGCTGTCATCCTTGGGGCTGACAAGGGGATTCAGGACCGGTGCGTGTTCTCGTCGATTACATCTTCGCGGCCTGCTCTTTCGCCGCCCTGATCGTCGCGTTCGGCCTTCTGGCCGAGGGCGCGCTCAGCCCTGTCATGGTCGGACCGCTTGTCGCCGCCTTTGTCCTTCTGGCGCTCGCACTTCGGAAGCTGCGCTTCTGGTGGCAGGTCCGGCATGGCCGGCTGGGCCTGATGGTGCCGGGGTCGCGGCGACGCCTCAAGCGCGCCCGCCGCATGACGATGGAACGCGAACCGGCGCTGTCTGCGGACGGGACCGAACATCTTGCCGCCGACCACCCCCGCCGCCTCGTTGCCGAGGCAATCGACAAACTCCGCCGAAGCTGGACGAAGGATGCTCCCGACAGAGCACTGTCGGATGACGAAGTCCGCTCAATCTACGCGCTCTACATGTACGCCGACCCTTCTGGCGACGACCGGCAGAAGCCGCGTGCGAAATACCTTCGCGATATCGAGGACCGCACACGTTTCACCGGGCTGAGAGAAAAGGTAGATGCCTGGTACGCCGCCCGCGCCGCCGAGCGCGCCGCCTACGAGGCGTGGCTCAAAGAGATCGGCGGCGGCTCGATGAACCACCTGCTGGCCAATGGCTGGGGGCCTTTCCTGAAGGGGCAGCCCGATGCCGATGCCGAGCTCTGGCACGCAATCGCCGCCAATCCAGACGGGATCGAACGGGGCGGACGGCTCAAGGCCGCCTTCTGGATTCTCGCCCAGCCCCAGTGCGACAAGGCCACCGCGTCCGACTTCATCCGGGGTTTCGTCTATCACAAACGGCTCGACCACGCGGTAGCCGAACGCGACGGCGATACGGTTGCCGCCTTCGTCCGTGTCGTGCGGCGCTACAACTCCGACTTCTATGCGCTTCATTCGATCGCATCCGGCCGGTTCCTCCGGTCCATAGAAGGCTATGGCGACCGCGAGGTAATCCGCGATATCGAGCGGATCGAGAAGCGCCGCAACCTGCCGAAGCTGCCCCGTCCCAAAGGCCTTCTGGCCCGGACAGGACCCGCCCCCGACCAGGGCGCGCGGCGCTATACCTCGGCCTTTGCCTTCAGCCCCGACAAGGGCCTGCACCTCCGCCCTCCCCGGCTGGACTATTCCTACGCGGACTAGGGGCCAAACCCCTTGATCCATGGGACGACTGCCCTTATACGGCGCGGGTTCACGCCTGAATCAGGCCAGTGGACCCGTCATCTATTTCGCGGCCCTCGCCTTTGGACCAACGCGGACAGGATACGGCTGAACAAGGAACGACGACCTGAACCTCCGTCGGGCGCACATGCGGACCCGATCCAAGGCACGGAGCTCTGAGGCGGCACCAGACCTCTCCGGATCAACCGGGGGCAAGATAGGAGTGGATCAGATGGACCTGATCGCTGAATTGGAAGCCGAGCAGGTAGCCCAGCTCGGGAAGGACATTCCGGATTTCAAAGCGGGTGACACCATCCGCGTCGGCTACAAGGTGACGGAAGGCACGCGCACCCGCGTGCAGAACTACGAAGGCGTTTGCATCAGCCGCAAGAACGGCGCGGGCATTGCCGGATCGTTCACCGTCCGCAAGATTTCGTTCGGTGAAGGCGTCGAGCGTGTGTTCCCGCTGCACTCGACCAATATCGACTCGATCACCGTCGTGCGCCGTGGCCGCGTCCGCCGCGCCAAGCTGTACTATCTCCGTTCGCGTCGCGGCAAATCGGCCCGTATCGCGGAAGACACCGGCTACAAGCCGCTGAACGCAGACGCGTAAGGAGCAGAGACGATGAAAAAAGACATTCATCCCGATTACCACATCATCGACGTCAAGATGACCAATGGCGACGTCGTCCAGATGAAGTCGACCTGGGGCGCCGAGGGCGACCAGCTTTCGCTCGACATCGACCCCACCGTCCACCCCGCATGGACCGGCGGCTCGTCGCGCCTGATGGACACCGGCGGCCGCGTGTCGAAGTTCAAGAAAAAGTACGAGGGCCTGGGCTTCTGAGCCACTTGCCAGCCGACTCGGAAACGCCGCCCCACCGGGCGGCGTTTTTCGTTTGGGGCTCCCAGGGCACATGTGCCCCTGGCCCGCTTTCAAGAGCCTCCTGAAAATAATTTCTGCGCCGCAGCATTCACATGAAGCCGTCGCGACTTTCCTCAGAAAATGAGGCGCAATAATCTTGATTATGTGACGGAAATGCCGACCAGGGTCCGCTGAGCGACGCAGGCAAGAGGTGATCCCTCGCGCGGGGGCCAAAAGGGTGTATCTGACCTGCAAGCGGAACGGTTCCGCTCTATCCCAAGCGGAACAGTTCCGCTCTACTCTCAGGAAAATGTAACATGAACACTTCTTATCGCATCGCGCTCGGCGCGGTCGCAGGTGTGGTGCTTTTGACCAATGCTGGCTTCGCTCAGACGGTCTTCACCGGCACCAATGTGGCCGACGACCTGAATGAAGATCTCATCGAAGCCATCGAAGATGACGCAGAACGCGATCTCGACCGCTTCGGCAACGAAGGCCGCCCGGACGGCTTCACCGGCTCTTTCGCCCTCCGTGGCACCGCGTCCAGCGGCAACACGAAAGAATCCGACGTCGGCATCGGCGCAGACCTGAACTGGGTTCGTGGCGTCAACGGCGTCAACCTGGCGCTGAACTATGCCTATGGCGACACCGCCGGCTCCAGGACCAAGGAAGACCTGTTCTACGGTCTCGAATATACCCGTGACCTGAACACGCGCACTTTCGGCTTCGCCAAAATCCAGGGCGCCGTGGACGAGTTCTCGTCCTTCGAAAGCGACACCTTCGTCAGCTTCGGCCTGGGCTACCGCGTCGTGAACACTGCCGACACCCAGTGGTCGGTTCAGGGTGGCCCCGGCTACCGCTTCGCGGACCTCAGCGACGTTGCCGACGCCAATATCAGCGAAGGCGCGCTTGGACTGTCGTCCGACTATGCCAACCGTCTCAGCGAAACCGTGTGGCTGACCAACGACACCGATATCGTGGCGTCGGAATCCGACACGGTCGTTTTCAACGATCTGGCGGTGAGCGTCTCGATGACAGACACGCTCGCACTCCGGACAAGCGTCCTGACCGAGTTCCACACCGATCCGGCGGACAATTCGAAAAGCACCGACAACACTTTCGGTGTTTCACTGGTCTACAGCTTCAACTGACGCACCCTCGTGTGACAGGTTTGAATGGGCGGGGGAAACCCCGCCCTTTTTTCGTGGCCACAGGGCGCGGACGTCGCGGCCCCTAGTCCAGCTCGGTCCAGGGCCAGGGTTTGACGTTGCTCGCCGCCGTCTGATAGCGCGCGGCCTTCGCGACCCAGACCCCCAGATCGGTACCCACCTCTGCAATCCGCTCGTTCGGCTCTTTCCGGTTAATCAGCATGATCACGAACTGGATCACGGTCAGCACGCCAAGGATGGTCTGAGCAAAGGAAATCATGACCGCAATCAGGATCATGTAAACGAGCCGCAGGAAGATATTCTCTTCCTCCGCTTCGTGCTGGGGGCCGTGAATGCGGCCTTGGATCTTGTCGTCGTCTGACTGCGCCATGGGTCGTCTCGTTTCAGTGCAAGCCAACACTATCCAAAACGACGCGCTTTTGCATCGTGCAATTCCATCCGCGCTTCGCCAGAATACTGTCGGCCTGTGCGGGAACGCAGGAGAAGGGGCGACGACATGACCGACGCGATGACGGAATTCGAGAAAATGCGCGCGGGCCTGCCCTATAGCAACCCGGACCCCGAGATCTTTCGCCTGCAAGCGGAAGCCTCCGAGCGGAACCGCCGCATCAACGAAACCGCGGGATCGGGCATCGACCCCGCAGTCCGCCGCCAGATGCTGCGCGATGCCCTTGGCGCCTTCGGGGAGAGCTTCTTCAACCCGCCTATCCACTGGGAATACGGAAAACACATCTTCGTCGGTGACCGCTGCCTGATCAATTCCAACATCACCTTCATGGACGGCGCCGATATCCGCATCGGGGACGAGACGCTGATCGCGCCCAACGTGATGCTGATCACCGCGGGCCACTCGCTTCTGCCGGAAGAGCGCGTGATCACCGACCCCGAGACCGGCGCCTTCAGGGCGGGGATCAGCATCAACAAGCCTATCACGATCGGCAAGCAATGCTGGATCGGGGCGGGTGCGATCATCCTCGGCGGCGTTACCATCGGGGACGGTACCACCGTAGGCGCGGGCGCAGTCGTCACCCGCTCGCTCCCACCCCGCGTCTTCGCGGCCGGGAACCCGGCGCGAGTGATTAGGGAGATACCGGTCGCGGGGTGACAACGTGCCGACGGCTCGCCCGACAATCGCAGGCAGCGCCGGTTTCAAGCCCGACTTGCCAAGTGCCATCGGTGTTGCAAGTGTTCGCTGCCGGAAAAGGATCACGCATTGAAAATCATGTGTCTGAACGGATGGGGTGGAAAACTCCATGAAGCGCTTCTGCCCTAGCTCGCAGAGACGGCGCCCGACATTCTATGTCTGCAAGAGGTGATACACAGCCCACAGTCGACAAAGGACTGGCTCACCTATCGGGACGGGGATCACGTTCTTCCGCAACGCGCCAACCTGTTTCGCGATGTCTCGAACGCTTTGCCGGAACATGTCGCGGTCTTCTGCCCCGCTGCACAGGGCGTTCTTTGGGACGACGATGTGTCGATCTCATCGCAATGGGGCCTTGCAACCTACGTGCATCGGTCATTTCCGATCATCGGACAGGTCCAGGGGTTCGTTCACAAGGATTACTCACCTGCGGGATACGGCGAGCACCCCCGCTCGCGCAGCGCCCATGGGGTGCGGGTCTGGGACTATGGCGGCGATCGGGCCGTGAGCATCACCCATATGCACGGGCTGCGGGATCTGAACGGCAAGATGGATACGCCGGAACGCGAAGATCAGGCGTGCAAGTTGCTGGAGCTCTCGCGCCAACTCGCCGGAGAAAATGACCTGACGGTGATCTGCGGTGACTTCAACGTCGAACCGGACAGCGCAACGCTCTCGATCCTCCGCGATGCAGAACTGAACGAACTGGTTACGGGGCGCGGCTTCGACAGCACACGAACGTCGCATTACAGCAAACCAGGAAGGTTTGCCGACTATATGCTTATCGACCGGGAAGAGGACGTGAAGGGCTTCGATGTAATATCCGATCCCGAAGTGTCGGATCACTGCCCTCTTGTTCTGGAAATCTGACCTGCCCAGACAGGGGGCTTCGGATCCCAGCCCCCCTCACCGCGACTTCAGAAACGCCACCAGAATGTCCCGCGCAGCCTCAAGGTCACTCTTGTGGATCATCTCGGTGACCGTGTGGATATAACGCGTGCCCACCACGATCCCCACGGCGCGTGCACCTGCCGCCGCCTGCTGGGCCGCCGCGCCGTCCTGACCGCCTGACCGGAGCATCGTGCGCTGATACTTGATGCCCTCTTTCTCGGCGATGCCGGCGATTTCCTCGACCAGCTTCTTGTCGGCGATGAAGGACCCGTCCCTCAGGTGCAGGCCAAAGCCCTCGCCCTGCGTCGTGGTCCGGTCCTGCTCGGGAACGCCAGGCGTGTCGCAGGAGAGCGTTACGTCGATCCCGATGCCGATATCGGGTTTTACATGATAGGCCGCCGTCCGCGCGCCCCTCAGACCCACCTCTTCCTGGCTGGTGAAAACCACGTGGATTTCCGCCTTGGTCCTGCCCTTGCCCAGACCCCGCGCGGCCTCGATACCCAGCCAGCAGGCCACCCGGTTGTCCAGCGCCTTGGACACGACCTTGTCGCCCAGCTCCAGAAACGGCTCGTCCATGGTGACCATGTCGCCCACGCGAACCTTTTCCTTGGTCTCCTCCCCAAGGCCCGTATCCACGAAGAACTCGTGGGGCTGCGGGATTTTCTTGCGGTCTTCGGGGCTGGAGATATGCACGGGCCGCCCGCCCGGGTTCATCACCGCCTTGATGTCGCCATCCGCCGTCGACACCAGAACCCGGCGCGAGAACAGGTTCCTCGGGTCAAAGCCGCCCACCGGCTGAAGGTAGAGGAACCCCTTGTCCGTGATGTGGCTGACCAGAAACCCAATCTCGTCCATGTGGCAGAGGAGCATGATCCGCTCGGGCGCATCGCCCTCGCCCTTCCGCACACAGTGGAGCGAACCCATCGGGTCCTCATGAATATCGTCGAACAGATCCTCCACCTCGGCCCGAATCAGGTCGCGCACCCGCTCCTCGTGACCGGGCACGCCGGGGGTTTCGCAAAGGGCCTTGAGCAACTCGATATTCATTGGAACGCACTCTCCTGCTTCGGGTTGTAACGCATAATGGGCCATGGCGACCGGGCTTCAAGGGCGATCTTCCGCCGATGCGCTGCGCCTGCCCCTCCCCTTTGCCTGCCCGCACGCTAGGCTGGGGACAGATAGAAAGGTTTGACGATGAAATACGGTTTGACCGCTTCCGCCGCTCTCTGCCTTGTGCTGGGCCTGCCCTTCGCCGCCGCCGCCGATCCGCTGGCGCTCGTCCTTGCCAACGAGGATTACCGGCGGGCGAGCGACGTCAGACGCGGTGACGAACCCGCCGACGCGACCGGGCGCCTCGCCGCCGCCGGCGTGACGGTGCTGTCCCTCGCCGATGGCAACCGTGACGAGACACTCTCCGCCCTCAGCGAGTTCGGCCAGATGGCCAGCGCCGCCGACCGGCTTCTGGTCGTGCTCTCGGGCCGTTTCGTCGCCTCCTCGACCGAGACCTACTTTCTGCCGACCGATACCGGCCCCGAACCGCTCGCCACGCTGCCCGGCGCATCGCTGCCACTCAGCACGGTGATGGCCTATCTGGCAGAAAAGCCGGGACAGGCGCTTCTGATCCTCGCCACGGACGGCACGGCGGGCGATTTCGGCCCGCTTCTGTCTATCGGGACGGGGGCACTGGATATCCCGCAGGGGGTCACGGTTCTGGAAGGAACACCGCGCGACGTCGCACGCTTTCTCTCCGGACCGCTGGCCCGCCCCGGCGCGGCGCTTGACACAATTGCCGAAGACGCCGACCTGACCGTCAGCGGTTTTCTGGCCGACGGTCAGGCGTTCCTGACCGAAGTCGCGCGCCCCCGGCCCGAGCCGCCCGCCCCCGCGCCCGAGCCCGATGCCGACCAGACCCGCGCCGACATCCGCGCCTGGCGCGAGGCCGACGCCGCCGGGACGGCAGAAGCGTATCGCACCTATCTCGACGCCTTCCCGGACGGGCAGTTCCGCATCATGGCCGAGACCCGGATCGACGCCCTTGTCGACACACCCGAGGCGCGGGCGGAACGCGAAGAGGCGGCGCTTGATCTCTCCCGCGATGCGCGGCGTGAGATTCAGCGCGACCTGTCCTTGCTCGACTACAACACGCGCGGCATTGACGGCATCTTCGGACGCGGAACGCGGGGGGCCATCGGCGCGTGGCAAGAGGCGAACGGCCTTGATGCCACCGGCTTCCTCACGCGGGACCAGATCACACGGCTGGACGCGCAGGCCGAACGCCGCGCGGTCGAGCTTGAAATCGAGGCCGAGCGCCGCCGGCAGGAGCAACTGGCCGCCGACCGCGCCTTCTGGCAGGAAACCGGCGCCGCTGGCGACGAGGCGGGGCTGACCGCCTATCTGGAACGCTTCCCTGACGGCGAGTTCGCGGAAGAGGCCCGCGCCGAGCTTGACAGGATCGAACAGTCCAAGCGCGCCAATGCCTCGGCGCTCGACAGACAGCTCTGGGACGAGGCGCGCTCGCAGGACAGCCCGCAGGCCTATCGCGACTATCTGGAGGTTCAGCCGGACGGTGCCTTCCGCGCCGAGGCGGAGGCGCGCATCCGCGAGCTGGAGTCCGCCGCCGCGCAATCCGACACCCAACGCCGCGCCGCAGCCGAGGAACAGGCTCTGAACCTCTCGGCCCAGTCCCGGCGGCTGATCGAGCAGCGCCTCGCCTCGCTCGACCTGCGGCCGGGTTCGGTGGACGGGGTCTTCGATGATGACACGCGTCGCGCGCTCCGCCGCTATCAGGCTGCGCGCAACCTGCCCGAGACCGGCTATCTCAGCGAGGCGGTCGTGGTGCAGCTTCTGGCGGACTCGGTCCGCTCGATCTTCCGGTAAGCGAAGGGGCGGCGGTCAGCCGCCCTTCTTCCCGCCCATCTTGGACAGTTGCTCTTGCATCGCAGCAAGCTGCGTGCGGATCGCATCCAGTTCGCTTTGCGCGTCGGGCTTGTCGTCGTCCTCGTCGTCATCGGGCGTGGGTCCCGACGCGCCCCACGGGCCGGCGAAGCCACCGGTCATCGCCTTCAT
Organism: Kangsaoukella pontilimi; assembly: GCF_009830125.1. Classification (GTDB taxonomy): domain Bacteria; phylum Pseudomonadota; class Alphaproteobacteria; order Rhodobacterales; family Rhodobacteraceae; genus Kangsaoukella; species Kangsaoukella pontilimi. Next base: position 215,843 of record NZ_WUPT01000003.1, on the reverse strand, counting down.
GAAGGCCGCCTGCTGCGCCTTCATCGCCTCGAAGCCTGGCATCGAACTCATCGGGCTGGTCATGCCCTCGATCATCTTAGATTGCCCGTCGCGCAGCATCTCGAAGCTCATGGCGAGGAATTGCGGCACCACCGACTGCGCCTGCGTCGTGTAGGACCGCACGAGGTCGGTCAGCACATCCAGAGGCAGCACGTTCTCGCCGCGGCTCTCATGCTCCGCGATGATCTGCAGCAGGTACTGCCGCGTCAGGTCGTCGCCCGACTTGAGGTCCACAATCTGCACCTCGCGCCCGTCGCGGATGAACCCCGCGATATCTTCCAGCGTCACGTAATCCGACGTCTCGGTGTTATAGAGCCGCCGGCTCGCGTAGCGCTTGATCAAAAGCGGTGTCCCGGCCATCTCAACCTCCCGAATGGCAGTGCTGCAGTGCAGCTTAGGCGTCGTGGCTTGGAAAGAAAAGGAATTCTGTCGGCGGCGGATTTCCGGCGTGAACGTCGGCAAGACCGACGGGGACACCATCCTGAGATCAAGGAAGATCACGAGCCACTCCTCCTTTTGGTTGGACTCATATCCCTGTTGGCACCACCCCTATCCCTCTTTCCCCGAAACGATACTCCCGCTCTCACCGCTGAGAGCGCTTTCTGTGGCAGGATAAAAGGGCAGCAAGTGAAGGAGTAAAAAGTATGGAATCCGAAATCATCCTCAAAGCCCGTCGGCGCCGACTGATCGCCTTGAACGCTATCCAGTACGGGTCCTTCAGATCCGAAGTGAGCGACGCGGCCTTCACCGCGTCGCAAGGTGCGGCATCCATGCGAACCAACAGCAGGCCGCAAACCAAGATCATTTCATTTAGCCCTGCGCTCGCAGCCTGAGTTCCCGGATGTCTTTGCGGCATTCCAATTCGAAGCGTGGTCTGTCTCTCGGGTTCTCGCGCTTCTCGGTCAGGCCCCGGTCGATACGTGCCCGCCTTTCACTTGGGTGAGGGCGATGATCGTGCCGGCACTCGGCACATGACTACTCTGCCGCGTTCGAACGATCGCGAAAAACCTACGCGCCCACGATCGGAGTGAATTACATGCCGCTGGCTGTGCAGCTGACGACCGGTACGGGCTCCTATGCAAATCCCACCGAAGCCCTAACCGACCAGCTCTTCGGAGTGCGATATATCAGCTATCGCAATGTGCAGCGTTTTCTCGACCAGACAGAAGATACGAATGTCGGCCTGATCGTGTGGCCGGGCGGAACCCTCGCGGAAATACGGGACGACCGTTTCGGCTTCGAGTTTGACGGGTTGCAGAATCCTGACAACAACAAGCCCGCGCTCGGGGACATGATGGAGACTGCGCTCGCTCAGGATGCGTCTCTATCCGTGGTTCTTCCCACCGCCCGATACGTCGACGATCTGTCCGGACTTCAAGCCGACCTGTCGCGTTTCCTCGAGACTCTGCTTTCCGGCGACCTCGGACACTTGCCGAAGGAACTGATCTTCGAAGTCGGAAGCGAATATTACGCGCATTTCGATGGTCCTTACGCTGCCAGCCAATATGGCGCAGTCGCAGATGTCATGATTACGGAGATTGCCCAGGCGCTCAACGATCCGAGCGTGAATCTGATCGAAGCCGACGTCACCATCGCGATCCAGGCCGGTAAGACGTTGGAAGACGATATACAGATACGCGACGCTCTTTCGGATTTTTCCAGCGCGGCCGTCGACACGCTCATACATCACCGTTTCGCCTATCAGCCACAGGGCATCGATTCCCGGATCGACGAACTCGAGTTGATCCTGGACGCATGGAATGAAGACACCGGAACCGAGGTCGACCTTTTCGTTTCCGCCTGGAACACGGTCACGTTGACGCGGAACGGCGTCCTGAAGGACTATCTCGAATACAAAGCCTCGCACGGAGTCGACCTCGATGCTTCGGATGTCGATCTTCAGGGCCGAACGACTTCGGAGTTCGAAGCCTATTGGCAGGACACTCTCGATCAGGCCGCCTACGGTCAGGAACATGCAGCCTATATCCTCGAGAGTTTTTCAAGCTATGCAGAAGCCGGTGCGGACGCCGCTGCGCATTATGGCACCGATCTCATTCACCCCGGCCGGACGAGTTGGAGCGAAAGTGGCGAGGCCTACGACTTCGTCGGCGCGGAAATGCTGGAGATGATCTACGAAAGCGTCGACGGCACTCACGTTCTGAGTTCCGATGGCGACTATGATCCGAAAGCACTGGCGACGACGTACGGCTTCGAGAACGAAGACAAGCTCATCGTCTTTGTCGCCGCCGGCGACCGCGCACCGGGTGAGGTCAACCTTGAAATAGCGAATCTGGGCTGCGTCTATAAGGAAGTCTGGGCCGAAAGGCTGACAGGTGAAACACCCGAGGACTGGATGTCCATCTTCGGCATTGCGGACAATGCGGCAGTCGATGAAAGCCCGGAGGCGGAGACCTATGCGATCGGTGTGCGCGAGGCGTTTTCACCGACTGCGACCGAGAACGGTCTGTCCTTTTCCCTTGATAGTCCTCACGAAGTCATCCGTCTCGCCTTTGCCAAGACAGAAGCCGGTGCCACCGAAATTTCGAGCTGGTCCACCGGAACACCAACCGAGCTTTCAGAAGAGAACCCTTACGATGGTCTGCCCCTGCTGCCATGTGCCGATCAGGCAGGTGCGCTGCCGATGGAAAGCCACGAGCTGGAAAGCAATGCGGCCTTGCTCATGGTTGACGCAGCATCGGGCGGAAGCGGAATAGGTCTGCTCTTACTGCTGTTGATGTTCCTCTGACGGCACTGGTCCCGGGAATGCCATGCGGACGGAGACGCACAGAGGCATCCAGCTAGACCCGATGTGATTGCCGCGCTCCTCTTTCAGGACACGTTATGCCTGAAGCACACTGAAGGTTCACACCTGCCGAAACGCTTCCGACAGACCTCTTTGAGCGTCACGCAACCAGACGCCTCAGTGCAACCGAACCGCAGGCTCCCGCAGCGCTTGATCAAAAGCGGTGTCCCGGCCATCTCAACCTCCCGAATGGCAGTGCTGCAGTGCAGCTTTGGCGGAGCGGCGAGGAATGGAAAGGAATTCCGACAGACCGCAACTTCAGCCCCGGGCGGTCGGTACGGCGCTGTCTTCGGTGCCGATCTTTCGCAGAGGGCATGAATCCGGGCGCCGCCGTTGGACAACAACGCGGGACAGGCCGGCCGCTACGTCCGGCATCAGCTTCCGGCGGGTTGCGAGAGCACCCGGGAGTGCTCCCGCAATTACCCCGTGATCCTGGGTTCAGCTATGAGCGTGCTCGCACGTGACGTTGGGATTGAACGGCATCAGAGCACCCATCGGATTCTCGCGGAACAACCAGACGTGCTGATCGTAGTGCGGCATGAATCCGTGCGCTTCGTCTCCAGCCGTCGACGGATCGTCAGCCATATGATCCCAGGTTCGACCGTTCAGTACCGGCGCTTCTCCCATACCGGCACTTTCCCAGGCGGCTTCGAATACAAGGTTCTCGACAGCGACCAGCTCCATCGACCCATCCGCCTGAGGTTCGTAGATCAGGATCGATGGTTGTGCCCAGTCGGTATAGGTCGACTCGCCATTAACTCTCGGTTCGGTGCCGGTTATCTTGAGCATCGCCGGGTGTATGTAGTGGATACCCATCGCACCCAGTTCGGGCGGCAATCCTTCAGCTTCAGCAGAGACACAGTGGTTGTCAGGCGTAATGTAGCCTTCTGCCAGCGCCACATTGATATCCTTGTACTTTTCGACACTGGCTCTCATTGCGTCGAGGTCCACATCCACGGCGAAAGCGAATGTTGGTGCACATACTACACAGACTGCCAGTTTCATCTTGATATGCATTTCATCCCCCGTTCCATTTCACCAGCGCTTCTGCGTCTGGAAAAAACCAGAATAGCACAAAAAATGAGCATCCGCTTTAATTTGCCATCATGCTTGCCCGGCTTGCCGCATTCGAGACAACCTCGCTAGGATGTTCTCGGCCCGTAACCCTGAAAGTCGACACAGAAAATGAAGGCAGTTGCGACCATCTGTTCGGCGTTGTTCGCCGGGACGGCCTCGGTTGCCTCCGCGGCTGAGCCCGCACTGACTCCGCATTGGTCGGATGTCGCCGAGATCTTCGCCGAGCGCTGTACGATGTGTCATTCGAAAGTTGCAGGAGCCTCAAAGGGGCTGCTGCTGGACGATTATTCTGCAGCGCTTGCAGGGAGCGAAAACGGAGCCGTGCTGGTGGCGGGAAATGTCTCCGGTAGCGAGCTGATCAGGCGCCTCCGGGGCGAGAGCAAGCCACGAATGCCTTTCCTCAGTAGGCCGTTGCCGGAAGAGCAGATCAGGCTGATTGAAATGTGGATCGACGCGGGTCTCCCGGAATAGGGCATCTGCCGCACCTGACCCAAAACAAAAAAGCCCGGTCACCGACCGGGCTTTCCTATTCTCTCCAGCAACGAGCGTCAGTGCAGCTTGGCTTTTACGGTCGCAATCGCGTCGTCCACCAGGATCGCGGCCTTGGCGTCGGATAGCTGCTTCTGGATCACATCGCCGGCGGCATTGACGGCAACCCGGGCGGCCTCGTCGCGCACCTGCTTGACGGCGGCGGCTTCGGCCGAGGCGATCTGGTCTTCGGCGGCTTTCAGGCGGCGCTCGATCGACTTTTCAAGGTCGGCCTTGGCCTGTTCGGCGCTTTCCTTGGCACTTTCCTTGGCCTGGGCAACGATGCGGTCGGCCTGCTCCTGAACTTCGCGCTGCTTGCGCTCGTAGCTGGCCAGAAGCGTCTGAGCCTCCTCCCGCAGAGCGCGAGCCTCGTCCAGTTCCGACTGGATGCCAGCGGCACGCTTGTCCAGCATGCCGCCGATCATGGCGGGCACCTTGAAGTAGATCAGCACGCCGATGAAAACGATGAACGCGATCAGGACGATGAAGTCCGTGTTCGACAGCTTGTAGAACTCGGACGAGAAGATGTTCTTCGTGGCCGCAGCCGCGGGCGTCGCGGCGGCAAGGGCCAGAAGGGTGGCGGTCAGGCGAAGGCTCATCGGCGTCATCCTTTCGTCCGCTCGTCGACGGCAGCTTCCAGAGCGGCCCGATCGACATCCACCCCAAGCGCGGCGGCGACGGCTTCTGCCGTGTCCTTGGCAACCTGGTTCACCGCAGTGGCGGCACCGTCGCGGATCTCCGCGATGCGCGCTTCACCCTCGGCGGTGCGGGCGGCGATTTCAGCGTCGGCCTTCTGGACCGCAGCATCTACCTCGGCCTGCATTTCGGCCTTGGCCTCGGCGGCGATGCGCCCGGCTTCGGCACGTGCGTCGGCCAGCGCCTTTTCATAGGCGGCTTCGGCCTCGGCGGCCTTCTGCTTCAGCTCTTCGGCTGCGGCGATATCGTTGGTAATCGCCCCCTGACGCTCGGCCAGAACGGATGCGATCCGCGGAAGCGCCACACGGCTGAGGATCAGATAGATCACGATCAGCGTGACGACGAGCCAGAAAATCTGGTTCGGGAAGGTCGAAAAGTCGAGCTGTGGAAGGCCCGATGCGCTTTCTTCCGCCCCATGTGTTTCGGTAGCCATGATGGCCTCCGTAAAACCTCGGTGACACCGGGCTGGTGCGCGCTTGGCGCCCCTGCCCGGCCGTAAGGATCGTCAGATGGTCGCTTAGACGGCGAACATCAGCAGAAGCGACACGAGGAACGCGAAGATGCCCAGTGCTTCTGCGAAGGCGATGCCGATGAACAGCGTCGCGGTCTGGCCGGCAGCGGCCGACGGGTTGCGGAGCGCGCCCGCGAGGAAGTTACCAGCGACGTGACCCACACCGATAGCGGCAGCGCCGGAACCGATGGCAGCCAGACCGGCGCCGATGAATTGACCCATGTTTGCGATATCGCCTTCCATGTCGATGTCTCCTTACGGTTGGAAGTTGAGTAGCTTGATTAAGGCCTGACCCTTAGTGATGCGGATGCAGCGCGTCCTTCAGATAGACGCAGGTCAGGATGGTGAACACGTAGGCCTGAATGGCCGAAACCAGAACCTCGAGCCCGTAGATCGCGACGACGGCCAGAACCGAGACCGGCGAGATCGCCGCAATGGCAGCGAAACCGGCGAAAACCTTCAGAACCGCGTGGCCGGCCATCATGTTGCCGGCAAGACGGATCGAGTGGCTGACAGGGCGCACGAAGTAGCTGATGATCTCGATCACGGCGAGGATCGGGCGGAGCGCCAGCGGCGCTGCGGACACCCAGAACAGGCTGAGAAAGCCCGCGCCGTTCTTGACGAAGCCAAGAATCGTCACGGTCAGGAATACCGCGATCGCCAGCACGGCCGTCACGGCGATGTGCGAGGTAGTCGTAAAGCTCATCGGGATCAGCCCGAGGAAGTTCGAGAAGAAGATGAAGACGAAAAGCGTCATGATGTAGGGAAAGTATTTCACCCCATCCTTGCCCGTGACGTCCTCGACCATCTTGTAGACGAAGCCGTAAAACAGCTCGGCGATGGACTGAACCCGGTTCGGAACGATCGCGCGGCCCGAGGTGCCAAGCACCATCAGCGCGGCAATTGCCAGAACGGCAATCGCCATCCAGAGCGTGACGTTGGTGACCGTGTACCAGTGCACGGCGTCGCCGCCGAACAGCGGTTTCACCAGAAACTGGTCCATGGGGTGAAACTCAAGACCGCCGCCTTTTGCTTCCTCTGCCACCGTCATTCCCCTTCGCGTTCAGAGCCTGCCTGATCGGCCATGGCCCGCGTCTGCAATTCCTGCGCCGTCCGGATCACCGTTCTGACCCCCGCGGCAAATCCCAACAGCGTGAACACCACCATCAGGAACGGTTTCGTCCCCAAGACCGTGTCCAGCCCGTAGCCTATGACGAAGCCGATCCCCAGCCCCGCGACAAGCTCGACCACCATCCGCCAGGCATGTTGCGCCTGAGAATAGTGCTCTTCCATGTGGGGTTTGGGCGCGTCCGCCGCACGCTTGGCCGCGAGCCGGCGTTCAAGTGCCTCCAGACGTGCCTTGTGATCGTCCTGATCGGCCATGGCCACGGCTTTCAGCCCCACTAAAGAACTCGGATGACGAATTACGGGTGCGCGGCGTCCGAGTCAATGCGGGCGCATGGATCGCATCCCTCTGTTCTAATTACGAAATTCTCTGAAACGCCATTCTGTCGCGCCCCATGTCCGGGCATATCGGGCGTTTTTGCACATTCAACCGATTGGTTGACTTTCGGACCACGCCGTCCAACAGGGAAACCATGCGTCCCGATCTCGATACTGTTTTCGCCGCTCTGGCCGATCCGACACGCCGCCGGATTCTGACGATGCTTCTGGAAGACGATATGGCCGTCACGGATGTGGCGGACCCGTTCGAGATGTCGCTTGCCGCGATCTCGAAGCACCTCACGATCCTTACCCGTGCCGGGCTGATCAGCCAGGAAAAGCGCGGGCGGGTGAAATGGTGCAAACTGGAACCAGACGCGATGCGCGAGGCATCGGTCTGGATCGCAAGTTTTGGTCAGTTCGAAGGCCTCGACCTCGATGCGTTCGAGGTCTTTCTGGCCGGTCAATTCGCGTCAGACGAGGCCCACAAGGCTGAGGACCGCGATGATGACGACGATAAGGCCGATGATATAGATGATGTTACGCACTGATACTCTCCCTCTTTGCATTCGGCGTTTTAACGTCTGACAAAGAGAATTGGTTCCGTCAGGCGGCCTGGGCGCGTCCCTCGCGCAGAAGAAGCATCAGCGCCAGGACTGTGAGCGCCACTCCCGGAAGGACGAGAGCGGGGGGAAGTCCCCCGGTCAGGACCAGCTCCCACAGGATGACGAAGCTCGGGACCAGATAGGTATAGGCCATGACCTTGGCCGCCTTCAGCCGGCGCGAGGCGAACTGGATCAGGCTGATCGACGCCGCCGAGGCGAAGATCACCAGATAGGCCAGCGTCGCCCAGACGGTTGCGGGCAGTGCCGCCCAATCCGTCGATACGATCTGTCGAAACCCGAGAAGCCCCACAAGCACCGCGCCCCCTGCGGCGGTCCCGGCGGCGAAGGCGAAGACGCCCTCGCCACGGCTAAGCTTTGCGACCAGCGGGATGTAGAGCGCGTGCGCCAGGCAGCCCCAGAAATAGATCGCCTCGCCCCGCCCGATCTCGAAGGCCAGAAGCGCCGAAAGGTCGCCCCGAAAAATGACCCAGAGCGCGCCCGCGCCCCCGATCACAAGCGCCACCGCCATGGCAGGCGTCAGCACCTGCCGCATCACGAGGTATCCGAACCCTGCCGCCATCAGCGGCGTCAGGGTGAAGACAGCGGCGGTCGAAACCGGCGGTGCCGTCTTCAGGCCTTCGAACATCAGGACGAAATATGCGCCGAAGAGGCTGCCCAACAGCAGATATCGCCACCAGCCCGCGAAGAGCTTCCGCTCGATCTGCCCGGTCGCCCAGGACACGGCGCCCAGAACCAGCGTCGCCAGCGCGAACCTGAGCGCGGTCAGCGCCATTGGATCGATCTGGTTCGCGATCCTGCCGCCGAACGAGAAGGACCCCGCCACCAGCATGGCAAAAGCCAGCATGGCCAGATGGCCCTGCGTCTCGTCCCGCCGTGTCAGAGGCGGCGTTACCAATTCTTCACGTCTTCTTTCAGGAACTTCAGGAAGGCCTGCACCTTGGTCGTCCGATGCAGATCCACATGGGTGACCAGCCAGAGCGGCGCCGACCATTCCTCGCGGCTGTCGAACAGCCGGACGAGCGTCGGAAACTTCTCGGCCTCCCAGTCGCTGATGAAGCCGATGCCCACGCCTTCGATGATCGCGTCCCGCAGTACGCGGTTGTCGGTCCCCCGGAAGATGATCTGCTCGGGCGTGACCCGCTCCATCAGCCAGCGGACGAAAGGCGCCCGCGATCCGAAATTATCGAGGCTGACAAAGCTGTGCCCGGTCAGGTCCTCGGTGGTCTCGGGCCGGCCATGCTCGGCGATATAGGATTCCGAGGCGAAGAGAGACACGCGCTGGGGCACGAAGGGTTGCACGACGTTGTCGGGGTTGTCGGGCGCGCGCCCCGCGCGGACGGCTACATGCGCCTCGCCATATTCAAGGCGCAGCACCTCGTCGCCTGTCAGGTAGCGCACGATCAGGCCCGGATACTGCGCCTGAAACCGCGCCAGCGTGCCGGTCAGGCGCGGAGACGCTGACGACAGCGACGTGACCACCAGCTCGCCCGAGACTCCGTCGCCCCGCCCCCGGATGCGGCCCACAAGCTGGGTGAACTGGTCGTCGGTGGCCTGCGCCACCTGCAACAGATCCTGACCCGCCTCGGTCGAGGTGTAGCCCCGCGCATGACGCTGAAACAGCTTCACGCCCAGACGCGCCTCCAGCGCGTCGATATGGCGGATCACCGTGGCGTGGTGGACGCCAAGCGCTTCGGCCGCGCCGCTGACGGTGCCCATGCGGGCGACATGATAGGCGGTTCGGATTTCATCCCAGGTGCTGATCGACATCGTCTCGTCCATTCTCGGCGGCAGGCGGCCTGCTGCGTTTATCGTGCGAAAATATGATTTCCAACCAATTAATTCGTCAATCTTCACAAAAACGCACAATCCGGGTTCGGTTTCGTCGGATAGGCACGTGCTGGCTCAGAACCTAGGTGTCCTTTCATCGTATTTTAAGGAGCACGACCCATGACACTGAACATTCTGCGCATCGATGCATCGGTCCGCCGCGAGGGATCGGTTTCCCGCGAGCTGAACGACAAGGTGATCGACCGCTTTGCCGCCGCTGGCGACGTCGCGGTCACGAAGCGTGACCTGATCACCCCGCTGCCGCTGATCGACGAGACGTGGATCGGCGCCACCTTCACCGACCCGGAAGACCGCACGGACGAGCAGACCCGCGCACTCGAATTGTCGGATGACCTCATCGCCGAGCTTCAGGCGGCTGATACCCTCGTAATCGGGCTGCCGATCTACAACTTCGCCATTCCCTCCGGCCTCAAGGCGTGGATCGACCTCGTCTCCCGGCGGGGCGTCACCTTCCGGTACACCGAAAGCGGACCGGTAGGTCTTCTGACGGGCAAACGCGCCATCGTGACGGTCGCATCGGGCGGCACCGAAGTCGGCTCCGACATCGACTTCGCCACGGGATACCTGCGCCACGCGCTCGCCTTTATCGGCATCACTGACGTCCTCTTCGTCAAGGCCGACCGCCTTGCGATCGACGCCGAGGCGACGCTCAAAGCCGCCGAGGCCGCGGTGGCCGAGCTTCCGCTCGCCGCCTGACGCATAGGCATGGGCGCGCGCCTAACTGCGCCCTTCGCCCTCGGCGCGGGCCTCGTCCGACAGGCCCGCCCACCATCCGTCATAGCTCGAATTCATCGGGTGCCGCCCGCCCTCGTCCGGTGCGCCATCGTCCCACCAGACCGGACCGCGTTCACCCAACCGGCACTTTGCCTCATGAACCCGCTCGCGGGCCGCACGGGTCTCGTCCTCGGTCTTGGCCTGAAAAACGGCGCGGCGCGCCAGCATCAGCGCCTTGACCGCCGCGCGCCGGGTGCTGTCATCGAGGCGCGGATCGGTCTTCCGCCAAAGCCGCCCCTTCGACACGAAATACCGCCCGTCGGGCGTCTCGGGATAGTCCTTCCGCCGGCTCACTTGTGGCGCGGGCGATGATGCTCGTCGAGGGACGCGCGCCCGATCATATGCGCGCCGATGGGGGCAGTCAGCAGCAGGAAGAAGATCGCCACCACGATCCGCGCCCACGTCCCGCCATCGCCGATCACGACCCCGGCGGCGATCAGGATCAACGACGAGCCAAGAACCCCGGCCTTGGTCGAGGCGTGCATCCGCGTGAAGATGTCCGGCATCCGGATCAGGCCGATCGACGCGATCAGCGAGAACACGGCGCCTGTCAGCACCAGAAGACCGGCAGCGATCTCGGTCATTCGCTTTCCTCCGGCCGTGCGCGTCGCCGCTCGGCGAAGCGCGCCAGCGCGAGCGTGGTCAAAAAGCCCACGAGCGCCAGCACCACCGCCACATCCAGGAATGCCGTATCGTCCGAGAAGATCGCGAAGAGCCCACAAAAGCCCATGATCGACACGGTCAGCATGTCAAGCGACACCACCCGGTCCCCGAAACTCGGGCCCCGCACGATCCGGTAGAAACCAAGCGCGACCGACGCCATGACCAGCGCGAACGAGACATCGATAGCAAGGTCGAGGAACTGCTCAGGTGTCATAGCTCGAAACACTCCTTCACCTTGCGCTCCATCCCGTCCTTCAACTCGCGGATCAGCGCCTCGGGGTCGTCGGCGAACATGGCGTGGACGATAAGGGTGCTGCGGTCAGGGCTGACGTCAAGGCTGAGCGTACCGGGGGTAAGCGAGATCAGGTTGGTGACGAGGAGGATCTCAATGTCGCTTTTGACGTCGAGCGGCATCTCGATGATCGCCGGGCGCGACTTGTGCGACGGCGTGATGACGTCCCACGCCACGCGCAGCGACGAGATCACCAGCTCATAGAGGAAGAAGAGCACCAGCCGAACGATCCGGAATACCCGCCGATGGTACAGAGACGGTCCCCCGAACAAGGGCTGCGCCACCCAGAGCGCCGCGTATCCCAGCGCGAAGCCCGCCCCCAGCGACGATAGCGAATAATCCGCCATGAGCGAGGCCCAGACGACCGCCAGAAGGATATTGATCGCGAACAGGTTCATGGCCGCGCCCCCAGAACCGTCTCGATATACTCGGTCGGCTCAAGAAGTTGCCCCGCCGCACGCTCCGCGAACTGGACGAAGGGTTCGGGGAAAAGCCCCACGATACAGGTCAGCACCGCCAGCCCCGCTATTGGCAGAAGAAGCGACCAGCGCGTCGCGGCGTCAAGCTGCGACAAGCGCGGTTCCTTGCCCTCGGGATGCGGCGTCCAGAAAGCCTCGGCCCAGATCTTGGTCATCGAGAAGATCGTCAGCGCCCCTACTGCCAGCGCCACGAAGGCGACGAAGCCGTGGCCGTCCTCCAGCGCCGCGCGGACCAGCAGGAACTTGGCCCAGAAGCCCGAGAGCGGCGGAAAGCCCGCCAGCGAGAATGCCGGGATCAGGAACAGCACCGCCAGAAGTGGCGCAAACGCGTAAAGCCCGCCGATCTTTTTCAGCGCCGTGTCGCCCGCGATCCGGCTGGCCACGCCCGCGACCAGGAACAGGTTCGCCTTCACGATGATGTGGTGGACCAGGTAGAAGACCGCCCCAAGGATTGCGAGGGGCGTCATCAGGGCAAGGCCCAGAATCATGTAGCCGATCTGACTGACGATGTGGAACGACAGGATCTTCCGGAAATCGTTCTGCGCCGCCGCGCCCAGAACGCCCGTCACCATCGTGAAACAGGCGACCCAGAGCAGTACCTCATGGGTGAAGCTGATGTCCCCCACGAAGACCAGCGTGAACATCCGGATCAGCGCATATACCCCGACCTTGGTCAGAAGGCCCGCGAACACGGCAGAGGTGGAAAATGCGGGCGTGTGATAGGCTGCGGGCAGCCAGAAGAACAGCGGGAAGACCGCCGCCTTCACGCCGAAGGCCACCATGAACATCATGGCGACGACGGTGACCATCGCCTGGTTCTCGACCTCGGGCACGGTCACGGCAAGGTCCGCCATGTTGAGCGTTCCGGTCATCCCGTAAAGGATGCCGATGCCGGTCAGGAACAGGATCGTCGAGATCAGGTTCAGCGCCACGTATTTCACGCCGCCGTCGATCTGCTCGCGGCTGCCGCCCATGACCAGAAGGCCGAAGGACGCGATCAGCATCACCTCGAACCAGACATAAAGGTTGAAGAGGTCGCCGGTCAGGAAGGCGCCCGCCACGCCCGCGATCAGCACCTGAAACAGCGCGTGATAACCCAGCCCCGCGATCCGGGGCCGCACATCGGCCAGCGCATAGATAGACACCGCCAGCGCCGTGATCGCTGTGATCACCACCATGACGGCCGACAACAGGTCCGAGACCAGCGTGATCCCGAACGGCGCGGGCCAGCCGCCCATCTGACCGGCGATCACGCCTTCGGCCAGTACGTTGACCATCAGCACGATGGACGCGATCAGCATCGCGCCCGAACCGAGCACGCTCACCCACGCGCCCGAGGGCCGGTCCTTAAGCAGGAACGCCAGAACCGCCGCGCCGAAGGGGATCAGCAGGGGAAGGGACAGGACCCAGCTCATTCTTCTCTCGGCTCCGCAACCCGCATCTCGGACGTGTCGAGCGTGCCCAGCCGGCGATAGGCCTTCAGCGTCAGCGTCAGCGCGAAAGCGAACAGGCCGAAGCCGATGACGATGGCCGTCAGGACCAGCGCCTGCGGCAGCGCGTTGGCGGCCTCGTCCACCGGGAAATCCTGCCCTTCGAGGATCAGCGGCGGGTTCCCCGTGATCAGGCGGCCCGACGTGAAGATGGCAAGGTTCGCCGCGTTCGAGATCAGGATCAGCCCGAACAGGAACCGGAGCAGATCGCGCGACAGCATCAGATAGATCGCCGCCGCCGACAGCACGCCCACGAGGCAGGAGAGGACGACCTCCATCTCAGATCTCCTCTTCCAGCGCAAAGACCAGCGTCAGGATCGCACCCATCACGACAAGGTACACACCGATGTCAAAGACCAGCACCGTGGACAGCGGCAGCCCCTTGTCGTCTTCGGTCGCACCGAGGAACAGCCATTGGCCGGTGAACGGGTCGTCCGAGAAGAGCATCGAGGCAAGCCCCGACAACAGCGCCACGCCAAGCCCGAAGAGGGCGATCTTTTCCGGTGGGACGCGCAACGCCTCGCGCGCCTCGTCCGTGCTGCAGGCGATGGCGTAGACGATGAAACCCACCGCGCCCAGAAGCCCGCCGATGAACCCGCCGCCCGGCTCGTTATGGCCGCGAAGCAGCATGAAGACCGAGAAGACCAGCAGCAGACCGACCAGCAGACGGGCCGCGGCGCGGAGGATAACCGAATTCATCGCGTCTCCTCCGTCTCATCGGATTTCGGCCCCTTGAGCAGTGACCATGCGGCAATGCCGGCCACCGCGACCACCGCGATCTCGCCGAAGGTATCCAGCGCGCGGAAGTCGACGAGGATCACGTTGACGATGTTCCGGCCATAGGCCTCTGTCCACGCCGCGCTCTCGAAATACTCGGTCAGGCGGCGGTTGATCGGCCCGCTCGTGATCGTGACCATGATGGCCGTGACCACCGCGCCTATAGCCGTGGCCAGAAGCGCGTCCAGCTTGCGGTTCGGGAAGCCGTCCTCGCGCTTCATATGCGGCAGACGCAGCGCGGCGACCGCGAACAGGACCACCACCAGCGTCTCCACCAGAAGCTGCGTGATCGCGACGTCGGGCGCACCGAAGACGATGAAGATGATGGCGACGCCCACGCCCACCGCGCCAAGACCCGTGATGGCGGCGACCCGGCTGTTGGTGATCGTCGTCACCGCCGTGCCCACCACGATCAGGAAGACGACGCCCCAGTGCTTGGCCTGAAGCTCTGCGAATGGTACGTCGGGCAACCCGCTGAACGCGCCGGTCCAAATCAGCGTCCCGCCGACCGCAACCAGAAGCGTGACGAACACGGTATAGACATAGACCCGCATCACGCCCGATTGCAGGATACGCGTCTGCCAAGCGGCCAGCCCTTTCAGACCGTCGAGTACCCGGTCCCAGCCCCGGTCGAAGGACGGCGCGGCCTCGCCCATGGACCGGAGCGCGGACCGCACCCGCTCGTGACCGGCATAAAGGGCCACACCGAGCGCGATGGTCGCGACCGATAGGAACAGGGGCAGGTTGACGCCCGCCCAGAGCTTCAGCTCGGCCGGTTTCGCCGCGCCGTCCGAGATGGCCTTAACACCCTGATCCACCAGCGGACCCGCGATCAGCCCCGGCACCAGCCCGAACAAGAGACCGAGCGCCGCCAGCAGAACCGGACCGGCCAGCATCCGCCACGGACCTTCATGAGGTGTCATCGGCGTCGCGTGCTCACCCCGCCAGAACGGGCGGAACGCCACGATCCCCGCCGCCGCGATCATCAGCGCATTGGCGGCCATGGCGGCGGCGGTCACAAACCACGCCGCGTCCATCTTGATCGAGGCGGCATAGATCACCTCTTTGCCGATATAGCCCAGAAGCGGCGGCAGACCGGCCATGGACAGCGCCGCCAGCGCTGCGGCAGCGGCGGTGATCGGCATGAACCGTCTCAACCCGCCCAGCCGGTCCACTTCGCGGGTGCCGGTCTCGTGGTCGACGATCCCTGCGACGAGGAACAGCGCGGCCTTGTAGAGCGAGTGTACGATCAGGAACAGCATCGCCGCCGTGATCGCATAGCCCTCGTCCGAGGACAGGAACATCGTCAGCGTGCCAAGCGCCATCAGCGTGGTGTAGGCGAGGATCTGCTTCAGGTCCGTCTGCTTGACCGCCATCAGCGAGGCGAAGACAGCCGTGGCCGCGCCCGCGATGGCCAGCGTCCAGAACCAGACATCGGTGCCTCCCAGCGTCGGGTGCATCCGCGCCAGAAGGTAAACACCGCCCTTCACCATGGTGGCCGAGTGCAGATAGGCCGACACCGGCGTCGGCGCGGCCATGGCGTTGGGCAGCCAGAAATGGAACGGGATCTGCGCCGACTTGGTGAAGGCGCCCAGAAGGAACAGGATCAGAATGGGCAGGTAAAGGGCGTGCTCCGTGATCGCCACGTCGCCCGCCCGGATCTCGGACAGCTCATAGGTGCCTGCCGCCACGCCCAACAGGATCATGCCCGCCAAGAGCGCCAGCCCGCCCGCACCGGTGACCAGCAGCGCCTGCAATGCCGAGCGGCGGCTCTCCGCGCTCGAATGGGTGAAGCCGATCAGCAGGTACGAGGTTATCGAGGTCAGCTCCCAGAAGACGAAAAGCGTCAGCAGGTTGTCGGCCAGGACAAGCCCCAGCATCGCGCCCATGAAAAGCGTCAGATACAGGAAGAAGCGCGCGAAATGCTCGTGTCCGGCCAGGTATTTGGTCGAATAGAGCATGACCAGTGCGCCGATGCCCGAGATCAGCAGCGCGAAGGTCAGCGAAAGTCCGTCGATCAGGAAGCTGACCGCGATCCCCGCCGAGGGCACCCAGTCGAAGCTGTAGCGGATGACCTCGCCCGCAGCGACCGGACCCAGCGCCTGCCAGAACCACGCGAAAAGCGACGCGGCGATCGCGACCGACAGCCAGCCGGCCATCGCCTGCCCCGCGCCGGCGGGGGGCATGTCGTTCTTCGCCGCGCTCATGTCTGCCGTGCCGTTCCCTGCACCGATCTGCCCGATGGCCGCTGTCCTTCGTGCCGGACGTAGACCGGCAGCCCCTCGCGCCAAGGGACGCGGCGGCTGTGAAGCGGCGCTGAAACAAATAGGTCGGTCATGATGGGTGGGATATGGGGTCGCGAATGCGATTGGTAAAATCGAAACTTATCGACAGTTCGATAGATAAAAACTATCAATCTCCCCATGCCGACGCTCAAACAGCTCAAATACCTCGTCGCCGTCGCGGACCAGCGGCATTTCCGCCGCGCGGCCGAGGTGTCGAACGTGACGCAGCCCACCCTGTCCGCCCAGATCAAGGAGCTTGAGCTGCGCCTCGGCGCGACCCTCATCGAGCGCGGCTCGGGCGCTATCGTCCTGACGCCGACGGGGCGCGAGATCGTCCGCCGCGCCCGCCGCATCCTTGGCGATGTCGAGGATATCCGCGCCATCGCACGTCATGACGCGCATCCGATGGGTGGCACGCTTCGCCTTGGCGTGGTGCAGTCGCTCGGCTCCTACCTGATGCCGCTGATCGTGCCGGATATCCACGAACGCGAGCCCGACCTCAGGCTCTACATCCGCGAGGGTCTGCCCGCCCCGCTTCTCGACCAATTGGAAGAGGGCACGCTCGATTTCCTGTTTTTCCCGCTCCCGGTCGAGCGGCGGAACCTCAGGATCGCGCCGCTGTTCGACGAACCGCTTCTGGTCGTCGCGCCCCGCGACCACCCGCTCAGCCACCGGGACGCGGTCCAGGGCGACGAATTGTCCGGCGAAACGCTTCTGACGCTGGAGGCCGGTCACCGGCTTTACGAACAGGTGCGCGACGTGTCGGCCCGCTACGGCGCGCGTCTCAGCCACGACTACGAAGGGACCAGCCTCGACACGCTCCGGCAGATGGTGGCGATGGAGATCGGCATCTCGCTGATGCCCGCGCTCTATGTCCGCTCCGAGGTCGCGCGCGAGACGCTGGTGCGCGCCATCCCTTTCGCGGCGGATGCGCCATCCCGCGCCATCGGCATGATCTGGCGGCAGGGGGCGGCGCGGGAAAGCACCTTCGAGACGCTGGCGGACCATGTCCGCGACATCCTCGGGCGCGACGTGCCCGAGGTGCAGCTTCTGTCCTGATCCCCCGAAAATGGGACGGCGGTGCCTTTCGACACCGCCGCCTTGCAAGACCAGCACCCCGAGAAAACGCGCGAACAGGAACCGGGAGCCAGTCTATCTTCAGGCCGCCCGATCTGGCGGGCGGCCCGCTGTTCTATTGGCCGCCGCCCAACTGGTGGACATAGGCCGCGACCGCGTTGATCTCGGCATCCGTCAGGCCGTTGGCGCCCCGGAACTCTTCGTTCCAGGCAGGCATGACGCCGAAACGGGCGTTGACCACCGTTTCGGTCAGCGTCTCGACCGACCCGCCATAAAGCCAGATCGCGTCCGTCAGGTTCGGCGCGCCGAGCGACTGGTCGCCCATCCCCTGCTCGCCGTGACAGGACGCGCACTCGTTGAGGAACGTCTCGGCGCCCGCCGCGGCCAGCGCCGCCTCATGCTCCTGACCCGAGATCTGGCGGACATACTGCACGACGCCGGCGATTTCCTCTTCCCCGAGGATTTCGCCAAAGGCCGGCATCTCCGACCACCGCGCATCGAGCGACTGCTCGTTCCGGATGCCATGCGACACGGTATAGGCGATCTCGTCGATCTGCCCGCCCCAGAGCCAGGCGTCATCCAGCAGGTTCGGGTATCCCGCCGCCTGCACACCCGCTGCACCCGCGCCGTGGCACTGTGAGCAGTTGTTCAGGAAGACGGACCGGCCCTTGTTCACGGCATAACCATGGAGGTCGGCATCGTCGGCCAGCGTGGTCAGATCGATCCCGGCCAGCGCCTCGTTCAGGCTGGCGTTCCGCTCGTTCACCGCCGCGATATCGGCGGCCACGTCGGCGCGGGTCGACTGACCGAGGATGCCCGGTGTGGCGCGCTCGATCAAGGGCCATGCCGGGTAGGCGATGGTATAGAGAATGCCCCAGACCACCGTCGCCCAGAAGGTCCACACCCACCACTTGGGCATGGGGTTGTTCCACTCTTCGATCCCGTCCCAGCTATGGCCCGTCGTGCCATAGCCCAGTTCGTTCGTCTTTTGGTCGTCGTCGTTCTGGCTCATCTCTCGGCCTCCTCGCCGGCGGCTGCCGGGCGGTCGTCATGTCGGAAGGGGATCGAGGCGGTGTCGCGGTGAACCGCGCGGCTTCCGGGCCGGAAAGCCCAGAGACATGCCCCGATGAAGAAGGCGAAGAGCGCCAGCAGAACCCAGCTGTCGGCGATCTCGCGCAGAAGGGAATAGGTGTCCATCGGTCCTCCTCCCCTTACCGGCTTGCGTCGGCTTCGAAGGTCGAGAAATCGACCAGCGTGCCGAGCATCTGCATATAGGCGATCAGCGCATCCATCTCGGACACGCCCGGCTCGCCATCGAAGTTGCGCACCTGCGCCCCCGGATAGCGTTCGAGAAGCCCGTCGATGTCCCCAAACGGATCGGTCTGCACCTTGAAGTCGGCCTTCGCGGTCTCGATCATCTCCTCGGTGTAGGGCACGCCCACGAAGGCATGGACCGACATCAGCTCGTCGATATGCGCGCCGTCTATCAGCCGGTCCTTCAGGAAGGCGTATTTCGGCATCACGCTTTCCGGCACAACCGACTGCGGGTCGGTGAAGTGGTCCACGTGCCATTCGTCCGAATAGCGCCCCCCGACACGGGCAAGGTCCGGCCCGGTCCGCTTGGACCCCCACTGGAACGGGTGGTCGTACATCGACTCGGCGGCAAGGCTGTAGTGCCCGTACCGTTCGACCTCGTCCCGCATGGGACGGATCATCTGGCTGTGGCACACGTAGCAGCCCTCGCGGATGTAGACCTCGCGTCCCGTCAGTTCGAGCGGGCTGTAGGGTCTCACGCCTTCCACTTCCTCGATCGTGTTCTCAAGGTAGAAGAGCGGCGCGATCTCGACGATGCCCCCCACGGTCACGGCGAGGAACGAGCAGGCCAGGAGAAGGGTCGCATTCTTCTCAAGCACCTTGTGCTTGTCGAGGATGCCGCCCTTTTTCACGGCTGCCTTCGGTTCGGAGGCGTCTGCGGTTTGGTTCTGAGTAGCCATTTTCAAGCCTCCTTATTCGGCCGGAACGGCGGCGCTGACTTCGCGCGAAGGCGCGGAGCGGACCGTCATCCACAGGTTCCAGCACATGATGATCGCACCGGTCAGGTACATGACACCGCCCAATGCGCGGACCACGTACATGACGAACTTGGCGTCCACCGTGTCGGCAAAGCTGTTGACCAGGAAACCGTTGGCGTCGACTTCGCGCCACATCAGGCCTTCCATGATCCCGGTGACCCACATCGAGGCCGCGTAGAGAACGATGCCGATGGTCGCGAGCCAGAAGTGCCAGTTGACCGCCGGCAGGCTGTAGAGGCTCGCCCGCTGCCAGAGACGCGGCACCAGGAAGTAAAGCGCGCCGAAGGTGATCATCCCGTTCCAGCCGAGCGCACCGGAATGCACGTGCCCGATGGTCCAGTCGGTATAATGGCTCAGGCTGTTGACCGCCTTGATCGACATCATCGGGCCTTCGAAGGTCGACATGCCGTAGAAGCCGATAGAGACGACCATCATGCGGATGATCGGGTCTGTTCTCAGCTTGTCCCATGCACCCGAAAGCGTCATCAGGCCGTTGATCATGCCGCCCCAGCTGGGCATCCACAGGATGACCGAGAACACCATGCCAAGGGTCGAGGCCCAATCCGGCAGCGCGGTGTAATGCAGGTGGTGCGGACCCGCCCAGATATAGAGGAAGATCAGCGCCCAGAAGTGGATGATCGACAGCTTGTAGCTGTAGACGGGCCGCTCGGCCTGCTTCGGCACGAAGTAATACATCATGCCGAGGAAGCCCGCCGTCAGGAAGAAGCCCACGGCGTTGTGGCCGTACCACCACTGCGTCATGGCATCCTGCACGCCGGCGAAGACCTGCACCGACTTCGAGCCCCAGATCGAGACCGGGATCGACAGGTTGTTGACCACGTGCAGCATGGCGACGGTGACGATGAACGAGAGAAGGAACCAGTTCGCCACATAGATGTGGGGCTCCTTGCGCTTCAGGATCGTGCCGAGGAAGACCAGCAGGAAGGCCACCCAGACGATGGTCAGCCAGAGGTCGACATACCATTCCGGCTCGGCGTATTCCTTCGATTGCGTCGCACCAAGAAGGTACCCGGTCGCCGCCAGCACGATGAACAGCTGGTAGCCCCAGAAGACGAACCACGCCAGGTTGCCGCCGAAAAGCCGCGCCGCGCTGGTGCGCTGCACGATATAAAAGGACGACATGATCAGCGCGTTGCCCCCGAAGGCAAAGATCACCGCGCTTGTATGCAGCGGACGAAGCCGGCCGAAATTGGCATATGGCTGCGCCCATTCCAGGTTCAGCGCCGGAAAGGCGAGCTGAAACGCGATGACCACGCCCACCAGAAAGCCGACGACGCCCCAAAGGGCGGTGGCCACGGCGCCTGCGCGGATGACATCGTCCATGTACTCGGTCTGGTCGATGGCTTTTTTCGGCTCGTCGATGCCCCTCAGCACCCACAGGAAAAGGCCACCCGAAATGGCCATGATCAAAACGGCATGCACCTGATAGGCCAGATCGCGCGCAAAGTTCGCGGCGATGGCCGCGAAAAGCGCGATCGCGCCCAGTGCGATCAGTTTGACATAATCTGTCATATGTCCGGTCCCTCGTTCTTTAGACCGGCACGCAAAAGGCGCCCCGGGTCACGCTCGTTCTCGCCGCCGGGCCGTGTCGATGCCTTGATCCATGTCAACCGCTCGGCGCGAGTTTCTTGATTCCGCGCAAGGACATGTCCCCGTCTCGCACCTGATGCTGGGAGCGAAACGAAGCAAGGGAGGAAGGATAGATGTCCTACAAAACGCTCGTGACCGTCATGCGCCACAAGGACCGCGACACGGCGCTCCTCGACGCCGCCGCGACGCTTGCCGAAGCCTGGGGCGCGCATCTCGATGTGCTGGCCCTCGGCACCGACAGGCTCCAGCCGGGCGCCTATTACGCCGGAGCCGCCGCCGTCGCGATCCAGACCTCGATGCAGGACGCCATAGACGACGCCAAGGCCGCCGAAGCGGCCAGCCGCGACGCGCTCCGCCTCCGCGACTGCCCCTGGGCCGTCATGGCAGCAGCGGCGCAGATCGGCGCAATGGGCCAGATCGTGGCACGACATGGCGGTCTCGCCGACATGGTTGTGCTGCCCGCACCCTATGGGGCCGGTCGCACAGCCGAGGACGTCGCGGTGGTCGAAGCCGCGCTCTTCTCGACCCGCACGCCCGTGATGATCCTGCCCGACGGCGCCACCCCGCCGGTCAGGCCCGAACGTGTGCTCCTCGCATGGAACCAGTCCGCAGAGGCGCTTGCGGCCATCCGCGGCTCACTCCCGCTTCTCAAGACCGCCAAGACCGTCGAAATCACGGTGATCGACCCGCCGGAACACGACCCCGACCGCTCCGACCCGGGCGGCCACCTGGCCGAGGTTCTCTCGCGTCACGGCATCCATGCCGAGATCACGGTGCTATCACGCACCATGCCGCGCATTTCCGACGTGATCTCCCGCCACGTGGGCGAGACTGGCGCGGACATGGTGGTCATGGGCGCCTACGGTCATTCCCGCTTCCGCGAGGCGATCCTCGGCGGCGCCACCCGCAACATGCTCGAAGGCGCGACGATCCCGGTCCTGATGGCGCACTGATCTTCGCCTGTTCGGAAATATCCCGGGGTGAATTGGCCGAAGGCCAAGGGGGGCGGAGCCCCCGCCGGTTTTCCCCGAAAACCGGCCCACCGCGACGGGGGCGAAGCCCGCGGCGCAAACCAAAAAAAGGCCGGGCGCAGGGCCCGGCCAGTCCAACAGGGAGGTTCCACGCCATGACCCGGACGTAGAAACGGGATTTCTTCGGTCAGGCAACCAGGCGATAGCCACCCGATTCCGTCACCAGCAAACGCGCATTGGACGGATCCGGTTCAATTTTCTGTCTCAGCCGATAGATATGCGTCTCGAGCGTGTGGGTCGTGACCCCGGCATTGTATCCCCAGACCTCGTGCAGCAGCACATCGCGGGCCACCACCCCTTCCGACGCGCGGTAGAGGAATTTCAGGATATTGGTCTCTTTCTCGGTCAGACGAATCTTCTTGTCGTCTTCCGTCACCAAAAGCTTCTGCGCCGGCTGGAACGTGTACGGTCCAAGCTGGAAGACCGCGTCTTCGGACTGCTCGTGCTGGCGAAGCTGCGCCCGGATGCGGGCCAGAAGAACGGGGAACTTGAACGGCTTCGTCACGTAATCGTTCGCGCCCGCATCGAGCCCGAGGATCGTGTCCGAATCGGTGTCGTGGCCGGTCAGCATCACGATCGGACATTTCACGCCGTGCTTGCGCAGCACCCGGCAGAGCTCGCGACCGTCGGTATCGGGCAGACCCACGTCGAGGATCACCAGATCGAACAGCCCCGCCTTGACCTGGGCCATCGCCTCCGAGCCGTTGCCCGCTTCGAAGACGTCGAAATCCTCGGTCATCACAAGCTGTTCGCCCAGCGCCTCGCGCAGGTCGTCGTCGTCATCGACGAGAAGAATACGTTTCAATGTCTGCGCCATTTTCAAATTTCCTCCGTGCAGGATACGGCTGAGATGCGCAGTCGGACCAGCCCCTGCAAGATTTGCTGCAGTTTTTCACGCGCTCGTGTCGGACAGGGCTGAAATGTTTCAAATCCGGTCAAAACGGGTCTACATGGGCTGAATGCCGGAACATGCGCCCGAATGACCCTGATCCCGACCCCGACCGAACGCCTTGCCCGCGCCCGCACCGATCTTCGGCTCGGGTTGCCGGTCGTGCTCGCCTCGGGCGACGTCCGGGCGCTGGTCCTCGCCGCCGAAGGGATTTCGGCCGATCGGCTGGCCGAAGCGCGGGCGCTTGGCCCGGCGACGCTGGCGATAACGTCTTGGCGGGCCGAGACGCTGCGCGCGCGGCCCTATGACGGCGATCTGGCAAGGCTGAAGCTGCCCGGAGACGCGGGCGCGGACTGGGTCGCCTCGGTCGCGGATCCGGCAACCGATCTCGCCCACCCGATGAAAGGCCCTTTCGAGGCCGGGCGCGAGGGCGCGGCGGACCTGCACCGCACGGCGCTCCGGCTGGCGAAATCCGCGCATCTCCTGCCTGCCGCGCTGGTGGTCACGCCGGTCACGGCGGACCTGCCCGGCCTGACGGTACTGGATGCAGACGCGACGGCGGCCCTTCTCGACCAGCCCGTGCCGCATCGGGAGGTCGTCTCGGGCAGGGTACCGCTGTCGGTGTCGGAAAAGGGCCGTGTCCACGTTTTCCGCCCCGGCGACGGGGGCGAGGAGCATTTCGTCTGCGAGATCGGCCGCCCGCCCCGCGACAAGCCCGTGCTGGCCCGGCTGCACTCGGCCTGTTTCACCGGCGATGTCCTGGGCTCGCTCAAATGCGACTGCGGCCCGCAACTGCACTCGGCGCTGGCCGCGATGGGGCGCGAGGGCGAGGGCGTGCTCCTCTATCTCAGCCAGGAAGGGCGGGGGATCGGGCTTGCCAACAAGATGCGCGCCTATTCGCTTCAGGATCAGGGCTTCGACACGGTCGAGGCGAACCACCGGCTGGGTTTCGAGGATGACGAGCGCGATTTCCGGACGGGCGCCGACATCCTCAAGCGGCTCGGCTTTTCCTCAGTCCGGCTGATGACGAACAACCCGGCAAAGGTGCGGATGATGGAGGCCCATGGCATCGCCGTCACCGAGCGCGTGCCGCTGGCCGTCGGACTCAATCCGCTGAACGAGAAGTATCTCGATGTGAAGGCCAAGAAATCGGGTCACATCCTGTGACGCCCGGCGACCTTGTCCTGACCCCGCGGGGTGTGCGGTTTCAGGGCCGGGTCTTTCCGGCGACGCTCGGCCGGGGCGGCGTCCGGGCCGACAAGCGCGAAGGCGACGGCGCGACGCCTGCCGGGGTCCACCGGATCGTCGGAATGCTCTACCGGCCGGACCGCATGGCGCGCCCCGCCGACTGGGCTTTGCCGATCCGTCCCGGCGACCTCTGGTGCGACGATCCGGGCTACGAGGATTACAACCTGATGGTGCGCGCGCCCTTCCCCGCCAGAGCCGAGACGCTTCGCCGCGCCGATCCGCTCTACGATCTGGTGATTCTGACAGACTGGAACTGGCCCTTTGCCGAACACGGGAAGGGATCGGCGATATTCCTGCACCGCTGGCGGCGCCCCGGTGCGCCGACGGAGGGCTGCGTGGCCTTTCGCCCCGACCACCTGCGCTGGATCGCGGCCCGGATCGGGTTCGGGACGCGACTGATCGTGGACGAGGGTTTGCGCCGCTGACGCGTCGCGGTGGGCAGGGGGGGCTGTCTGCCCCCCTCTTCGCGCGTGCCCGCGCGAATTCACCCCCCGAGGATTTTTCGGACCCAAAGAAAGGGGAAGGGGCGCGCGCTGTCCTGAATGGGTGCGCGTTCGATACCGGTCAGGGTGCGACAGCGAAAGCCGATCCCCCCACACCGAAGGCTGGAGGCTCTTCCGGACCCAACAATTAGAGAAGGCGTGCGCGTTGATCTTCACGGCGGCCCGGGTTGAAAGCAGCGTGCCTGGGGAGGCGTTGTGACCTGAGACTTCATAGTGGCCGCGGGTCAGGCGGGCGCATACCCGGACGGAGCGGGGCCTTGGCACGGGGAGCGCATTGCGATCAGCCGGGGGGTGCCGGCGGGCGTCACGCTGTCCTTGCTTCTAGCCGTAGTCCCGTTCCCCGAAGATGGCCGAGCCGACGCGGACATGTGTCGCGCCCTGGGCGATGGCCTCTTCGAAATCGCCGCTCATGCCCATGGAGAGGCCGGTCAGCCCATTTCGCGCGGCGATCTTGGCGAGAAGCGCGAAATGCAGGCTGGCGGGCTCGTCGATCGGCGGGATGCACATCAGGCCCTTCAGCGGCAGGCCCAGTTCTTGGACAAGCGCGATCAGGGCGTCGGCCTCGTCCACCGAGACCCCGGCCTTCTGGTCCTCGTCGCCGGTGTTCACCTGAACGAAGACCGCCGGCATCCGGCCCTCTTCTTCCGCGATGCGGGCGATGGCGCGGGCGAGTTTCGGCCGGTCGACCGTGTGGATGACGTCGAAAAGTTTGAGCGCAGGCCGGACCTTGTTCGACTGCAGGGGGCCGATCAGGTGCAGTTCGATCCCGTCGAAACGTTCTTTGAAGGCGGGCCATTTGCCCTCGGCCTCCTGCACGCGGTTTTCGCCGAAGATACGGTGGCCTTCGTTCAGCACTGCCTCGACCCGTTCCAGCGGCTGCACCTTCGAGACGGCGATCAGCGTGACGTCATCGGGCTTGCGCCCGTGACGGTCGCAGGCGGCGGCGATCCGGTCGGTGATGTCCTTGAGGCCCATGGCACGCGCTCCTGTTGGTCACGCGCCCTTCTGCCAAAAAGAAAAGAGCGGGCGCAAGGCCCGCTCTTCCCATTCAACCAATCCCGTAGGGATTAGAAGGACATGTTGATGCCGAGGTCGAAACCGTCTTCGGTCGCGCCATCGGTTTCGTCGGAAATGTAACCAGCTTTGAGGGTCGCACCGCCGCCGAGGTCGTATGCAACACCAAGGCCGAAGCCTTCGCCAGAGCCGAGAGCGCCGAATTCCGACTCGTCGTAGTACATGGCGGTAATGGTCGTCGCGCCCATGACGTAATCGAGCGAAACAGCGGTCTGATCAGCGTCGCCGCCGTCAAAATCAGCCATGCCGTGGATGACTTTCAGCGTCGCATCACCAAACGCGGCGGTCGCGCCAAGAATGATGTGATCAACATTGGTGGCCGTGTCCGGGGCGGCGCCAACAGAGTCGTTGGTTTCGTAGCCGGCCGAAACACCGAAGTTGCCGAAGCTATAGGCGAGACCAACGCTCACGCTGTCGTTGCCAGTTTCCTGCTGACCGGCACCGAGGTAGACCGAGAGGTCACCGGCCGAGTACTCGTACAGAGCTGCCGTTGCAGGACCGCCGATATAGATCGATTCCTGACGGCCAGCGAGCTGATAGCCAACGCCGGAAACGTCGCCAACGGCTGCTTCAGCAGCACTGTCGACATCGCCCATCGAGAGCTTGCCGAACGCGCCTTCGATGAAGACCGAACCAGCGGTGCCGCCTTCGCCGCCGCCGGCGTTGTCAGCGCGGATCGAGCCGCCGAACGACAGGCCGCCGTCGGTTTCGCCCGAAGCCGAGAACGCGATACGAATACGGCTGGAGAAGACGAGATCGCCGGTGAAGTTGTTAGCGACACCCATGCGGCCGTCGCCGGAAACGGCTACGTCGGCGGCAGCAACGCCAGCCGAAAGGACCAGAGCGGTCGAAGCCAGAAGAACCTTTTTCATCTTTTTTCCCTCGTGTGTAAAAGGTGCGTCTCAATTCGGTCGCACCGAACTGATTGGGACCGTATTTCTCTCCACGCCCCCCGGATTGCAATACGCCCCGCCAGAGCGCCCCCAGACTCCCTGTCCGTGGTGCAGCTTTGCCACAGTAGCGAAAGCGCGCCGATTCCATACGGGCGGCGAAAAGCCTTGAGGCGCCTCAGACGCTCGGATACTCATGCGAAAACAGTGAAAAGGACGGGTTCATGGGCGTTCAGGGGGCTCTCGGCCGGCAGCTTGCCCGGATCGGAAAACCGGCGGCGGTGCTGGCACTTGCGCTGGTTCTGGCCGGGTGCGGCATGTTCGGCGGTAACGGGACTTCTAACCGGACGGGCGAATCCGCCGCCGACCGCGAGGTTCAGGACCTGCTTGAGTCGGGTACGCCGCAGGATGATCTGGAGCGCTCGACGCTGGCCGATCTCTTCGTGAATATCGACGACCCCGACACCACGATCGAGGTCAACAAGTACCTCTGGAACGCCTCGCTCGACATTCTGAACTTTCTGCCGCTGCAATCGGCAGACCCTTTCACCGGCGTGATCGTGACCGGCTACGGCACTCCGCCGGGGGGCGGCCGGGCCTACCGCGCGACGATCTTTGTCCGCGACCCGGCGCTCGAGGCGCGTTCGCTGACCGTGGCACTCGCCACCCGGTCCGGCCCGGCGTCGACCGAAACGGTTCGTGCTGTCGAGGATGCGATCCTGACCCGCGCCCGGCAGCTACGGATTCGCGACCTCAATCTATAGACCTTCCGCGCCCCGGTGCTTAAGACGCTGGCCGGGCACTGACCCGGCCTTTTTCATCCGAGAGACGATATAATGTCAGGCTACGACACGAAGACCATCGAACCGAAATGGCAAAAGGCCTGGGACGAGGCCCTCACCTTCCGCGCCACGCGCTCGGGCGACAAGCCCAAGTACTACGTGCTGGAAATGTTCCCCTATCCGTCGGGGCGCATCCATATCGGGCATGTGCGGAACTACACGATGGGCGACGTGATCGCGCGCTACAAGAAATCGACTGGCCATAACGTGCTGCACCCGATGGGCTTCGACGCCTTCGGGATGCCCGCCGAGAACGCCGCGATGGCGTCGGGCGGTCATCCCAAGGACTGGACCTATGGGAATATCGACACGATGGTCGCGCAGATGAAGCCTCTGGGCTTCGGGCTCGACTGGTCGCGGATGTTCGCCACCTGCGACCCCGAGTATTACGGCCAGCAGCAGTCCATGTTCATCGACTTCATGGAAAAGGGTCTGGTCTACCGCAAGAACGCCACCGTGAACTGGGACCCGGTCGACATGACCGTTCTGGCGAACGAGCAGGTGATCGACGGCAAAGGCTGGCGCTCGGGCGCAGAGGTCGAACGCCGCGAACTGACCCAGTGGTTCTTCAAGATCAGCGATTTCTCGGAAGAACTGCTCGACGCCATCGACGGGCTGGACGACTGGCCCGAGAAGGTGAAGCTGATGCAGCGGAACTGGATCGGCAAATCGCGCGGTCTGCAATTCGCCTTCGAGAGTGTGGATGGCGGCGACCCGATCGAGGTCTACACCACCCGTCCCGACACGCTGATGGGGGCAAGCTTCGTCGGCATCTCGCCCGATCACCCGCTGGCCAAGGAGCTGGCCGAGACGAACGAGGCGGTCGCGGCCTTCCGCGCGGAATGCCAGAAGGGCGGCACGACCGAAGAGGCACTGGAGAAGGCCGAGAAGCTGGGCTTCGACACAGGGCTCAAGGTGAAGCACCCTCTCGATCCCACATGGGAGCTGCCGGTCTGGATCGCGAACTTCATCCTGATGGATTACGGCACCGGCGCGATCTTCGCCTGCCCGGCCCATGACCAGCGCGACCTGGACTTCAGCCGGAAATACGACCTGCCGGTGATCTCGACCTTCGCGCCTGCCATGGGCGAGGCCGGTACGTTCATCCTGCCCGAAGACGGCGGCCCGGCCTATGTGCCGCCCAAGCCCGAGACGGTGCGCTACCTGCTGCCCATCGCGGGCGGCGAGGCGATGACCGGCGAGGCCGCCGTGGACGCCGCCATCGACCGCGCCGAGAAAGAGGGCTGGGGCACCGGCGTGACCAAGTTCCGCCTCCGCGATTGGGGCCTGTCGCGTCAGCGCTACTGGGGCTGCCCGATCCCGGTCGTCCATTGCGACGCCTGCGGCGTGGTGCCCGAGAAGAAGGAAAACCTGCCCGTCCAGCTTCCCGACGACGTGACCTTCGACGTGCCGGGCAACCCGCTCGACCGGCACCCGACATGGCGCGACGTCCCCTGCCCGTCCTGCGGCAAGCCCGCCCGGCGCGAGACCGACACGATGGACACCTTCGTCGATTCGTCCTGGTACTTCGCGCGCTTCACCGCGCCCCGTGCCGAGACGCCCACTAACATGACCGAGGCCGAATACTGGATGAACGTGGACCAGTATATCGGCGGCATCGAACATGCGATCCTGCACCTGCTCTACTCGCGCTTCTTCGCCCGCGCGATGCATATCTGCGGCCACCTGCCGGAGAGCGCGATCGAGCCCTTCGACGCGCTTTTCACGCAAGGGATGGTGACCCACGCGATCTACAAGACCACCGGCCCGGATGGCCGCCCCGTCTATCACTACCCCGAAGATGTCGATCTGAAGGACGGCAAGGGCTTCCTGAAAGACGGCACCGAAGTCGAGATCATCCCGTCCGCCAAGATGTCCAAGTCCAAGAACAACGTCGTGGACCCGATGGACATCATCGACCGCTACGGCGCGGACACCGCCCGCTGGTTCGTCCTGTCCGACAGCCCGCCCGAGCGCGACGTCGAATGGACCTCTGCCGGGGCCGAGGCCGCGAACAAGCACCTCGCCCGCGTCTGGCGCCTGTCGGCGGACATCGCGGAAGGGAACGACACCGGCTCGGATGACGAGGCGCTTCTGAAAGAGATGCACAAGGCCATCGACGATGTGACTAAGGGCATCGAAAGCTTCGGCTTCAACGCGGCCATCGCCAAGCTCTACGCCTTCACCAACACGCTCGCCCGGGCCAAGGCGGGCCGCGCAGCGCGGCGGCAGGCGGTGATGACGCTGGCGCAGCTCATGTCGCCCATGACCCCGCACCTGGCCGAAGAGGTCTGGTCGATGCAGGGCGGCGAAGGGCTGATCGCGGATGCGGCCTGGCCCGTGGCCGACGCCACCTATCTGGTCGAGGACACGGTGACGCTGCCGATCCAGATCAACGGCAAGCGCCGCTCCGAGATCACCGTCTCGAAGGACGCCGACAAGGCAGAGGTTGAAAAGCTCGCCCTTGCCGACGATGCTGTGGCGCGGGCGCTCGACGGGCGCGCGCCGAAAAAGCTGATCGTCGTGCCGGGGCGCATCGTGAATGTCGTCATTTGACCGCAGAGCCATTCTGACCGGGCTTGTCCTTCTGGCAGGCTGCGGCTTCCAGCCGGCCTACGGGCCGGGCGGCGCGGCCGAGGGGCTGCGCGGGCGGATCGATGTCGCGGTGCCCTCCGACGAAGAGGGCTTTTCCCTCGTCCGGCGGCTGGAAGAGCGTCTTGGCCGCGGACAGGCCGCCGAGTATCGGCTGGAGGCGGGGATCTACCTTTCGGAAGAGGCGCTCGGCTTTCTGCCGGACGGTTCGATCAGCCGCTACAATGTCGAGGGCCGCGTCGACTGGCGCCTGATCCGGCTCTCCGATGGCGGCCTCGCGCTCTCTGGCAGCGAGCGTAGTTTCACCAGCTATTCCGCCACATCCACCACCGTGGCCACCATCGCCGCGCAGCGCGACGCGCGGCGACGGCTGATGGTCAGCCTTGCCGACCGGATCACCGCCGACCTTCTCGCCCGTTTTCCCGCGGACGCATGAGGGCGCCATGAAGCTCTCGACCCGCGACGCGCCCGCCTATTTCGCCAAGCCCGACCCGTCCAAAGCCGGTCTTCTGATCTACGGGCAGGACGCCATGCGCGTGGCGCTGAGACGGCAGGAAGTCATCAAGGCGCTGGTCGGGCCGGAGGGCGAAGAGGAAATGCGCCTCACCCGCATTTCCGCCGCCGACCTCCGAAAGGACGGCGCGCTCCTTCTCGATGCGATCAAGGCGCAGGGCTTCTTCCCCGGCCCGCGCGTCGCCTTCGTCGAGGACGCGGGCGACGGGCTGTCGGAGGTCATCGGCACCGCGCTTGGCGACTGGCAAGCGGGCGACGCGGCGATCATCGTCACCGCCGGGCAACTGGCCGCAAAGTCGAAACTCCGAAAGCTCTTCGAAGACGCCCCCCACGCCTATGCCACGGGCATCTATGACGACCCGCCCGGCCGGGCCGAGATCGAGGCCGCGCTCAAATCCGCCGGGCTGGAGCGCATCCCCCTCGACGCGATGGAAACGCTGACAGCGCTCGCCCGCGACCTCGATCCGGGCGACTTCCGGCAGACGCTGGAAAAGGTCGCGCTCTACAAGCTCGGCGACGAGACGCCACTGACCCCGGACGAGATCGCGCTGATGGCGCCGGCCTCGATCGAGGCGGGCGTGGACGACGTGATCGCCATCGCCGCCGACGGCAAGGCGCATGAAGTGGGACCCGTTCTCCGGCGTCTGGCCGCTCAGGGCGCGACACCCGTCAGCCTCTGCATCGCCGCAACCCGCCATTTCCGGACGCTCCACATGGTCGCCGCCGATCCGGGCGGGCCGGGCGCGGGCATCGGCAAGCTCCGCCCGCCGGTCTTCGGCCCCCGCCGCGACCGTATCCAGCGGCAGGCATCGCATTGGGGAATGGTCAAGCTGGAACGCGCGCTGACGCTTCTCCTCGACACCGACCTGACGCTCCGGTCCACCGCAACGGTGCCCGAGATGGCGGTGATGGAGCGGGCGCTTCTCAAGCTCGCCTGGATGGGGCGGCGTTAAGCCGGCGAGGGGCCAGCCCCTCGCGCTCCCCGAAGTATTTCTCAACAGAAGAAGCAAAAATTTGAATCAAATTGTCTTCAGTCTCATTCCTTCTTCTTTTCAAAAATACTCCGAGGGGGTCCGGGGGAGCAGCGCTCCCCCGGTCGGTCGATCGGCGAAGCCGGGCGAAACCGAACCTGCAAACAGGCGCTGTGCATCGCCTTCGGCGTCCGGCCGCCCTATGTTCCGCCCATGGGCGTGATGATCGACGGTAAATTTCACAAGGACGACCCCGGCCCGGACACCACCGTGGGCGGCGAGTTCAAGCGCGCGGCGGCGGATATAAGGGACTGGATCTCGCGGGACGGTCCCTATCGGCCCGAGCCGGGGCGCTATCACCTCTATGTCGCGTGGAACTGTCCCTGGGCGCATCGGGCGCTTCTGACCCGCGTCATCCTGGGCCTGGAAGACGCGATCTCCATCTCGGTCGCAAAGCCCCGCCGGACCGAGAACGGCTGGGTCTATGACGAGGCGGGCGCGTATTCGGACCCGCTTCTGGGCGTGAGCGCGCTCCACGAGGTCTATGCCCGCCAGACCCCCGCCTATACCGGGCGCCTCACCGTCCCGGTCCTCTGGGACAAGAAGACGGGCCGCATCGTCTCGAACGAGAGCGCGGAGATCGTGCGGATGCTGGCCGCGTTCGGTCAGGGGCCGGACCTTTATCCCGAGCCACATCGGGACGAGATCGATGGCTGGAACGACCTCATCTACAGGACCGTCAACAACGGCGTCTACCGCGCCGGTTTCGCCCGCACCCAGGAGGCGTATGACCGTGCGGTCAATGAGGTCTTCGACACGCTCGACCGGATCGAGGCGCATCTGGACGGGCGGGACTGGCTGGCGGGCGACAGCTTCAGCGAGGCCGATCTCAGGCTCTTCCCGACGTTGGCCCGCTTCGACGTCGCCTATCACTATGCCTTCAAGTGCAACATCCGGCGGCTGACCGACTACCCGAACCTCTGGCACTACGCGCGGCGCATCTATCATATGCCGGGCGTTGCCGGGACGGTGCATTTCGACATCTACAAGCGGGGCTACTTCTCGCCGTCGGAGCTCAGGAACCCGCTTGGCATCGTGCCTGCGGGACCCGCCATCGACTGGTCACTCTGACCGGCCGAGCCAGCCGATCGCCTGTTCTCCCGCAGCCTTTCCGCTCGCGAAACACCCCGTCAGAAGATACCCGCCCGTGGGCGCCTCCCAATCCAGCATCTCGCCCGCGACGAACGTGCCGGGACGCGCCTTCAGCATCAGACCATCCAGCGCCTCCCACGAGACGCCGCCCGCGGTCGAGATCGCCCCGTCCATATCGAGAGGGCCCTTCAGACCGACGGGCAAGGCCTTGATCAGAGCGGCGAGCCGGGCCGGATCGTCCGGCAGCGGCCGCCCCCATTCCGTCAGCAAGGCCCGCGCGACGGGCGATAGCTTCAGCACCCGGCGGAGGTGATTGGACAGGCTCGCCTTGCCGCGCGGGCGGGCGATGCGCGCCGTCACCGTCTCGACGTCGAGGTCCGGAGCCAGGTCGACGGTCAGCGTAGCCCCCTCGCGAAGTGCGCGCGAGACCTCGTAGACGCCGCCGCCTTCGATGCCCTTCGCGGTCACGACCCATTCGCCACGGCTCATCTCGTCGCCCGCGACCAGCCGCGTGCCCTTCACCGGCGTCCCGAAATGGCGCGCCATGTGATCGGACCAGTCCACCCGGAAGCCCATATTCGCGGGCCTGAACGGAACGACGGCATGGCCATCCGCGGCAAGCACACCCGACCACGCCCCGTCCGAACCAAGCCGCCGCCAACTTGCCCCGCCAAGGGCCAGAACCGTCACGCGGGGCCTGACGAGGCGCGCGCCCTCTGGCGTCTCGAACAAACAGGCGTCCCCGTCCCACCCGGTCCAGCGCCAGCGGGTGCGCAGCTCGACGCCCTGCCCCTCGAGCCGGGCGAGCCAAGCGCGGAGAAGCGGTGACGCCTTCATCGCCTTCGGAAAAACCCGCCCCGTCGAACCGGTGAAGAGCGGCTGGCCCAGCCCCTCGGCCCACGCCATGACCTCGGCGGGACCAAACCCGGTCAATGCGCCGTCCAGCGCCCGAGTGGAAACGCGCGGCAAAAAATTCGGCAGGCCCTCGTCCTTGGTCAGGTTCAGCCCCGACTTGCCCGCCATCAGGAACTTGCGCCCGACGCTCGGCATGGCGTCGGCCACGACCACCGGCAGGCCTGCGGCCGACAGCACCTCGGCGGCCATCAGCCCCGCCGGGCCGCCGCCGATCACCAGCGCACCGGTCTTGTCTTCCGCGCCCTTCGCGCCAGTCTCATCCGCCATGAGTGACGATCCCGTCTGTCCCCTCTGCGACCGGCCCATCCCGGAGCATGTCCGCCAGAGCCAGCACCACCTTGTGCCCAAACTCCGGGGCGGCAAGGGCGGGCCGACCGTTCTGTTGCATCAGATTTGCCACAACGAGATCCACGCCACGCTGTCGGAAACCGAGCTTGCGCGCTCCTATCACACGATCGGGGCGCTCCGCGAGCACCCAAGGCTGGCCGCGTTCATCAGATGGGTTCAACGCCGCCCGCCGGGCTTTATCTCGAAGACGCCGGGCAAACGGCGGGGCGGCAGATGATCAAGATCAAAGCCCAGGGTGCCCGATCCCGCTAACCTTCCCATGAAACACAGGAAGGGAACCCACATGGCCTGCATTTATTCAGAAGACGACACGCTTCCGGTGGTCGAACTCCGCGTCGTCGGGCGCGTGACCGAGAACGACATGAACCAGATCATCCCCAAGCTCGAGGCCTTTATCGAACGGCACGGCACAGTGCGCTTGCTGGAAGTGATCGAGCGGTTCGACGGTTTCGACCCGACGACGATCTTCGACGGGATGAAATTCGACATCAAGCACCTGAAGGATATCAGCCACGCGGCCGTCGTCTCGGACATCCCGTGGATCAGTTTCATGACCGGCGCGGCGGCGATGGTGATGCCGCTCACCATCCGGGTCTTCCCGATGGACAAGCTCGACGAGGCGCGGGACTGGGTTGCCGACCCCGACTAGCGCGTCGCTGCCTTGACCGCGACCACGTGGTCGCGGCCCGCGCTTGCCGCCGCCTCGCTCAGGCGCGTGGCGGCAGCAAGGGGGTCGGGGTCGACCCTGTCGATCAGACCCCATGCCAGGGCCGTCTCGGCGTCGATCTTCTCGGCCCCCATCAGCAGCAGTTTCGCGCGCGCCGGCCCGACCAGCGCCGCCAGCCGCGCGGGGTCCGAGGGTTGCGGCAGAACGCCCATCTTCATCACCGGATAGAAGAACCGCGCTTCAGGTACCGCGACGCGGATATCGCAGGCCAGCGCCATGCCCATGGCACCCCCGGCAAGCGAGCCGTTCAGCGCCGCGATGGTCAGGACGGGACAGGCCGCGACCGCGCCCGAGAGCGCTTCCCAGAGCGGGCTTTTGGCCAGCGTCCCCGCGCGCACCTCGTCCAGATCCGCGCCGGCGCTGAAGACGCGGCCCGAGCCGGTCAGGACCATCACGTGGACATCCTCGCGTGCAGCGGCCTCGCCCACTCTGCCCACAAGATCGCCCAGCATCGCCGCCGTCAGCGCATTGGCCTTATCGGGCCGGTTCAGCGTGATGACGGCGCGGGCATCTCTGACGTCGAATGTGATCACTCGATCAGACCGACGCGGCGGCGGATATCCTCGTCCCTAAGCGAGATTTCCTGCCCCGTGAACTCTTCGGCTTCGGCGCCGCACATCCACAGAAGCGCCTTCGCCGGCCATTCGGGCGGAATGTGATCGGACCAGTCGAGCTGGCTCACCCGGTTGATGCCGGAGGCCTTGATCTCGCGCTGCATCTGGGTGGCGACCGTGCCGGGCGAAAGGCCGATGGCACGGATACCGTCCTTGGCGTTTTCCAGATCGACCATGCGGGTCAGCATCGCCACACCCGCCTTGGACGCGCAGTAATGCGACCATGCCTCGACGGGGCCGTGCGCCGCGCCGGAAGAGATCGTCAGGATCGTGCCGCCGCCCCGTTCGATCATGCCCGGCAGGACCGCGCGCATCCCGTAATAAACGCCCTTCAGGTTGATATCGATGACATTTCCCCAGTCGTCGGGATCCGACGTGGCAAGGTGCGAAATCGGCTCGACGGCGCCTGCGTTGTTGATCAGCACGTCCACCGGACCGAACGCGTCTTCAGCAGCGGCGACTGCATCGGTGACCGCACCGTAGAAGGCGACGTCGCAAGGAACGGCCAGCGCGGTGTCCCCGATCTCGGCGGCGATCCGGTCGATACTGTCGCGGCTCCGCGCCAGCAGCACGACATTCGCGCCTGCCTCGGCAAAGATACGCGCGGCCGATTCCCCGATGCCGCGGCTTGCCCCGGTGATCATCACAGTTTTGCCAGAAACCGTCATTTATGCCTCTCTTTCGCCTTAGTGCGTGCTATCCCGGTCACGCTTAACCCGTCTGCCACCATGAAGACAGGCAGAACTTGACCCCATGCGGGCGCCTCTGAAATCTGGCGCCGAGCCTTACCACGACCCCACAATTTTCGGACCTGATCATGTATTTTCGCAAAGCCGCCCCTTTGACCGCCGTTCTGGCGCTCGCCACCTCGCCCGCCTTCGCCGTCACCCCGGAAGAAGTCTGGGCCGACTGGCAGACGCTGATCACCAATTACGGTGCCACGCTGGAAATCGGCGCGGAAAGCCGCTCGGGCGAAACGCTTACGGTGACCGACGTCACCGTCTCGACCGAAATGCCCGACGGCGCCTTCGACATGGAGCTCGGCACGCTGACCTTCACCAATATCGGCGACGGCGCGGTCCGGATCGGCATGGCGGAAACGGTCCCGATGCAGATCGACGTGGTCACGGAAGACGGCGACGAGGCTTCGGTCGGCATGGTTCTCCGCCAGTCCGGTGCGACCATGACCGCCAGCGGCCCGCGCGAGACGCTGCGCTACGACTTCGACTATCCGCTGATGTCGGTGGGCGAGTTCACGATGACCGGCCCCGAAATGCCCGAGGACTTCCCCATCACCATGGACATGCGTCTGACCGAGATGTCAGGCTATGTGGCCCTGGGCGACGGCGAGCCGCGCAGCTATGAAAGCCGGTCGACGCTGGCCGGTTTCGACATGGACGTGCGCTTCTCGGACGAAAGCGGCAATGGCGAGGGCAGCGGGTTCTTCGCACTCTCCATGGCCGATCTGGATCAGACCACGATCGGCACGATGGCCCCCATCGAGGCGGGTGCGACGCTGGCCGAAATGATCGCCTCGGGCACGCGCCAGACCGGCACGGCGACCCATGGCCCCGTGACATATACAGTGTCTTTCGACGGACCCGACGGCAGCTTCGAGATGGCCGCCGCCGCCGAGCGCGGCAATATCGAGGGCGCGCTGGACGAGAACGGCATCAACTACGGCGGCAACACCTACAATACCACGATCACCGTGGGCGGATCGCAATTCCCGCTGCCGCCGCTGACCTTCCGGCTGGCCGAGTCGGGCGGCGTCTTCCGGATGCCGCTGGTGCCGGGGGAAGAGCCGCAGGATTTCGCGCTTGTCATGCGCCTCGTCGGGCTCGAGATCGACGACATGCTCTGGAGCCTCTTCGATCCGATGGGCGCGATCTCGCGCGATCCCGCAACGCTGGTCATCGACCTTGGCGGCTCTGCCATGCTGACCGAGGACATCACCGCCCCGGACTACGCCGACAGCGATACGCCCGAGGTTCCGGGAGAACTGGAAAGCCTCGACATCAACGCGCTGGAACTGTCGATCGCGGGCGCGCGCCTGACCGGCGACGGGGCGTTCGAGTTCGACAATTCGGGCGACACGCCCCAGCCCGTGGGCAAGGCGAACCTGGCGCTGACCGGCGCGAACCAGCTGATCGACACGCTCGTGTCGATGGGCCTTCTGCCGGAAGAACAGGCGATGGCGGGCCGCATGATGCTGGGCCTCTTCGCGCGGCCCGATGGCGACGACAGCTACGTGTCCGAGATCGAGGTCACCGAGGACGGCCAGGTTCTGGCCAATGGCGGTGCGCTTCCGTTCTGACGACCGCAGCACGCGGCAGGGTGTTCCGGCACCCCGCCGCCCTTGCGGCACAAGCCGCCACGGACTAGGTGCATCCTGACGCGGCCCACGCGGCCGCGGCCCAGCCGGAGACACCGATGACCGACCTTGACCGCCTGACCGCCGACCTGATCGACGCAGCCCTGTCCAAGGGGGCGGACGCCGCCGACGCCGTGGCGAGCGCGGGCACTTCTCTCTCGATCGAGGTGCGCGACGGTGCCCTTGAACACGCCGAGCGCGCCGAGGGGATCGAAATCGGCATCCGGGTTCTCATTGGCAAGCGGCAGGCCTGTGTGTCCGCTTCCGACACCCGACCCGAGACCTTGGACGAGATCGCGGGCCGCGCTATCGACATGGCCCGGATCGCGCCAGAGGACCCGCATATCGGCCTTGCCGACCCCGACCAGATCGCCCGCGACTGGGATATCGCCGCCTTCGACCTGTGCGACCCGTCCGCGGACCCCGCGCCCGCCGAACTGGAAGACGTGGCACGCGCCGCCGAGGCGTCTGCGCTGTCTCACGAGGGCATCTCGCAGGTGCAATCCTCGGCTGGGTATTTCTCGCGCTCGACCATTCACCTCGCCGCATCGAACGGGTTTTCGGGTGGCTACCAGCGGACCTCGCATGGCGCGTCCGCCGTGGCGATCACCGGCGAAGGCACGGGCATGGAGCGGGATTACTACGGTGAAAGCCGCATCTACCGCGCCGACCTGCCCGATGCCGAGACCATCGGACGGATCGCAGCCGAGCGGACACTGGCCCGCGCCGGTGCGCGCCGCCCAAAAACCGGCGCCTATCCGGTCGTCTATGACGAGCGCGTGGCGAGCAGCCTGATCGGCCACCTCCTGCAGGCGGCGAATGGCGGGAATATCGCACGCGGGTCGAGCTGGCTCAGGAACCGACTGGGGGATCAGGTTCTGCCCAAGGGCCTCTCGATCATCGAAGACCCGCACCGCGCGCGCGTCGGCTCGTCCAAACCCTTCGACGGCGAGGGGCTGCCCACGGCGCGCCGCGCCATCGTCGAGGACGGCGTGCTTACAGGCTGGACGCTGGACCTCGCCACCGCGCGGAAACTGGGCATGACCAGCACCGCCAATGCCGCGCGCGGGCCGTCCTCGCCGCCCTCGCCCTCGGTCTCGAACATCGCGCTGACCGAAGGTGACATGGACCGCGACGGGCTGCTGGCCGAGATGGGTACGGGCCTTCTGGTCACGTCGCTCATCGGCTCGTCGATCAACGCCACAACGGGCGACTATTCGCGCGGCGCCAGCGGCTTCTGGGTCGAAAACGGCGAGATCGCCTATCCGGTGAACGAATGCACCATCGCAGGCAACCTGAGCGACATGCTGGCCGGCATCGTGCCTGCGAATGACGCACGCCACTGGACCTCGCGCGTGGTGCCGTCCCTGCTTGTCGAGGGGCTGACGATTGCCGGGGAGTGACCTTGCGCTTCTGATCGACGCCGCCCACGAGGCGGGCGAGATCGCGCGGAGCTTCTGGCGCGAAGACCCTCAGGTCTGGGACAAGGGCGGCGACGACCCTGTCAGCGAGGCCGATTTCGCGGTGGACCGCCATTTGCGACAACGCCTTCTGGCGGCGCGCCCCGATTATGGCTGGGTCAGCGAGGAAACCGAGGACGACAGCGCGCGGCTCAAGGCAGAGCGGGTGTTCATCGTGGACCCCATCGACGGTACCCGCAGCTTCGTGAAGGGCGAGCCCACATGGGCGCATTCGCTGGCCATTGCCGAGAACGGGCGGCCCGTGGCAGGCGTCGTGTTCCTGCCGGTACGCGACAAGCTCTATACCGCCGAGACGGGAAAGGGCGCGGCCCTGAACGGCGCGGCGCTCACCGCGCGTGCGGCACCGGCGCTGGACGGGGCCGACATCCTCGCCCCCCGCGTGACCTTCGCGCCCGAATTCTGGGCCGAGACCCCGCCCGAGGTAACCCGGCATTTCCGCCCATCGCTCGCCTATCGCATGGCGCTTGTGGCCGAGGGACGCTTTGACGCGATGATGACGCTACGGAACGCGTGGGAATGGGACATCGCCGCCGGCGCGGTCATCGTGGAAGAGGCCGGCGCGGCCGTCCGCGACCGGTTGGGGCGCCCCCTGACCTTCAACGCACCGTCCCGGCAGACGGCGGGCGTTCTGGCGGGCGG
The DNA here is from genome assembly GCF_009830125.1 of Kangsaoukella pontilimi. Taxonomy (GTDB): domain Bacteria; phylum Pseudomonadota; class Alphaproteobacteria; order Rhodobacterales; family Rhodobacteraceae; genus Kangsaoukella; species Kangsaoukella pontilimi. The sequence goes on along the minus strand of NZ_WUPT01000003.1, from coordinate 175,949 downwards.
CGCGGGCCTTGTGGACGACGCGGTCCGGCGACTGGCGCGCCCCGGCGCCGCTTGACCCCCCCGGGCGGTCCTATAGCTTGGCCGCAAGCATCGGAGGCCAAATGACACAGCGCTTGCACCTCGTTTTCGGCGGCGAACTCGTCGATCCCACCAAGAACGTCTTCAAGGATGTGGACGACATCCATATCGTCGGCATCTTCCCCAGCTACGAGACCGCCTACAACGCATGGAAGTCCGAAGCGCAGCGCACCGTCGATAACGCGCATATGCGCTACTATATCGCCCATCTGCACCGGCTGCGCGACGAAGAGGCGGCGGCGTCCTCGACCGAGGAGCTGGGCTCCTGACAGGACCACGGCCGCGCCTTCTTTCGCGGCTCTTCTACGCCGCCGGACGCCTGACCGATACGGTCAAAGGCGCGCCAGCCGCGCCGCCCGAACGCGCGACCGAACGGCTGGGCCAGCCGACCGAGGCGCGGCCCGAGGGGCTGGTCCTCTGGCTTCATGCGCGCCACCCGGCGGAATGCGGCGTCATCGCCGCGCTGACCGACGCCTTGTCCGAGATGCGGGGCGAGCCGGTCTTCGGCCTCGCCACTACGCAGGACGCGGGCGCGCTGACGCCTGCCGCGCGGCGGAACGCGGTTCATCAACTTGCGCCAGGGGACACGCAGGGCTCGGTCGCGCGGTTTCTCGATCACTGGCATCCCGATATGGGCGTGATCCTCGGCGCGCCCGACCGCCCCGCGCTCATCAACGAGGCGCGGCGGAGGGGCATTCCGCTCTTTCTCGCCGCCGCCAAGCGGGGCGAGACGACGGGCGGGCGGCTGGGTCTTCTTCCTGCGTCTCTGGTCGAGAATTTCGAGGCGGTCTTCGCGCCCTCGGCCGCCGAGGCCGAAGCCTTCCGCAAGCATCTGGACCACGCGAAGGTACGCGTGACCGGCCCGCTGTCGGACACCACCCTTGCGCTACCGTGCAACGAGCGCGAGCGCGACCGCTTTCAGGCAGCACTTCAGGGCCGGCCCATCTGGCTGGCCGCAGAGGCAAGCGCCGATGACCTCGCCCCCGTCGAGGCCGCGCATCGGAGGGCGCTCAAGGCGTCGCACCGCCTGCTTCTGATCCTCGTGCCGGACCGCGCGCAGGACGGCGCCGGGATCGCAGCCTCGCTCGAGGCGCGGGGCTGGCGCACCGCGCTCCGCTCGGCGGGCGAGGTCCCCGACGAGACCGTGCAGATATTCCTGGCCGACCGCCCTGACGAGCTGGGTCTCTGGTACCGCCTCGCGCCGGTCGCCTATCTCGGCGGCACCCTCGTTGCGCGCGAGGCGCCGCCGCCCGACCCGTTCGAGCCGGCGGCGCTCGGCTGTGCGGTCCTTCACGGTCCCGCGCTTGGCGACGCGCCCTGGCGCTTCGAACGGCTGGCCGCCGCATCGGCAAGCCGCCGGATCCCGGACGCGGCGGCGCTGACCGATGCGGTCTACGACCTGCTGGCCCCCGACAAGGTGGCCGCGATGGCCCATGCCGGATGGTCCGCCACCTCGGAAAGCGCCCATGTCGTCGAGGCGCTTGTCGAGCGGCTGGACCTCGCCCTTGCCGGGAAAGAGGCCGTATGATGCGTGCGCCCGACTTCTGGCAGAGCCCGCCCGACACACCTGCGCTCCGCGCGCGCCTGCTGGCACCGCTTGGCTGGGCCTATGGCCGCGCAACCGCGCGGCGCGTGGCGCGGCCTGCCGAGGTGACGACCGCCTGCCCGGTGATCTGCGTCGGCAACATCTCGGTCGGTGGCACGGGCAAGACGCCCGTCGCCATCGCGCTCTCGGAACGTCTGGGCGACGGCGTGCATTTTCTGTCCCGCGGTTATGGCGGGCGGCTGGAAGGCCCGGACCAGGTGGACCCCCGAACCCATAGCGCCGCAGATGTCGGCGACGAACCGCTCCTGCTGGCTGCGTTCCGGCCCACATGGATCGCGCGAGACCGGGCCGCGGGCGCCCGCGCCGCCGAGGCGGCGGGGGCCCGGGTGATCGTCATGGATGACGGGTTACAGAACCCCGCAGTTGCCAAGACCCTGTCCATCGTCGTGGCCGACGCGTCGGCGGGCTTCGGCAATGGCCGCGTCCTGCCCGCCGGCCCCCTGCGCGAGCCGGTGGCCGCCGGGATGGCGCGGGCGGATATCCTGCTGACAATCGGGGACGCGGCAGCGCAGGAGGCTTTCACGAGGAACTGGGGCAGCGCGGTCACCGTGCCGCGCGTCACGGGGGAACTCCGCCCGCTCCCCACGGGCATGCCCTGGGAGGGCCTACGGGTTCTCGCCTTCGCCGGGATCGGCAACCCGGCCAAGTTCTTCCGCACAGTCAGAGGCCTTGGCGCCGAGGTGATCCGCGCCGAGGCGCTCGAGGATCACCAGCCCCTGACCGATGCCCTGATGAAACGGCTCGAGATCGAGGCCAAGGCGCTCGTCGCCCAGCTCGTCACCACGGAAAAGGACGCGGTGCGCCTGCCGCCTGACTTCCGGACCAAGGTGCTGACGGTGCCGGTCCGGCTCCATCTCGACACCCCCGACCCGCTCGACGACGCGCTCAGACGCATCGGCGCCCTCCCATGAGAAAAGGCCGGGCGTTCTGACGACACACCGGCCCCTTCGCCTGTTTCAAAATATCCTCGGGGGAGGCGGAAAGCGCCGGGGGCGGAAGCCCCTGAAGCGAATGCCGTTGGCATTCGTGCCGAAGATCGTGACGATCTTCGGCGCCGCCCATCAGCCGCCGACGGCGTTGTCGATCAGCTCGGACATCTCGGCATAGGGCATATTCGCGTATTTGCGCCCGTCGATGACGAAAGACGGCGTCGAGTCGATCCCGTCCTCTTCGCCCAGCTCGAGCCAGCGCGCATAAAGCGCCTGCGCGTTGTCGGCATCCGTCAGGCACTGGTCCAGTTGCCCGTCCGTCAGACCGGCAGTCTTGCCGATCCGGCGCAGCCGCTCGACGATCTGGGCAGGATCATCCTGCCGCGCCCAGTCGCCCTGCTGTGCGTAAAGCATGTCGGTGATGCCGAAGAAGCGGTTCTCCGCCCCCTCGCCGCACCGCGCGACGATCGAGGCCCAGAGGCCGAAGCGGTCGAAATAGACTTCTCGGTAGATGAAATGCACCTTGCCGGTGTCGATGTAATCGGCCTTGAGCTGCTTGAACGTATCGGCGTGGAAACGTGCGCAATGCGGGCAGGTGTAAGAGGCGTATTCGATCACCGTCACGGGCGCATCGGGATCGCCCATGGTCATCTCGACGATGCCGCTGGTATCGACGTCGGCGTCCTGGGCCTGGGCCGGGCTGGCGACGAGCGCGAGGGCCGCGAAGACCGTCAGAACGAAGGCGGCGAGGGCCGTCATGGGTCTGGTCATGGTGTGGGAACCTTCAATGTTGTTTCGACTGGGTAAGAATATTGGCGCCAAGCCGGCCCAGGGCCGCCCTGAGACCGTCATTGGCGACATCCGCCACGGCCTCGTCGGCCTGGCGCAGCGTCTCGGGATCGGGCCCGGCCGGCTCCTTGCCGGCGGGACGGTATTCGAAATCCGCCCGGCCCTCGGAGAACCCGGTGGCGGCGGTCTGGGTCAGGCGCACCTTCGAGATCGCGGCATAGCCATAGCAGGCGTTCACACGCTCGCGGATCGTCTCTTTCTGCATCTCCAGCATCGGCGCTTCGGCCCCGGTGGTCAGTACGGTGAGCGTCGCGCCAAAGCCCCGGCCATAGCTGACCTCGACGGGGCGCGCAGCGCGGGCGATATCGGGGCCGACGATGTCGGGCCAATGGGTCAGAAGACGCGTGACCGCGAAGCCGCGCGTCTCGCCCGCCGTGCGGATGCGCGACTGCAGCAGCGTCGCCGCCCGCTTGAACCCCGATTTGCGTCCTTTTACAGACATCGCCTTGCCTTCTGCCTTTCGGCTCTCATTCTAAGGGCCGGTGGCCGTGATGCCAGCCCTGAAGCTGACGGAGACATAAAGATTGCGTGACCCCGCCGCAACCGCAGCCCTTCTGGACTGGTACGACGCCCATGCGCGCCGGATGCCCTGGCGCGTCGGACCCGATGCGCGGCGGCAGGGCGTCAGGCCCGATCCCTACCGCGTCTGGCTCTCCGAAGTGATGCTGCAACAGACCACGGTGGCCGCCGTTACCGCCTATTTCGAGCGCTTCACGGCGCTCTGGCCCACGGTCGCGGACCTTGCCGCCGCACCGGACGAGGCCGTCATGGGCGAATGGGCGGGGCTTGGATACTATGCGCGGGCGCGGAACCTCTTGAAATGCGCGCGGGCGGTGGTGGCCGACCACGGCGGGCGCTTCCCCGACACGCGCGAGGCTCTTCTGACCCTGCCGGGGATCGGCCCCTATACCGCCTCGGCCATCGCCGCCATCGCCTTTAACCGGTCTGCCACGGTGGTGGACGGGAATGTGGAGCGGGTCATGGCGCGGCGCTACGCCGTCCTCACGCCGCTCCCCGAGGCGAAACCGGAGCTGACCGCGCTGGCCGAGGCGCTGACGCCCGAGGCACGGCCAGGAGACTATGCGCAAGCCGTGATGGACCTTGGCGCCACGATCTGCACGCCCCGATCTCCCGCCTGCGGCATCTGCCCGTGGCAGGAGGGCTGCGCGGGCCGCTTGCAGGGGATCGCGGCGGACTTGCCCCGGAAGACCCCCAAGAAGGCCAAGCCGATCCGGCTGGGCACGGCGTGGCTGGCTCGGCGGGAGGACGGCGCGTGGCTGTTGGAGACCCGCCCGCCGTCGGGTCTGTTGGGGGGCATGCTGGGCTGGCCGGGGACCGAGTGGCGGGAAGAGCCGGAGGCCGGCACGCCGCCTGTGGCGGCAGACTGGCGCGAAGTGCCGGGCGAGGTGCGCCACACCTTCACGCATTTCCACCTGAGGCTGAAGCTCTACCGCGCAGACGTCGCCATGACGGCGGCGCCGGAGCGCGGCACCTTCCTTCCCCGCGAGCGGTTCCGGCCAAGCGACCTGCCCACAGTGATGCGGAAGGCCTTTGACCTTGCGTCAGACCTTGCGGTCGAGAATTGAGCCGCCGGGCGGGTGCGGTAATATCGCGGTCATGAGCGACACGCTGTCCCCCATGCCGGCGCGGACCGGCCTTGCCAATGCGGCGCCTTTCTGGCTGTCGCTGATGCTGGTGCCGGTCGTCTGGCTGGCGGCGGTCCATGGCGGTTGGGTCATCTTCCTTGTGCCGGTCTCGACATGGGCGCTGTTCGGGATGGTGGACACGTTCCTGAACCTCGCGCCGCGGGTGGTCGACCCCGGGACGCCCGACGGCAACCTCTTCTGGCATCGGGCGATCACGCTGATCTGGGCGCCGGTACAGGGGGCGACCATCTTCGGCGTCCTGTACTACCTCGCGGCGACCGACCACACCGCGTGGTACGAGGAACTGGGCATCGCCTTCGGCCTCGGCGTGATGAGCGGGACGATCGGGATCGTCTATGCTCATGAGCTGATGCACCAGCCGAGCCGGGTCGAGCGCTGGCTGGGCGACATCCTGATGGCAATGGCGCTTTACGGGCATTTCCGGTCGGAGCATCTGCTGGTGCATCACCGATACGTGGCGACGCCCAAGGATACGGTGACGGCGCGCTATAACGAGAACTTCCACCGGTTTTTCCTGCGCGTGCTGCGGCAGGGGCTGACTTCGGCCTGGGACGCAGAGCGGACAAAGCTGGCGCGGAAGGGGTTGCCGGTCTGGAATCGGGCCAATGCCTTCTGGACCTATGGCGCCTTGCAGCTCGGGTTTCTGACGCTGGCGCTTCTGGCGGGCGGGGTCTGGGGTGTGGTGCTCTTCGCGTTTCAGGCGCTGGCGGCGATCTGGCAGCTGGAGCTGGTCAATTACGTCGAGCATTACGGGCTGACGCGGAAGCATCTGGGCGACGGGCGCTATGAGCCGACGGGACCTCAGCATTCGTGGAACGCGGATCATCAGGCGACGAACTGGCTTTTGATCAATCTTCAGCGGCATTCGGACCACCACTACAAGCCCGCGCGACGCTTTCCGCTGCTCCAGTCGCGGGATACCGACGAGGCGCCGCAGCTTCCCTACAGCTATGCGGTGATGACGACGATGGCGCTTTTCCCGCGCCTCTGGCGGTCGCGGATGAACCCGCGCGTACGCGCCTGGCGGCGGCAGTTTTATCCCGAGATCGTGGACTGGAGCGCGTATAACACGATGTCCACGCCCATGCCCCGATAGGTGTTGCGCCCCGCTTTGCGGGTCGCGGGGGGCCGATTTTCGGAGCGAAAATCGGGTACCGCGAATATCTGCGATATTCGCTTTGGGCCTCTCGAAGATCGCGCTGCGATCTTCTGCCGGCTGTCCTCGAATGCATTCTGCATTCGCTCTAGGGGCTCTGCCCCCGGCGCTTTGCGCCTCCCCCGGGATATTTACGAACAGGCGAAGAGCGTGCGGTCGGGTTACCGGTTGTGAGGGGTTGGGGCGTATACCCCTTTGCCGTAGCTACGACCGTCTGGGGGTGACGCCCCGGTCCCTTCGGTTCCTCGCGCGGGGGGCATCGCCTCGCGTTCGTCCGTACCGGCCAATGACGGCGTCTCTGGCAAAGGCGCTTCAGGACACTCAGGAGGGCCGTTTTTCAGCGGCGCCGCTGTTTTCCGGTTTGACTTGTCTCCGGTTCTCCGGATCAGGCGATCTTCAAGCAGAGAGAGACGTGACCGACCCCGCCGGGCCTTTGCCCGGATCGGGGCGGCGGTGTCGCGCCTATCGGATCAACCGGACCGCCACCAGAATAAGGGTGAGCGGCAGCACCACCAGTTTCAGAAGCCAGACCGCGAGGATCGAGACGTAGCTTTCGAGAAGCGCACCCGATTCCGACCAGAGGACGCTGGCCACCTCGCGGTAGCGGGCGACGGTGCCGAGGGTCTCGCCTCGCGCGGCCTCGGTCGCCGTGTCGTCTCCGGTGAGCCAGGACCAGAAGCCGGTGCCGCCCGCGGCAGCCGGAGCCGCACCGACGGGGCCGTCTTCGCCCACCTCGCCCCGGATACGGTCGAGGATGGCCGTGTTCTCGGCCCAGACCGCGCGGGTCATCGCATCGCCAGCCACGCCAGAGACCGCGAAGGACGCGGGCAGGATCAGCGCCACCAGCGCGCCGGTGGCGAGGCAGCGCCGGGCGAGGTCGGGGGAGGTCTGCCGGAGACCGACGCCCGCGAGCATCACCGCGAAGCCGATGACCGACAAAGGCCCGAAGCCAAGCGCCAGCAGGCCTGAGGCGACCGAAAGTGTCAGCACCACCGCCGCCACCCGTTCCACCGTGTCGTCGATAGGCTCCAGCGTCTTGAGTGGCTGGACCGAGCCCTGCACCACCAGCGAGCCGCCGACCTCGACCTCCTGCGCGGTGGAGAGGAATGCGTTGAGCGACCTCAGCCCCGCATAGACCGTTACCGTGGACGCCAGCGTCGCCCGCGCCTCGGCCGAGGCCACGCGGGCGAGCGGATTCCACGAGAGAACCGACAGGATGAGACCGAGCGCGGCCAGCGCGCCGATCAGGGCGCGCCAGCGTGTGTCCGTGTCAGCCGTCTTTGCGGATGGTCTCGTTTCCGGGGTCATAGGGGCTGTCTTCCGTCACTTCCGCGTCCCAGAGCCGACGCTGAATGAGAACCTTCAGCTTCGTGCCCGGTTTGGCAAGTTCAGGTTTCACATAGCCCATGCCGATGGACTTGCCGAAGGCCACGGAATAGCCGCCCGAGGTCAGGCGGCCCACCCGCTCATCCCCGTGATAGAGTGCTTCGCGGCCCCAGGGGTCGGTGTCGTCGGGGCCGTCGATCAGAAGCGTCACGCACATGGCGCGGATGCCGGTCTCGACCATCTTCGCCTTGCCGTGGAAGTCCTTGTCGAGGTCGACGAAGCGGTCCAGCCCGGCCTCGAGCGGCGTCGCATCGCGTCCAAGCTCGGTCCCGAAAGCGCGGTAGCTTTTCTCCTGACGAAGCCAGTTCTGCGCCCGCGCGCCCACCAGCTTCAGCCCGTGCTTCGCGCCCGCCTCCATCAGCTTGTCCCAGAGATAACGCTGCATCTCGATCGGGTGATGAAGCTCCCAACCAAGCTCGCCCGTATAGGCGACGCGGACCGCGCGGACCGGGCACATGCCCAGTTCGATGTCGCGGTAGCTGAGCCAGGGGAAGCGCTTGTTGGAGAGGACCGTGTCCGGCTCGGCGTCGCGGACAAGTTCGTTCAGGACGTCGCGCGATTTCGGCCCGGCGATGGCGAAGACGCCCCATTGGGTGGTGACATCGTGGATGTCGATCCAGCCGAATTCCTCGCGCTTGTCTTCTGCCGCCTTGAGCAGATAATCGGCGTCATAAGCCGTCCAGGCGCCCGCCGAGACCAGGTAATACGCATCCTCGGCCAGCCGGACGATGGTGTATTCCGTGCGCGTCGTGCCGTGGCCGGTCAGCGCATAGGTCAGGTTGATCCGGCCTACCTTGGGTAGCTTGTTCGTGGTGAACCAGTCGAGGAAAGCAGTCGCCCCCGGCCCGCGCACGAGATGCTTGGTGAAGGCGGTGGCGTCGATCAGTCCAACCCCCTCGCGGATCGCCTTTGCCTCGTCCACGGCGTATTGCCACCAGCCGCCCCGGCGGAAGGAGCGCGCGTCGTGGTCGAAGGTCTCGGGCGCGTCCTTGGGTCCGTAATAATTCGGCCGCTCCCAGCCATTGACCTGACCGAACTGCGCGCCCTCGGCCTTCTGCCGGTCATAGGCGGGGGCGGTCCGGAGCGGGCGCGCGGCGGGGCGTTCCTCGTCCGGGTGATGCAGGATGTAGACGTGGGAATAGGCTTCCTCGTTCTTCCGCTCGCCGTATTCCGTGGTCATCCAGGACCCGTAGCGCTTGGGATCGAGGCTTGCCATGTCGATCTCGGCCTCGCCCTCGACCATGAGCTGGGCAAGGTAATGGCCGGTGCCGCCCGCGGCCGTGATCCCGAAGGAGAACCCTTCCGCCAGCCACATGTTGCGGAGGCCCGGCGCGGGGCCAAGAAGCGGGTTGCCATCCGGCGTGTAGCAGATCGGGCCGTTGAAATCGTCCTTCAGACCGACCGTTTCCGAGGACGGGATCCGGTGGATCATGGACATGTATTCCTCTTCGATCCGCTCCAGATCGAGCGGGAAGAGGTCGGCGCGGAAACTGTCCGGGACCGAGTAGCTGAACCGCGCGGGCGCGCCCTCCTCGTAGGGCCCCAGAATCCAGCCGCCCCGCTCCTCGCGGACATACCACTTTGCGTCGGCGTCCCGCAGGACCGGGTGTTCAGGCATAGTCTTGCGGTACTCGACCAGCGCGGGGTCGGGCTCGGTCACGATATACTGGTGCTCGACCGGGATGGCGGGGATCTTGATGCCGAGGAGCTTGGCCGTCCGTTGCGAGTGGTTCCCGGTGGCCGTCACGACATGCTCGGCATGGATCACGACCTGCTCGTCGGAGGGGATCAGGTTGCCGCCCTTCTCGACCATCTTCGTGACGGTCACGTCCCAGTGGTCGCCCTTCCACTCATAACCATCGACCTGCCACTTCCGCTCGATCACGACACCCCTCTGGCGCGCGCCCTTGGCCATGGCCTGCGTCACGTCGGCCGGATTGATGTAGCCGTCGGTCGGATGATAAATCGCTCCCTTCAGGTCGTCGGTCCGGACCAGCGGCCAGCGCTCCTTGATCTGATCGGGTGTCATCCACTCATAAGGCACGCCCACCGTCTCGGCGGTGGAGGCATAGAGCATGTATTCGTCCATGCGCGCGTCGGTCTGCGCCATGCGCAGGTTGCCCACCACGTAGAAACCGGGATTGAGGCCGGTCTCTTCTTCCAGCGTCTTGTAGTACTTGATGGAATAGTCGTGGATATGGGTCGTGGCGTAGGACATGTTGAAATAGGGCAGAAGACCCGCCGCGTGCCATGTGGACCCGGATGTCAGCTCGTCCCGCTCCAGCAGCATCACATCCTGCCAGCCCGCCTTGGCCAGATGATAGGCGATCGAGGTGCCGACCGCGCCACCGCCGACAACAAGAGCTTTCACATGGGTCTTCATGGTCCGATTCCCTTCCCGGTATTGGCCGCGATTTAACCCCAAAGCCGCCCCCTGCGTCAGAGCCATCCGACACGGCATGTCTCGAAAGCGACCTCCCCCTTCGCCTGTTCGAAAATATCCTCGGGGGAGGCGCGAAGCGCCGGGCGCGGAAGCCCCTAGAGCGAATATCGCAGATATTCGCGAATAGCCGGCAGAAGATCGCAAGGCGATCTTCGAGAGGCCCAAAGCGAATGCCCGTAGCATTCGCGGACAGCCGACAAAGCTATGCAAAACACTCTGCAAATGGCTCCAAGCGAAGCCCCCTTACCCCGACCAACCGAATGCCACCGGCATTCGGTCCCGAAGATCGTCACGATCTTCGCCCCTGCGGCTGCGCATGCAGCCGCCCAGCGCGACGGGGCGAAGCCCCGGCGCAATCCCTTTTTCCTCGACAGGTGGGGCCGCCGGGATCAGACTTCCGCCAGCCGCGCCCCAGGAGCCCTCCTCATGCTCAGAACCCTCGCCATCTTCCTTGCCGGCGCCGTCGTGGGCGCGCCGGCAGGGGCCTTTCTCTGGTACGCCTTCTCGCCCCTCCTCTTCGACGAAGTCGTCGAAGAGCGCCTGACCGTGGCAGAGGTCCTCGCCTCGGGCGCCTTCCGCGACGCCGACGCGGCGCATCGGGGCTCCGGCACGGCACGGCTGGTGGCGCTGCCCTCGGGCGGGGTCGAAGTCCAGCTCTCCGAATTCCAGGTCACCAATGGCCCCGACCTCGAAGTCTGGCTCTCGGCCCATCCCGACCCGGCCGCATCGTCGGATGTCACCGGGGCGGAATGGCTCGCGCTCGGCCAGCTGAAGGGCAATATCGGCGATCAGGCCTATTCGGTTCCGCCGGGCACCGACACGGCCCGGTTCCGGTCGGTCGTGATCTGGTGCGAGCAGTTCGGCGTCCTGTTCTCGCCCGCGCCGCTTTCGCCTTCGTCTTGAGGCCCGGCCCGCCGCCCGGTATCACGCGCCCATGAGACTGTGCCGCAGCATTTCCGACTTCCGCGCCGAGATCGCGTCCTTCCGCGAGGCCGGGCAATCCGTGGGTCTGGTGACGACCATGGGCGCGCTCCACGCGGGCCACATGGCGCTGGTCACGCGGGCGCGGGCGGAATGCGACCGTGTCGTGACGACGATCTTCGTCAACCCGACGCAGTTCGGACAGGCGGCGGATCTGGACAACTACCCCCGGACCGAGGAGGCCGATCTCGCCCTCTTCGCAAGCGGCGGCGTCGACGCGGTGCTGATCCCCACCGTCGAGCAGATGTATCCGCCTGGCGACGAGACCATCGTCGAGACCACGGGCCTCGCCAATGTCCTTCACGGTCAGGTCCGGCCCGGCCATTTCCGGGGCGTGGCCACCGTTGTGACCAAGCTCTTCAATATCGCGGGCGCCGACCGGGCCTATTTCGGGGAAAAGGATTATCAGCAGCTTGCCGTCATCCGGCGCATGGCGCGCGACCTCCACGTGCCGACCGCCGTCGTGGGCGTGCCCACGGTGCGCGAGGATGACGGGCTGGCCATGTCCTCCCGCAACGTCCGGCTGTCGCCGGAGCACCGCAAAGAGGCGCGCATCCTCTACCGCGTCCTGACCGAAGCCGAAGAGGCGCTGACCAGCGGTCGGATCACGGTGGCCGGAGACCTCGCCGCCATGGCCGGGGACATGGTCCACGGCGAGACCTCGGGCCGCCTTCGTGCCTTCGACATGGTGGACCCGGCCACCTTCATCCCGATCACCGGCCGGATCATCGGCCCTGTCGCCATCATGATGTCGGTCGAGTTCGGCTCGGGCGACGACACCGTCCTTTTGATCGATCAGAAAGAGATCACACCATGAGCACCGAACCCGCCAAGCCCGTCCGCCGCAAGACCGTGCCGCAGATCGCCGCGCGGAAAGGGGGCGAGCCCATCGTCTCGCTGACGTCCTACCACGCGCATACGGCGGCCATCGTGGACCGCTATGCCGATTTCATCCTCGTGGGCGACAGCCTCGGCATGGTGATGCATGGGATGGAGACCACCGTGGGCGTGCCGCTGGACCTGATGATCATGCACGGGCGCGCGGTGGTGCGGGGCACGAAGCAGGCGCTGATCGTCGTCGACATGCCCTTCGGCACCTATGAGGAAAGCCCCAACATGGCCTTCCGCAACGCCGCCAAGATCATGAAGGAAACCGGCTGCGGCGCGGTCAAGCTCGAAGGCGGCGCGCGGATGGCCGAGACCATTAACTTCCTCGTGGAACGCGGCATCCCCGTCATGGCGCATACCGGGCTCACGCCCCAGTCGAGCCACGTCATGGGCGGCTTCAAGACGCAAGGCAGGCAGGAAGACACATGGCCCGCTCACGAGGAAGACGCCCGCGCCGTTGCCGAGGCGGGCGCCTTTGCCGTCGTGCTGGAAGGCATGGTCGAGCCGCTTGCCGCGAAGATCACCAAGCAGATCGACATCCCCACCATCGGGATCGGGGCAAGTGCCGAATGCGACGGGCAGATCCTCGTCCTCGAAGACATGCTGGGGCTGAACCGCACGCCGCCCAAGTTCGTGAAGGTCTATGGCAATCTGCTGGACGAGATCGAGAACGCGGTCAAAGCCTATGCCGACGACGTGCGCGACCGGAGCTTCCCGACCGAGGATCAGGTCTACCGCTAGGACACACGGCGGGCGAGGTCGACGGTGTCGATGCCCTCGCCCGGCACGGCCTCCAAAATATCGCCCGGCTGACAGTCGAGCGCCTCGCAGATGCGGGCCAGCGTCTCGAAGCGGATGCCCTTGACCTTGCCGGATTTCAGAAGGCTGATGTTCTGCTCGGTGATGCCCACCCGCTCGGCCAGTTCGCGGGACCGCATCTTGCGGCGGGCAAGCATCACGTCCAGCCGGACCACGATTTCCATCAGACGAAGCCCCGGTTCTCTTCCGCGACCCACGCCGCGTCTGCCATGGCCCAGCCGATCACGGTCAGAAGCCCGGCGGCGAGCAGGAGGCCCACATCGGACGACCCGATGCCAAGGGCCAGCATCCGCTCGCCCGGCGGGTTGGCCGAAGTCAGGATCAGGATTTGCAGCGGACGCAGCACCGGCCCGGCAAGCCCGGCCACCAAGAGGCCCAGACCGATCCGCCTGATCCGGAGCGCCGCCGGCATGGTCAGCGCCTGACCTTCGGAGAAGAGCCGGAACAGCGCCTGCATCTGCCAAAGGACGAAGCACATCGCGGCCACCCCGATCGCTGCCGGCGCCAGCGCCAGAAGGACCGCGTTGTCGGAGAGCGCATCGGTCACCGGCACGTCGGGAAGCGCCCGCATCAGAGCACTGCGGCTCAGCCCGCCTGCCGCAGCCGTCCAGATCAACGAGACGGGCAACAGGATCAGCGCCGCCCAGCTTGCGGCATAGAGGACGCGGGGCAATCTGTTCTCGAAGTTCACTTGACTTTTCCTCTTTCAAGTATTTTTTACTGTCTTGCATTAAATTTTTTATCCATCAAGAGGAATTCCCCCAGATGACCCGTTTTCTGTGGCTTCCCGCCGCTCTCGTTCTTGCTGCCTGCGGAAGCCTTGTGCCGTCGACGGTCGCGGGCCTCATGGGCGTCTCGCCGCTCGAGGCCGACCCGGCCGATTTCGCCGTCTCGGTCGATTTGCCCGAGGGGGTGACCGTGGCACCCGCAGGCGTGACGCTCAGCCTGAAAGCCAGCGCCGCCGACGGGGAAAGCGCGGGCATCGGCGTCCGGCTGGCCGAAGAGCGGCAGGGCGGGACAACGCTTTACTCCGTGGCACCCGAAGATCTGACTGCCTTTCGCGACGTGCAGGGCCTGATCCGCGCGTGGGAGGCCGCGGACTCCGACGGGACGACCGGGTCGCTCACTGTCGAGGTGACGGCCTGCACCCTTGGCGACGGGCCGGAGGATGGCGCGACATTCGACGTGGGCCTCAGAAGCACGCCAGACGGCCCCTTCCGTCCGCTCATCCGGCGTGCGCCGGTGGCCGACATCCTGAACGCCGCCGGGGTCGATGCCGCCCCCTGCCCCGATCTCTGAGCGGCTTTCGCTTGCTCCTGCCCGTGCGGCATTGCAACCTTGAGGCATGGAACAGGAACTCGCCGCGATCAGCGAACAGGTGCAGGCCTTCTGGCAAACCGCGATGCTTCAGGCGGAACTGCTGCTCCTGCCGTCGCGCCTATACCAGATCGGTATCCTGATCCTCTGTATCGCGCTGGCATGGGTCCTGACGCGGGCGATCAAGCCGCGGGTCCGCGAGTGGATGCACACACTTGAAGGCCGGCCCAAATGGCAGCTACGCGCGCTTCTGCTGGTGAACCGGCGGCTGGGGCTGATCATCTTCACCGCGCTCATCTGGATCTCGGCCGCCATCATGTCCGAGGTCACGCCCTTCGTCTCGCGGCGGTTTCTGCTGGAACTTGTGGGCACGATCTCGCTGGCGATCCTGCTGGTGGGCTTTGCCGCGCGGCTGGTGCGCAATCCGTTCCTGAGGCGGATCGTGACGTGGTTCCTGTGGATCTATGTCACGCTCTACTATCTCGGCATTGTCGAGGATGTGAGCCGCTTCCTTGACAGCCTCGCCATCGAGATCGGCGACTTCCGGCTGTCGGTCCTGACGGTCATCACGGCCGCCATCGTCATCGGCGCGCTGGTCACCGGGGCCCGGCTCATTCAGTCGACCGCCGCCTCGCGCATCCGCGCGAACGAGGACATCTCGCCCTCGATGCAGGTTCTGGCGGTCAAATTCCTGCAGATCATGCTGTTCGGCGCCGCGTTTTTCCTCGGCCTCAAGATCGTGGGCGTCGACCTGACCGGTCTGGCGGTCCTGTCGGGCGCCATCGGTATCGGTCTGGGCTTCGGCTTGCAGAAGGTCGTGTCGAACCTTGTCTCAGGGATCATCATCCTTCTCGACAAGTCGATCAAACCGGGCGACGTGATCTCCATCGGGGAGACCTTCGGCTGGATCAACGCGCTCGGCGCGCGATATGTGTCTATCACCACGCGGGACGGGCGCGAATACCTGATCCCGAACGAAGACCTGATCACCGGGCAGGTGGTCAACTGGTCCCATTCCAACGACTTCGTCCGGCTCGACGTCTATTTCGGCACTGCCTATGGCGACGATCCGCACAAGGTGCGCAAGCTGGCGGTCGAGGCCGCGGCAAGCTGCGACCGGGTGCTGGCGACGCGCCCGCCGGTCTGTCACATCGTGGGCTTCGGTGACAGTTCCGTGGACTATATCCTCCGCTTCTGGATCACCGATCCGTCCGGCGGGCTGACCAATATCCGGGGCAACGTGTTCCTGGCACTTTGGGACAGTTTCAAGGAAAACGGCATCTCGATCCCGTTCCCGCAGCGCGAGGTCAAACTGCTCGACACTGGCAAGCCCTTGCCTGAGACGGATTGACCCCCTGTCAGTTCCGTCAGGAACGCTATATTCGTCAATCATGCAGTTGGGGCGGACAGGGTTGATGGTATCCAGTGTTCTTTCGACAGGGCGGATCGCCGCCTTGCTTGCCGGTCTGGTTCTGGGGTCTCAGGCGCTGGCCGACACGCAAATCCGCTTCGAGATCCCGTCTTCGGTCCCGTCCGAGGTGACCGACGCGATCCTCGCCGCGTCGCTTCTGGCCGAGGCCGCGCGGACCGAAAAGACCGACGTGCAGGAGCTTCTGGCCGACGCCCGCGCGGATTACGAGCGCATCCTTGCCGCGCTCTATCAGGACGGACGCTTCGGCGGGGTTGTGAACATCCTTGTCGACGGGCGCGAGGCAGCGACGATCCCGCCCTTGGCGAACCCGCCTGAGATCGACCTTATCGTGGCGCGGGTGCTGCCCGGCCCGCTTTACCGCTTTTCGAATGTGGGGGCCGCGCCGCTCGCCCAGCAGACCGAGTTGCCCGAGGAGTTCGCGCGCGGCGAGCCCGCCGGCGTTGACGCCATCCGCGAGGCTGCCGACACCGCGATCGAGGCATGGCGGCAGGCCGGTCACGCCAAGGCCGAAGTGTCCGACCAGCGGATCGTGGCCCGTCACAACGCCCGCGAGGTGGACGCCGCGCTGCGTCTGGCCCCCGGTCCCCGGCTGAGCTTCGGCACAGTGGGCGTCAGTGGCAACAAAGACGTGCGGACCCGCCGCATCCGCACGATCGCCGGTCTGGAAGAGGGCCGCACCTTTGACCCCGACGAGCTGCGTCGCGCCGAGCGCCGCCTGCGCCGCACGGGGTCCTTCCGGTCGGTGCGCGTTGTCGAGGGGGACGAGGTCGCGCCGGGCGACCGGTTGCCGCTGACCATAGAGGTCGTGGAACAGACGCCCCGCCGCTTCGGCTTCGGCGCGGAATACAGCACCATCGAGGGCGCGACGCTCTCGGGGTTCTGGCTGCACCGGAATTTCCTGGGCGGGGCCGAGCGGTTCCGCGTGGATACCGAGATCTCGGGCATCGGCGGCGAGACCGGCGGGGTCGATTATGACCTTGGTGTCCGCTACGAGCGCCCGGCCACCCCACGCCCCGACGTGGACCTCTTCGCGACCTTCGGGGTCGAGCTTCTGGACGAGCCGGATTTCACGTCAGACACCGTCGAGTTCACGCTGGGTTTCACCCGCTACGCGACCGATGACCTGACCGTAGATTTCGGGCTGGGCTATCTCTATTCCGAGGTCGAGGACGATTTCGGGACCGAGACCTACAGCCTGATCACCGCCCCCCTTGGCGCGGTCTATGACCGGCGGCGGAACCCGCTGAACCCCAAGGACGGGTATTTCGTCGATCTGGAAATGACGCCCTTCTACGGCATTTCGGGCACCTCTGCGGGCCTCCGAACCGAACTGGACGCGCGCGGTTACGAGAGCTTCGGCGAAAACGAAAGCTTCACCTTCGCCACGCGGCTGCAGCTTGGGTCGCTGGCCGGGCCCGACCTGCTCGACAGCCCGCCCTTCTATCGCTTCTATTCCGGCGGCGGCGGCACCGTGCGCGGACAGGATTACCAGTCGCTTGCCGTCGATCTTGGCGGCGACGACCGCACCGGCGGGCGCAGTTTCTTCGGCGCAAGCGTCGAGCTGCGCGCGGACGTGACCGAGGCCATCGAGGTCGTGGGTTTCTACGATTACGGCTATATCGGCACCGAGGCCTTCCCCGATTTCTCAGGCGACAGCCACGCGGGCGCGGGGCTGGGTCTGCGCTACAACACGGGGATCGGGCCGATCCGTCTGGATGTCGCGGTGCCGGTCTCGGGCGATACCGAGGCGTCGGACTATTACGTCTATATCGGCATCGGGCAGGCGTTCTGATGCGCGCGCTCTGGCTTGCCCTTTCGCTTTCTCTCGCCGCCACGCCTCTGGCGGCTCAGGGTCTGTTCGACCGTATCTTCGGCAGCGATGATGAGTCCGCCGAGGCCGAAGAAAACCCCGGCGGGTTCCTTGAAAACCTGATCGAAGACAACCTCTCGGGCGAAGGCCGGGACGTGCGGATCACCGGTTTCGCGGGCGCTCTGGGCGGCACGGCCACGCTGGAGACGATGACGATTTCGGACCCTGACGGCATCTGGCTGACGCTGGAGGACGTGACGCTGGACTGGAGCCGCGCGGCGCTGCTGCGCGGGCGGCTTGAGGTGAACGAGCTTTCCGCCGCAAGCATCCTTCTGCCCCGCCTGCCCGCCCCGGCCGAGGCGACCGATGCGCCCGCGCCCGAGGCGTCGGGCTTTTCGCTGCCGGAACTGCCGGTCAGCGTGAATATAGGCCGCATCGCCGCCGAGCGGGTCGAGATCGGTCAGCCGGTCTTCGGGGCCGAAACGGTGGCCTCGGTCGAAGGCAGCCTCAGCCTTGCCGATGGCGATGGCGCGGCGGATCTGGACATCACCCGGCTGAACGCGCCCGGATCGCTGACGCTGGACGCGGGCTATAGCAACGAAAGCCGCGTTCTGGCGCTGGACCTCTCGCTGGAAGAAGGGCCGGATGGCATCGTCGCCAACCTGATCGACCTGCCGGGCCGGCCGTCGGTCGCGTTTGCGGTCACGGGCGAGGCCCCGATCGACGCCTATGCCGCCGACATCCGGCTGGCCACCGACGGGGAAGAGCGGCTGACCGGGCGGATCGAGACCGAAACACCCGAGGACACGCCCGGTGCGGCGCTGCGTGTACTGGCGGATATCCGGGGCGATATCGCGCCCATCTTCGCGCCCGAGTATCAGGCCTTTTTCGGTCAGAACGTCGTTCTGGGCACGCGGATCACCACGTTCGAGGACGGGCGCACCGCACTGGACGATCTCAGCGTCAGCGCCGCCTCGCTCGACCTGTCGGGGCAGGTGCTTCTGGCGGCAGGCGGGCTGCCGCAACGGATCGACATCGAAGGCACCGTGGCCGACCCGGCAGGCGGCCCGGTTCTGCTGCCGCTGACCGGCCCCGAGACGCGGGTGGACCGCATCGCGCTCGACGTCGATTTCGATGCCGACGAGGGCGACCGCTGGACCGGCGTCTTCTCGATCGACGGACTGGACCGCGCGGGGTTCTCGGCCGAGACGCTGACGCTGGACGGCACAGGCCAGATCCGCGGCGGAGACGCGGCAGCCGTCACCGCAAATCTGGATGTCGAGGCGACACGGCTGGACCTTGGCAATCCCGACGCCGAAGAGGCCCTTGGCGAGCGTGTCACGGGCGGTGCCGACATCACCTGGGCCACGGGTGAGCCGGTGCGCCTGACCGGTCTGGCCATTCAGGGCGAGACCTATTCGCTGACGGGCTCGGCCACCGTATCGACCTCGGAGAACGGGGTCGATGTGACGGGCGAGGCTGAGGTCAGGGCGGACGACCTGTCGGTCTTCTCGGGGCTTGCACAGCGCCCCCTCGGAGGCGCGGTGGCGGTCCAAAGCCGTTTCGACGCCGAGCCGCTGGCCGGGTTCTTCGATGTCACTGTGACCGGCACGACCACCGACCTGATCGTCAGCCAGCCCGAGGCGGACCGCATCCTTGCCGGCGAGGCGCGGCTGGACCTGACCGCCGCGCGGGACGAGGCGGGTATCCGCGCCACGCTCGACACTCTCGAGACGCCGAATGCCAGCCTGACCGGGCAGGCGAACCTTCAGAGCGGGGCGTCGACCGTCTCGGCCTCGGCCAGCCTTGCCGATGCGGCGCTGATCCTGCCGCAGGTGACCGGCCCCGTCCGGCTGACCGCCGCCGCCGAGCAGGACGGCGAGATCTGGGCATGGCGCGCGAATGGCGGGCTGGAAGGGACGCGGATCGACGCGGAAGGCACGGCTCGCGACCTCTTCGGCACACCGTTGGTGCAGGCTACGGGCATTTTCGCCGCGGACGACCTGTCCGATTTCTCGGAACTTGCGGGGCGTGGGCTTGGCGGCAGCATCGACACCCGGTTCGCGGGCGAGGTGCTGGCCGATCTGAGCCGGATCAACGGCAATCTGGACGGCACGGCCACCGATATCGTCACCGGTATCGCCGAGGCCGACCGCCTGCTTGCAGGTGCCGTCACCTTCGTGATCGACGGGGCGCGGGCGGGCGAGGTCTATTCCGTGCGGGACACAAGGATCGAGGGCGACAACCTGCTTCTGGAGGCCGATGGCACGATCACCGCCTCGGCCGGGGACGCCCGCGTCTCGGGCCGTGTAACAGATGCACGGCTCTTGCTTCAGGGCGCGCCCGAGGGGCCGCTCACCTTCGCGGCCGAGACGCGCCGGGACGGGCGCGACTGGAATTTCGACATCAGCGCCGATGGGCCGGAGACGCGGGTATCCGCGACGGGCGTTGCGCTTGATCCTACGGGACCGGCGCGGGCGCTGGCCGGGCGGCTTCAGGCCGAAGCGGGCGATCTGTCGATCTTCTCGGACCTCGCCAACCGCCCGCTGACGGGCCGGCTGGCGCTGACCGCCGAGGGCGAAGTCTCCGGCGATTTGCAGCGCTTCGATCTGGCGGCGAACGCCAACGGCGCGGGGCTGTCCATCGGACAGGCGCAGGCCGACCGGCTACTGGCCGGTGATCTGTCCCTTGTCCTCGACGCTGCGCGGACGGGCGAGACCTCGATCGACATCGGAACGCTCGAGCTGACCACCCGGCTTCTGGACGTCAGTGCAAACGGCGCGCTTGGCATGGACGGCAGCGCTATCGAGATCGACGGGCGGCTGGCGGACCTTGCGCCGCTGGTGCCGGGCTTTTCCGGGCCCGCCACCGTCGCGGGCACCATCGGGCAGGCCTCGGCCGGGGGCGATTACAGCGTCGATATCGTCGCGACCGGACCGGGCGGCACGCGGGCCACGGTTCAGGGTGGCGCGGCGCCCGATTTCGCCACGGTGGATATCGACATCGACGGAACCGCGCCCCTCGGCCTTGCCAACAGCTTCATCCAGCCCCGCTCGATCGCGGGCACGGCTGGTTTCGACCTGACGCTGCAGGGGCCACCCGCGCTTGAGAGCCTGTCGGGCGACGTCACGACCGAGGGCGCGCGGCTGGTACTGCCCGCGCTCGGCATCATCCTGAACGACATCAGGGGCAACACGCGGCTGTCCGGCGGGCGCGCGGGGCTGTCGCTGGTCGCAGTGGGTGACGCGGGCGGGCGCTTGTCCGTCGAGGGGCCGATTACGCTGTCCGGCAATTTCGGCACGGACCTGACGATCAGGCTGGCCGATCTGGTGCTGACCGACCCGCAGCTCTACGAGACGACCGTGAACGGTGCGGTGACCATCGCGGGACCGCTGACCGGCGGCGCGCGCATCGCGGGCGATCTGGCCCTGGGCGAGACGACGATCCGCATCCCGTCCTCGTCCATCGGGGGCACGGGCGCGATCCCAGAAGTCGTCCATATCAACGAGCCGCCGCCAGTGCGCGGCACCCGCGCGCGCGCGGGCCTGATCCAGACCGCCAGCGCCGAGCGGGGCGGCGGGCCGGTCTATCCTCTGGATATCCGCATCAACGCGCCGAACCAGATCTTCGTGCGGGGCCGTGGCCTGGACAGCGAATTCGGCGGGAGCCTGCGCATTACCGGGACCAGCGCCGACGTGGTGCCCATAGGTGCGTTCAATCTGATCCGGGGGCGTCTGGACATCCTCGGACAGCGGCTTGCCATCGAAGAGGCGACGATCACCATGCAGGGGTCGTTCGTGCCCGTGATCCGCATCGTCTCGACCACGCAGAAGGACGAGTTCCGGATCAGCGTGGTCGTCTCGGGCCCCGCCTCGAACCCCGAGATCGAGTTCGTGTCCGAACCCGAACTTCCCGAGGAAGAGGTGCTGGCGCGGCTTCTGTTCGGACGCGGGCTGGACACGCTGTCGCCCTTCCAGGCGGCGCGGCTGGCGCTGGCGGTCAGGACGCTCGCCGGTCAGGGCGGCGAGGGTCTGGTGGGACGGGTCCGCGACGGCGCGGGGCTGGCCGATTTCGACGTGACCACGGATGCCGACGGCAATACCGAGGTGCGCGCCGGCGCATATCTGAGCGACACGATCTACACGGATGTCACCGTCGATGCCGAAGGCGAGACGCAGTTGAACCTGAACCTCGACCTGACACCGTCTGTCACGGTAAGAGGCGGTGCGTCGAATACTGGCGATACGTCCATTGGCATCTTCTTCGAAAGAGATTACTGAGCGCGCTTCTTGGAATTGAACCGCCGAAGTGTTACATTTTGAACAGGGCCTGAAAGAGGGCCCGTAGCAACGGCGTGCAGCAAAGGAGGACGATGTCCTGTCTTACGTCCACGACGCGGTCCGTGAACCGACCGCAGGGAAAGCCGGTCCGAGCATGACCGCCGAATCCCAAACCCTGACGAGCGAAGAACTGCTCGAACACATCATCACATCGCTGGAAGACGACAAGGCCGAGGATATCGTGAAGATCAGTCTTCGCGGCAAATCGGAAATGGCGGATTTCATGGTGATCGCCTCCGGCCGCTCTTCGCGGCAGGTGGCCGCGATTGCCGAGCATCTGGTCGATACGCTGAAGCAGGATCATGGCCGGCTCTCGAAGATCGAGGGGAAGGAAACGGGCGACTGGGTGCTGATCGATACGGGCGACGTGATCGTCCATGTCTTCCGGCCCGAGGTGCGCGAGTTCTACCAGCTCGAAAAGATGTGGCTGACCCCGGCCGAGGCCGCCGCCGCGCGAAGCTGACGCGCGCGTGAAAGTCAGAATTGCCGCCGTGGGCCGGCTGAGGGCCGGCCCGGAAGAGGCGCTTGTTTCCGATTATCTGGACCGTTTCGACAAGACCGGGCGCGGGCTCGGGCTTGGCCCTGTCACCGTGCACGAGGTCGAGGCGAAGAAGGGCGGCATGGCCGCCGAGGCGGCGCTGCTGGACAAGGCCATCGGTCAAGCCAGCCCCGTCTGCATTCTGGACGAGCGGGGCAAGGTAATGAGTTCGCCCGATTTCGCGGACCTTCTGGGGCGCTGGCGCGATCAGGGCCGGGCGGAAGCGGCTTTCGTCATCGGCGGTGCGGATGGGATCGACCCCGACTTGCGTGCGCGGGCGGATATGGCCATCAGCTTCGGCAAGATGGTCTGGCCGCATATGCTCGTCCGCGTCATGCTGGCCGAACAGCTTTACAGGGCCGCCACGATCCTGTCGGGCGGCCCCTATCACCGGGCATGATTACATGTTCCGGGTGAACACCAGCCCCATGGAATCCTTCAGAACAATCGGCCCCGAGATGTAATCCGGCCCGATATTCGGTGTCCGGAGGGTGCAGGTCCATCCCGCGCCTTCTAGGCCCGGTATCTTCAGGCGAAGCGGGTCGAAATCCGAGGTCTCGCCCCCCTCCATATGGGTGATCGTGTAGACCTGCTGCCCGTCCGGCCCATGGCGAAGCGAGGTAAAGACCGTGCGACCCGCGATGGGCTGCATGTAGTCGAAGTGATCCCGCTCGCCATAGTTGTTGCGAAGCCAGCCGTTCTGACGGCGGAAATTCCTGAGGCGCAGCATGAAATCGGTTTGCGCCGGATCGAGCGCACTGACGGCATGGGCGACGTTGCAGTAATCGTGCATGTCATCCATCCACGCCCGCGCGATCTCTTTCAGCACCCTGACCGAGAACGTGCCTGGACCGGCAAGCGGCGGCTCGACCTGATTGAGAAGGCGCGCGATCTCGTCAAGGTCGTATTCGGTGACTTCGACCAGCGCGGGCAGGAACTCGAAAAAGCGGGCAAGGTCATCGCGGGTGGTAAAGCCCATCGCCTTGAGCCGGGTGAAGTTGCCGGGCCGCTCGTAGCTGTATTCGTCGACCTGCCATTTCAGGCTGATCGCCTCTTCCGAGACGACCTTGACGCCGTATTTGTCATCCTGATTGCGGATGAAGCCCCAGGAGGCGCGGGCGGTGGCGTTGAGGAAATCCATCGGCACGCCGGGGAAGGCCACGTAGGTCAGCATCGACACGGCCGGGTTGTCATAGGCCTTGTCGAGAATCTCCATCCGGCTTTCGCCGAGCCGCGTGTTGATATTCAGCTTGGGGTTCACCTGCGTGCCCCGGCGAAGCGTGTCGTGGTTCGCAGTGCCGGAAATCCAGTTCGCGCCCACGTCCAGCATTTCCCGGATGCGCCAGAATTTAGACAGCCAGAAGGAATAGATGAACGGCGTGTTATGGGCGAAGGTGAGCGGCCCCCACTGGAACACGTCATCGTCGCGCTGGCCCTCGATGACGGCGCGGTAGGTGGACGACAGCTCCCAGTCCTCCTGAGGCCATGGGCGGCCGTCTTCGAACACGAACCACGGGCGATAGTCGGTGCCGGCGACGTTCTGCACGATGTCCGACATCAGTTGCAGGAAGTCGTCGTCGTGGCGCATCTCCTGCGTCGAGGAATCCCACCATTTGAAGTCCTGCGCGCCGTCCACCCGGACGCCGTCCGCGCCGAAATCGACCTTGCGGCGCTGCATTTCCAGAAGGATCGCGCGCACGTTCGGGTTTTTGTAATCGAGGTTCTGGCCGTACATGTTCGGCCCGGCAAAGAAATGCGGGTTCAGCGCCTTCAGACCCTGGTTGTCCGAGTGGCCATAGACCACGTCGAGCACGAGTTTCTTGGGCTTGGTCGGGAAGGTGTGGAGCGTGACCGCAAGGTCGACCAGCTCGTCCGGGCGCCCGCTTTCAAGAAGGACCGGGTTCACGGTGCCCATGCCGGAAATGACGATGTCATAGCCCCAGTTCGTGGTGTCGGGACGGGTCAGGTCGACAGTCAGGCGCTCGTCATCGCCGGAGAGCTCTTCCCAGAAGCCGGGTCCGGCCTCGTAGACCGTGGTCGGCTCGACCGGCAGCAACTGCACCGCGTCATAGCCGAGATAGAGCTGATCGTCGGGTTCAAGCGGCAGCCCCTCGCGCACGCGCTCGGCCAGACGCTGAAACCGCCGGTTGAGCGCGGCAATCGTGCCGCCGCCGGTCGCGGTGGGGACGTGGATCTGCAGGATGTTGGTGGGCGGGCCGAACTTGTGCGGCGCGTCACCTGCGAGCGCTTTGAAGTAATCGGCATCCGCGCGGCCCTGGTGCATCGAGGCCACGTCATAGATCTCGGCCGGAGCAAAGACGCCGAAAGGCACCGACATCGCGAGCGGGTCGAAGATGCGACGCCACTCGCCCTTATGATCGCGCCATGTGAGCGCGTAGAAATCGCCGACCTCTTCCCGGCGGCCTATTTTCGCACCCGAAACGGCGGCGAAGGTGAAGTTGTCCTGACGTGCGACCGGCACATAGACCCGCGAGAATTCCACAGTGCGGTGGCTGATGGTCAGATCGATCGGCTCGTCAGAGGACAGGATTTCAAGGAAGACGTCCCCGTCCGGTACCCGGTGGTCCAGCAGTTCGGGCGTCCAGAAGCCGAAGGTCACCACGTCGCCGTCGATACCGACCCCCAGTTTGCGCGCGATGGTCTGGCGTGCGTCGAAGGCGGTCGCGCCATGGATAATGGTCTCGCGCGACCAGTCTGCGAGCTTCTGGGCCTCTTCAAGACGGGGTTCGATCCGGTCCTCGAGCGTCATGTCGTCTCCTTCTCGTTGCGACCTGTCAGGTCTTCACGTCGGGCACCTCGCGGCCCGTGTAGTGCTTGATCCGGGCAATCTCTTCCGCCGTGGCGATGATGTCCGAGAGCGCCGCCTCGGCGTCTTCGTGGAGCTTCGCGGGATCGTCCTCGTAGGCTTCGAGGTAGACGCGCAGCGTCGCGCCGACCGTGCCGGTGCCGGACAGGCGCATCACGATGCGACTGCCGTTCTCGAAGCCGATGCGCAGCCCCTGCCCTTCCGAGCGGGAGCCATCGACGGGGTCGTCATAGGCGAACTCGTCCGCCTCGGCCACCGTGCCCGCCGAGAACGTCTGACCCGGCAGGTCGGCGAATTTCGCCCGAAGCGCGTCCAGCATCTCGTTCGCGCGGGCGGCGTCCACGGCCTCGTAGTCGTGGCGGGAATAGTAGTTGCGGCCATAGGTGGCCCAGTGATCCGACAGCGTCTCTTTCACCGATTTGCCGGTCTCGGCCAAGATGTTCAGCCAGAGCAGCACGGCCCAGAGACCGTCCTTTTCCCGCACGTGGTCCGATCCGGTGCCGGCGCTTTCCTCGCCACAAAGCGTGGCGCGGCCCGCGTCCAGAAGGTTGCCGAAGAACTTCCAGCCGGTGGGCGTCTCGTAGCAGGCGATGCCCATCTTTTCGGCCACGCGGTCGGCGGCGCGGGACGTCGGCATCGAGCGTGCGACGCCCTTCAAGCCGCCCGCATATCCAGGTGCCAGATGCGCGTTAGCGGCCAGAACGGCGAGGCTGTCGGAGGGGGTCACGTAGATGCCGCGCCCGAGGATCATATTGCGGTCGCCGTCCCCGTCCGAGGCGGCGGCAAAATCGGGGGCGTCGTCCGACATAACGAGGTCCACGAGGGGCTTGGCCCAGATCGGGTTCGGGTCCGGATGACCGCCGCCGAAATCGGGGCTTGGGGTGCCGTTCAGAACGCTGCCCGCAGGTGCGCCGAGGCGGTTTTCCAGGATCTCGGTGGCGTAGGGGCCGGTGACAGCGTGCATCGCGTCGAAGCGAAGCGTGAAGCCGCCTTTGAAGAGCGTGCGGATCTTTTCGAAATCGAAGAGCTCTTCCATCAGCGCGGCATAGTCGGTCACGGGGTCCACGACCTCGATCTCCATGTCGCCGAGAGACGTCATGCCCACCGAAGACAGGTCGACGTCATGGGCCGACAGGATGTGGTATTCGCCGATCTCCTCAGTGGCCTTGAATATGCGGTTGGTCACCTCTTCCGGCGCGGGGCCGCCGTTGGCCGTGTTGAACTTGACGCCGAAATCCTCGTCGATGCCGCCGGGATTGTGGCTGGCCGACATGATGACCCCACCATCGGTTCCACGGGTGCGGATCAGGTTCGACGCCGCCGGCGTAGACAGAAGCGCGTTCTGGCCCACGATCACGCGTTTCGCGCCCGAGGCGGCGGCCATGCGCAGGATCACCTGCGCGGCGCGGTCACTGAAATAGCGGCCATCGCCACCCAGCACGAGCGTCTTGCCCGCGACGCCGCCGATGCCGTTCCAGATGGATTGGACGAAGTTCTCAAGATAATGCTCGCCCATGAAGATCCGCGTCTTTTTGCGGAGACCCGACGTGCCGGGCTTCTGCCCCTCGATCGGGGCCGTCTGAACCGTTATCTTTTCCATGTCTCTCTCCTCCCTCGCGTCAGTTGGCGCCGTCATCGGCAACCAGCACAAAGACCGAAACGCTTTGCGGGCCGATGGGCATCTTGTCCCTGGCAATCTTTCCCGCCTCGTGGTCGGGCTTGCCGGTGTCGATCTCATGACACCAGAGCTGCCCCTCAGGTGCGGCGGGCATCTTGAATTCGGTGGCTTTTTCGGCGGCGTTGAAGACCATCAGGATGGCATATTCCAGCGCGGCATAGGCTGGCGTACCCGCCGCCATCCGTTTTTCCACCGCGATGAAGGCGCGGGACGGGTCGTGCCAGTCAAGCGTCTGCATCGGTGTGCCGTCCTCGCGCCACCAGAACAGGTCCTCGACCCCGTCGACCATGCGCTCGCGCGAATGGAGAAACAGTTTCTGACGGAGGATCGGGTGCGCCTTGCGGAATGCGATCAGGTCGGCGGTGAATTTCAGGAACGCCTCGTCGGCCGCCTCCCAGTCGATCCAGGCGGTCTCGTTGTCCTGGTTGTAGGCGTTGTTGTTGCCCTGCTGGCTGTTGCCGATCTCGTCCCCGCCAAGGATCATCGGCGTGCCCTGACTGAGGAGCAGCGTCGCCATCATCGCGCGTTTTCGGCGCGCGCGGGCCTCGACGATCTCGGGCTCGTGGCTGGTGCCCTCGACGCCCATATTGTCCGAGAAATCCTCGGAATGGCCGTCGCGCCCGTCCTCGCCATTCGCCATGTTGTGCTTTCGCGAATAGCTGACCGTGTCTTCCAGCGTCATGCCGTCATGAGCCGTCAGGAAGTTGACCGAGGCGGTGGCGGGGCGGCCCGAATGGTCGAACTGGCGCGCCGAACCGGTCAGGCGGTCAGCAAGGTCGGGCGCACGGCCCGGATCGGCGCGCCAGAAGCGGCGGACGCCGTCGCGGAACTTGTCATTCCATTCAAGGAAGGGCGGCGGGAAGCCACCCAGCTGATAGCCGCCCGGCCCGATGTCCCACGGCTCGGCAATGAGCTTGACCCCGGTCAGAACCGGGTCCTGCCGGATCGCGTCGAAGAAAGCCGCGCCCCTGTCGAAACCGTTGGGCTCGCGTCCCAGAACCGAAGCAAGGTCGAAACGGAACCCGTCGACGCCCATCACCGAGACCCAGTAGCGGAGGCTGTCCATCACCATCCTCAGCACCATCGGGTGGTCGATGTTCAGCGTGTTGCCGGTGCCGGTGTCGTTCACGTAATAGCGTTTGTCCCGCTCGAGCCGGTAGTAACTGGCGTTGTCGAGCCCACGGAAGCAGAGCGTCGGGCCGGTCTGGTCGCCCTCGCCCGAGTGGTTGTAGACCACGTCCAGCAGCACCTCGATTCCGGCCTCGTGGAACGCGTCCACCATCTGCCGGAACTGGCTGATCCGCCCGCCGGACAGGTAGCGCGGGTCGGGCGCGAAGAAGCCGATGGACTGATAGCCCCAGTAGTTGGTGAGGCCCTTGTCCACAAGAAACCGGTCATTGATGAAGGCGTGGACCGGCAGGAACTCGATCGCGGTCACACCAAGTTTGACGAGATGTTCTATGATCGGCTCGGAGCCTGCGGCGAGGAACGTGCCACCGTTGGGGATGGCCGGGTGAGCGGCGGTCAGTCCTTTGACATGCGCCTCGTAGACGATGGTGTCGGGTATCGGCGTCTCGGGATGCGCGGAGGGCGGTGCCGCGAAATCCTCGACCACCGAACGCGGCATGTAAGGCGCGCTGTCGCGGGTGTCGAAACTCAGGTCGGCGGCATCAGCCGAGATGTCATAGCCGTGCAGCGCGTCATGCCAGACAGGGTGGCCGGTGAGGCGGCGGGCATAGGGGTCGATCAGGAGCTTGTTCGGATTGAAGCGGTGCCCCTCATCCGGGCGATACGGCCCCTGGGCGCGGAAGCCATAGTGCTGGCCCGCGCCGATACCGGCCACGTGGCCGTGCCAGACGTCACCGTCCCGTTCGGGCAGGGCAAGGCGATGCTCGGTCCCGTCCTCGTCGAAGAGGCAGAGATACATGGCGGTCGCATGTTCCGAGAAGACGGCGAAATTCACGCCATCCCCATCCACGGTCGCGCCGAGAGGCGCGGCCTTTCCTGCCGACAAAGCGTAGGTCATGAAGGCTCAGCGACCTCTTGGTAAAGCGCGGCGTATTCCGCCGCCGAGGCGTTCCAGCCGACTTCCTGCCGCATGGCGTTGGCCTGAAGCTGCGCCCATGTCTCGGGCTCGGCGTAAAGCTCGGTCAGGCGCATCAGCGCGCCTGCCATGGCGTGGGCCGTGATCGGGCCGAATTGCAGCCCCGTCGCCACGCCGGAGCGGAGCGCCATGGGGCTGGCGTTGATGACCGTATCCACGAGGCCGCCGGTCATGGCGACCACAGGGATCGTGCCGTAGCGAAGCCCGTAGAGCTGGGTCAAGCCGCAGGGTTCGAAACGGGAAGGGACCAGAATGGCGTCGCCGCCGGCCATCATGCGATGCGACAGCGCCTCGTCATAGCCGATGCGGACGGCCACGTTCGGGTGGCCTGCGGCCTCGGCGAAGGCGCGTTCCAGCCCCTTGTCGCCCGAGCCCAGAAGCGCAAGCTGGCCGCCCCGGTCGAGGAAGGCGGGCAGCGCTTCGAGAAGCAGGTCCAGTCCCTTCTGATGGCTGAGCCGCGAAATGACGACGGCCAGCGGGCCGTCCGACTTGGCCAGACCCATTTCCTTCTGAAGCCGCGACTTGGCCCGGCTCTTGCCCCGCGCGGTCTTGAACGTGGCGATCTCGGGGTCTGTGGCGGGATTCCAGACATCGAGGTCGATGCCGTTCAGGATGCCGGACAGGTCCCCTGCCCGCGCCTGCAAAAGCCCTTCCATACCCATGCCGAATTCGTGGGTCATCAGCTCGCGGGCATAGGTCGGGCTGACCGTGGTAATCCGGTCGGAATAGACCAGCCCCGCCTTCAGCGCGCTGACCTGCCCCCAGTACTCGATGCCGTCGGCGTTGAAATCGACTCCGTCGAGCCGGAGCGCCCCCATCCGGTCGGCGGGGGCGAGGCCCTGAAAGGCGATATTGTGGATCGTGATGAGGGACGGCACTGGGCGGTCGCGCTTCATCAGGTAGTAGGGCGCCAGACCCGCCTGCCAGTCGTGGCAGTGCAGAAGCTCGGGCTTCCAACCCTCGATCCCGTTCTCGGCGATCTCGGCGGCGACCCAGCAGAGCGCGGCGAAGCGCTCGGGGTTGTCCCAGTAGTCATAGCCCTGATCGTCGAGATAGGGCGTGCCGGGCCTGTCGTAGAGATGCGGCGCGTCGAGGATGTAAAGGTCCAGCCCCGCGACCCTGGCCTTGAGTACCGCCGCATCGCCACCGAAGAGGTCGGGGATATCGGCGACGGCCTTGGACCGCTTGGCCTGTTCCATGACACGCGGGTATCCGGGCAAAAGCGTCCGGATATCCCAGCCAAGGGGCGCCATCGCCCCCGGAAGTGCCCCGGCCACGTCGGCAAGGCCGCCGGTTTTCACCAGCGGCGCGCATTCCGACGTGACCGATAGGGCTGTTCTCATGTCACTTGGCCTCGGCGCGGCGATCGAGCATGGGCTGGGTGATCAGCGTCACGCCGCCATCGGTGACGCGGAACCACTTGGCGTCCTCCTCCGGGTCCTCGCCCACGACGAGGCCCTCGGGGATCTGCACGCCCCGGTCGATGACGCAATTGGTCAGCCGGGCCGAGCGCGCCACGTTCACGTAAGGCAGCGCCACAACCTTCTGCAGGCTCGCGTAACTGTTCGTGTGGACCTGCGTGAACAGAAGCGAATTCCGGATCTCGGTCCCCGAAATCACGCAACCGCCCGAGACGAGAGAGGACACGGCAGAGCCGCGCCGGTCGTCCTGGTCGTGGATGAACTTGGCCGGAGGCGCGGTTTCCGAATACGTCCAGATCGGCCAGTTCCGGTCCCAGAGATCGAGTTCGGGGTCGAAATCGGTCAGGTCGATATTCGCCTTCCAGAAGGCGTCCACGGTCCCCACATCGCGCCAGTAGGACGGCGCCTCGGGCTTGTGGCGGACACAGGACGAGTCGAAGCGATGCGCCTGCGCTTTGCCGTTCTCGACGATGTAGGGGATGATATCGCCGCCGAAATCGTGGGTGGATTTCGGGTCCTCGGCGTCGCGCAGCAGAAGCTCGCGCAGGAAGGTCCATTTGAAGACGTAAATCCCCATCGACGCCAGCGCATGGTCCGGGTCACCGGGGATGGCCGGCGGGTCGGCGGGTTTCTCGAGGAACTGGGTGATGCGGTCGGTTTCGTCGACATGCATCACGCCGAATGCGGTCGCCTCCATGCGCGGCACCGTCAGACAGCCGACGGTGACGTCGGCCTCGGTGTCGACATGCTGACGCAGCATGACCTCGTAATCCATCTTGTAGATGTGGTCGCCCGCAAGGATCAGCACATAGTCGATGTCGTAGCTGTCGACGATGTCGATGTTCTGGGTTACGGCGTCGGCGGTGCCAACATACCACTTGTTCTCGTTCACGCGCTGCGAGGCGGGCAGGATATCGAGATACTCGTTCCGCTCGGCCCGGAAGAAGTTCCAGCCCCGCTGGCAGTGCCGGATCAGGCTGTGCGCCTTGTACTGCGTGGCGATGGACATTTTCCGGATGCCCGAGTTCAGCGCATTGGACAGCGCGAAGTCGATGATCCGTGCCTTGCCGCCGAAATAGACCGCCGGTTTCACGCGCGTGTCGGTCAGTTCTTTCAGGCGCGATCCCCTCCCCCCGGCGAGGACAAAGGCCATCGACCGTGCGGTCAGGCGATTCATGGGTGTTGACATAGGCTCCCCCTGTTTTTCGTTCTTCTTCGTCTTTTCGTCGTGCTCAGTCCTGACCCTCCCAGATCAGAACGACCGTGCCCAAGGGCGGTATGGTCAGCTTGGCCGATGCGGGCTGGCCGTGCCAGCCGTCTTCGGTGGCCTCGACCCCGCCCATGTTGCCACGATCTCCGCCGCCATAGCGGCCCGCATCAGTGTTCAGCGCCTCGCGCCAGCGGCCGGCGCGCGGCAGGCCGCATTGCCAGCCGGTACGCTCGACAGGCGTGAAGTTCGAGACGACGACGGCAGGCCGGTCGCCCTCTTCGCCCCAGCGCACCCAGGCGTAGATCGATTCCTCGACGGCATCGCCCACGATCCACTGGAAGCCGGTGGGCGAGGTGTCGCGCACATGAAGCGCAGGCTCGGCCCGGTAGAGCGTATTCAGATCCCGAACGAGGTTCTGAATGCCCTCGTGCTTGGGATCCTTCAGCGCGCCCCAGTCAAGCTGGGCGTTATGGTTCCATTCGTGCCACTGGGCGAATTCCTGCCCCATGAACAGGAGCTTCTTGCCCGGATGACCCCACATGAAGGCGTAATAAGCGCGGAGGTTTGCGAATTTCTCCCACTCGTCGCCGGGCATCTTGGCCAGCATCGAGCCCTTGCCGTGCACGACCTCGTCATGGCTGATCGGCAGGATGAAATTCTCGCTGAAGGCATAGTGGATGCCAAAGGTCATCTGGTGATGGTGGTATTTGCGGTGAACGGGCTCTTTCTTGATGTATTCGAGCGTGTCGTTCATCCAGCCCATGTTCCACTTGTAGCCGAACCCCAGACCGCCGCCGTCAACGGGTGACGAGACGCCGGGATAGGCCGTGGATTCCTCGGCCACGGTGATGATGCCGTCGACCTTGCCGTAGGTCGTGACGTTCATTCGCTGCATCATGGCGATGGCTTCGTAGTTCTCGCGCCCGCCATCCTTGTTCGGGACCCACTCGCCATCCTTGCGGCTGTAGTCGCGGTAGAGCATCGAGGCCACGGCATCCACGCGGAGGCCGTCGATATGATATTCCTCAAGCCAGTAAAGCGCGTTCGAGATCAGGTAGTTGGCAACCTCGGTCCGGCCGTAGTTGTAGATGTAGGTATTCCAGTCCTGGTGGAACCCCTCGCGCGGGTCGGCATGTTCATAGAGCGCCGTGCCGTCGAAACGGCCAAGCCCGTGCGGGTCGGTCGGGAAGTGCCCCGGCACCCAGTCGAGAAGGACGCCAAGGCCCTTTTCATGCGCGGCTTCGATCAGGTCGCGGAATTCGTGCGGGGGGCCGAAGCGGATCGTGGGCGCGTACATGCCCACCGGCTGATAGCCCCATGAGCCGTCGAAGGGGTACTCGCTGATCGGCAGAAGCTCGATATGGGTGAAGCCCATGTCGTGGACGTAATCCACGAGCTCGACCGCAAGCTCTTTGTAGGACAGGGACCGATTTCCCTCGTCCGCCTTCCGCTTCCACGAGCCAAGATGCACTTCGTAGATCGAGATCGGCGCCGTCCGCTGCTGGCGCGCGCCGCGCTCGGCCATCCATTCGTCATCCTTCCAGCCGTAGCCGGAGATGTCGCGGACGACGCTGGCGTTTTCCGGCGCGTGCTGACTACCGAAGCCGACCGGGTCGGCCTTGAGCGGCTGGGTCTTGCCGTTGGCGCCCAGGATTTCGTACTTGTAGACGGTGCCTTCGCCCTGACCCGGCACGAAGGTTTCCCAGACGCCGGTTGTCCCACGGCGGCGCATCGGATGGCGGCGCCCGTCCCAGAGGTTGAAGTCGCCCACGACCGAGACACGGCGGGCATTGGGCGCCCAGACCGCGAAATGAACGCCGCTGACGCCCTCATGTTCGATTGTATGGGCGCCGAGCACCTTCCAGATGCGCTCATGCGTGCCCTCGGCCAGGAGATATTCGTCCATCTCGCCGATGACCGGACCGAACCGGAAAGGATCTTCGGTGTCCCAGGTGTTTCCGTCGCCGTCTTCGCCACGGAGCGTGTAGGCGTCGCTTCCCTCTACGGGCCCCGAGAAGAGGCCGGGCGCGCCGTCCACCGGCGCCAGCGGGAAGGTCTTGCCCCCCGCGACGGCCGACAGTTTGACCGCGCCGGGGTCGAAGGCCGTGACGAAGCGGGTCTTACCCACCTCGTGCGGCCCGAGAATTGAAAACGGATCGTCGTGCTGTCCGAATGCAATGCGTCTGGCGTCGTCGGGGGAAAAAGGCCGTGCCTGTTCCGTTGTCTTCGCCGTCATACCATCCCCTGTGTGTCGTTCCCTTTTACTCGGCCTTTTTTTTCGGCCTGAATCAACTGTTAACGCTTATTCCGCAGCAATGTTCCGCAATGGTTTGGACGGCAAAGCGTCCCAGATTTCGCTTGCATAGCTGCGGATCGTCCGGTCGGACGAGAACCAGCCCGAGCGCGCCGTGTTGAGCGCCGCCATGCGGGCCCAGTGGCCAGTGTCACGGAAAGCCTGATCCACCTCGCGGCTGGCGCGCCAGTAGTCCGAAAAGTCGGATGCCACGAGGAAATAGTCCGGCCCCGAGATGTTATCGGCGATGCCGCGGAAGCGGTCATGGTCGCCCCCCGCGAAGGTGCCGTTTCTGAGCGCATCGACCGCGCGCGCCAAGCGCGGATCCTTGGAAATCGCGTCCCATGCGTGGCCTTCGACCGTGCGACGCTCCATCACCTCTTCGGCGGTCATGCCGAACAGGAAGAAGTTGTCGGCGCCCACATGCTCGCGGATTTCCACATTCGCCCCATCCAGCGTACCGATGGTCAGCGCGCCGTTCAGAGCGAATTTCATGTTGCCGGTGCCGGAGGCTTCCTTGCCCGCCGTCGAGATCTGTTCGGAGAGGTTCGCCGCCGGGATCAGCCGCTCTGCCAGCGTCACGTTGTAGTTCGCCGGATAAACCACCTTCAGCCATTTCGAGGTGACCGGGTCGTTGTTGATGACCGAGGCGACCGAATTGATCAGGTAGATGATCTCTTTCGCGAAAACGTAGCCCGGCGCGGCCTTGCCGCCGAAGATCTTTACGCGCGGCGTCCAGTCGCCGTTCGGATTGTCGCGCATCTCCTGCCAGAGAGCGATTGTTTCGAGAATGTTCAGGTGCTGGCGCTTGTATTCGTGGATGCGCTTGATCTGGACGTCGAACATGGCGTCGGGGTCGACCGATATGCCCATGCTCTCTGCAATCCACTGTCCAAGGTCCACCTTGTTCTCGCGCTTGGCCTGCACGAACCGGTCGAGGAAACCGGCGTCGTTCACATGCGGCTCAAGCTCGGACAGACGTTCGGCGTCCTTGATCCAGCCATCCCCGATCGCGTCGGTGATCAGGCCCGACAGGCGCGGGTTGCAGGTGCGCAGCCAGCGGCGCGGTGTGACGCCGTTGGTCTGGTTCACGATCCGGTCGGGGTGCATGTCGTGCAGGTCCTTGAAGACCGTGACCTTCATCAGATCGGAGTGCAGCGCCGAGACGCCGTTGACGCGGTTGGCCATGATGAAGCTGAGTTCGCCCATCTTGACCTCGCCATGCTCGCGGATGGCGATGCCGGGGTGCTGCGTCTGATGGGCGGTGTCGATCCGCTCGATCAGTTGCAGGTGACGGGGCAAGAGATAGCCCATCAGACCGTCGGACCACCGCTCGAGCGCCTCGGGAAGAAGCGTGTGGTTGGTGTAGTTCAGACAGCCGCGCGCGATCTCCATCGCGGTCTCGAACTCCATCCCGCGCTCGTCGTGCAGGATGCGGACAAGTTCGGGGCCGGCGATGGCGGGGTGGGTGTCATTGAGCTGAATCGCGACCCGCTTGGGCAGGTCACGGAGATCGTCATGCTCGGCCTCGAAGCGCCGGATCAGGTCGCGGAGCGAGGCGGCGGTGAAGAAGTATTCCTGCTTGAGGCGCAGGTGCTTGCCCTCTTCCGTGGTGTCGTCGGGATAGAGAACCCGGCTGATCGTGCGCGCCAGTGCCTCGGGTTCGGCCGCGGCGGCATAGTCGCCCGCGTTGAACCGCTGAAGGTCGAGCACCGTCTTGGGCAGCGCGCCCCAGAGGCGAAGCGTGTTGGCCCATTCGCCCTTCCAGCCCACCACGGGAGTATCGAATGCCTGCGCGATCACCGCTTCCTGCGGACGCCAGACGGCACGCCCGCCGTTCTCGTAGACCTGACCGCCGAAGCCGATCTCGAAAGCCGCCTCAGGGCGCTCGAATTCCCAGACATGTTCCTGCGTCAGCCAGTCCTCGGCCTCTTCGACCTGGCGGCCGCCTTCGAAGCGCTGGCGAAACAGGCCATGCTCGTAGCGGATGCCATAACCCATCGCCGGAATGCCGAGGGTCGAGAGGCTTTCGAGGAAGCAGGCCGCCAGACGGCCAAGGCCGCCGTTGCCGAGCGCCGCGTCGGGCTCGTCATGGAGGATCTCGCCGAAGTTCAGGCCCAGATCGTCGAAAACCGCCTTGGCGTCATCGTAGACGCCGGTGTTGACGAGCGCGTCTTCCAGAAGACGGCCGATCAGGAACTCCATCGACAGGTAATACACCCGCTTGGCGTCGGCGCGGTAGGTCGCGCGCGTCGACTCGAACCACGGGTCCACGATCCGGTCGCGGGCGGCGAGCGACAGGGCCACGCGCCAGTCATAGGTCGTGGCGTGCTCGGGGTCCTTGCCGAGGCTGTATTTCAAGTGCGACAGGACGCTGTCCTTGAGTGCGCTTGTACTCATGCCCGCATTCCATTCGTTAGCGATAACAACACGCGTTAGATAACGTGTTTATCGCAGTTTCAAGTATAAGGCCCGTTCAGACCGAAATGGTCGCAGCCACCGCCTTTTTCCAAGCGTCGTAGGCGTGGCGGCGATCGTCGTCGGTCATGTCGGGCTCGAAGCGACGTTCCAACTTCCAGCTTTCCGCGAAGCCCTTCTGATCGGGGTATATTCCGGCCTTCATGCCCGCAAGCCAGGCTGCGCCCAGCGCGGTTGTTTCCTTGACCTCGGGCCGGTCGACAGGGGCGCCGATGATGTCGCTCAGAAACTGCATGGTCCAGTCGCTGGCGGACATGCCGCCGTCCACGCGCAGCACGCCACCCATGTCAGAGGGCGAATCGGCGCGCATCGCTTCCAGCAGGTCGCGGGTCTGGAAACCCACCGACTGGAGCGCGGCGCGGGCCAGTTCGTTCGGGCCCGAATTCCGTGTCAGACCGAAGATGGCGCCACGGCTTTCCGGCTCCCAATAGGGGGCGCCGAGGCCGGTGAAGGCGGGGACGAGGATGACCTGCTGACCCACGTCGGCCCGTTCGGCCATGGGCTGGGTCTCGGAAGCCTCGCGGATGATCTTGAGCCCGTCGCGCAGCCACTGAACCACCGCGCCCGCGATGAAGATCGAGCCTTCGAGGGCGTAGGTCCGCTTGCCGTCGAGCTGATAGGCCACGGTGGTCAAGAGACGGTTCTGCGACCGGACGGGCGTATCGCCCGTGTTCATCAGCGCAAAGCAGCCCGTGCCGTAGGTCGATTTCATCATGCCCGGCTGGAAACAGGCCTGACCGACCGTCGCCGCCTGCTGGTCGCCCGCGACGCCGAGGATCGGGATCTCGCGCCCGAACAGATCGGCACGGGTCATGCCGAAATCGCCGGCGCTGTTCCGGACCTCGGGCAGCATCTCCATCGGGATGTCCAAGAGATCGCAGATCGTGGTGGACCAGCTGCCCTTCTCGATGTCGTAAAGCATCGTGCGACAGGCATTCGTGGCATCGGTCGCATGGACCGCGCCGCCGGTGAGGCGCCAGATGATATAGGTATCCACGGTGCCGAACATCAGCTCGCCCCGCTTCGCGCGCTCGCGCGAGCCCTCATTCTGATCGAGGATCCATTTCAGCTTGGTCCCCGAGAAATAAGGGTCCATGAGCAGGCCCGTCTTGGCGGTGATTGTCTCTTCATGGCCCGCCTCGCGCATCTCGGCGCAGTAGTCGGCAGTCCGGCGGTCCTGCCAGACAATGGCGTTATGAAGCGGTTTCCCGGTCGCCTTTTCCCAGACCACAGTCGTTTCGCGCTGGTTCGTGATGCCGATGGCGGCGATGTCGTCGGCGGGGATTTCCGTCCGTTCGATCACCGCGCGGCAGGTGGCCGCGACGGTGGACCAGAGATCGGATGGATCATGCTCGACCCAGCCCGAGGCGGGATAGTGCTGCGGGAATTCCTCCTGCGCCATACCGACGATGCGCATGTCCTTGTTGAACAGGATCGCCCGGCTGGACGTGGTCCCCTGATCGATTGCCATGACGTGCGACATAGTCTTCCCTCGTCGTCTCTTTTTCGTTCCGTTTGGACGCGGTTTATCCTGCCCAGGCGCTGACGGCCAGTTTTGCGTCCTTCATCCAGGCGTCGATCCGCGCGATCTGGTCCTCGGTGAGCCTGAGACCCAGTTTCGAGCGGCGCCAGACCACGTCCTGCGCGGTGCGTGCGTATTCACGATCCATCAGCCAGTGCAGTTCGGCCGCCGTGATGGTCGCGCCGAAATCCTCGCCCAGATCGTTTGGCGTTTCGGCCGCACCCAGAATTTGCCGCGCTTCGGTCCCGTAGGCGCGCACGAGGCGCTTAGCCCAGAAATCATCAAGGAACGGATAATCGGCTTTCAGCCCGTCCACCAGCGCCGCGACACCGTTCACCGGGAAATCGCCACCGGGCAGCGGCACCTCGGCGGTCCAGTCGCCGCCCGCCTTCGGGAAGTGGGGCTTGAGCTTGGCCAGCGCCTGTTCCGCCAGTTTGCGGTAGGTCGTGATCTTGCCACCGAAGACGCTGAGCACCACGGGACCGCTGTCGTCGACCGACAGGACATAGTCGCGCGTGGCCGCCGTGGCCGACATCGCGCCGTCATCGTAGAGCGGCCTGACGCCCGAATAGGTCCAGACCACGTCGGCGCGGCTGATTTCGGCCTTGAAATACTGGTTGGCGAAATTGACGAGATAATCGGCCTCTTCATCCGAGCATTTGGCCTCGGAGGGGTTGCCCTTGTATTCCTTGTCGGTCGTGCCGATCAGCGTGAAATCGGTCTCGTAGGGAATGGCGAAGATGATCCGCCCGTCCTCGCCCTGGAAGAAGTAGCATTTGCCGTGATCGAAGAGCTTTTTCGTCACGATATGGCTGCCCTGAACGAGGCGAATGCCCTCGCTGGTGTTCAGCCTGATCTTGGTGCGGACCACGTCCTCGACCCAGGGCCCACCCGCGTTGACGATGCCACGGGCGAGGTGGGTGGATTTCACGCCGGTTTCGACGTCTTCGCATTCGATGGTCCAATGGTCGCCGGTGCGTTCGGCGGACAGGACCTTGGTCCGGATGAGAATGCGTGCGCCGCGCTCCTCGGCGTCGCGTGCGTTCAGCACCACGAGGCGGGAATCCTCGACCCAGCAGTCGGAATACTCGTAGGCCTGCTTGAACTTGTCCTTGAGCGGTTCGCCCTCGGGACCGCGCGTCAGGTCAACCGTCTTGGTGCCCGGCAGGATCTTCCGACCGCCCAGATTGTCATACATGAAGAGACCGAGACGGATCATCCATGCGGGCCTGCGCCCCTTCATCCACGGCATGACCCTCGTCAGCAGCCTTGCAGCCGGCGTCGTCGTCTCGAAGCGCATATCCGAGTGATAGGGCAGCACGAAGCGCATGGGCCACGAGATGTGCGGCATCGCTTTCAGAAGCGTCTCGCGTTCGACAAGGGCCTTTTTCACGAGGTCGAATTCGAAATATTCGAGATAGCGCAGCCCGCCATGAAACAGCTTGGTCGACGCGGAGGACGTGGCGGACGCAAGGTCGTTCATTTCGGCAAGCGTCACGGACAGACCGCGTCCCTGCGCGTCGCGGGCGATCCCGGTTCCATTGATCCCGCCGCCGATGATGAAAAGGTCGCGGATATCGTCGGTCATGTGGTCTCCTGTTCGGTGCCCCGACTCGGGCACCATCTCTTTAATCCCCATAGTTTATGGAATGACAATGCGCTCCGCGCGGGTCCGTTCCGAATTGACGCAGCCCCGGACGCGTTGCCGCAGGCGTCCGACCCGCTATCTTACCGAAGGTAACAAGGAGGGACCGAATGCTGCGTTACATACTGGCCCTTGCGCTTTTCGCCACGCCTCTGGCCGCGCAGGAGCGTCGCCCGAGCCATTGCATCGCCATTGCCGATGCCGCGCCGGGGATCGAATATCTGCACAAGGCAAGCTGGCAGCAGCCGATCGAGGACGAATACGGCGTGCGGATCAGCTACATCGATCATTCGATGTTCATGATCCAGACGCCCGGCGGGATCGAGGCGATCACGGACTATAACGGCTTCATCGGCGGGGTGGATTTCGTGCCCGACGTGGTGACGATGAACGTGGCCCATTCCTCGCACTGGACGGCCTATCCCGACGCGGACATCGCGCATATTCTTCCCGGCTGGCGGCAGCAGGACGGGCCTGCGGACTATTACATCGACCTGGGCGAAATGCTGATCCGGAACGTCACCACCGACATACGGGGCGGGTTCGGCGGCGAGCCGATCCGCGACGGCAATTCGATCTTCGTGTTCGAGGTGGCGGGTCTTTGCATCGGGCATCTGGGCCACCTCCACCACGAGCCGACAGATATGCAATACGCCGCGCTTGGCCGGGTCGACGTGCTGATGGCCGCCGTGGATGGAGGTCTGACGGTGGACACGCCGACTATGGTCCGGATTGTGAGCCGCCTGAAATCGTCCATCGTTCTGCCGATGCACTGGTTTTCGCGCGGGTCGCTCGACCGGTTCCTCGACGGGGTCAGCACCGAGTTCGCCATCGACCGGACGGGTCGGAGCAGCTTCGAAGTGTCTCTCAGGTCCCTGCCCTCGCGGCCCACGATCATGGTGCTGGAGCCGCGCTTTCTGAGCATGAGCGATTGACTTTCCCCGCTGGCGGCGACTGAACTCTGCCCATGCTGAACCCTTGCAATCAGGACTTTGCCGACCGGCTGGCCACCGCCCTGCCCGGTCTTTCGCTGAAACCGGCCGAGGCGCGCTATCTGGAAGAGCCGCGCGGCAAGTATTTCGGCCAGCCCAGTTTCGTGGCCGCCCCCCGCTCGACCGACGAGGTGGCGGCAGTGGTCCGGTTCTGCGCCGAGGCGCGGGTGGGCATTCAGCCCTATGGCGGGGGCACCGGGCTTGTGGGCGGGCAGTTGTCGGACAAAGGCCCGGCCAACCTCATCCTGTCGATGGAGAATATGCGCGCGCTTCGCAGTCTCGATCCGCTGGAGAACACGATGGTGGTCGAGGCGGGAATGACGCTGGCCGACATTCACGACGCCGCCGAGGATGCCGGGCGCCTGTTCCCGCTGACCTATGGCAGCAAGGGAACCGCGC
This sequence comes from Kangsaoukella pontilimi, assembly GCF_009830125.1. GTDB lineage: Bacteria > Pseudomonadota > Alphaproteobacteria > Rhodobacterales > Rhodobacteraceae > Kangsaoukella > Kangsaoukella pontilimi. Next base: position 135,141 of record NZ_WUPT01000003.1, on the reverse strand, counting down.
AGATCGGCGCCGGGCTGGCCGTGAACTCGGGAGGGGTCAATGTGCTGCGCTACGGGATGGCGCGGTCGCTCTGTCTTGGTGTCGAGGCGGTGATGGCCGATGGCAGTATTTTTCACGGGCTGAAGCGGCTGAGGAAGGACAACACGGGCTATGACCTGCGGCATCTGCTGATCGGCTCGGAAGGCACGCTCGGGATCATCACGGCGGCCTCTCTTGCGCTGTCGCCCATGCCCGCCCGCGTCGGCACGGCCTTCATGGACATCGCCGGGCCGGACGCGGCGCTGGACCTTCTGGCGCGGCTGCGGGACGCGGCGGGCGAGACGGTGTCAGCCTTCGAGATCATGTCGCGCGAGGGGTTCGAGTTCCTGAGCGAGACCTTCCCCGACACGCGCCAGCCGCTCGACCCCGTGCCCGACTGGTCGGTCCTGATCGAGCTTGGCACGCCCGAGGCCATCGACCCCGACGCCGTTCTTGAAGAGGTCTTCGCGGCCGCGCTGGAAGACGGGCTGGTCACCGACGGCATGATCGCCACGAGCGGCGCACAGCGGGACGAATTCTGGGCTGTGCGCGAAACCATCCCTGAGGCGAACCGCGTCATCGGGGCGGTGGCGTCCCACGATATCTCGCTGCCTCTGTCCGAAATCGCCGGGTTTCTGGAAGAGACGGGCGCAAAGGTGCGCGCCATCGCGGACGTGCGGATCAACGCCTTCGGCCACCTTGGCGACGGCAACCTGCATTACAACATGTTCCCGCCGAAAGGCCGGAAGGCTGCGGAGTTCAAAGCCGCCGCGCCCGATATTACGCGTCTCGTCCACGATGCTGTCGCCGCACGCGGCGGCAGTTTCAGCGCGGAGCATGGGATCGGACGGCTGAAGACAGGCGATCTGGAGCGCTACGGCGACCCGGCCAAACTGGCCGCGATGCGCACGATCAAGGGTGCACTCGATCCGGTGGGGATTCTCAACCCCGGTGTGGTGCTGTCCTGAAACAGAACCGCCCCGCCGGGTCCGGCGGGGCGGGAACTCGTGAGGGCACATCATCCATAAGGATGGGCCGGTGATACCGCCAAGGGCCTAACAAACCCTTACCGAACGGGTTCAGGCCCCCTCGAATTCGCACAAGGCATGGACGTCCATGCCAAGCGACGCCAGCTTGTCCCGCCCGCCGAGTTCCGGCAGGTCGACGATGAAGGCGCAGCCCACGATATCTCCGCCCATCCGCTCGATCAGCTTGATGCCCGCTTCTGCCGTGCCGCCAGTAGCCAAAAGGTCATCGACCAGAAGCACCTTTTCGCCCGGCTGGATTGCGTCGTCATGCACTTCCATGATCGCCTCGCCATATTCCAGCTTGTAGTCCTGGCTGAGGGTCTTGCCGGGCAGCTTGCCTTTCTTCCGGATCGGCACGAAGCCCACGGACAACTGATGCGCGATGGCCCCGCCGATGATGAAGCCCCGCGCCTCCAGTCCCGCGACCTTGTCGATCCGCTCACCCGCATAGGGGTGCAGAAGCTGATCGATGCAGATGCGAAAGCCGCGCGGGTCCGCGAAGAGTGTCGTCACATCGCGGAACATGATCCCCTCATGGGGGAAATCGACTATGGTGCGGATATAGTCTTTTACGGTCTTCTTTCGGTCGTTCATGGTCCGTCCTGACTGACAAGGGGCGTGCCCATCGAAACGAGAGACGCGGAGGAACGCAAGGCAAATGGCGAAAGCGGACAACCGGTCGCGGCGCGATCTCTTGGTGGGCGGGGCGGCGCTGGCCGCTGTGGCATGGGGCTGGCAGGTCTGGGTGCACCGGCCGCGCCCGCTGGCCTTCGAGGATATCCCCGACCTGCCCGGCTGGCGCCGCGTCACAACGGGCGAGGTCACGGGCGGCGGCGGGAACGCCACCTCTGCGGTCTTCGCCGGGCTGGGCGGGGAAGAGCCGGTGCCGCCCTGGCCCGCCAACCGACTCTGCCCTGCCGTGTTCCGGGATAAGGGCGACAAGGTGATCCCGTTCGCGATGTTCACCGACCCGTTCTGCCCCTATTGCCGTGTGCTGATGCCGCGCCTGATCGCGCGGGGGGTGCGGGTGACGTGGCATGAATGGCCGCTCCTCGGTCCGGCGTCCGAACTCGCCAGCCGCGCAGGCGTCGCCGCCGGACTGCAGGGCGGGTACGAGGCGTTCCAGACGCGGCTCATGGCGCGGCCCTTTCGCCCGTCCCCCGGCTATATCGCCGGTCTGGCCGAGGAAGCGGGGCTCGACAGTGCGGCGCTGCTGACGGCGATGGACGGCGCAGAGGTGGCGGAGAGGCTTCTCGAGACGCGGCGCATCGCCTCCACCCTCGGCCTGATCGGGACGCCCGCTCTGGTGATCGGGCAGACGGTGGCGATGGGCGCGATCGAGAACGAGACGATCGACCGGATCGTGGCCTCCGAGATGGAGCAGCCCGGCCCCTCCTGCTAGCCCAGAACCCGGCCAGCCACCGCATCCAGCATGGCGACGCGGGCGGGATCCCGCGCACCCGGCGCGGTCATGATCGCGTGGTCGAGCGCCCGGTCGCAGCCATGGTTGCAGAGGTCCCGCTCGCCGCCGAGCCGCCCGGGCAGGGCGGCCACCAGATCGCGGGCATGAGCCACGTTGGCGCCCAGGGTGGCGATGATTTCGCTGATGTCGACCTCGCCGTGGTCGGGATGCCACGAGTCGTAGTCCGTGACCATGGCGACGCTCGCGTAGCAGATCTCGGCCTCTCGGGCGAGCTTGGCCTCGGGCATGTTGGTCATGCCGATCACGTCGCAGCCCCAGACGTCACGATAGAGTTTCGATTCGGCCAGCGTCGAGAATTGCGGCCCCTCCATCGCCAGATAGGTGCCGCCCTCGTGCACATTCGCGCCCGCCTCGCGCGCCGCGGCGGCGGCGTGCGCGCCGAGCCGCTCGCAGGTCGGATGCGCGACGCTCACATGGGCGACGCAGCCGGGGCCGAAAAAGCTCTTCTCCCGCGCGATGGTGCGGTCGATGAACTGGTCTACGATAACGAAATCGCCCGGCGCCATGTTCTCGCGGAACGACCCGCAGGCGGAGACGCTGAAGATGTCGGTGACGCCCAACCGCTTCAGCGCGTCGATATTGGCGCGGTAGGGCACGGTCGAGGGCGACCAGACATGCCCCCGCCCGTGGCGCGGGAGAAAGGCCATGGGCACGCCTCCCAGCGTGCCGGTCAGGATTTCGTCAGACGGATCACCCCACGGTGTTTCCACCCGCTGCCAGGACGCGTTTTCCAGCCCGTCGATCTCGTAAAGACCGCTGCCGCCGATCACCCCGATCATGGTCGTGCCTGTCATGGACGTTCCCCCAATGGTTGCGCGGAAACCCTATCGCCACCGCCCGGAAAGGCAACGGCCCGGATTTCTTCTGTTCGGAAATACTCCGGGGTGAGCCGCGTCAGCGGCGAGGGGCAGCGCCCCTAATGCGCGAAAGCCCCGCCGGGCGCGCCGGACGGGGCTTTGATGCCATCCCGTTTGGTAGGTCCCCGGTGCCGCGGGCTGGGTGGGGGCTGTTAATCCACGACACCGGGGATAGCGTAATCGCTACAAAGCCTGAATGGCGTCCAATCTTGTCGATATGAGGGGGTGGAATGGCCGGTGAGGGGGTAATTTCATGGCAAAGATGCGGCGGGGCTTGTATTGGAGGCGGTCCGGGGGCAGATTCCAACCATGACGGTTCAACCACCGACACCCTTTCCACAGCCTTCCGACACCTCAGCGCAGGTCGCATTCGACCGGGGCGAGCTTGGCATCATCCTCGGGCTTTACGGGCGGATGGTCGCTGCCGGCGAGTGGCGGGATTACGGCCTGTCCTTCCTGAAGGACGTGGCGATCTTTTCGATTTTCCGCCGCACCGCCGAACATCCGATCTACCGGATCGAGAAGCGGCCGCGCCTGAGGGGGCGGCAGGGCATGTATTCGGTCATAGGCATGGACGGGCAGATCCTGAAGCGCGGGCATGACCTGAAGACGGTGCTGCGCGTGCTGGAACGCAAGCTGATCCGGGCGGTCGACTAGGCCCTTGCCGGGTCAAGGGGCGCTGCCCCTCGCCGCTACGCGGCTCACCCCGGAGTATTTCCGAACAGAAGAAGGCCGGGAGATGGTCTGAGGAAGCGGGTCGCGGGGCCGGTATCGGTGGCGGCGATGCGGGTCAGCGCGGTGTCGATAGGTTCCTCGGTCACGGCCATGTGGTGGGCGTTGGCGTGGATCATGTTGCCCTTTCCGGACGCCATAGCCACATGGCCTTTCCAGAAGATCAGATCGCCGGGTCTGAGCGCCTCAGGGCCATCGAGTCGCGTGCCTTCCATCTCTTCCTGAAGGTCGCTGTCCGGCGGACAGGCGCGGCCAGCGGCATGGTAGCCCACCTGCACGAGGCCCGAGCAGTCGATCCCGAGGCCGGTATTCCCCGCCCAGACATAGGGTGTGCCGAGGAAGGCGCGGGCGGCGTCGACCGGGTCGAGCCTGTCGTCGGCGGTTTTCAGGTGCCTTGCGGGAACATAGAGCGTCCCGATGGTCTGGTGCACCACGGCCCATTCGCCGTCGTTGCTTTCCACGTGCAGCCCTGCATTCATCGAAAAGGGCAGAACGGGCGGCGATTTGAAGTCCGGGCGGGCCCAGCCCCAGGTCATCCGGACGGCGACGCGGTGGCTCGCCTCGACGGGGGCGCCCAGCGTCTCGGTGGGCACCCAGCCGACGTAGCCGTCCTTGGCCGCCTGACCGAAGACCCAAGTGTCCCGCCGCTCGATGACGCGGAAGGCGTCTCCCGTCAGAAGCTGCCGGTCGACAGGGCCGCCGGTGGTCCGGTGAAGCCAGGCGTCGGTCACCAGCGTGGCGGGCTCGGGCGTGACGAAGCGCGCGGCCTCGACATGCCCCTTCAGCGCGATATCCGCGACCTGCCCGTTGAAGGCGAGAAGGCGCGGGTCGGTCATATGTCCAGAAGGCCGGGCAGCGCGTCCTCGATCGCGCGGATGCCCTGCCCCACCCCGCCCTTGGGCCGGGCGGGCTCGGCGCTCGGGCTCCAGCCGAAGACGTCGAAATGCATGTAGCGCGGCGTATCGGTGACGAAGCGGCGGAGAAAGAGTGCGGCCGTAATCGACCCCGCGAAACCTCCCTTGGGCGCGTTGTCGAGATCGGCGATGCCCGGTTCGATCATCGTCTCGTAGGGGTCCCAGAACGGCATCCGCCAGACCGGGTCCCGCACGCGGTCGGCGGCGGCGGAAAGAGCGGCGGCGTCGCCGTCGTCGGTGGCGTAGAAGGGCGCGAGGTCGGGGCCGACGGCCACGCGCGCGGCACCCGTGAGCGTCGCCATCGAGATGATGAGGTCGGGCTTTTCCTCGTCCGCCAGCGCCAGGGCATCTGCAAGGACGAGCCGGCCCTCGGCGTCGGTGTTGTTGATCTCGACCGTCAGCCCCTTGCGTGAGGGCAGGATATCACCGGGGCGGAAGGCGTCACCCGCGACCGCGTTCTCGACGGCGGGGATCAGGACGCGGAGGCGGCAGGGCGTTCCGGCGTCCATGATCATATGGGCGAGGCCGATGACGTTGGCCGCGCCGCCCATGTCCTTTTTCATCAGCGCCATGGAGGCAGCGGGCTTCAGGTTCAGCCCGCCGGTGTCGAAGCAGACGCCCTTACCGACAAGCGTTATTGCGGGGCCGGTGTCGCCCCAGCGGAGGTCGATCAGGCGGGGCGCGCGCGTGGCGGCGCGGCCCACAGTATGGATCAGGGGGAAGTTCCCGTCGAGCAGCGCGTCGCCCGTCGTAACCGTGATCGTTGCGCCGTGCTCTTCGGCCAGCGCGCGGGCGGCGGCCTCCAGTTCTGCTGGCCCCATGTCATTGGCGGGGGTGTTGATCAGGTCGCGGGTGCGCGCCTCGGCGGCGGCGATACGCTCGATCCGGGCGCGGTCGATGCCCTCGGGCGCGACGAGGGCGGCCTCGGGCGGCTTGGCGTCCTTGTATCGACCGAAGCTATACCCCGCGAGGCACCAGGCCAGCGCACATTCCTCGAGCAGCTCGGCCGGCAATTCGTTGGCAAGCGCCCAGGTTCCTGCGGGAAGCGCGGCGCGGACGCGGGCGGCGTGGAAACGGCCACGCTTGCGGTCGACCTCTCCCCCCAGACCGCCGACGGCGCCCTGAACCGCTCCGTCAGGTCCTGGGAATAGCACCACTTGCCCGGCATTGGCCTTGAACCCGGAGGCTTCGACCCATGCGCGCAAGGGCGCGTCAAGAAGGCTGACCCAGACCTTGAACGCCTCTTTTGTGACGAGGTGAAGCGGCAGCGCGTCCGGCGTCGGATCGGCGAAGCGAATATGGGTCACGAGAGGGCCTCCGGCTTGGGTCGGGTTACCCTATCCGTATGGCCGGGCGCGGCAAGTGGTCAGACGCGGATCGAGCCGAGGTTCCAGATCGCGGCGAGCGATGCCTCGCCCACGCGGCTTTGCCGGGCGACGAGCGCCGCCACCGCGACCGGGTCGTTGCCACAGGCGGCGGAAGCCACCTCGCGCGCGACGTCCGAGAGCGTGCGCATCCCCACATCCTCGGCAATGCCGACGAGCGATTTCGACGCCTCGGCCAGCCGTGCGAATTCGCCTGAGGCCCATGCGGCCTCGGCAATGCAGAGCCGCTCCACGATCTCTTCGACCGACGCGCTGGCGGCCCGGTCGGCGCCCAGAACACCGATCTGATCGGCCAGTCTCACGATCTGCTCCATTTCCAGGCAGACCACTTCAGACGGCATCAGCGTTGCGACCTCATCCATCACGCACATCCTCGTACCCCTTGTTCGGAACGAGGTGTAATTGCACCCGGCAAAGAATTGATTGATAACAGCGGGAAAACGCCTTGCATTTTCATCGAATGCACCGGGCGAAACGAGGGGAACGCCCTATGAAACATGCCCGTCCGCTGCCCTCCTATCTGGCGCAGCGATATCATGGCTGGAAGGCCACGACCTTCGAAGAGAACCATGCGTGGTACCGACGGCTGGCCAACGAAGGTCAGCGCCCGCGTGCGATGATCGTGTCCTGCTGCGACAGCCGGGTGCATGTGACGTCGATCTTCGGAGCGGATCAGGGCGAGTTCTTCATTCACCGCAACGTGGCCAACCTCGTGCCACCCTACGAGCCGGACGGCGACCGGCACGGCACTTCGGCGGCGGTGGAATACGCGGTCACGGCGCTGAACGTGGCGCATCTGATCGTGCTCGGTCATTCGGGCTGCGGCGGCGTTGCCGGGTGCCATGCGATGTGCGCGGGCAATGCGCCCGAGCTGGAGGAGCGGTCGAGCTTTGTCGGGCGCTGGATGGATATTCTCCGGCCCGGCTATGAGCGGATCAAGGGCAAGTCGGAGGACGAGATTCGCGCGCTGGAACTGGAAGGCGTGCTGGTCAGTCTCGAGAACCTGATGACCTTCCCCTTCGTGGCGAAGGCGGTCGAGGACGGGTCGCTTACGCTCCACGGTCTCTGGACCGATATCGGGGAAGGGAGCCTCTTGGCCTATGACCCGGCTTCGGGGTCCTACAAGCCCGTCTGAAGCGTCTATTGCACTGTCAATCCGAGAGGCCGCGACCGCGTCGAGCGGAAGACGGGCGGCTGCCGGTCTATCTCGACATCCTGTGTCCGGCGCCGTGCCAGCAGGGGCGTGGCCTTCGCGGGACGATCCTTGATGAAATCGAACAGGCGCTTGTCATGCCGGGATGGGGTCAGTGTCAGGGCCACGCTCGTCTCCTTTGCAGGCGGCAGGGGATACGGGTCTTGGCACTCGTCAGGAACAGGAATGGGCAGATTGCCCATGGGTGGTCAGGCGCGGGTCTTGCCCACGGAATACAGGAAGAACCCTTTAGAGGTCCGGCGGCGCTGCCGCTTGGCGCGCTCGGCGGCGAGGGTCACGGGCTCGGACGGTCCGGTAATGGCGCGGGACGTTTGAGGCTGGGTCGCGGCGCGGGCGAAGCCGAGGACCCGCGCGGTCATCCGACCTCCCGCCGCCGGCATGGTCTCGGTCGAGGCGGCAAGCGCGCGCAAAGCGGCCTTCTCGCGGCGTTCGAGCCCGTCCATCAAGCTTTGCACCTGGTCTTCGGTCACGGGGGTCATGGGTTGGTCCTGGGTCGGCAGTCACTTGGCAACACACCCAGCATCTGGCCCATTGTGGCCGGAATTCAGCGGAATTGTGGCGCGATTGAGGCGGACGGCCGTGGCGGACATGCCCAGGCGGCGCGGGCGCGTCGCGCGGCGCTCGCTGCCCCTTGTATTGTTGGCTGAGTCGCCTCGGTCATGGGGTTCAGCCTGCAGAAGACCGCGCGAGGGTGACGCAGGGCGCCGCCTGAACAATGGCCGATACCGAAAGGGACTGAACAGGATAGCGAAACAAAGAAGGGCCGCCCCGAAGGGACGGCCCGAATCTCCCGACCGAATTCCGGCGGAAATCAGCCCTTTTTCAGGACCCGATTCCCCAGAAGTTCGGCGATTTGCACCGCGTTCAGCGCGGCGCCCTTCCTCAGATTGTCGCTGACGCACCAGAAGTTCAGACCGTTGTCGATGGTCGAATCCTGGCGGATGCGGCTGATGAAGGTGGCGAAATCGCCCACGCATTCGATGGGCGTGGTATAGCCGCCATCCTCGCGCTTATCGACGACCATGATGCCCGGGCTTTCGCGCAGGATCTCGCGGGCCTCTTCCTCGTCGAGGTGATCCACGGTCTCGATGTTGATCGATTCCGAATGGCCAACAAAGACGGGCACCCGGACGCAGGTCGCAGTGACCTTGATCTTGGGGTCAACGATCTTCTTGGTTTCCGCCACCATCTTCCACTCTTCCTTGGTGGAGCCGTCTTCCATGAAGACGTCGATATGGGGGATCACGTTGAAGGCGATCTGCTTGGTAAATTTCGAGGGCGCGACCTCGGATGTCGGGTTGTAGATCGACTTGGTCTGATCCCAGAGCTCGTCGATCCCCTCTTTCCCGGCGCCCGACACCGACTGATAGGTCGAGACCACGACCCGCTTGATCGTCGCGCGGTCGTGCAGGGGCTTCAGCGCCACCACCATCTGCGCGGTCGAGCAGTTGGGGTTGGCGATGATGTTCTTGTTTTTCACCATCTCGATCGCGTCGGGGTTCACTTCCGGCACGATGAGCGGGATTTCGGGGTCGTAGCGATAGAGCGACGAGTTGTCGATCACCACGCAGCCCGCCTTGGCGGCCTTGGGCGCATAGGTCTTGGTCGCGTCCGAGCCGATGGCGAAGAGCGCGATATCCCAGCCGGTGAAATCGAAAGTGTCGAGGTCCTTGGTCTTCAGTGTCTTGTCGCCATAGCTGACCTCTGTGCCAAGCGATTTGCGGCTGGCAAGAGCCACAACCTCATCGGCAGGAAACTGGCGCTCGGCCAGGATGTTCAGCATTTCGCGGCCCACATTGCCCGTGGCGCCGACGACAGCGACGCGATAGCCCACTTTGACCTCCTATGGTTTTGGGGACGCGTCCCTCTATCCCCTGCCCCTTCCAATGGAAAGCGTTTTGTCCGGTCAGCCCGCATTCTGAGACTATTTGACAGCCCCCCTGTCTTCTTTGGGTCTGGAAAATCCCGGGGGAGTCACCGAAGGTGACGGGGGCAGAGCCCCCATGACCCGCTCCCATTGGAGAGATGATGTCCGAATTGCCCTACCGCCCCTGTGTCGGCGTTGTTCTTGCCCGCGCGGACGGGCGTATTTTCACCGGCGAACGGATCGATACGCCCGGCGCCTGGCAGATGCCGCAGGGCGGGATAGACGCGGGCGAGACGCCCGAGGTGGCGGCGCTCAGGGAACTCGAGGAAGAGACCGGGGTGCCGCCCGCCCTCGTCACGGTCGAGGCCGAGCATCCCGACTGGATCGACTATGACCTGCCCGATCACCTTTTGGGGAAGATGTGGGGCGGGAAGTATCGCGGGCAGACGCAGAAATGGTTCCTGCTGCGGTTCCGGGGTGAAGACGGTGATATCGACATCGCCCGGCATCACAAGGAATTCGCCCGCTGGCGCTGGTCGGCGGCGGACGAGGTGCTGTCGGGTATCGTGCCCTTCAAGCGCGCTGTCTACGAGCGTGTCATGGACGGGTTCCGCGACCGGCTCTGATCGCCTGCTGGCCATGAGAACAAAACGTGAATATACTTCCCCCGAGTCGGGCCGGGCGCGATTTCTTGACAAGAAATCGGTAGGGGCTCCGCCCCTCGGCGCTGCGCGCCTCACCCCGGAGTATTTTCGAACAGAAGAAGACAGAATTGGCCTTTGCGGAACTCGATATCACCTCGAACTTCACCTTCCTCACGGGGGCGTCGCATCCTGAGGAATATGTGGACCGCGCCGCACTTCTGGGGATCGGGGCGGTGGCCATCGCGGACGAGAATTCGGTGGCGGGGATCGTGCGCGCCCATGCCCGCATCCGCGAGATCGCCCGGCAGGTCGAGGAGCGCGCGCGGATCGGGCTGATCGGGCCGCCCGCGCCGGTGGAGGCATGGGCAAAGTGCCCTCTTCTGGCCGAGAGTTATCCCGGATCGGCGGCGCGGCGGCGGGCGGGCACGCTGGCGCCGGAAGAAACGCAAGACTTTCTTGACGGTCCGAAAGCCGCGTTCGAGACCCGCCCCGCCCCGCCTCCGCCGCTCGACGCTTCGGCCGCCATTCTGAACGTGCCGCGTCTGATCCCGGCGGCACGGATCGTTCTGGTGGACGGCTTTACCGTAACCGCCCTGCCCCGAGACCGGGCAGGCTGGGGCCGGCTTTGCCGGCTGATATCACGGGGGCGGCTTCGGGCCGAGAAAGGGTCCTGCCAGTTGCGCTTCGACGATCTTCTGGAGTTCGGGGCGGGCCAGGCGCTGCTCCTCCACCCGCCAGAGGCGCAGGCGGGCGTCGGCGGCGCGAGCCTCTGGCGGTCACAGGCGGAACGGCTGTCGCGCCGCTTTCCCGGAGATGTCCGGCTTCTGATGGCACCGCGCTATGACGGCGAGGACCCGGCGCGCTTCGACCGGCTGGCCGCTCTGGCGGACAGTCTGGGCCTCGAGACCGTCGCCTCGGCCAGCCCGCGGATGCATCACGGCGCCCGGCGCAAGCTGGCCGATGTGCTGACCGCGATCCGGAGCGGGTTGAGGGTCGAGGAGCTGGGCCGCGCGGCGCTTGCCAATGCCGAAGAGCGGCTTCGGTCCGAGGCCGAGATGCGGCGCATCTTCGGGCCTCACGAGGGGGCGGTCGACCGGGCGGCGGCGCTGGCCGCGCGCCTGACCTTCTCTCTGGACGAGCTCCGCTACGAATACCCGTCCGAAGCGGTGGGCGGGGAGACCGCGTCCGAGCGGCTTCACCGGCTGGCCCATGAAGGGCTGGCGTGGCGCTATCCCTCGGGCGCGCCGGATCATGTGCGAAAGCTGCTCGACCACGAGCTCGGGCTGATCTCGAAACTGCGCTACGAGCCTTATTTCCTGACCGTCAACGATATCGTGGCCTTTGCCCGGTCCCGCGGCATTCTCTGCCAGGGGCGCGGGTCCGCCGCTAACTCGGTGGTCTGCTACTGCCTCGGGGTCACGTCGGTCTCGCCCGAGATCGGCACCATGGTCTTCGAGCGCTTCGTGTCCGAGGCCCGGGACGAGCCGCCCGACATCGACGTCGATTTCGAGCATGAGCGGCGCGAAGAAGTGATCCAGCACATCTACGAGCGCTACGGACGGCACCGCGCCGGGCTTTGCGCCACGGTCATCCATTACCGGGGCAAGCGCGCGATCCGCGAGGTTGGCCGCGCCATGGGTCTGAGCGAGGACACGATCGGCGCGATTTCGTCCCAGCTCTGGGGGTTCTTCGACACCTCGGGCATGGCGGACCAGCAGCTCAGAGAGATCGGGCTCGACCCGACAGACCGGCGGCTGGCGCAGACGCTGGAGCTGATCTTCGAGATACAGGGCTTTCCCCGGCACCTTTCCCAGCATGTGGGCGGCTTCGTCATCACCGAGGGGCGGCTGGACGAACTGGTTCCTGTCGAGAACGCGACGATGGAGGACCGGACGGTCATCTGCTGGGACAAGGACGATATCGACGCGCTCGGCATCCTCAAGGTCGATGTGCTGGCGCTTGGAATGCTCTCCTGCATCCGGAAGGCCTTCGACCTGATCGGGCGGCATCACCAGGTGGACTATACGCTCGCCACGCTGCCGCCCGAGGACCCGGCGACCTATGACATGCTCTGCAAGGCGGACAGTCTCGGCGTCTTTCAGGTGGAAAGCCGGGCGCAGATGAACTTCCTGCCCCGGATGAAGCCGCGCTGTTTCTACGACCTCGTGATCGAGACGGCGATCATCCGGCCCGGCCCCATTCAGGGCGACATGGTGCATCCCTACCTCAGGCGCCGGAACGGGGAGGAGAAGGTCGAGTTTCCGTCGGACGCGCTCGGGCAGGTGCTGGGCAAGACGCTCGGCGTGCCGCTCTTTCAGGAGCAGGCAATGCAGATCGCCATCGTGGGCGCGGGCTTCGCCCCGGAAGAGGCCGACCGGCTGCGCCGCGCGCTCGCAACCTTCAAGAAGCTCGGGAACGTGAGCGAGTTCCGCACGCGCTTCATGAAGGGGATGCGGGAGAACGGCTATGACGACGATTTCGCGGAACGCTGTTTTTCCCAGATCGAGGGCTTCGGCTCGTACGGGTTTCCCGAAAGCCACGCGGCGAGCTTCGCGCTTCTGGTCTATGCCAGCGCCTGGCTGAAACGCCATCATCCGGGCATCTTCGCCTGTGCGCTTCTGAATTCGCAGCCCATGGGGTTCTATGCGCCCGCGCAGATCGTGCGCGACGCCCGCGAGCACGGGGTCAGCGTGCGCCCGCCCGATATCAACGCGTCGACCTGGGACAACGTGATGGAGCCCGACGGGCAGGGCGGGCTGGCGCTGAGACTGGGCTTCCGCCAGATCAAGTCGATGCGTGAGGAGGAGGCCGCCTGGATCGCGGCGGCGCGCGGCAACGGCTATCGCTCGGTCGAGGATGTCTGGCGGCGCGCGGGCGTGGAGCCGCGGCTTCTCCGGGTGCTGGCCGAAGCGGATGTCTTCGCCTCGCTCGGGCTGGCCCGGCGCGAGGCGCTCTGGGCGGCGGCGGCCATCGGGGGCGAGAAGCCGCTGCCCCTCTTCGCGGGCGACATGGACGGCGAGGGCATCACCGAGGCGGCGGCGCATCTGCCGGCGATGAGCGCGGGCGAAGAGGTGGTCGAGGATTACGTCTCGATGCGGCTGACCCTCAGGCACCACCCGATCGCGTTTCTCAGGCACAAACTGACGCCAGGCCGGGCACCGCTGGTCGAAGCAGGCCCCGGTGCCGCGCCCGATCCGGGAGGGTTTTCCCGCGCGACGGGGCTGATCCGGACCGATATCTGGGGGCGCGAGGGGGATACGGATTCGCGGCGGGAAAGCCGTCGGCGCTGAGATGAGGTATTGCGCTGCGGGCTTCGCCCGCCTTCGAGTATTTTTGAAAAGAAGAAGCGAGGTGCGCCCCCCGGCATTGAAACCGGGAGGGCGGCTTCTCCTTTTACGGCCATCGGCTCTCCAGCCTGTACCGCAGGCGCAGAAGACGACAATTTTACTAAAATTTGGTTTCTTCTTTTTAGAAATACTCCCGCCGAAGGCCGCCTGCGCAGCAGGCGATTGCGCGGATTCCATGCGAAACTGTATGGATTTGATGCGAAAATCAGGAATTCTCATGCGCAAGATGCCGGCTATATAGCGCGGATCACCGCCACAGACATCGCGCCGAGACGTTCCAGGGAGCCCCCGACGCCCAGACCGGAAAGGCCATATCATGCACGTCTTCAACGATCCTCAAAGCAAGCGCTATGCCCGCATCGCGGGGCTGTTCTATCTCACCATCGCCGTCGCGGGCGGCTATGCCATTGCCTACGTGCCTGCCGAACTCTTCGGCGGGAAGTCAGCCGGGACGCTGGCCGAAATCGCGGCGCGGCCGGGGTTCTTTCTGTCCGGCATCGCGGGCGACGTGGTGATGATGCTGGCCGAGGTCGTGGTGACCGCCATGCTTTTCTTCATGTTCCGTCCGGTCAGCCCTGCGCTGTCGCTTGCCGCCGCGCTGGCACGCTTCGCGATGGTGGCCGTCATGGCGACCATGCTGTTCTTTCAGGCAGCGCTCTACATGATCGCAACCGGCGCGATGCCGCTCGACGGTATGACCGGCGCGATGCGGGCCGATCTGGGCGACCTTCTGCGCGCGATGCACGACGCTGGTGTCTGGATCTGGCAGATCTTCTTCACCGTCCATCTCTGGCTTCTGGGGGCGCTTGTCCTGACCTCGGGGTGGTTTCCCCGGCTGCTCGGCCTCGGCCTGATCGTCGGCGGCACGGGGTATCTCGTGGACAGCATCCATGCCTTCGCCCTCCCGGACATGGCCCTGCTCGGCATCCTCAAGGTGGCGCTTCTGATAATCGTGACGCTATCGGAACTGGGCTTCGCGCTCTGGCTGGTTATCCGGGGGCCGCGCGTGGCTTGATTTGGCTCAAGGACCGGCGCGGGCGGCAGGGCGCATTCTGCCCACGACACGCGCAACAGGGAGGTCCGGCCATGGCCGAGACGACGCTAGACATATCCACCGGAAAGATCGTCCGGGTGATCTTTCTCTGCCGGGAATACGGGCCGGACAGCCCGCATCTGAGCGACTACATCTCTGGCCTGAACGAGGACGAACAGGTTTCGCTGGTGGCGCTCATGTGGGTGGGGCGGGACAGTTTCGATGCCGACGATCTTGACGAGGCGCTGGAGACCGCGCGGACCGAGGCCACAGCGCCGACCGAGCAATACCTTTCGGGCATTCCCGACCTTGCCGAATATCTCGAATCCGGAATGGAGGCTTTGGGCATGAACGTCACCGACGCCGAGGATCATTTCCGCGATCGCGACTGACAAAGGGTGTCAGTTGCCGGGATGGCGGAGGCATGTGACCCGGTGTAGGTTTTCGCCATGACAGACGACCTGCCCCGCTGTTTCGGCAGCACATCCGCACTTTACGCGCAGTATCACGACACCGAATGGGGCGTGCCCGTGCGGGACGACAGGACACTGTTCGAGATGCTGATCCTCGAAGGCGCTCATGCGGGCCTGTCCTGGGAGACGATCCTGAAAAAGCGCGAGGGCTATCGTGAGGTCTATCACGGCTTCGACGTGGCCCGCGTCGCCGCGATGACGGATTTCGAGTTACAGAAGGCGCTGAACAACCCGGCCATCGTGCGGCACCGCCAGAAGGTGCCCGCGGCGCGGCGGAATGCGCGGGTGTTTCTGGAGATGCAGGACGAGTTCGGCAGTTTCTCGGACTGGCTCTGGTCTCATGTGGGGGGCGAGCCGGTCGTCGGCCACTGGGAGACGATGGCGGACATGCCCGCGCGGACAGCCCTTGCGGACGGGATCTCGAAAGACCTGAAGAAGCGCGGGATGAGCTTTGTCGGGCCGACGATCATTCAGGCCTATCTGCAGGCGGTGGGCGTTCTGAACGACCACCACAAGGGGTGCTGGCGCTACGGTGCCTCAGCGTAGGCGGCGGAGGATGTCATAGCTGGCATAGCCGTCGGGGATCAGGCCCTTGGATGCCTGAAAGCGGCGGATCGCCTGGATGGTGTTCGGGCCGATGATCCCGTCCACGCCCTGCGTGTTGAAGCCTCGCTTGGTCAGAAGCTGCTGCATTTCCTTCTTCTCGGCGAAGCGCAGGTTCCTGTCGTCGCGGGGCCAGCCGGAACGGATGGCAGGCTTGCCCGCGATGCGGTCGGACAGGTGGCCGACGCCGATCACATAGGCGTCCGCCGTGTTGTAGCGCTCGATCACGTGGAAATTGTCGAAGATCATGAAGGCGGCGCCCTGCGCGCCCGCGGGCAGCAGGATGGACGAGCGGCCATGGTTCGGCACGACCGAGCCGTCGGCGGCGCGAACGCCCTGGGCCGCCCAGTCGCGGGGGCTTTTCTTGATGCGCTCGCCCGTCTGGCTGTAGTCGAAGCCGCGCGGCAGGCGGACCTCGACGCCCCAGGGCTGGCCCTTGGTCCAGCCGAAACGCCTGAGGTAGGCGGCGGTGGAGGCCAGCGCGTCGGCGGGGTTGTCCGACCAGATGTCACGCTTGCCGTCGCCGGTGAAATCGACGGCATAGGCGAGGTACGAGGTCGGGATGAACTGGGTGTGGCCCATTGCGCCTGCCCAGCTTCCGGTCATGCGGCGGGGGGCGACGTCGCCCGCCTGAATGATCTTGAGCGCGGCGATGAGCTGTTCCTCGAAGAACCGCCCGCGCCGCCCGTCGAAGGCGAGCGTTGCCAGCGCCTCGATGATGGGCGTCGACCCGCGATAAGAGCCGTAGGCGCTTTCCAGCCCCCAGACCGCGACGACGACCTCGGCCTCGACGCCGTAGCGGTCCTCGATCCCGGCCAGAAGGCGGCCGTGGTCGCGCATGGCCTGACGGCCGTTCCGGACCCGCGTGTCCGAGACGGCGCTGTCGAGATACTCCCAGATCTGCTTGGTGAATTCGGACTGGTTCCGGTCGCGCTGGATCACGTCGGCATTGTAGCGGACCCCCTGAAAGGCGGCGTCGAAGACGCTGTCTCGGATGCCTGCCGACCGGGCGCGGGACCGGAAGCGGTCGATCCAGCGGGTGAAGGCGATATTCGCGCTGTTCGCCTGGGCCTGGATCATGGGCGCTCCTTCAGGGCGGGGCTGGGGAATGAGCGAGACATCGGGTGCGGCGGGCGCGGGAGAGGCCGCCGACGGTCCGGAGAGACTGAGGATCGTAAGGAATGTGGCCAGGGCCGCACGCATGAAAACACCTGTTTTGATCTTTGGGTCGCTGCTCTTTTTCCTGAAGGATAGTCGATTCCGGGGATTCGGAAAAGCGGCCTCCGGGGGCGGTCGGCAATACGCCGCCCGAAAGGTCAGGAGCGTTTGCGGCTGACCTTGCGCTTGGTCTTGGCGGCCTTGGCCTTGGCCTTTTTCGCCTTGCGCCGGACGGGGCCGCGCTTGCGGCCCGCGCCGGAGGTACGGGGCAGCGTTGCGCCGTCGACCTCCAGAAGCTCCAGCATCAGGCCACCGGTCACCGGCACCGCCTCGGTCAGCCGCACGGTGACGCGCTGACCCAGCCGGATCACGCGGCCGCTGTCGGCACCCATGAGCGACTGCTCGTCGGCGTCGAAGTGGAAATACTCGCCCCCGAGAGAGCGGACCGGGATCAGACCGTCCGCGCCGGTCTCGTCCAGCTTCACGAAGGCCCCGAAGCGCTGCACGCCAGAGATGCGGCCCGTCAGGTCGGTGCCGACGCGCTCGGACAGGTAGGCGGCGAGGTAGCGGTCGGTCGTGTCGCGCTCGGCGGCCATCGAGCGGCGCTCGGTCTCGGAAATGTGCTCGGCGGTGGCGTCCAGTCCGGCGGCCTCTTCCATCGTCATCCCGTCATCGCCCCAGCCATGGGCCGCGATCAGGCCGCGATGGACGACGAGGTCGGAATAGCGGCGGATGGGCGAGGTGAAATGCGCGTAGGCCGACAGAGCCAGGCCGAAATGGCCGAAATTCTCGGGGCTGTAATAGGCCTGCGTCATGGCGCGAAGCGTCGCCATGTTGATCAGCTCGTCGTGGTCGGTGCCTTCGGCCGCGGCCAGAAGCCGGTTCAGGTGGCGGGTCTGAAGGACCTGCCCCTTGGCCAGCACCAGCCCGGCGGCCTCGACGATCTCGCGAAGCGCGTCGAGTTTCTGGGGCTGCGGTTCCTCGTGGACACGGTAGAGAAGCGGTTGCTTTTTCGCGCGGAGCGTCTCGGCGGCGGCGACGTTGGCGAGGACCATCATGTCCTCGATCAGCCGGTGGGCGGTCAGACGCTCTCTGAAGGCAACGGACGTGACCTCGCCCGCGTCGTTCAGGACGATCCGGCGCTCGGGCAGATCGAGATCCAAGGGCTGGCGCGCCTCACGGGCGCGGGCCAGCGCCCGGTGCGCCGCGAAGAGCGGCCGGATGACCGGGTCGAGCAGAGGTTCGGCGCGTTCGGACGGGGAGCCATCTTCGGCGGACTGCGCCTCGTCATAGGTGAGCGAGGCGCGGGAACGGATCATCCCCCGCTGAAAGCTCTGCCCGCGCTTCTCGCCATCGGCGCCGATGACCATGCGGACGGCGATCACCGCGCGGGAGACGCCCTCGTGTAGCGAGCAGAGGTCACCCGACAGCCGGTCGGGCAGCATGGGCACGACACGGTCGGGGAAATAGGTGGAGTTGCCGCGCTTGCGCGCCTCAGTGTCCAGCGCCGAGCCGGGGCGGACGTAATGCGCGACATCCGCGATGGCGACCCAGATGACATGACCGTCGGGGTTGTCCCTGGCGTCGTCGGCATGGGCATAGACCGCGTCGTCATGGTCGCGGGCGTCGGCCGGGTCGATGGTGACAAAGGGCAGGTCGGTGAGGTCCTCGCGCCCCTCGCCCGTGGCGGGGTGCATGGCGTCGGCCTCGGCAATCGCGGCATCGGGGAAGGCGTCGGGAATGCCGTGCTGATGGATCGCGATAAGCGAGACGGCCTTGGGCGCGCCGGGGTCGCCCAGACGCGTCACGATGGCGGCGCGCGGCAGTCCCATGGAGTTCTTCGGCCCGGCCTGTTCGGCCTCGACCAGTTCGCCGTCCTTCGCGCCCCTCACCCCGTCGGGCGCCACGCGCCACTCGCGGTCGGCGCCCTTGTCGATGGGAACGATGCGCCCGCCCTCGGCATGGGCGCGGAAGATGCCCAGCACGCGGCGGGGATTGGTGCCGATGCGGCGGATCAGGCGGCCTTCATAGGCGTGGTCCTCGGCCTTGACCTGGGTGAGCCGGGCGAGGATGCGGTCGCCCTCGCCAAGGGCAGGGTCGGAGGCGCGGAGGATCAGGAGGACGACCGGTTCGGTCCCCTCGCCCTGCCATTCGAGCGGGCGGGCGAAGAGATCACCGTCGGCATTCGGGCCGGTGACCATCAGGACCGAAACGGGCGGCAAGCGCTCGGGGTCGCGATAGGTCTTGCGGCGCTTTTCCAGATGGCCGTCCTCTTCCAGCTCTTTCAGCACGCGCTTGAGGTCGATCCGGTCAGCCCCCTTGATCCCGAAGGCCCGGGAAATATCGCGCTTCGAGGTCTGGGTGGGGTTCTCGGAGATCCAGGCGAGGATCTCGTCCTTGGACGGTATACGGGCCATGTCGCCGGGTAGCACGCGGACGGGAAGACGTCACGCGGTTTCGGGGCGGGTCTCAAGGGGGCTGTCTGCCCCCTCTTGGCCTGCGGCCAATTCACCCCCGAGGATTTCCCGGACCCAAAGAAAGACGGACCGTTTCAGCCGGATGTGAGGCGGGTCATCATCATCCGGTGGGGGATGCCTGCGTCGATGAATTCGGGGCCGACAGCCTGAAAACCGAGCGGCTCGTAGAAGGCGAGGGCGTGGGTCTGAGAGCCGAGCCAAGCTTCGCGGAGGCCGCGGGCGCGGAGTTCTTCCAGGGCGGCCAGCATGAGCGCGCGGCCCGCGCCCTGTCCGCGCGCGCTGTCAAGGACGGCGACGCGGCCGATCTTGCCCGTCTCGCCGTCGATCAGCATCCGCGCGGTGCCGATGGCATCTCCGTCCTGGTACGCCAGAAGGTGCAGCGCCTCGCCGTCGCGGCCGTCGACCTCTTCCTCCTCGGGGACGTTCTGGCCCTCGATGAAGACCACGCGGCGGATGGCGAGGCAGGTGGCGAGGTCGTCGGTCAGACCGACGGTGATGGCGCTCATGCGAACCAGTCTTTCAGGATGCGGGAATAGACCGATTTGAGCTGGCCGATCTGGGCGACCTCCACCCGTTCGTCGACCTGGTGCATGGTCTGGCCGACGAGGCCGAATTCGACCACAGGACAGTGGGCGCGGATGAAGCGCGCGTCGGAGGTGCCGCCAGAGGTCGAGAGTTCGGGCGTCACGCCGGTTTCGGCCTGAACCGCGTTCGCGATCAGCGCAGATAGCTCGCCCGGCGGGGTCAGGAAACTCTCGCCCGAGACGCGCACGGTCATGGCGAATTCGATGCCAGTTTCTTCGGTCACGCGGGCGGCTTCGGATTTCATCCAGCGGGTCAGCGCCTCCGAAGAATGCAGGTCGTTGAAGCGGAGATTGACGGTCATCCGGCACGCCGCCGGGATCACATTGGTCGCCGGGTTACCGGTGTCGATGGTGGTGACGGCCAGCGTCGAGGGGTCGAAATGCTCGGACCCTTCGTCCAGCGTATGGCTCGCCAGCCGGTCGGCCAGCCGGGCCATGGCGGGCACCGGGTTCTTCGCGCGGTGGGGATAGGCGGTGTGGCCCTGCACGCCCGAGGCGACGATATGGGCGGACATCGAGCCGCGCCGCCCGATCTTGATCATGTCGCCGAAGGTTTCGGGGCAGGTCGGCTCGCCCACGAGGCAGACGGTCATAGCCTCGCCCTCTGCCGCCATGCGGTCGAGGATGGCGCGGGTGCCGTCCGCGGCGTCACCTTCCTCGTCGCCGGTCACCGTGATCAGGATCGCGCCCTCCGGGGGCGTTTCGGTCACGAAGTCTATGGCGGCGGCGACGAATGCGGCTACGCCGGATTTCATGTCGGTCGTGCCGCGCCCATACATCCAGCCGTCCCGCAGCTCGGCGCCGAAGGGTTCGGCGCTCCAGTCGGCGGGATCGCCCACGGGGACCACGTCGGTATGGCCGTTGAAGCCGAAGGTGCGGGCGTGGCCCTTGTCGCCCCAGCGGGCAATCAGGTTCGAGACCTCGCCCCGGTCGGCACGAATGCAGTCGAAGCCGGCGGCGGCAAGCGCCTCTTCCAGAAGCGAAATGGCGCCGCCTTCCTCCGGAGTGACGGAGGGGCAGCGGACGAGGCGGGCGGTCAGGTCGGCGGGATCGGTGCTCATTCCGCTCTGCTACCCCGAGGTCGGCGGGACATCAACGGGCACGCTTTACCGCCGGGTGAGAGAAAAGGCTTTCGAAACGGGGCGTTTTCAGGCACCCTGTGGATAACTATAACCCGAGGCAGGGTTCCGTTCGTCACGAAGAACACTTCGGGCGCGCGATCTGAACAGGCAAGCGGCACCGGTATGACCGGTGGCGGGCCCGGCCTCGTATATGAGAACGAGGCAGAGGCAGTGCCCAGCGTTCCAGAGGTACCCGGCGCAAGCGCGCTCGAGATGGCGAAGGCCATTCTCGGGAGCGGCATCCGCGTGGTCGGTGCGTCGTTCTCGGGCAATCGCGATGTGTCCGGGCTGGGCGCGGATGGCTCGGCGGTTCTGTCCACCGGCGCCTCGCAGGACGCGCCCTCGGCGCATATCGACATCGATTTCATTCCAGAGACCGACCACCTTGGCCTGTCCATGGCCCTCGTCGCGGACGAGGTGCCGATTTCGGGCGGCGAACGGCTGTTGTCGGACGGGGTGACGATCTGGATCAACGGGCATCGTCAGGCGATGCGGCCCGCACAGGT
The DNA here is from genome assembly GCF_009830125.1 of Kangsaoukella pontilimi. Lineage (GTDB taxonomy): Bacteria > Pseudomonadota > Alphaproteobacteria > Rhodobacterales > Rhodobacteraceae > Kangsaoukella > Kangsaoukella pontilimi. The sequence continues at coordinate 113,698 of NZ_WUPT01000003.1, read as the reverse complement.
CTCACGGCGTGCCGAAGGACAGGCGGATGGCCACGTCCCTGTGGCCGCCACCGCGGACGCCGGCCTCCGGATCGGGATGGGCGCGGTTCTGGGCGTCTGGAAATCCCGCGTGAACTCGATCCGGATCGCGACGCGCACCCTTGGCGCGGCGGCGGTTCTGTCGGCGCTGGCGGTCCGGGCCGAGGCGAATAACGGGCAGGCCGTGGGCAATCCGTCCAACGGCAACGGGGGGAACGATTCCCCGCGTGGCAATGCCGACAACGGGAACGGCAACGGTGGCGGCGGTGGCGGTGGCGGCGGCGCGAACAACTTCACCGCCGTGGACGACACGGTCGACATCTGGGAAGACGCGTCGGTCACGGTCGATCTCAGGGCCAACGATGTCGGCCCCGGACAGAGCGTCATCTTCATCACCGAGATCAACGGGCAGGCGGTCGAGGTGGGCGACACCGTCGACATCGGCAATGGCGAGACCGTCACGCTCAATGCGGACGGCACGGTCACCATTACTGCCGACGACAGCGGCGTGATCCAGGGCACGTTCGACTACACGGCGGCCTATGGAACCGGGAACGCCCGGCAGCTCGACACGGCAGTCGTCACGCTGAACACGGTGCCCTGCTTCGTGGCCGGGACGCTGATCCGCACGCCGGACGGGCCGCGTGCGGTCGAGAGCCTCGGCGTGGGGGACATGGTGGTGACGCGGGACGATGGGCCTCAGCCCATTCGATGGATCGGGCGGCGAACCATGGCGGCCGAAGGCGCGATGGCTCCGGTCGAGATCGCACGGGGTGTCTTCGGTGACCATGACCGCATCCGGGTATCTCCCCTGCACCGCATTCTGGTGCGAAACACCCATGCCGAGCTTCTGTTCGGATCAGCCGAGGTTCTGATCGCTGCGCGCGACCTGATCGACGGGCGGAAGGTGCGTCAGATCGAGGGCGGAACTGTGGACTATGTCCATATCCTGTTCGACCGGCATCAGGTGGTCTGGTCGAACGGGCTGTTGTCCGAGAGCTTCCTGCCCGGCCCCCAGACAGCCGAATGCTTCGAACGCGAGGTGATCGAGGAGATCTGCGCGATCTTCCCCGAGCTCGACCCCGAGACAGGCGAAGGTTACGGCCCTGCGGCGCGGCCAACGCTCAAGAGCTTTGAGGCGAAACTGCTGTCAGCCTAGGGATGCGATGGCCGGGGCAAGCTCGGCGGGCCGGTCGATCCGGGCAGCGGCGCCGGTCCATTCGTCCTCGCTGCCATAGCCCCATGTCACGGCGATCGTGGGCATACCGACGCGCGCGCCTGCGTCCATGTCGTGGTGACGGTCGCCGACCATAACAGAGCTGTCCGGGCGGTGTCCGGTCTCTTGCAGCGCATAGGCCAGAAGATCGCCCTTGTGCGCGCGGGTTCCATCCAGTTCGGGGCCGAACTCGGCCACCATGTAGCGCGAGAGACCGAAATGCGCGGTGATCAGCCGGGCATAGGCGTGAGGCTTGGCGGTGGCGATGAACAGCTCGGCGCCAGTGTCGGCCAGCGTGTCGAGCATGTCGAACACGCCGTCATAGACCGAGGCGGTGAACATGCCGCTGGCCTGATAATGCGCGCGGTAGAGCGCGATCGCCTTGTCCGGATCGCGGACACCGGCGCGGGCGAAACTGTCCTGAAAGGGCGGGCCGATCATCCAGGTGAGGTCGCTCGCGGCCAGTTCGTCATGGCCGGTTTCCTGAAAGGCATGGCGAAGCGAGGATTCGATCCCCGGTTTCGAATCCATGAGCGTGCCGTCGAGGTCGAGAAAGATCGCCTTCATGCGTCCGCTTCCCCGTCGTCATCCCCGAAAAACGGAGTCATCTGCACGACGATCACGGCATTGTCGGCCAAGGCGCGGTCCATCAGCGCACGCTCGTCCTCGTCGATCTCGTGACCCTCGGCCAGACGCTCGTCAAGCGTGCCGTGGCCGGTGACGTCGAGAGGCGCAAGATCGGCCTGTTTCAGGACGGCAACCGTCTCGCGCACTGCTTCGGCCTCGTCCACGCCGCTGGCGAAGCACATCAGCGCTGCGCCGGTTGCGCCATCGGGCAGGCCGTCGCCCGCCTTGCGGCCCACCTGCACCACCAGCGTATAGACCTGCTGGCTTTTCTTCTTGTCACCCTTCGCCATGGCAAGGCACTTGGCAGAGGACGCCCTGCCTTGCAAGACGTCAGGTGCGACCGGACAGAGCTAGACCGGAGACCACGGGATCAGCCGCACCCGCTCGGGCGCGGGCGGCGCGATCGAGGCCGGACGCTCGTAGAGATAGCGAATGACGGCAAGGTCCGCCGGCGCGGCCGTATAATCGGCCATCTCACCCCAGACGGCACCCGCGACGCGCGGATCGGCGTTCTTGCGGACAAGCGCCAGAAGCTCGGGATGCGCCGGGCTGTCTAGAAGCCTGGCCATGGGCTGTGTCAGGCACTCTTCCGGGTCCGGCTCGGGGTCGATCAGAAGCTGTCCCGTGGCTGCGCCGATACGGAAGCCGTTCATCAGGGCCGAACGGCTGGAGGGATCGGCCAGCGCATAGTGCGCGCGGAAGCTGTCCCAGTTCCAATAGAGGTCGTCGCCCCCCTGCCCGTCCTGAAGACGGTCCAGAAGCAACAGCGCCGTTGCCGCGATGAAGGCAGGGAAATCCTGATCCGGCTGGGCCGCCGCGAAAAGACACGCGGAATAAAGCGCCTCGTCCCGAGGGAGATCAAACCGCCCCCCGGATCGTGACAAGATCGTATCGAGCGCACGCGCCGCGTCGCCCGAACCACCCGGCATGTCTCCAAGCATCCGCTCAATCGTCGCAGAGCTCGTCTCGGCCATGAGGGCGCGCAAATCGCCCACGGCCTGCCGGATGCGAAATACATTCGCTAAACCATTAACCATTCATGAAGGTTAATGGAGACCGGTGACCGAATAGGGACGGCTTCGGGGCCGACCGACTACCGCGCGAAATCAGTTCGTTTCGCGGGCGAGAACAGTCAGCCCGGATTGTGGCAGCGGATCAGTCGCGCAGAAGCTCGTTGATACCGGTCTTCGAGCGCGTCCTCTCGTCCACCCGCTTCACGATAACGGCGCAGTAGAGGTTGATTCCGTTCTTCGACGGCATCGAGCCCGCGACAACCACCGAATAGGGCGGCACTTCGCCATACATGACCTCGCCGGTCTCGCGATCGACGATCTTGGTGGACTGGCCGATAAAGACACCCATGCCAAGGACCGAGCCTTCGCGGACGATACAGCCCTCGACCACCTCGGACCGTGCCCCGATGAAGCAGTTGTCCTCGATGATGGTCGGGCCCGCCTGCATCGGCTCAAGCACGCCGCCGATGCCGACGCCGCCAGACAGGTGCACGTTCTTGCCGATCTGCGCGCAGGAACCGACCGTGGCCCAGGTGTCGACCATGGTGCCGCTGTCGACATAGGCGCCGAGGTTCACAAAGGACGGCATCAGGACGACGCCCGGCGCGATATAGGCCGATTTCCGCACGATACAGTTGGGCACGGCGCGGAACCCGGCGGCCTTCCACTGATTGTCGCCCCAGCCCTTGAACTTGCTGTCGACCTTGTCCCACCAGCCGCCGCCTTGCGGGCCACCGCTTTGTTCTTCCATGTCTTTCAGCCGGAACCCCAGCAGAACGGCCTTTTTCGCCCACTGGTTCACATGCCAGGTGCCGTCGTCGCCACGTTCGGCCACGCGTAGCTCACCGCTGTCCAGCGCATTGAGCGTATCCTCGATCGCTTCGCGGGTCTCGCCCTTGGTGGACGGGCTGATGCCGTCGCGGGCATCCCAGGCGGCTTCGATGGCGGTTTCAAGCGCGGCATTCGACATGGATCGGTCCTTCCCCTCAAAGCTGTCGCGCGCCACATAGCGCGACGGAACCCGGGGGGCAATGGAGCCTCGTCAATGGACAAGGCCGCCCGCGTCTGCGAGGCATGTGGGATCAACGGTTCGAGGAGTACCAGATGAACGACGAGCGCCAGCGCGTTTTCCGCGACGCCCATCAGGATATCGAAACCGCGCGCGGCATTCCCGACACGCCGCAGACCCGCTCGCCGTCCTACCGTCTTGCCTTCAGCGACGCGGATTTCCTCTGCCGTGACGAGTTGCGTCCGGTGCGTCTGCAACTGGAACTGCTGAAGCCCGAGATGCTGATGACCGAGGCCGGCATCACTTCGACCGTGGTTCTGTTCGGCGGCGCGCGCATCCCCGAGCCCGCCAAGCGCGATACGGCCCGGACCGAAACCTTGGCCGATCTCAGTCATTTCTATGACGTGGCACGGGATTTTGCCCGTATTCTGACCGAACGGTCGCTGGCCGAGGGCAAGGGCGAAAACGTCATCGTCACGGGCGGCGGCCCCGGCGTGATGGAGGCGGGCAATCGCGGCGCGGCGGATGCGGGCGGGCAGTCCATCGGACTTAACATCGTCCTGCCCCACGAGCAGGCGCCGAACCCCTATGTGACGCCGGAACTGGCCTTCAACTTCCACTATTTCGCGATCCGGAAGATGCATTTCCTCATGCGCGCTGCCGCCATCGCCGTCTTTCCCGGCGGTTTCGGTACGCTGGACGAGCTTTTCGAGTCGCTGACCCTGATTCAGACCGGCCGGATGCGCCGCGTTCCCTTCCTGCTTTTCGGGCGGGATTTCTGGGAGCGGATCATCGACTGGTCCGCGCTGGCCGACGCGGGCACCATCTCGGACGACGATCTGGATCTCTTCCGGTTCGTCGATACCGCCGAAGAGGCCATCGCGATCATGGATGACTGGCACCTGCCCCGGACCAAGCGCGACGGCGTGCCCGGCCGCTAGCGGTAGGGAACGGAACGGCCCTCGCAAGTGTTGGGCCGGATTGATTTGGACAGGAAAGGGAACACGCAAATGGGTTTCATTGCATGGTTGATCATCGGCGGGCTGGCGGGCTGGCTGGCCTCAATGTTCATGAACAAGAGCCAGGGCATCCTGATGAACATCCTGGTGGGGATCGTGGGCGCCTATATCGGCGGGTTTCTCGGCAGTGCGCTCGGCATCACTGCGAGCGGCTTCGTCGGATCGCTGATCATCGCGACCGTGGGCGCCGTGATCCTTCTCTGGATCGTGGGCAAGCTCAAGAAATCCTGATCAGCCGAGACCCGTCTCGGCCGCGATCTCTGCGCGCGATTTCCGCGCTCGCTCGGTCGCGGATTTGAGCTGACCGCAGGCTGCCATGATGTCCTCGCCCCTCGGCGTGCGGATGGGCGAGGCATAGCCGGCCTTGTAGACGATATCGGCAAAGGCCTCGATCCGTTCCCAGTCCGAGCGCTCATAGGGCGCGCCGGGCCATTCGTTGAAGGGGATAAGGTTGATCTTGGCGGGGATGCCCTTGATCAGGTTCACCAGCCGGCGCGCATCCTCGTCGCTGTCGTTCACACCTTTCAGCATAACGTATTCGAAGGTGATCCGCTCGGAGTTCGACGCCTTGGGATAGGCGCGAAGCGCGTCGAGCAGCCCGGCAATCGGCCATTTCTTGTTGATCGGCACCAGCTTGTCGCGCACCTCGTCCGTGGTGGCATGGAACGACACGGCCAGCATGCAGCCGATCTCTTCGGCCGTCCGCGCGATCTCGGGCACGACGCCGCTGGTCGACAGGGTGATCCGGCGACGGGACAGGCTGATGCCCTCGCCGTCCATGGCCACCTTCATCGCGTCGCGCACGGCCTCGAAGTTATAGAGCGGCTCACCCATGCCCATCAGAACGATGTTCGACAACAGGCGCGGCCCCGCCTCGCCCGTGCCGGTGCCGGGTTCGGGCCATTCGTCCAGATCGTCGCGGGCCACCATGATCTGGCCGACGATCTCGCCCGCCGTCAGGTTCCGGACCAGCTTCTGCGTACCGGTGTGGCAGAAGGAGCAGGTCAGCGTGCAACCGACCTGTGACGAGATGCAGAGCGTGCCGCGATCGGTCTCGGGGATATAGACCACCTCGACCTCGTGGCCGCCCGCGATCCTTACAAGGTACTTGCGTGTTCCGTCGGCGCTGACGTTGCGGCTGACGACCTCGGGCACGGCGATCACGAAGCGCTCGGCCAGCTCGGCGCGGTAGGCCTTGGAGAGGTTCGTCATCGCCTCGAAATCGCGGACGCCCCAGTGATAGACCCACTGCCAGATCTGGCCCACGCGCATCTTGGCCTGCTTCTCGGGCGTGCCCGCCGCGATCAGCGCATCGCGCAGCTGATCACGGGTCAGACCGACGATGTTCATCGGCCCCTCCGGCAACTTCCGGGGGATCGTCATGACATCCTGTGTGATCGGCGCGGTGGCGGTCATCTTGGGCACTCTCGTTCAGAAGCCGCTCATATAAGCGATACTGCCCGAATTGCAAAAGCAATCCGTTTCTTTGGGTCCTGGAAATCCTGCAGCATTTCGAATTGCAAAGGATCGGCTTTCGCTGCCTCGCCCTTTGGGCGAACGCAAAACCGATGCAAGATTATATAATTGAAATTCGAAACGCTGTTGGGGGGTGAATGTGCGCGAAGCCGCGCAGAGGGGGGCAGACAGCCCCCCCTGCAACAGGCATCGCTTACGACGCGCAGCGGCGTTCCGCGTCCTCGATCATCGCGGTCGCACCAAGAAGCGAGAACGTGTCCTGCGTCTGGGTCCCGCGCGACGAGCGCGCCGTCACGACCGCGTTGGCGCCGCGCTTGATGGCGGTGATGATCTTCTGGTCGTCCGCAGGCGTCGCGGGCCAGGCGTATTCGCCTTCCGTGAACATCTCGAAGGTGGTCCCGCCGATATCCAGTGTCACGGTCGAGCCCTCGGCGAAGGGATATCCGCCGGTGAAGCTGACCTCTCCCGCCACGCTCGACGCCGGGCGCCATGTCACGAAGAGGAGGATGTCCCCCCGACGGACCGACACCACGCGCCCGTCGCGCGTGTTCACGGTTTCCTTGGGCGCTGTGACCGCCCAGCATTCCCTCGGATCGGCCGCCTCGAAGACGGCCCAGTCCGTATCCGCCGCGACGCGGTTCGACACTTCCTGTGCAAACGCCGCCGGCGCCGCCACCGCGGCCGTTGCCGCGCCTAGGATGATACTCGCGATATGTGCTCTGAACATGCTGCTGCCTTTTCCCCGGTCTTCGGCACTGTCTTCAGGGCGCCGTTCGGACCTGAAAGCCCCTTATCAATAGGCGATCAATAACGTAATCCGGTTCAGGAACGAAACCCCCGAACGGCGGAAAATCGCCGCACATTCCCGCGAGGTTGTCCGATGTCCGATGCCGCCCTTCTGGCCGAAGTCACCCGAGGCGAGATCACCGAGTCCGTTCACCGGGGCCATGCGGCAATCGTCGGGCCGGATGGTGCATTGATCGACGGCTGGGGCGACCCTGACAAGGTCATCCTGCCGCGCTCGTCCTGCAAGATGATCCAGGCGCTGCCGCTTCTGGAATCCGGCGCGGGCCGGGATCTCGATGCCGTGCGGCTGGCGCTGGCCTCAGCCAGTCACGAGGGCGAACCGCGGCATGTCGAGCTTGTTTCACGCTGGCTGGGCGACCTCGGACTCGGCGCGCATGACCTGCTCTGCGGGCCGGAGGCGTCGCGCGACCCCGCGCACCACGACGAAATGATCCGCGCTGGAGAGGCCCCCACCCGCGTCCACAACAACTGTTCGGGAAAGCATACCGGCTTCCTGATGCTCGCCCGGCATCTGGGCGCCGGGCCGGACTATGTGGAGATGGATCACCCGGTGCAGAAAGCGGTGCGCGCCGCCTTCGAGGAGGTGACCGGCGCGCCCTCACCCGGATGGGGTATCGACGGCTGCTCGGCACCGAATTTTGCCACGACGCTCCGCAATCTGGCGGGCGCGATGGCACGCTTTGCCACCGCCATCGACGGCAGAGACGCACGGCAGTCGGCCATGGTCCGGCTGCGCGAGGCGATGATGGCGCATCCGGGTCTCGTCTCTGGCCGCCTCGCCGCCTGCAAGACATTGATGGACAGTGCTCCGGGCCGCTTCGTCGCGAAAACCGGGGCCGAAGGCGTCTATACCGCCATTCTGCCCGAGCGGGGGATCGGCATTGCCGTCAAGATCGACGACGGGGCCAAGCGCGCCTCGACTGCCGTCATCGCGGCGCTTCTGGTCCGGGTTGGCGCGGTTTCCGCCGATGCGCCGGGCATTGCCGCGTTACTGGCGCAGCCGGTTCCCAACCGGATGGGGGTCAACACGGGCCATGTCCGACCGGTGGCTGGCCTTACGGGGTGACGAAGTCGGCCCGGGCATAGCCCTGCAGGAACAGAAGCGCGGTCAGATCGCCGTGGTCCACCCGGACCGGTGCCTGAGCCGCGACGGATGGCTTGGCGTGAAGCGCCACGCCCATGCCCGCCGCCTCGATCATGCCGAGGTCATTGGCGCCGTCGCCCACCGCCACCGCCTCCATCGGGGTCACGCCCATGGCGGCGGTTATCTCGTTCAGTGCGGTGACCTTGGCGTCCCGCCCGAGGATCGGGCGCGCGACGTCGCCGGTGAGGGTGCCATCCGCCTCAAGGAGCGTGTTGGCCCGGTGCTCGTCGAAGCCGAGCTTTTCCGCGATCCGGCCTGTGAACTGAACGAACCCGCCCGAGACCAGCGCCGCCCGCGCGCCGCCCGCCCGCATCGTGGCGACCAGCTCGGGCCCGCCCGCGGCGAGCGTGATCCGCGTGTCGAGAACGCGGTCGATCACCGACACGGGCAGCCCTTTCAGAAGGCCGACACGCTCGGTCAGGGCCTCTTCGAAATCCAGCTCTCCGTTCATGGCCCGCGCGGTTATGCCCGCCACATGTGCGCCTACCCCCGCCTCGTCGGCCAACTCGTCGATGCATTCCTGACCGATCATGGTCGAATCCATATCCGCGATCAGAAGGCGTTTGCGGCGGCCCTCGGCGGGGACCACGTTCACATCAACCGACATGCCCGCCACATCCGCGCGAACCGGGTCGAGGTTCCCCGGTACCGCGGCAACCGGAAACTCCGCCGCCTCGTCGGGTGACAGCCAGACCGCCTCGCCCCCGCCCCATGCGGTTTGCAGGCTGGTGACGAGGGACGGGTCGAGAAGGCCGCGAGGCGCGATCAGAGAGACGACATACATGGTTTTCGGTCCGCTATAGACAGTTGCCCGCGATCTAGCGTCATATCGCAGCCTCGGAAACCCCCGCGGACGGAAAGCGGGCGACCACAGGTGCGGAGAGATTGGCGCGGCACGCCGATGGCGGGCTTTCGCCAGTCCCCGCGACGGGGTAGAACTGCGCAAAACGCACGAGCAGGATAGTCACATGCAGATTGCCGGACGCCGGATTTCGCCCAAGGACCGCCCCTATGTCATCGCCGAGATCTCGGGCAATCACGGCGGCGACCTGACCCGCGCGAAAGAACTTGTCGCCGCCGCCGCCGAGAGCGGCGCTGACGCGGTCAAGCTTCAGACCTATACCGCCGACACGATCACCATCGACCATGACAGCGCCGATTTCCGGATCGAGGACCCCGGCAGCCTCTGGAACGGTCGGACGCTCTATGACCTCTATGACGAGGCGCATACGCCGTGGGAATGGCACGCGGAACTGTTCGAGGACGCACGGCGTCTTGGAATCGAGATCTTCTCGACGCCTTTCGACGAGACGGCGGTGGATTTCCTAGAGGACCTCGGCGCGCCTGCCTTCAAGGTCGCGTCGTTCGAGCACACGTTCGTGCCGCTTCTGAAAAAGGTCGCGGCGACGAAAAAGCCGGTGATCGTGTCCTGCGGACTGGCCTCGGAGCAGGACATCCGGGAAACGCGCGCTCATCTGGCAGAAGCAGGCTCGGGTCCGGTCTGCCTGCTGGCCTGCACGTCGAGCTATCCGGCCGCCGTGGCCGACAGCAACCTTGCCCGTATCCCGGCGCTGGCCGCGATGTTCCCGGATTGCCAGGTCGGGCTTTCGGATCACACCGTGGGCAGCGTGGCGGCGATCACCGCGGTGGGTCTTGGCGCGACGGTGTTCGAAAAGCACCTGACGCTCAGCGCCGATGACGACACGGTGGATTCGGCCTTTTCGGCCACGCCCGAGACGATGGCCGCCTATGTGCGTGACGTGGCAGAGGCATGGTCGGCCATCGGGGACGGGGCTTTTGGCGCGGCGAGTGCCACCGAGAAGAAGTCAGAACGCTTCCGCAGGTCGATCTATGTGGTGGCCGATATCGCAGCGGGCGAGACATTCACGCCCGAGAACATCCGATGCATTCGTCCCGGTTTCGGGATGCACACCAAGTATTACGAGGACGTGCTGGGCAAGACGGCGGGGCGCGACGTGGCGCGCGGCACACCGTTGGAAGCCGGGATGGTCGCCGACGGCTGAAGCGCCAGAAGCGCCATCAGGGTCTGACGCGCGGCCTGGGCGAGGTCCTCGGCCGGGCGCAGGTAGGACGCATCGAAGCGGCGCATGGTCTTTGTCCACTCGGCCCGGTCGTAGAAGCCGGTCAGCATGTCATGCGTTTCGGCCGTGAAAGCGTCGATCCGGGGGACCAGCCCCTCGGCCAGGAACCCGTTGTAGTCGAGCGGCAATTCGTCGAGCGCCGGCAGATAGGCCACGGGCCGGCCGCCGCGAAGCGTGTTCAGGATCACGCCGCTATTGCCGCAGATGACTGCATCGCAGGCGGCGATGTCACCGTCGAGCGGGGTGCCGATGGTAACGGTCAGGTTGGGCGTTTCGGCCTCGAGCTCGGTCAGATCGGTTTTCAGAAGCGCCACGGGGTGGTGGCGGATCAGGATATGGGCGTCCGGATGCGCGGTGCGGATTTCGCTCACGAGCCGTGTCAGCGTATCTTTGCGGGTGAGTGCGGTCAGGAAGATGCCGACGGTACGGGGGGCGTCGGCGGTCAGGCGCATCCGTGCGGTCGCGCCCTCCTGCCCGATGAAGACGGGATGCGTGTCGCAGCGGCTCCGGCTCTTGTAGGTGTCGTGGATCGCCGCGCCGTTGAAGAAGGCGCAATCGGCGTGGACCGGCGGGACGTAGGGGCTATTCTGTGGCACCGGCGCGTGGTTGACATAGACGACGCGGCGCCCGGCCTTGTGGGCCGCCGCCGAGAGGCCGAGTGCATCGGGGCTGTAATTGCTTGCAACGATGGCGGCACGCGCGCGGGGCGCGGCGTCGAGCATCGCCCCGAAACGGGCATAGGCCGCCAGCGTGGAGGCGATCCGACAGGCGGGCATGAAGTCATGTCGCCGCGCCAGACGCCCCAGATAGCGCCAGCGCGCGCCGATCAGGCCGAGCGTAGCGAGAAGTGCCGCGCCCTGACCGCGCGCGGTCAGGTTGCTGCGCTTGGCGCGGATATGTGCAAACGGCGTGTCGGGCAGAAGCGCCGCAACGCGGTCGATGGCGTGAACCTCGTTGGCAAAGCCGGCGACGGTGACCGCCCGAGCGTCCCGCCCCGGTGCGGGACCGAAGGAAGCCACGGATTTCAGCATATAGGCGGCGAGGATCAGCCGGCGGGTCAGCCGCGCATCGGCTCGGGCATAGAGACTGTCGGCCAGCCAGACGACACGGTTCTTCGACTTGATCTCGTCGAAAACGGCGGCGCGGGTGGGGCTGGTATCCATCGCCCGCACGATGCCCAGCGCGCGGCCAAGGTCATAGCGTGTTCCGGTCGAAGCCCCACGGCTGTTAGGGTCCGCAAGGTCGGGAAAAAATCTTGTGTCGTGCAGCATCGGCCACCGGTCCAGCAAGGCAGGCGCAAGCGCCCGCAACATCATCTGGCCGTATTTTCGTGGCAAAAGTGGCAACATCCTGTTTGCAATTAGGTATTATTCGTGCAGTCGGAGAAAGTCCTTGGCACGCGGAATCATTGGTGAGTAATTTCGCGCAAACGAGCAAAAAACTCGAGCAGTTTGGATGAAAACGAAGCGGACACTTGCGAAGCAGTCGCTGTTCTATGCCGTCGCGAACGGCGTGGAAGCGATGGTGCCGTTTCTGCTCGCCCCCCTTCTGACCCGGATGCTCGCGCCCGCCGAATACGGGATCTGGGTGCTGTTCGTGACCTATGCGACCTTCCTCAGGCCCTTCATCGGCCTGACCGTGCAGGACGCGATCCGGATGCGGTTCTACGATTTCGACGAGGGTCAGCTGGACCGCTTCGTGCGCACGGCCTTCTTCATCATGACCGCCGTGATGGTGACCGGTGCGGGCCTGGCCTATGTCTTCCGCGATTTCCTTGCCGTGATGACCCAGTTCCCCGCCGTGTGGATGGTGTCCATCGTGGTGGCGGCGTTCCTCTTCGAGGCGTTCTATACCGCACTTGCGCTGCACCAGTTCCACGGGCGGCGGATGATGTTCCTTTATACGCAGATCATTCAGGCCGCACTCAGCCTTGTGTTCATCCTCGCCTTCCTGCTCGCGGGCTGGGGCTGGCAGGGGGTGATCCTGGGCCGGATGGCGAGCCTTGCGCTGTCGGTGGTGATCTCGCTCGGGATGCTGGGCTATCGCCCGACCGGCTTCCTCCGACTGCCGGAGCGTTCGTTCTACCGCAACATCGCGGGTTTCGGCGTGCTCTACGTGCCGTCGGGCATGGTGATCATGGCCATGGCGATGATCGACAAGGTGGCCGCCGCCCATTTTCTGGGCGTCGCGGCCAGCGCGCTTTACGGCGTGGCGGCACTGTTTGCCTCGGCCTACTGGGTGGTGAACAACAGCTTCCTTCTGGCCTGGACGCCGTGGCTGTTCCGCCGGCTGAAGACCGACGAGCCGGGCCGCCTGACCGAGGTTCTTTCGGTCTCGGGGCTGTATTTCGTGACCGCGACGCTGGCTGCGGGCGCAATCTATGCGCTGTCCATCTGGGTGGCGCCGGTCCTTCTGGGCGAGGCCTTCCACGAGGCCATTCCCCTCACCAAATACATCATGCTGGCGATCCTTCTGCAGGGCTTCTTCATGCACAACATGAAGTTCCTGCATCAGGAAAAGGCGATTGTGGTCATGTCGGTCTGCAGCCTTTTGGCGATCGTCATGAACCTCTGGCTGACCATCCTCTGGGCGCCCGAGGGCGGCGTGCGCGGCATCATGCTGGCCACCGCCGTCTCGTTCGGCGCCACCTTCATCCTCAGCGGCATACTGGTGCTCGCGCATCTGGCCGGATCGAATAATACGGGAGCGAAACAAGTTGTTTGACGACAAGAGCATTCTGGTCACCGGGGGCACCGGGTCCTTTGGTCGGCGGTTCATCAAAACCATTTCCGAGAACTACAATCCGCGCCGGCTGATCGTGTTCAGCCGTGACGAATACAAGCAATCGGTCATGCAGGGGCATTACGACCACCCTGCTCTGCGCTACTTCCTTGGCGATATCCGCGACCGCGAGCGTCTGATGCAGGCGATGGAGGACGTGGACATCGTCGTTCACGCCGCCGCGCTGAAGCAGGTGCCGGCGCTGGAATACAACCCGTCCGAGGCGGTGAAGACAAATATCAACGGCACCCAGAACGTGGTTGACGCGGCGCTCGCCAACAACGTGGCCAAGGTGATCGCGCTTTCGACCGACAAGGCGGCGGCGCCCGTGAACCTCTATGGCGCGACCAAGCTCGCCGCCGAAAAGCTGGCGCTGTCGGCCAACAACGTCGCGGGCAAGCGCCCGACGCGGGTGTCGGTCGTGCGCTATGGCAACGTGATCGGCTCGCGCGGGTCGGTGATCCCGCTGTTCCAGGAGCTTCGCGACAAGGGCGCGGACGAGCTGACCATCACCGACGACAAGATGACGCGTTACCTGATGACGCTGCAGCAGAGCGTCGATTTCGTGACGAGCTGCGCCGCGCGGATGTGGGGGGGCGAGACCTTCATCCCCAAGATCCCATCGGCTACCATCGGCACCATCGCGGAAGCAGTCGCGCCGGGTATGAAGACGCGCATCATCGGCATCCGTCCGGGCGAGAAGCTGCACGAGGTGCTCTGCCTGCCCGATGTGGCGCATCAGACCATCGAGTTCGAGAACCATTACGTGGTCAAGCCGTCCTTCACCTTCCGCAATATCGACGTCGACTACCTGACCTCGGCCAATGGCGAGACAGGGACGCCGGTGGAGCAGGATTTCAGCTACACATCGCTGAACAACGACCACTACGTCACGCCGGAAGAGCTGAGGGGCATCATCGACGACGCGATGCCCTTCGATGCGTGACGCGGTGGCCGAGCGCATTCCCTATAGCTGTCAGACCGTCGATGCGCGGGACGCATCGGCGCTGGCCGAGGCCGTTTCGGCCCCTTTCCTGACCCAGGGACCCAGCGTCGTGGCCTTCGAGGAGGCCGCCGCACGCTGGACCGGGGCGGGCCACGGGGTGGCCGTGTCGAACGGCACGGCGGCGCTGCATATCGCGCTTCAGGCGCTGGACATCGGCCCCGACAGCCTTGTCTGGACCTCGCCCGTCAGTTTCGTCGCCTCGGCCAATGCCGCGCGCTATCTGGGCGCGGAAGTGGATTTCGTCGATGTGGACCCAGAGACGGGGATGATCGACCCGGACAAGCTGGCCGCGAAACTGACTGCCGGTGGGCGCAAGCCCGACATGCTGGTCGCGGTGCATCTGGCGGGCCATACCGGCGGCTTCGACCGGATCGCCGCGATCTGCGCCGAGCATGGCGTCACTCTGGTCGAGGACGCGGCGCATGCCTTCGGCGCGGCCTACGAGGATCGCCCCAACGTAAAGGTCGGCGCGCACCCGCTCTCGACGGCCGCGACCTTCAGCTTTCATCCGCTCAAGTCAATCACCACGGGCGAAGGCGGCATGATCGTCACCCGCTCTGAGGACCTCGCCTGGCGGATGGCGATGCTGCGGTCTCACGGGATCACCAAGGATCCGGCCCTGCTGAGCGTCGCGCGGCCCGAGGACGGTGCGTGGTACTACGAGCAGCACGCGCTCGGCTTCAACTACCGGCTTTGCGACATTCAGGCGGCGCTCGGCCTTGCCCAGATGGAGCGGCTCGACGAGTTCATGGCCGCCCGGCGCGACCGGGCGCGGCGCTATGGCGAGATCCTCGCCGGTCTGCCCCTTGGCCTGCCCGCCCCGAGCGAGGTGTCGAGCTGGCACCTTTACGCCGTCCGCGCCGCCGACGCCGCCATGCGGCGCGCGCTCTATGACGGGCTTAAGGCGCAAGGGATCGAAACGCAGGTGCACTACATCCCGATCCCGAGCCAGCCGGAATACCGTGCCCTCGGCTTCCGGCCTGAAGACTATCCGGGCGCCGAGGCCTATTACGCACGCTGCCTCAGCCTGCCCATCTATCCGCGCCTGACCGATGCCGATCAGGACCGGGTGAGGGCGGCGATTGCCGAGATACTCGGTGCCTGAAACCGTCGTTGTCATTCAGGCGCGGATGGGATCGTCGCGCCTACCCGGCAAGGTGCTGAAGCCGCTCTCCGGGCAACCCGTTCTGACCCATGTGGTCACACGCGTCTCCGCTGCCAAGCGGGTGGACAGGGTCATGGTCGCCACCTCGACCGAGCCTGCCGACGACGCGATCGAAGCGGCCTGCGATCGCAACGGCTGGACCTGCATTCGCGGCTCGGAAACGGATGTCCTGTCTCGCTATGGCCGGGCCGCGCGGGAAAGCGGGGCCGATATCCTTGTTCGGGTTACAAGCGACTGCCCTCTGTTCTCGCCCGCGATCCTGGATGCCATGCTCGACCGGTTCGACCCGGCCCGGATGGACTACATGAGCACGAACTGGCCCGAACGGACGTTTCCTGTGGGCCTCGATTGCGAGGTGTTGCGCGCCGACCGGCTGATCGAAGCCGATGACGAGGCGACAGATCCCTATGACCGCGAGCATGTGACGCCGTTCCTTTACCGCAACCCCAAGCGGTTCCGTCTGGCCGGGCATCGGCTGAAGACGGATTTGTCCGATATCCGCATCACGCTCGACACGGCCGAGGACTATGACAGGCTGGTCACGCTTCTGGCCGCGCATCCCGAACTGGCCGACCCTGCGACGGACGTGATCGCCGTGGTCGAGCGGTATTTTTCCTAAGGTTAGAGCCGTTTCTCGGCGCTGTACCAGTCAGGGTCATCAGCCTCTGACAGCGTGAACCCTGCGTCCTTGTGCAGCCGGACCGATCCGCTGTTTTCGCGATGGATGGCGCTTGTCACACGCCTCACATCGGGCCGGGCGTCCACAAGCGCGGCCTCGCCCGCCATGTAGACCGGCAGGCCAAGCCGCCGCCCGTGGGCTTCGGGGACGAGGTAGATCGAGAGCGTCGCGGTGTCGTCCACCCGGTCGAAACGCACGACGCCCACTGGCGTGCCCCGGTCCTCGATCACGCGGAAGACGCAGTCCGGGTCGGCCAGCCGCCGGTCGAGCCAGCGGCAATGGTCGTCGAATGCCGGGCGGTCCGCGTCCGAGCGGTTGTAGCGCCAGTTCGCCTCATCCGTCCGCCAGTCATAGAGCGCACGGGCATCGGCGCGTGTGACAGGCCGTGCAGTAAGCGTCATGGCCCTTAGCGCGGCGGCGATCCTGACCGCGCCCCGTCCGTCGACGATCCGCTGCCCGGTCTCGGCCATGGTGCGGCGGGCGTCAGGGTCGGCGGCGAGCGTGACGACCGCGTGGGAGATATCCGCGCCCGACACCTCGCCGTGGTGACCGAGCCAACGGATCGCGCCCCGCTCCGAGGCCCAGGACACCTGCGGGCGCTGGTTGTCGGCGGCTGTGATCACAAGCGATGGCACCCCCATGGCGAGCCTTTCCCACAGCATCACGCCGCCCGCGCCAAGCGCCATGTCGGCCGAAGCCAGAAGTGCGGCGAGGTCCGCCTGAGACGGCGCGTGGTGCAGGTTGATGTGGTCCAGCGCCCCGAAACGGGCCAGCGCCTCTGCGTCAATCGCCGTGCCGGGGCCAATCACCGCGTCAATGGTCAGGCCCGTCATATTGGCCAGCGCGGCGAGCGCGGGCAACGTCTCGCCCGTGGGGTCGGTCCCGCCAAAGCAGATGTTCAGCCGTTCCGCGCGCTCGTTCACCGGGCGGGGCGCGGTCCGGCGGGCGACATGGTCCGACAGGGGCAGCCATGCCGGGCCTTCGAACACACGGGACCGGGGGCCCTTCGGCGCGTCCGGTTCGGGCAGGATGCGAAGGATGACATCGGCATCCCGCGCCTCGGCAAGGTCGTCCAGCGCCATGAGCGGCACGCCAGCGTGGGCCGCCGCATGCTCCCAGTCCCGCGCGACGCCGTAACGGTCAAGGAAGAGCGCGTCCGGGCTTAGGCGGCCCAAAGCCTCCACCGGCATATCGGGCGTATCGGGCAGCGCAAGAATGGCCGGACCTTCCCCGAAATAGGCCCGCGCAAGAGGCTCGCCCTCGGGCGCTGTGATCAGCGTCACCTCGACGCCCGGATGCCGGGCGAGCGCGTCGGAGACGGCGGCGCTCCGGCCGAAATGACCGGTCCCGATGGCATGGCCCGCCACCGCGTGGATGGCGATCCTAATCGGCCGGGACATGGATTTCGAAGGTCAGGCGCGGCGTGTCGTGCCGGACGAGCGGCGTGAACCGGTCGAACACGGCGGTGATGCGCGGCTCATCGGCAAAGACCTCGACCCAGTCGATATCGAGATGCCGGAGCGGCCAGCGATAGGTCCGGTCGAAGATAAGAAGGTCCGGGGGGTAATCCTCCCATAGGCGGACCTGCTGCATATGCACCGAGCGGTGCCCGGGATCGGCGAGCGTCACGCGCGGCGCCGTGGCACCCGGCTGGTCGAAGGGCTGAAGCTCGGCGGCAAGGTAGGCGACATTGACATGGGGCGACCAGCGCAACCCCCCGGCGCTGAGAATGACCTAGTTGTAGGGCGATGGATGCATGGTCAGAACGCCCACGCGCTTGCCGTCAAGGTCTAGACCTGCCGCCTCGATTGCCTCGGACACCTCTGCCACGCGCGCCACGTACCAGTTGTTTCGGGAATACTGATCCTCGATCGCAAAAAGCGCGGCGGCGGCGGCTATGGGATGGACCCAGAGCTTCAGGCGCGCGCCCAGCATCCACCACCAGCCGATGAAGGCCATGAGGATGGGAAACAGGTGATGCGTGTACCAGCGCTGCTGCAGCCATGTGACTGCCATCGCGCCCAGAACCGCGACCAGACCGAGAAGGATGATACGCCAGCCCGCGCCGCTCAGCCGCGCCAACACAACCGCCACGATGGCGGCGACAAGCCAGGGGCGCGCGATGGCGAAGGCGGTGTCGAAGGGCAGAAGATTGGCACCGATAGAGCTTCGCATCGCACCGATCGCCGCACGCTGCGCGGGGTCGGCCAGAAGCCAGAGCCCAAGATAGAGCGCGACGACGGCGGCGGCGATCAGGTTCTCGGCGCGGAACAGCGGTCCGATCCGGCGCTGAATAAGCGCATCCGCCACTTCGATTAGAAAGACCACGATGGCGTAGAAATATTTGAAGAGGAGCGTCCCCCCCATCCAGAGCCCGAGGGCCACGCGCAGGCCCGCGCCGATCTTCTGATCCTCCGGCGGCGCGGCGCGCAGAACGAGGTAGGGCCAGAGGCCGAGAACCACGAGATGCTCGCGGAGGCCGAAGATGTTCTTGTAAAGCGCGGGAATCGCCAGAAGCACGAGGAACGACAGGCCGAAAAAGAACGGCCCCGCACCGCCCGTCGTGCGGCGGCGGATGAGCGTGGCAAGACCCGCGCTGATCAGAACAGCAAGCGTTGTCAGCGCGACATTCGCCCCTGCTGTGCCGACCCCTGTCATCGCACCGAGCATGACGGCCAGACTGTACCAAAGGCGCTCGGAGGGCGGGAAATAGCTGTTGTAGCTGTCGAACGCGGGGCCAAGTTGCACGGCAAGCGCTGCAGTGTTCAACCCGCCCGCAAGGTCATGGTGCAGAGGATAGCGCGTGCCATAGAGCCACAGAAGCGACACCAGCCCGAGGGCGACTGCGCCCAGGCCCACGATCACCCCGTTGGTCGCCTGTTCTTTCACTGCTCGCTGCCTCGTTCCTGCGGCATTTCCGGCCACAATATCGCGGGCCGGGCGACAGGCAACGGGGCCACGGATCAAGGGGCGCCGGGGCTGGCTTTTTGGCCGCAGCCGTCAGGACGGTGCCGCGCCGAAACCCGGGCGACCGACGCCCATATACGCCTCGAACCCGGCAACGCGGGCAACATCGGCCGAATAGACGTTCCGGAGATCCGCCATGCGCGGGCTGGCCATACCGGTGGCAATCCGGTCGAGGTCGAGCGCACGGAAGGCGTTCCACTCGGTCAGGATGACGATCAGGTCCGCATCCTCGGCGGCGCTGTAGGGGTCGGCGTCCCAGACCACGCGGGGCAGGAGCGTCTCGCCCTCGCGGCGGCCTTCGGGATCGACCGCCACCACCTCGGCACCGCCGCCGATCAGCGCGGGCACAAGCGTCAGGGACGGCGCCTCGCGCATGTCGTCGGTATTGGGCTTGAACGTGACGCCGAGGACCGCAACCCGCTTGCCGTTGAACGAGCCGTCGAGCAGGTCGAGGCATTTGTCGATCATGCGTTTCTTGACCGCCTCGTTGACGGCGATGACCGTCTCGGTGATAGTCATCGGCTGGGCGTATTCCTGACCGATCCGCGCAAGGGCACGGGTGTCCTTGGGAAAGCATGACCCGCCGAAGCCGGGTCCGGCATGGAGAAACTTGTTGCCGATCCGCCCGTCGAGACCGATGCCCTTGGCAACCTCGCGCACATCGGCACCGGTCTTCTCGCAGAGCGCGGCGATCTCGTTGATGAACGTGATCTTGGTCGCAAGAAAGGCGTTGGCTGCGTATTTGATCATCTCGGCGGACTCGAGGTCCGTAGTCACGATCGGGAAGTCGCGCAGGAAAAGCGGGCGATAGACATCCGCCATGACCTCGGCCGCGCGGTCGGTCTCGACGCCGACGATCACCCGGTCGGGGCGCATGAAATCGTCGATCGCCGCGCCTTCGCGAAGGAACTCCGGGTTCGACGCCACGTCGAAGTCGAGCGCGGGATTGGCCGCCCGTACCGTCCGGGCCACTTCGCGGTTCGTGCCGACGGGAACGGTCGACTTGGTCACGATCACGACAGGTCCGGTGGCGGCGCGGGCGACCTCTTCGGCGGCGGCCATCACGTAGCTCAGGTCGGCATGGCCGTCGCCGCGGCGGGACGGCGTGCCGACCGCGATGAAGACCGCCTCTGCACCATCCACGGCACGGGCGAGATCGGTGGTAAAGCTCAGCCGGCCCGAGGCAGTGTTCGTCGCCAGAAGCGCATCGAGCCCGGGCTCGAAGATCGGCACCTCGCCCGATTCCAGTCGCGCGATCTTGCCCGCGTCCTTGTCGACGCAAACGACCTCGTGCCCGAAATCGGAAAAGCAGACCCCAGAGACAAGGCCGACATAGCCCGTTCCGATCATAGCGATTTTCATGACCTGCCTTCTCTGCCCATGTTATTTGACGACAATGCTCTTACCGGCACTCCTATCTCGATGCACAGTCGGGATGAAGGCGTCTAGGCACTTTTGGGCCACGCTTCGCGCGGGAGCGACCTTTCGGAGGGAGTCGGCCAAGGCTTCGCGCTCCTCCGGCACTCGGCTGGCCATCGACTTTCCCTATTGCTGTTTTTCCTCGGTTTGAGTATCCGCGTCCGTGGGACACCCCTCCCCAACGAGGGGCGCTTATCTGGAAGGATAGCAGCAATGGTTAGCAATACCCCGGCAGTGCGGCCGGTCAATCCGCGCTTTTCGTCTGGCCCCTGTGCCAAACCCCCCACATTCACACTTGATAGCTTGTCCGACGCCGCTTTGGGTCGTTCGCACCGTGCCGCCATCGGCAAGGCCAAGCTGAAGGACGTGATCGAGCGCACCCGCGCGATTCTCGGCGTGCCTGCGGATTACCGCATCGGCATCGTACCCGCCTCCGACACCGGGGCGGTCGAGATGGCCATGTGGAACCTGCTGGGCGCCCGCCCGGTCGAGATGCTGGCCTGGGAAAGCTTCGGTGCGGGCTGGGTCACCGACGCGGTCAAGCAGCTCAAGCTCGACGCCAAGGTGACGACCGCCGATTACGGCGAGATCGTTGACCTCGCTTCCGTCGACTGGAACGCCGACGTCGTCTTTACCTGGAACGGCACGACTTCGGGCGTGCGCGTCCCCGACAGCTTCGAGATCCCCGCCGACCGCGAGGGTCTGACCATCTGCGACGCCACTTCGGCCGCTTTCGCGCAGAACCTGCCCTGGGACCGGCTCGATGTCGTGACCTACTCCTGGCAGAAGGTGCTGGGCGGCGAGGCCGCGCATGGCATGATCATTCTCAGCCCCCGCGCCGTCGAGCGGCTGGAAAGCTATACCCCGGCATGGCCGCTTCCCAAGATCTTCCGCCTGACCAAGGGCGGCAAGCTGATCGAGGGCATCTTTGCGGGCGAGACGATCAACACCCCGTCGATGCTCGCGGTCGAGGATTACCTGAAGGCGCTCGACTGGGCCGAAAGCGTGGGCGGACTGACCGGCCTGATCGCGCGGGCCGATGCGAACGCCAAGGTGCTGCACGATTTCTGCGCAGAACGTGAGTGGATCGCGAACCTCGCCATCGACCCGGCAACGTGGTCGAACACGAGCGTCTGCCTCAAGTTCACCGACGACCGGATCACAGATGGCGCAGCTTTCGCCAAGGCCGTCGCCAAGCGGCTGGAAGCCGAGGGCGTGGCACTGGATATCGGCGCCTATCGCGATGCGCCCGCCGGTCTGAGGATCTGGTGCGGCGCGACGGTCGAGACCTCGGATATCGAGGCGCTCTGCCCGTGGCTCGACTGGGCCTTCGAGGCTGAAATCGCCGCCCAGAAGGCCGCCGCCTGATCTCTTTCCCCTTTCCGGAGACCGGTTCCGCATGCCTGCGGGACCGCTCTCTGAAGCTTCATTGGATGACATGACATGACCCAGAAACCCAAAGTGCTCGTCAGCGACAAGCTGAGCGAAACCGCCGTGCAGATCTTCCGCGATCGCGGCATCGACGTGACCTTCGACCCCGCCATCGGCAAGGACAAGGATCGCCTGCTCGAAGTAATCGGAGACTATGACGGCCTTGCGATCCGCTCGGCCACCAAGGTCTCGGACAAGGTGCTGGAGGCGGCGACCAACCTCAAGGTGATCGGCCGCGCCGGGATCGGTGTCGACAACGTCGACATTCCGGCCGCCTCGAAGAAAGGCGTGATCGTGATGAACACGCCCTTCGGCAACTCGATCACCACCGCCGAACACGCCATCGCGATGATGTTCGCCGTGGCGCGGCAGATCCCCGAGGCCAGCGCCTCGAC
Organism: Kangsaoukella pontilimi; assembly: GCF_009830125.1. GTDB lineage: Bacteria > Pseudomonadota > Alphaproteobacteria > Rhodobacterales > Rhodobacteraceae > Kangsaoukella > Kangsaoukella pontilimi. Next base: position 91,424 of record NZ_WUPT01000003.1, on the reverse strand, counting down.
CCATGCGGGCAAGTGGGAAAAGTCGCGTTTCATGGGCGTCGAGCTGACCGGCAAGACGCTTGGCGTCGTCGGCGCGGGCAATATCGGGTCCATCGTGATCGAGCGGGCGCATGGGCTGAAGATGAAGGTCATCGCCTATGATCCCTTCCTGACGGAAGAGCGCGCCGACAAGCTGGGTGTGGAAAAGGTCGAGTTCGATACGCTTCTCGGGCGGGCGGATTTCATCACCTTCCACGTGCCGCTGACCGAAAAGACGAAGAACATCCTGTCGGCCGAGGCGATTTCCAAGCTGAAGCCGGGCGTGCGCATCGTGAATTGCGCCCGTGGCGGTCTGGTCGACGAAGAAGCGCTGGCCCATGCGCTGCGCGAGGGGAAGGTGGCCGGTGCGGCCTTCGACGTCTTCGCCGTCGAGCCGGCGACGGACAGCCCGCTCTTCAACCTGCCGAACGTGGTCGTGACGCCCCACCTGGGCGCGGCGACGACCGAGGCGCAGGAGAACGTGGCGCTTCAGGTGGCCGAACAGATGTCGGATTACCTGCTGACCGGTGCCGTGTCGAACGCGCTCAACATGCCGTCCGTGACCGCCGAGGAAGCCAAGGTCATGGGGCCATGGGTGAAGCTGGCCGGTCATCTGGGCGCCTTCGTGGGCCAACTGACCGACGAGCCGATCCGTGCGATCAACATCCTCTACAACGGCCACGTCACCACGATGAACATCGCGGCGCTGAATGCCGCCGCATTGGCCGGGGTCATGAAGGCCGCGAACCCGGATGTGAACATGGTCTCGGCCCCTGTCATGGCCAAGGATCGCGGTATCGACATCACCACGACGACGCAGGAGAAGACCGGTGCCTTCGACGCCTATATCAAGCTGACCGTGAAGACCGACAAACGCGAGCGGTCCATCGCGGGCACGGTGTTCTCGGACGGCAAGCCCCGCTTCATCCAGATCAAGGGCATCAATATCGACGCCGAGATCGGGGCACACATGGTCTACACCACGAACGAGGACGTGCCCGGCATCATCGGCACACTCGGCAACACCATGGGCGAGAATGGCGTGAACATCGCGAACTTCACCCTTGGCCGTTCGGAGAAAGGCAAGGAAGCGATCGCGCTTCTCTATGTCGACGAACCGGTGCCGGCTCCGGTTCTGGACAAGCTGGCTTCGACGGGAATGTTCCAGCAGGTGAAGACGCTTACCTTCGACGTGGCGTAAGGGATCACGGTTATGCGCGTCTATGCCATCGGGGATATCCACGGGCATCTGAGCGAGCTCAGGCGCGCGCATGACCTGATCGAGGCAGACCGCCGCCGCACGGGGGATGCCTATGCGACGGTGGTGCATCTGGGCGATCTGGTGGATCGCGGCCCGGAAAGCCGGGGCGTGATCGACTATCTGATCGCGGGGATTGCCGAGGGGCACGACTGGATCGTGCTTCAGGGCAATCACGACCGGCTTCTGGCGCGCTACGTGCGGACGGGTGTCGGCACGGACGGGCGGCTCCGCGATCCGCTGACCTATATCTCGCCACCCATGGGCGGTCTGACGACGCTTGCCTCCTACGGTGTGAAGCCACGCCGGTGGGAAAGCGACAGGGCGTTTCACGCCCGCGTCGCCAAGGCCGTACCGGAGGCGCATCTGGAGTTTCTGGAGTCGCTGCCCTTCACCCATGTGGAGGGCGAGCTTCTGTTCGTTCACGCCGGGATAAAGCCGGGCGTTCCACTTCACGCGCAGGACGAGGACGACCTTGTCTGGATCCGTGATCCGTTTCTCTGGGATCTGACCGAGCATCCGTGGCTGGTAGTGCATGGCCACAGCCCCGTGGATGAGGCGACCCATTACGGCAACCGGGTGAACCTCGACACCGGCGCGGGCTACGGCAACCCGACCGGTGTGGCGGTGTTCGAGGGCCGTGCGGTCTGGGCCTTGTCCGAGGACGGTCGCCGGGAGCTGACGCCGCCCGGAGCGTGAGGTTGCGCCGCGGGCTTCGCGCCCCGCGCCGCGGTGAGCCGATTTTCGGGACGAAAAACCGGCAGGGGCTCTGCCCCTCGCCGCCTGCGGCGTCTCACCCCGGGATTTTCCGGACCCAAAGAAAGGTCAGTCGCGGTCGCGCCAGAGGGCCCGGGCCGACCAGAGCGCACTGCCGCCGAAGAAGGCGATCGTGATCACGCCGAGTTCGACGGTCACGATGTTGAGGGCGATCCCACGGGTCCAGGCCGCAATACCGAACAGCACAAGTGCGAGGAGCGAGGCCACGAGGCGGAAGCGGTGTTCGCCTTTCGTTGGGCCGTAGCGGCTCACCAGTAAGCCTTTGCGGATTGGGCGCGGTCGAAGTCCAGGTAGAATTCGTCGAGCTGCGGCGGCGCAATGCCGGCGTGGGAGAGTTGCGCGTGGGCCTGTCCACGGTGGTGGATTTGGTGCTGGACAAGGTGAAGGATGACGTTTGCCACGGTTTCCGTCACTGGGCCGGTGGCGCGCTCGGTCGTGCAGGGCGCGGAGAGCGCCGTTTCGTCGAGCGCGCCCGAAAGGCGGGCGAAGCGCAGGTCCGCCTCGGCCTGACGCGCGGCGAGATCTTTCGGGTTCTCAAGCGGCTGTCTGTCGTAGACGCCACGCCCCTCGCCGCCCGCTTCAAGCGCGTCGAGATAGTAGAGATCGACTTCGAGGATATGGTTCATCGTGGCCGCGAGCGACGGGAAGAAACCGGGGCGCGGGGCGGTGAAGGTCTCGCGGTCGAGACCCGCGAGTGTCGCGTAGAGCGTGGCATTGGCCCAGGCATTGTTCAGCGCCATCTTCAGCCAGGGGTTATCTGCCGCGGAGGCGGGCATGGGCATGACCTTTGTCGGCGCCGTGACGGGCGTGCCACGGCTTTGCGGCCAGTGTACCGCGGAGTGTTGAAAATGTGGACCGGGCGCTGGCTGCGTGTTTCTGTTTCGCCATGGCACGCGTGATCCCCCATGTTCTGACCGGCGTGATCGTTCTGGGAACGGCGCTTTGGCTTTTATGGGTCGGGCGGGAGCCGATCTGCACCTGCGGATATGTGAAGCTCTGGCATGGCGAGACCATGTCGAGCGAGAACAGCCAGCATATCGCGGACTGGTACACGCCGAGCCATATCATCCACGGGCTGTTGTTCTATGCGGCGCTCTGGCTGGTGGCGCGCCGGCTGTCGGTCGGATGGCGCCTGACGATCGCGACGCTTGTCGAATGCGCCTGGGAGATCGTCGAGAATTCGGACGCGGTGATCGAGCGCTATCGAGCCGTCACGATCAGTCTGGATTATTACGGTGACAGCGTGCTGAACACGGTGTCGGACGTGGTCGCGATGTGGGTTGGCTTTGCCTTGGCGCGGGTCTTGCCGGTCTGGGTCAGCGTCGCGCTGGTGATCTTCTTCGAAGTGCTGACCGCGATCATCATTCGTGACGGGCTGGCGCTGAACGTGATCATGCTTCTCTATCCGCTCGAGAGCATCATGGAATGGCAGGCGGGCGGCTGATCAGTCGTCCTTGCCTTTTCCGCGCTGCTGCAGCCAGCGGAAACCCAGGAAGAACGCGACGAATAGAACCGTCCAGAAAATCAGATCGCCCATGAGCCCCTCCCTGCCATGGGCTGAGATGTAGGGTCCGGCGCGGGCCTGGGCAAGCGCCGGACATACGGCGGATCACGCCGTTCGCGCGCCAAAGCCGTGGCGGAAGACGGTCACGAGGAACAGGAGCATGGAGAGGATCGTGAGGACCGACCCGAGCTTGGCCAGCCCCTCGCCCTGTTCGGTGATCGCCATGACGATGCCCGGCACCAGCGTGACCAACCCTGCGAGCGCCAGCGCGTAATGTACCTTGGACAGGGCCGACGCAGCCGCGTTCGGGGTGAGCAGGTAGTAGACCCCGAAGATCGCCATGGTCGCCCAGCCGACGAGATTCAGATGGGCGTGGGCGCCTGCGAGCGAATGATCGCCCGAGGCCGACATCTGAATGCCCCAGCCCATGCCGATGGTGACGGCGACTGCGGCGGTGGCGAAGAAAAGAAATGATATGTCCCTCATGGAGTGTCTCCTTGTTTTGCGTGAGTGTTCGTCAGAGCGGCGGGCCGGTGAAGGTCAGGTTGTGGCGGGCCCCGCTTTCCTCGATGGCCGCCATATCGTCGGGAATGCGAAAACCGCCCCTCGCCATGTCCGAGAAGAAGCCCTCGAATCCGCCGGGCGTCAGGATGATCAGGTGCCGGCATGGGTGGGCCGAGATCACGCGGAACGTGTGTTCGGCGCCTCTCGGGATGAAGACGCTTTCGCCTGCGCCGGCTGTCAGGGTTTCGCCTTCGAGCCAGAATTCGCATTCGCCCGAGAGAAGTACGAAGACCTCGTCCTCGGCATGGTGGATGTGGCGCGGCGGGCCGCTGCCAGCGGGCGAAACGCTGTCCAGTATCGACATCTTGCCGCCGGTCTCTGAAGGGCCGAGCAGGCTGCGATAGGTGGTGCCGAGCCAGGATATCCCGGTGGCAAGGTCGTTCTCTGTCATCGAAACATCGCCTTTTCTTTTGCACCAGGACGTTTGACCGTCCGGTGCGTTCGTTGCGATGTCGGGCCCGACTGCTGAACGGTGCCACAGCCAAAGGCATTTTTGAAATCGATTGATCTTATAGTTCATATTCGCGGTATGAATTTCGCGTCGCTAGACCTGAACCTTCTCAAAGTCCTCGACGCGCTTCTGCGCGAGGGATCGACCGTGCGGGCAGGTCAGCGGGTCGGCCTGTCTCAGCCAGCTGTATCTTCTGCGCTCGGACGGCTTCGCCATGCGCTTGGCGACCCTCTTTTTCTGCGCGAAGGCAACCGGTTGGTGCCGACCGATTTCGCGACTGCCATCGCGCCCGAACTGGCCGAGACGCTGGAACGGATGGAGCGGTTTCTGAGTGGTCCCGGGTTTGACCCCACGACAGCCGATACGGTCTTCCGGCTGTCGGGCACCGACTATTTCGGGGTGCTTCTGATGCCGCGCCTGGCCGAGAGAGTGTCGCGGGAAGCGCCGGGGGTGCAGACCATCCTGATCGACCTCGTGACCGAGGCCTATATCGACACCATCGACAAATACGGCGTGGACATCGCGCTGATGCCCAAAGTGGGCGATCTTCCCGCGGGGTTTCACTGGCGCCCTTTCGCCTGGGCCAGCTTCGTCTTCGCCGCGCGGAAGGACCATCCGCGCCTTGCGCGAGCTGGTGTGAATCCGGGCGAGACGGTGCCGCTCGACCTGTTCTGCGACCTTTCCCACGTGGTGATGTCACCCGAGGGCAAGACGGAAACGCTGAGCGACGATGTTCTTGCCCGTATGGGACGGGCGCGGCGGACGGTGATGTCCATGCCGTATTTCGCTGGCATATATCTGGCGCTTGAGCAGAGCGATCTGGTGGCGCTCTTGCCGACAAAGCTGGCGGGCCACGTGGCCGAGCGCCATGGCCTCGCGCTTTACCGGCCGCCGATTGAAGTGCCTCCGGTCCTGCTGGCGATGGTCTGGAAGGCGACGGCCACCTCGAACCCCGCGCATCGCTGGCTGCGCGAGGTTGTCTTCGACGAGCTCGTCTGGATGAACGAGGGCGAACCGCCGCTGCCGCGAGGGGTCGAGAGGTAACCGACGCGACAGGCCAAGAGAGCTGCCAATCATTAGGGACCATGGTTTGACGCTGCGTCCCGCGACCCCGCACCTACTGGCAGGTCGACGCATTTCGTGGCTTTGTCGATCGCGACAGGAAACGGAGGCTCTCATGGACGACATCGTCATTCTTTCCGGCGCACGGACCGCCATCGGCACTTTCGGAGGCAGTCTGGCGGGTATTCCGCCCATTTCGCTTGGCGCGACCGTGGCACGTGCCGCGCTGGAGCGGGCCGGGATCGACGGCGACCGGATCGGGACGGTGACCTATGGCCATGTGATCAACACCGAGCCGCGCGACATGTACCTGAGCCGGGCCGCAGCGATGGAAGCGGGCATTCCGGACACGACGCCTGCGATGAACGTCAACCGGCTTTGCGGATCGGGGGCGCAGGCCATCGTGAGTGTGATCCAGTCGCTGGCGCTTGGCGATGCTGATTTCGGTCTGGCCGGCGGCGCGGAAAGCATGAGCCGCTCGCCCTTTATCCTGCCTTCCGCCCGCTGGGGACAGAAGATGGGTGACACAGGCGCCAAGGACATGATGCTGGGCGCGCTCAACTGCCCCTTCGGCACCGGACACATGGGCGTGACCGCCGAGAACGTGGCCGCCGAGCACGATATCAGCCGCGAAGCCCAGGACGCCTTCGCGCTGGAAAGCCAGACGCGGGCGGCTGCGGCGATCGCCGAGGGGCGATTTGCCGAACAGATCGTGCCGGTCGAAGTAAAAGTGAAGCGCGACACGGTGATGTTCGATACCGACGAGCACCCCAAGGCCACCAGTGCCGAGGCGCTGGCCGGATTGCGCCCGGCGTTCCAGAAGGACGGAACCGTCACCGCGGGCAATGCATCGGGGATCAATGACGGCGCCGCCGCGCTGGTACTCGCCCGCGCCGGGGCCGCCGAGGCGGCCGGGATTTCGCCCCATGCGAGGGTGCTGGGCTATGCCCATGCCGGGGTTCGCCCCGAGGTGATGGGGATTGGCCCGGTTCCCGCTGTCGAAGCGTTGCTCAAACGCACTGGACTGAAGGCCGACGACTTCGACGTGATCGAGTCGAACGAGGCCTTCGCCGCCCAGGCGCTGGCGGTGAACAAGGGGCTTGGTCTGGACCCTGCGAAGGTCAATCCGAATGGCGGGGCCATTGCTCTTGGTCATCCTGTCGGTGCGACGGGCGCGATCCTGACGGTCAAGGCGCTGTATGAGCTGGAGCGTATCGGAGGTCGGCGGGCGCTGATCACCATGTGCATCGGCGGCGGCCAGGGCATCGCGCTGGCCATCGAGCGGGTCTGACGCGGTTAATATCTTCTTTACCGGAACACCCCCATAAGTCTGTCAGCGGGCCAGGACGGCGCCCGCTGACGGAGCATGGTTATGATTCAGCCCGGTGATCTTGCGGCGGAACGCCGCGCGCGGCTGGCCGCAGAGCGTCTGCTCGAGCAGACGAAGGCAGAGCTTTTCCGTGCGAACCAGCGGCTGTCGGCCCATGCCCGCTCGCTCAGCCACGAAATCGTCCAGAACCGGGAACAGATCCAGACGGCGCGCACCGAAGCTGAGGAGCTGAAAACGCGCTACAGCACGGCACAGGCCAGCCTGGAACGCGCCGAAAGCGCCATCACAATCGCCGAGCGGCGCCTTTGGGATTCGCTTGAAACCATCCGCGACGGCTTTGCCGTTTTCGGCCCCGACGACATCCTGATCGCCGCAAACCGAGCCTATCTGTCGATTTTCGACGGGCTGGACATGGTGCGGCCCGGCGTCCACATGGCAACGCTGGTCGAGCTGATGGCGGATGAGGGAATCTGCGACATCGGCGGCATGAAATCGGCCGAATGGCAGGCGATGATGATGGCCCGCATCACCGAGCACAAGATCGAGCACGCGACACTGAAGCTGTGGAACGGGCAATATGTGCAGCTTATCGACCGCCGCACGCGGGACGGAGACCTCGTCACGCTGGCGCTGAACATCACCGAGCAGCAGGAACGCGAGCGGCAGTTGCGCGAGGCGCGGGAGCGGGCAGAGGCCGCGAACCGGGCAAAGTCCGCCTTTCTCGCCAATATGAGCCACGAGATACGCACACCGATGAACGGTGTGGTGGGCATGGCCGACATGCTGGCCGAGACCAATTTGGACGAGGAGCAGCGCGCCTATATCGACACCATCCGTTCATCTGGCGAGGCGCTTCTGGTCATCATCAACGACGTGCTGGATTACTCCAAGATCGAGGCCGAGAAAGTCAGCTTCAAGTCCGAACCCTTCGATCTGGAGCGTTGCATCAACGACGTTGTGTCCCTGCTTCTGCCTGGGGCCGAGGCGAAGGGCCTGCAGATTGCCGTCGATTACGACCTGTTCATGCCGATGACCTATATGGGCGACGCGGGGCGCATACGGCAGGTGCTGATGAACCTTGTCGGCAATGCCGTGAAGTTCACCGAGGAGGGCCATGTCCTGATCCGGGTCGTCGGCCTGCCGGGCGAAGGCGGACAGTCCTATCGCGTGCATGTCACGGTCGAGGACACGGGCATCGGCATCCCCGAAGACAAGCTCGACGCGGTCTTCAAGGAATTCCAGCAGGTCGAGAACGAGCAGGACCGCGCCCATGACGGCACCGGCCTTGGCCTTGCGATCACGCGGCGGCTGGTGACGCTGATGGGCGGGGATGTGTGGGTCGATTCAACGCTTGGCGTCGGCTCGGGCTTCGGCTTCCATCTGACGCTCGACGCGGTCGATGACGTGGATCCCGAACATGTGACCGCGCCACCCTGGCTAGACCGCGCGCTGGTCCTGGACCGCGACGGGATGAACCGGGACATCCTGTTGAAACAGCTCGCCCTGATCGGGCTTCGCCCGGCCATAACGGCGACGGTCGACGACATCGTCGCGGCGCGGCCAGGACCGAGGGACGTCATCTTCCTCGGCAATCACGCGACGGTGGACGATCCCTTCGCCATCGCCCGGCTATTGGGCGAGCGGTTCGGACTCGCCGGCCAGTTCCTCTTGGTGGGCGGCCCGACCAAGGTGCCTGACAGCGGCATGGCCTTCGACCGGATGCTGCAACGCCCGGTGCTCCGCAGCGAAATGATGGAGAGCTTGCGTGCGCTCGTGCCGCCCGCCCCGGCAGAGCCGGTGCCGGAGACGGAATTCCTGCCTGCAAAGGTGTCGGGTGAAACGCGTGTCAGCGACGCCGCTGCGACAGCCGCCTCACACAGCGCAGGCGGTGCGCCCGATCACGACGGAAGACGGCGGATGCGGGTGCTTGTGGCCGAGGACAATCGCACCAACCGCTTCGTTCTGGAAAAGATGCTGCGCCATCTCGATATCGAGCTGGTCTTCGCCGAAAACGGAGTTGAGGCGGTGGACCTCTTCCAGAGCTTCGCCCCCGACATCCTGTTCACAGACATCTCCATGCCGCGCATGGACGGCAAAGAAGCCACACGCCGCATTCGCGCGTTGGAGCGGGATGCGCGCGCCGATCCCTGTCCCATCGTTGCGATCACCGCCCATGCGATGGACGGCGACGCCGAGGATATCCTCGCCGCCGGGGTCGATCACTACCTCACGAAGCCGCTTAAGAAGCAGTCTCTTATCGACCACATCGTGGCCGCCCAGACACCAGAGATGCTGCCCGCGCTGCCGGTTCACATCGAGGAAAGCGTCACACCACAGGCGGTCGCGGCGGCGGAGTGACGGTCAGGCCGCCGCGCTGGCGGCCTCGTCGCGATGGAAGACCAGCGCGCCGTCCCCGGCCTCTTCGACAAAGCGGTAGCCACCAAGATCGAAATCCTTCAGGCCCGCCAGATCGGTCACGCGGTTCTCGATGATGAACCGCGCCATGGCACCACGCGCCTTTTTCGCGAAGAAGCTGACGATCTTGGGCGTGCCTGCCTTCACTTCGTAGAACTGCGGCGTGACGACGTTGAGCTTCAGCGCCTTCAGATCGACCGCACCGAAATATTCCTGGCTTGCGCAATTCACGAGCGTATCGGTCCCAACCTCGTCTGCCGCGCGGTTCAGGGCCCCTGAGATTTCGTCCCGCCAATAGGCGTACAGGGTCGCGCCACGCCGGGTTTTGAGGCGGCTGCCCATTTCCAGGCGATAGGGCTGAATGGCGTCGAGCGGGCGCAGCACGCCGTAAAGACCGGAGAGAATCCGCAGGTGGCTTTGCGCCCTTTCGCGCCCCTCGTCATCGAGGGATGCCGCATCGAAACCCTGATAGGTATCGCCCGCGAAGGCATAAAGCGCGGGCCGCGTCTCAGACGTCTCGGGCGTCGCGGAAAATGCCCGGAACCGGTCACGGTTGAGGCGCGCCAAATCGTCGGACAGACCCATAAGTCCCTTCAGATCGCCCAGCGACAACTGCCGCGCATGGCCCGCAAGGCGTGATGCATGATCCGCGAATTCCGGCTGGGTCTGCGGCAAAGACCTTTCGGTCCAGTCAAGCCGTTTGGCAGGTGAAATCACGGTCAGCATGTCGCCTCTCCCTCGCTCCTTTAGATTAGTTCCGGTGGACCTAGTGCCCGTCCGGCGCGGCGTCCAGTGCCACTACCCCTCGGCCAGCACGTCGGCGAAGGCATCGCCAAAGCGCTCGGCCAGACGGTCGCCCAGAAGACTGTCGAGCTTATCACGCGCACAATCCGGCTGAAGCGCTGCAACCTTCGCCAGAACCGAGGCCGAACAGCTCATCGGCTTGCCCGTTCCGTCAGCGCCCCGCGCCAGATCGGCCTGCACCGCAAGAAGCCGGTCATAGACAGCGCCCGCCGAACGACCCGCAAGTTTCCGGCGCGCCGGATGGTCCGGCAGCGGCGCGTCGCCCGCGATGACCTCCAGGAAAGCCGCACCATAGCGTTCCAGCTTCTTGGCCCCCACCCCGCCGATACCTGCCATCTGGTCGAGCGTCGTCGGCCGGACCTCGGCCATTTCGATCAGCGTCCGGTCGTTGAAGATGACATAGGCCGGCACCCGTGCGGCTTCGGCAAGCGCGCGCCGGCGCGCCTTGAGCGCCGCGAGAAGCGGCGCGTCCTCGTCCGAAACGAGCGCCCGCGCTGCAGGCCGGCGCGACCCGCTCTCGATCGTGTCGAGACGCAGCCGGATCGTCGCCTCTCCCTTCAGAAGCGGGCGAGCCGCCTCGGTCATCCGGAGCGCGCCGTGGCGCTCGGGATCGGGCCGGATCAGGTCACGCCCCATCATCTGGCGAAAGATTCCGCCCCAGCGGCGCCGATCGATGTCGCGCCCGACGCCAAAGGTCGGCAACCCGTCGTGGCCGCGCGCGCGCACTTTCTCGGTATCCGCGCCGACCAGGATGTCCGTCAGATGGCCCGCGCCGAAGGATTCGCCCGTCCTGAGAATGGCCGAAAGTGCCTTTTGTACCGCCTCCGTGCCGTCGAACGTCGCGGGCGGAGACTGGCAAAGATCGCAGCTTCCACAGGTCACCTCGTCCTCGCCGAAATAGGACAAAAGCGCAGCGCGTCGGCAATCCAGAGCCTCGGCCAGCCCCAGAAGCGCGTTCAGGCGGCCATGATCGGCCATGCGCCGTTCGGGCGGAGCAAGTCCTTCGTCGATCTGCATCCGGCGGAACCGGATGTCGTCGGCCCCGTAAAGCGTCAGCGTGTCGGCGGGCGCGCCGTCGCGGCCCGCGCGACCGATTTCCTGGTAATAGGCTTCAATCGATTTGGGCAGGTCGGCATGGGCGACCCAGCGGATATCCGGCTTGTCGATGCCCATCCCGAAGGCCACCGTCGCGACGACGATCAGACCGTCATCGGTCTGGAACCGGCGCTCGACCTCACGGCGCCGGTCCGGCTCCATCCCGCCATGGTAGGCAAGCGCGTCATGCCCCGCCTCGGTCAGCGCCGCGGCGAGCGTTTCGGTCTTGGCCCGCGTCCCGCAATAGACGATGCCCGAGAGACCTCTCCGCGCGGCGGCATAGCTCAGGATCTGTTTGCGGGGGTTGGATTTGGGCGCGAATGCCAGGTGCAGGTTCGGCCGATCGAAGCCGCCAAGGAAGATGCGCGGTGACGCACCCCCGAAAAGCCGCTCGACGATCTCGTCCCGCGTTTCGGCATCGGCGGTCGCGGTGAAGGCGGCCAGCGGCACGTCGAGCGCGCGGCGCAGCGCACCGATCCTCAGGTAGTCAGGACGGAAGTCATGCCCCCACTGGCTGACGCAATGCGCTTCGTCGACGGCCAGAAGCGTGACATTCGCGCCGGCGAGCATCCGGTCGGTTCCGCCTGACGCCAGCCGTTCAGGCGCCATGTACAAGAGCTTCAGCGCGCCCTGCCCGAGCGCGTCGAAGACCGCGTCGTTCTCTTCAGGCGTATTGGCCGAGGTCAGCGCCGCCGCCGCGACCCCCGCCTCGCGGAGCGCCCTGACCTGATCCCGCATAAGCGCGATCAAAGGCGAGATGACGACGGTCAGACCCGGACGCAGAAGAGCAGGCAACTGGAAGCAAAGCGATTTGCCACCGCCAGTGGGCAGGATCGCAAGAACATCGGCACCATGCGTGACCGCTTCCACGATATCGGCCTGCATCGGACGGAATCCGCTGAAGCCGAAGACCTCCTGCAATACCGAACCGGCCGATGGCGCGCTGCCGTCCATGCCTCACCTGTGTCTTTTGTCATCTGCTCTTGTTGGCAGCAGAATCGCACGTGAACAGGCGGTGAACAAGGGGGCTCTGCCCCCTCCTCGCTATCGCTCGTCACCCCCGGGATTTTCCGGACCCAAAGAAGGGGCGGCCGGGGAACACACCAACGACCGCCTTTCTTCGGGTCACGCGGCTGGCATCCCTGCTGCCGCGCAGTCTCAAACTAAACACTTCATGCTGAAGGGATGGTTAATAGCGCTGCGGAGCCCGTTCTTTGGGTCCGGAACATCCCGGGGGAATTGGCCGAAGGCCAAGGGGGCAGAGCCCCCGCCGGTTTTTCTTGAAAACCGGCCCGGCGCAACATTCAGGCTGCGAGACCTTTGCCACCCATGTTCAGGAACTTCTTCCGCCGCTCCCGGATCAGATCGTCGCGTCCGAGCCCGCTCAGCTTGGCGAGCATGTCCTCGATACAGGCCCCGACCGAGTCGATGGCCGCGGCACGGTCGCGCTGTGCGCCACCTGTCGGCTCCGCGATGATCCGGTCGATGACGCCAAGCTTGTGCAGGTCCTGCGCGGTCAGTCTGAGCGCCTCGGCGGCCTCGCGCATCTTCTCGGCGTCCTTCCACAGGATCGAGGCGCAGCCTTCGGGGGAAATCACCGAGTATATCGAATGCTCCAGCATCGCGACCCGGTTCGCGGTCGCCAGCGCCACCGCTCCGCCCGAGCCGCCCTCGCCGATGATCACCGACACGAGCGGCACGCCGATCTTGAGACATTTCTCGGTCGAGCGCGCGATGGCCTCGGACTGGCCGCGCTCTTCCGCGCCCTTGCCGGGATAGGCGCCGGGCGTGTCCACCAGTGTCACCACCGGCACGCCGAAGCGGTCGGCCAGGTCCATCAGCCGGATCGCCTTGCGGTATCCCTCGGGCCGCGCCATGCCGAAATTCCGCTCGATCCGGCTCTGGGTGTCCTGACCCTTCTCATGCCCGATCACCATGACCGCGCGCCCGTTCAGCCGCGCCAGACCGCCCATGATCGCGTGGTCGTCGGCGAAGTTCCGGTCGCCCGCGAGCGGCGTGTACTCGGTGAACAGCCGTTCGATATAGTCCTTGCAGTGCGGCCGGCCGGGATGGCGCGCCACCTGCGCCTTTCGCCAGGGCGTCAGGTCCTTGTAGAGGTCCTTGAGAAGCTGCGCTGCCTTCTTGTCGAGCGCGACCGCCTCTTTTTCCACATCCATCTCGGCGCTGGCACGTGCCATCGCGCGCAGCTCTTCGGCCTTGCCCTCGATCTCGGCCAGCGGTTTTTCGAACTCGAGATAGCTTTGCATGGATGCCTCGTCTTCACCCTTGTTCCGAACGTATATGACGCGAGGGGCGCGCCTCTGCAAGGCGAGCGGGCTAGTCCCGGACTGCCGTCAAGAGATTGATCCGTGCCGGAAGCGCAAGTCCTGCGGGGGACTCCCACGCACCGAAAGCCTCGGTTATTGCTTCGGTGACAGCCCGCCTGTCGCCTTCATCCGCGTTGAAATGATTGAGCGTCCGGCTGGCCGGGCCGACCCTCGCCAGCAGCGCCGCAAGACCGCCCGCGCCCTCGGGATGGGTCAGCGTGACCTCGATCTCTTCCCCCGTCACCTGCTGCAGACCGCCCGCGCGAAGCCGTTCGACGGCGAGGTCGAGATCGGCAAGGCCCATAGGGCCCGGCGTGTCGGGGGGTGTCTTCGGCGGATGGCCCAGCCGCTCGGCGGATATCCGCGCCGGCAGGGACCAGAAGGGATTCCTCGCCGCCGATGCCCAGGCGGCGAAGACAATCCGCCCGCCCGGCAAAAGAGCGCGGGAGATATTGGCGAAGGCCGCGGGCGGATCGGCGAAGAACATGACACCGAAACGGGAAATCGCGGCGTCGAATCCCGGCTCGGGCCAGTCTACGGTTGCGGCATCAGCAGCAAGCGTCACCGCATGGGGGTGGGCGGCCAGCCGCTCGGCCGCGCGGGCAAGAAACGGCTCCGAGATATCGCAGGCAAGAACATGACCGCGAGCCCCGACCACCCTTGCCGCGCTCACAGACAAGGCGCCAGTGCCGCAGCCGATGTCGAGCACGCGCTCCCCCGGTAGAAGACCGGCGCGCGCCAGGACGGCCTCGGCAACCGGCGCGAGAACCGCGTCCTGCTCGGCCTCATAGGTAATCCATCCCCGCGCCGATCGTCCGGACCAGTATTCGCGCTGTGCGTCGTTCGTCGTGTCGGTCATTGTGGAACGCTAGGGCGACTGCGCCTGCGAGGGAAGCCCTGTTATCTTAGCCAGACGCGGCCATAGGGCGGCAGCGCGACGTTCCCGTCGGACAGCGTCACCGGCCTGTCCGACAGCGCGTCGTGCATGTCGCGCACGCCTTCGGACAGTGCCCACTCACCGGGAATGGCCGTCCAGTAGTCGGTGAAGTTGTACGCGCAGAGAAGCGCCCCCGTCGGCGCATCATGGAGCATCGCAAAGACACCCTTTTCGGGCGGATTGAGCACGCGCACCGGGTGGCCCGCATGCAATTCGGGCGTGGCTTTCCGCCGCTCGATGATATGCTTCAGACCGCGATAGACCCGCGCCGCAGGACTGTCATCCTCGGCCCTGCGGACGCGCTCGGCGGTGACCCAGTCCATGTAGGGACGGTGAATCCAGCGGCTGTCATGGGCCTTGTGCGGGTCGTCCAGATAGGAGCGGTCGTTCAGCATGGCGATCTCGTCGCCCATGTAAATAAGAGGTACGCCGCCATAGCCCGCGATCAGGGCGTGGCCCATCAGGATGCGGTCGACGGCCCGGTCGATGGCCACCCTGTCCCGCGTGGCAAGCGCCTTTTCCAATCCGGCGAGCGACGCGAAACTGCCCGAGATACGCTTGTCCCCGGTCGCCGGGTTGACGCCGAAAAGCGCACCTTGCGAGAAGCTGCCCGTGAAGACGCCCTCGTAGAAATCGGACAGAAACGCCCTGTGCCCCGGCCCGGTGATGCCGACGGCGGCTGCGTCCTCGTCGGTGATGGCCCAGCCGATATCGTCGTGGCAGCGGATATAGGTGGCATAGGTTGCGTTTCTCAGCACCATCGGGAAATGGGTGCCGAGGACATGGGTCATGAGCGCCGTGTCCCGAGCGGCCAGCGCGGACCAGAATTGCACCATCAGCGAATTGTGATAGGCGAGGTTGCCCTCTTTCCCGTCATGCCGCCCGCGCCCCAGATAGGGCAGCATCTCGGCCGGGCCGACGATCGCCTCTTCAAGGTGGATCACGGCCGGGCAGACGATGCGGCAGACGGCGCGAAGCGCCTGCAGGATCATATGGACCTCGGGCTCGGACTGGCACCGGGTGCCCATGCGTTTCCACATGAAGGCGACCGCATCGAGCCGCAAAACATCCACGCCCTTATTGGCGAGGAACAGCGTGATCTCGGCGATTTCCAGAAAGATCTGCGGATTGGCCCAGTTCAGGTCCCATTGATGGGTGTTGAAGCTGGTCCAGACCCATTTGCCCATGGTCTCGTCGAAGGTGAAGTTGCCGGGCGCGGTTTCGGGGAAGGTCTCCAGCAGCGTCTCTTCGTACTGATCGGGCAGGGTCCGGTCGTCGAAGACAAGATAATAATCCTGCTTGCCCCGGTCGCCTGCCCGCGCCGCCTCGGCCCAGGCATGTTCGCGGGCCGTGTGGTTCAGCACGAGATCGATGCAAAGCGATATGCCGCGTTCGCGGAAGGCGCGGGCGACCTCTTCGAACTCATCCATCGTGCCGTAATCCGGGTTGATCCGGCGGTAATCCATCACCGAATAGCCGCCATCGCTGTCACCGGGGCGGGGTTCGAGGCAGGGCATCAGGTGGACATAATTGACGCCAAGGCTTTCGAGATAGTCGAGTTTTCCCAGAATGCCTTTCAGGTTCTCCGCAAAGCGGTCGATGTAGAAAACATAACCCACCATATCGGGGCGCTGGAACCAATCAGGCTCGAGGTCGCGCTTCATGTCGAGCCATTTCAGATCATCCGAGCGGGCATCCCATGCGGCGCGCATCGCCGCTTCGAGCCTGTTTCGAAATCCGGCATAGTCGGGATGCCGCCCATAGAGCCCTTCGAGCATGTCGAACAGGTCCCTGCGAGAGCGTTCCAGGCGGAGTTCGAAAAGGCGCGTGTCGTGGTCGGCGGACATGGGTCTACTCGTCGTATTCAGCTGCTGCCGAGCTATCGCAGCGCTGCAACAGAGTCCAATTGCCTTTGCAATCTGGTCCAGTGGTTGTCGCAATTTAACGCGCGGTACCGCCCAGGCGCGCTAGTGTCGCGTCATGACGCATCCAAGCCGCCCTTTCGGCCGCCTGACGGCCGCTCTTGCCTGCCTGATACTCGCCGCCTGCGGCGAGCGACCGACCGTCGGTGTTCCACCCGCTTCGGACGACGATCTTCTCAAGGCGTCGGACGTGATCGTCTCGGCCCAGTGCGAGTTGAACCGGCAAGCGGCCGCCGGGGTGGAGGGCTTCGCCTTTCGGAGGGCGGTACTGACCATGACGCTGACCGTGGCGGTGACCGAGGCCACTGGTGGCGGCCTCACACTCTCCATTCCGGTGGCTGGTAGCCGTATCGCGCTTGAGCGCGGACGAAGGCCGGTGGGAACCGCGCTTCGCAGGATGGATATCCAGATCCTGCATGACGTGACGCGCCCCCTGGACTGTCCGAGCGATGCCGCGCCAACGACGGTTGATGGTGTAAGATATATCGAAGGGGGGCTTGGTCTCGAGGAATGGATCGTAGAGTCGGGCGCAATAGCGCGGCGCTCCGGTACTCTGCCGACTGAACTGCATTACGCGCTCAAGTTCGAAATTGGCCTCAGCGACGATTTCAACCCGGTCTTTTCACGATCGAGCGCTGACGGCGTCAGCCCCGACCTTTCACCTGAGAACGCCGATTCGCGTCTTGTCGCGCACCGGGTCGCAGTAACGGTGATCCCGGAGGGCCAGCGCGGGCGCGTGACCGACGACGACAGACTGGAAGCTGCGCAGCGCTATCTGGCCCGGATCAATCCAAACTAGTCTTCCTAGATTGGGGTCGTGCCACGCGCCTCGGCCAGAAGGCGGACCGAGTTTTCTTCGACAGTTTCTTCGAGCCGCTCCATGAAGGCGCGGAGCGGCAGGCCCGGCGGAATGGGGTCGTGGAATTCGACGACGGCGGTGCCGCGTTTCCGCAGAACTTCGCGCTTGGGCCAGAAGTGGCCGACATTCGTCGACACAGGCACGCACGGCTGGCCAAGCTGCTGATAGAGAACGCCGGTTCCGACCTTGTAGGGCTTCTTGTCGTCCGGCGCGACGCGTGTACCTTGCGGATAGATGATGAGTTGTCCCGCCTCCAAACGACCGCGCTCGACATCTTCCATCATCTTGGTGATCGCCGCGCCGCGCTTGCCGCGATTGACCGGGACGCAGCCGATACGCAGGGCGTACTGGCCGAGCAGGGGCGCGAACATCAGCTCGCGCTTCATGATGAACTTGCCGCGCGGCACCGCGCCGAAGATCAGCACGATATCGAGGAACGACTGATGCTTGGCCGCGATCATGACCTCGCCTTTGGGCGGCGTGCCCCGCACTTCGGTCTCCATGCCGACGATTGTCCGGAGACCCCAGCGGACGTGCCGGCACCACGCGTGACAAGCGGCAAAGGCCCAGTCCCGGCTGATGAGCGCGGGGATGAAGTAGATCACCGCATAGACCAGCATCATCACGTAAATCATGGCGTTGAATATCAGCGAGCGCAGAATCTGCATGAATGACCTCACGAGATGTCCCTGAGCCGCCGGGCGGCCGCGGCGCGGGTCGCGCCATAGGCGATGATGGCCGCCAGAACCGGAACGATAAAGGGCCAAGACCAGCCCGCGCCGGAAAAACCGACCCCGGGAGCGCCCGTTGCGGCGTCCGGTGCGGGCACAGCGAGCACCGCCAGAAGACCGATCAGGCTGCCGATGGCTGCGCCTGCCGCTGCTCTGACTGCAAAGCGCCTCACGAAGAGTCGGGTTATGAAACGGTCGCTGGCACCGACCAGCCGCAACACGTCGATGATCCGCCCATTGGCCGCGAGGGACGCGTTTGCCGCAAGCGCAAGGACGGCCGCCGTGATCAGGCCGATGACCAGAAGCGACGTCAGCGCCAGCAGCCTCAGCCGCGATGCCGCCGCCTGAACCGGCGCCTGCCACTGGCCGTGGTCGTCATAAACCGCCTCGGGCGAGACGGCGCGAAGGCGGTCGGTCAGCTCTTCGGCGTCCGGGCCTTCATCGGTCAGCGTCACCTCGATCAGGACCGGCAGGTTCAGGAGGTCGAGCGGTATCTCGTCCCCGAACCAGGGCGACAGAAGCGCTGCCTGCTCGTCGGTACCTATCCGTCGGCGGGTCTCGATGCCGGGCGTCTGGTCAAGGACTTGCCCAAGCGCCTGCGCCAGCGCGTCGCCGTCGCCAAGCGCGACAGGCGCGCGGACAGTCGCGGTGCCGGTCAGGCTGTCTTCCCAGGCATCGGCCAGCCGGTCGGCTCCGCCCGCCACGGCCGCAACGAAGACGGCCAGGAACGCCATCGCCGCCGCCGCCGCAAGGGTCAGCGTCATGGTGAAGCCCGAGCGCGGAACGATCCGCTCGACACTCTGGTCCCCGCCTGAAAGCATGCGTCCGATCACAGGTCCGACCCCGCAAGTTCCAGCGCACCCGACCGCAGGCGCAGGACACGGGCCGAGGTCCGGCTTTTCACCTGCCGGATCAGCGACAGGTCGTGCGTGGCGCAAAGGATCGTTTTGCCCAGCTTGTTCAGTTCGACGAGCAGGCCGATGATCCTGAGCGACATCTCCCAGTCCACGTTGCCGGTGGGCTCATCGGCAAGGATCACGTCGGGCGACAGGATCACTGCACGCGCAAGGGCCGCGCGCTGGCGTTCGCCGCCGGACAGTTCCGTGGGCAGGCGTTCGGCGGCGTGATCCAGCCCGACCCAGCTCAGAAGATCCTTCATATCGGCCTCGGCTGCGGCCACGTCGCCGCCCGAGACCATGACCGGCAGAAGCACGTTCTCGGCCACGCTCAGGTGATCGACGAACTGGCAGTCCTGGTGGACGACGCCCACCCGCCTCCGCAGCGCCGAGACACCGTCGCGGTCAAGCGCAGCTGCCGGTTCCCCGAAAAGCGAGACGCGGCCCCGGTCAGGGCGGCGGGCCAGGTAGCAAAGCCGCAGAAGCGTGGTCTTGCCCGCGCCCGAAGGACCGGTCAGGAAGTGGAAGCTGCCCTGCGGCAGGTTCAGCGACACATCACCGAAGACCGGCCTGTCACCGTAGCTGACACTGACGTCTTCAAGCTCGATCACGGCCCTGCCCCTTTTGCTTGGCGGGTTGTGCCTCAGCCTGCGAAGCGATGCAACGGCACGGCTTTGAGTTCGGAAATAAAGGTGTTAATGATTTCGCGTCCGGGGTCTATTCGTCCCCAAGGCAGCGCCCAGAGCAGCAACGAGGCGGGATATATGCGGCTGATTTGCCCAAATTGCAGCGCGCAATACGAAATCGACGCGTCCCTCATTCCCGATGAGGGGCGGGATGTGCAGTGCTCGAATTGCGGTCACAACTGGTTCGAGCTGCCGCCCGCGCCCGAAGGCTTGGCCCCGCCGCCCGAGATGCCGCTGGAAGACGAACGCCACGACGCGGTCGCAGATGTCGAGAATGAACCGGATGTCGACGCGGATGGGTTCGAAGACACCGCCGAGGAAGTCGAGACCGAGCCTGCAGCCGTCGCGCCCGCGCCGGAGGAGAATGACGACAGCGACGAATGGGATTGGCCTCAGACGCGCAAGGTCAGCCTCGATGTGCCTCAGCCTGCCGCGCCACCACCGCCCCGTCCGCGCCGCCCCGCCGAGGTGGCCGCGCTCGATATCCTGAAGGAAGAGGCCGAGCGCGAACTTCAGCGCCGCCGCGACGAAGCGGATACGCCCCCCATCGAGACGCAGCCCGATCTGGCGCTGGCGCAACCCCATGACCGGGACACGCCATCCCGCGCGCTTCGGGCGCGTATGGCTCGGCTCCGCGGGGAGGAAGACGACGCCCCTGATGACGGTCCGGACGACGACGCCTATCGCGCGCCGCGTCGTGACCTCCTGCCGGATATCGACGAGATCAATTCCAGTCTGAAACCGTCTGGCGACGGTCGGCGCGAACGGTCCGAGGCCGATGTGGCAAGCGAGCGTCGTGGCTTTCGTGCCGGTTTCCTGACGGTCGTGGGCCTCGCCGTTCTGATGATCCTCGCTTACGCGTGGGCCCCCGCTATAGCAGGAGCCGTGCCCGCCACCGAGCCGGCGCTTCTGGCCTATGTCGACTGGGCGAACGGCGCGCGGGACGCGATCGACGCGCTGCTCGGGCGCGGGGGCTGAGCCATGGCGCACCGCGTCCTCGTGACTGGCGGTGCGGGTGGGCTTGGAGCGCGCATCTCCAAACTCCTGTCAGATCGGGGCGCGGCGGTCGCCATTGGCTACGGTCGTGGCCGGGACCGCGCCACGGCGCTTGCCGAGCAGCTACGGCAGGCGGGCGGATCCGCAGTCGCGGTCAGGATCGATGTCTCGGATCCTCAGTCGGTTACATCGGGCGTTGATGAGGCGGCCCGCGCGCTTGGTGGTCTTTCTGCCCTTGTGAACAGTGCCGGGACGGCCTCGGCAGGCGCCAGCATCCCTGACGGCGACCTCGAAGCGCTTTCGCCCGAAATATGGGACGGCCTCATGGCAGTGAACCATCGCGGACCGTACCTGACGGCGCGCGCCGCCCTGCCGTTTCTGCGCGCATCGGGACAGGGGCGCATCGTCAATATCGGCTCGACCATCGGACATGGCGTCTGGGGCGCGGGGGCTGTCTATGCGCCAAGCAAAGGCGCCCTTTTATCACTGACGCGGTTCCTTGCGGCCCGCCTTGCACCGGATATTACCGTCAATCTGGTCTCACCCGGCCTGATGCTGGGAAGCGACATGAGCAGCCGTGCGCCTGCAGCCTATATCGACGGATGGAAACATCGCTCTGCCTTGGAACGGACCACCGACCCGGATGACGTGGCGCGCGCAGTTATCACCTTTCTCGACAGCCCGAGCGTGACCGGGCAAAGCCTGATCGTCGACGGCGGTATCCATTTTGAATGAGCCCTAAAAGCGCTCGAGAAGCCGCTTGAGATATTCGAGTTCTTCGGTGGGACGTTCCTGCTCGCCCGAACGGCGGCGGATTTCGTCCAGAAGCTCTCGCGCGCGGCGATAGACATCTTCGCCCTGCAAGAGCTGCTCGTCCGTTCCGATGCGCCCGTTCTGACCCTGTTCGCGTCCCAGCGGATCGCGCGTGCCGTTCGGGTCGCCCCGCCCTGCCTGCTGCCCCTGCTGGCCGCCCTGCTGGTTCTGCTGCTGCTCGGCCATCTGCTCGGCCAACTCGCGCATCCCCTCGCGAAGCGCCTCCATCGCGTCGGCCTGATTGTCGAGCGCGCCGGCGAAATCCTCCTGCCGGAGCGCATCCTCGGCCTCGTCCATCGCCTCGCCCGCGCGACCAAGCGCATCGCGGGCGGCGTCGCCTTCGGGGGTTCCTGCGCCGGGCAGCGAATTCCGCTGACGGTCTAGCTCCTGCCTCAGCGCCTGCTGCCGGTCGGCAAGGCTCTGTTCGCCGTTGGGCCCGCCCTGAGGCGTCTGGCCCGATCCGCCGCCCTGCTGCTGGCCGCCCTGGCCCTGACCCTGACCTTCGCCGTGTTCTGCGCCGCGCCCCTCGCCCTGACCGCCTTCGCCTTCGTTCTCCTGGGACTGGCCGGCCTGAGCGTCGGGATTGAACTGTTCCTGAAGATCGCGGAATGCCTCGTCGGACAGCCCCTGCTGCTCACGCAGCGTCTCGGCAAGACCTTCCATTGCCTGCTCGCCGGGGCTTTGCTGACCCTGCTGGCCCTGCGCCACCTGCATGTTCTCCATCATCTGGCGCAACTGGTTCAAAAGCTGTTCGGCCTCGGCCATGCGGCCTTGCTCCATCAGCTCCTGCAGACGGTCCAGCATATCCTGAAGCTGATCGCCGGTGATTTCCTGCTGCTCGCCCTGCTGGTTCTGGGCCTGCTGCTGGTTCTGTTCGCTACCCTGCTGCTCGGCAAGCTGGCGCATGTAGTCCTGCATCGCCTCGCGCAGCTCCTGCATCAGCTCGGCGATTTCTTCGTCGGTGGCTCCGTTCTCGATGGCTTCGGCAAGACGGTCCTGCGCGCGGCGCAGCCGCTCCAGCGCATCGGACAGGTCACCCTCTTCGATCTCGACGGCGAGGTCCCACAGCACATCCGCCGTCTCGGCGATGAAATCGTCGGTGACCTGATCCAGTGAAATCCGCGTTTCCATCCGGCGCACGGCGAAGCGCAACTTCATGTAAAGCGTCTCGGATCGGAAAATGCTGTCCGGCTCGGCAGACACGGCACGCAAAACCTGCGACACGCGACGCGCGTTATCGCGGTTCCAGAGAAGATCCCGGCGCTGCTCGACCACCGCCTTCGCCAGCGGATCGAAAAAGCGGCGCCCCGGAAGCGTGGTATTCTGGGGTGCAGAAAGGCCGGTCTGCCCCACGGCATCCTCGACCGTCAAAGACACTTCGACCGGAAGATTGGCCCATGGGTGCTTCGAAAAATCCTCGACCACCAGCTCGCTGAAATCGGTCCGGTCGCCCGAGATCGTCATGGGCAGGTCCACCACAATCTCGTCGCGAGGTTCGGGAGCGACGCTTAACCCATAGCGGCGGTCGACCGCATCGAGGTCCAGCGCAATCCGCATCTGTCCGGCGGTGACGCCATAATCGTCGCGCGCGGCGAAGGGCGCCTCGGTGCGTCCGGCCTCGCCCCGCACGATGGGGCCATCGAATTCGACTTCCGGAAGCGCGTCTGCCTCGGCCTCGATCTGCCAGGTGCGGCCGCCGGGCCCGTCGATGACGATCTCGCCGCTGCCCGTGATCTCGAAGGACTGGTCCGGATCGGTGGCGGGCGGCACGTCCTCGGTTCGGCCAGAGACCGTCTCGGTCAGGGTCAGACGCCCGACCTCACCATAAAAGCGGATCGTCACGCGGCTGCCTTCGGGCACGGCAAAGCTCCGCGCCTCGACATCGTTCAGGTAAATGCTCGGCTGACCGGTATAGAGCGGCGGCTCGACCCAACCTTCCCATGTCGGCCCGGCGGCGACCGCTCCTGCACCCGGCGTGGCGTCGGCCACGCTCCGGACCTGCCAGAGCGACCCGAAAAGGATCGCAACCGTAAACAGCAAAAGCGCGACGTAGCGCAGCGCATAGGGATCGCGCGCCGAAAGCTTCAGGTCAGGCTCGGGCGCGCGCGCCGCGGCCAGCCGTTCCGCCATGCGATCGACATGGGCGCGCCAGACGGCCTCTGACGCCGAATCGCCGGCACCAATCGCCTGACGGTCGGCCACCGCCGTGATGGGCCGTCCCGTCAATGTGCGGTCCAGCCGGTCAAGCGCCTCGCCCCGGCTGGGCCAGCGGAAGACCATTGTCCCCCGCGCCAGAGCCCAGCCCGCGCCAAGCACCGACAGCACACCCAGCCCCCAGACCGCCTCAAGGGGCGCAATGTCCTGAAATCCAAGCATCAGCGCGCCGAGAACGGCGATCAGTATCGACCACAGCGGCCAGAACGCGCGCACCGCCCGCTCGGCGGTCATGCCAAGCCGGGTCAGCGCCAGCGGCTTCTTCAGGCGACGGGCGGCATCCGCAGGAAACGCGTCGTTATCGGTCATGCACCTCGTCCGAGGGGCCGGACCCGGGTTATGCCGGATCCTCCAACCAGTGAGGGATGGTATCTCGATTTATGATGTCGTCAAAGGTCGGACGGGCCCGAATGACGGCGAATTGATGCCCATCGACCAGCACTTCCGGGATCAGCGGCCGCGTATTGTATTCCGACGACATGACCGCACCGTAAGCGCCCGCCGACCGGAAGGCGACAAGGTCGCCGGCTGCCAGAGAGGGCATCGCCCGCCCCTTGGTAAAGGTATCACCGGATTCGCAGACCGGGCCGACGATGTCATAGGTCGTTGTCTCTGCCCCTGCAGGCGCCTCGATCACCGGAACGATCTCGTGATAGGCGCCGTACATGGCGGGTCGGATCAGGTCGTTCATCGCGGCGTCGAGGATCAGGAATTCCCGGTCCTCACCTGACTTCACGTAGATGACCTCGCTGACAAGAAGCCCCGCATTCCCGGCGATCAGCCGGCCCGGCTCGATCTCGATCTCGCAGCCCAGATGCCCGACGGTCCGGCGGACGACATCGCCATATTCCACCGGCAGCGGCGGCGCACTGTTCGAGCGCTCGTAAGGGATACCCAGCCCACCCCCAAGGTCCAGCCGCCGGATGTCATGCCCATCCGCGCGCAGCGTTTCGGTCAGCTCGGCCACTTTCACATAGGCCGCCTCGAATGGGGCGAGATCGGTAAGCTGGCTGCCGATATGGACGTCGATGCCGACAACCTCGATGCCCGGCAGCGCCGCCGCCTCGGCATAGACCGTGCGCGCACGCGATATCGGGATGCCGAACTTGTTCTCGGACTTGCCCGTGGCGATCTTCTCATGGGTCTTGGCATCGACATCCGGGTTCACGCGGATGGTCACCGGCGCAGTCAGGCCGAGCCGCGTCGCCACACCCGACAGCCGGGCAAGCTCGGGCTCGCTCTCCACATTGAACTGACGGATACCGCCGGTCAGTGCGGCCTCCATCTCGGCCACGGTCTTGCCGACGCCGGAAAACACGATCCGTTCGCCCGGGAAACCGGCCGCCTTCGCGCGCGCGTATTCCCCGCCCGAGACCACATCGACCCCGGCGCCAAGCTTTGCCATGACCGCCAGAACCGCCTGGTTCGAATTCGCCTTCATCGCATAGCAGACAAGATGCTCCATCCCGTCCAAGGCCTCGTCGAACAGCCGGAAATGCCGTGTCAGGGTGGCCCTGGAATAGACATAGAACGGTGTGCCCACCTCGGCCGCGATCTCGGCAACCGGGACATCCTCGGCGTGCAGCACGCCATCCTTGTACAGAAAATGATCCATGATACGCCCTACCTGACCGGCGCGTCTTAGTGAGAGGCAGCCCTCAGCGCAAGCAAGACGACAGACCGGGCCTTCTTCTGTTTAGAAATACTCCGGGGGAGCGCGAGGGGGCAGCGCCCCCTCGCCCAGCGCGATTGCCGACAGGCAAGCGCAAAACCGGAAACATGTTTCCGGCCCCGATTTTTCTAAAAAATCGCGGCCGGTACGGATCACCCGAGCGCGGCGTCGCAGCGCCCGCAGACCGCGTCATGGGCGTGCCGCCCCACATCTGGCAGGATCTTCCAGCAGCGCTGGCATTTGTCGCCGTCGGCCCGCTCAAAAACCACTCCCACGCCCGGGACTTCCGGCAGGCGGAAGGCTTCGGCAGGCGCAGGATCGCCTGTGATCTCGACCCCCGAGGTGATGCAGATATCCTCGAAGGACACCGTGCCCAGCGCGGCCCGCACCGCGTCGTCCTCGACATGGACCACCGGGGCCGCTTCCAGCGACGCGCCGATCGTCTTCTCGCGCCGCTCGACTTCCAGCGCCGCTGTCACCGCGCGCCGGACCTGCCGGACGCCGGCCCATTTCGCGGCAAGCGCCTCGTCGCGCCAATCCGACGGGGTCTCGGGAATATCCTGCAAGTGGACCGACCCTTCGTCACCGGGGAAGCGGCTCAGCCAGACGTCTTCCATCGTGAATACCAGAAGCGGCGCAAGCCACGTGGTCAGGCGGTGGAACAGGATGTCCAGAACGGTGCGCGCCGCGCGGCGACGCAGGCTGTCCGCCCCGTCGCAGTACAGCGCGTCCTTCCGGATATCGAAATAGAAGGCCGAGAGGTCCGTGGTCGCGAACTCGAAGAGCGACCGATAGACGCCCTGGAAATCGTAGGCGTCATAGCCCTTGCGCACCCGCTCATCCAGCTCGGCAAGTCGGTGCAGAACCCAGCGCTCCAGTTCGGGCATCTCGGCGGGCGCCATGCGCTCATCCTCCGAGAACCCGGTGAGGTTGCCCAGAAGGAACCGCATCGTGTTCCTGAGGCGGCGATAGCTGTCGGCCACGCCCTTCAGGATCTCAGGGCCGATCCGCTGGTCGGCGGTATAGTCGGTCTGCGCCACCCAGAGTCTGAGGATATCCGCGCCGTACTGCTTCACCACCTCTTCGGGCACGATCGTGTTGCCGAGCGACTTGGACATCTTGTTGCCCTTCTCGTCCAGCGTGAAGCCATGGGTCAGCACACCCCGGTAGGGCGCGCGGCCATTGGTGCCGCAGGACTGAAGAAGCGACGAGTGGAACCAGCCGCGATGCTGGTCGGTCCCTTCGAGGTAAAGATCCGCGATCCCGTCGTCGGACCCGTCCGCGCGATCGCGCAGCACGAAAGCGTGGGTCGAGCCGGAATCGAACCAGACGTCGAGAATATCGAAGACCTGTTCGTAATCGGCGGCGTTGACGTCATTGCCGAGGAAGCGCTCCTTCGCGCCGGGCTTGTACCAGGCATCCGCGCCTTCGGCCTCGAAGGCTTCCAGAATCCGGGCGTTCACCGCCTCGTTCCGGAGGAGATACTCGGGATCGGTGGGCAGCGCCCCTTTCTTGACGAAGCACGTCAGCGGCACGCCCCAGGCGCGCTGGCGCGACAGCACCCAATCGGGGCGCGCCTCCATCATCGAGTAAAGCCGGTTGCGCCCCGATTTCGGGGTCCAGGTGACATTGTCGATCTCGGTCAGCGCGCGCTCACGGATCGTCTTGCCGAACGT
The DNA here is from genome assembly GCF_009830125.1 of Kangsaoukella pontilimi. GTDB lineage: Bacteria > Pseudomonadota > Alphaproteobacteria > Rhodobacterales > Rhodobacteraceae > Kangsaoukella > Kangsaoukella pontilimi. The sequence goes on along the minus strand of NZ_WUPT01000003.1, from coordinate 64,417 downwards.
GTCCTGACCGTCGCCCACCGGCTTGTCGATGGCGGCGAACCACTGGGGCGTGTTGCGGTAGATCACCGGCGCTTTCGACCGCCAGGAATGCGGGTAGCTGTGCTTGATCTTGCCGCGAGCCAGAAGGCCGCCGACCTCGACCAGTTTGTCGATGACGGCCTTGTTCGCGTCGCCCTCGCCGCCTTTGCGGGACAGGATGTATTTGCCACCGAAGAACGGCAGGTCCTCGCGGAAAGAGCCGTCATCCATCACGTTGTAGGTGATGACCTGCTCCAGCATGCCCAGATCGCGGTAAAGCTCGTACTCCTCCATCCCGTGGGACGGGGCGCAGTGGACAAAGCCCGTGCCTTCCTCGTCCGTCACGAAATCGGCGGCGCGGAAATCGCGGATGTCGTCCCATTCGCCATTCCCGCCCTCGGCCCCGGCAAGCGGGTGCTTGAGGGACAGTCCGGCCAGTTCATCGGCTGGCACGTCGCGAACGCGCTTGTACATGCCGTCGTCCAGCCGCGCCCGCGTGAACACGTCGCCCGCCAGCTTGTCGGCAAGGATGTAGCGGTCGCCCACACTGGCCCAGCATTCGTCCGGCGTGCCGGTTACCTCGTAGAGGCCGTAGGAGAACTCCGAGCCATAGACCACCGCCTTGTTCGACGGAATGGTCCACGGCGTGGTCGTCCAGATCACCACATTGGCGCCGGCAAGGTCGCCCTTGTCGTCGACCACTTCGAACTTCACCCAGATCGTGAAGCTTTCCTTGTCGTGATACTCGACCTCGGCCTCGGCCAGCGCGGTCTGCTCGATGGGCGACCACATCACGGGCTTCGAGCCCTGATAGAGCGTACCGTTCATCAGGAACTTCTGGAATTCCTCGGCGATCACGCGCTCGGCGTGGAAATCCATCGTCAGGTACGGTTCGCCCCAGTTGCCGGTGACGCCGAGGCGCTTGAATTCCTCGCGCTGGATGTCGATCCAGCCTTCCGCAAAGCGGCGGCATTCCTGGCGGAACTCGACCACGTCAACCGCGTCCTTGTCCTTGCCCTTCTTGCGGTACTGCTCCTCGATCTTCCACTCGATCGGAAGGCCATGGCAGTCCCAGCCAGGGATGTAGCGCGCATCGCGGCCCATCATCTGCTGCGAGCGGACGACGAAGTCCTTGAGGATCTTGTTCAGCGCGTGGCCGATATGGAGGTGACCGTTGGCATAGGGCGGGCCGTCATGGAGCGTGAAGGGCTTGCGGCCCTCTTTCTCGCGGAGGCGGTTATAGACGCCGATTTTCTCCCACCGGGCCAGCCAGTCGGGTTCGCGGTTGGGAAGCCCTGCGCGCATCGGAAAGTCGGTCTCGGGCAGGTGCAGCGTATCTTTGTAGTCGGGCGTATCGGCACACATGGTCTTGTGTCCTCGGAATGCTTTTCAGGGGATGTCGGAGGGGCGGCGGAGAAACTCAACGCCTGAAACCCGGCGGCTCATGGATCAGAGCGCCGGGCCCGTAATTCGAATGATGATCGCGGCGGAAAACATCATGGAGCGGCTTATAGGGACGGCCTCGGCGGGGAGCAAGGCGCGATTGCGCGCGCCGGCTCAGGTCATCGCGGAATAGGCGCGCGCCAGAAGCGGGCTTTTGCGGCCGAAGATGCTGGCGGGGATCGCGCTGCCCGGCAGTTCCCAAATCCCGTAGCTGCCGTCAGTGACATGGGTACCGAGCTTCGTCATGCCAAGGTCGCGGCAGATCTGCGCCCCGCCTGCCGAGACCGAAATCGTCCCGATCCCGTGGAGCAGGATGTCCCTGCGTGCATGATCCTCGAGAAAGCGGATGAACGAAGCGAGAAGCGGTGCGCTTGCCGCCTCGTGCCCGGGCGCAACGATAAGCGCGGGGCAATAGCCGAAATACGTGCCCGGCAGGACCGCGCGGCGCACGCGGTCGGCGGTCATGTCGGTTTCCAAAAGCCGCCCTTCGCGAAAGGCCTGCTCGTCCTCGGGCAGCAAGAAAGGCAGGCTCCACTTTGCGACCATCTCGTCGCCCGAAAGAACCGCGTCCCAATTGCCGGTGAAGGTTTCGTAAAAGTCCGTCCAGGTCGGGTGACAGGGCGCGAAACCTTCGGGGAGGTCGGGAAATGCGGCTTCCGCGAATCTGAGCGACGCGACTGCGGCCTCGTGCCACGATCCGAAAACCTCGCTCACCGACTGATCGTCGAGAAGCCTGTAGGCACGGCCCCCCGCTCCTTCCGATGCCGCACGGCCCTCCCAATCCTCGCGGCAGGCAAGGACGGTGTCCCGGCTCCATCCGAGACGCTCGACAAGACGGGGTTCGAGATCGCCGCGTATGAAGGAAAGCGAGCGCTCGTATTTGCTGACCGCCTCGGCGCTGACGCCGAGCAGGTCGGCAAGGCTCTCTTGAGTCAGGCGTCCGAACCTGCCGTTTCTGGTCCGCCAGGCTCTGAGTTCCCGAGCGAAAAGGGACGTCGGGGTCATCGTTCAGTCTCGCATCTCGTTGCCCCGACAGGATGGCCGAGCCGCCCGCGCCTGCCAAGGGACTTACGGGTCGCTTACGGGTGCTTGCGGTTCAAGGCCGTGGGCGCGCGTCCCGCACAGTGAGACGGTGCTTCGTGACACCAGACGGAGGCCCCATGATGCACCGCTTTCTTGCCCTTTTCGTCAGCGCAGCACCTGTTCCGAAAGCCGCCTGCCAAAGCATTGACGCGGCCCGCGGCGCCGAGGACGATTTCCGCCCCCATACAAACCGCAAGCCGGGCCGCGCCCTCAGGCGATGCCCGCCCGATGCGTATCAGGCCCTGAAGAGTGTTCCGACGAAATATGCGATGAATGCAGCCACGCCCCCGATCAGAAGCGTCTCGATCCCCGAACGCCACCAGGGCGCAAGGCTCCAGCGCGATTTGATCGCGCCCACAGCGAAGAAGGTAACGCCCGTGGCCCAGATCGACAGGCGGAATGGGTCGGAAAGACCGAACAGGTAGGGAAGGAGCGGCACCATTCCCGCGACAAGGAAGGCCGCGAATGTCGCAATCGCCGCGCGCATCGGATGCGGATCGACGGGCGAAAGGCCGTATTCCTCGACCAGCATCATGTCGATCCAGCGCTTCCGGTCCGAGGCGATTGCTTCGGTCGCGGCGGTCAGCACGTCGCCTTCCAATCCCTTCGACGCCAGAATCTCGCGAAGTTCAGCCTTCTCGCCCTCGGGCGCGAGGCGGATGTGCCGTTCCTCGATCTCGCGCAGGCGCATGGCCTCGTCGAGCTCGGCCTTGGTCCCGGAATAGTTGCCCGCCGCCATCGAGAAGCCGTCGGCGAGCACGTTGGCGATCCCGAGCGCCACGATGACCTTGAAGGGCAGGTTTGCCCCGACAACGCCGGCGACGATGGCGAAAGTCGTCACCGCACCGTCAATGGCCCCGAAGACTGCGTCCCTCAGATAGGAGACCCGGCGAGGGCCTGCCAGCCGTTCGCGGATGGACGGAAGATCGTGGTCGTGTTCAAGCATCGGGCGTCTCCTGCTCGCGGCAGGGTGCCCCGGCCGTCTTCAAGCGCGCATTGCGCTCGATCAATCCAAGGCGTCTACGTATTCCCACACGCTGGACATCACAACAGAGCCTTCGCCAACGGCGGATGCGACGCGCTTGACCGACTGTGCGCGCACGTCGCCAACGGCAAAGACGCCGGGCTCGGACGTCTCGTAGGAGGACTTCGCGCCGACCTCGGGACCAGTCATGACAAAGCCCTGTTCGTTCAGTTTCACGATATCGGATAGCCAGTCTGTATTCGGTGCAGCGCCCACCATGACGAAGACAGCCCTGGTATTGACCGTCCAGTCTTCGCCGGCGCGCTTATCGCGGATTGTCACACATTCCAGCGTGTCGTCGCCTTCAAGCGCCGTCATCTCGGTATTGTAGTGGATCGTGATGCGCGGGTCCTTTTCCAGCCGGCTGAGAAGGTAGTCCGACATCGATGATGCAAGCGACCGTCCCCGCACGAGCACATGCACGTGTTTGGCGCTTCGGCTGAGAAACATCGCCGCCTGCCCCGCCGAGTTGCCGCCGCCGATCACGACCGCTTCGGTACCACTGCAGAACCGCGCCTCGACATCGGTGGCGGCATAGTAGATGCCCGCGCCCTCGAAGGCCTCCAGCCCCTCGATGGGAAGCCGGCGGTATTGGACACCCGTGGCGACCACGACGGACTTGGCGCAAAGCTCGCGGCCGTCATCGAGCGTGACGCAGAACATGCCGTCGTCGCCCCGGTGCAGGCGCTGCGCCCGGTGGGGCACGGCGAAACGGGTGCCGAATTTCATGGCCTGCACTTCGCCCCGCCAGCACAGGTCAGCGCCGGATATTCCGGTAGGAAAGCCCATGTAGTTCTCGATCCGGCTCGATGTGCCGGCCTGACCGCCGACGGCCATGTCTTCGACCACCAGCGCCTTCAGCCCCTCCGCCCCGGCATAAACCCCGGCCGCGACGCCCGCAGGCCCGCCACCCACGATCATCACGTCGAATACCGTTTCGGCGTCGGCATCGAGCGCCAGGCCCAGAAGTTCAGCGACCTTCATCGGCGTCGGCTCGGACAGCGCACGGTCACGGCCGAAAATCACCGCAGGGCCATGGTCGGAGAGATTGCATTCCTCGACCAGTTCCCCGGCGGCCTCGCTTTCGAGATCGACCGATTGGTAGGGAATCCGGTTCCGCGCGGCGAAACTGGCGATGCGGCGAATGTTCCGGTCGACATCCGCGCCGATCAGCTTGAGCGAGCTGTCGTTCTGTTCGAGCTGCCGGCGGCGCCGGGCGGCGAAGACCGTGATGATGTGGTCGCTGAGTTCCGGCACGCGCGACATCAGAGCGAGCATGTCCTCGCGCGGGGCCGAGAGCACGCGGGTGGGCTTGGCGGCACGCATCGGCAGCGTGTATCGCCCACCGCTGAGAAACGCGATTTCGCCCATGAACTGCGTGGGACCAAGCGCATTCGGCAGGTACCTCTCGCCGGTCCAGGGGTCGACCACCTCGATTTCGCCTTCCAGCACGTAGATAAACCGCTCCATGGGGGTGCCGACCTCGGCGACCATGTCCCCCTCGGCGAACTGGACCTCTTCCGCGATACGCCGGATCGCGCGGACATGCTCGTCCGCCAGCGGCGTGAAGGTCATGGTTTTCAGGTCGTCTGCAAGAGATTCCATGTCTCAGATACCTTTTCTCAGGACGCGCCCGGCGTGCCGTCGCGGTCGAAAAGCCCTGTCAGGGCGCGTTGCACCAGCGCCGTCACGCGGGGCCTCTTCGCCTGCAGGAACGGCAGCGGGCGGCAGACCTCGATCGCGGCGACACCGACTCGCGCGGTCAGGGCACCGTTGACCAGGCCCTCACCGAAACGGCGCGAGAGCTTCGACAAAAGGTGACCGCCGCCCACCGACGAGATCAGGTCATCGCCCACGGCGACCGCACCCGTCGCCACGAGGTGCGTGATGACCGCGCGTGTCAGCCGCCAGGTGCCGAGCGTGCCCGAGCGCCCGCCGTAGATTTCCGCGATCCGGCGGATCATCCTGAGATTGGAGGTGAGCGCCGCCGCCACATCAGCGAAGGCGAGCGGAACAAGCGCCGTTACAGTCGCAACCTGCCGCGCCGCCGCCTCGACCTCGCGCCTTGCAAGCGCGTCGAGCGGGGTCAGAAGCGCATCCTCGGCCAGGGCGAGGGCCGCGTCAGCGTCGAAGACATCGGCATCCGACTTGGCCAGCCGGTCAAGCCCCCAGCGCATGTCCTCTCGCCCGGCATAGTGGCTTTTCAGCTTGCCGACGAGGGCGCGCGCGGCGGCCAGATCGCCGTCCGCAAGCACGCGCTCGGCTTCGATGTGGAGATGCTCGATCCGCTTGAGCCGTGTCAGCGCCGCCGCTTCGCGCAGGATGATCGCAAGGCAGACCGCGAGGAACAGCCCGACGAGACCAAGCGCCGCCCAGCCCAGAACCTCGTTCCGCTGGACCAGAGACGTCACCCAGTCCCAAAGCGCGACGGAAACGAAAAAGACGACCACGGCGGTCAGAAGCTGCCAGAACCAGCGGGTTAGCCGTGACGGCCGCCGCGCGGCGATGGCGGCGACTGTGTGCATGGCCTGCCCGGTCGGCCGGGTACCGTCATCCTCGATCGGTGGCGCCTCGGCCGGGCTGGGCCGGGGGGCGTCGTCCAGTTCGATCAGGACGGGTCCGTCGCGGCGGTTATCCATCGGTCGTGTCCTCTTTCGCCCACTGCATCCGCACGTCAGGCAGACCTTCATCATTGTCGGAGCTCGTATCGGTCTCGACGAACCCCTCGCGGCGATAGAAACGCCGCGCGCCGGTGTTCGCGGCGAAGGTCCAGAGATCGAGCCTGTCCGACCGCGCCTTGGCCGCGTCGAGCAGCATCACGCCACCCCCCTGGCCCCGCGCGGAAGGTGCAAGGTAGAGGGCCGAGATATGGCCGCCGGTTTCCTGAAGGAAGCCGTGGGCTCTTTCCCCGTCGCAGAGCACATCGACGCCGCCGCCGTGGATCATGTCACGGACGAAGGCAAGCGTGTCAGTCCTGCTGTGAAGCCGGGGCATCCAAGCTGTTTCTTCGATCCAGTCGGACAGGATTCCGGTAAGCCGGGGCGCATCTTCGGCGCGGGCGGGCCTTGTCGTCCTCATCTGAGGCGGTCCCCGATCAGGAACTCGGCGGCGCGGTCGAGACGGATATGGGGCGGCCCGTCGCCGGGCTTCAGCGTCAGCGGCTCGGGCGCAAACGTCATCACGCCATAATCCGCGTCAAGCCACGCTTCGGCCCCCTGCCGCGCCGGGGTCAGCAGGCGGGCGGGGTCTTCCGGCAGACGACCGGGATAGAAGGCGGCGTGCCGCCCACCGTCCAGCAACCGGCCACGCACGACGTCCAGCTCACGGCCATCGCGACTGATGCGGTCCTCGGTAGTGGATCTCAGCGCCGCGATGGACATGGCGCGCGTCTCGGCACCCGCGAAATCCGCGCGGGCACGGGCGTCGGTCAGAAGCGCATCGGCGATCGCCGTCAGGCTGGCGTGCTGACTGTTGTGCAGGTGGTCGGCCTTGGTGGCGGCGAAGAGGATCTTCTCGACCCGCTTGCCGAGGAAGATCTGCGACAGAAATGCGTTCTTGCCGGGCCGGAAGGCCGCAAGGATGTCCGAGAGGGCGATGCGCAGATCCTCGACCGCCTTCGGACCCGCGTGAATGGCGCCAAGCACGTCGACGAGGACGATCTGCCGGTCGATCCGGGAAAAGTGGTCACGAAAGAAGGGGCGCACGACCTCGCGTTTGTAGGCGTCGAAGCGGCGGGCGAACTCTCGGGCCAGTGTCCCGCGCCCGGCGTCAGAGGGTGGCAGGGGCGCGAATGTCAGAACGGGCGAGCCGCGCAGGTCCCCCGGCAACAGGAACCGGCCGGGGGTGCAGTCGGAATACCCCGCCTCCCGTGCCTCGGTCAGGTAGCCGGTGAAGGCTTCGGCAAGCCTCTGGGCGGTGGGTTCGTCCAGTTTCGCGGTCGGGTCCGTCTGCTCCAGCAGCGCTCGGAACGGGGCGGCCTGATCCCGGTTGGCGATCTTTTCGAGAACGGATTTGGACCACGTCTCGAAATCCACATCCAGAAGCGCAAGATCGAGAAGCCACTCGCCGGGATAGTCCACGATATCCAGGTGGATCGTGCGCGGGCCCGACAGCCCGCCGAGCAATCCGTCCGGCTTTACCCGAAGCGAGAGGCGCAACTCGCTGATGCCGGTCGTGCCTTCGGGCCAAGTGGGCTCCGGTCCTGTGATCCGGGCCAGGTGATCCTCGTAAGGGAAGCGGGGCACGGTGTCGTCGGGCTGAGGCTGAAGCCAGGCGGACAGAAGGCGGCCATCGGCTGCAGCGCGCAGCGCGGGCATCCGGCCCCGCTGCACCAGATTGGCAACCAGCGAGGTGATGAACACGGTCTTGCCCGCACGGCTTAGCCCGGTAACGCCCAGGCGGATCACCGGCTCGAAAAACGCTTCGCTGACTGTGTTGACCGTTGTCTCGACACCTCGTGTCAGACCGTCGGCGATCGTACCAAGTACCAAATCCGCGCCCTCTTTCCTCAGTGTCAGAACATAGGAGCCGCGCGGCGATTGCGCCAGTGACCACCGGAAAGGCTTGTCAGGGTGACGCGGCGTTCCCTAGCATCCGGTACATCCTGCGGAGTGAGACAATGAAATATCAGCTGCTCTATGCTGACGAGGCCGGTGTCAGCCACTGGACCGATGTGCATGTCGGATTGACACCGATCGAATTCGCTCCGCCCGCGGGGAACATTCACCTGTCCGAGCCTGAGGCGGCGGCGCAGGCGGTGTTCCTCCGCCTTCCCGCAGGCTGGAACGAACCGAAGCATCCCAGCCCCCGCGCTCAAATGCTGGTCTGCCGCAGCGGCGCGGTCGAGGTCACGGCCAGCGATGGCGAAAAGCGGATCATCGGACCAGGCGATGTCTGGCGGATGGAGGACACCCATGGCGAGGGACACCACACCCGCGTGGTAAGCGACGAGGCCTTCGACGCCGTCGTCGTCCAGTATCCCTGAGAGTTGCCCCCGGCCCATCATTCGCGCTAGGGCGCGTCCATGCCGCGATACGCGTTCCTCATAGAGTATGACGGTCAGCCCTTTGCGGGCTGGCAGCGTCAGGCGGATCAGCCCTCGGTGCAGGGTGCGATCGAGCGTGCGCTGGCGCGTCTGGAGCCTGACGTGCCCTCCATCGCGGCAGCGGGCCGAACCGATGCGGGGGTCCACGCGACCGGTCAGGTGGCCCATGCCGACATGGCGCGCGACTGGGAGCCGTTCCGACTGTCCGAGGCGCTGAACTATCACCTGAAGCCCGAGCCTGTGGCGATCACCGCCTGCGTGCAGGTGGACCCCGACTGGCACGCCCGCTTTTCGGCCAATGAGCGGCGCTATCTCTTCCGGATCGTCAGCCGCCGCGCGCCGCTGGTCCATGACCGGGGCAAGGCATGGCTGGTCAAGGGCGCGCTCGACGTGGATGCCATGCGCGAAGGCGCGGCGCACCTGATCGGCAAGCACGACTTTACGACCTTCCGCGCCTCGATCTGTCAGGCCAAATCGCCGGTGAAGACGCTGGACGAGATAGGGATCACCGCAGAGGACACGCCAGGCGGCACAGAGATCCGGCTGACCTTCCGGGCGCGGAGTTTCCTGCACAACCAGGTGCGGTCACTGGTTGGAACGCTCGAGCGTGTGGGCCATGGCGCGTGGGCGCCGAATGACGTGGCCGAGGCTCTGGCAGCGCGGGATCGCGCCGCCTGCGGTCCCGTGGCACCGCCCGACGGGCTGTATCTGACTGGTGTTGGATACAATCCGCCCGTTTTCGACTGAATTGGTGCGCGTGCGGCACATGTGCCGTCGTTCCACCACAGTCGGCCCAGAATTCGCCGGTGAATGACCTTGGCCGCGTCCTTCGCGCGCCGGTTTCCGATGGTCTGGTCAAATCAACGACAGATTGGAGACCCGGCCATGACGCCCGAGACACAATACGCCCTCGACCTTGCCCTCGCCGGTGTTCTGACCTGCGTGGTGCTGCGGGATCTCTTTGTGCTGGCCCTGCCAAAACGCGCGACCGGGCGGCTCGATCGCTAAGGTATTATTCGGCGGGAACGGCGAAGGTCAGGTTGGCCCAGAGGCTTTCCCAGATCTCAGGCCCTTCGGCGCGGCGCAGGACGACCGCATCCAGCATGTAACGATTGCCCGGCGTGACCGGGATACTTGCGACGCCGTCGTCATCAGTCCGGACGGTCGACACGGTCACCTCGCCTTCGGGCGTCTTCTGGTAAATCTCGATCTGCTCGTCGCCGCGCGGCTCGCCCTGATAGAGAAGCCTGACATCGACACCATCGGAGGTGTCGTCGGTGTAGGGGTTCTCCAGCGCCACGATCTCGGTCAGAAGGCCGGCCTCGATGTCGGAGCCTGCACTTTTTCCCACACCCACGAGAGACTTGGCGTAGCGCGAATAGACCTCGCTGACCTTTTCCTTCGACAACTCTCCCGACTCATGCGGCTCAAGCGTCCATTCGGCGTCCTTGTGGACGACGAAGGCCTCGAAATCCGCGAAATCGTCCCATGTGATCCGCGAATCCGTCGTGACGTGGATGAGCGTTACCAGCCCTTCGCCCGGTGCCGCCATGGTGACGGCAGGGCGGTCCCCGATCAGCCCTTCTACCGGCGCCACCTGACCGTCGAACGCGTAGTCGAAGCGCCGGAAGCGTGGCGGCAGGTAAGAATAGGCCGACCCACCGTATTCCTGTCCGACCCGCAAATCCGCCACGATATTGGCGCCCGGCGCCACTTGATGCTCGACCGGATCGATCCAGAACTCATGGCCTTCGGCGGAAAATGCGATACATGCCAGTGCAAGTGCCATGCTGAGGGAGCGTTTCATGTCGGGTGCCAGTCTGTTTGTGTCATGGGTCAGGGTGTGTCTTGCGGCGGTGGTGTCAAGCGTTCTGCTTCACGCTTCCGCGAGCGCGCACGAGGTACAACCGGCTGTAATGGGACTGGATATCAGTGCCGACAGCATCACGGTGCAGCTTGACTGGACGCTGGAAGCCGGGGTCGCCGGGCTGAACCTCGAAGGGGTTCAGGATACGAATGACGCCGAGAACGCAGACGCCTATGACGCGGCACGCGCTCTGGAACCCGACGCGCTGGCGGAGGAATTCCGCAAGGACTGGCCCGAAATTCGCGAGCGGATGACATTCCGAAGCGGTGGCGAGGACATCGCGCTCGATATCCAATCGATGGATGTGCCGGAGGTGGGCAATGTCGAGGATGCGCGGACATCCCGCGTCATCCTGTCTGGCGCACTTCCCGAGGGCGGAGCGCCGGTGGTCGTGGGCTGGGACGCGTCTCTCGGACCTCTCGTCGTGCGCCAGCCGGGCGTCGAGGGCGGCTATTCCGCGTTTCTGATCGGCGGCCAGCTTTCGGACGAAATCCCGCGTCTCGGTGCGACGGATCAGACCGCGGGCGAGGCTTTCGTCGATTATATCGGCGTGGGATTCGACCACATCATCCCGCTCGGGCTTGACCATATCCTTTTCGTGCTGGGGCTGTTTTTTCTTGCCCTGCGGATGGGCGCGCTTCTGTGGCAGGTCACGGCCTTCACGCTGGCCCATACGGTCACACTCGCGCTCGGCGCGCTCGATATCGTGCGGATATCGCCCGATATCGTCGAGCCGCTGATCGCGGCCTCCATCGTCTATGTCGGGATCGAGAACGTGCTATCGCGCGGGCTGACGCCCTGGCGGCCGTTCGTCGTCTTCTGCTTCGGGCTTCTGCACGGTCTGGGCTTTGCCAGCGTTCTGCAGGACTTCGGCCTTGGCGCGGATAACTTCATCCCGAAGCTCATCGGCTTCAATATCGGCGTGGAGCTGGGACAGCTTTCGGTGATCGCCGCGGCCTATATCGCCTTCGGTGTCCTCTTCGGGAACCACGAATGGTACAAGCGGCGGATCGCCGGACCGGTGTCTGTCGGGATCGCGCTGATCGCGGCCTTCTGGGTACTTGAGCGGACCGGCATGATCGGGGTCGACGGGGCGTGGGCGCCCTTCTCGATGCTGACCGAGGGCGGCTTCCCGGCAACGACCGTGACGCTGGCAGCAGCCGGTCTGGCGGTCGTTCTGACCATCCTCGTCATGGCGACAAACTCGGACACGCTCCGCGAGGCAAGCGGGATGGCGACGTCCTTCGCGCTGTTCCTGGCGCTGGTCGCGACCTTCACTTCGGGCGCATGGATTCTCAGCCTTGTCATCGCGGGCGTCTGGGTCCTGGCCATCCGGATGCAGTCGCTTGGCGGCGCCGACATGCCGGGTGCACTGGCGTGAAGACGGCTATCGTCACGGGCGCGGCCCGAGGGATCGGGCTGGCCACGACCGAGCTTTTTGTCGAGGCGGGCTGGCAAGTCGCGATGGTGGACCGCGACGGCGAGGCGCTGGCCGATGCCGTTGCCACATTCGACCGGGTGCACGGCATCGACTGCGACGTGTCGGACCCGGTCTCGGTCGAAGGCATGGTCGAGGAAACGCTGTCCCATTTCGGGCGGATCGACGCGCTGGTGAACAATGCCGGCGTTGCCGATTTCGGCCCCATCGAAGAGACCGGCTTCGACCGCTGGCGCACCGTCATGGCCACCAATCTCGACGGGCCGTTTCTTTGCACGCAGGCCGCCACATCCGCCCTCAAGGAAACCAAAGGCGCAGTGGTCAATATCGCGTCCATCTCCGGCCTCCGCGCCTCGACCCTCCGCGTGGCCTATGGGACATCGAAAGCCGCCGTCATCCAGTTATCCAAGCAACAGGCCGTCGAACTGGGCGAATACGGCATCCGCGTGAATTGCGTCGCGCCCGGGCCGGTCCGGACCAAGCTCGCCATGGCGGTTCACAGCCAGGCGATCATCGACGCCTATCACGACGCGATCCCGCTGGCGCGATACGGAAGCGAGCGCGAAATCGCAGAAGCCATCGTCTTCCTTTGCTCTGAAAAGGCCAGCTACATCACCGGTCAGGTCCTTGCCGCCGATGGAGGGTTCGAAGCGACTGGCATCGGCCTTCCCGCGCTTCGGAGCTGACCGGGTGGCGGTTCTCTGCCGGACAGGGTGCGGTCGGCGCACGAATCCGGTAGCGTCGTTCCGTTAGACGGAAGCCCATGAAGAACAAGAACGATCAGGCCCCGCCCGAGAAAGGCACGACCCGCACGACATCGCGGGGACGCAATCTCTATGACAAGATCGCGGACGCCCGCGAGCGACGCGCCGAAGCGCTCTCGGGCGAGGGCGCCGCGGAGCGCGGCAGCAGCACCGCAGAGAATCGTGGCGTCGTCCCGCTGGCGCGCCCGACCGACATTCAGGACGACACCGATGCTGCGCCGATAGCTGCAGCGTCTTCGGCCGAAGCCGAGACCTTCGATGACCCCCATCGTGACGAACCGCGTTCCCGCGGCCCGCTCCTCTGGGTGCTGAGCACGGTGATCGCCGGCATCGCCATCGGCCTCGTCGCCTGGTCGAGCGGGCCGACCACAACCGCGCCCGGTAGCGGCGAAAACGTTACCGTGACCGCCGCGCCTGACATTGATCCTGCGCCAGATGCCAGCATCGAAGCCCCCGTTGCCGCCGAACCACGGCAATCCGAACCGGTCACCGAAAGCGCGCCACCTGCGGCGATCCCGGACGCTCCGGCAGCCCTCACCGGTCCCGTGGATGCAGTCGGCGAGGCGCCGGTGTCACCGTCGAGTACGGAACAGGCGCCGCCTAACCGCGTCGTCTTTGGCGCGATGCCCGCGACGCCGCCTGCCGACCCCTTGCCCGGCACGTCGCCGCCCGTCTTCACGCCCGACCGCGACCTGCGTGTGATGCTGAACGCCCCGCGAACCGTCTCGGACGCAGAACTTTCCAGCGTAGTCGATGCACTGGCCGCAGGGGGTGTGCAGCCGGACGCGCGGCGTGTGAACCTGAACATCTCGACCGCGAATGTACGCTATTTCCACGCCGAAGATGCCGAAGCCGCGGCCGCTCTGGCCGACGGGATCGGCGCGACGCTGAGGGACTTTACCGATTTCGAGCCAAGTCCGCCGGAAGGCCTGATCGAAGTGTGGCTGGCCGGGCGCGAGGTCGGCGGCAGCGGCGGGGGTTCAAATCAGAGCGGCGGGGCGCTCGACCAGATCGGCGCGGATCTTCGCAGGCTCGAACAGGGGCTGCGGCGCGCGCTTGGCGGAAACTGAGGCCCGGAGGCCTCAGACCCACTTGGCCAGCGGCGGCAGGCTCATCAGGACCGCGTTGGCGTCATGCCCGGTCTCGAGCCCGAACTTTGTGCCCCGGTCATAGACGAGGTTGTATTCCGCGTAGAGACCGCGATGGACAAGCTGGGTGTCCTTGTCGGCCTCGGTCCAGGGCGTGTTGCGCCGCTTTTCGACCAGCGGCAGATAGGCTTTCAAAAAGGCGCGTCCGACATCCTGCGTGAAGGCGAAATCGGCCTCCCAATCGCCGGTGGACAGGTCGTCGTAGAAGATGCCGCCGACGCCCCGCGCCCGGCCCCGGTGTGGGACATAGAAATACTCGTCCGCCCAGGCCTTGAAGCGGGGATAGATATCCTCGCCATGGGGGTCGCAATGGGCCTTCTGGACGGCGTGAAAGGCTTCGGTGTCCTCGTCATACTCGATGCAGGGGTTCAGGTCCGAGCCGCCGCCGAACCACGCGGCATGGGGCGTCCAGAACATGCGCGTGTTCATATGGACCGCCGGAACATGCGGGTTCTGCATATGGGCGACAAGGCTGATGCCCGACGCCCAGAAACGGGGATCGTCTGCCATGCCGGGGATACCCTTCCGCGCCGCCATCGCGGCCTGTGCCCGCGCGCCCAGCTTGCCGTAAACGGTCGAGACATTGACGCCGACCTTTTCGAACACCCGGCCACCGCGCATCACGCTCATCAGACCGCCGCCCGCATCCGAGCCGTCATCCGAGGCTCGGCGCGTCTCGGACACCTCGAACCGGCCGGGCGCCATGTCTGAGAGGGGACCATCGGTCTGGCTGTCTTCCATCGCCTCGAAAGCGGCGACGATCTGATCGCGAAGGCTGCGGAACCACGCGCTGGCGCGCGCTTTGCGGTCGTCGAATTGCTCGGTCATCGGTCTCTTCCCTGGTCTGGCGTCACCGTGGCATAACGGGCCTTGGGGGGGAAGACTTTGCGGCGGGTCAAATGCGGTCGGCGCCGCACGTCGTGGCGAGAGCGTCCAGAGAGGCGCAGCGCCGTAAGGAAATTTGCCCGAAACGAAAAAAGGGGATTGATCGAATCTCAGATGACCCCTACATGCGCCGGACTTTCGGGACCGATCCCAACCCGGAGTCCGCCATCGGCGGCTCACTTCCCGGGGGGCGCTAAGGGACCGACTGGATACGAACTACTGGAAAGAAGGGGAGTGTCATGAAAGACATGGACCTCTTCCAACTGGGGCTCGGTCTGGAGACAGGCGCCCAAGAGGAAGACACCGCGCGCGGGGTAATGCCCGCCAATGTAAATGCTGTTGCCGGAGTTTTCGACGACAGCCGCGAAGACCATTTCATCCGCCGCGACGGCGACGTGTTCGCCGGCACGCATCTGATCATCGAGGTGGTGAACGGCCACGGGCTCGATGATGAGGCGCGCATCCAGCAGGCGTTCCGCGACTGTGTAACGGAGTGTGGAGCCACGCTTCTGCACATCCACACGCACAAGTTCAGCCCGCAGGGCGTGAGCGGCGTGGCGGTTCTGGCCGAAAGCCACATCTCGGTCCACACCTGGCCCGAGATCGGCTACGGCGCCTTCGACGTCTTCATGTGCGGCGACGCCGAGCCATGGCGCTCGGTCGACGTGCTGAAGGCGGCCTTCGGCACCGATGACGTCCGGGTCAAGGAACTCCGCCGCGGCAGCGGTCTTGTGACGGATACCGGGCTGGCGGCATGACGGACTGGGTGCGCGAGAGTCTGCATCCCGACTACGCGCAGGCGCTGCGCGTGGGCGAGATGCTGTATGACAGCGAAACCGCGCATCAGCGGCTGAAGGTGTTTCAGAACGACACCTTCGGCCGTGTCCTGACGCTCGATGACGTGGTGCAGACCACCGAGGGCGACAATTTCATCTACCACGAGATGATGTCGCATGTGCCGATCTTCGCCCACGGCGCGGCGTCCCGCGTTCTGATCATCGGCGGCGGCGACGGCGGCATGGCGCGCGAAGTACTGCGCCATCAGAGCGTCAGCCATGTCACCATGGTCGAGATCGACGCGGGCGTGGTCGAGTTCTCGAAGACCTATCTGCCAATGCTGAGCAACGGCGCTTTCGACGACCCACGACTTGATCTGGTGATCGCGGATGGCGCCGACTTCATCCGGTCCACGTCGGGCGGGTATGACGTGATCATCGTCGATTCCACCGATCCCATCGGTCCGGGCGAGGTGCTGTTCAGCGATACGTTCTACGGACATGCCAAGCGCGCTCTGGCGCCGAACGGCATCCTTGTGACTCAGAACGGCGTGCCCTTCATGCAGGGCGAGGAACTAACCAACACGATGCGTGCCTTCACCGCTCTCTTCGTGGATGCCACCTGCTATCTGGCGACGATCCCCACCTATGCCGGCGGGCCGATGGCCTTCGGCTGGGGCACGGATGGGGACGCGCGGGCAACGCCGCTCGACGTGCTGCAGGGCCGCTTCGATGCCGCCGGGATCGCGACGGATTACTACACGCCCGAAGTGCATCAGGGGGCGTTCGCCCTGCCGGGCTACGTGAAGAAGCTGTTGCCCTAGGCGACTAGTGCGCTGGTGCTTCGGCCGCGTCGAGAAGGGTGCGGCCACCGTCCACCGTCAGGATCTGCCCCGTCATGAAGCGCGACCCGTCAGAGGCGAGGAACTGCGCCACCTCGGCCAGCTCGGACGCGCTGGCGATCCGCTGGAGGGGCGTGCAGTCGATAATCTCTTCGCGAAACTCCTCGTGCTCCTGAATAGCGTCCTGCAAGGACGCGCTCATCACGGAGCCGAGCGCGATCGCGTTGACCCGGATACGGTTCGGCGCAAGCGCCACCGCCATGGAGCGGGTCATCTGGTCGAGCGCCGCAGAACTCACCGAATAGGCCAGAAGGTGCGGTTGCGTGCGGCGGGCAGCGATGGACGACAGGTTGATGATCGAGCCAAGCGACGTCTCGTCGTCGGACGCATCTTCAGCCTGCTTGATCATGCGCTTGGCGAAGACCTGAGTCAGGCGGAGCGAGGTCATCAGGTTCTGGTTGAGCAGCGTAGTCACGGCGTCGTCGTCGGCATTGAGCGGGTCGGCGGCCATCATCTGGCGTGACGCGTTGACGAGGATATCCACACGTTCGAACCGGTCGAGCGTGGCCGACAGCAGGTTCGCGACGGTCAGCTTTTCGCGCAAGTCCCCCGCGAAATAGGCCGCGGTGGCGTCGTCGTCCTGCCGGACCTCGCCCAGTTCCTCGGCCAGCCGGGCCTCGTCCATATCGGCGAACATGACATTCGCGCCGCGTTCGACGAAGTGCCGCGCAATGGCGAGGCCGACGCCATTGGCGGCGCCGGTGACAACAGCGGTCTTGCCTTGGATCGAGAATGACATCGGGCGTTATCCTTTGCGGGGACGGCGGGGCTTGGATGCGTGGAAAAGCTTGTAGGACGAAACGTCGTCCAGAAGGCGGACCTCGGAGAAGGCGTCTTTCAGCACCCCTTCGTAGGGCAAATGCCGGTTCGCGACAAGCCAGAGCGCGCCCCGCGGCTTGAGCATGCGCGAGGCGTTCCGGATGAAGCCTTGCCCAAGCGAGGCGTCGGGTGTCCGCCCGGTGTGGAACGGCGGGTTCGTGACCACGTGATCTACCGGCTCGGCGGGCTGAAAGGTAAGCCCATCGGCCCAGTGGAACCGCGCGCGCGGGTCCGTGACATTTTCGCGGGCGAGCGACAGGGCGACATGGTCGGCCTCGACCAGATCGACACCGGTGACCCCGGCATGGGCGAGGATCATTTCGGACAGGTACCCCCACCCCGCGCCCAGATCGACAACGCTGCCGCTCAGGCTGGGCGGCAGGCGCGACGCCAGAAGCGCCGAGCCGGGATCCACCCCGTCGGCCGAGAAGACACCCGGTAGAGTGCGAAAGCGGCCGTCGATCACGCGCGCACCGTCCTGCCGCCAGTCCGGGGCGTCGATGGCCTCGGCCACGGCGATCTTGCCATGGGCCTTGGACAGGACCTCACCCAGATCGGACCTTGCGCGGAGCTCTTTCAACAGCGCGTCGATGCCGTCAGTCTTCTGACCATCGACCACCACCGGTCCGTCCGTCGCGGCGGCGGCTGTGGCGATCCACTTGCGGGCCTCATCCCGTGCGCGGGGGATGCAAACGATGGCAAGACTGTAGGGGCCTGTGATGTCCGTCGCGGTCTCGAGGCCCGAGTCGCGGAAATACGCGTGATCCGGGTAATGGGCGGTGACCACCTGCACCCGCTCCTTCGGCAGGACGGACAGGTCCGTCCCGGCGCGCGGACCGATCACGGCGATACGGCCCTCGTCGGGCAGCGACAGAAGCCCACGGTCGAGGGCAAGGGGCAAACGATCGGCAAGCATGGGATCAGGCGGGCACGTCGGCCCTTATTCCTTTTCCATGGTGCATTGCAGCGGGTGCTGGTGCCGGCGCGCAAAGTCCATCACCTGCGCAACCTTTGTCTCGGCCACTTCGAAGGAAAACACTCCGACCACGGCCAGGCCCTTCTTGTGCACTGTCAGCATCAGCTCGAATGCCTGCGCGTGGCTCATCCCGAAGAACCGCTCAAGCACATGCACGACGAATTCCATCGGCGTGTAATCGTCGTTCAGAAGCAAGACCTTGTAGAGCGGCGGCTTGGCCGTCTTCGGTTTGGTCTCGGTCAGAACGCCGGTATCGTTGTCGCCGCCCTTGTCGGGATCGGCCATCATATGCAAGGTGCGGAAGGTCAAGTTTCGCCCATCTAGAGTTCGGTTTGACAGAGCGACAATATAAGCGAGAACGGCCAAGAGAAAAGGGGCCGATGCGGATAGGTGACGCGGCGTGCTGACTGCGGTCTGTTTCGATGCCGACGATACGCTCTGGCACAACGAGAGATTCTTCCGCCTGACGCAGGACCGTTTCTACGCGCTTCTCGCGGACCACGCCGCACCGGATCACCTTGCCGAGCGCCTTCTGGACGCCGAGCGGCGGAACCTCGGGCAGTATGGTTTCGGCATCAAGGGCTTTGTCCTGTCGATGATCGAGACTGCGCTCGACGTCACCGGGAATCGCGTGCCAGGCGAGGTCATCCGAGAAATCGTCTCGGCAGGGCAGGAAATGCTGTCGCATCCGATTGAGCTCTTGCCCGGCGTGGAAGATGCGATTGGGGCGCTGGCGCCGGACTTTCGCCTCATACTCATTACCAAGGGCGATCTGCTCGACCAGGAGCGCAAGCTGGCGCAGTCCGGTCTGGGCGAGATGTTCGATGGGGTCGAGATCGTCTCGGACAAATCCGCTCCGGTCTATCGCGACATCTTCCAGCGGCACGGGATAGCGGTCTCCGACGCGCTCATGGTCGGGAATTCGGTCAAGTCGGATGTTCTGCCGGTGATCGAGGCCGGAGGCTGGGCCGTTTACGTGCCACACGGCCAGACATGGGAAATCGAGGCCGCAGAGCCGCCTGAGTCGCATCCGAAATTTCGACGGATTGAAAGCCTTTCGGACCTTCCCGCGCTTGTCGCGACGATTACGCACCACACCTAGCGGTCGCGACAGGTATAGGCGCCTCATCTTGGTGCCGTGAAATCGACATCTTTCAGACACCGAAAATTCACCATTTTCCGATGGAATCGTGTGTGTTACGCTCTACGCATAAATGACGGATCCGGCGCCAAAGACCGGACCGCGAGGCAGAGAAAAGGGCAGTGTCTTGACCCTCCCCAACCCAATTCGCTTGGCCGCCAGGGCCGTGGCTGTCGCTTGTGTGATGATCGTGCTGCCGCTGGCGGCGCTACCGGCGCCCTACGCCGCGATGGTGATCGACGCGCGCGACGGCAAGGTCCTTCATTCCCGAAACGCCGACACGCGGCTGCATCCTGCGTCTCTGACGAAGATGATGACGCTCTACGTGGTTTTCGATGCCGTCGAGAAAGGCGAGATCGACCTCGACACGCGCGTCAAGATCAGCCGAAAGGCCGCGTCCGAACCGCCGTCCAAGCTGGGACTGCGCGCCGGCTCCGAGGTGCGGCTTCGCCACCTGATCCGTGCCGCCGCCGTCAAATCCGCCAATGACGCCGCCACGGCCCTGGGCGAGGCGATCTCGGGCAGCGAGGCCGCGTTTGCCCGCCGGATGAACCGGATGGCCAAGGCCATGGGCATGACAAAAACCACATTCAAGAACGCCCACGGCCTGACCGAGCAGGGACATCTGTCCACGGCGCGGGACATGACAACGCTGGGCCGGCACCTGTTCTATGACTTCCCCGAGTACTACAACATCTTCTCCCGCCGCTCGACCGATGCGGGGCTGAAGACGGTGTACAATACGAATCGCCGCCTTCTTGGCGCCTATCGCGGCGCGGACGGTATCAAGACGGGCTACACCCGTGCCGCCGGGTTCAACCTTGTCGCCTCGGCTGAACGCGGCGGCGAACGGGTGATTGCCACGATGTTCGGCGGCCGCTCGGTCGCACAACGGAACGCGCGCGTGGCGGAACTGCTCGACATGGGCTTCCAGCGTTCGCCAACCCGCGTGGCCGTGATCAAGCCCCGTCGACCCGTCCTTGGATCGGAAGGCCCGGCAGAAGCCATCGCCCGCGCCACAGGTCTGGTCGAGCGGACGCCGCGTCCGTCGGCGCGCCCGCCAAAAGCTCCGGCGCCCGAGGTGTTGCTGGCCATGCGTGACGGCATCGCGGACGCCCTCGCCGAGGTCGCCGTCGCGGATGGAACTGTTCCCGCCGCCGCCCCCGCGGCTGTCCTGCCCGCGAGCCTTGCGGCGGCCACAATCGCTCCACCACCTCCGCGGCCCATCGTCGCCGAAGGCGCCACGAATGAGGACGACGAGGTCGAGGTCGCCCTTGCGGACACAGCCGATACCACTGCGACCGATGCCCCCTCCGACAGCGTGGTCGTCACGCGCATGACCACCGGTGGCGGTCGTCACTGGGGGATCAATGTGGGTCTGTACACGACACGGCACGAGGCCGAGAAGGTGCTCTTGAAGACCGCTCTCGTGGAACTCGGAACGCTGGATACAGCGCTGCGCAAGGTCGAGCGCAGCCCGCAGGGCTTCCGCGCAAACTTCCTCGGCCTGACCGAGCAGAGTGCCGAACTTGCCTGCCGCAGGCTGGAAGCGCAGAACGTGCCGTGCAAACCGCTCAGCCCGAGCTGACGACCGAAGCGCGTGTCAGGGGCTGCGCCTCAGGCGCGGCCTGCCGTCGAGGAAAGCGTCAGCGGATCGACACCGATGGACCCGAGCGCCGCCGACCACTTGGCATCGTCCTCGGTCTCGAAGACGATCTGGCGGCTGGCGTCGCAGGTCAGCCAGCCATTGGCGAGGATCTCGTCCTCAAGCTGACCCGGCCCCCAGCCCGAATATCCCAACGTCAGGATCGCGTCCTCGGGACCGCCGCCATGAGCGATGTCTTCGAGGATATCCAGAGTGGCGGTCATGCCGAACGCCTCACCTACCCGAAGCGTCGAGCGATTGGCGCCGTATTCCGCGGAATGCAGGACGAACCCCCGTCCGTTTTCGACCGGTCCGCCGAAATGCACACGGATATCCCGCTCGGTCGTGCCGCCCGCGATATCGAGTTGCTGAAGAAGACCGGCAAAGCTGAGGCTGGGTGTCGGCTTGTTCACGATCAGGCCAAGCGCGCCGTCTTCGCCATGGGAGCACATGAATATCACGCTTCTGTCGAAGCGCGGGTCACCCATTCCCGGCATCGCGACGAGCAGTTTTCCGGTCAGGGTTTGAGCGTCAGAGGCCATGCCTTGAAGATGTGTCATCGGGCATGCGTCATCAAGGGCCGTCCTGCAACAGTCACACAGGGTGACCGGAATGTGATTTCCTCTGCCCGGCATCCGGGCGTAGTGCAAAAACCATGAACCGTCTCGCCCCCCTCGTCCTCGCCATGGCCGCAGCCAGCGCCCTTCCCGCCTTCGGGCAGGTGCCGGACAATGTTGCACGGATCGAGGTTCTTCCCGGCTGGCGCGATGCGGGTGGTCGTCATCATGGCGCGCTCGACATTCAGCTCGCCCCCGGCTGGAAGACCTATTGGCGTGCACCGGGCGAAGGCGGAATCCCTCCGCTCTTCAACTGGTCCGGGTCTAAGAACCTTGCTGCGCTGGACGTGTCGTTCCCGGTGCCGAGCGTGCTGATTCAGAACGGGATGCGGTCCTTCGGGTATGAAGACCGCGTGATGTTCCCCTTCACAGTGACCCCCGAAAAGGCCGGCGACGACGTCATCCTGTCGGGGCAGATCGAGTTGGGCGTCTGCTATGACATCTGCATCCCGGTGTCGGTGTCGCTCAGCGCCCTTCTTCCGGCCGACGCATCGCGGCCCGACCCCCGGATCAAAGCCGCCTTCAGCGACAAGCCCGCAACGGCGGACGAGGCCGGGTTGGACCCTATGGGGTGCCGGATCGAGCCGATCGCGGACGGGATGCGTGTGACCGCGACATTGGGCATGGCACCGATGGGCGGAGACGAGGTGGCCGTGATGGAGCATCCCGATCCGACGATCTGGGTGTCCGAAGCCACGCTCACCCGTGACGGGAACCGCGTGGATATCGTGGCGGAAATGGTGCCGCCTGCGGCGAAGCCCTTCCTTCTGGCCCGCGACAGCGTCCGCGTGACCGTGCTCGCCGGCGGTGGCGCGGTCGAGATCACCGGCTGCCAGTAGGCAGCTAGGCCGCCCGGCGTCCTGCCGAGAAACCTGCGGCGATCCGTACTACTGCCAGAATGACCAGCGTCCCTGCCAGGAACAGGCCGAAGGCTGCGCCGTTGCCAGAAACTGCGCCAAGGGGTCCCGGCATCTGCCCGGCCAAGATTTCCGAGCCAAGCGTTGCGGCGAACCACGCCGTGAGTGCGGCACCGGTCCCCGCAAGCGTCGCCCTCAGCCCTCCTGCCCGGCCAGAGAAACCGCGCCGCGCTGCGCGGAACGACCGGCCCAGGTCGAACCCGATGGCCAGAAGCGCGGGGACCACGAGCAAGACCAGCAGCATCCCGAAGCCAAGTCCGTAGACCAGCGTGATGACCGTGGGTTTCAGGAACTGCGCCTGGCTGGATGTCTCGTAGAGAAGCGGCGCGAGCCCGAGGACCGTTGTCAGCGTTGTCAGCAGGACGGGGCGCAGGCGGTCCGCCGTGCCGTCGACGATGGCGGGAATCAACCCGCGCTCCTCGGCGTATTCGTCGATGGTCGTCACCAGCACGATGGAGTCGTTAATGATGATGCCCACCATGCCGATCAGCCCCACGACCGAGAACATCGAAAGCGGCACGTCCCAGATGAAATGCCCCCAGATCGCGCCCACAAGGCCGAAGGGGATGATCGCCATGACCACCGCCGGGCGGCTCCAACTTGCAAAGACCCAGGCCAGTGTCAGGAAGATGCCGACAAGGCAAAGGATCAGACCGGTCTGCGCGTCAGCGAGGAAATTCCGCTCGTCCTCGGCAAGGCCGGACATGAAGGTCGAGATGCCGAAATTCTCTTCAAGCCGGGGCAGGATGACTTCGCGGATTTCCGTCGAGATCTCTTCGGCGCGGGCCGGGTCGTCCTCGCTCAGATCGCCCGTGACAGACACCACGCGGATGCCATTCTCGCGCCGGATGGTGGAGAAGCCGGTCTGCCGCTCGACCGATACGATATCGCCAAGGGGCGCATAGCTGACGCCGTCCGCGCCGGTGGTGCGGATCAGGAGCTTGTCCAGAAAGTCAGCCGTCAGCTCGCCCGCCGGAAGCTCGACACGGATCGCGGCCGAGCGCGGCCCGTCAGGATAGGTCGCTGCCTCGATCCCGTTCAGGCGCGCGCGCAGGGTCTGGCCAAGCGCATCAGGTGTCAGCCCAAGAGCCTGCCCCTGCGGCGTCAGCTCAAGGATCAGCTCTTCCTTGTCATAGGCCATGTTGTCTTCAAGCGCCGAGACCTCGCCATAGCGGGCCAGTTCGGTCTTGAGCGCTTCCGCGGCCTCTTTCAGGCGCTGCGATGACGCGCCCGACAGTTCGATGTCGATGGCGTCACCGCCCGGCCCACTCCTCCAGCCGCGGAAGCTGATCGTCTCGACCAGCGGATGTTGCGGCATGCGTTCCTGCAGGTCGGCCACGAAGGCAAAGCTGGAATAGGGGCGGAGGTCGGCCTCGATCAGTTCGATGGCGATGGACCCAAGCTGGAATGTCTCCTTGGTCTCGGCCCCGGCGAGGCCACGGCCCGTGTTTCCGCCGATCTCGGCCAGCGCATAGGCGACAGGGTTCCGCCCGTGCTCGGCCTCGTATTCGGCGCCAAGCTCCTCGACTGTGGCCTGAAGCGCGCGCATGACTTCGAAAGTATCTTCGCGCGTGGCGCCCGGCACCATGGCGAAGTTCCCCGTGACCGAGGACTGCTCGGGCGCATTGAAGAAGCGCCATTGCACATCGCCCCGGATGAAGAGCGCAAGCTGGCTGGCCAGAAGCGCGATCGCTGCGGCGGCGACAGGGTAACGTGCCCAGATCACGCCCCGGATCAGGGGCCGGAAGGCGGTGTCGCGCACCCAGCGAAAGCCCTTGTTCACCTGACGTGACGGCCAGTCGTACCAGTGTTCCCGCGCCGTGTGGTGAAGCGCGTGTTTCATGTGGTTGGGCAGGATCAGGAAGCATTCGACCAGCGACGCGATCAGCACCACGATCACGGTGAAGGGGATATCAGCGATCAGGTCCCCGAAGCGCCCGCCGATCGCCACGAGGGCGAAGAAAGCGATGACCGTCGTAACAGTTGCCGAGAAGACCGGGGTGAACATGCGCCGGGCGGCGTTTTCGGCGGCGGTTGTGGGGTCTTCGCCAAGGCGCCGGGCCCGGAAATCGGCGTGCTCGCCTACAACGATGGCGTCATCCACCACGATGCCAAGCGTGATGATCAGCGCGAAAAGCGATATCATGTTGATGGTCAGCCCGGCGAAATACATGATCGTGACGGCGGCTATCATGGCCACCGGAATGCCGGCTGCGACCCAGAACGCCGTGCGCGCGTTCAGGAACAGAAAGAGCAGCATCACCACAAGACCCAGCCCCATCAGCCCGTTGTCCAGAAGGATGTTCAGGCGCCCGGTGATCGATTCCGCAAGTGTCCGGATAAGGTCGATGCGGACGCCCTCGGGCAGCGTCAGCTCCATCTCGGCGGCGACCTCTTCCACCACCGCCTGCATACGGATCGCGTCGCCCGTGGACGAACGGTCGACGCGGATCGAAATGGCGGGGTTGGGACCGACGAAATAGGCGCGGTCGCGGTCGACGCCCTCGACCCTGACGCTCGCCACCTCACCCACGGTCAGTTGCGTGCCGTCATCCTCGGAGCGGAGGACAATGTCGGAGATTTCCGCCGCGCTGCGCTTTGCGGTGCCACTCCGGACGCGACCGGCACCCGAGACGTCACCTGCGGGGTCGGCCTCGACCTCGGCCGCGATGGCGTCGGCGATCTGGCGCATGGTGATGTCGTTGCGGATCAGGTCGAGCGAGGTCACCTCGACGATTGTTTCCGGCGCGGCAAGGCCCCGGATCGTGGTCTGGGTGATCCCGCGCGCAAACAGGCGCTGCGTGAACTCGTCCGAGAAATTGGCAAGCTGATCGACGCCCACGGGTCCGGTGATGACGACATCGGTGACCCGGTCGGACCAGCGGCCCTGAATGATCTCGGGGTCTTCCGCACCGTCAGGCAGGTTCGTCACCGAATCGAGCGCCGTCGACACGTCGTCGGCGGCCTGCACCATGTCATAGCCCGGCTCGAATTCGAGGCTGATGCGCGCGCTTCCTTCGGTCGAGCGGGCCGAGGTCTCGACCACGCCGGCAACCGTCTGAAGCTCGGCTTCAAGCACCTGCACGATGGCGGTGTCCACGTCGTCGGCACCGGCGCCGTCCCACGTCACGCTGATGGTGACGTCATCCGAGACGACATCGGGAAAAAACTGCGCCCGCATCTGCGGGATCGTGTAAAGGCCGGTAACAATCAGGACGAGCAGCAGAAGGTTGGCCGCCGTCCGATGCCGGGTGAAGTACGAGAGGATACCGCCTGCCGGGCCACCAAGGTTACGCGCCATCGGTAACACCCTTCGTGCGGGTATGGCGGAGCGGGGTCATCCGCCCATCCTCGATTCGATCCGCTCGATGACGCCGGCAGGTACACTGTCCTGCTGCAGCTGCGCCAGAACGCGCTCCTTCACCTCGGCAGGCATGCGGGAGGCTTCGACGAATGCCACCAGCCGCGCACGGCGGTCGGGATCGAGCGTCACCGTCTCGGGTGCGGCCGGTGCGACCTCTTCCCCGCCCGGGCGGACAGGGCGCACACGGATACCGGCACCCAGAAGCGGCGTCCGCTCTGCCACGATTTCCCGCCCCGTAAGGTCAGGTGCCCGCACGATAATGTCATTCCCTTCCCGGCGCAGGACTGTCACGCCCGCAACCTCCAGCCGCTCTTCCTCGCCCACGACCAGCACGGTCTCGGCGGCGTCCACGGACGAGGCGGGCAGCCGCACGACATCG
Organism: Kangsaoukella pontilimi; assembly: GCF_009830125.1. Taxonomy (GTDB): domain Bacteria; phylum Pseudomonadota; class Alphaproteobacteria; order Rhodobacterales; family Rhodobacteraceae; genus Kangsaoukella; species Kangsaoukella pontilimi. The sequence goes on along the minus strand of NZ_WUPT01000003.1, from coordinate 38,167 downwards.
GTCAGTTCGGGTTCCTGAATTTTAACCGAAACGAAATCGCCGGGGCGGAAGCCCACGGGGTTGTCGAGACGGGCGAAGAGAAGCCGCCCGGTCTGACCGTCGCCGACGACTGCGCTTTCCCGGCTGATGACGCCTTTCGCCTCGATGACGAAACCGAGCACATCGATCGCCGCCGTGATCTCGGCCCCGATCAGGCGGCCGCCATCGGTCAGAAGACGGGCATATTGCGAGGTCGAGACGCGAAAGGCGACTTCCAGATCGTCCGGGTCGATCAGATCGGCCAGACGTTCGTTCGCGGTGACAAGCCCGCCTTCGACCACCTGCACATCCGAAAGAACGCCGGAAAATCCGGCGACAATGCGTGTGTCGGCAAGGCGGCGCTCGGCTTCGGCCACGGTGATGCGGCGGCGCTCCAGCGCCGTGCGTGCCTGATCCAGACGGGCTTCCGCTGCGGCCTCGGCCTGACGGCGCGAGACGACGGCCTGCTCGGCAGAGGATACGGCCAGTTCGGCGGTCTCGACGGCGGCCTGACTGCCCACGCCGCGTTCCAGAAGGTCGTTCTGCCGGTCGAGCGCGCGGGCACGCAGACGGGCCTGATTTTCTGCCGCGCGAAGGTCATCGCCTGCAAGGATGACGGCGCGCTCAGCCTCGGCAAGATCGGCCTCGGCCTCGGCCAGATCGGTGCGTGCGGTATCGAGCGCGGACTGCGCGTCTGCCGGGTCGATCCGTGCCAGAAGGTCACCGGCAGCGACCGCGCCACCCTCTTCGAAATTGTCGGCCAGTTCGATGATTTCGCCCCCGACGGACGCCCTGAGGACAAGAGCGCGTCGGGCGCGCACCTCTCCGAACGTGGACAGAACGGGACGGATCGCCTCGGGCGTCATTTCCACGACGCGGGCGGCAAAGACGCGTTCGCGGGCCGGGCGGGACTGCGGCTCTTCGGCGCGGCGCGCCTCGATTGCACCCCATACGAGGTCACCCGCCACGGCCAAAAGGCCGATGGTGGCGGCAATCAGAAACAACCCGGTAAGGGACCGGCCCAGGAATCGCATCAAGGTACTCCGATAAAACCCGACAAAAGTAACCTAGTGCGCGGCACTTACGCCACAAACACTCTTGTTACGTCCCAATTGAACGGTCGGATGCGTTATTTCCGGCGCAGATGTTCGTCCAGACGCGGCATGATCTCGACGAAATTGCAGGGCCGGTGCCGGAAATCGAGCTGAAGAGACAGGATTTCGTCCCACGCATCCTTGCAGGCGCCGGGCGAGCCGGGCAGCGCGAAAAGATATGTGCCCTGCGCGACACCACCGCAGGCGCGGCTCTGGACGGCGCTCGTGCCGATCTTGGCCATGCTGACATGGGTGAAGACGGTGCCGAAGGCGTCTATCTCTTTCTCATAGACGTCGCGATGCGCCTCGACCGTCACGTCACGACCCGTCAGGCCGGTGCCACCGGTCGAGATCACCACGTCAATAGCCGGGTCCGCGCACCACGCGCGAAGCTTGTCCGAAATCAACTCGCGGTCATCGGTCACGATATCACGCGCCGCAAGAATATGACCCGCCCCCTCGATCCGCGCGACCAGAGTTTCGCCCGAACGGTCTTCCGCCAGACTGCGCGTGTCGCTGACGGTCAGGACCGCTATGCGGACGGGAATGAATTCCTTGCTTTCGTCGATGCGGCTCATCGCGTCGCTCCGGCTTTGAGGCGCGCTTTCACGGCCAAAAGATCGGCCCATGCCTCGCGCTTGGCGGCGGGGTTCCTGAGCAGGTAGGCCGGGTGGAACATGGGCAGGACAGGACGGCCCATCGCCTCGGCCCAGGTGCCCCTGAGGCGCGTGATACCTGTCCGGCCCAGAAGGGCGCCGGTGGCGTGGTTGCCCATGGCAATCAGCACATCGGGGTCGGACAGTTCGATATGGCGCGTCAGGAAAGGCAGCATCATCGCCACCTCGTCCGGTTTCGGATCGCGGTTCTGCGGCGGCCGCCAGGGCAGGACATTGGTGATGTAGAGCGCATGTTCCTTGTCCACCGATGTGCGCGAAAGGCCGATATGCGAAAACATCAGGTCAAGAAGCTGTCCGGCACGTCCGACGAAGGGCCGGCCTTCGCGGTCCTCGTCCCGGCCGGGCGCCTCGCCCACGATCATCACGCGCGCGCCTTCGATACCGTCGGAAAAGACAAGCTGCCGCGCGCCGCGCTTCAGATCGCAGAACTCGAAGGCGTCCATTGCGGCGCGCAATCCTTCCAGATCGCTCGCCGCCTCAGCCGCCGCCATGGCCACGGCGACCGGGTCCGGGCCTGCAACCTCCGCGACCACGGGCGCGGCCTCGGCGGGCTTCGGGGCCGTCGCGGCCTTCTCCGCCGCCTCGCTCTCGGCGAAACGATCGAGCGGCGCGTCTGCGATAGCCTCGTCCAGACCCATCGCGACCTGCCAGTCGAGCGCCGCTTTCATTTCCCAGAATCCCATGCCGCCAAGCTAGGCGCGGCCCGCCCCGGCGGCAATGCCCATTCACGGGATCAGCACCCGCCGGCCCTTCCCCAGAGGCGCGGCGCGGCCTATAGAGCAGGCATGACACTGAGACAGCGCCACCTCTTGGGCATCGAAGACCTTGCCCCGGACGAGATCACCGCGATTCTCGACCTTGCCGACACCTATGTCGACCTGAACCGCAGCGACGTGAAACACGCCGACGCGTTGAAGGGCCTTACCCAGATCAACATGTTCTTCGAGAACTCGACCCGGACGCAGGCGAGCTTCGAGCTGGCCGGCAAGCGGCTGGGGGCGGATGTGATGAACATGGCGGTCGGCGCGTCCTCGGTGAAGAAGGGCGAGACACTGATCGACACGGCGCTGACGCTCAACGCCATGCACCCGGATTTGCTGGTGATCCGCCACCCGAATTCCGGCGCGCCCGCGCTCTTGTCCGAAAAGGTGAATTGCGCGGTTCTGAATGCGGGCGACGGGCGGCACGAACATCCGACGCAGGCGCTTCTGGATGCGCTGACGATCCGGCGCGCCAAGGGGCGGCTGCACCGCCTGACAGTCGCAATCTGCGGCGACATCGCCCACAGCCGCGTGGCGCGATCCAACATCTGGCTTCTGGGCAAGATGGAAAGCCGCATCCGTCTGGTCGGCCCCGCCACGCTGATGCCGTCCGGTGCGGCGGACTGGGGCGTCGAGGTCACCGACAACATGGCCGAGGGGCTGCGCGACGCCGACGTTGTGATGATGCTCAGGCTTCAGAAGGAACGGATGGACGGCGGTTTCATTCCGTCCGAGCGCGAGTATTTCCACCGCTACGGGCTGGATGCTGAAAAGCTGTCCTTTGCCAAGGACGACGCCATCGTGATGCATCCCGGCCCGATGAACCGGGGTGTCGAGATCGACGGGACAATTGCCGACGACATCAACAGGTCGGTCATTCAGGACCAGGTCGAAATGGGCGTCGCGGTGCGCATGGCGGCGATGAAGCTCCTCGTGGATGCCAGACGGGCGGCCTGATATGGGCGACCGTTGGGAGGACTGGTTCGAGCCCGGCGAAACGCTTCTTTGGGAAGGTGCGCCCGCAAAGGGGCTGCACCACCCGGTTCGCAACAGCCTGCTGACGCTTCTCGGCTTTCCCTTCGCGGTGGGTGGCATCATGGCCGCAGATAGCGGACTGGCGCTGGTCTTCGGCGCAGGCAATGTTTTTGCCGCGCTCATGGGCCTTGTCGTGATGGCGTTCTCGGTGCCGTTCCTTCTCCTCGGGGCCGGGCTGGGCCTGGCAAGCTGGATACACGAGCTCTTCAAGCACGAGCGGGTCCGTTTCGCTCTGTCCGACCGGGCGGGATACATCGCAACCCGCTGGTGGAACCGGGACATGACCACCATTCCCATCCATCCCGGTACGCGGGTCGAATATGATGAGAAGCGGAACGGAATCGGTGCTGTCTGGTTTCACTTCGAACAGGTGACCGATAGCGACGGCGATACCTCGACCAAGCGGCAAGGTTTCGAAGGCCTCGCGAACCCGCAGGAGGTGTACGCGCTCGTGCGGCAGGTCGCCGGAGACCGCGAAGGAGACAGCCGATGACCGACCCCCTTGAGGTAAGCCCCCACGAATTCGGCACGCTCAGGCTGTTCACGACTGCGCTCGATCCCGACGACGCCAGCAACATCACCGCGCAGAACGTGAACCGGCTTCTGGGTGCGAATGTCGACCTGATCTCCGAAAAGATCGAGGTTATACCGACGCGCTCGGTCGCCGGGCTGGGCCTGACAGGGTATCTCCGCGACGGCTACGGCATCCCGGAGGATCAGCTTCAGGGCCGCGCCGCGCAACTGGACGCGGTGTCGGGTCTTCTTGTCTTTCTACCGGCCTCGGCCTTTGGTGGAAAGGCGGCGTCGCTAGATCCGCACCCGTCCATGCGGTTTCTGGGGCTGTTCCACGAGGAGAAGGCCGCCGCGCCCGGCCCGATGGCCCCGACCGACAGTGCCAAAGGCACGGTAGAGCCCGCACGCCCCAAGAAATCCACCACCGCGGCATCGGGCGGCAAGCGGTCATGGCTCATCGCGCTCGGCGCGCTTCTCATTGCTGCCGTTCTGGTTCTGGCAGCCTTCCGCTAGCCGCGAGAACCGTCGATCTGCGCAGCCCGTAGTTCCGTACGACGCACCGCATCATCGCCCCTCCCCTTTCGTCCAGAGTTTGGCTAAGAGAGGCGCATGACCACGCTCTTGTTCCAGAACGCGCGCCTGATCGACCCCGAAGCGGGCACTGACAGCCTTGGCACTCTGGCCGTACGCGACGGAAAGATCGCAGGGCCGTCCGGCATGGACGGGGCCGAAGTGATCGACTGCGGCGGGCTGTGCCTTGCGCCGGGGATCGTGGATATCGGCGTTAAAGTTTCCGAGCCGGGAGAGCGCCACAAGGAGAGCTTTCGCTCGGCCGGACTTGCTGCCGCGTCGGGTGGCGTGACAACGATGGTCACCCGGCCCGACACGCTGCCCGCCATCGACACGCCCGAGGTGCTGGAATTCGTCCGCCGTCGCGCGAATGAGGCCGCGCCGGTGCGCGTCATGCCCATGGCGGCGCTGACGCGCGGCCGCGAAGGCCGCGAGATGGCGGAAATCGGCTTCCTGCTGGATGCCGGCGCCGTCGCCTTCACCGATTGCGATGCGGTGATCTCGAACACGAAGGTTTTCCAGCGCTGCATGACCTATGCCGCCGGGCTTGGCGCGCTTGTGATCGCACATCCGCAGGAACCGATCCTGTCGGCGGGCGCGGCCGCTACGTCGGGCAAGTTCGCGGCGCTCAAGGGCCTGCCGTCCGTGTCGCCCATGGCCGAGCGTATGGGGCTCGACCGCGATCTCGCGGTGGTCGAGATGACCGGCGCCCGCTATCACGCCGACCAGATCACGACTGCCCGCGCGCTCAAGCGCCTGACCCGCGCGAAAGAGGCGGGCATGGACGTGACCGCTGGCATTTCGATCCACCACCTGACGCTGAACGAGCTGGATGTCGGGGACTATCGCACCTTCTTCAAGGTCAAGCCGCCGCTGCGTTCGGAGGACGACCGGCTGGCCAGCGTCGAGGCGGTTCGGGACGGTCTGATCGACGTGATCTCGTCGATGCACACGCCACAGGACGAGGAATCCAAGCGCCTGCCCTTCGAAGAAGCCGCGTCCGGCGCGGTCGGGCTGGAGACGCTTCTGCCGGCGGCGATGCGGCTGGTGCATTCAGGCGGACTGGACCTGCCGACGCTCTGGCGGGCAATGTCGCTGACTCCTTCCCGGCGGCTGGGTCTGGAAACAGGGCGTCTTTCGGCGGGCGCACCCGCGGACCTGGTTCTCTTCGATCCGGACAAGCCCTTTGTCATGGACCGGTTCAAGCTTCTCTCCAAGTCGAAGAACACCCCCTTTGACGAGGCCCGCATGGAAGGCAGCGTAATGGGCACCTGGGTCGGCGGCACGCGGGTTTACGACGCGCGAACGGCATGACCCGGGTATCCGGCGTGAACCATGTGACGCTGTCCGTCACCGATCTGGACCGATCGGTCGCATTCTATCGTGACAGGCTGGGCGCGCGGCTCAGATGTTTGTGGCCAAGAGGCGCCTATTTCGAACTTGAACAGCTCTGGCTTTGTCTAGAAGCCGCCGACCACGTTTCGGTTCGCGGGGATGACAGCCATATCGCCTTCAGCGTCGGGGCTCAGGATTTCGATGCGGCCGTGGACAGGCTGGGCGATGCGCCGGTGTGGAAAGAGAACCGGTCAGAAGGCCGCTCGCATTACTTCCGGGACCCTGACGGGCACAAACTGGAACTGCATGTGGGCGGGATTGCCGACAGGCTGGCCCATTACCGGCAGCGCACCCCCGAAGGCATGCGATTTTTCGACTGACGCCGTGGCGGCGACGCCTCCTTTCCCGGTCAGGATGCTATCGGGGCTTGCCATGCCGGAGCGGGCCACGGAAAATCGGCCCAAAACGCAAGGGAGCCTCGGAAATATGCCACCCATTGAGACCGGCGCAGGCCTTCTGGCCCTGATCGCGCTTGCCGCTTACCTGCTCGGGTCGGTTCCCTTCGGCGTGCTGGTGACGCGGGCGATGGGGCTGGGCGATGTGCGCAGTATCGGCAGCGGAAATATCGGGGCGACCAATGTGTTGCGCACCGGCTCGAAAAAGGCGGCGGCGGCAACGCTGCTGCTTGATGGCGGCAAGGGCGCGGTGGCGGTGCTGGCCGCGCGGGCCGTCGCGGGCGAGGACGCGGTACAGTTGGCCGGGCTTGCGGCCTTTCTTGGGCATCTGTTTCCGGTCTGGCTGGGGTTCAAGGGCGGCAAGGGTGTCGCGACCTTTCTCGGCACGCTGCTCGCGCTGGCCTTTCCGGTGGGCCTTGCGGCCTGCGCGATCTGGCTGCTGACGGCAGTCGTGTCGCGGATTTCGTCCCTCTCCGCTCTGGTTGCCGCACTTGGAGCCCCCGTGGTTGCGGCCTTTGTCGGCCATGGTTCGGCGGTGGCGATGATCCTCACCATGGCCGCGCTGATCTTCGTCAAGCACGCGCCCAATATCCGCCGCCTGATGGCGGGCACCGAACCCAGGATCGGCCGCAAGAAGGAGGGAGCGGCATGAGTTTCACAGAGGCCGTCCGCACCTGCTTCCGGAAATACATCACGGTTTCGGGGCGCGCGCGCCGTGCCGAGTTCTGGTGGTTCGCGCTCTTCTACCTGATCGTCGGAGCCGTGCTGAACGCAATCGACCTCAGCCTGTTCGGCCCCGACACCGCGCTCTTGTCTCCGATTTTCGGGCTCGTCATGTTCGTTCCCTCGATCACGGTCGCCGTCCGGCGGCTGCATGACCGGGACATGTCGGGCTGGTGGTGGCTTCTGAATTTCATTCCACTTATCGGCACGCTTATCCTTCTGGTGATCTACATGCTCCCCGGCACGAATGGGGCCAACCGCTTCGGACCGGACCCGATCAGGGGCCGTGACGATGGACGCGGCGGCGGGTCTGGCGGCTATCGCGACGACGACGGTGACTATTCGCCCAGTTCCATTCCCCGGTCCGGCAGGCCGTGACGGCGCCCGAGCCTTTCCTCCGCGCCTTCGACGCGCTGCCGCTCGGCGGCTACGGCGGCACCTATGCGGGCGCGCGCTGGCGGATCACCAAATCGCAGATGTCAAACGGTCGGAGCCAGAAGCTTGAAGCCGAAGAACTGGGGGGACAGGGCTATATCAGTTTCAACCTCTACCGGCTGGCCGGCGGCGAAGCGCTGCTGAAGCCGTGCGAGATGCTCGCCGAGACCGTCATCGCCTTTGTCGAGGGCGTGGTCGTGGACTGAGGGTTTCGCGTCCTTCGGACGCGACCGACCGGAGGGGTTCCACCCCTCCGGACCTCCCCGGAGTATTTTCACCAAGAAGAAGCTGCAGGCGGTCTAGTAGGAATATTCCGCGAAGACCTTTGTCACGTCGCCGTCCCAATCGGTTTCGTAGCGGCGGATGAGTTCGTCAGCGGGCACTTCGCCCGATTCGAGAGAATCCTTGAGCGCGTTCAGGAAATGCGTCTCGTCAGGGACAAGACCGCCGGCGCCCGGTCGGGCGCGGGCCTTGAGACCGGCATCTGCGATGGCGACCACCTCGGCGGCGAGCGTCCGCATCGAGATCGAGCCGACCCGGGCGTCGAGCGCGTCGACCGAGGCAGCGACCCGGAGAGCATCACGGGTCTCGGCGTCCCAACCCTTTACGAGGTCCCAAGCCGCGTCGAGCGCCGTCTGGTCGTAGAGGAGTCCGACCCAGAAGGCCGGCAGCGCGCAGAGCCGCCGCCACGGGCCGCCGTCCGCCCCCCGCATTTCGATGAATTTCTTTATGCGGGCTTCCGGGAAGAGTGTCGTCAGGTGATCGGCCCAGTCGGAAAGCGTGGGTTTCTCACCCGGCAGCGCGGGCAGTTCGCCCTTGAGGAAATCGCGGAAGGACTGGCCGAGCGCGTCGATGTAGACCCCGTCGCGGTAGACGAAATACATCGGCACATCGAGCGCATATTCGACCCATGCCTCGAAGCCGAAGCCGTCCTCGAAGACGAAGGGCAGCATGCCCGTCCGGGCGGCGTCGAGATCGCGCCAGATCCGGCTCCGCCAGGATTTGTGACCGTTGAGCTTACCCTCAAAGAAAGGCGAATTGGCGAAAAGCGCGGTGGCAACGGGTTGAAGCGCCAGCGCGACGCGCAGCTTCTGGACCATGTCCCCCTCGGATCCGAAATCGAGGTTCACCTGCACCGTGCAGGTTCTGCGCATCATCTGCGTGCCGAGCGTGCCGACCTTCTGCATGTAGCCGTCCATGAGCTTGTAACGGCCTTTGGGCATCAGCGGCATGTCGTCATGGGTCCAGTGCGGCGCGGCCCCAAGCCCGATGAAGCCGACGCCGATCTCGTCGGCGACGGCCTTCACCTCGGCCAGATGCGTGTTCACCTCGTCGCAGGTCTGATGGATGGTCTCGAGCGGCGCGCCGGACAGTTCAAGCTGTCCGCCCGGTTCGAGCGAGACGTTGGCCCCGTCTTTTTCCAGCCCGATGATGTTGCCGCCCTCGGTCACGGGCGACCAGTGGAAGCGATCGCGAAGACCTTCGAGCACGGCCTTGATCGAGCGCTCGCCCTCGTAAGGCAGCGGGCGGAGCGAGTCGCGGCAATAACCGAACTTCTCGTGCTCGGTGCCGATGCGCCATGCGTCGCGCGGCTTGCATCCATCGGCGAGATATTCCGCCAATTGCTCGTGGCGTTCGATGGGCCCGCCGCCGGATTGGGGTATCGACATCCGCGTTCTCCGGTCGTCTGGTGAGACCCGCAACTTGCGCGAAATGGCCCCCAAGTCAACCGAGGCGAGGGTGCGGTTTTTCCCAGATGACCCTGCGGGTGTCCACAGCGCCGCCGGTCGCCTGCACCAGACGGGACTGGCTGATGCCGGGCAGCGCCGCGAAAGCGTCGAAAAGCTGATCCGCACCTTCAGCGGTCATGGGGATGGTCAGCGTATCGCCTTCTACCGAGGTCAGGACCCAGTTCCGGCCCGGCCCGGCGGCGATCCGGGACAGGTCGTCCAGCGCCATCGCGCCGCCCTGCACGGGGCCGAAGTAGGTAATCCGGCGCTCGTCGATATCGACGACGCCCGCGCCACCGCCCCCCAGCCGGGCACGTGCGCGGGGGATGCCCGAGACGACGAGACCAAGGCCGAGCGCGCCGATGAGGCCGCCGAACCAGAAGCGTGCGCCGAGGCCGTTCCGCATCAGCAGAACGGCGACAATGAGGATGGCGGCACCGGAGAGCACCTCGCGCCATTTCATCAGACCGGCGCTGACTTCAGGGCGGATGAAACTCATCGCCCCGCCTCCCCGTCGAGCGGGTGCCAGCCCTGACGGTCGTCACGGGTGTCGTATGGCGCGCGGATCGGCTCGAAGCTCATGTCGTTGAAATCGCGGATCGGGACAAGATTGCCTCCGACACGACGGGAGAGGACCCCGCCCTGCGTGTCATATCGGTCGAGCGCCGCCGTATGGCTGGGCGGCGGGAACTTTTCAAGCAGCGACACGTCATAGGGGCGCCGCTTTCCCTTGACGCTGTAGATGCCGAGTTCCTTGCCCTGTTCCTGACCCAGCACAAGAAGCCGCTCCATCCCCTCGGCACGCCCGATGATGTCCTTGCCGCCCCAGGCGAAATACTCTCGATTAGAAAGGAAACGCCCGCCGCCGCCCCAGGTATTGCCTTCGGGTAAGAGCGCAAGCGCCGTGAAATAGGGCGGCCGGGACAGGACGGTATAGGCGCCCTCACCGGGCCCGGACCAGTCGCCGTTCAGGGCGAAAAAAATGAAGTGCCGGCCATCGGGCGACAGGTCGCAACGATCCACGTAGACGTTCTGCTTCAACCATTGGCCATCCTCGAACCGGTCGGTCGCGCGGTCCCAGAGGATCAGCCGAAACTGCCTCGTCGGGCCCTGCCGGAGAATCACCGCCGTTTCGTTTTCCGTGGCGAAGAACAGATGAAGCCGCACGACCGGCTTTTCCTGCGTCATGTCCAGTCCCCGAGGGCGGACTGCCAGAGTGTCATCGCCGCCACAGCCGCCGTGTCCGCGCGCAGGATGCGCGGGCCGAGACTGATGGCATGCGCGCCGTCCATCCCGCGAAGGCGGGCGCGTTCGGCATCCGAGAACCCGCCCTCCGGGCCGATCAGGATCGCCCATGGGCCACGCTCGGCGGGGAGGTCGCGGACCTCGCCCGCCAGCGCCTCGTCACAGAAGAGAAGCCGCCGACCGGCGGGCCAGTCGTCCAGCATCCGCGACAGCGGCACCAGGTCGGTCACCTCGGGAACGTAGGTTCCACCGCATTGCTCCGCCGCCTCGACGGCATGCGCCTGCAAGCGGTCCTGACGGATGCGCTCGGCATTGGTGAAATCGGTCTGCACCGGGCAGATGCGCGCCGCGCCCATCTCGGCCGCCTTCTCGACAATGAAGTCTGTGCGGGCCTTCTTGATCGGTGCGAATAAGAGCCAGAGGTCAGGCGGCATGCGTTGCGGCGCAACCTGTTCTTCCGCCGTCAGCACCCCGCCGCGTTTGCCCGCCTCCGACACGGTCGCCCTCCACGCGCCATCCTGCCCGTTGAAAAGCTCGACAGGGTCGCCGAGCCCGCGGCGCATCACCCCGAAGAGATAATGCGCATGGTCGCGGTCGAGCGTAATCTCGGCACCCTCGTGCAGGGCGGTTCGGATAAAAAGACGCGGTATCTGAGCCATGCGTCCAGAATTAACCGGCACGCCCGACCACCGCCATGGCGAAGTCGCGGCCTGCGGGCTTCTTCTGTTCAAAAATACTCAATGCACTGCCGTTGCCCCCGTGCCCCGTGCTTCATAGAAAGGCGCCATGAGCGACACGGATCATGGTCAGGTGGCCGACGCGGCCAAGGGCAACTGGGTGGACAACCTCGCCCCGGCGGCGACACGCCCGTTTCTGCGCCTCAGCCGCGCGGACCGGCCCATCGGCACGTGGCTCTTGCTGTTGCCCTGCTGGTGGGCGCTTGGTGCCGCTACGCTCATGCAGGGACAGTTCACGGCCGGGCATCTCTGGATCGGAGTCGGTTCGGCCATCGGTGCCTGGCTGATGCGGGGTGCGGGCTGCACGTGGAACGACATCACGGACCGCAAGTTCGATGCCGAGGTTGCGCGCACCCGCTCGCGGCCCATCCCGTCGGGTCAGGTGAGCGTCGGAGGGGCCATCGCCTGGATGGTGGTGCAGTCGCTTCTGGCCTTCGGCATCCTGCTGACCTTCACGTGGACGGCGATCTGGCTGGGTATCGCGTCGCTCGCACTGGTCTGCATCTACCCTTTTGCCAAGCGGTTTACCTGGTGGCCGCAGATCTTTCTGGGCCTGGCCTTCAACTGGGGTGCCATCCTGATCTGGGCGGCGGTCACCTCCGAGGTCGGGCTTGCGCCGGTTCTGCTCTATGTTGCGGGCATCTTCTGGACGCTCTTCTATGACACGATCTACGCGCATCAGGATACCGAGGACGACGCGCTGATCGGCGTGAAGTCCACGGCGCGCCTTTTCGGCAATGATACCGCCCGCTGGCTGCGCTGGTTCATCATCCTTTCGGTGCTGTTCTTCGCCGCCGGGCTGATCCTGGCCCTTGGCGCCACCGCGAATCCGCTTCAACTGACCATCGCGCTTGGCGGGGTCTGGGCTTTCGGCTGGCACATGACGTGGCAACTCAAGCGGCTGGATATCGAGGATTCCGACCGCTGCCTGATGCTGTTCCGGTCGAACCGCAACGCCGGATTGCTGCCTGTGCTGTTTCTTGCCGTCGCGCATTTCGTGTGATTGCAGCCCGTGCCGCGTGGCAGTAACTAGGCGCTCATGACCACGCTTCGCGGCTATATCCCCCATGCTCTCGCGCTCGCGCTTGGTGCCGGTGCCTCGGCAGGTGCGGCGCTCTGGGTCAAGGAATCGGTGGAAACCGCCGCCATGACCGACATCTCGCTGGTTCTGGCGCAAACTGGTCAGGACTGGGCAGAGGTTCAGGTCGACGGTCTTCAGGTGACGATGACGGGAACCGCTCCCGACGAGGCGACGCGCTTTGCCGCGCTGTCCGCTGCCGGTAGCGTGGTAGACGCCAGCCGCATCATCGATTCGATGGAGGTCGAGGCGGCCGCCGCCATCGCGGCCCCGGAATTCGCCATCGAGATCCTGAAGAATGACGGCGAATTGTCGGTGATCGGCCTCGTGCCAACCGAAAGCGGTCCGGATACGATCCTCGAGCGCGCGCGGCGCATTGCGGGCACCGCCCAGATCACCGATTTGATCGAAAGCGCCGACTTCGCACCGCCGCCGGGCTGGGAGCGGGCGCTGGCCTTCGGGCTCGATACGCTCGATATGCTGCCGCGCTCCAAGGTCTCGATCACGCCGGGTCGCGTCGCGGTCAGTGCCGTGGCAGCCACTCCCGAACGCAAACGCGAGATCGAGCGCGAGCTCAATCGCGATGTGCCGCAGGGAATTGCCCTGTCCCTGGAAATCGCCGCGCCACGTCCGGTCATCGCGCCCTTCACGCTGCGCTATATCATCGACGAAGACGGTGGGCGCTTCGACGCCTGTTCGGCTGATACCGAAGCCGCGCGCGACCGCATCCTCGCCACCGCCATATCGGCCGGCCTTCAGGGCGATGCGAGCTGCACGCTCGGCCTCGGGGTGCCGTCCACCCGCTGGGGTGAGGCCGCGTCGCTCAGCATCGCGACATTGGCCGCCATCGGTCAGGGAACCGTTACGCTGTCGAACACCGCTGTCTCGCTTGTCGCGTTGGAGGGCACCGATGCCGACCTCTTCGAGCGCGAGACGGGCGAACTTGAAGGGGCGCTTCCGGATGTCTTTTCTCTGACCGCGGTCTTGCCCGTCACTGAAGAGGTCGACGATACGTCGTCAACCGCGCCCGAATTCACCGCCACCCGTTCGCCCGAGGGTCTCGTTCAGCTTCGTGGCAAACTGGCCGATGAGCGGAGCCGCATGGCGATCGAGGCTTTCGCCGCCGCACATTTCGGAGTGGCAAGCCTGACGCCCGCTACGCGGCTGGACGAGAACGTACCTGCAGGCTGGTCAATGCGGGTGCTGACCGCGCTCGAGGCGCTGGCCCTTTTGAATAACGGTTCCGTCCGTGTGACGGACAAGGCGGTCAATGTCTCGGGCGTTTCCGGCCGCGAAGATGCGCGCGCCGAGGTGGCCCGCGTTCTGTCCAGCAAGCTTTCCGACGGGATCGAATACGAGATCGACGTCAGCTATTCCGAGGCGCTCGATCCGCTTGCCGCGCTTCCGACGCCCGAGGAATGCGTGCGCCAGATCAATGCCGTCGCGACCGCCAACAAGATCACCTTCGCGCCAGGGTCGAGCGACATCGAACCCGACGCCCTGCCCACGATCGACGCCATCGCCGAGCTTTTGCGCGATTGTCAGACGGTTCAGATCGAGATCGGCGGCCATACCGACAGCCAGGGCCGCGAAAGCATGAACCAGCAGCTGAGCCAGACGCGCGCGGACGCCGTTCTGAACGCGATCATGTCCCGCCGCGTCCTCACCTCGAACCTAACCGCGAAGGGCTATGGTGAAAGCGAGCCCATCGCGGATAACGGCACCGAAGAGGGCCGCGAGGCAAACCGTCGTATTGAATTCAAGCTGATCCTGCCGGAAGAGACCGAGGCGGAGGACGACACCGCCGAGGCAGAAGGAGAGGCCAGCCAATGAACGGAACCGAATTCATCGCGGCGACGGCGGGTATTCTGTTCGTCGCCTTTCTGGCGGGATGGTTCGCGCACTGGCTGATCAGCCGCATCACCCGTGTCACCCGCAACGACATGGACGACCTCGATCGCATGGCGCAGGAGCTTCACAAGGCCGAGGAAGAGCGCGACGAGGCGGTCACCTATTTCCAGAACCGCGAGGCCGAGATGTCGAACAAGCTGTCCCAGACCGAGGCCGAATTGCACGCCGCGATGGACGGTTTGCGCGCCGCGCGGCACGAAGCGGAAGAGCTGCGCGCCTATATTGACAGGCAGGCTAAAGCGGACTGAGCAGTCCTGAGAGCGTCTGGCGATTTAGCTGTCGCCGGTGTGAAGCGCCTTGAAGGTGATCGTCGTCAGCGAACGGTCGATATTGGGAATATCCAGAAGACCCTTGTTGATGAACACGCCGATATCCTGATCCTCGGGGACGTAAATCTTGGCGATCAGGTCATAGTCGCCGCTGGTCGAATACATCTCGGACACGATCTCGCGCAGATAGATCTCGCGGGCCACATCATAGGTCTTGCCCGGCTTGCACCGGATCTGAACAAAAACGCATTTCATGCGGGCACTCCTTTCCGGCGACCCTAGCGCCCGCGCGCCGACCCAAGCAAGCGGCAATAAAACCTGCGCCCGCCCCCTACCCCCGGAACCCAAAACGGGGTTAGAACCGGATAAGGGAGTGAATCGGAACATGAAAACACCGGAGATCGAGCGGTCACCCAAGGTGTCCGACGAGGTGCGGAAGACCACATGCTACATGTGCGCCTGCCGCTGCGGCATCAATGTTCACATGAAGGACGGACAGGTCGCCTATATCGAAGGCAACCGCGATCACCCGGTGAACCGGGGCGTCCTTTGCGCCAAGGGCGCGTCCGGCATCATGCAGCACCTGTCGCCCGCGCGCCTGCGGGCGCCGATGCGGCGCGTCGGCCCGCGCGGATCGGGCGAGTTCGAGGAAATTTCCTGGGAAGAGGCCTATGAGACCGCCGTGTCCTGGCTGGCCCCCCTGCGAGAGAAAGACCCGTCCAAGCTCGCCTTCTTTACGGGCCGCGACCAGAGCCAAAGCTTTACCAGCTTCTGGGCGCAGTCTTTCGGCACGCCCAATTATGCGGCGCATGGCGGCTTTTGCTCGGTCAACATGGCGGCGGCAGGCATTTACACGATGGGCGGCGCCTTCTGGGAGTTCGGCCAGCCAGACTGGGAACGCACCAAGCTTTTCATGATCTTCGGCGTGGCCGAGGACCACGACTCGAACCCGATCAAGATGGGGATCGGCCGGCTGAAGGCGCGGGGCGCCAAGGTCATCGGCGTCAACCCGATCCGTACCGGCTACAACGCCGTGGCAGACGAATGGATCGGCATCACACCCGGCACTGACGGACTCTTCATCCTGTCGCTGGTCCACTGCCTGATGAAAGCGGGGCGGATCGACACCGATTACCTCGCGCGGTTCACAGATGCGGGCTTCCTCGTCAATGGGGACGAGGCATCGGATGAATTTGGCCTGATCCTCCGCGATGAAGCGGGTAAGCCGCTGGTGCTCGACCGGAATTCGGGCAAGCCAGAGCCCTTCGACAAACAGGGCGTGCGTCCAGACCTTGGTGGAAGCTGGCGCCACGCGGGCTTCAGCCACAAGACGGTCATGCACCACATGGCCGAGACGTATCTGGTGGATGACTACGCCCCCGAGACGGTTTCTTCCAAGATCGGCCTTGCGCCTGAGCGTATCCGTGCGATCGCCGCCGAGCTGGCGCGCACCGCCTTCGACGAGGCGATCGAGATCGACCGGCCCTGGACGGACTTCCGGGGCGAACGGCATGAGAAGATGATCGGACGCCCGGTCGCGTTTCACGCAATGCGCGGCATCTCGGCCCATTCGAATGGCTTCCAGACCTGCCGGGCGCTGCACATGCTGCAGATCATCCTCGGCTCGGTCGAGGTCCCCGGCGGCTTCCGCTTCAAGCCACCCTACCCCAAGCCCGCCACGGCCCACCCCAAGCCGCATGCAGGCGTCACGCCGGGCAAGCCGCTTGACGGGCCGCATCTCGGCTTCGTCCACGGTCCCGATGACCTGCTGATCCACGAGGACAACACGCCGAAGCGGATCGACAAGGCGTTTTCCTGGGAAAACCCGATGAGCGCGCATGGCCTCATGCACATGCTCATCTCGAACGCCCACGCCGGCGATCCCTACAGGATCGACACGATGTTCCTCTACATGGCGAACATGGCGTGGAACTCGTCGATGAACACGTCCTCGGTCATGCAGATGCTGACCGACACCAATTCTGAGACGGGCGACTATGTGATCCCGCACATCATCTATTCGGATGCCTATTCGTCCGAGATGGTGGCCTATGCCGACCTGATCCTGCCCGACACGACATATCTCGAGCGACACGACTGCATCTCGCTTCTTGACCGTCCGATCTCGGAAGCCGAAGGCGCGGCGGATGCCATCCGCTGGCCCGTGGTCGAACCCGACCGCAACGTGAAAGGCTTCCAGTCGGCGCTCTGCGACCTCGGCGCGCGCCTGGGCCTGCCCGGTTTCGTGAACGAGGATGGCAGCCAGAAGTACGCCGATTACGCCGACTATATCGTCAGCCACGAACGCCGCCCCGGCGTCGGGCCTCTGGCGGGCTGGCGCGGCGACGGGACCGAGCACGGGCGCGGCGGTCCGAACCCCGAACAGATCGAGAAATACAAGGAGAACGGCAGCTTCTGGATCGCGCACATCCCGGAGGAAGCCGAGTATTTCAAGCCGTGGAACATGGCCTATCAGGACTGGGCGGTGAAGATCGGCCTCTACGATGCCCCGACACCCTATGCCTTCACCCTCTGGTGCGAACCGCTCCGCCGGTTCCAACTGGCCGCTGAGGGCAAGCATCGCCGCTCGCCGCCCGAACATCTGAAAGCGCGCATTGCCGAGACGATGACGCCCCTGCCGCTCTGGTATCCGCCCTTCTCGGACGCCGACGACGGCTTCACAGTCCACGCGCTGACCCAGCGGCCCATGGCGATGTACCACTCATGGGGCAGCCAGAACGCGTGGCTCCGTCAGATCCACGGGCGGAACCCGCTCTACGTGCCGACGAAAATCTGGGAGGCGAAGGGCTTCAAGGAAGGCGACTGGGCAAGGGTGACCTCGCCCCACGGCGAAATCGTCGTACCGGTCGCTCATATGGCCGCGCTCAACGAGAACACGGTCTGGACGTGGAACGCCATCGGAAAGCGCAAGGGCGCCTGGGCGCTCGACCCCGACGCGCCCGAGGCGACCAAGGGCTTCCTTCTGAACCATATCATCCACGAGCTACTGCCGCCCAAGGGCGACGGTCTCAGATGGGCGAACTCAGACCCGATCACGGGGCAGGCGGCATGGTTCGATCTCCGCGTGAAGATAGAGAAGACCAAGGCACCGAAGGAGGCTGAACCCGCGCACCCGGCCCAGAAAAGCCCGGTTCCGCCCGCTCCGGAGAACGTGACGAGAAAGGTAGGCGCATGACCCTTCTTCTTGGCTCAAATACTCGCGCCGCAGGCGCAAAACTCGTCCACGAGTTTTGCCCCGAAATCCTTGCAAGGATTTCGCCATGACCAGCCTTCCGACCCATACCGAAAAGTCACTCGGCCTTGTCATCGACCTCGACACCTGCGTCGGGTGCCACGCTTGCGTAACGGCCTGCAAGGGCTGGAACACCGAGAATTACGGTGCACCACTCGCGGACAAGGACGCCTATGGCGCCGAACCGGTGGGCAGTTTCCTCAACAGGATTCACAGCTACGAGGTCCAGCCCGAGACCGGCCCCGCGCAGCTTTTCCATTTCCCGAAATCCTGCCTCCATTGTGCCGATGCGCCCTGCGTCACGGTCTGCCCCACCGGGGCCAGCTACAAACGGCAGGAAGACGGGATCGTTCTGGTCAACGAGACCGACTGCATCGGATGCGGCCTTTGCGCCTGGGCCTGCCCCTATGGCGCGCGGGAGATGGACCCCGTCGAGAAGGTGATGAAGAAATGCACCCTCTGCGTCGACCGCATCTATAACGAGAACCTGCCCGAGGAAGACCGCCAGCCCGCCTGTGTCCGCACCTGCCCCGCGGGCGCGCGGCATTTCGGCGATCTGGCCGACCCGGACAGCGATGTGTCCAAGCTGGTGGCCGAACGCAGCGGGATCGAGCTGATGCCCGAACAGGGCACGGCGCCGGTCAACCGCTACCTTCCGCCCCGACCCAAGGATCAGCCGCCGGAATTCGACGTTCTCGCCCCCTACCTGGAACCTGTCGCGGAAGAGCCCAAGGGCTTTCTCGGCTGGCTCGACCGTACGCTGGAAAGGATTGGCTGATGCATCCGGCACCGTCCATCATCCTGTTCACAACGCTGTCCGGTCTTGGGTTCGGTATGCTGTTCTTTCTCGGCCTCGACATCGCGTCGCCGCGCGGCTGGGTCGCCTTCGTTTTCTATCTGATCGCCTTCGCGCTGGCCGTGGGCGGCCTGGTGTCGTCGACCTTCCATCTCGGGCATCCAGAGCGGGCGCTCAAGGCATTCACGCAATGGCGCTCGTCCTGGCTGAGCCGCGAGGCCGTCGCCGCGGTCATCGCGCTCGGTTTCATGGGGCTTTACGCCCTCGGCGCGGTCTTCTTCGACGCGGCCTGGCGGCCCCTTGGCGTCGTCGGCGGGGTCATGGCTCTGGTCACGGTCTTCGCGACCTCGATGATCTACATGCAGATGCGCACGGTGCCCCGCTGGAACCACTGGTCGCCGCCCGTCCTGTTCCTCGGCTACGCTCTTGCCGGTGGTGCCCTTTTGACCGGGAAGATCACGGTCGCGATGATCTTCCTGGCTTTGGCGGCGATTGTGCAGGTCGTGGCCTGGATCGATCAGGACCGGCGCGAGGCAGCATCCGACACCACGCTCGCCACGGCGACCGGGCTTGGGCATATCGGGAGCGTCCGCGCTTTCGAACCGCCCCATACCGGCGGCAACTATCTGACGAAAGAGATGGTGTTTCGCGTCGGACGCAAGCACGCGGTCAAGCTCAGAATCATCTCGCTGGCCCTGATGGCGGCGTTGCCGCTTCTCCTACTGCTCGTGCCGTTCAGCCACATCTTCGCGGCCCTTGCCGTCCTCAGCCATATCGCCGGGGTGCTCGTTCAGCGCTGGCTCTTCTTCGCGGAAGCGCGCCATGTGGTGGGCCTCTACTACGGCAGGTAAGCGCCCAGGTCATGGCAGGGGTGACGTTGTGTCAGTTGTGTCCGTTTCTGCAGTTGCATAATGTGCGCGCCAAATCCGGCGGGAGTGTCCCGCCGCACCGAGACATGATTTTGGAGGACTTGAGATGACGAATGTAGTGATCGCCTCGGCCGCGCGGACCGCGGTCGGCAGCTTTAGCGGCAGCTTTGCCAACACCCCCGCCCACGACCTCGGCGCCGCCGTTCTGGAAGAGATCGTCGCGCGTGCGGGGATCGAAAAGGGCGAAGTGTCCGAGACGATCCTCGGTCAGGTGCTGACCGCCGGTCAGGGCCAGAACCCGGCCCGTCAGGCCCATATCAATGCCGGCCTTCCGAAAGAAAGCGCCGCCTGGGGCATCAACCAGGTCTGCGGCTCGGGCCTTCGCGCCGTCGCACTGGGTGCACAGCACATCATGCTGGGCGATGCCGACATCGTCGCGGCGGGCGGTCAGGAAAACATGTCCATGAGCCCCCACGTGCAGAACCTGCGCGCCGGTCACAAGATGGGCGACCTCAAGTTCATCGACTCGATGATCAAGGACGGCCTCTGGGATGCGTTCAACGGCTACCACATGGGCCAGACCGCCGAAAACGTGGCCGAGCAGTGGCAGATCGGCCGTGAGCAGCAGGACGAGTTCGCGCTGGCCAGCCAGAACAAGGCCGAAGCCGCGCAGAAGGCCGGCAAGTTCGATGACGAAGTCATGGCCTTTACCGTCAAGACCCGGAAGGGCGATATCGTCGTGGACAAGGACGAATACATTCGGCACGGCGCGACCATCGAGAACATGCAGAAGCTGCGCCCCGCCTTCACCAAGGAAGGGTCCGTCACGGCTGGTAACGCGAGCGGCCTGAACGATGGTGCCGCAGGCGTCCTGCTGATGAGTGCCGAGAACGCCGAAAAGCGCGGGATCGAGCCGCTGGCCCGTATTGTGTCCTACGCCACTGCGGGTCTCGACCCGGCGGTAATGGGCGTTGGCCCCGTCTATGCCAGCCGCAAGGCTCTGGACAAGGCAGGCTGGAAGGTCACGGACCTCGATCTTGTCGAAGCCAACGAGGCGTTCGCGGCTCAGGCCTGCGCGGTGAACAAGGATATGGGCTGGGACCCCGAGATCGTGAACGTGAACGGCGGCGCCATCGCCATCGGCCACCCGATCGGCGCGTCCGGTGCGCGTGTCCTGAACACGCTTCTCTTCGAGATGAAGCGGCGCGGTGCCAAGAAAGGCCTCGCCACGCTCTGCATCGGCGGCGGCATGGGCGTCGCGATGTGCGTCGAGCGCGATTGATCCTGTTGCGCCCAGCTATCGCTGGTCGCGGTGAAGAGGGGGCTCTGCCCCCTCTTTGCATTTCATGCAAATTCACCCCCGGAGTATTTTCGCCAAGAAGAATGCACGGGAGTGTTCTGGCAGGATGACTCTGACTTTCGACCAGATCGTGTTCTCGGGCGGAGGCCTGCGCTGCTTCTGGCAGGGCGGCTTCATGGAGGAGCTCGGACGGCATGTCTCGCTCTCGCCCAAGAGGGTGACGGGCGTGTCCGGCGGGGCGCTGGCCGGCGCGGCCTGGCTGGGCGGAGCAGAGAGAACGCTTCTCGACTGCATGCGCGCCGCCTTCGAGGAGGAGGCCTATAACGCCACCCTTGAGGACATGCTGAACGACGAGGATGGCAGGACGCCCCATCAGCGCGTCTATGACGAGGTCGTCCACAAGGTACTCGACGAAACCGCGCAGGCCCGGATCGCGGATGGCCCCGCCTTTCAGATCCTGATCGGATATGCGCCGAGCGCGCGTCTGTCCGGGCTGACCGGAGCAGCCATGACCGTGGCCTATGAGGCCGAGCTTCACGTGGTGAACTCGCCGCATTTCAACTGGGCCGAAACAGCAGGCATGGGATCGGAGCTTGTCGATGCGCGCGCGGCGGCGCGGGGCGGCGAACTGGCCGATCTGGTTTGTGCTGCGGCGACCATTCCCCCGCTTTTCCAAACGCCGGAATGGCACGGAAAACCGGTTATCGACGGCGGCATGGCAGATCAGGCACCGATGCCGGACCCCAATGAGGGCTCGACTCTGGTGCTTTTGACGCGACAATATCGCCGGTTGCCCGGAATCGCGTCGCGACGGTATGTGGCGCCATCGAAAGAGACACCTGCGGACAAGATCGACTTCACCGATCCCGACAAGCTGACAGCGACATGGGATCTGGGACGAGACGACGGAGCCGCATTCATACGGGACACCCAGAGGTCCAAGGAGGAATAGATGGGACGTGTTGCAGTAGTGACCGGTGGCAGCCGGGGTATTGGTGAAGCCATTTCGAAGGCACTCAAGGCCGAGGGCTATGAGGTCGCCGCGACCTATGCCGGCAATGACGAGAAGGCCGCCGCCTTCACCGAAGAGACCGGGATCAAGACCTACAAGTGGAACGTCGGCGATTACGAGGAATCGAAAGCCGGTCTGGCACAGATCGAAGCCGACCTCGGCCCGATCGACGTGGTCGTGGCAAACGCGGGCATCACGCGCGACGCCTTCTTCCACAAGATGACGCCCGAGCAGTGGAAAGAGGTGATCGACACCAACCTCACCGGCGTATTCAACACCATCCACCCGGTCTGGGGCGGGATGCGCGACCGTGGCTTCGGCCGGGTCATCGTGATCTCGTCGATCAACGGTCAGAAGGGCCAGGCCGGTCAGGTGAACTATGCCGCGACCAAAGCGGGCGACCTGGGCATCGTGAAGTCGCTGGCGCAGGAAGGCGCGGCGAAGGGCATCACCGCCAACGCCATCTGCCCCGGTTACATCGGCACCGAAATGGTTCGCGCGATCCCGGAAAAGGTTCTGAACGAGCGCATCATCCCGCAGATCCCGGCTGGCCGTCTCGGCGAACCGGAAGAAATCGCGCGTTGCGTCGTGTTTCTGGCATCCGACGATGCGGGCTTCATCAACGGCTCGACGATCTCGGCCAACGGGGCACAGTTCTTCGTCTGATCCCCGATCAATGGCGATAAAAAGGGCCGGTCCAGCGACCGGCCCTTTTCATGTCCGTGACTGCGCTTGCAACGATCAGTGACGGGACGAAAACAGCTTCCGGACAAAACCGGTGAGGGCTGCACCACGCTCGGCATGGGCGTTACGGATCGCGTCGCGGGTACGGGCATTTGCGGTGGATTCGAACATCTGGCGTTCCTTCAAATCAGCATTTCTATTCTGATCCCTATATGCGCCCTGATATGCTTTCCCACAAACGAGACTTTACCAGCTTTCAGATAAGTAATATTTAACTGATATGAATGATCGCCTGCCTCCGCTGACTGCACTGCGTGCATTTGATGCCGCCGCTCGACACATGTCGTTTCAGAAAGCGGCAGAGGAGTTGAACGTCACGCCGGCCGCTCTGTCCTTTCAAATCAAGTCGCTTGAGGAGCATCTCGGAGCGTCGGTCTTTCGTCGCCTGAACCGGGCTGTGGAACTGACCGAGGCGGGACGGATGCTGGCCCCCGGTACGCGGGACGCCTTCGCGGCGCTCAGCGCGGCTTGGCGAACGACGCGGCGCGCTGCGGATAACTCGGTCGTGACGGTGACCGCCGGACCGGCGATCACGGCGAAGTGGCTGGCCCCGAGGCTTTTCGCCTTCGCGACGGCCCATCCCGATATCGAATTGAGATTCACAGCAACGCTCAGGCTACTGGATTTCTTGCGTGACGACGTCGATGTGGCCATCCGCTTCGGGCTGGGACAGGGCGATGACGGGCTGTTTTCGAAACCTATCATCCGGGAATGGCTGACACCGATGACCACTCCAGAGGTCGCGCGCTCGCTGAAATCGCCGGAAGATCTGCTCTCAGTAACGCTGCTTCACCAAGACGATACGGCGTTTCTGAGACCATCGGTACAGTGGCCGACATGGTTCCGCGCTGCGGGACTCGACGCCCCACCATCAGGCGGGCCGCGCTTCAGTCAGGCGGACCATGCGATCGACTCGGCATTGACGGGCGGCGGAGTGATCTTGGGGCGCGTGTCGCTTGCGGCACGCGATCTTCTGGAAGGGAGGTTGGTTATGCCCTTCGATCTGTCGATCACGACGGAAGCACATTATCGGCTTCTCTGCCCCGCGGGGGCCGAGACGCGGCCTCATATCAAGGCCTTTCTCGACTGGATCGAAGGCGAAGTCGCCGAGTTTCAGAAGCTGGATATCGGCCGCCGTTTCATCACGGCGGCCGAGGCCGAAACCATGTCAGGCGTGAGCTGACTGGGTCAGGCGCGCGATCTCTTCCTTGATCTTCAGTTTCTGCTTTTTGAGGGACGTGAGAGTCAGGTCATCCACAGCCGGGCTTCTTTGAGCCTCTTCCACCTGCATCTCGAGAGAATGATGTTTCTTCCGGAGTTCCTGCACATGCGAACTCAAGCTCATCGTCGTCCTCCTATATTGGTGCTGTCCTTTCAGTCGATCACGAAAGTCGATTCGTGTCACGCGCCTTGGACAATGAGGCGTGAGAATGATCGTAGGCCGCCGAAAGCTAAGGATTCCTTAATCCGCAAGCGGCAGGGGCGCACCCTCACGCAGTACCGCGCGCGCCTCAGGCGCGTAATCGTCCCCGTCGCGCAGATGCGCCGCGCCTTCGTGCATGACGAAGGGGAAGGCGATGCGGGCTGCTGCCCTGCTACCCTTCCGGCCCGTGACGATGACCAGACTGGCATCGCGACCCTGTCGGGCGCAGATTGGCAGGACCGTTATGTCGCCAAGCCTAGCCGCAAGTCCGGTCAGAATGTCCGGCAGTCGGCCGGCATGCTGGATCACGCTCAGGCGACCTCGCGGGCCCAGCCGCCGGAGAGACGCATCGAGCCAGTCGGAAAGGGGCACCGTCTCTCCTCGCCCCGCCTCCTTGTCCTCGCGACCGGCCGGTGAGCCTTTGGCGCGATCGAAGAAGGGCGGGTTTGTGATCACATGGTCGAATGACCGCTCCCTGACATCCTTCGGGAGATTCAGAAGATCAGCGACGACGATCTCGGCCGGGATATCGTTACGGCGGGCATTCTCAAGGGCGAGCGCCGCCAGACGCTCGTGACGTTCCACTCCCAAAAGGTCGAGGCCGGGCACCCGCCGTCCGAGGCAGAGCATTGCCGCCCCAACGCCGCAGCCAATATCGAGGACGCTTTCACCCGCTCGGGCGGGCACAGCCGCGGCAAGCAGAACGGGATCGACCCCTGCCCGGTACCCCGCCTTCGGCTGCAAGAGCCTCAGCCGCCCTCCCAGAAAGCCATCGTCGGTGGTGTCCGTCATCGGCCCGTGGGGATATCGTTGTCCGTCAACACCGCGCTGGCGCGGAAGTGGTCAGCGTCGCGCACCATAAGGCGGCGCGGCAATATGCCGATGGAGCCTTCGAGGACGCTCATGTGGACGTCCATCTGAAACACCTCTATACCCTCGCCTTCAAGAAGGGCCGAGGCAAAGGCGATCACGGTCGGGTCGTTGCTGCGTATAAGCTCTTTCATCAAATCGGACTTAAGGGCAGACACGCCCCAATGTCGAGCGACCTGACGAGCCTGTGATGAGCCTGGACCAAGCCAAGACCGACAAGCCCCACGAACGCCTTGCCGCGATGTTGGAAGACGATATGGCGCGGGTGAACGGCCTGATCCGCGAGCGGATGGCCTCGGAACACGCACCGCGCATTCCGGAGGTGACGGCGCATCTGGTCGAAGCCGGAGGCAAACGGCTGCGCCCGATGCTGACGCTCGCTGCCGCGCGGCTCTGCGGTTATGAGGGCGACAACCACGTCCGGCTTGCCGCCACGGTCGAGTTCATACACACCGCGACGCTGCTCCATGACGATGTCGTCGACGAAAGCGATCAGCGACGCGGTCGTCCCACGGCGAACCTGCTCTGGGACAACAAGTCCTCTGTGCTGGTAGGGGACTACCTGTTCGCCCGCTCGTTCCAGTTGATGACGGATACCGGGTCTCTGGACGTCCTGCGCATCCTCAGCAACGCCGCAGCGACCATCGCCGAGGGCGAGGTGCTGCAACTGACTGCTGCGGCGAACCTTGCGACGACGGAAGAGATTTACCTGCAGGTCGTGCGCGGCAAGACAGCTGCGCTCTTCGCAGCCGCCACCGAGGTGGGCGGCGTGATCGCGGACCGGCCTGACGACGAGGTCGACGCGCTTCGTACCTATGGTGACGCTCTCGGTATCGCGTTCCAGATGGCCGACGATCTGCTGGACGTCGCAGGCGACGCGGCAGAGACCGGCAAGAACGTGGGCGACGATTTCCGTGAGCGAAAGCTGACGATGCCGATCATCAAGACCATTGCGGCGGCGGACGAGGACGAACGCGCCTTCTGGGTCCGGACCATCGAGAAGGGCCGGCAGGAGGAGAGCGATCTGGAAACCGCACTCGAGCTGATCCGCAAGCATGGCGCGATAGAGGCGACCCGGAGAGAGGCGCTTGGCTGGTCCGAGACCGCGAAGAACGCGATGCGGCGCCTGCCCGAGCACGAGCTGCGACAGATACTGATCGACCTTGCGGATTACGTTGTGGCGCGGATCAGCTGATCGCGACCACGGCCCACCAGTCAGGATGCGCGTCGCGGATGGCGGCGACAGCATCGGAAGCCTGATCGTCCTCATCGAAGAGGGCGAAACATGTAGCCCCGGACCCCGACATGCGCGCGATCCTGCATCCAGTTTCGGCGCGCAGCGCATCGAGCACGTCCAGGATGACCGGCTCCAACTCTATTGCGGGCGCTTCCAGGTCGTTGCGCTGATGTCCCAGCCAGTCCGGAAACTCGTTGTAGGTATCCTCAAGGATGTCATCCGGCATCGGCTCGTTCGTTTTCCGCGCCAGTCTTCGGAATACTTCGGGCGTTGAGACTGAGACGCCGGGGTTGACCAGAACCATGGGCCAACCCATTCGGCTTTCGGTGATATACGCGAGGTCGTCGCCAATACCGCGCATTCGCACCTGGCCGCGCATAAGACAGACCGGCACGTCGGCACCCAAAGTCAGCACGGCGTCCCGGTCGGGCACGGGAATATTGTAGAGATCGGTTAACGCCATGAGCGTGGCAGCGGCGTCGGAAGAGCCTCCCCCGATCCCCGCGGCGGCGGGAAGGTTCTTCTCAAGCGTGATGTGTGCCGAAACGCCAAGAAGCTCTGCGGCACGCAGTACGAGGTTATCCGCGCCTGTCGGGATAGCTTTGGCGAAGGGGCCCGTGACGGATAGCGACGTCTCGTCCGCCTTCGCGACGGTCACACGGTCGCCGATGTCCGCAAAACAAACATAGGAATCGAGCAGATGATAACCGTCAGGCCGCTGGCCGGTGACATGGAGGCTCAGATTGACCTTCGCCGGGGCGAAGACTTCAACCATCGTCGTTCGCAACCTCGAGCGGCGGTGCCCCCTCTTCTTCAAGGACGGCGTCCAGACCGATTTCCAGCTTGCGGCGAATACGGTCCGGGTCGGCATCACTCGAGCCGTCCTCGTCAATGAAGGACAGGGCGCGGTGCCACTGGAACTCGGCCTCGCGCTCGCGGCCCACGGCCCAATAGACATCGCCCAGGTGATCGTTGACCACGGGATCGACCGGCATAAGCTCGACAGCGCGCTCCATGTGTCCGACCGCCTCTTCATAGCGGCCGAGGCGGTAGAGACCCCAGCCGAGGCTGTCGACGATGTAACCCGAGTCCGGGCGCAGCGCGACAGCGCGCTCGATCAGGTCCAGCGCCTCTTCCATGTTGGTCTGCATCTCAAGGAACGAATAGCCGAGATAGTTCAGCACCTGCGGCTGCTCGGGGCGAAGTTCCAGCGCCTTGCGGAAGTCGGCTTCGGCCTGCGGCCAGTTGTCGGTCCGCTCATGGGCAATGCCGCGGGCGAAGAACATCACCCAGTGCTGCTCTTCGGGCGTCTCGATCAGGCTGAGTGCGCGGTCATACGCGGGGATCGCCTCATCGTAACGGTCGAGACCACGGAGCGTGTCGCCCAGAGTGACGTGGACCAGAGGCAGATCGCCGTGGGACTTCTGAAGGCCACGCAGCACCTCGATGGCGGCTTCGGTGTTGCCCGACTGGCGGAGCGCAGCGGCGCGGCCCAGCTCGGCGGCGTGGAAGGACGGATCGTCAGCGGGGACCGAGTTATAGACCTCGGTCGCAAGGTCGTAGCGTTCGAGGTTTTCGAGCAATTCGGCGGTGAGCAGAAGCGCGTCCACATGGTCGGGGCGCAGGTGCAGCGTCATCCGCCCGTAAAGCAGCGTGTAGCTGTCCTGCGCCTCGCCTGCGAGGGCGTTGGCGATGGAGAAGTAGACTTCGGCCACGCCGTCAGCAGGGTTTTGCACGGTGTCGAAAGCAACGCTGTCACCCGCTTCCAGTGTGGACCGAAGCGCGACCAGCGTGGGGTCCGCCACCGAACCGAAGGTCTGATCGATCAGGTCGATCGCATCCTCGTTCCGCTCGAGCTGGGACAGGATTTGCGCATAAGCGATGATGCCCCGACGGGTCAGGCGCAGCATGGTCCCTGCCTCGCCCGCGAAAATCTCCGCCGCGCTCTCGAAATCTCCGACCGACGCCAGCGCAAGCGCCTTGTGATAGAGTCCGAAGGCTTCGACACCGGCGTTCGAGGCAACTTCGTCAAAGGCGTCGAGCGCCTCGCTCATCCGGCCTGCGCCCACTTCGGCCCAGGCTGCAATAAGCCCGTCGAAGAGCGGACCAACGGTTTGACCCGCCTGAAGGTCGGCAAGAAGGGAATCCCAGTTGCCGGTCTTCGCGTCATCGCCGAGGAGGATCAGTCCCGCGACCTGACTTTGGGCACCGGTCTGCATCATGCGGCGCGCGGCAGGCACCGCGCGTTCGGCATTTCCGATGCCGAGATACGCGGTCATCGCGTTTTCGAGAAGCGCAGGATTTGCCGGATCGCGGGCCAGCGCGCGGCTGTAGTATTCGGCGGCCTCGGCAAAGTCGTTCGCGATGATCGCCGAGCGCGCAGCCAGATAGCTGCCCGAATTGTCTGCCGTGGCGGGCAGAGCCACGCCAAGGGCCGTGACGAGGGTCAGAACGGTGCGAAGCGTCATCATGTGGCCTTTCCAAGCGGCGGTTGTCGAAAACCTAGTCCGCCCTTAGGGGCCGTGCAATGCGGGCGGGCGGATTTGCCGCCCGCACTGACAATCCCGTTACATATTCGGGTAATTGGGCCCGTCGCCGCCCTGCGGGACCGTCCAGTTGATGTTCTGGCTCGGATCCTTGATGTCGCAAGTCTTGCAGTGGACGCAGTTCTGGAAGTTGATCTGGAACTTCGTGTCGTCCCCCTCGCCCACGAACTCGTATACGCCCGCCGGGCAGTACCGCGCCGAGGGTCCGGCGTATTTCGGCAGGTTGACCGAAACCGGGATCGACGGGTCCTTGAGCTTGAGATGCGCGGGCTGGCTTTCCTCGTGGTTCGTCATCGAGAAGGACACATTGGTCAGCCGGTCGAAGGACAGCTTGCCGTCGGGCTTGGGGTAGTCGATGGGCTTGTGCTTCGACGCCTCCCCGGTGGCCGCCGCGTCGGTCTTGCCGTGGCCCATCGTTCCAAGAAGCGAGAACCCGAACGTATTCGTCCACATGTCGAACCCGCCCACGGCGAGCGAGGCCAGAAGCCCGCGCTTGGACCAGAGCGGCTTTACATTCCGCACCTTCTTCAGGTCGCGACCAATGGGGCCTTCCTTCAGCTCGGTGGTATAGCCGTCGAGGACATCGCCGTAGCGCCCGGTCTGAATGGCCGCGTAGGCGTGCTCGGCAGCCGCCTTGCCCGAGAGCATGGCGTTGTGGTTGCCCTTGATGCGCGGGAGGTTGACGAGACCCACGGAACAGCCAAGAAGCGCGCCGCCGGGGAATGCCGCCTCGGGCATGGACTGATAGCCGCCCTCGGTGATCGCACGTGCGCCATAGGCGATGCGCTTGCCGCCTTCGAGCAGCTTCGCGACCATCGGATGGTGCTTGAAGCGCTGGAATTCCATGTAGGGGAACAGGTGCGGGTTCTGGTAGTTCAGATGCACCACGAAGCCGACATAGACCTGATTGTTGTCGAGGTGGTAGATGAACGATCCGCCGCCGGCGTTGCTGCCAAGGGGCCAGCCCATCGTGTGGGTGACCGAGCCCTCGCGATGTTTGGCGGGGTCGATCTCCCAGATTTCCTTCATGCCAAGGCCGTATTTCTGCGGCTCGGAGTTCTTGTCGAGCTCGTATTTGGCGATCACCTCTTTCGAGAGCGATCCGCGTACGCCTTCGCCCAGGAAGACGTATTTGCCGAGAAGCTCCATCCCCGGCTCGTAGCCGTCGCCCGGCGTGCCATCGGCGTTTTTGCCGAACTCACCCGCGACGACGCCCTTCACTTCGCCGTTCTCGCCGTAGACCAGTTCCGAGCAGGCCATACCGGGGAAGATCTCGACGCCCATCTCCTCGGCCTGCTCCGCCATCCAGCGGCAGACATTGCCCATCGAGACGATGTAATTGCCGTGGTTGTTCATCAGGGGCGGCATCGGCCAGTTTGGGACGCGGATCTGACCCGCCTCGCCCAGCATGTAGAAGTTGTCGTCCTTGACCGGTACGTTCAGAGGAGCGCCCTTCTCCTTCCAGTCAGGGATCAGAGCATTCAGGCCGACCGGATCCAGAACGGCTCCCGAGAGGATATGCGCGCCGACCTCGGACCCTTTTTCCAGAACCACCACATTAAGGTCGGCATCCAGTTGCTTCAGTCTGATCGCCGCGGACAGGCCTGCCGGCCCCGCGCCCACGATCACGACGTCGTATTCCATGCTTTCGCGCTCGATCTCGGCCATGAGGGCCTCTCCCACAAGTGTTCCGCTTGGGGAGTGACTTATTCAGCCGGGGCGCGCGGGGTCAATTGCGACGGGGCGTCGTTTCGATCCGACGTGACGAGATTTCGCAGGAAACCGCGTTTCAGTGCCCAATGAAGCGCCAGAACCGCAGCGACCGAGAAATATCCGTCGATCGCATAGTGATAGCCGATCCAGACCGAGACGAAGAGCACGGCGGCGAAGAACGCCCATCCGATCAGGCCGAGGAAGCGGTGCTTCTCGCCAAGGTAGAGCGCTGTGACGGTCGCCATGGCGACATGGAGGCTGGGAAAGGCCGAGATGCCCGACCCGATGGCCTGCTGCTGTTCGGCAAAGGCGAGCCAGAGCTTTTCCTGCACATCTCCGAACCACGAGCCGGCGATCCCCGCCGCGGCGAGCCTTTCGTTCAGATCGACATACATTTCGGTTCCGAACAGACGGTCATAATAGACCGGGCCAGCCGACAGGCCGACCAGCGCCAGAATGTTGCCCAGCAGGATCCAGCAAAAGAAATAGAGGACGAGGTAATGCCTCTGCCGCGCCTCGCCGTCGCCCAGCAGAACCATGATCGCAGGCAGGTAAAAAGCGGGAATAGCCCACCAGAGACCGTAGGCAAGCGCCGAGTGATGAACGAAATCGGTCCAGCCGACCGCCTCGGTCGCGGCATGGGCAAAGCGCCAGGGATCGACCCCGAAGTGAATGGCGCGGTCAAGCGCCGCGAACAGCGGATCGGCGAAGAAAGGCGTCTGACCAAGCGCCTCAGCCAGAAGCGGCAGAAGTGTCTTGACCGACGAAAACCCGGACAGGAACAGGCAGCAGACCACGAGCGTCAGAAAGCCATTCGCGAGGCGCCGGACGAAGTCCTTCGGATCGGAGCTTGCGAACCAGGAACCGATCAGGATGGCAGCCGTTATGGGGAAAGCGATCTTGAAGACGCTGAACACATTCACCGTCAGGCCGAGGAAGGTCAGTCCCGTGACCGACGCATCCTGACGCAACAGAAAGTTGAGCGCCGTGGCGACGAGGAAATAGACAAGGGCCCAACGTATGAAAAAACGCATTTCCGCTCTCTTTTCCCCCGCTTTTTGGTAGGCGGAAGGCCACCGATCTCGCTATTGACTTTCGCCTGCCCGCTTGAATTAACGGCGGGGTGTTACCAAGCCGCTACGCGCAAGCTGAAAGGCTGATTCATGGAAAAGATACCACTGACCCGTGCGGGGCATGCGGCCCTGAACGAAGAACTGAAGAAGCTCAAATCTGAAGAACGTCCGGCGGTCATCCGGGCGATCGCGGAGGCGCGCGAACATGGCGACCTGAGCGAGAACGCCGAGTACCACGCCGCCCGCGAAAAGCAGAGCTTTATCGAGGGCCGCGTGAAGGAGCTGGAAGGCATCCTGTCGCTGGCCGAGGTCATCGACACGTCGAAACTGTCCGGCACGATCAAGTTCGGCGCCGTCGTGACGCTGGTCGACGAGGATACGGACGAGGAAAAGACCTACCAGATCGTGGGCGAACCCGAGGCCGACCTGGAAAAGGGCAAGCTCAACATCAAGTCGCCGCTGGCCCGCGCCCTGATCGGCAAGGATGAGGGCGATAGCGTCGAGGTCCGCACGCCCGGTGGCGAACGCGCCTACGAGATCCTGAAGATCGAGTATTCCTGAGAACGGGGGCCGCCCAGCCATGTCCGACACGCCGCCCAAGCCGCCGGTTGATCTGGGCATTTATAGCCGTTTGAACGCGCGGGCGGGGCTTGACGCCGCCGAACGGATCGCGCTGGCGCTGAGCGCCGTCTGGTTTCTTGGCTGTGCGGTGTTCCTGTTGTCTGTCGGTCTGGGGAACGGGACCGAACTGGGACCGCTCCGCTTTCTCGTCGCGGTTCTTGCCGTCGTCATGCCCGTGGCGCTGATCTGGATCGCCGCTATCGCGGTGAAGAGCGCCCGCGTGATGCGAGACGAGAGCGAACGGCTTCAGGCGTCCATGGACGCGATGCGGCAGCTCTATGTGGGTCAGGCCCAGATGGCGGCAACGGCCATGACACCCGGCGTCGAGCGCAAGATCGATGCGCTGACCGAGGCGCAGAAGCGGACGGAACATGCGCTGACCGAGTTCGTCTCGATCCGTTCAGGCGCGGAACAGCCAGCCCCGCAGCGCCCCGTGGCCGAGCCTCAGCGCAACCCGGTCCAGTCCGGAGGGGATCAGCCTGATCTGGCCCTTGGCACGCCCGCCGAAATCTTCGGGAACCCTGTCTCGACCGAGGATTTCATCGTCGCGCTGAACTTTCCCGAGACGGCCGAGGATCGCGCCGGATTCGACGCGCTTCGCCGTGCGCTGGCCGATCGCCGCGCCGCGCGGCTGATCACCGCCAGTCAGGACATCCTGACGCTTCTCAGCCAGGACGGCATCTACATGGACGACCTGACGCCCGACCGTGCCCGGCCCGAGGTCTGGCGCCGCTTCGCTGAAGGTGAGCGCGGGCGTGCCATTTCGGGGCTCGGCGGCGTGCGGGACCGGTCGAGCCTTGCGCTCAGCGCCGCGCGGATGCGGCAGGACTCGATCTTCCGGGATGCGGCGCACCACTTCCTGCGCACCTTCGATCAGACGCTGGCGCAAGTGATCGGAGGTCTGTCGGATCAGGAGGTCATCATGCTGACCAACACCCGCACGGCCCGCGCGTTCATGCTGCTGGGTCGTGTGGCGGGGATGTTCGACTAAGGTCAGAACGCCAGCAGGTCTTCCGGCTGATGCTCGTGAACGCAGGGGCCGTCGCAGTCGCAGCAGCCATGTGCGTGCCCCTCGCCCTCAAGATAGACCGCGTGCTCGTGGACCATGATCTGCGGCAGGTCGAAATCGGGATCGAGGTCAGGCAGGCCGTCGCTGTCGTCGGCATCGCCGGTCTCGTCTGGCACCCTGCCCGCGAAGGCCACTGCCGCACCCGTGGGGCCGCCGAAGAAGAAAGCGAAGAGCGCGCCCAGAAGGCCAAGCAACAATGCGCCGGCACCCCCGCCGCCGCCGTCATCGTCCGATGCACCGCTCGACACACTCAGCGGCGTGCTCGACTCCGGTTCTTCCGGACCGCTGCCATCGGTGCCGTAGAGGCTTTGAATGGCGGCGATGTCCTTGTCGCCCAGTTCGTCGACCCTGACGACGGGATTCATGATTTCGGTGTCGTCGAAAATATGACTCAGGCCGAGAATATGCCCGATTTCGTGCAGGGCGACCGCGAAAAAGTCCGAGCCAGGTCCCTCGCCATCGGGCGACCACAGGCGATCCCCGTCCATGGTGACGCGGCCTTCGTCGATGACACCGATATCGCCATAGTCGAAATAGCTGATCCAGGCGACGCCGGCCGCCGCCACATCATCCAGAACGCCTACGGAGAAGAAGACATCGGCGCTGCTCGCGTCGACCTCGATGAAGTCGACGGCGGCCACGTTTTCCCAAGCGGTAAAGGCCGCGTCCACTTCGGCTTCAAAGCTGGCGAAAGTATAGGGTGGCGAAAAGTCCAAGCCTGTCAGGTCGGCGCTCCAGCCGATCTGACCCGATGCAGTTCCTTCGACCGCGGGACCCCACTTGAGTGTGAGGTCAGACTCCTCGGACAGGCTCATACTCGTCTCTCAATGCTTCCGGCGCTGTAAATTCCGCCAGTTGCTTTCCTCGCTAAGGAAAGACTTTAGACAAAACAACGGCAAAAATGTGGCAGGTCCGAAGGCCCGGAAAGCTGACGCTTTTTGCACACAACGAAAAAGGGCGCCCCAATGGGACGCCCTTCTGGAAGTCGTTTGGGCCGTGGCCCTGTCTGAGGCGCGATCAGTTGCCGGTAGCGGACTGAACGTCGACGGTCACGCCGGGACCCATCGTCGAAGAAAGAGCGACTTTCTTCATGTAGGTGCCCTTGGCGCCGGTCGGCTTCGCCTTCGAGACGGCATCGACGAAGGCGAGCACGTTCTCGACCAGCTTGGCCTCGTCGAACGAGACCTTGCCGACGCCTGCGTGAACCACGCCGGCCTTTTCGGCCTTGAAGGTCACCTGACCGCCCTTGGCAGCCTTGACGGC
This sequence comes from Kangsaoukella pontilimi, assembly GCF_009830125.1. GTDB lineage: Bacteria > Pseudomonadota > Alphaproteobacteria > Rhodobacterales > Rhodobacteraceae > Kangsaoukella > Kangsaoukella pontilimi. The sequence continues at coordinate 3,792 of NZ_WUPT01000003.1, read as the reverse complement.
ATCCGCGACGTCCATGGTCACGGTGCCGACCTTGGGGTTCGGCATCAGGTTCCGGGGGCCAAGCACCTTACCCAGACGGCCGACGATCGGCATCATGTCCGGGGTCGCGATGCAGCGGTCGAAGTCGATCGTGCCACCCTGAATGGTTTCCATCAGGTCTTCGGCACCGACGATATCGGCGCCGGCTTCCTTGGCCTCGTCGGCCTTGGGGCCACGAGCGAAGACGGCGACGCGCACATCCTTGCCGGTGCCGTTCGGCAGCGTGACCGAACCGCGAACCATCTGGTCGGCGTGGCGCGGGTCGACGCCAAGGTTCATCGCGATCTCGACGGTTTCGTCGAATTTCGCATTGGCGTTCGCCTTGATCAGGCTGACGGCCTCGGCAACGGTCAGATTTTCCTTGCCGTTGAAAGCCTCGCGCGCGGCGCGGGTACGTTTTCCAAGCTTCGCCATGACTTACCCTTTCACCTCGATACCCATCGACTTCGCCGAGCCGAGGATGATCTTCATCGCCTGTTCGACGTCGTTCGCGTTGAGGTCCTTCATCTTGGCCTCGGCGATTTCGCGGAGCTGCTTGGTGGTGACGGTGCCAACCGTTTCACGGCTGGGGGCCTTGGCACCCGACTTCAGCTTGGCCGCCTTCTTCAGGAAATAAGACGCGGGCGGCGTCTTGATTTCCATCGAGAACGACTTGTCCTGATAGTAGGTGATGATGGTCGGGCAGGGTGCGCCCTGCTCCATCTCCTGCGTCTTGGCGTTGAACGCCTTGCAGAATTCCATGATGTTGATGCCGCGCTGACCCAGAGCCGGACCAACCGGCGGAGAGGGGTTCGCTTGACCGGCGGGCACCTGAAGCTTCAGCTGCCCCATGACTTTCTTAGCCATCGGTTTCTTCCTTTCTCAACACCCTCGGGACGCGTCCCTCGGGCTGTGGTTGATGTGGTCCGGTCCGACGATCGCGATCGCCTCGCCTCCCACATGAAGTGTCCCCATTGGGGACTGCGGGCACGTACACGGGACGTGCCAACATTTCAAGCCCTGACGGGCTGTCAGACCTGCTTCGAGACCTGACCGAATTCCAGTTCGACCGGCGTGGCGCGGCCGAAGATCGACACGGTCACCTTCAGGCGCTGGTTGTCGTCGTCGACCTCTTCCACGGTGCCGTCGAAGTCTTCGAACGGGCCGTCGTTGACCTTGACCTTCTCGCCCACCTCGAAGCTGATCAGCAGCTTCGGCGCGGCTTCGCCTTCCTCGACGCGGCCAAGGATCGCCTCGACCTCGGCGTCGCGCATGGGCATCGGGCGGCCTTGCGGGCCAAGGAAACCGGTGACGCGGTTGATCGAGTTAATCAGGTGATAGCCCTCGTCCGACATCTCCATCCGCACGAGCACGTAACCCGGCATGAAGCGGCGTTCGGCGGTGACCTTCTTGCCCCGGCGGATCTCGATGACCTCTTCGGTCGGGACCAGAACCTCTTCGATCTGGTCCTGAAGACCGGCATCCTCGACCGATTGGCGAATCTGCTCGGCGACCTTCTTCTCGAAGTTCGAAAGCACGCTCACGGAATACCAGCGCTTGGCCATCTTATGTCCGTCCTTCCCGGCTTGCGGGACGCTTGTCCCGGAAACAAAAGGGGCGTGCACCACGTGCACGCCTCGTTGCGGGTGACTTACCGCCAGACCCCCGTGAATTCAAGAGGGCTGACAGTGAAAAGCGCCGATCAGCCGAAGAAGGTCAGGATGCCCTGAAGCCCCTGGCGAATGATCCAGTCGACGAGAAAGAAGAACGCCGCAGTCACGATGGACAGAAGGAACACCATCGCCGACGTCAGAACGACCTCGCGACGGGTCGGCCAGACCACCTTGGCGATCTCGGCCCGGGTCTGCTGTACGAACTGAAGCGGGTTTGTCGCCATGCTTTCGTGTTCCTCTGCTCTCTCGGTGGTCAGATAGGCAGCCCATGCGGGCCGCACAACCTGTCACCGGTTCGGTCTGGCAGGGGCGGAGGGACTCGAACCCCCGACCCTCGGTTTTGGAGACCGATGCTCTACCAACTGAGCTACACCCCTAAGACCGAGCGCTTGGTTATTCGACGTGCCTGACGGAATCAAGCGCCGAATGAAGCCCATCAGGCCCGTGCCGCCGCAATCCGTCTCAGCGCCGCGATGTCGCCGCCGGCAATCTCGCTCTCGGCGGCGAGAATGTCCTCGATGGGCCAGTCCCACCAGGCGATGTCCAGAAGTCCGGCAATGCACGCCTCGTCAAAGCGGCGGCGGATCACGCGCGCCGGGTTGCCGCCCATGACGGCATAGGGCGGCACCTCGCCTTTCACGACCGCACCCGCGCCGATGATCGCGCCGCTGCCGATCCGGGCACCCGGCAGGATCATCGCCCCCGCGCCGATCCAGACGTCATTGCCGATCACGGTGTCGGGAAAGTTCTCGGGCGTCCACGACGGCAGGGACGGACGATCCCCGAAGCCGTCGAAGATGGCGAAAGGATAGGTCGAAATCCCGTCATAGCGGTGATTGGCCGAGGCGGTGACGAAGCGCACGCCATCCGCGATCTGGCAGAACCGTCCGATCCTCAGGCTTTCGGGCGTGCCGGGATGAAGCCACGGCGCAAGGCGCGCGGCCCAGTCCTCGGGCGGATCGAAGCTGGAGGCATAGGAATAATCCCCCACCTCCCAGTTCGGATGATCGATGACGGCTTTCAGAAAAACGGTGCCCTCGTGGGGCGTCCCGTCGGGCAGAATAAGGGGATGCCGGGTCTCCGGCAGGGGGAAGTGTGCAGGCATGGAACAGCTCTCGTCTGAGTTGGAAATTCAGGGTTCAGAGTTGCTGGTCCATGGCTCCCTCCATCGCGGATATCTGCGTTTAGCAAGTTTTCACTGGGAAATAAAGCCGACGGACACACGCCGTAGTCGCGCGGAGTTCATTGGCATGTGACCGCGCGCCTTGCCATGTTCGGAGAAGGCTCAAGCGGGAGAAGCGACATGACTGACACGGGAACGGAACGTCAGGGAATTGGCCGACGCGGCTTCATGACAGGCACTGCAGCCGCGGCTGTGGGTCTTGGAGCGGGCGCGGCAAAGGCCGCCGATCCGGGGGCCGGGTTCACTTATGAGGTCACAAGGTCCGAAGCCGAATGGCGCGCTATGCTGACAAAGGACGAATTCCACATACTTCGCATGGGCGGCACGGAGGCGCCTCAAAGCAGCCCTCTCTGGAAAGAAAATCGTCCGGGCACCTACTGCTGCAAAGGCTGCGATCTGACGATCTACAGAAGCCTACACAAACTGAAGCTCGACAAGGGCTGGGCGTTCTTCAGGCATTCCTATCCCGACACCGTTCTGACCGATCTGGACCTGATGGGCGGACGAATGGGCGATCCCTTTGCCGAAATCCGGGCGGCCATGGAGGTGCATTGCCGGCGCTGCGGCTCGCATCTGGGTCACATCGTGTCGCTGCCCGAAGTGCCGGACCGGCCGATCCACTGCATCAACGGCGCCGCACTTCGTTTCGAAGAAGCCAGCGCCTGACCTGTCCCTGAATGCGAAAAGGCCACCCGATGGGGTGGCCTTTCCCTGTGTCTGGTGGCTTGGCCTCTCGTCATTTCCTGCGGAAACGACTGTCACCCACCCGGTGCGTTCGCTTCGCGAGCCGCCCCGTTACTCGATGATTTTCGAGACGACGCCTGCGCCGACGGTGCGGCCGCCTTCGCGGATGGCGAAGCGGAGCTTTTCTTCCATCGCGATCGGCGCGATCAGCTCGACCGTGAACGACACGTTGTC
>NZ_WUPT01000002.1:840000-1217575 GCF_009830125.1 Kangsaoukella pontilimi | reverse complement strand
TCGACGCCCTCGTCCGATCCGTCGCCGAACTCGGCCAGATCACAAACACACCAACCCCAACACTCAACACCGTCCTCGCACTCGTAACCCTCAGAGCCAAAACAAAAGGGCTTTATGTGTGAGAGCGACTAAAGCGTGACCAAGAGGTCCTTGCCATCCAGCCAGACAAAGCCATGCGCCGGAAGCTCCAGCCGGTCTTCTGTCAGAGTGCCGCATGAAGGACCGAGAGGCGTCGCGGCGCCGTCCACCTTGAGCGTCACAGGATTGCAGGACAGGTTGAAGACGCAAAGAACCTCGCCCTCGTCACAGCAGCGGCGCACGGCCAGAACCGGCTCGCCCGGCTCCAGGAACTCGGACGTGCCGATCCGAAGGGCCGGCATGTCGCGGTAAAAACCCAGCACCGTCCGGTAGTGTTCCAGCACCGAACCGGCCACCCCGTCCTGCGTATCGACGGCGCGGTGCGCCTGCTCGGGTTTGACCGGCAGCCACGGCTCACCTGTGGTGAAGCCCGCATTATCGGCGTTCTCTTCCCAGACCATGGGCGTCCGGCAGCCGTCGCGCCCCTTGTATTCGGGCCAGAATTTCAGGCCGGGCGGGTCCACGATCTCGTCATAGGACAGTTCGGTCTCGGTCTGGCCCAGCTCTTCGCCCTGATACAGGCACTTCGTCCCCTCGAGGCTTACCATCAGCGCGATCCCCTGCCGCGCCAGAGCGTCGGTGTCGCGGTGGTCCACCTCCCAGCGCGAGACATGGCGGATCACGTCATGGTTGGAAAACGCCCAGCAGGGCCAGCCATCCGGCGCTTCGCGGAAAAATCCGCCGATGGCGTCGCGAAAGAACTTGGCCGTGAACGCGCCGCCCAGCATCTCGAAGGAATAGGCCATGTGCAGGCGATCGTCGCCCTTGGTGTATTCGCCCATGATCGTGGCGGCGCCGCGCCCCTCGCCCACTTCGCCCACGCTCATCGTGCCCTCGTACTGATCGAGAAGCGTGCGGACGTTTTTCAGAAAACCCACCGTTTCCGGCCGGGTCTTGTCATAGACGTGGCGCTGCACGTTGTAGGGGTTGACCCATTCGTCATCGGTCGCGTCCTCGCGGGGCGGGTTGTCGCGAAGCTGCGGGTCGTGGAACGGGTAGTTGATGCTGTCCAGACGGAACCCGTCGATCCCGCGATCCAGCCAGAATTTCATCGTGTCCAGGATGGCAGCCTCGACATCTGGATTGTGGAAATTCATCTGCGGTTGCGACGAGAGGAACGAGTGCAGGAAATACTGCTTGCGCCGCGGCTCCCATGTCCATGCAGGGCCGCCGAACACCGACAGCCAGTTGTTGGGCGGGCTGCCGTCGGGCTTGGCCTCGGCCCAGACATACCAGTCGGCCTTGGGGTTATCGCGGCTCTGGCGGCTTTCCTCGAACCAGCGGTGCTTGTCCGACGTGTGGCTCGGCACCTGATCCACGATCACCTTGAGACCCAGCTCGTGCGCGCGGCTGAGAAGCGCATCGAAATCATCGAGCGTACCGAACAGCGGATCGACATCGCAATGATCCGAGATGTCATAGCCCATATCGGCCTGAGGCGAGGTGAAGATGGGTGACAGCCAGACGACATCCACGCCGAGAGACGCGATGTGATCGAGGCGCTTCGTGATCCCCTGCAAATCGCCGACGCCGTTGCCCGTCGTGTCCTGAAAGGACCGGGGGTAGACCTGATAGATAACAGCGCTTTTCCACCAGTCGCTCATGGGGGACTCCTCTTTCACGGGCCTCTGTTTGCGCTATCACAAACGTGGCCATCCGCAAGCCCGGAGCTAGCGGTCAGAAGTCACTTGTCTATGAGAATGCGACAATGCGCGCCGCGCGGTCAGCCGTTGGAGGCAAGCCCCGCATCGTCCGCGCCAAGACTGGTCTCGCTATCGCGATCACCGAAAAAGTACTCGGCCAGAAGGATCGAAAGAAGCACGGACATGCCGGCGCCCACATAGGTCAGAAAGGCGAAGAGAAACGAGCCCGTCAGCACCACGGTGGCCACGCCCGTGCCCATCGCCGTCAGAACGGCCAATCCCAGAATTCCCTGAAGCATGTCCCGGCTCCCCTGTCTTTCAAGGAGAACCTGCGCCGACAAGTTGGCAGCAATTTGACCGATTCCGAGGGAAATAAGGCCGTTTTGCGACCTTATTTCCGTTTTGATGACAATGCGTTACCGAAACGCGGTCAGTTGTGCCATTCCCATGGGTTCGTGAAGTTGCCCAGAACCTCGCCGACCTTCGCCTCGTCAACCTCGCCCGAGCGGGCGATACGGGCAACGAGGCCGCGTTTCTTGTCTTCGACCACCTCGGCCACATGGGCGGGCTGTCCCGCCTCGGCCAAAGCTGCGTCGAAGATGCGGCGCATTGCCATCCGGCGCAGGTCAGGCTTGAACACCTTGCCCACGGCGGTCTTGGGCAATTCGTCCATGATTTCCACATGCTTCGGCAGCGCCGCGCGTTCGTGGATCCGCTCTCTGGCAAAGTCCGACAGCTCCTCCGGCGTGACCGACGCGCCCGCGACCAGTTCCACGTAGACCGCCGGGATTTCACCCGAATGGGCGTCGGGCTGACCGATAGCACCGGCCATGGCGACGGCTTCGTGCCCCGCCAGCGCCTCTTCGATGATGGCGGGATCGATATTGTGACCGCCCCGGATGATCAGATCCTTCGCGCGACCGGTGATCCAGAGATAACCCTCGTCGTCCAGCCGGCCGAGGTCGCCCGTCCGCAGGTAGGTCTGGTTGCCGACCTCGTGGTAGAGGTCCTTGTTCTTGTCCGCCTCGGTATAGGTCGCGTGATTGTAGACGCCGGGGTTCGCAACGCAGATCTCGCCCACCTCGTCGACGCCGCATTCCTTGCAGCCCTCGGGCGTGCCCGCCAGAATCTTGACGTCGGTGTACGGGAACGGAATGCCGACCGAGCCGATCTTCTTCTTGCCGCCGATGGGATTGCACGAGACGAGACAGGTCGCCTCGGTCAGACCGTAACCTTCGATGATCTCGACACCCGACGCCTTCTCGAACCGCTTGTACAGCTCGACCGGAAGCGGTGACGACCCCGAGAATGCCGTTTTCACCGACGAGATGTCGGCATCCACCGGGCGCTGCATCAGCGCCGAAAGCGCGGTCGGCACGGTGATGATGAAGGTGACCTGCCAGCGCTCGATCAGCTTCCAGAAATTGTCGAAGACTCCTTCGCCCCGATAGCCCTGCGGCGTCGGGAAGATCACATGCGCGCCGGACTTGATCATCGCCATCAGGATGACGTGGCAGGCGAAGACATGGAACAGCGGCAGCGGGCAGATCACGTTCGAGGTCTCGTCGAACAGAAGCTCATGCCCGATCCAGCCGTTATAGACGATGCCCGAATAGCGGTGCTGCGCGACCTTCGGCATGCCCGTGGTGCCGCCGGTGTGGAAATAGGCGGCGACCCGGTCCTCGGTCGCATCGGCGAACTGCAGCGTGGTGGGCTGCTTGGCACACTCGGCGTTGAAATCCAGAACGCGCGCCTTGTGCTCGGCCTTCACCTTGGGCCGGATCAGCGGGACGATCCAGCTTTTCGGCGGCGTCAGGTAGCGGTTCAGGTCGACTTCCAGAACGGTCGTCACGTTTGGCGCCAGCTTGACCGCCTCGGCCGCCTTCTGCGGCACATCCGTCTTGGGGAAGCCCTTGAGCGTCACCAGAACCTTGGCGTTGGTCTCGCGCAGGATCGCGCCGATCTGCTCGGCCTCCAAGAGCGGGTTGATCGGATTGGCGATCCCCGCAACCGTCGCGCCCAGAAGCGCGACGACAGTCTCGTTCGCATTGGGCAGAAGATAGGCCACCACGTCGTTCTCGCCCACACCGAGGCTGCGGAACAGGTTAGCCGCCTGCGTCGTCTTGGCGTGGAGCTCGTTCCAGGTCAGCGTCTCGGCCTTGTCCTTGGGCCCCGACAGAATCTGGAACGACACGGCGTTCCGGCTGCCGAACTTGTCCCGCGTCTCGGACAGCATCTGGTAAACGGTCTTCGGTAGCCCGCGTTCGGCCCAAGGCCCCGTGGCCTCGACCGCATTACGGTCGGCCAGCGACGTGAAGCTGCTGCTCATGGATTTCCTCCCTCTAGGTCCCCTGGGCGCAAAATTTCACAGCTTTTGACCTGAAAATCACCCTCTGCCAAGCGTTCCCCACGCTTACTACGCAACGTCAGATCTATTCTGCCGCAACGCCATCGGTGAATTGCAGCCGCGCCAGCCGAGCATATAGCCCGCCATCCGCCACAAGCGAGGCATGGGTTCCCGCGGCGACGATGCGCCCCTGATCGAAGACGAGGATGCGGTCGGCCTTCTTCACGGTGGCCAGCCGGTGCGCCACAACGATGGTGGTTCGCCCCTCGGCCAGATGTTCCACCGCGTCCTGCACGGCACGTTCGCTTTCGGCGTCAAGCGCGCTCGTCGCCTCGTCCAGCAGAAGGACCGGCGCGTCCCGCAGTATGGCGCGCGCGATGGCGATCCGCTGCTTCTGGCCGCCCGACAGCATCACGCCCCGCTCGCCCACATAGGTGTCATAGCCCTGAGGAAGTGCCATGAGAAAGTCATGCGCCGCCGCCGCCCGCGCCGCCGCCTCGACCTCGGCATTGCTGGCCTCGGGTCGGCCGAAACGGATGTTCTCACGCGCCGTAGCGGCGAAGATCACAGGGTCCTGCGGGACCAGCGCCAGATGGCGTCGGAAATCGCTGCGCGCCACATCGGTCAGGTCGGTACCGTCCAGCGTGACCCGACCCGCGTCGGGGTCGTAGAAGCGCAGGAGCAACTGGAAGACGGTGGACTTCCCCGCACCCGAAGGCCCCACAAGCGCGACGGTCTCGCCCGGCTGGATCGTGAAACTGACCCCGTCGAGCGCCGCGATCTCAGGCCGCGCAGGATAGTGGAACGTGACATCCTCGAAATCCACGCGCCCCGCGATCCTCTGGGCCATGGGTGCGGGTGCATCCGCATCCTCGACCGTATCCTCGGCCTCCAGAAGCTCGACCAGACGCTCGGTCGCGCCGGCCGCGCGCTGCAACTCGCCCCAGATCTCGGACAAGGCGCCCACCGCGCCCGCCACCATGACCGCGTAGATCACGAACTGCACCAGCTCGCCCACGCTCATCTCGCCCGCGCGCACATCCCGCGCTCCGCTCCAGAGAACGGCGACGACACCGGCGAAGGCCAGGCTGATGACGACCACGGTCAGCACCGCCCGCGTGCGTATGCGCCGCCGTGCCGCGACAAAGGAGCGTTCGGTCACATCGTCGAATGTCGCGCGGCTTTCACCCTCGTGGGTAAAGGCCTGAATGGCCTGAACGGACAACAGAGCCTCGGACGCGTTACCGGAGGAATCCGCGATCAGATCCTGGTTCTGCCGCGACAGAGACCGGACCTTGCGGCCCATCAGCACGATGGGAATGACGATGGCCGGCACCGACAGCAGCACCATCCCCGCCAGCTTGGGCGCGGTCAGCACCAGCATGACCATGCCACCCACGAGGATAAGAAGGTTCCGAAGCGCGATGGATATCGAAGACCCGATGACGCTCAGGATCAGAGTCGTGTCGGTGGTGATGCGGCTGATCACCTCCCCCGTCATGATCCGCTCGTAAAAGGCCGGGCTCATACCGATCATGCGCCCGAAGAGCGCTTTTCGGATATCGGCCACAACCCGTTCGCCCAGGCGCGTGACAAGGTAGTAGCGAAGCCCCGTCCCCACCGCGAGCAACAGCGCAATGACCATCGCCGCCACGAAGTAGCTGTCCAGAAGCTCGACCGCCGAGGTCTCGAACCCGTCCACGACACGGCGCACCGCCAGGGGAAGAACAAGCGAGATGACCGCCGTTGAGATCAGCGCCAGAAGCGCGGCGAACAGCATACCCCGATAGGGCAGCAGGAATGGCCAGAGCGCGCCAAGCGCCCTGACATTCCTCGATTTCGCGCGTTCCTCGCTGGCGGCCTGACCCGCTTTCGCCATCTGGGTTCCCCGGTTTTGATCCGAGATAACCGCGCCGGGCGCTGCCCACAAGGCACGGGTTGCCACAGCCCACGACACGCTGGCATTTGCGATGCGCACGGCAGACCTAGGCGCGCGCGCCGCGCGCCCAAAAGTCTCAGGCTGAAAGGAATGGAGCGGGCGACGGGAATCGAACCCGTATCTCTTGCTTGGAAGGCAAGGGTCTTACCATTACACAACGCCCGCTCGGTGTTGCACGAGGTATGGCATGCCGCGTTAGAGGTCAAGTTGAGTATATCGGCGGCGTGCATCAGACGACTGCTTCACCTGCCCGGAGTGAATCCCAAGGCCAGACGCAAAAGCATGGCAACGGGAACGCCCGAAACCGGCATGAGCAACCAATGGCCGCCCCCCGCACCGTCAGACCAGACCGCCATTGATTGCGACCTTTCCCGTCAGCCGTTAGGTTGCGCGCAAATTCGGATATTTGCGAGGAAAGCCATGACCGACATGCCCAGGCTCCAGTTTCACGATGGCCACTCGATCCCCCAACTCGGCTTCGGGATCTGGCAGATTCCGTCCGACATTGCCGCCGACGCCGTGGAAAGCGCGCTGAGAACGGGCTACCGGATGATCGACGGCGCCTATCTCTACATGAACGAAGCCGGTCTGGGAGAGGGCCTCAGGCGGTCGGGTGTTCCACGGGACGAGGTCTTTATCACGACCAAGGTCTGGAACAATGAACAGGGCCGCGACAAGGCACGCCACTCGGTCGAGCGAAGCCTAAAGGCGATCGGCGTCGACTGTCTGGACCTTGTGCTCATCCATTGGCCGGTGCCCAGCCAGGACCTCTATGTCGAAACATGGAAAGCCTTCATCGAGATGCGTGACGAGGGCCTGATGCGGTCAATCGGGGTGTCGAACTTCAACGCCAACCACATCGAACGTATCGTGGCCGAGACAGGCGAGGCGCCGGTCCTGAACCAGATCGAACTGAACCCCGAACTACAGCAGCCCGAGATGCGCGCGTTCAACCAGAAGCACGGAATTGTCACGCAGGCCTGGACGCCGCTCGGCAATGGCCGCTCTTTCGAGGCCGACGCCCTCACCGCGCCAGCGAAGCGCACCGGGAAAAGCCCGGCTCAGGTGATCCTGCGCTGGCACATTCAGCTCGGCAACGCAGTGATCCCACGCTCGACCAATGCCGGACGTCAGGCCGAGAACCTCGATGTCTTCGACTTCACGCTGACCGACGATGAGATGGCGGCAATCTCGGGGCTTGATGTGGGCCTCCGGACCGGCCCCGATCCGTCGGTCTTCAAGATGATGTAGTCGCCTTCCACCGGGCAGCACTCGCCATGGCGCCGCGCCGCAAAGCCGCCGAGTCGACCTCAACCGCGGTGAAGCAGCTTCCGGCCTCCATCGCCTCGCTCAGAAACTCGTAGTCGAGCGTCAGGAACCCCGCCGGCTTTCCCGCGGCACGAATGCGCCGCAGCGCATCGAGACAGGCTGCCTTGACCTCGGGATGGCTCGGCTGGCCCGGAAACCCAAGGCTTGCCGCCAGATCGGCGGGCCCGATGAAGGCTGCATCAACACCGGGCGTCGCGCAGATCTCTTCCAGTTCGTCCAGTGCCGACTTGGTCTCGATCTGCACGACAAGGCAGATCTCCTCCCGCGCGCGGCGGGTATAGTTGTCGACCGCGCCATAGCGCGTCGCACGGGTGATCCCCGCCACCCCCCTGATACCGCCGGGCGCATAGTCGACGGCCTCGGCCGCCATCGCCGCCTCCTTCGCGTTCCGGACATAGGGGACAAGGATTGACTGCGCGCCGAAATCGAGCAGCTTCTTGATCTCCGCCGCATCGAGCGAGCTCGGCCGCACCATCGTCTGCACCGGATAAGCCGAGGCGGCATGAAGATGGGCCAGCACCGCTTTCGGGTCCATGCCCGTATGCTCGGCATCGATCAGAAGCCAGTCGAACCCGCAGCCGGCGGCCATTTCGGTCATGGTGGGGTCGTCGATGGTGCACCAGTAGCCGATCTGCTGCGCACCGCTCAGCAACGTGGATTTGAACGTGTTTTTCGGAAGGTCCATGGAATCCTCAATAGACGAGTTCGGCGATGGCCCGCAGCCGGTCGGGGGTGGTGGACGGCAGACCGAAGAAATCCAGATAGGCCGGGATCTGCTCGAAAAGCATGTCCGTCCCGACCTGTGTGGCGCAACCCCGTTCTTTGGCGGCGGCGAGAAAAGGCGTGGTCTCGGCGGACATCACGACCTCGCCCACGAAGGCGGACGGGGCGATCCTGCCCGGTTCGACCGGCAGGGGGTCGCCGGGCTTCATGCCGAGAGGCGTCGCGTTCACCACGATGTCATGCCCGGCGGGATCGTTCGACCCGGTCGCCACCGTCAGCGCCGGATAATGCTCGCGCAGCCGCTGTGCGAGACCTTCGGCAGAGGCCTCGGTCGTATCGAAGAGGGACAGGCGCGACAGGCCCCGGCCCGCCAGCGATGCGGCGATGGCAGACCCGACGCCGCCCGTCCCCACGACGAGCGCGGACGCCCCCTCGATAGCCCTTCCCCGCCGCAGAACCCCACGCACGAAACCTTCGCCGTCGAACATGTCACCGACGAGACGACCATCCGGCTCGCGCCGGACGGCGTTGCAGGCCCCCGAGACGCGGACGGCGGTGGACATCTCGTCCAGAAGCGCGACCGTGCTGACCTTGTGCGGCATCGTGACAAGCGCACCCATCACGTTCCTCAGCCGGAAGACCAGCGGAAGAAAGGCCGGATAATCCGCCGCCTCGCAGCCCATGGGCACGACGACCACATCGGCTCCGGCCTCGCGAAACCAAGGGTTGTAGATCATCGGCGCCTTGAAGCTATCGGTCGGCACGCCGAGATGCGCGATCAGTCGGGTACGGCCGGTGATATCGGGGGGTGGCATGTGCGCTCCTCAGCAGATGTCGGCAATACGGACGGTCTGGCCCGTATCCCCAGACCGCTTGACCGCCTCCACCGCGGCGACCGCAACCAGCCCGTCCCGCGCCGAGACGAGGGGCGCCGCATCGCCCCGAATGATGTCGGCGAAATGCTCGATCTGCCGAACCAGCGGCTCGTCGGTGTCGATGGGCACGCGCGTGGCGGAAATCGGCGCCCACCACGAGTTCTCGTCCGCATGACGCCAGATGCTGAGATTGGGCAGCGCCAGCGACGCCTCGGTCCCTCCGATCAGATAGGCAGACTCATTCGTCGCCGGATAGGCCGAGTTTTCTCCGGCGGTCAGCTCCCAGCTCCACGGCGCGGCAGTCGCGTCCGAGACGTTGATCGTGCCAAGCGCGCCGGAGGCGAAGCGCAGCGTGACAACTGCGGCGTCCTCCACGTCGAACCCTCTGACCGCGCTGGACTGAAAGGTGTGCACTTCTTCGATCGTCCCCGCAAAGTGCTGAAGAAGGTCGATATCGTGGATCAGATTGATCTGGATCGGCCCGCCGCCTGCCTCCCGCCGCCATGCCACATCAAAGTAATAGTCCGGCTTCCGGAACCACGTCGTCGCCTGAACCGTAGTCAGACGCCCGAGCGCGCCCTCGTCCACCAGCCACCGCGCGGACTGGATGATCGGGTTATGCCGCCTGTGATGGCCGACAAGGACCGGCACGCCCGCCGCCTCCGACGCATTGACGATCTCCAATGCCCCCGCCGCATCGGATGCGAGCGGCTTTTCCACCAGCACCGGCAGTCCCGCCCGGATCGCTTCCAGCGCCCCGTCGACATGCAGCGTATTCGGTGTAGCCAGAAGCACTCCGTCAAAGCCACCCGCCGCAATGGCCTCTGTCAGCGACGGGTGATGGGGCACCGCCTCTGCCTCGGCGAGCACCGCTGCAGCGTCAGAAGGATCGACAATTGAGGCGAGTGAGACGGCCCGCGTCCGGCCGATCATCTCGACGTGACGCGCCCCGATCAGCCCCGCGCCAACAACGGCGATGCGCACCGGCTCCTTCACCGTTCCTGTCCCGGCAACGCCGCCTCCAGCCGCGCCTTCAGCGCCGCGCCCGTCTTCTCGATATGCGCGCGCAGCAGGGCCGCGGCACGATCCGCATCCCGCGCCACGGCGCTCTCTGCGATCTCCGTATGCTCGGCAGCGAGGTCGCGCTGCTCGCCCTTTATGCTCAGGAACAGGTGGCGGTAGCGGTTATACATTTCGGAAAGCTGGCCGCACATGCGCAGAAGAAGCGGCATGTCGCAGCGGTCGATCAGCGTCAGGTGAAAGGCGTTGTGCGCCGCTTCCCAGACCTCCAGGCTCTCTTGGTCCTTCGGATCGCGCCCGGTCCGGTTCAACCGGTATAGGGCGGCCATCACATCGGTTTCCCAGTCGATTCCGCCATTCGCGATGGCCTGCCGCAGCGCCAGCGGCTCAAGCTCCATCCTGAGACGCGTGACCTCCGCCAGATTGTCGAGCGAAATCGGCGCGACGCGATAGCCACGCTGCTCTTCCACCTCCAGCAGCCCGTCCGATGCCAGCCGCGTGACCGCCTCGCGCAGCGCCGAGAGGCTGACGGAATACTCGTTCTTCAGACGGTCGAGGCTCAGCTTCGCGCCGGGCGGCAGGTCGCCGCTCAGTATCCGCAGCCTGAGCGCAGTCTCGATCTTTCCCGTCAGCGTCTGCCCGCGTGCACGGGCCAGTACCGGCTCTTTGGTGGTCATCTCAATCCTCCGCAAGGCAACTGTAATCTGCAAAAACCGGAAGTGGAAGAAAAATCGATTTGTTTTTATGAAATCGTTTTTTGTTGATTTAGTCGATATTTGATGGCATGAACGATTTCGTTTCCGGTTATGGCGGTGCTACCGCTTGGAAAAACCGATAAAAAGTCGTGCCAAGGGAGGACAATATGACTTTTTCGATGACCCGCCGGGCCGCAATGGCCACGGCAACTGCGCTTGCGCTCACCGTTTCGGCTGGCGCCGCAACAGCTCAGGACAAGGTGACACTTCGGATGTCGACCCCGGCGACCGAGACCGACCAGCGCTCCGTCGCTCTGGCCGAGGTCTTCGCCCCCGCCGTCGCCGATTTCGCCGACTACCAGCCGCACTACAATGCGTCGCTCGTCGCTCAGGGCTCGGAACTTGAATCCATCGCCACCGGCGACCTTGAGATGTCGATCACCTCGGCGCAGGAACTGGCGACCTTCTTCCCCGAGTTCTCGATCTTCGCGACCGGATATGTCCATCAGGACGCCGAGCATCAGGTTCGCGTCTTCAACGACCCGCTCATGGACCCCTTCAAGCAGAAGGTCGAGGATGAGCTGGGCGTCAAACTGCTGGCCGTCATGTATCTCGGCCGCCGTCACGTGAACCTGCGCCAGTGCCGCGACGAGGTCGACGTACAGACGCCCGACGACCTTGCCGGTATCAACCTCAGGATGCCGGGCACCGACGCATGGCAATTCCTCGGCAAGGCGCTCGGCGCCAACCCGACGCCGATGGCCTTCACCGAGGTCTATACCGGCCTCGCCACCGGCTCGGTCGACGGTCAGGACAACCCGCTTCCGACAGTTGTGGACTCGAAGTTCTACGAGGTGACCTGCCAGATCGCCCTCACCTCGCATCTGGTCGACCTGAACTACGTGGCCTTCTCGAAAGAGGTCTTCGACAGCCTGACGCCCGAACAGCAGCAGGCCGTGACCGACGCCGCCGTCGCCGCCGCCGAAAGCGGCCGTCAGGCGCAGCTTCAGAAGGAAGCCGACCTTGTTTCCTTCCTCGAAGGGGAAGGCCTCTCGGTCTACGAGCCCGATGTGGCCGCGTTCCGCAACCACGTTCAGGCCCAGTACCTGAACACGGATGCCTCGGCCGACTGGCCCGAAGGCGTGCTCGACAAGATCAACGCGCTCGGCAACTGAGCCGGTCGCGCGCGGGAGAAGGGGAATGACCTACGTCTTCAGGGCCTTCTCCCGCACGGCGGAATTCATCGCGGCCATGATGATGGCCGCGATGTTCGCCACCTTCATCATACAGATCACCATCCGCTACACGGCACGGCTCGACTGGCTGGCCGAGCGGTTTCCGTTTCTCGACCCGTCGCTCTACGGCTGGACGCTCGAATTCTGCCTGCTGATGTGGGTCTGGATCGTATTCTGGGGCAACGCCTTCGTCGTCCGCGAGCGCGATCACGTCACCTTCGACATCATATATCACGCCGCATCGCCCAAGGTGCGCAAATGGTTCGCCATCATCGGCGGCATCGCGGTCACCATCGCCCTCGCCGCATCGATCCCCGAAACATGGGACCGTTTCGCCATTCTGAGGCTGAAGCGCACGGCCACGCTCGACTCGCTGTTCGGTGACTGGATACGGATGCGCCACATCTATGCGATCTACATTCTCTTCATGGTCGCCGTCGCGCTTCGCTATGCCTGGCGTGCCGTCCACGCCTGGCGCCACGGCGCCGAGGACGATCTCTACCACTACGAGGACCTGGTCGAAGACGTGAAGGACGGACCCCGCCCATGAGCCTCGAATTCCTGCTCTGCGTCCTCTCGCTGTTCTTCTTCGCGGGGATCGGCGTTCCCGTCGCCTATGCCATCCTGATCGCCTCCGCCGTCTACCTGTTCAGCGGCGGCCAAAGCGTCGGCGTCGCCGGCAAGACGCTGATGGACGGGCTTTACCAAAGCTTCATCCTGCTGGCCGTGCCACTCTTCATCGTGGCCGCCAACATCATGAACGCCGGCACGATCAGCGACCGGCTCCTGCGCTTCTGTATCGGCCTCGTCGGGCGCTTCAAGGGCGGCATGGGCCACGTCAACGTCGTGGCCTCGCTGATCTTTTCCGGCATGTCCGGCTCGGCCGTCGCTGACGCGGCGGGGATCGGCAAGATCATCATCGACATGATGACCAAGTCCGGCCACTACACCCGTGGCTATGCCGCCGCGATCACGGCGGCCTCGGCCACCATCGGGCCGATCATCCCGCCGTCGATCCCGATGGTCCTCTACGCCCTCGTCTCGAACACCTCCATCGGTGCGCTGTTCCTCGGCGGCATCCTGCCCGGCCTCTTCATGGGGGCCGTCCTTATGACCATGAACTGGATCATCGCCCATCGCCGGAACTTCGGCACGGAAGCACCCGTGCCGCTTTCGGAACTGCCGCGCCTGACGGGACAGGCCTTCCCGGCCCTCCTCATGCCCGCGATCCTGCTCTACGGCATCTACGGCGGCGTCACGACACCGACCGAGGCGGCAGCCGTCGCGGCATTCTACGCACTGATCCTTGCCGCCTTCTTCTACCGCGCGCTGTCGTTCCGGAACTTCTACAATATCCTCGTCGAAAGTGCCCGGTCCTCGGCGGCGGTGGGCCTCGTCATCGGCGGCGCGCTGATCCTCAACTTCATCGTCGCGTCCGAAAACATCCCCGGCATGATGGCCGACGCCATGGTCGACCTCGACGTGTCGCCCATCGTGTTCCTTCTCGGCGTCAACCTGCTGATCCTGCTTCTGGGCTGCGTGCTGGACGCGACGACGATCATCCTCGTCATCATCCCGCTCTTTCTTCCCACCTGCCGCGAACTGGGCATCGACCTTGTGCATTTCGGCGTCGTCGCGGTGGTGAACTGCATGATCGGCCTGATCACCCCGCCCTACGGCATCCTCCTCTTCGTCATCAACGCCGTGACCCGGATTCCGCTGGCCGAGATCATTCGCGAGGTCCTGCCCTTCCTCGCCGTGCTGATCCTGGCGCTTCTGGCACTGATCTTCTTCCCCGGCATCACGCTCTTCCTGCCGCGCCTCATGGGCTATCAGGGGTGACGCGATGAAACTCGGCATCGCCACCGTCTCGATCTCGGGCAATCTTGGGGAAAAGATCGACGCCATCGCCCGCGCGGGTTTCGACGGTATCGAGATTTTCGAACAGGATTTCATCGCCGACGCCGCCGGCCCCGCCGAGGTGCGCCGCCGGGTCGAGGACGCTGGCCTCGAAATCATGCTGTTTCAGCCCTTCCGCGATTTCGAGGGTCTGCCGAAGGACCTCCGCGCCCGCGCCTTCGACCGCGCCGAGCACAAGTTCGACCTGATGGAACAGCTTGGCTGCGACCTCGTCCTCGTCTGCTCTTCGGTCCATCCCGAGGCCCTGGGCGGCATCGACCGCGCCGCCGACGACTTTGCCGAACTGGGAGAACGCGCCGCCAAGCGGGGCATCCGAATCGGCTACGAGGCACTCGCCTGGGGCCGGCACGTCAACGATCATCGCGATGCGTGGGAAATCGTGCGCCGCGCCGATCACCCCAATGTCGGCCTGATCCTCGACAGCTTCCACACGCTCGCGCGCAAGATCGACCCCGAGACGATCCGGCGTATTCCGGGCGACCGCATCTTCTTCGTGCAACTCGCCGACGCGCCCCTGATCGAGATGGACCTGCTCTACTGGTCCCGTCACTTCCGGAACATGCCGGGCGAAGGCGATCTTGCTGTGCTCGACTTCATGTCCGCCGTCATGGCGACCGGCTACACAGGCCCCGCCAGCCTGGAGATCTTCAACGACCAGTTCCGCGGCGGCTCGCCCCGAACCATCGCGGCGGACGGCTATCGCTCGCTCGTGGCGCTTGCCGACGACGTCAAGACGCGCGCGCCCGAGACGGTCCAGCCCCTGCCCGATATCCCGCCCCGTGCCAAAGCCACCGGCACCGCCTTTATCGAGTTCGCCAGCCAGCAGGACGAAGCCGACGCGCTCGAGGCGCTCCTCCGCTCGCTCGGCTTTGCCGAGATCGGCAAGCATATCACCAAGAAGCTGACACTCTGGCGGCAGGGCGACATCCGGATCGTGGTCAACCGCGAGACGACCGGTCACGCAGGCGCCACCTGGAACGCGCGCGGCACCTCGGTCTGCGACATCGGCCTTGCCGTGACCGATGCCGACGGCGCCGTCGAACGCGCGCGTAAGCTCGGCTCCGAACCGTTCCGCCAGCCCCTCGGGCCGGGAGAACTCGACATCCCCGCCATCCGGGGCCTCGGCGGCAGCGTCCTGCATTTCATCGACGAGGACAGCGGCCTCGCCCGCGTCTGGGATGTGGAATTCACGACCAACGCCGCGCCGCATGAGGGCGCGCTCCTGCACTCGGTCGATCACATCGCGCAGACGATGTCATATGACGAGATGCTCAGCTGGTCGCTCTTCTACCGGACGCTGTTCCAGATGGACCGCGCGCCCATGGTCGACGTTATCGATCCTGACGGGCTGGTCCGCAGCCAGGCGCTCGCCGATCCCGAAGGCCGGCTCAGGGTCACGCTGAACGGGGCCGAGACCCACCGGACCCTCGCGGGCAGCTTTCTGGAAGAGACCTTCGGCGCCTCCGTCCAGCACATCGCGCTTGCGACAGACGACATCTTCGCCACCGCCCAGCGGCTCTCCGGCCTCGGCTTCGCACCGCTCGAGATGCCCGCCAACTATTACGACGACCTCAGCGCGCGCTTCGCCCTTTCGGACGAGCTTCTGGCGAAGCTGAAGGCCGCCAACATCCTTTACGACGAGGATGCCGCGGGCCAGCTCTTTCAGCTTTATTCCTCGACCTTCGCGGGGGGCATGTTCTTCGAGATCGTCGAGCGGCAGGGCGGATACCAGGGCTACGGCGCGCCCAATGCCCCCTTCCGCATCGCCGCACAGAAACGCCGGATGCGCCACAAGGCCGTCCCGCGCCGCTGACCCGCCTTCAGCCTCTCAGCCCCTCGCGGATCAGCAGGACCGAGATGATGAAAAGCGTGATCTCGACCAGCACGAAGAATATCCGCTCGGGCAGGATGCGGGTCAGCCGGTAGCCGACCCAGACGCCTACCAGCGCCAGCGGCGCCAGCACCGCCGCGATGCGCATCTCGCCCGGATGAAACAGGCCAAGCGCCATGTAGGGCGGCACTTTCGACAGGTTCAGGATGGCGAAAAGGATCGTGGACGTGCCCGCGAATGTCAGCTTGGGAAGCTGTTGCGGCAGAACGTAGATCTGGAAGGCCGGGCCTCCGGCATGGGCCACGAAGCTGGTGAACCCGCTCACGCCGCCCCAGAAGACACCTTTCGGAACGGTCGCCCCGGCGGCCTGCCGCGCGCCCTGAAACCGCGACCAGACGCGAAGGCCGATGAACCCCAGTCCGACCATCCCGATGGCGATACGCACCGCGTCGTCATTCGTGCGCTCGGCCAGAAGCCACCCCAGGAGGATGCCCAAAAGACCGGCAGGAATTAGGATCGCAAGGTTCCTGGCCGAGAAAGACCGGCGGTAAATCCACAGCCCGTAGATGTCGCTGATGATGTAGACGGGCAGGAGCAGCGCCGCCCCCTGCAGTGGCGACATGGTCAGCGACAGAAGCGGCACGCTCAACAGCGCCACCGCCGGCAACCCGCCCTTGCTCGCGCCCACGAAGAAGGCGGCGACAAGCGCTGCAGCCCAGAACAGGATCGGATCGCTCACCGTGTCTTGCCTTCCCTCGCGCCGCGCCACCCTTGGCGCTCGCACCGCTCAAAGCACGGGTTGCAGGGCTGTTCCAGCCCCTTCATGGCAGGCCCCGATCCGCCTCACCCCCGTCCGCGATAAGGCGGCACCCCCTGATCGGGAATCCAGACACCCTCGGGCATCGCGCCTGTCTGCCAGAAGACGTCGATGGGTATGCCGCCCCGCGGATACCAGTATCCCCCGATGCGCAGCCATTGCGGTTCGAGGAACTCGACCAGCCGCCGCGCGATCGAGATCGTGCAGTCCTCGTGAAAGGCGCCGTGATTGCGGAACGAGGTCAGGTAGAGCTTCAGCGACTTCGACTCCACCAGCCACGGCCCCGGCACGTAGTCGATCACCAGATGCGCGAAATCGGGCTGCCCCGTCATCGGGCAGAGCGAGGTGAACTCGGGCGCGGTAAAGCGGACGTTATAGGCCACGTCAGCCTGCGGGTTGGCCACGCGCTCCAGCTCGGCCTCTTCGGGGCTCGCCGGGATGCGCGTCGCGCCGCCAAGCTGCTTCAGGTCACTGTAGATAGACTCCGTCATGTCTCCCTCCGTTGAATCGGACGTCGGCCGTGCCAACCGGAACAGGGTCCCTGCGGGATGAAGGATGCCGTCTTCAATCTGAACCCTTGTTTTGATGACCGGGTAGGCTGCGACCGGTGGCATGCCGGGTACACCCCGCGAAGCCGCGCCGCAAGGCCCAGCGACCGCCTCAGTCCCCGGCTCCGCCTGTCAATCCATCCTCGTAGCGCTGCCGCTCCGTCGCCATCGCCCGCTCCCACTCGGCGCGGAGCAGGTCCATCCGGCGGGGTATGGCGGCCTCGAGCACCGCTGCCTCGGCGATCCGCTCGGTTCTGAAATACCGAAAGCCCTCGCGCAGCTCGCACCACGCCGCGATGATCCGGCTCGTGTCGCGGTAGCCCAGCAGGATCGGCCAGATGACACGACGGGTCCTGCGCCCCGCGTTGTCGGCATAGACCAGTTCGATCTTCCGCCCCCGACGGATGGCCCCGCGGATAGCCGCCGCACCCAGCACCTCGGCAGGCGTCACCACAGGCGCGACGCTGACCGACGGCTGCAGGAACGAGGTTCGGTATTTCTCTGGCGCTACTGCCTCCAGCTTGGCGATCAGCTTGTCCGCCGCCCGCGCCAGTTCCGGCTCGCCCCTCGTCCGCACCCATTGCACGCCCAGCACCACCGCCTCGATCTCGTCCGGGGTCAGCATCAGCGGAGGCATGTGAAAGCCCGGTTCCAGCACATAGCCGACGCCCGCCTCGCCATTGATCGGAACGCCCTGAGCGATCAGCGCCGCGACATCGCGATAGACCGTCCGCTTGGTCACGCCCAGCTCGGCCCCGATGGACTGCGCCGAGATCGGCCCCCTCGAACGGCGCAGGATCTCTATGATTTCGAACAGCCTGTCGCCCCGTCGCATGACGCCTCCTCTCAAGGACTTGGACCATACTGACATTATGCTGACAACACGCTGTCAGCATAGGGGCGGTAGAAGCGCGGAAATCAACGAAAGGAGCCTATTCAATGAGACCCTTCCTCGTCATCGCCCTTGCAGCGCTTCTGCCCGCCACCGCCGCCGCCGACGCGCCCCGGCCCATCGTCGCCATGGGGGCCTATGTGCCCACCGACGACATGGAGCGCTCGGTCGCCTTCTACCGGCGTCTCTTCGATCAGAGCCCCGCGATCGAGCTGCCCGACTTCGCAGCCTTCGGCGTGGGCGGCGGCTGGTTCGCCGTGGTCTCCCGCGCGCGATACGCGCCGGAAGCTCAGCCCGGCACGGGCGCGGTGCCGTATCTGCAATCGGAAGACCTCGAAGCCCTGCGCACCCGCCTCGCTGACACAGGGGCCTCCGTGCCCGGGATCATCGAGGAACCGGGCATCCACATTCTCAAGATCACCGACCCCAACGGCCAGTTGGTCGAATTCTTCCGCCTCATCAGCGAATGACGCGCAGCCACACCCCCTACAAGGACCAAGTACATGAAGATGAACTACGCCGTTCTCGGCACGAACGACATGGACGCGGCAAAGGGTTTCTATGACCGGCTCTTCGCCGGGCACGACCTGAACCGCATCACCCCGACCGACCGCATGACCTACTGGCTGGGTGAGGGTTTTGCCTTCGCCATCGCGCTCCCTTTCGACGGTCAACCGGCCACCGTGGGCAATGGCACCATGATAGGCTTCTGCGTCGGCTCGGCGGCAGAGGTCGACAGCCTTTATGACCGTGCCCTCACCCTCGGCGGCACATCGGAGGGTGCGCCGGGGCAGCGCGGCCCCAAGTATTCCGCCTATCTCCGGGACGTGGACGGCAACAAGCTCTGCCTGTCGGACTAAAGGCAGCCGGCCGTCCGCATCACCCGAGACGGGTCAGAACCGCCAGAACGTCCGAGCGATGAACAAGCCCCACCACCCGCGCCCCGTCGAGTACCGGGAACACGCGATGCGGGTGCTTGAGGAACAGTTCCGCCACGCGGATCACCTCGTCTTCGACGCTGACGGTGACCACCTCCGGCGACATGTGATCACCGACCGTCCCGCTCCATTCCCGGTGATAGCTGGCGTGAAGCGCGGGGCGAAAACAGTCTTTCTGCGTCAGGATGCCCACAAGCCGCCCGTCGTCGCCCAGAACCGGGGCGGCGGCGGCCTTGGCATCGACCATCACGGCCACCGCGCGCCGGATCGGCGTGGCGGGGGTCATTGTGGGAATGTCGGCGCGCATGATCGCGCCCACGCGGTACTCGGTCATGGTGCGCCCTCCCCTCGGTGGCGCTTCCTCAGCGGGCAATCGGCGCAGCGCCCGACGCTCAGATCGTCCGCCGCGCCGCAACTGGTCCGCGCCGGCCCGCGCCCAAAGGCAAGGCCAAGCCCCAGCCCTCCCGCCGCCAGCGAGATGATCGCAATCGCGAAGATGACCTCCATCAGCGTCCCTCCCCCGTCACAGGACCAACTCCCGCATGGCTCCGGTCGTCCATTGCCGGTGACCGGCGTCCTCGGCGCTGACGAACAGCGCCGCCACCCCCTCGGCCCGTGCGATTTCGGGTCCAAGAACCGGCCCGGCCGCGCACAGCGCGGTCGCCCAGCCATCGGCGGTCATCGCGTCGCCCGCCGCCACCGTGACCGAGCCCAGCGCACCGCCCGCAGGCGCACCGGTGCCGGGGTCGATGATGTGGGAATAAAGCCGCCCGTTCAGCTCATAGCTCTGAGCGGCGATGCCCGACGTGGCCACCGCCATACCCGGCGCCAGCCTGAGCGCCGCGACGGGCGGTTGCCCCACGCGGAGCGCCTCGACCGCCACCCGCCAGTCCCTCCCCTCGGGATGCGTGCCGATGGCCGCGAACTCGCCGCCGATCTCGACCAGGGCTTCTCCGACCCCGTCGCCTCGAAGAAGCTCCACGACCCGGTCCAGCGCCCAGCCCTTGGCGATCCCGCAGAGATCCAGCGTCAGGTCGGGCCGCCCCTTGGCAATCCCCGCACCGGCGGCCCGGATGCCCCGCCAGTCGGGCGCTCCGCCGCCCGGCGCGTCGATGGGTCCAAAGCCCCAGCGCGCCACAAGCGGCCCCACGGTCGGATCGAAAGCCCCGCCGCTCCGGCGCGCGATATCCAGCGCCGCGGCGGTGACATGGGCAAGGCTGGGGTCCGCCACCGCCACACCATCGGGCGCGGCATTGAACGCGCTCAGATCGCTATCGGCACGCCAGGGCGAAAAGACGCGGTCCACCTCGGCCAGAACCGCTCCAATCCTTCGCGTCAGCCCCTCCCGCTCTCCCGGTCCGCCATAGACCATGCGCCACGTGGTACCGAACGCCCGGCCGCCTGCACTCTCCAAGCCCGCCGCGAGCGCCGCCTTTGGCCCCAGCAGCGTCGCCCCGATCAGGCCAAGCGCCGTCCGGCGCGACGGGGCGAAGATCGGGGCGGATTTGCGTGTCGTCATCTCTCAGGCTCCGAAATCGTCGTAGAAAATCAGGTCGCGCTCGACGCCCAGCCGCGCCAGCGTCGAAAGTACCGCAGAGATCATCACCGGCGGCCCGCAGAGGTAGTACTCGCACTCTTCCGGGGCCGGATGCGCGCGCATCTCGTCGAAAAGCGTCTGGTGGATGAAACCGGTCTTGCCGGTCCAGCGGTCGCCCGGTGCGGGCTCGGACAGCGTGGGCGACCACGTGAAGCGCGCATGCGCGGCGGCCAGCGCCTCGAACTCGTCGGAATAGAACAGGTCTGCCGCCGAGCGCGCGCCATAGAAATACCGGATGCGCCGGTCGCCCGGTTTGCCCAACTCCTGATGGATCATGGCGCGCAGGGGCGCCATACCGACCCCGCCGCCCACATAGACCATCTCGCGCGCCGTGGGCTGGACGTGGAACTCGCCGAACGGACCGGAAAGCGTCACCGCGTCCCCCGGCGCGACCCCGAACAGCCAGGACGACACCACGCCCGGCGGCACCTCGTCCTCGCGGCCGGGCGGCGGCACGGCGAGGCGGATGTTGAACACCGCGTGCCCTTCGTCCTCGGGCCGGCTCGCCAGCGAATAGGCCCGCGTGACCTCGGTCTCCGAACCCGCCCGAAGGCCACGCCAGCCCGAAATCTCCCACGCTTCCCGGAATTCCGGCGGCACGTCGATGGACCCGAAATCCAGCCGGTAGGGTGGCGCGGTGATCTGCATGAAATCGCCGGCCAGAAACTCGGACGACCGGTCCTCGGGCAGCCGCACGACGATCTCGCGGATGAGCGGCGCCAGCATCCTTGCCGAGACGACGGTCCCGGTGAACCCGCCGCCCGCGCTCAGGATGTCGTCGGGCACGCTGACCGCGCAATCGCCCCTCAGCGTCGTCTGACAGGCCAGCCGCACATGGTCGCGCCGCTCGCGCGCGGACAGGACACCGCGCTCGGTCGCCTGAGGCCCGCCCGCGCCCTCGCCCGTCACCGTCACACGGCAGAGCCCGCAGGTGCCCGAGCCGCCGCAGGCCGCCGGGATCATCACGCCGCCCCCGTGAAGCACGCCGAGCAGCTTGTCGCCCCGCCGTGCCGCCAGATGCAGCGCGTCGTTCACCGCCACGTCCAGAGCCGTATCCGGCACCAGCCTGCTCCTGAGGAGGAGCAGCCCCACGGTCAGTCCGACCACAAGGACCACGATCACGAGGGAACCGATCAGCGCCTCGGTCATTGCGCCGCCGCCATCTGCGCGAAAGAGGCGAAGCCGAGCGACATCAGCCCGGTCAGCACGAAGGCGATGCCGAGACCGCGCAGCCCGGCGGGCAGGTCTGCATAGGCCAGCCGCGTACGGATCGCCGCCAGCATCGCCACGGCCACGGCGAAGCCCGTCCCGCTGCCGAGGCCGAAGACGAGCGACTGGGCCAGCGTGTAATCGCGCTCGACCATGAAGAGGCTGCCCGCAAGGATGGCGCATTGCACCGTCAGAAGCGGCAGGAAGACCCCGAAGGCGGCATGGATCGCCGGGAAAAACCGGTCGAGGATCATCTCCAGAAGCTGCACGGCGGCCGCGATGACGCCGATGAACGCAATGAGCGACAGGTAAGACAGATCGAGGTCCGGCATCCCTGCCCAGGCCCATGCGCCCGGCGCCAGAAGCCCTTGATATATCAAGTGATTGAGCGGAACCGTCACGCCCAGAACCCCTGTCATCGCCACGCCCAGCCCCACCGCCGCCTCGGGCCGCTTCGACAGCGCCAGAAAGGTGCACAGCCCCAGAAACAGCGTCAGCGGCATGTTGTCCACGAAGGCCGCCGTCAGGAAAAGTGAACCGAGCCCCGTCATTCCGCCGCCTCCGTAGCCGTCCGGGGCGGCGAGTATTCCGGCGCCTCGGCCTGTTCCGGGCGAAGGCTGCGGATCGCCCAGACCAAGAGCCCGAGCAGGAAGAATGCCGATGGCGCCAAAAGCATCAGGCTGAGCGGCGTGAACCACCCGCCCGCATCGGCCAGCGGCAGAACCTCGATCCCGAACAGCTCGCCCTTGCCGAAAAGCTCACGAATGCCGCCCAGAAGGAGCAGGATGAAGGAATAGCCCAACCCGTTCCCGAACGCGTCCACCATCGTCGGCAAGGGCGGGTTGTGCCGGGCGAAGGCTTCGGTTCGGCCCAGCACAAGGCAGTTGGTCGTGATCAGCCCCACATAGACCGACAGAGCCCGGCTGATATCCGGCAAATAGGCCTGCAACACCTGATCGATGACGATCACAAGGGACGCCACGATCACGATCTGCACGATCAGACGGATGCTGTCGGGGATATGGTGCCGGATGACGCTGACGATCCCCGCCGACAGCGTCAGCACAACCGTCAGCGAAACCGACATCGTCAGCGCCGTGGCAAGGCTGGTGGTGACCGCCAGCGCCGAGCAAATCCCCAGAATCTGCAGCGTCACCGGGTTCTGGCTGATCAGCTGGCGGGTCAGAACGCCCCAATAGTCGATGCGCCGCGCCACCCCTCAGAACTCCTCGCGCCGGATCGCGGCCAGAAGCGGGCCGTAGCCGTCCGACCCCAGCCAGAACCGCACCATGCCGGTGACCGCGCGCCCAGTCCTCGTGGCGCCCGTGATCCCGTCCACCTCATAGGGGCTCGAGGCGGCGCCGCGCGCCACGCGGAACCGTATCTCGCCCGCCTCGTCCCCCAGCTCGGTGCCCGGAAAACCGGCCTGCCACGCGGCTTCTTCGATCCGGCCGCCAAGGCCCGGCGTCTCGGAATGCTGCGTGACCGCGATTCCGGCGATGGTGTTGGTATCGCCCCTCAGCGCCATGATCGCATCGATCCGCCCGCCATAGCCCTGCCCGCTCATCGGCAACAGCAGCAAAGACACCGTCTCACCGTTTCGCAGAAGTAAGACCTGCGCATAATCCGGCCGCTGCCCAAGCCCCGCCAGATCCTGTCCCGGATCGAGCGCCGTCCAGTTCGCCGGATCGTCCAGCGCGGCGGCCAGCGTGGCGGGCGTCACGTCCCCCGCGGCCCGCCCGCTTTCAAGGTCGATCACGACGGTGGAAAGCGTGCCGCCCGACTGCTCCAGAAGCGCGCCCATGCCGGGAATGCCCTGCACCAGCGCCGAAATCCGCGCCTGCTCTTCCGCCGCGCGGTTGGCGGCCTGTATCGGGCGCAGCACGACGGTCGCGCCGCTGACGAGGGCCGCGCAGATGGCCGAGACCAGAAAGGCCACCAGAACCGTCTTGGTCCGGCTTTCGTTCGGCAGCGCCAGGAGACGCCGCCACGGATTCCAGTCACGTCCGGCCATGACGCCTCCTTCTGAGGGCGACCCAGAGCGCGATCGCGATTTCATCGAAAAGCGGCGCGGCCAGAGACGCCAGAAGCGCAGCCGCCACCGCAATCTGCACCGGCGCCGCGCCGGTCCAGCCCGCCGCGAAGAAGACCAGCAGCAGCGCAAAGAACGCCCCCCCGATCCAGCGCCCGAGCATCGTCGCGGGGCTGGTCACCGGGTCCGCCACCAGAAGCGCCAGCACGACGCCCCCCGCCAGAAGCGCCGGCTCGGGCAACATCCCCGCCGCCGCCGCGCCCGCACCCACCAGCGCCGCGCTCAGGACGACGCCCGCCGGCATGACGCCGAAGGCCACCCCGATCAGAAGCGCCGGCACCGCGGCCCATGCGACGGGCGCCTCGAAGACCGGCCATGCAAAGGCCGGAAAGCCGAAGCCGAGGAACGAGAGCGCGACAGTCGACGGGTGGACCACGTTCCGCCCCCAGCCGCCGAAGACAAGCTCGCCCATGACCACGCCGAAGCTTATGCCCAGCACCATGCGGAAGACGCCCAGTTCCTCGGGCGCCAGCATTCCGATGGCCAGCGCCGTCGTCAGCACGGACAGGGACGGCGGCTGCGCCCTGAGCAGCATGAACGCAAGGTGCCATCCCGCAGCGACCAGCAGCGCCAGACCGAACCGTGCCAGCGCGCCGATCCCCTCGATCCAGACCCAGAACAGCGCCAGAGGCATCAGCGACGCGATCAGCACCAGCGCCACCGTCTCGCGGTTCCACAGACCCCGGCTCATGGCGCGAACTCGGACTGGATACGGTCGAGCATGGCGCGAAGCTGCGCCGTGATCTGCCCTTCTTCGCTCAGCACATAATCGGCCAGCGCCACGTCCTCTTCGAGCAGCGACAACAGGCCCAGTTTCATCGCCGTCTCATCATCGCCTGCGGCCAGCGCCCGGATGAAGGGCAGCGCGGGCAACGCGCCGCCAAAGGCCTGATCCAGCCCGGCGCTCGGGATCGCGGGGGCGATGGCCGAGCGGCTGAGCGCGGCGATCAGCCAGTGCGGCTTCCGGGCCGCGCCCTCCCGCGGCAAGACGCTCACCTGCCGGTCGCGCGGGCCCAGCCACTGGGCCGGGCGGCCATCCAGCACCGAGCCCGCCAACACCACATGCTGGCCGGGGGCAACGATCCGCCGGGTCAACTGCCGCAAGTCCGCGCCCGGATGGGTCCGGAGTAGTCGCCCCTCGCGAAGCGCCGGCCCACCGATCCGCACGAGACGCAGCATCGGCAGAACTCCTGTTTCCAGAAGCGTGCCGAACGCGGCCACGTCCTCGGCATGGATGTCCCAGACCGGCGCCTCCAGCCCCGCCGGAAAGGCCTGATGAATGCGGATGCCCGCCGAGCCCTGCGGATGCCGCGCCCCGCAAATGAGCCGCCGGATGCGCCCCGCGCCACGGCCCGTGTCTGGAATGCGCGCGCCCTCGGCGGAAAATATCAGTACCGGCCCATCGGTCAGCGTCTCAAGCGCGGCGACGCCCCGAAGGAACGCTTCTTCCCGGCCTTCCAGCGCCGTCGCCGGATCGGGCGCAAGGGGCCGCGTATCCGCCGCCATCACTGCGATCGCCGCCGGCACTTCGTTATGGGCGGGCATGCCGCCGAACGGGCGCCGCCGAAGCCAGGGCCAGATGCCCGCCCCCTGCATCAGCCGTCGCAAACCGGCAGCCGTGCCCGCATCGGCCGTATCGTGCCGCTCGACATCCCCCGAAGCCTCGCGAAAGAGAACGATCTCGGACAGGCGCCGACCTGGCAACAGCGACAGCCGCGCCACCCGGCCCGCAACAGGGGCGACAAAGCAGACATCGGGCGCGTGTCTGAGACAGGCGACCGCAGCACCCGCCGCCACCAGGTCACCTTCCCGGACAAGGGGCGTCACAGCCGGCGCAGCCCCGTTGCCCGGGCGGACAGCAGTCTCTTCCGTGACAACGTCTTCAGTGCCACCCACAACGGGAGGCGAGGAGATCTCGGGTATCAGGCCGGCGCTACGTCCAAGAAAAGACATGGCTTCTCAGTTACTTGCACCCCTGCCCGTCGCGCATCGGACAGGGATTTCGGAAATTTCTAGTGAAACCGTAACACAGATATGTTCTTTTGGAAGGCATCATTATCTCCCATTCAGGAGGTGCCATATGCGACACTCCAGCATTCCCAATCTTCTTTCCTTCGGCCTTGCGCTCTTTCTTGCCGCCGTATTTTTCGGCAGCGTCAGCCTGGGTCAGATCAGTACCGATGACGCCGCAGAGGACGACACGGCGATCCCCTTCGCCCTGCCGCAATCCGGCCCGTTCAAGCCTGCGGACATTCAGATCGACAACGACAAGGCTATCTCGGACTGGTTCCGATCGGCCCATGCGAACGCCGCCGCCGAGGCCTTCAGCCACTGGGACGACGACGGCGAGGTCCGCGCCGCCTGCGCCACCTGTCATTCCGGCGAGGGCTTCCGCGACTTCCACGGGCTAGACGGCACCGAGGTCGGCGTCGTGAACGGCACCATCGACACAGGCGGCGTCGTCGACTGCGGCACCTGCCACAACGCGGGCCTTGCCAACGTGACCGAGGTCACGCTGCCTTCGGGCGTCGTCCATCCGGTCACCGGCGTCGAGGCGTCGTGCCTCACCTGCCATCAGGGCCGGAGCGCGGGCGCGACGGTGGTCAAAGCCACCGCCGACATGGCGGTGGACGAACCCAACTCCGATCTGCGCTTCATCAACCCGCACTACGCAACCGCCGCCGCGACATGGCTGGGTGGCTACGGTCAGGCGGGCTATCACTATGACGGAAAAGACTATTCCGGCCGCTTCTTCCACGCCCGACCCGTGGCAAGCTGCAACTCGTGCCACGAGCCGCACACGCTTGAGATCGCGTTCGAACCCTGCCTCACCTGCCACCAAGCCGACAGCCCGCGCGACATTCGCATCTCGCGGCAAAGCTATGACGGCACCGGCAATACGTCTGTCGGCATCCGCTCGGACATCGCCAATAACGCGGCGCGTCTGCTCGACATGATCCGCCAGTACACGGCCGAGGTCGCCGGAGTACCGACGATCTATGACGGCACCCGCTATCCGTATTTCTTCAAGGACGCGAATGGCGACGGCGCGATCGACATGGAGGACGGCTCTCCGGTGGCCTATGGCGCATGGACGCCCCGCAGCCTGCGCGCGGCCTTCAACTGGAAGCTCGTCACAGCCGATCCCGGCAACTATGCCCACAACCCCCATTACGCTCTCGAACTTCTCTACGATTCGATGGCGGACCTGAGCGGGCCTCTGGGCATCGACATGGAGGACCTCGGCCTGCTCCGCTAGGGGCGGGCGCGGGTCCGGCTGGGCGAAGACGATGGATCAGGCAATCGTTCTGGTGACGCTCGGTGTACTGTTCCTCGGCGGACTTGCCGCGGACCATATCGGGCACCTGACCCGGCTGCCGCGTGTGACCATGCTTCTCCTCCTCGGCCTGCTGGTCGGACAGTCCGGGCTGGGCCTCCTGCCCGAGCAATCGGCGGCGTGGTTCGAGCCGATCTCGGTCGTGGCGCTGACCATGGTGGCGTTCCTTCTCGGCGCGGACCTGACCCGCGAGAACATGAACCGCCACGGGCGCGCGATCTTCGCGATCTCGCTGGCTGTGGTCTTCGGGACGGTCATTGTCGTCTGGGCGGGCCTCAGCGCCATCGGGATCGAGCCGGGCCTTGCGCTTCTTCTCGGCGCCATCGCCACCGCGACCGCGCCCGCCGCCATTGCGGATGTAATCCGCCAGTCAGGCATCAAGAACGGCTTCACCGAAACCGTCAGCGGCATCGTGGCCATCGACGATGTCTGGGGCCTTCTGGTGTTCAGCCTCTGCCTTGCGCTCGTCCACGAGTCGGGCGACTGGACGATGCCCCTCTATCACGCGGTCCGGGATATCGGCGGCGCGGTGCTTCTGGGGGCGGTCGTGGGCCTGCCGTCCGCCTTCCTGTCAGGCCGGCTGAAGCCGGGCGAACCGCTTCAGACCGAGGCCTTCGGCATCGTCTTCCTGACCGCCGGTATCGCGCTCTGGTTCGATATCTCGTTCCTGATCGCGGGCATGACCGCCGGCGCGCTCATCGCGAACCTTGCCCGGCACCACGACTATGCCTTCAGCGAGATCGAGCGGATCGAAGTGCCTTTCATGATCCTGTTTTTCCTGCTGGCCGGCGCCACGCTGGAACTCGACGCGCTTCTGGCCCTCGGCGGTCTGACGGCGGCCTATGTGGTTCTGCGGATACTCGCCCGCCTTATCGGCGCCGAAATCGGAGGCCGGATCGGACGGGTGCCGCGCCATGAGGTGCATCTCTATGGCCCTGCGCTTCTGCCGCAGGCGGGCGTCGCGGTCGGCATGGCGCTTGTCGCGGCAGCGGCCAAACCGGACTGGGCCGAGACGATCATGACGCTCACGATCGCCGCGACCGTAGTTTTCGAAATCCTCGGCCCACCCGTCACACAGGCGATGATCCAGCGCACCGCACGTGACCGCCGCGCCGCGGACAGGATCGGCGGGCATTGACACAGAACAATGCCCCCTTTGGGCCGCCGCGCTAGACAGGCACCCAAAGCCGGACGGTCCCGACTGCCGCCCGGTTGCCGAAACCAATGCGAGGGCAGATGCCGGACTGCGTCTTCAGAACC
Source organism: Kangsaoukella pontilimi (assembly GCF_009830125.1). Lineage (GTDB taxonomy): Bacteria > Pseudomonadota > Alphaproteobacteria > Rhodobacterales > Rhodobacteraceae > Kangsaoukella > Kangsaoukella pontilimi. Next base: position 1,189,190 of record NZ_WUPT01000002.1, on the reverse strand, counting down.
GAAGGGGTCACCAAGGTTTATAACACGGGCGAGGCGCAGGTCTTTGCGCTGGCCGGTGTCGATCCCGAACACTGCGCGAAAGAGCTTTCGGTTCTTCTCGGGCGTCACAACGGACCCTTCGACGGCTTCTACATCGGCTCGAACGACCTGACGCAACGGAGGCTTGGCCTCGACAGCGACAAGCTGGCCCCCATCCTCAATGAACGTCACCCTGCCCCCGACCGGATGATCCGCACGGTCATTGCCAAGGCGCACGAGCATGGTACCAAGGTCGGACTTTGCGGTCAGGCGCCGTCCAACCATCCGGAAGTCGACAAGGTTCTGGTGGACGCGGGCATCGCCTCGATCTCGGTCACGCCGGACGCCCCCCCTGAGCGCGAAAGGCCATATGGTGGCCGCAGAAGGCTCGTGATCGGGGGCCGAGGCGCGGCAAATGGGAGATGACTGGCATGAGCACGACCGAAGCAAGCTGGATCGACCGGTTCGAGGGGCTGAGCAAACTGCCCGCCGACCTGCGTGAGACGCTGGAAAAGGGCAGCAAGGTTATCGACGTGCCCGCCGGGACCGAAGTTTTCGCGCCGGGCAGTTCGCCCGACAATCTGCTTCTGCTTCTGGAAGGCACGGTGCGCGTGCAGCAAAAGTCGGATACCGGGCGCGAGGTCTTTCTCTACCGCGTTCATGCGGGCGAAAGCTGCGTGCTGACAACGGCTTGCATGCTGGCCTTCGAGGATTACTCCGCCGATGGCGTGGCCGAGACCGACGTTCGTGCCGTCGCCATACCCCGCAAGACCTTCGACGATCTCGCCGCCCGGTCGGCCGAGTTCCGCAACTTCATCTTCAAGGCCTATTCCCGCCGTATCACCGACCTCTTCACGCTGATCGACGATATCGTCTTTCAGAGGATGGACGTCCGCCTCGCCGCCAAACTGCTGGAGCTTGCGGGCGACGGCGACACGGTGAAGGCCACGCATCAGGTGCTGGGAACCGAGCTTGGCACCGCCCGCGAGGTCATTTCCCGCACCCTGTCCGAGTTCCAGCGCCGCGGCTGGGTCGAGCAGTCGCGCGGCACCGTCCACATCGTCGGACGCCCCGGATTGGAGCGCCTGGCAAGGTCCGCCGGAGAAATGTGACGAAGTCACCGAGGCTTTAAAGCCCCTCATGCAATGGTCCCTTAAATCGATTCTCAAGGAGACCGACATGAAGGACTTTCAGGACATGACCTACCCCGTCAACATGGGCGTCAAACCCGACGTCTCGGCCCATTTCGACGAGGCCACCAACACGATCAGCTATATCGTCAAGGACCCGACCAGCAATCACTGTGCCATCGTCGACAGCGTGATGGACATCGACTACGCCGCAGGCCGGATCACCTACGATCACGCCGACCGTCTGATCGCCGAGGTCGAGGAACGCGGGCTGATTCTCGACTGGATCATCGAAACCCACGTCCATGCCGACCACCTCAGCGCCGCGCCCTACATCCAGCAGAAACTGGGTGGCAAGATCGGCGTGGGTGACAAGATCCTCGTCGTTCAGGACACCTTCGGCAAGATCTTCAACGAAGGCACCGAGTTCCAGCGCGACGGCTCGCAGTTCGACGCGCTGTTCGAGGACGGCGACACCTACAAGATCGGCAATATGGACGCCTTCGCCATCTATACGCCGGGCCACACCCCCGCCTGTATGGTTCACGTGATGGGCGATGCCGCCTTCGTGGGCGATACGCTGTTCATGCCGGACGGCGGCTCGGCCCGTGCCGACTTCCCCGGCGGCGATGCGGCAACGCTTTACGACAGCATCCAGAAAGTGCTGATGCTGCCCGACGAGACGCGGCTCTTCATGTGCCACGACTACGGCCCGAATGGCCGCGACATCCAGTGGGAAACCACCGTGGGCGAGGAAAAGGCGCACAACATCCACGTGGGCGGCGGCAAGACGAAAGAGGATTTCGTCAAGTTCCGCACCGAGCGGGACGCGACGCTCGCCATGCCGAAACTGATCATCCCGTCCCTCCAGGTGAACATGCGCGCAGGCGAAGTTCCCACCGACAAGGACGGCAACCCGATGCTGAAAGTGCCGGTCAACAAGCTCTGACCGGCCGTGAAAGGACCAGTACAATGGAAATCCGAAACCTTGACGAGCGGCTGGCTGTCGGCCCGCAGATCGCCCTCGCAGACCTTGCCGCGCTGAAGGCGGCAGGGTTCCGGGCGGTGATCGACAACCGCCCGGACGGCGAAGAGCCGGGCCAGCCGGACCATGACGCGGTGAAGGCCGCGGCCGAGGCGGCGGGGCTTGCCTTCCGCTATATCCCCGTGGTGCACGGCGCTCTGCTCGACACGCCCGTGGCCGAGTTCGCTCGCGCAATGGACGAGCTTCCCGGCCCCGTCTTCGCCTATTGCCGGAGCGGCGCGCGCTCGACCGCGCTCTGGACCGCGATAACACCTCAGGCCCAGACGGCCTGAACCGCACGGGGGGCGGGGGCAATGAACGCCCCCGCCCGCCCTTTTCCGAAAAGACCCCTCTCATGGCCAAGCTGACACGATACCTTCCCATCCTCGACTGGGGCCGCAGCTACTCGCGCAGCGCCCTGTCAAACGACCTGATCGCAGCGGTGATCGTGACGATCATGCTGATCCCGCAATCGCTCGCCTATGCGCTTCTGGCCGGACTGCCTCCCGAGGCGGGGATCTATGCGTCGATCGTGCCGATCCTGCTTTATGCGGTCTTCGGCACCTCCCGCGCGCTGGCGGTCGGGCCGGTCGCCATCGTGTCGCTGATGACTGCCGCTGCTGTCGGCCAGGTCGCTGAACAGGGCACGATGGGATATGCAGCGGCGGCCCTGACGCTGGCGCTTCTGTCCGGCGCGATGCTTCTGGCGATGGGGGTGCTGCGCCTTGGCTTTCTGGCCAACTTCCTCAGCCACCCGGTCATCGCGGGCTTCATCACAGCCTCCGGCATCCTGATCGCCACCAGCCAGGTCCGACATATCCTCGGCGTCGAGGCCCATGGCCACACCCTGCCCGAGATCCTGACCTCACTTGCTGCGCATCTCGGCCAGATCCACCTGCCGACCGCCGCCATCGGCCTTGCGGCGCTCGCTTTCCTTTTCTGGGCGCGGTCCCGGCTGAAGCCGACGCTACTGCGCCTCGGGCTTGCCCCCGGCCTTGCGGGCATCGCAACCAAGGCCGGCCCCGTCGCGGCGGTCGCCGGCACGACGGCGTTGGTCTGGGCGCTCGACCTCGGCACGGGCGGCGTCGCCATCGTGGGCGACGTCCCGCAAAGCCTGCCGCCGCTCACCATCCCCGACCTCTCGCCCGATATCCTGCAAGGACTACTGGTCCCGGCGCTTCTGATCTCGGTCATCGGCTTCGTCGAATCCATATCCGTGGCCCAGACGCTCGCCGCCAAGAACCGGCAGCGGATCGACCCCGACCAGGAACTGATCGGTCTGGGTGCCGCGAATATCGGCGCGGCCTTCTCGGGCGGCTACCCGGTGACGGGGGGCTTCGCGCGCTCGGTCGTCAACTTCGACGCGGGCGCCGAGACGCCGGCCGCAGGTGCCTTCACCGCCATCGGCCTCGCCATCGCCGCCGTCGCCCTGACGCCGCTTGTCTATTTCCTGCCCAAGGCGACGCTCGCCGCGACCATCATCGTCGCCGTCCTCGGGCTGGTCGACCTGTCGATCCTGAAACGGACCTGGGGCTATTCGCGCGCCGATTTCGCCGCCGTTCTGGCGACGATCCTGCTAACCCTCGGCGCGGGCGTCGAGGCGGGCGTGTCGGCGGGAGTCATCCTGTCGCTCGTCCTCCATATCTACAAGACCGCGCGCCCCCACGTGGCCGTTCTCGGCCTCGTCCACGGCACCCAGCATTTCCGGAACGTGCTCCGCCACAAGGTCGAGACACAGCCGGGCCTTCTGATGCTCCGGATCGACGAAAGCCTCTATTTCGCCAATGCGCGCTTTCTGGAGGAGATGATCCTCGACCACCTCGCCCGAGACCCCGAGCTTCGCGATGTCGTGCTCCTCTGTTCAGCGGTGAACGAGATCGACTTCTCGGCGCTCGAAAGCCTTGAGGCCCTCAATCACCGGCTGACCGAGCAGGGCGTCGGCTTCCACCTGTCCGAGGTCAAGGGACCGGTCCTCGACCGCCTGGGCAAGACCCACTTCCTCGACGCGCTGAACGGCCGCGTGTTCCTGGCGCATTACGACGCCTGGACCGCGCTCAGAGGCACACCCGGCACAGACCGCGCCGCCTGAGCCGCGCCTAGACCTCCGGGTCGGCCGCGCCGCTCCAGCCGGCGCGGCGCACCTCCGGGTCATGCTGACCGAGACCGGGCGCGGGCCGGGCCAGCGACAGGTCCATCGCATCGAAACGAATGGGCGTCCTGACCCCCGGCACGCCACCCGGCGCAATCTGCATTCCCCGCGCGATCACCTGAGTGTCCGCGAAAACCTCGCCGATATCGTTGATCGGCGCGGCAGGCACGCCCTCGGCCTCCAGCGCCGCCAACAGATCCGCCTTGGTCCACCTCGCGAACTCGTCCGCCAGAACCGCCACCAGCGCATCCCGCTCTGCGACCCGCCCGCCATTGGTGGCATAGCGCGGGTCCTCTGCCAGATCGTCCCGGCCCAGAACGCGGCAAAGCCGCCGGTACTGCCCGTCATTCCCGGCGGCGATGATCACCGAACCATCGGCCACGGCAAACACCTGATAGGGCACGATATTCGGATGCTGGTTCCCCATCCGCATGGGCGCAACGCCGGTGCTCAGATAGTTCAGCGCCTGATTGGCGAGCGTCCCGACGCCCACGTCCAGAAGGCTCATGTCGATCCACGCGCCCTCGCCCGTTCGCCCCCGCGCGATCAGCGCCGCCTGAATGGCGGTCGCCGCATAAAGCCCGGTATAGATGTCGGTCAGCGCCACACCCACTTTCTGCGGCTCGCCCGAGGGATCACCAGTGATCGACATCAGCCCGCACATGCCCTGCACAAGGTAATCGTAACCCGCCCGCGCCGCATAAGGTCCGTCCTGCCCGAACCCTGTGATCGAGCAATAGACCAGCCCCGGATTGGCGGCCTTCAGGCTCTCGTAATCGAGGCCATAGCGCCTCAGACCGCCCAGCTTGAAATTCTCGATCACCACGTCGGCCTCGCCCGCCAGCCGCGTGACCATGGCCAGATCGTCCGCATCCCTGAAATCGGCGGTCACGCTTTTCTTGCCGCGATTGCAGGAATGGAAATAGGCCGCCGACCGGTCGCCCTCGCGCTCGATAAAGGGCGGACCCCAGCGGCGGGTATCGTCGCCCTCGGGCGCCTCGACCTTGATCACCGTCGCCCCCAGATCGGCCAGTACCTGCCCGGTCCACGGCCCGGCAAGAATGCGTGCCAGCTCCAGAACCTTCAGGCCTTCAAGCGGTGCGGCCATCAGAAGAACGCCTGCAGGCCCGTCTGCGCGCGGCCAAGGATCAGTGCGTGAATGTCGTGGGTGCCCTCGTAGGTGTTGACCGTTTCGAGGTTCTGCGCGTGGCGGATCACCCCGTATTCGCCCATGATCCCGTTGCCGCCATGCATGTCCCGCGCCGCCCGCGCGATGTCCAGCGCCTTGCCGCAATTGTTCCGCTTGATCAGGCTGATCGCCTCAGGCGCCGCCGTCCCCTCGTCCATCATCCGCCCGACGCGGAGCGCCGCCTGAAGGCCCAGTGCGATCTCGGTCTGCATATCGGCCAGCTTCTTCTGATAAAGCTGCGTCGCCGCCAGAGGCCGCCCGAACTGCCGCCGGTCAAGGCCATAGCTCCGCGCCCGGTGCCAGCAATCCTCCGCCGCGCCCATGACGCCCCAGGCGATGCCATAACGCGCGCGGTTCAGGCAGCCGAACGGCCCTTTCAGCCCCTCGACACCCGGCAGAAGCGCCTCCTCGCCCACCTCGACGTCCTTCAGAACGATCTCGCCCGTGATCGACGCCCGCAAGGAAAGCTTTCCTTCAATCTTCGGCGCCGAAAGCCCCTTCGTCCCCTTCTCCAGCACAAATCCCCGGATCTTGCCGCCATGGGCCTCGGACTTGGCCCAGACGACGAAGACATCGGCGATCGGGCTGTTCGAGATCCACATCTTGGCCCCGTTCAGGACGTAGCCGCCCTCGGTCTTCTTCGCCGTGGTCTTCATGCCACCGGGGTCCGAGCCCGCCTCGGGCTCGGTCAGGCCGAAACAGCCGATCCACGCGCCGCTCGCCAGCTTGGGCAGGTATCTGGCGCGCTGCGCGTCGGTCCCATAGGCATGGATCGGATACATCACCAGCGACGACTGCACCGACATCATCGAGCGATAGCCCGAGTCCACCCGCTCGATCTCGCGCGCGACAAGGCCATAGGTCACATAGCCCGCGCCCAGCCCGCCATGCTCTTCCGGGATGGTGACGCCCAACAGCCCCATCTCGCCCATCTCGCTAAAGATCGACGGATCCACACCCTCGCCCGCATACATCGCCTCGACACGCGGGGCGAGCCGGTCGGCGGCATAGGCCCGCGCGGCCTCGGCCACCATGCGCTCGTCCTCGGCCAGTTGCGCGTCCAAATGGAACGGATCGGCCCAGTCGAAGGCGCCAAGAGACGGGCCGTGGCCCTCTGCCTTGTCATCCCGCATGTCACTCTCCCTGACGTCCCGCACCCAGTTGGCTTCAAGCTATGCGCCGCCCGCCGCCCGCGCGCAAGACCGACGGGCAGGCGCGACGCCCCGCACGAATCCTGCTAAACTCGCCCCCCCCGAGACACCCACGCGGCAGGAGCGCGCAATGACCAAGGACCCCACCATCCTCGTCGGCACGACCAAGGGCGCCTTCCTGATCCGGAACGGCCCCGATGGCTGGACGGTGGACGGCCCCCACGCGGGCGGCTGGCCAATCAACCACGTCAAGGGCGAACCGGCGACGGGCCATATCTGGGCAGGCGGCGGCAACGCGTTCTTCGGGGCGGGTGTCTGGCGCTCGACCGATGGCGGCGCCACTTGGACCAACGCCCGCCTGACCAAGGGCGAGGTCGATGCCTGGGCCGAGGCAGAACCCGAGGTGGCCGAAATGCTGGGCATCGACACAAGCGAGCCTGCGCCCTTCGGGGATGCCTTCAATTCGGTCTGGTCCATTGGCCTGTCGAACGGCACGCTTTACGCGGGCACCCGCCCTGCCCAGCTTCTCGCTTCGACCGATGGCGGCGCGACCTGGACCATGAACACCGCCCTTGAAGGCTTCGACGGACGCGGCGACTGGTCCGGCGGCGCGGCCGGCCTGACGCTCCACACGATTGTCCCCGACCCGGCCCGCCCCGCGCGGCTCTGGCTTGGCATCTCGGCAGCGGGCGTCTTCGCGACAGAGGATGGCGGCAAATGCTGGGAGCGCCGAAACCGCCTCTCCAATGCCGAGGCCAGCGGTCACCACCACCATCCCGCCGCTCCCCGGAATGGCCAGACGGGACACTGCGTCCACAACATGGTCCGTGCGCGGGGGACCGGCGGCGACACGCTCTACCAGCAAAACCACCACGGCGTCTGGCGCTCCCGCGATGGCGGGCGAAGCTGGGACGACATCACCGGGGGGCTGCCCTCCACCTTCGGCTTTCCCATCGCCGTCCACCCGCACGACGACGACACGCTCTGGACGCTCCCCTTGAACGGCGACAGCGCCGGCCGCTTCCCGCCGGGTGCGGCAGCGGCGGTCTGGCGCTCGACCGACGCGGGCGAGACCTGGGAGGCGATGCGGACAGGCCTGCCTCAACAGGGGTGCTTCTTCACCGTCCTCCGACAGGCGATGGCCACGGACGACAGCGAGGCAGGCGGCGTCTGGTTCGGCACGAACACCGGCTCGGTCTTCGGCAGCCACGACGCGGGCGAGACCTGGACCGAGATCGCCCGCCACCTGCCTACCATCCTCTCCGTCGAAACTCTGACGACCTGACCTGCCCCGCACGCCCCCCACCACACCTGTCCATTATCGGCCCGTAAATATCCTCGGGGGTGCGCGAGGGGGCAAACAGCCCCCTCGCCTAAAGCGAATGCGTCAGCATTTGCGGAAAAGCGAATGCGTCAGCGTTTGCGGAAAAGCGAATGCGTCAGCGTTTGCGGAAAAGCGAATGCGTCAGCGTTTGCGGAAAAGCGAATGCGTCAGCATCCGCCCGGCGCGACCCGGCGAAGCCGGGGCGCAACCCCCGCTCCCTCTGGCCCCGACGTCCGCCGCCTGCTACCGATCCGGGAACGGAGGACCCCGACATGAGCCAACCGCCCTTGAGAGGCATCCGCATTCTCGACCTGACCAACGTGCTGGCCGGGCCCTTCGCCTGCCACCAGCTGGCCCATCTCGGGGCCGAGGTGATCAAGGTCGAACTCCCCGGCACCGGCGATCTCGCCCGGCAGCTCGGTCAGGACGAGGGGCTCTCGGCGCGGAACATGGGCGTCTCCTTCCTCGCCCCCAATCCCGGCAAGCGCTCGGTCACGCTCAACCTCAAAAGTCAGAGTGGCCGCGACGTCTTCGAGCGCCTTGTCGCCAGCGCCGACGTGCTGGTCGAGAACTTCCGCCCCGGCGTGATGGACCGTCTCGGCCTTGGCGCAAAGGCCCTTCGCACCCGCCACCCAAACCTGATCTACTGCGCCATTTCCGGCTTCGGTCAGGACGACCCCATGGCCGCGCGGCCCGCCTATGACCAGATCGTCCAGGGCATCTCGGGCGCCATGGCCATCACCGGAAGCCCCAGCGAACACCCGCTACGCGCAGGCTGGCCCGTGGCCGACACCGTGGGCGGGCTCACCGCCGCCATGGCGATCTCGGCGGCGCTGAACGCCCCCGAGCGGGGTGCCTTTATCGACATCTCCATGCGCGACGCGCTGATGGCGACCATGGGCTGGGCGGTGTCCAACTACCTCGTCGCGGGCGTCGAGGCGGAACCGGCCGGAAACGAGAACCTGACCTCGGCCCCCTCGGCCGCCTATCGCTGCGCGGACGGCCTTCTGAACATCGCCGCCAACAAGCAGGAACAATGGGAGGCGCTGGCCGCACACCTCGGCCTCGGCCAGCTGACAACGGATCCCCGCTTCATCACCCGTGCCGACCGCAAGGCCAACCGCACAGCGCTCAACACCCTGATCGAGAACGCGCTCTCGTCCCGCCCCGCCGCGCACTGGGAAGAGGCGCTGAACGGCATTGGCGTCCCCGCGGGCCGCATCCTCTCCCTGCCCCAGGCGCTGGAACAGGCCCGCGCGGCGGGACAGATCGCCGCCTTCGACATCGGCGAGGGGCGCGAAGCCGAGGTCTTCCGCACCGGAATGCGCTTTGACGGGCAACCGCTCGCCGTGGACAGCCCGCCCCCCGAACTCGGACAGGACACCGACGCCGTCCTGTCGGAACTCGGTCTCACCGGCGACGAAATCGCCGCCCTCAGAGAGGAAAACGCGATATGAGCGACGTGGCCGATTGGTGGAGCACCGCGATCATCGACATGGAACCGGGCCGGATCGACATTCGCGGCCGGCCCATTCAGGAGCTGATCGGCGCGGTCACTTTCCCCCAGATGATCTGGCTCATGCTGCGGGGCGACGTTCCATCCGAAGGGCAGGCACGGCTTCTGGAGGCGGCCCTCGTCGCCGCCGTCGACCACGGGCCTCAGGCCCCCTCCATTGCCACGGCGCGCATGGCGGTCACCTGCGGCGCGGCGCTCAATCAGGCGATGGCGAGCGCGGTGAACCTTCTGGACGATGTCCATGGCGGCGCGGGCGAACAGGCGGTCGAACTCTTCCACCGGATCGAGGCGTCCGGCGATCTGGCCGGTGAGGTCGCGCGTTGGCGCGACGAACGCGGCAAATACATTCCCGGCTTCGGCCATCGCTTTCACACCCCCACCGACCCGCGCGCGCCGCGCCTGATGGCGCTCGTGGACGAGGCCGAAGCGGCGGGGACCGTCTCGGGCACGTTCCGCCACATTGGAATGGAGATCGAGGCGCATCTGGCCGAGCGCGCGGGCAGGCCCATCCCGATGAACATCGACGGTGCGACGGCGGTGATCTATGCGGAACTCGGCTTCCCCCCGCCGCTCGCGCGCGGTCTTTTCTGCCTCTCGCGCTCGGTCGGCATCCTGGCCCACGCATGGGAGCAGAAACAGCAGGGCGGCCGGAACAAGGGGCCGACCCCGCCTGCCTATCGCTGGACCTATACCGGCGGCTGACGGCTCATTCCTGCGTGATCGACGCTTCCCAGTTTCTCAGGAACGTCCGCCGCTTCAGCCGGTCGAGAAACACCAGAAGCCCCGGCCCCAGACGGATCGGCCTCAGCGCCACGTTGTCCCTGAGCGCCGCATCGTCGATGGCGGGCAGGCCAGAGGCACGGACCAGATCGGGCCGGCCGCCGAGACGCGCCAGAAAATCCACCATCGCCGCAGACTCTTCCCGGTTCTCTGCCCCGTTCAGGATCATCACGGTCCTCAGCATGATGTTCGAGAAATCCTCCATCTCGACGATCCGGAACCCGCCCGCCTCGGCCTGCTGCGCGGCGGCGTAGCTGCCAAGGACGTTGTAAGCCAGAAGAAGGTCGCCCGAGCGGATGTCCCGCAGCATGTCGCCCGAACAACAGTAAAGCCGCGTATCGAGCCGGCCCATAATTTCAAGCAGACGCCAACTGTTTTCCGACGCCCGCGCATCCTGTGTCGCCAGCAGATAGCCGAAGCCCGATTCCCGCACGTCATAGGTGCCGATCTTGCCCCGGAACCGCTCGGGCTGATCCCGCAGGACCTCGATCAGCGCGTTCCGCGTGGCGGGCACCTCGCCGTCCGGGAAGGCATCGTCCGACACGATCAGAACGACCGGCTCCTGCGTGAAGGCGAAAAGCTGGTTCCGCCACCGCGCCCAGTCGGGCAGCGCATCCGTCGCCGCCGAGCGATAGGTCGCCGCGAAGCCGTCATTGGCGAGCTTCGTCTGCAGGTCCATCGCGGACGAGATTACCAGATCGAACCGCGCGCCCTCGTCCGCCACCGCCTTCATCGCCTCGGCGGTGGACGCGATGGTGTAGCGGATCGTGACGCCGGGGTTATCCGCCTGAAACGCCAGCAGGATCGGCTCGAACGCCTCGCGGTCGGCGGTGGAGAGGATCGTCAGAACGCCGGTCTCCACCTCGGCCGGATAGGTCAGGTCCGCCTCGATCTCGAAGGCCAGCGCAACCGCCGCCCAGAGGCTCAGGACAAGGGAAAGACAAGCGTGACGCATGCGCCGCCTCCGTTCCTGTTGGCCGCGATCTCAAGCCGTCCGCCATGGGCGCGCGCCACCTCGTCCGCGATGGTCAGACCAAGGCCCGAGCCGACGATATCGTCCACGTTCCGCCCCCGCGCGAAGCGGCCCTTCAGCGCCTCGACATCCGCCCCGCCGAACCCGCGCCCCGCATCCGTGACCGCCAGCCGGATGGTCTCCCCCGCCGACAGGGCCACCTCGACCGTCGTGTCCTCGGGCGAATACTTGATAGCATTGTCCACGATGTTCTGAAGCGCGCTCTGCAACAGCACCCAGTCGCCTTTCATGGTCACCGGCAGGTCCGGCACGCGGGCGAGAACGCTCACGTCTTTCAGCCCGGCTGCAGGCGAGAGCCGGTCGCAGGTGTCCTGCACCATCTCGCTCAGGTCCACCACCTCTTCCGACAGGCTGTCCGAGCGGAACGTCACCATCGCATGGTCCAGAAGTTGCCCCGCCGAGCGCGAGCTTTCATCGATGGCGCGGATCATCTCGCGCATGGTCTGGCGGTGCTCAGGCTTGTTCAGCTTGCGATGGGTGACCTCGGCTTTGGCCCTGACCGTGGCGAGAGGCGTCCTGACCCGGTGCGCGGCCTCGGCGATCAGGTCCTCGGACCGCTGAAGCGATGCACGGAGTCGCGCGATGAAGCTGTTCAGCGCCGCGACGAAGGGCACCAGTTCGGCGGGCGTCTCGGTCTCGAAGGGGCGCAGGTCCCCCGGCCCCCGTCGCGTCACCGACGCCGTCATCCTCTCAAGCGGGCTGAGCGCGCTCTGCGCCGCCCAGAGCGACAGGGCCGTCGCCACCACGAAGAACCCGATGCCCGCCGCCGTCGCGATGGCGCTGATCCGCTGCGAGATCGCCTGTAGCCCCAGCCGCGTCTGCGCGACAGAAATCTGCACGTTGGACGGCGCGCCCCCGGTGCTGACCACCCGCGCGACGCTGACCATCCGCACCTCGTCGCCCCGGTACTCGAAGGTGGAAAACGTGTTCCGCGACAGCGTCGGCGCGTCCTCGGGCGGCGGCAGGTCGTCGTATCCGGTCAGCGTCTCGCCATTGACCACAACGCGGTAGAACACCCGGTCCTCGTTGATCGTTCCCAGCATGGACAGTGCCGAATAGGGCAAATCCAGCGTGATCGACCCCTCCTCGGATCTCAGCGCATCGGCAATCGACGTGGCCGAGGCGGCGAGTATCCCGTCCTGCGTATCCTCTGCCGCCGAGGCCGCAACCGCCCGCATCACCAGAAACAGCAGAACCGACAACAGCGCCGCGATAGCCGCCAATTGCAGGAACAGCCGCCGCCGGATCGACCCTTTCGCCGCCGCGCCCGCGCTCACCTGTCCGCCACCAGCCGGTAGCCCAGACCGCGCACCGTCTCGATCCTGACCTGAGCCCCCTCCAGCCGCCGCCTGATCCGGCCCACATAGACCTCGATCGCGTTCTCGTTCACCTCATCGGAAAACGAAAACATCCGGTCCATCAGGTAGGACTTGGAAAAGACCTGACCGGGAGCGGCGAAAAACACCTCCAGCAGGCGCAGCTCGCGGTTTCTCAGCGTCTGCGCCTCGCCCCCGATCCGAAGCTCTCCCGCAGCCGAATCAAGGACCGCATCCGCCACCGTCACGCTGTTGACCGCCGCCCCGCCACGGCGCCGCAACACCGCCCGGCAGCGCGCTTCGAGCTCGGAAAAGTCGAACGGCTTGGTGATATAGTCGTCTGCCCCGAGGTCCAGCAGCCCCACCCTGTCCGACACTTCGGACCGCGCCGTGGTGACGATCACGGGCGTCTGTTTCTCGGCCTGACGATGCGCCTCCAGAAAGCTGCGCCCGTCCCCGTCGGGCAGCATAATATCCAGCAAAATCAAATCGTAATCGGCAACCGCGATACAGGCCCGCGCGGCGTCCAGCGTGTCCGCATGGTCGACCGCATGACCGTCCATCTGCAGCCGCTCGACCACGGCGCCTGCCAGGCTGGCGTTATCCTCGATCAACAGAAATCGCATGGTCCCGGTTCAGATAAGGACGTGACAGCTTGGTGACAGGTCCATAGCGTTACTGACCATGAGCGGGCGAAAAGCCCGTGTCAAATGGGAGGACATCATGAATATCAAAACGCTCGGCCTGTCGGCCGTTTTCGTTGTCACGGCCGGTGCCGTGTCGGCGGCGGAGTGCATCGCGCCCGCCAACCCCGGCGGCGGCTGGGACTTCACCTGCCGCCAGATCGGCAAGATCCTGTATGACATCGGTCAGGTCGACAGCCCCGTGCAGGTCACCAACATGGCCGGCGGCGGCGGCGGTCTGGCCTATTCTACCGTGGTCAATGAGCGCAATGACGACCCCGACCTGATCGTGGCCGCCAGCCAGGCCACCGCGACCCGTCTTGCCCAGAACGCCTTCGGCGGCGCCACCGCGGACCAGGTGCGCTTTGTGGGTGCCATCGGCGCCGACCCCGGCGTCATCGTCGTAGCTGCCGACAGCCCCTACAACAATCTCGACGACCTCATGAACGCCGTTAAGGCGGGCGAGGACATCTCCTTCGCGGGCGGCTCGGCCGCAGGCGGCTTCGACCACCTCAAGGTACTGATGCTGGCGAAAGAAGCCGGGATCGATGACGTCCGCGCGATCAAGTATATCGGCGTGGACGGCGGCGCCGATGCCATCACTCAGACCATCGGTGGTTTCACCACGGGCATGACCGGCGACATCTCGGAAATCGTCGGCTTCATCGAAACAGGCGAAGTGAAGGCCATCGCGATCCTCACCGACGAGCGCGTCGACAGCTTCCCGGACATCCCGACCGCTCAGGAACAGGGCTATGACGTGACCGCCGTAAACTGGCGCGGCCTCTACGTGCCCAAAGGCATCTCGGACGAGCGGTTCCAGGAATGGGCCGACAAGCTCCAGGCCGTGGCTGACAGCGACGAGTGGAAAGCCGCGATGGAAGCCAACGGTCTCGCTCCGTTCACCCGCGTCGGTGACGACTTCCAGAACTGGGTCGACGGTGTCATCGCCGACACCGAAGAACTCAGCCGCGAAATCGGCGTGATCCAGTAAGGGATCGAACCCATGCTCAGAACCGACCGCATCTTCGGCGTGGTCGTGATTCTGGCGGCGCTCGCGTATATCGCGAGCGCCTTCCAGATCCGGACCAGCTTCCTCTCGGACCCGATGGGATCGAAATCCTTTCCGATCCTCCTCGGCGTGATCGCGATCCTCTGCGGCGCGATCATGGTCCTCAAACCCGATGACGAGGTCGAATGGCCCTCGGCGGGCGCATTTCTGAAGATCGCCTTCGCAACGGTTACCATGATCGGCTATGCCTATTCGCTGAAACCGCTGGGCTTTCTTCTGCCGACCGCCGTGGCGGCGGGCATTCTGAGCTATCTCATCGCCGGGCGCGCGCTTTTCGCCGTGCTCGCGGGCCTCGGCCTGTCGGCCGGGCTGTTCCTTGTCTTCAAATACGCTCTCGGGCTGGGCCTCGTCGCCTTTCCCAAGGGCCTCTTCTAGGGGCGCGCCACCATGGATATCCTGTCCAATCTCGCCCTCGGCTTCTCCATCGCGCTCAGCCCATGGACGCTGATGCTGGCCGTCATCGGCTGCTTCCTCGGCACGATCATCGGCGCGCTGCCGGGCCTCGGCCCCTCGAACGGCGTGGCGATCCTGATCCCGCTGACCTTCTCGCTCGGCCTCGACGCGACCTCGGCGCTCGTCCTGCTGACCAGCGTCTATTACGGCGCGATGTATGGCGGGCGGATCTCGTCGATCCTCCTGAACATTCCCGGTGACGAACCGGCCCTGATGACGACACTGGACGGCTACCCCATGGCCAAGGCGGGCCGCGCGGGCGACGCGCTGGTGATCTCGGGCGTGGCCAGCTTCGTCGGCGCCTTCCTCGCAACCATCGGCCTGATGCTGCTCGCGCCGCTCCTGTCGCGCGTCGCCTATCAGTTCGGCCCGGCGGAGTATTTCGCGCTTTACATGCTGGCCTTCTGCACCCTCGGCGGCCTCGCCTCGCAGAACCAGGCCAAGGCGGCCTTCGCCGCGGCGCTCGGGCTGGCCATCGCGACCATCGGCCTCGACAACCAGACCGGCATGCCGCGCTTCACCTTCGGAAACCTGCACCTGATGGACGGGGTCGATTTCCTCGTGCCGCTCGTGGGGCTTTTCGCGGTGTCCGAAGTCCTGATCTACATCGAGAACCAGGGCAAATCCTCGTCCCTCGGCGTCAAGCTGGAAAAGGTGACGATCCCCTTCCGCGATATCGGCGCATCCTTCGGAACCATGATCCGCGCCAGCTTCACCGGCTTCGTCGCGGGCGTTCTGCCCGGCGCGGGCGCGTCGCTCGGATCGTTCCTGGCCTACATGACCGAAAAAAGCTTCGCGGGAAAGAACGGCGGCTTCGGCACGGGCGTTCCCAGGGGTATCGCCGCGCCCGAGGCGGGCAACAACGCAGCCGCCGGCGGCGCGCTCGTACCGATGCTCACCCTAGGCGTGCCGGGATCGGGCACGACGGCGGTTCTGCTGGCGCTTCTCATGACCCTCAACATCACGCCCGGCCCCACCCTCTTTACCGACCGGCCCGAAGTGGTCTGGGGCCTGATCGCGGCGCTCCTGATCGCCAACGTCGTGCTGCTGATCATGAACGTGCCGATGGTGAAGCTCTTCGTGCATATCCTGTCGGTGCCGCCGGGGCTGCTGCTGCCGGGGGTGATGATGGTCAGCTTCGTCGGTATCTTCTCGCTGACCGGCAGCTATTTCGACCTTCTCCTGATGACCGGCTTCGGCGTCATGGGCTATCTCTTCCGCAAGATCGGCGTGCCGACAGTGCCGATCATCCTCGGCATCCTGCTCGGCGGCCACATGGAAGACGCGCTCCGCCGCGCCATGATCCTGTCCGACGGGGACGTGACCTATCTCTGGTCCTCGCCGATCGCGATCGGTCTCTGGGCCGCGGCCATTATCGGCTTCATCGCACCGATGTTCCTCCGCCCCATCCTGAAACGTCCCGACCGGGTGATCGACTGATGTTTCGGATCTGCGATCCGACACACCGGAGGGTGAGAGCCAGTCCGCCGCAGGCGGCGACACGTCGGGTGGACGTGTCGAGGTTCGAACTGGCCGGGCCCCGGCCGAACCACCGGAGGGGTTCCACCCCTCCGGACCTACCCGGGAGTATTTTTCCCAAGAAGAAGAACAATTTGAGTCAAATTGTCTTCGCCTGTTCCGAAATATCCCGGGGGACGAGGAACGTCAGTGACGAGGGGGGCGGAGCCCCCACCGGTTTTCCCCGAAAACCGCTCACCGCGACGCCTGAGGCGGCGCAACCGTGACGCGTATCCTCGTTCCGTCCGGCGCGCTCGGCCTCGGCTGGGATCAGGAGGCCCTTGAACGCGGCATCGCGAACAGGCCCGATCTGATCGCCATCGACGGCGGCTCGACCGATTCCGGCCCGTCCTATCTCGGCCGCGGGGTCTCGAAATACGCGCGCTCGACCACCAAGGCCGAATGGGCCGCGCTGATGGACGCCGCTCACCGCGCCGGCTGCCCGCTGGTCATCGGAACTGCCGGCACCTGCGGCGCGGGCCCGGCGGTCGACTGGCTGACCGACATCACGCACGAGGTGCTGGCCGAGACCGGCCGCACCGCAAGGGTCGCCATCCTCAAATCCGACCAGCCCGCCGGGCGCATCGCTGACGCCATGGCAATGGGCCGTATCACACCCCTCCCCGCGGCACCCGAGATCGACGCCGATACCGTGACAAGCTGCGCCCATATCGTCGCGCTGGCCGGTATCGAACAGGTCAACGCCGCGCTGGCCACGGGCGCCGATATCGTCATCGCGGGGCGCACCACCGACACCGCCATCATCGCCGCGCTCCCCATTGCGCGGGGCATCGACCCCGGCCTCGCCTGGCACGCGGCCAAGATCGGCGAATGCGGCGCGCTCTGCGCGTCGAACCCGCAATCGGGCGTCCTCCAGATCGACTTCGAAGACGACGCCTTCACGTTGACGCCCCTCGCCGACGGTGCACAGGCGACGCCGCACACGGTTTCCGCCCATATGCTCTATGAGAACTCCGACCCGTTCCTCCTCTACGAGCCGGGCGGCGCACTCGACGTCACCCATGCGCGTTACACCGCGCTCGACGACACCCGCGTCCGCGTGACCGGCCCCGTCTGGCGCCCGTCTCCCGACTACACGGTCAAGCTCGAAGGCGCGCGCGTCGCGGGCTACCAGACGATCCTCCTCGCGCTCCTCCGCGACCCGCGCTATGTCGCCAAAGCCCAGGGCTGGGCCGACGACATCATCGCCCGCGCCACCGCCAAGGCCCGCGACCGCACCGGACGCGACGACTTCTCAATCGAGATCCGCCTCATCGGCCGGAACGCCACGCTCGGCGCGCTCGAACACCGCACAGGCGACCCGGTCGAGGTCGGCGCCCTCGGCATCGTCACGGCGCCGACGCCCGAACTCGCTTCGGAAATCGGCAAGCTTCTCAATCCCTACCTCCTGCACCACCCCCTGACGCGGGAAGAGGAACAGCCCACCTTCGCCTTCCCCTTCTCGCCCGCCGAGATCGACCGGGGCGCAATCTACGAATTCTGCCTCCACCACGTCATGACGCTCGACGACCCGATGGAGGTCTTCACGCTCGAGGTGATTGATGCCTGAGCTTCGCTCGATCGCCGAAAAGGTCCGCTCGAAGAATGCGGGGCCCTTCTGGATCACCGTGGACATCTTCTGCGGCACGGACACCGCCTTCACCCGCATCCGGGACGGGCTCGACACCGCGCGCGTGGCAGAGGCGCTTGATTGCCCAGGTCAAACGCTCAAACGCTTCGACATCCCAGATTTGCACGTGGTCAAGATTTCGATTCCGCGCCCCCAGGTTCAGGGCACCGCCGCCGACCGCGACATGCACGGCGCCGCGCTCGCCAACATATTGGCCGAAATCGACCTTCCCTGAGAGCGGTCAAAGGTCGATCCGCACCCCGTCGGTCCCGAGCGTGAGCGCCCCGTCCCAGTGCCGGCGCAGCTCGCGCTCCCAGTCGGCGTCGGTAAACCCCGGAAACCCGTCCGGCACGAAATGGTTGACCGCCAGATGCCCGACACCAGCCGCCGCCGCGACTCGCCCCACATCCGCCGCCGCCGTGTGGCTGCGCAGGATATGCTGCCTGAGCCGCGCGTCCTCATGTCCGAGATTGGCGATCACCGCGTCCACGCCATCCACCAGCATCGCCTCATGGACCAGCAGGTCCGCGCCCGCAGCAAACGCCGCCATCTCCGGCATATAGGCGGTGTCGCCTGACAGCACGATGGCGCGCCCGCCCGCCTCGAACCTCAGGGCGAAACTGTCGCACAGGGGCGGATGCACGTTCCGCATCGCCCGGACCGTCACCTCGCCCACACGGATCACCTCGTCCGGCCCCAGCGGCCGCAGCGCCGCCAGAGGCTCCAGCGGCACGCGCCCCTCATCGGCGATGCGAAGCGCGATATCCGCCTCCATCGAGGCGAGAAACCCCGCCCAGTACCGCTCCAGCCCGGCAGGCCCATAGACCGGCACCTCCCGCGTCAGCCCCGCGGTCCACGCCGTGTGCAGAAGCGGCCCTAACTCAAGGTAGTGATCGGAATGCAGATGCGTGACGAACACCGCATCGAGCGCGGTCAGCGCCACCCCCTGATCGCACAGACCCCGAGACGCGCCCAGACCCGCATCGACAAGGATCACCGCCCCCCCGAGCGACACAAGGATCGACGTCGGCATGTGCGACCCCGGCCGGATCGCCGGCCCGCCCTTCACGCCCATCAGCGCCACGAAATCGGCCATCATTCCTCCCCCGACTGCCGAGCCTACCCTCGCCCCGCACGGCCCACGGGACAAGCGCGAACCGCACACCTTCTTCTGTTCGGAAATACTCCGGGGTGGTGCGGAGGGGCAGCGCCCCTCCGCCTGCCGCGATCACCGAAGGTGAGCGCAATCCCTCTTCAATGGGGATACCTCAGCCGAAAGAGCCTACCAGATCGGCCACCGCGTCGCCGATCCCGTCCCCGTGACGGAGAAGCGCCCCCCCCAGAAGAAACACGGTGTCGTCACCATACATTTCCCGCATCTCGCCCGCGCGCTCGGGGCTCATGCCGCCCCCCGGCGAAGGCAGCATGGGCGCACCGATGCCATCGGTACTCTGGCAGGCCCGCGCGATCTCCCGGCACTCCGCCGCCGAGAACCCGAACCGCCCGCCCACATTGGGAAAGACCGAGATATCCGACCCCGCCAGACGCTGCAGCACCCCGAACATCATGCCATGGGTGAACCCGGTATCTTCCGACAGCACGTAAGGCCCGAGGAAGCTGGGATGGGTCATGATCGGCAGGCCTAGATCAGGTGCCTCAGCTAGCCGTCGGACAAGGTCGAACCCGTAAAGCCCGGGCATCACCAGAAACCCGGTGGCGCCCGCCGCCTTTGCGAAGCGCGCCCTCTCCATCAGCTTTTCCGCCGGCCCCGCCAGCGCTGCGAAATAGAGCGAATTGCCGCCCGTCTCGTCATTGGCCCGCCGGACCGCTGCCGCCACAGCCTCCACCCGCGCCTCGAAAGGGGCAGCGGGCTGATCGGCCAACCCGTGATCCTCCTTGATCACATGGGCCCCTGCAGCGGCCGAGCGATAGGCGACCTCCGCCAGCGTCGCGCTGCCCGATCCCATGGGCTTCAGGACCGGCGCCAGCATCGGCCCCGACCCACAGCCCGCTAGCCGCCGCACGCCACGGATGCCGAACCGCGCCCCCGGAAAGGCCCCGGCCAGCGGCCCGAGATCGAGCGCGGTCACCTTGATCCCCTTCTGGATCGAGGAGTTGCCGAAAAGCACGTTCAGCACCTGCGGCAGGTCGGTCCCAGTACTGTCGGGGGAATAGCTGATGGCGGCACGATAGCGCCCCTCGCCCTCGGCCCCGATCTCTTCGACCCGGCCCACGATCTCGTCCGCGATATAGCCCTCGGGCACCACGTCGGCGGGCACTTCTACGGTCTGTTCCAGCGCGACGCCCAGGGCGCGCTCCCGCGCCTCCGCCTCCGAGCGCGCGAAGATGCGGTAGGTGACGGTGAACCGGCTCACAGCGCCTCGGCCTTTTCCTTCGAATGCACCGCCTCTACCCGCGTGGCGGCCAGCTGTTCCTCACCGATGCCCAGGTCTCGGCCCAAAAGCCGCCCGACCCCGTCCACCAGCGCGGTCGCGTCCAGACCGTAATACTTCATCAGGTAAGGCCGCGACCCGCCATGGGCATAGGTGTCCTTCAGACCCAGCCGCACGAGCTTCTTGCCAACGCCATTGTCCGCCATGATCTCGGCCAGAAGCGAGCCGATGCCACCCTCGGTCACGTGGTTTTCCAGCGTCACCACCCCGTGGCGCACCGACCCGATATGGTCGAGCATCGCCTCCGCGTCGAAGGGCTTGATCGTGTTCAGATGCAGATGCCGCACCGATACGCCCGCCCCTTCCAGCGCCCCCTTGGCGCGCAATGCCTCTTCGGTGGTAATGCCGGAGGTCACGATCAGCACGTCATCGCCCAAGGACAGCTCGCGCATCCGGCCCACCTCGATGGGCGTATCGAAGAGCCGCGGCACCGTCCCCCGGAGAACCCGGCAATAGACTGGCCCGTCGATGGAATCCGCCGCCTCGCAGATCGACTCGACTTCGGTCGCGTCGCCGGTTTCCAGAATGGTCATGTTCGGGATCGAGCGCATGACGGCGATATCCTCGATCGCCTGATGGGTCATACCGCCGGGCGTCGTGATGCCGGGCAGAAAGCCCATCAGCCGCACCTTGCGGCGCGGATAGGCGATCGACGCCATCAGCTGGTCATAGGGCCGCCGGTACAGGAATACGCCGAAGGTATGGATGAAGGGCCGGAACCCGGCCAGCCCCAGCCCGCCCGCAAAGGACAGCATGTTCTGCTCGGCCATGCCAAGCGACAGGAACTGCTCGGGATATTTGTCGCGGAACTTGTCGATTTCGCAGGAGGACGTCAGGTCCGCCGACAGGCAGAGCACCTCCGGGTTCGCGCGGGCGTATCTCTCGAAGGCCTTCTCGTATGGCCGGTTCACGATCTCGACCATGTCAGCACCTCCCCATGCCGCGCCGCCGCGCATCCGTCCGCCGCACATGATCGGCCTTCTTCTTGGTAAAAATACTCTCGGGGAGGTCCGGAGGGGTGAAACCCCTCCGGTCGGTCGGCGCCGGAGGCGTCGAAACAAGACAAGGTCTTGCGCCGTGCTTCGCACGTCGCGCTGGGCGGGGGCTCCGCCCCCCTTGGCCTTCGGCCAATTCACCCCGGAGTATTTCCGCCAAGAAGATGGCTGATGGCGTGCGTTCAAGGAGGATCGTCATGTCAGTGCCCCTTGCCGTAATCGATGGGTGGAATGCCGAGCGACCTCGCGATCTCGCGGTTCATGTCGGCGCGCTCGCGCTCGCTCTTGAAGCGGACGTAGTGCAGGCGCGGGAAGCGGAGCTGCAGATAGGGCATTCCCCGGAAGGGCGAGGAATTGGCGAGAATGATCAGCGGCTTGCCCCGGTGCGGCGTCCTGACGGCGGCGCGCATCTGGTCGAGGTCATGGCCGTCCACCCAGACCGCGACGCCGCCGAAGGCCTCGATCTTTTCCTTGATGTCGCCCACCTCCATGACCGAGTTCATGGCCCCGTCGCATTGCTGCCGGTTCACGTCCATGAGGGCGTAGAGGTTGTCTATCCCGTGATGCGAGGCGGCGGCGATGGCTTCCCAGGTCTGGCCTTCCTGCACCTCGCCGTCGGACATGTAGACCCATGTCCGCCCCTTCTCGCCCCGCCGCTTCCGGCCCCAGGCGAGACCCGCGGCGGTGGAAAAGCCGATGCCGAGCGTTCCGTTATGGACCTCCATGCCGGGCGAGTGTTCGGCCCCGATCATCTCGACCGACGAGCCGTCCTTGTTGAACATCTCCAGCCCTTCAGGCGCCATCCGCCCGACCTCGATCAGCGTGGCATAGGCCACGAGCGCATAGTGAGCGGGCGCGATGAAGAGCCGGTCGTATTCGGGCTCGGCCGGGCCGTTATATCCCGCGCCGGTGTGATAGTCTGGGTTCGACGCCGATGGCACACCGCCGAAGGGCTTCGGGATCATCGGCAGCGTCGGCGCGCCGAGATTGAGTTCCTCGTTGTAAAGCCACGCCAGCTGCTCGGCCGCCGAACAGGCCTGGCTCAGATAGCCGCCATTGTTCCGCATCGCGTGCTCGAACACGCGGGCGCGGATGCCGAAGGCGACCTCTTCCGTGGTCTTGGTGTTTTTCAGCGCGGCCTCGGCCATCAGAACACGACCCCTTTTCTTAGGATGAAACAGCCGAAAGCGCGCGCCTCCGAGCATTGAACGACGGCGAAGCAGGTCCGCGCATGGGCATAGTAATCCTGCCGCTCGATGGACGCCGTGCCGGCCCCCTCGGGCATCCGCTCCTCGATGATGTCGAAGACGGCGCGGTGCACATCCGTGACCTCGTCCGGCTGACCGTCCACTTCCATCCGAAGCGCGCAATGCGGAACGAACGGGTCGAGAGGCATCACCGAGGTGATCAGCCGGGCGGCTTCGGCGGCATCGAGCCCGGTCAGCTGGATCGGCTCGCGAATGACGCAATGCGCCGCCGTCGACGCGGCAGGATAATTCGAATCCACCAGCGCGATCTCGTCGCCATGTCCCATCCGGGCAAGGCAGGACAGCAGATCGGGCGTCATTCGGGCGTCTATGCCGAGAAGCATGGTCAGGGCTCCGTTTCAGGGTCCGTCCGGGACGCAGCGGTCGTGATCGTCCCCAGCGCAGAGGCGAAGGCACGTTCCGGACGAGAAGGTCAGTCAGGAGTCCCCGGGCGGTGAGCCGCCCGGGGAATAGGGTCACATCACCGCGGCGGCAGCGGCATCCAGTCGGTCATGGCGACATCGGCATGGGCGAACTGGGGCATCTTGGCCGAAAGCTCTTCCATGTTCTTGATGTCGTTCTCGTTCAGGAAGTCCTGCGTGATCAGTGTCGGCGGCACGATGACGCTGGCACCCGGATCGCCGCCCGTCAGCATGATGGCAAGCGCCCGGACCGAGACCTCACCCACCACGGCGGGGTTGGTCGCCACGGTGGCCTTCCAGGCAGACCCCGGCTCGCGCATGGCGCTGATATCGGCAGTCGAGACGTCGGCCGAGTAGATCGAGATGTCGCCCGACAGCCCCGCCTCGTCCACGGCAATCTTCACGCCCTTGGCGAATTCGTCATAGGGCGCGAAGAAGACGCTGATCGTCGGATTGGCTTGCAGGACCGAACGCGCCTGGTTGGCGTTCGAGTTCGCGATCGGGTTGTCGAGCGTGCCCATCTGGGCGACCTCGCGAATGCCGGAATTGGCTTCCTTCACCTCTTCCCAGGCAACGTGACGGCGGTCGAGCGGGGCAATGCCGGGCACATAGACGTAACCTGCATCCCAGCTGGTTCCATTATCCTCAATCGCCTGCTCCAGTGCGAGCTTGCCGAGCAGATAGTCCGACTGCTCGATCTGCGGGATCGCGTCGTTCTCGACATTCACGTCGAAGGCCACGACCTTGATGCCGGCGTCGACGGCACGCTGCGCGGCTTCCTTCATCGACTCGGTCAGGCCGTGCTGAATGACGATCCCGTCGACGCCGAGCGCGATGGCCTGATCGACCATGTCGGCCTGCAGCGCGGCATCCTGACGGCTGTCGAACACGCGCAGGTCGACGCCAAGTGCGGCGGCCTGGGATTCGACGCCCGCCAGATAGGCCTGGAAGAAGTCGCCGGTAGACAGGTAGCGGACGAGGGCAATCGTCACGTCACCTGGATTGTCCAGAGGCGCGGGCATGTCCTGCGCGCTGGCCCCGGTCGCCATCATGGCCGAGGCGATCAGCCCCATCGTGACACGTCTTGTAAAGTTCATGGTCTTCCTCCCTGGAATACGGGCGCTTCGGCCCAATTAATGACCCCCGCCGCCGCGTCTGTGCGACAACGCGAATGTGAACATGAGAGCGATGACAAGCACCGCTCCCTTGACGAAATCCTGCGTGTAATAGGGCGCGTTCATCATGGTCAGCCCCTGCAGCAGGATGCCGACGAAAAGCGCACCGATAGCGGTGCCGAAGGCGTTGGGCTTGGCCGCGCCGAGAACGGCGAACCCGATCAGCGCGGCGGCAACACTGTCGAGCAGCAGGTTGTTGCCCGACGCGATATCGCCCCGACCCAGACGCGCCGCCAGAAGTATGCCTCCCACCGACGCAAGCACGCCCGAGATCATGTACGCCAGAACCTTGTAGCGTGCGACGGGCGTCCCGGCCAAACCGGCGGCCCGCTCGTTCGAGCCGATGGCATACATTAGCCGCCCGTGCCGGGTGAGCTCGAGAAAGACCCAGACCAGAACGCCCACGAGCAGGAACAGGACCACCGGCACCGGGATCAGGTCCTCCAGCACCAGATCGAACCGATGCCGCCCGATCCAGAGGAAAGCGGGCGAGAAGACGCCATCCGCCGTCTCGCCCGAAGGCAGGGTCATGCCGGTCGAGATCGACCGCCCCTCGGTCGGAATACGCTGCAGACCGATCAACAGGAACATCATCCCGAGCGTCGCCAGCAGATCCGGCACGCGCATCTTGACGATGAGAAAGCCGTTGATCGCGCCCACCACCGCCCCCATCACCAGACAGGCCATGACGGCGACGAAGGCGGATTGCTCCATCACCACCATCACATATGCCGAGAGCATCAGCGCCGAAGTCGCAACCGACCCGATTGACAGATCGAATCCGCCGACGACAAGTGTGCAGGTCACGCCAAGCGCCAGAATGCCCGTGATGGCGACGGACTGGAAAATGAACACGGCGGACCGCGGCCCGGCGAAACCGGGCGCGAAGATCGCGAAGAAGATCAGAAGCCCGATCAGCAGGCAGAGAAAGCCGTAGCGGATCGCGTAATACATCCAGCCCTTGCCCGCCCGGAGGGGCGCGCGCCCTGCATCGACTTCGGTCATGCCGCGCACTCCCCGCTCTTTCTTCTTGGTGAAAATACTCCGGGGAGGTCTGGAGGGGCGGCGCCCCTCCAGCCGGTCGACGCCGAAGGCGGCGAAACCGGACAATGCGCCCGACAGGTGTTGCGCCGTGCTGTCGCACGTCGCGCTAGGCCGATTTCTTCAAAAGAAATCGGCGCACCGAGGTGCGCTGCCCCTCGGGGTCCCCGGGATATTTCAGGGCCGATAATGGGGGATGCGGTGTGCTTCAGGCTCATGTCACCGTCTCCGGGGCGGTCTGGCCCGAGACTTCGGCCATGATGCGGGCCACGTCCACATCGCGGTTGGGATGCTCGCCCACGATCTCGCCTTCGTTCAGAACCACGATCCGATCCGCGATTTCCAGCGCCTCGTCGATCTCGGCCACGAAGACCAGCGTCGCGCGCGTCTCGGCCGTTTCGCGGATGCGGCGGCCGATATCCCGGCGCGCCTTGATGTCGACGCCCTGGAAGGGCTCATCGAGCACCAGAAGATTCGAGGCCTCGGCCATCCAGCGCCCCACCATCACCTTCTGCTGGTTGCCGCCCGACAGCGTCCCGATCCCGTCGCCCGGCCCCTGACAGACGATGCCGAGCGTGGCGATCATCTCTTCCGTCCGGCGCCGCTGACGGCGCGGATTCAAAAAGGACAACGCTGCATGGCGCGACAGGAACGGCAGCGTCAGGTTGTCGGTGATGTCGAAATCCCGGATCACGCCATTCGACGCCCGGTCCTTGGGGCAGAGGAACACACCCGCCCGGATCGCGTCGCGCGCCGTCTGCGGCGCATAGTGCGCGAACCGCAGGCGCATCGTCCCGGCAACGGGCTGTTCCAGCCCGAAGAGGACCGAGGCGAGCCGCGTCTTGCCCGAGCCCAAAAGCCCCGTGACCGCGACCACCTCGCCCTGCCGGATTTGCAGGTCGACCGGCTTCGACCCGCCGAACAGCCTGAGCCCGTCGAGGCTCAGGACCGGCTCCGTCCCCGTCTTCACCGCCACATCCACAGCCGTCAGCCCATGGCCCAGCATCGCCGTCACCGCGCCTTCGTAATCCAGCGCCTCGCCTTCGAACATGCCCGCGATCTGTCCATCCCGCATGGACACGATCCGGTCCGCCACACGGCGGATATCCGACATGCGGTGCGAGATGTAGAGGATGGCGACCCCGGTCTCTTTCAGCCTGTCCAGAAGCCGGAACAGCCGGTCGGCCTCGGCCGCCGACAAGGACGAGGTCGGCTCGTCGAGGATCAGCACCTTGGGCTCGCGCGCCATTGCACGGGCGATGGCGATGAGCTGGCGCTCGGCCACACCGAGATCGCCCACGATGGCCGAAGGGTCCAGGTCGAGCCCCATCGCCGCCGCGATCTTCGCCGCCTCCTCGCGCATGGCGCGGGCAGCCACGAAAAAGCCCGAAGACCGGTTCGTCAGGCGGTCGAGAAGAAGGTTTGAGGCCACGTCGAGATCGGGAATCACCCCGTCATCGATGGACTGGTGAACCGTCACCACGCCCTTCGCGATGGCTTCGGACGGCGACGTCGGCGCGTAAGGCTCTCCGAAGAGACGCATCTCCCCGCCATCGGCGCGGTGCACGCCGCAGAGGATCTTCACCAGTGTCGACTTGCCGGCCCCGTTGGCCCCCATCAGCACGGTGATTTCGCCGGGCTTCAGCACGAGATCGATGCCGCGTAGCACGCGGTTCGGCCCGAAAGCCTTCACGATCCCTTTCAACTGACACGCCTCGGCTGCCATGCCATCCTCCCTGAGCCCCGACGTTAGCGGGCGCTTTGCAAATGTCAACGATCTTGACAAATGACTAGCGCCTCGCGGACAGTCGGAGAAAAGACGGGAGGAGACATGTCGGATTATCTTGCGCTCGACACGGGCACGCTGCCGGAACGCCTGAGCGGAATCGAGGCCGTGGCCTCGCGCGTCGGTCCCGATCCCGCCACATGGTCGGTCAAGGAGGTGGGCGATGGCAACCTGAACCTTGTCTTCATCGTCGAAGGCCCCTCTGGAACCGTCATCGTCAAACAGGCGCTGCCTTACGTCCGGCTGGTGGGCGATAGCTGGCCGCTGCCGCTGACCCGTGCCTTTTTCGAGTACCATGCTCTGACGCGACAGGCCGCGCGCGATCCGGGCCGGGTGCCGGAGGTCTTCCATTTCGACGAGGATCAGGCGCTGATCGTCATGGAGTATCTCAGCCCCCACGCGATTCTCCGGGGCCGCCTGATCGCGGGACAAAAGACCGAGGGACTGGGCGAGGCACTGGGCCGCTTCTGCGCAAGGACGGCGTTTCGCGGTTCGGACCTTTCGATGAAGACGCCGGAGAAAAAGGCCGACACCGCGCTTTTCCTCGGCAATGTCGAACTCTGCGACATCACCGAAAGTCTCGTCTTCACGGATCCGTATTTCCAGGCCGAGATGAACAATCACAACCCGCACCTGGACGCGCTTGTCACCGAGCTCAGGGGCGAGGTCGCGCTCAAGACCGAGGCGCAGCACATGCTGGCGAAATTCGCCAACAACGCGGAAACGCTCTGCCACGGCGACCTGCATACAGGCTCGGTCATGTGCACCGACGCCGAGACCCGCGTGATCGACCCGGAATTCGGCTTCTACGGCCCGATGGGTTTCGATATCGGGATGCTGATCGCGAATTTCCTGATGGCCTATCTCAGCCAGCCCGCCCACCGGGGCGACGAGCTCGACGCCTATCAGGAATGGATTCTTTCGGTCGTCGACGAGACATGGACCAGCTTCGCGTCGGAATTCTCGACGCTCTGGGAAGCCGAGCGAACGGGCATCCTCTATCCCGCCACGCTCTTCGAGGACCAAAACCACTCGGCCAGCGGCGCGCTCTCGGACAAGCTGCGCGACATCTGGGCCGACGCGCTCGGCTTCTGCGGGATCGAACAGCACCGCCGCACGCTGAGCCTCGCCCATAACGCCGATTTTGAATCGATCGAGGATGCAGAGACGCGCGGAAAGCTCGAGGCGCGGAACCTCCGCCTCGGCGCCTATCTTCTGATGAACCGGACAACCATCGCGGACACGAGCGAGCTGCTCGACATCGCCCGCAGCTTCAACCGAAAGGATGCGCCATGAAAGTGAACGGCACCCCCTACCGCTCGATCTGGTACGAAGCGGGCGAGGTCCGCATCATCGACCAGCGCTGGCTGCCCCATGACTTCCGGATCGCGACGCTGAAGACCCGCGATGACTTCGCCACGGCGATCCGCGACATGTGGGTAAGGGGCGCGCCGCTGATCGGCGCGACGGCGGCTTACGGCGTGGCCGAGGACATGGCCCGCGACCCCTCGGACGCCAATCTCGACGAGACCTGGCAAGTGCTCAACGCGACACGGCCGACGGCGATCAACCTGAAATGGGCGCTGGACCGCTGCCGCGCCTACCTCAAACCCCTCGCGCCCTCCGACCGCGCCGAGGCGGCCCTCCGCCTCGCCCACGAAATCGCCGACGAGGATGTCGAGATCAACCGGCGGATCGGGGTGAACGGGCTGGACATCATCAAGGAGATCGCGGCGCGTAAACCGGCGGGCGAACCGGTCAGGCTTCTGACCCATTGCAATGCCGGGTGGCTGGCGACAGTGGACTGGGGCACGGCCACCAGCCCGATGTACCACGCCGCCGAAGCGGGCATCCCGATCCATGTCTGGGTGGACGAGACGCGCCCCCGGAACCAGGGCGCGCTGACCGCCTGGGAACTCGGCAGCCACGGGATCAGCCACGCCTATGTCACCGACAATGCGGGCGGGCACCTGATGCAGCACGGGCTGGTGGATATGGTGATCGTGGGCACGGACCGCACGACGGCCACGGGCGACGTCTGCAACAAGATCGGCACCTACCTGAAGGCGCTGGCCGCCCATGACAACGGCGTTCCCTTCTACGTTGCACTGCCCTCGCCCACCATCGACTGGACCGTCCGCGATGGCGTCAAGGAGATTCCGATCGAAGACCGCCCGGAACGCGAAGTGACCCATATCCAGGGCACCGCTGCGGACGGCTCAATTTCCGAGGTCCGCGTGACGCCCGAAGGCTCGCCCGGCGGCAATCCCGCATTCGACGTGACGCCCGCCCGCCTCGTTACCGGGCTCATCACCGAACTCGGTGTCACGGAAGCCTCGGCAGAAGGCCTTGCCGCCATGTTCCCCGACAAGGCCGCCTGAAATGAGCCACAGCCCCATTATCGGCCCTCAAATATCCCGGGGAGCCCGAGGGGCAGCGCCCCTCGGTGCGCCGATTTCTTTTAAAGAAATCGGCCCAGCGCGACGTGCGACAGCACGGCGCAACACCTGTCGGGCGCATTGTCCGGTTTCGCCGCCTTCGGCGTCGACCGGCTGGAGGGGCGCTGCCCCTCCAGACCTCCCCGGAGTATTTCCGAACAGAAGAAAGGGCAGTGTGGCCGCATGATCGAGAACCGATGGGATGAGACCGACGCGGCGCGCTGGCAGGCGGAGGCGGGCGACGATCCGGCGGACCGCGCACTGGCGCTCCGTGTCTATTCCTCCCGGCTGATCGGCTCGGACCCGGACCTCGTCATGCATGGCGGCGGCAACACCTCGATCAAGGTCACGCGGCGCTCGCTGCTGGGCGAGGACGAGCGGGTGCTTCACGTCAAGGGGTCCGGCTGGGATCTCGACACGCTCCTCGCACCGGGCCTGCCCGGCGTTCGTCTGGAACCGCTTCTGAGGCTGCGTGCGCTCGATCGGCTCAGCGACGAGGACATGGTGAACGCTCAGCGTCAGACGCTTCTCGACAGCACCGCGCCGAACCCGTCGGTCGAAACCCTGCTCCACGCCTTTCTCCCGCAGGACGTGGTCGACCACACCCATGCGACGCCCTTCCTCGTCCTCGCCAATCTGCCCGACGCAGAGGCGGTCGCCCGCGAGATCTTCGGCGACCGACTGGGGATCGTGCCCTATATCATGCCGGGTTTCGCACTTGCCAAGGCGGCCGCGGAAGTGTTCGAGGCCAATCCGCATGTCGAGGGGCTGCTTCTTCTGAAGCACGGCCATTTTACATGGGGGCCGACCGCGCGGGAGAGCTATGACCGCGTGGTCCGGCACACCAACGAGGCGGCGGAGGCGCTCGGCCTGACCGGCCCGACCTTCGCGCCCGGCGCCGCGCGAGACCTCTCGCCTGACGTCATCCGCGTCCTGCCCCGTCTCAGAGGTGCGCTGGCCGCGCCGGGAAGCGGGCGGATGCCGGTTCTGAACCTCCGCGCCAACGCGTTGACCGATGCCTTCCTTGCCCGGCCCGATCACGCGGGCCTTGCCGGGCGCGGCACCGCCTCGCCCGACCACGTGATCCGGATCAAGGGGGCGCCGGTCATCGTGGACGTCTCCGACGACAGCGCAGCGATTGCGGACAAGGTCGATGCCTTCGCCCGAAACTATACACAAGTCTTCGAGCGTCAGAACACCCGCGTCGGCGGAATCAAGACGATGCTCTCGCCCCTGCCCAACCTCGCCTGGATCGAGGGGCTGGGACTGGCGGGGATGGGCGCCAACGCCAAGGCCGCTGCCATCGCCGGCGATCTGGGCGAGCAGAACATGCGGGTTGCCGCCGCCGGTGAGGACAAGGGCGGTTTCTGCCCCATCGGCGAGGATGACCTCTTCGACATGGAATACTGGTCGCTGGAGCAGGCGAAGCTCGGCAAATCGAAGCCACCCGCGTTCCAGGGCCGGATCGTGATGGTCACCGGCGGCGCGGGCGCCATCGGGCGCGCCATCGCGGCAGCCTTCGCCGCAGAGGGGGCCGAGATCGTCCTCGTCGACCGGGACGCAGAGGCACTCGCGGCCGCGCGACAGGACCTCGGCACGGGTGTGACGCTGGCGCTCGACGTGACCGACCCTGCCGCCGCGGACGCCGCGATGGCCGGGGCGATCCGCCAGTTCGGCGGGCTGGATATTCTGGTGTCCAACGCGGGTGCGGCGATCCAGGGGGCGCTCGCCGATCTGGATGAGGACACGCTCCGCGCCGCCTTCGAGCTGAACTTCTTCGCCCACCAGCGCTTTGCCAAGGCTGCCATCGGCGTCTTCCGCGAGCAGGGCCAGGGCGGGCAAATCCTGTTCAACGTCTCGAAACAGGCGGTCAATCCGGGCAGGAATTTCGGCGCCTACGGGCTTCCCAAGGCCACGACCTTCTTCCTGCTCCGGCAGCTGGCGCTGGAACACGGGCCCGAAGGCATCCGCGTCAACGGCGTCAATGCCGACCGCATCCGCTCAGGCCTTCTGACCGAGGACTTCATCGCCAGCCGCGCCGCTGCGCGCGGCACCGATCCGGCGGGCTATATGGCCGGCAACCTTCTCGGCCGCGAGGTCGAAGCGCATCACGTGGCGGATGCCTTCGTCGCCCTTGCCAAATCCGAGCGCACCACGGCCCATGTGATGACCGTCGATGGCGGCAATATCGAGGCGGCGCTCCGCTGATGCCGGACGGGCGGTCCATACTGAAGGACGGCAGCGCCTCCGAGGCGACGCTGGCCCATGTGGCGATGCTTTATTACCGCGAAGGGCTGACACAGGGCGAGATCGCGCGGCGGACAGGCGTCAGCCGCGCGACTATTGTGAACTGGCTCCGACTCGCCCGCGAACAGAACGTGGTCGATATCCGCATCCGGGGCGAAAGCTTCGCCGCCTCGCCTTTGGCCCGCCACGTGGCCGAGCGCTTTGGCCTCGTGGATGTCTACGTGGCCCATGGCGATGCCGACCCCCTTCCCCCCTCGGCCATGCTGGACCGGACCGCCGCGCTTGGCGCGCAGGCCATGCGCGACCTTCTGGATGACGGCGATCGTCTTGGCGTGGCCTGGGGCGAGACGGTCCTTCGCATGGCGAAGACCTTTCCAACGGCGCAGCTTCCGGGGCTGATGGTCCATCAGCTCATCGGCTCAATGTATGCCGATCAGCTTTTCGCCGCCGAGACCTGCACCATCGAGATCGCCCGCCGCCTTGGAGCGGGCTGCCGGACGCTCCACGCGCCCGCAATCCTGTCGTCGGGCGATCTCGCTGCGCGGCTCCGGAAAGAGCCGGTGATCGCGGGACAGCTCGCCGCCTTCTCGGGTCTGACCAAGGCGCTTTTCTCGGTGGGCGATGTCAGCGACCGGACAACGCTCGTCGCCGCCGGGATCGGCACCACAGAGGATGTCGCGTGGTACCGCGAGCGGGGCGCGGCTGGCGTCCTCTCCTGCCATTTCATCGACCATGACGGCCAGCCCATGACCGGCCCCCTGACCGACCGCACCATCGGCGTCGCGCCAGAGGTGCTGCGTAACGTACCCCTCAGGATGCTCGTTGTTTCGGGTGAGGAAAAACTCGACGCGACGCGCGCGCTGATCCGGGGCGGCTTCGTCACCCATCTCGTCACCGACGAGGCCAGCGCCCGCATTCTGCTCGACAGTTGATGGAAACCGGCGCGCGTGGTTGAACGGGGGAGACTGTCCCATCAAAGGCGTGCCCCCATGACTCGAGACACCATTGGCGAAATACCCGACGGACGCCCGATCGAGCGTCTGACCCTGTCCTCCGGCACCCTTGACGCACAGGTTCTGACCCTCGGCGCCACGCTGGAGCAGGTCCGTTTCCCCGGCGGTCCGGGCCTCATGGCCGAGATCCCTCTGCCCGAGCGTCTTCTGCCCAAGGCCTATGTCAGCCCCATCGTCGGCCCCGTCGCCAATCGCATTTCGGACGCAACTGCCCGGATCGCGGGACGCGAATACCGTTTCGAAGTGAACGAGCACGACCGGACGTCGCTCCATTCGGGCGGCACCGGCGTGCACCGGGCGCTCTGGACCGTCACCCGGCACGACGCGGGCGGCGCGACGCTCGAAATTGCGCTGCCCGACGGTCTCGGCGGGTTCCCGGGCAACCGCGTGATGACCGTGGACTATGCGCTCACGGATGCCGAAATCGCTCTGACGATCACCGCCATCACCGATGCGCCGACGCTGATGAACCCTGCGCATCACCCCTACTGGTCGCTCGGACCCGGCCCCGGCTGGGCGGGCCACCGCCTGACCGTCGCTGCCGACCGCGTGCTGCCTGTCGATGACCTGACGCTTCCCACGGGCGAAGTCCTGGACGTCACCGGGACACCCTTCGACTACCGCAGCCCACGCGTGCCCGACGGGACGCTGGACCACAACTTCTGCCTTGGCGATGCACCCGCAGAGGCGCCGCGCTTCGCCGCCCGCATCGACGGCGATGGCTACAGGCTCAACATCCTCACTGACGCGCCGGGGCTGCAGGTCTTCACCGGCAAACCCATGGGCATCCCCATCGAGCCGCAGTTCTGGCCGGACGCGCCCTCCAACCCGCATTTCCCCCAGATCGGACTCGAGCCGGGCCAGACCTTCCGCCAGCGCAGCATCTATCGCTTCGAACAGACCGGAGAACGATGACCACGCCCCTGATCGTATACAGTCGTCCACCGCTAAGCGTCGGAAATATATCTGTTTTTACTTTACTTGGCGGCGCAAGCGGCTAGGTTCAGCGCATCAGACAGGCAGGTGCCCCATGTCCCCGATCGCGGATCATCCCCTACGCTACCAGTTGGTGAACGAGCTTCATGCCCGTCCCTTCCCGGTGCTCAAGGGACCGTGCCGCGCCGCCTATCTCGCCATCAAGCCCGCCACCGATGCCGCCGCACGCGACCGCGAACTCGATCGCAAGCACCTTGCCGCGCTTCTCGACCACTACGCCGCGCCGCATCCCGAACCGGGCGCGACGCATTACTTCGGCCCCATCGGCAAGCACTTCATCAAGTGGGAAAGCCACACCGAATTCGTGACTTACACGATCTTCGGCGACGGCGTGGCCGACCGGCCCTTCGACGCCCACACCTTCAGCATGTTCCCCGAGGACTGGCTGCGGGACGCGCCCGGCGTGCGCATCACCTCGGCGCTGATCCGCGTCGAACTGAGCGAGACCGCCGACGACATCCCCGCCAAGGTCGATGACTGGTTCGTCCCCGAAAGCCTCGCCGTCAGCCGCGTGCTCGACGACAGCGCCGTCGTCGCGGGCGATTTCCGTCT
Organism: Kangsaoukella pontilimi; assembly: GCF_009830125.1. Taxonomy (GTDB): domain Bacteria; phylum Pseudomonadota; class Alphaproteobacteria; order Rhodobacterales; family Rhodobacteraceae; genus Kangsaoukella; species Kangsaoukella pontilimi. The sequence continues at coordinate 1,154,839 of NZ_WUPT01000002.1, read as the reverse complement.
CGATGCGGCCGGTCATATCCGCTTCGCCGTCTTCGCCCGCCCCGATACCGGCTCGCGCCGGATCGGCCGGATCGTGCAGCGCCTCTGCGAGATCGAGACCTACAAGACCCTGTCCATGCTCGGCTGGACGCGCTCCCGCGAACTCGGTCCCCGCATGGGCGCGATCGACCAGCAGCTCAGCCACCTCATGGGCGACATGACCGGCGACACCGCCCGCCCCGAGGCGACGCTCAAGGCGCTTCTCGGCGTCTCGTCCGAGCTTGAGAACATCCTCGCCCAGACCGCCTTCCGCTTCGGCGCCACCGGCGCCTACGAGGCGCTCGTCAACCAGCGCATCGCGATCCTGAGGGAACAGCGTTACGACGGCCGCCAGACCTTCGCCGAATTCATGACCCGCCGCTTCGACCCGGCGATGCGCACGGTGAAATCGACCGAGGCGCGGCTCAAGACCATGTCCGACAGGGCGCTCCGCGCGGGCGACCTCCTTCGAACCCGCGTCGACGTCGAACGCTCGGCGCAGAACCAGACGCTTCTCGAAAGCATGGACAAACGCGCCGACCTGCAGCTCCGCCTGCAACGCACGGTCGAAGGTCTGTCGGTCGTGGCGATCAGCTACTACGCGGTGAACCTCGTAACCTACATGGTGTACCCCCTGGTCGAACCGACGGGCCTCTCAAAGGGCATGGCCACAGCGCTCCTGACGCCACTGGTGATCCTGGGCGTCTGGTTCATGGTCCGCCGTGTCCGGAAAAGCCTGCACTAGCCTCCTTCGCCTGTTCCGAAATATCCCGGGGGAGCGGCCGCAAGGCCGCGGGGGCAGAGCCCCTACAAAAATGTATCGTGTGCGCGGCGTGCCGCGCGCCTTTGGATCAGACCACCGTACGGATGACCCACCCGGAATTAACCCCAGCCGTGGCATATCCCTGCCCGAAGCTTCCCTGCGGTGGGTCGGGTGACGACCGGCGCGCCGTTTGACATCTCCGGTCCATGGGGTCGTAAAGAAGGCCCCTTGTCCGCACCGGCCATTACGCCCCGACAGGGGGTCAGGACAGCATCCGGACCGCACCGGCGGCGCCGCCACCCTGATCTGAACAGCTCATAGCCGCAGGCGCACCACCGCCGCCCGACCGGACCGCCTCCATGGCGGGACCGGCCGAAGCCATGCGCGCCGTTTGACATGGGTCAAGGAGGTTGCCCCACCCCCATGGCATCCAGACCCTGCGAACAGAGCAGGAATCACCCATGTCCCAAGAGGAAGCCCCAAGCCTATACGCTGCGCGCGAGCCCGTTTTCCCGCGCCGCGTCTCGGGCAAGTTCCGCACGCTCAAGTGGTGGATCATGGGCATCACGCTCGGCATCTACTACCTGACGCCGTGGATCCGCTGGGACCGGGGCCCTGCCCTCCCCGATCAGGCGGTGCTGGTCGATATGGCGAACCGCCGCTTCTATTTCTTCTGGATCGAGATCTGGCCCCACGAATTCTACTTCGTCGCGGGCCTTCTCATCATGGCGGGGCTGGGCCTCTTCCTCTTCACCTCCGCCCTTGGCCGCGTCTGGTGCGGCTATGCCTGTCCGCAAACGGTCTGGACCGACCTCTTCATCCTCGTCGAGCGCTGGATCGAGGGCGACCGGAACGCCCGCGTAAAACTGCACAATGCGCCCTGGAACGCGCGCAAATGGCGGCTGAGGCTCACCAAATGGGCCGCGTGGCTGGTAATCGCCGTCGCCACCGGCGGCGCCTGGGTCTTCTATTTCGCCGACGCGCCGACCCTTCTCCGCGATCTCGTCACGCTGCAGGGCCATCCGATCGCCTATACGACCATTGCTGTCCTGACGCTGACCACCTTTTTCTTCGGCGGGTTCGCCCGCGAGCAAATCTGCATCTACGCCTGCCCCTGGCCGCGCATTCAGGCGGCGATGATGGACGAGGATACGATCACGGTCGCCTACCGCGAGTGGCGGGGTGAGCCGCGGGGCAAGCACAACCTCCGTCTCCAGAAGCAACGCGAGGCCGCCGAGGCCAAGATCGCCGCCGAACGCGCCATCGGTGCCAACGTGGCAAAGTACGCGCCGACGCCCTTCCCGGGCCGCGACCTGCAGGTGGGCGGCACCCCGGTCCTCTCCGCTGAGACCGAGCCCGCACCCGGCGACTGCATCGACTGCATGGCCTGCGTCAACGTCTGCCCCATGGGCATCGACATCCGGAACGGCCAGCAACTTGAATGCATCACCTGCGCGCTCTGCATCGACGCCTGCGACGACGTCATGGCCAAGATCGGCAAGCCGCGCGGCCTGATCGACTATCTGGCGCTGACCGACGAAGTGCGCGAGCGCGAGGGAAAGCCGCCCCGCCCGATCTGGAACCACATCTTCCGGCTCAGAACCATCGTCTACACCGTGCTCTGGTCGCTGGTGGGGCTCGGCCTCGTCTTCGCGCTCTTCATCCGCGCGGAAATCGACGTGACCGTCGCCCCCATACGGAACCCGCAATTCGTGACGCTCTCCGACGGTTCGATCCGGAACGCCTATGACGTGCGGCTCAGGAACAAGCATGGCGAGACGCGCCCCTTCCGCATCTCGGTCAAGGGCGACCCGGCGCTTCGCATCGAACTGGAGGGCACCGTCTACGAGACCGCCGACGTGGCCGCGAACGAGCAGCTTCTGCAGCGGGTCTACGTCATCGCCCCGCCGGGCTCCGACCCGGCCACATCCGAGCGCACCGAGATCCGTTTCTGGGTCGAAGACCTCGTCTCGGGCGAGCGGGTCCATAACGACAGCCTCTTCAACGGAAGGGAACCGCAATGAGCGAACGCCAGATCACCGGCCGTCAGGTCTTTTTCGTTACCGCCTCGGCCTTCGCCGTCATCATCGCCGTGAACATGACCATGGCCTTCAAGGCGGTCTCGACCTTCCCCGGACTGGAGGTGAAGAACTCCTACGTGGCGAGCCAGAGCTTCGATGCCCGCCGCGCGGCGCAGGAGGCGCTTGGCTGGGACGTGGCGCTCGGTCACGAGAACGGCACGTTGTCGCTCGCCATCACCGACGCCGATGGCCGCCCCGTCCGGGCCAACGACCTTTCGCTACTGATCGGGCGCAAGACCACGTCGGGTCAGGACCAGACGCCCGAGATGACCTATTCGGGCGGCCAATACAGCGCCCCGGTCGATCTGGCCTCGGGCCACTGGACCGTGCGGCTCAAGGCGACGGCCCCCGACGGCACCCCCTATGAGAAGCGCCTCGCGCTCTACGTGCCCAGATGACACTGGCCGAACACCCCTCGCTTCAGGCCTGCCCGGCCTGCGCCACCGCGCCCGCGGCCGAAGCGCTGGCAGGGCGTGGCGGCGCGGGCGAGGCGCGGCTCGATCTCAGCCTGCCCACGATCCATTGCGCCGCCTGCATCTCGGGCGTGGAACGCGCGCTTCTGGCCGTGCCGGGCGTGGCGGACGCCCGCGTGAACCTGACCCAGAAACGCGCCCGCATCCGCGCCGATGACAGCGTGACGCCCGAGGCGCTGGTCGAGGCGCTGACGGCGGCCGGCTATGAGGCGCATGAACTCGACCCCGGCGCGCTGGCCGCGACCACGGGCGACGCCGCCTCGCGCGACCTTCTGATGCGGCTCGGCGTGGCGGGCTTTGCCATGATGAACGTGATGCTCCTCAGCGTCGCGGTCTGGTCGGGTGCCAGCGACGCCACCCGTGATCTCTTCCACTGGATCAGCGCCGCAATCGCCATCCCGACCATCGCCTTTTCCGCCCAACCCTTCTTTCGGAACGCCCTTCGCGCGCTTGGCGCGGCGCGGCTCAACATGGACGTGCCGATCTCGCTGGCGATTCTCCTGGCCGCCGGAATGTCGATCTTCGAGACGGCCGAGGGCGGCAGCCACGCCTATTTCGACGCCGCTCTTTCGCTCACCTTTTTCCTGCTCGGCGGGCGCTATCTCGATCAGCGCACCCGTACCGCCGCCCGCTCTGCCGCCGCCGAACTGTCGGCTCTCGAAGTGCCCCGCGCGACCCGGATCACGGGCGAGACGGTGCCGGTCGCCGCTCTCCTCCCCGGCGACCTGCTCCTCGTCCGTCCGGGCGCGCGGGTGCCGGTCGACGGCACCGTGACCGAAGGCACAAGCGAGGTCGACCGCGCGCTTCTGACCGGCGAGAGCCTGCCCGACCGCGCCGGCCCCGGTGCCGAATTGCACGCGGGCGAGATCAACCTGACCGGTCCGCTGACGCTGAAGGTCACGTACGCGGGCAAGGACACGACGCTTGCCCGGCTGGCCGATCTGGTGGCCATGGCCGAGACCGCCAAAAGCCGCTACGCGTCGCTCGCCGACCGGGCCGCGCGCATCTATGCGCCCGCCGTGCACCTGCTGGCCTTCGCCGCCTTCGCGGGCTGGATGTGGGCCACGGGCGACGTCCGCCTTGCGCTCAATATCGCGGTCGCGACGCTCATCATCACCTGCCCCTGCGCCCTTGGCCTTGCCGTCCCCGCCGTCTCGACCGCCGCGTCGGGCCGCCTGTTCCGGCAGGGGCTTCTGATCAAACACGCCACCGCGCTCGAACGTCTGGCCGAGGTGGACACGATCGTTTTCGACAAGACCGGCACCCTGACCGAGGGGCACCCGGTCCTCAGCGGCCATGACGCCGATGACGAGGCCGCCGCCGTCGCCCGCGCGCTCGCCGCCGCCTCGTCCCACCCGCTGGCGATGGCGCTTCACGCGGGCCTCTGGGCCGCTCCGGCGGCTGTGAGCGACATTCGCGAAGTGCCGGGCCACGGCATCGAAGGCACCTGGCAGGGCCGGACCGTTCGCCTTGGCCGCGCCGACTGGCTGGGCGCGCCCATGGGCGGCGGCACGGCCACGTGGCTTGCCATGGGCGACGCCGCCCCCGTCGCGTTCCACTTTGTCGATACGCTCCGCGAGGGCGCGTCCGAGACCGTGGCCGCGCTCCGCGACCGGGGCTACGCCATTCACCTGCTGTCGGGCGATACCGAAGACGCGGTCGCAAGCCTCGCCGCCGCCACCGGGATCGAACACTGGCAGGCCGCTATCCGCCCGGACGAGAAGGCCACCTTCATCGAAGGCCTCACCGCAAACGGTCACCGCGTCCTGATGGTGGGCGACGGGCTGAACGACACCGCCGCGCTCGCCTCCGCCCATGTCTCGATCTCGCCCGCGTCAGCCCTCGACGCTGCACGCACCGTCAGCGACATGGTACTGCTCGGACGCGCGCTGACCCCGATCACCGACGCCATCGCCACGGCCAAAAACGCCCGCCGCCGCATTCTGGAAAACTTCGGGATCGCCGCGACCTACAACGCCATCTCGATCCCGCTGGCGCTCGCCGGTCTCGCCACGCCGCTCGCGGCCGCGCTCGCCATGTCGACCTCGTCTATCCTTGTCACGCTGAACGCGCTAAGGCTTCGCTGATGGAAGTCCTCGTTCTCCTGATCCCCGTGTCGCTCTTCCTTGGCGGCCTCGGCCTTGGCGCCTTTGTCTGGGCGCTCAAGTCACGGCAGTTCGAGGACCCCAAGGGCGACGCCCACCGCATTCTGACCGACGAGTTCGACGACAAGCCGCGCGGTTAATCCTCGCGCGGCTCCGCATCGGGATCGGCCTTGCCGACACCCTTGAACACCGCCTTCAGCGGCAAGGCCCAGGCGACGCCCAGCACCACATAGATCACGAATTCCAGCCAGATCGGCGGCCGGTCGAACAGCGCCACCACGTTCACCGCGACGATGACGTAAAGCGGCAGCCCCACCAGCAGGATCAGAAGCGACAGGCGGCGGCGGGTTTTCCAAGACAGGGCCATGGGTGTCTCCTTTGGCCGCCCAGATAGGGGCGGTGCGCGGCGGGGCCAGAGCCCCGCGACACTCAGTCCGCGAAGGGGTCGGTGACGAGGATCGTGTCGTCCCGCTCGGGGCTGGTCGACAGAAGCGCGACGGGACACTGGATCAGCTCCTCGATCCGGCGCACATACTTGACCGCCTCGCCCGGCAGATCGGCCCAGCTCCGGGCGCCTGCAGTCGATTCAGACCAGCCCTTCATCGTCTCGTAGATCGGCGTGACGCGCGCCTGGCTTTCGGCAGCGGTGGGCAGATAGTCCAACTGCTCGCCATCCAGCTCATAGCCCACGCAGATCTTCAGTTCTTCGAACCCGTCGAGCACGTCGAGCTTGGTCAGAGAGATGCCCGACACGCCCGAGGTGGCGCAGGTCTGGCGGACCAGAACCGCGTCAAACCAGCCACAGCGGCGCTTGCGGCCCGTCGTGGTGCCGAACTCGTGACCCCGCTCGCCCAGACGCTGCCCGTCCTCGTCGAAAAGCTCTGTCGGGAACGGCCCCTCGCCCACGCGGGTGGTGTAGGCCTTGACGATGCCAAGGACGAAATCGATCGAACCGGGTCCGATCCCCGTGCCGGTCGCCGCCTGACCCGAAATGACGTTGGACGAGGTGACGAAGGGATAGGTGCCGAAGTCGATATCCAGAAGCGCGCCCTGCGCCCCTTCGAACAGTATGCGGCGGCCTTCCTTCTTCTTCTCGTTCAGAACTTTCCAGACGGGTTGAGCATATTGCAGGATCTCCGGCGCGATCTCGTTCAGCATCTTCAGAAGCGCGTCCCGGTCCACAGGCTCAAGACCCAGCCCCCGGCGAAGCGCATCGTGATGCACCAAGAGCCGGTCGACCCGCTTCTCCAGCGTCGCCGCATCGGCCAGATCGGCCACGCGGACCACACGGCGGCCCACCTTGTCCTCATAGGCCGGGCCGATGCCCCGCCCGGTGGTGCCGATCTTGGCCACGCTGTTCTGCGACTCGCGGGCGCGGTCCAGCTCGCCGTGCAAGGGCAGGATCAGCGGCGTGTTCTCGGCGATCATCAGCGTCTCGGGCGTGATCTCGACACCCTGCGCGCGGATCGTCTCGATCTCCTTGACCAGATGCCAGGGGTCCAGCACGACGCCATTCCCGATGACCGACAGCTTGCCGCCCCGCACGACGCCCGAAGGCAGCGCATGGAGCTTGTAGACCTCCTTGTCGATGACCAGCGTGTGGCCCGCATTGTGACCGCCCTGAAAGCGGCAGATCACATCCGCCCGCTCGCTCAGCCAGTCGACGATCTTGCCTTTGCCCTCGTCGCCCCATTGCGCGCCGACGACCACCACATTGGCCATGCCCGGAACTCCCTGCGTTGATGCCGATTGGCGTATACCGGGACCGAAGGGTCGGGAAAACCTGAAAAAGCGCCCGCGCCCGCGACAATTCGGGCGCGGACCGCTCCGGGCTTTGTCCTTGCCCCCTTCCGGACCGGACAGTATCGAAGGTCCAACGGATCATAGGAGAGCCACCCGATGCGCACCCAACCCGAATTCCACGACCGCATGTTGTCCCTCGGCCTCGCGCGGGTGTCCGAAGCGGCAGCCCTGGCCTCGGCCCGGCTGATCGGCCGGGGCGACGAAAAGGCCGCCGACCAGGCCGCCGTGGACGCGATGCGCACCCAGCTCAACCATCTGGACATCAAGGGCGTGGTCGTCATCGGCGAAGGCGAGCGCGACGAGGCGCCGATGCTCTATATCGGCGAGGAAGTGGGCTCGGGCACCGGTCCCGAAGTGGACATCGCCCTCGACCCGCTCGAAGGCACGACGCTGACCGCCAAGGACATGCCGAACGCGCTCGCGGTGATCGCCATGGGCCCGCGCGGATCGATGCTGCACGCGCCGGACACCTATATGGAGAAACTCGCCATCGGCCCCGGCTTCCGCCGCGGGGTGGTCACCATGGACATGTCCCCCGCCGAACGCGTCTCGGCCCTGGCCGCCGCCAAGGGCTGTTCGACCGAAGACATCACCGTCTGCGTGCTGGAACGCCCCCGCCACGAGGAGATGATCGCCGAGATCCGCACTACCGGCGCGGCGATCCGCCTGATCACCGACGGCGACGTCGCCGGCGTGATCCACTGCGCCGAGCCGTCCACAGGCATCGACATGTACATGGGCTCGGGCGGCGCACCCGAAGGCGTGCTGGCGGCAGCGGCGCTCAAATGCATGGGCGGCCAGATGTTCGGCAAGCTCGTCTTCCGGTCCGACGACGAAAAGAACCGCGCCAAGAAGGCCGGGATCAAGAATTTCGACCGGGTCTATACCCGCGACGACATGGTTACAGGCGACGTGATCTTCGCCGCCACCGGTGTCACCGACGGCTCGATCCTGCCGGGCATCAAGCGGGAACCCGGGGTCCTGACCGCCGAGACCATCCTGATGCGCTCGAAAACCGGCTCGGTCCGGCGCATGACCTACCGCCACCCCATCGGAAGATGACCGGCCAGCGAGGGGCGCCGCCCCTCGCGCTCCCCGGGATATTTGAGAACAGGCGAAGAGAATTTGAATCAAATTTTCGCTTCTTCTGTTTAGAAATACTCCGGGGTGAATTCGCCGCAGGCGAAGAGGGGCAGCGCCCCTGCTCTTTCCACCGGCTGAGGGCGCGATTACCCTCCCGCTTCGCGAAATCCTCCGGACTGGACAAGACGTGACCGAACAAACGGCAGATACCTGTTTTCTGGGCGTGACCGCGTCGATCACGGGCCGGCGCTGGACCGGACCCGGGGCCGAGGCGCTCAGACTGGCCGAAGCGATGTCGCAATCCACCGGCCTTCCCGATCCGGTCTGCCGGATCCTTGTCGCGAGAGTCGTCGTGCCCGACGAGGCCGAGAGCTATCTCTCGCCGACGCTTCGCTCGCTCCTGCCCGATCCGATGCGCCTCCGCGACATGGGCGCGGCGGTAGAACGGCTTATTGCCGCCGTCTCGGGCCACCAGAAGATCGCGGTCTTCGCCGACTACGACGTGGATGGCGGCGCTTCGGCGGCGCTTCTCCTCGACTGGCTGAGGCAGCTCGGCCGCGACGCGACGCTCTATGTTCCCGACCGGATCGACGAGGGCTATGGCCCGAACCCCGAGGCCATGGCCACTCTCGCCCGAAGCCACGACCTGATCGTCTGCGTCGATTGCGGCACGCTGTCTTTCGACGCCATCGCCGCCGCGAAAGGCGCGGATGTGATCGTGCTGGACCATCACCTGGGCGAAGAGACGCTGCCCGAAGCCGTGGCCGTCGTGAACCCCAATCGTCAGGACGAAAGCGGCGATCTGGCCCATCTGCCCGCGGCGGCCGTGGTGTTTCTGGTCCTCGTCGAGGCCAACCGGCGGCTTCGTGAGCAGGGCAAACCCGTCCCGGATCTGATGGGCATGCTCGACCTCGTGGCGCTCGCCACCGTTGCCGACGTGGCGCCGCTCGTCGGCGTCAACCGCGCCTTCGTCCGGCAGGGTCTGACCGTGATGGCCCGCCGCGCACGGCCGGGGCTGGCCGCGCTGGCCGATGTCGCAGGCCTCGACGCGCCGCCCTCGGCCTATCATCTGGGCTTCATCCTCGGACCCCGGATCAACGCGGGCGGGCGGATCGGACGCGCGGACCTGGGCGCGCGCTGCCTGTCGGCCGTCGATCCGCAGGAAGCGCGGTCGCTGGCGGAACGGCTGGACCAGCTCAACACCGAACGCCGCGAGGTCGAGGCCGCCGTCCGCGCCGCCGCGCTGGCCCAGGCCGAGGAGCGCGGGCTCGACGCGCCGCTCGTCTGGGCCGCCGCCGAGGGCTGGCATCCCGGTGTCGTGGGCATCGTCGCAGCCCGTCTGAAAGAGGCCACGAACCGCCCCGCGGTCGTCATCGGCCTGGATGGCGACGAGGGCAAGGGGTCCGGCCGCTCGGTCGCGGGTGTCGATCTGGGCCACGCGGTTCAGAAACTCGCCGCCGAGGGGCTTTTGCTGAAGGGCGGCGGACACCGCATGGCTGCCGGCCTGACCGTGGCGCGCGACCAGCTGGAACCCGCCATGGCGCGTTTGGGCGAGCTTTTGGCCCGCGAGGGCGCGGGCGCTGGCGGTCCGCGTGACCTGCGTGTCGATGCGCCCCTGATGCCCGGAGCCGCCACGCCGGACCTGATCAACGAGATCGAGGCCGCGGGCCCCTTCGGTCAGGCCGCGCCCGCGCCGCGTTTCGCCTTTCCGAACGTTGCGATTCTTCACGCCAAACAGGTGGGCAGCGGCCACCTGAAACTGAGCTTCGGCGATGGCCTCGGCGCGCGGCTCGACGCCATCGCCTTCGGCGCCTTCGACACCGATCTCGGCCAGCGTCTGTCCGCCCATGGTGGCGCGCGGTTCCACCTGGCCGGCCGGCTCGAGATCAACCACTGGGGCGGCCGGCAGTCGGTGCAGCTTCGGCTGGAGGACGCCGCCCCGGCGGATTGAGGGCGATCCGCAAAAAGGCCGAAAAACCCTCTTGCCCTTCCTCCCGACTTTCCCTAATTACCCGCCCACAGCGCTGGCCCGTTCGTCTATCGGTTAGGACGCCAGGTTTTCAACCTGGAAAGAGGGGTTCGATTCCCCTACGGGCTGCCAGTTCTCCAGACAGAATTTCCGTTCCGCAAGACTCGCTCCAGCCCGACAGTCGGCGCTGCGATTTGCGCCGCTGCGACGGGCTCACGCCTTGTCCAGCCCCCAATGGGCGGCAAGTTCGCGCGCGACGTGGCTTCCGCTTGGATAGTAATGGCATCTGTCGAGGTAGGACCACGCCGCAACGACCGCTTTTTTCTGCAGGTCGGTCAGCACGCGCTCGACTTCAGGATCCACAGGCCAAGCCTCCAGTTCCATGGACACATTATCAACCGGGTCGTCGACATCGGACGCCCGGCGTAGCATCACCATCTTGAAAAGACGGGGAAGCAGGTAAACCTTTGTGGCTGGCGGGCAGATGATGACCCCTTCCATGGCCGAGACATAGTCGGACAATGTGACCTCTTCCCAGTCAAGGCGGTTGAATGCGTCAACCTCTTCGTCGCAATGCGACCCCTTGTACGAGGTCATTGGCGTGGGTTTGGCGATCATCCCGAACGCCTCGTAAAGGCACTGGAGGACAGTGTCGCGTTCAGTGTCGGTCATTGGGACCAGACTATTCAATACCTGGCAGATCGCAAGATTTCGCCGCCCGCTCGGCGAAAGCGCGGCCATGTCCAGACGATCCGAATCCCTTGGGTGCTCAACCCACCGACATTCTTGCGCGCCTCCCCGCCCCTCCCTATTCTGCCGTTCGGAAGACCGGACCCACCAGCGCCCTGGCGGACGGTCCGGGACGACAAGGGGAGAGGCGACGTGGAACTGGATTTCGGCCTGACGGCCGGGCACCTCGCCTATCTCGGATTTCTGCTGCAATTCTTCGCCTATCTCGCCCGGGACGAGCTGCGCCTCCGCCTGCTCATGCTCTCGGGCAGCGCGGCGTTTCTGCTCTATCACTACCTGCATTCCGGCGCGGCGATCAGCGAGATTTTTCTGTCCACCGCGGGCCTCGCCCTTACGAATCTCTTCATGATCTCCATTGTCGTGATGGAACGCACGACGCTTGGCATGTCCGAGCGCGACAAGGCGCTTTTCGCGCGGTTCGACATGCTGACGCCCGGACAGTTCCGGCGCCTTCTGAAGCGCGGGACAGTGCGCAAGGCCGGGACGGAAACGGTGCTGATGCAGGACGGGGCGGCATCGGAGCGGCTGTTCTTCATCCATGAGGGGCGCGTGCGGATCGTGAAATCAGGGCAGGAGACACCGGCAAGCGCGGGCATCTTCATCGGAGAGGTGGCGTTTCTGACGAGCAAGCCCGCGACCGCGACCGTGATGGCCGAGCCGGGAACCGAATACCTGGAATGGGACAGCGCGGTCCTCAGGAAGCTGATGAAAAAGCGGCCGAAATTCCGGGTGGCGCTGTCGGCGCAATTCAATTCGGACCTCGTGCGGAAGGTCGCCAGCTCGCTGCCCAATCCGGGCCTGTGACTCTATTTCGCGGTGCAATCCACCAGCACATCCGACGCGCCGCCCAGAGCGCGTTGAAGGTGGAGAAGCGTCAGCGGGTCGTCGGGCAGCGTTCCGATGAGCGCCGCGAAGGACTGCCGCGCGTTGGGCCGGCCCTGCGCCAGATCGTCGAAGGCGGCGCGGTAGGCGGCCATCGCCTCGCTTCCGGCGGTCTCCGGGGGCTGCGGCTCGAACGTCATGACCGGCTCGGCATGACCCGCCAGCCGCAAAAGGCCCGCAGGGCGGCCCGTGAACTCCGGCACCTCGTCCACCACCGACCGGCTGACCGCGATGCGGGTGCCGAGGGTCTTGTTGGCGGCCTCCAGACGCGCGGCGGTGTTCACGGCGGCGCCGTAGGCGGTGTAGTCGAAAAAGCTCTCGCCACCGAAATTGCCGATCACCGCCGAGCCGGTGTTGACCCCGATCCGCGTGATGCCGAGGGGCAGGCCACGCCCCTGCCAGTCGGCGCGGAACGCCTCGGCGAACCGGTCGATATCCAGAGCGCAGGCCACCGCGCGTGCGGCATGGTCGGGCTGCTCGACGGGTGCGCCGAACATGGCGTGGATCGCGTCGCCAATCACCTTCATCACGGTGCCGCCATGCTGGAAGATCGTGCGCGCCAGCCCGTCGAAATAGGCGTTCAGAAGCTCGACCACCGTATCGGGGTCGGTCGTCTCGACGAGGTTGGTGAAGCCAGCCAGATCGGTGAAGAGGAACGTCGCCTGCCGCCGCTCGCCGCCTTTGGGCAACTCGCCCCCGCCCGAGACCATCTCGACCACGGAGGGCGAGAAATAGCGGGCGAGCGTCGCGCGGGCCAGCTCCGCCTCTGACTTGGCGCGCTTGAGGGCGCGGGTCTCGTCCAGATGCCTCAGCGTCTTGTCGATCGTTACCTGAAGATCGGCGAGGTCGATGGGTTTGGTCAGGAAGTCGAAGGCGCCCCGGTTCATGGCGGTGCGGATGTTCTGCATGTCGCCATATGCGGATACCACGACCGCCTTCAGGTCGGGGTGCCGCTCGGCCAGATGCCCGAGCAGCGTCAGCCCGTCCATCCGCGGCATGTTGATATCCGACAGGACCAGCGCGAAGTCGGGGTCCTCGTCCAGAAGGTCCAGCGCCTCCTGCCCGTCACGGGCGAAGGCGAGCGCCATTTCGCCCTTGCGGATTTCGCGGCGGAATTTCTGGGATAACAGGTGCTCGACGTCGGGCTCGTCATCGACCACGAGGATGCGATGCACGCTCATCGCCGCCCCTCCGCCGCGACAAGCTCGGAAAGCGTGGATTTGAGCAGGTCGAAATCCACCGGCTTCGGCACCAGCGTTTCCGCGCCCAGCCCCTTGACCCTCTCGGTCGTGCCTCTGTCGCCATAGGCGGTGACCATGATGACCGGCAGGTCCGGCCGCAGCCCCTTGACCCGCTCCAGAAGCTCTATCCCGTCCATGCCGGGGATATTGAGGTCCGACAGAAGCACCGCGGGCGTCTCGCCGTCCAGCACGTCGAGAGCCTCCTGCCCGCGCTCGGCGAAACGGAACTCGTAGACACCCTTGCGGATTTCACGGCGGAACTGCTGGCGGAAAAGCTCGGCCATGTCGGGCTCGTCATCGACGACGAGGATGCGGCGGGCCCCGGTCATTCTGGGGCCTCCCCTCGGGCGGCTTTCGGCAGGCGGATGGTGAAGGTCGTGCCCTCGCCCTCTGCACTGGTCAGGTCGATCCGCCCGCCATGCGCCTTGACGATGTCGAAGCTCATGGAGAGGCCCAGCCCTGTCCCCTCACCCGCCGGTTTGGTGGTGTAGAACGGCTCGAAAATCCTCTTTCGGGCATCTTCGGGGATGCCCGGGCCGTTATCGGTGACGTCGACCACGTAGTCGCCCCCCTCGGCCCGCGTGGAAATCGCGATCTGCGCAGGCGCCCCCCCGGCGGCGGCGGACTTGCCGGCGGCGTAGATGCCGTTCGAGATCACGTTGAGGAAGACGCGTTGAATTTCCTGAGGCACCACGGTCACGTCACCCACATCGTCGGACCATTCGGTCTGGATATCGGCATTGAAAGACACGTCCGACGCCCGCGCACCGTGATAGGCGAGGTTCAGCGCCTCTTTGACCAGCCCGTTCAGGCCCACCGTCTCGCGCTGGCCGGTGCCCTCACGGGAATGGGACAGCATGTTCTTGACGATGCTGTCGGCACGCCCGCCATGCTGGTCGATCTTGACGAGGTTTTCGCGCACCGTGGCGAGCGTGTCCTCGACATCCTCGCGGGTGTCGTCATCGGCATAGGTCACACCGTCCGACAGAAGCTCGGCCAGTTCGTCCAGCATCTCGGTCGAGAGCTTGGCGAAGTTGTTGACGAAGTTGAGCGGGTTCTTGATCTCATGCGCGATCCCCGCCGTGAGCTGACCGAGGCCCGCCATCTTCTCGGCGTGGATCAGCTGCTCCTGCGCTTTCCTGAGATCGGCGAGCGCTGCCACCGCGCGATCACGGGTCGCGCCCAGCTCCTGCTCCATCCGCTTCCTCGCGTCGATCACGTAGATCGCATTGAGCCAGCTTTTCTGCCCTTCGTAGACCAGCGAGCGCGTGGAAATCGTGACCCAGAACTCCTCGTCCGAGGTGTTCTTCATCAGCGTCTCGAAATCGTTCAACTCGCCATCCGCCTGAATGCGGCCGAGGATCTCTGCCGGGGTGGCCGGATCGACGAAAAAGTCGCTCAGCGTGATCTCGGACAGTTCGGTCGCCTCACTGACACCGAACTGCGCACGGGCGGCCGGCGTAACCTCCAGCGCCGAGTCCCCGCGGGCCAGGATCAGCGGGAAGGGAATGGCGTTGATGACGTTCCGCTGCGTGGCGCTCAGCTCCATCTGGCGGCTCTTCTCGCGCTCGGCGGCCTCGATCTGGGCCGTGCGCAGGTCTTCTTCCGCCTGGAACCGCGCCTCCATCGCGCGGGTGTTCGCCATGGTCTGCTTGATCGCCGCGATCCGGGTCTGCTGCGACTGATGCGCGAAATAGGAGATCGTCAGGTAGGCCAGCACGAACATGACCGACGCGCCGAAAGCGGGCAGCGCCCCGGTCCAGAGCACCGTCAGCCACGTGATCCCGAGGGTGGTGAAACCGAAACCCATCGACACGCGCGTGGAGTTGATGCTGGTCGTCGCGAACGTGCCGATAAAGGCCAGAAGCAGCGCGACGGTGCGCGTCCGCTCGTCGCCCGCCTGAATGATGAGCGACAGCATGATGCCCCAGCCCGCGCCCATCACGACCGCGAAGATCAGGAACGACCGCATCCGCCGGGCCGAGACGTCTGTGGGCCGGTCGCGATGGCGAAGGCGGAAGAACCCGCTCATCGCGAGGTAGATCATCACGAAGATCACCGCCGCCGGCAGACCCGCCCAGCCCATCAGGACGCCGGGCCCGAGATTGGCCAGAAGGATGATAAACGCGAAGGACATGCCGATCAGGATGCGCGGCGAGGCGAGAACGACCTCGACCGCCTCGTCGATCCGCAGCTCGCGGGCGAGATCGGGGTCTTTAGCCACCCGTGCCGATCCTTCTGGCCGTCATGTCCGTCCCTGTATCCGCCTGTCCCGCATAACGTGCATTGTCGGTGCCTGACTGCCGGGGGACAAGCCCCTTCTGACGCCTCGAACGAGACCTACGCACCTCTGGCGCGCCCCGACGCGCGGGCATTCGCCTCGGCCAGTTTCTCGCGGACTGACCGGCTGAGCGCCTGTTCCAGAAGGGCGCTGAAATCGGAATCGCGGCGGCCGAGCGTCAGGAGCGCGCTCCGCGAAATGACGAAGGCGCGGGATGGCGCATCGACCCTTACCGTGGCCGAGGCGGGGCCGCCCGCCTGCACGTTCATCTCGCCGATCAGGCCGCGCGACAGCGTCGCGACACTCTGCCCGCCGCTGACGACCTCGGCCTGCCCGTCGGACAGATAGACCAGGTTCGCAACCGGCTCGCCCTCGCGGGTGATCTCGGTGCCGGGGTCGAACGTGACCCAGTTGCCCCGGTTCAGAAACCGCCGTCCGAGAGGTTTGGGCATGGCGGGGAAGACGTCATCGATAAAGGCGCGCTCGTCGGGGTCGAAGCGGACCATCGCGTTCAGGATCGCGCGACGGCTGAGGCCAACCACGCTGATCACGATCCATGTCACCTGAATGATGGCCGAAGACATGTTGAAGGCGGACATCAGGCTGGCCAGCACGAAGCAGGCGGCCAGAAGGTTCAGAACCGAGTAGAGACTGCCGCTGCCGAGTATGACGCCGAACTGCAGAAGCACGTAAGAGCCGAGATAAAGCCCCACGCCGATATACCCGGCGATCTCAAGCGCTTCGGGCGACATGAGTTTGTCCATGCCTGATACCTTCTCTTTCCTCGGGCTTCGGGCGACCGCTCAGCAATCGTTGACCTTCTCGCCACCCGCCACTGCAAGGTCACGCCCCTTGAACCCTTCCGGCAGCAGAACGTTGTCGAAGGGTGTCATGATCACATCCAGCCCGTCGGTCTGCCCCTCGATGATCCTGAACCGGCCGGGCGACCAGATGCAGTCGGTATTTACCCGGTTGGCAGACGACAGGACCAGATCCCAGACATTGCGGTCCGAGCCCACCAGGTAGAGCGCCCCGTTCCTGGCGGCGTGAAGCGTCATCTGCGTCCCCGAGGGCCAGCCTTCGATAACGTTACCCGTCACCGGTACGAAGCTGCGCGAAGACGCACCTGGCCGGGGACTGAGCCCCACCAGCTGCCTGCTCGCCGTATCGAGGTAGTAGCCGATATCGTCGGCCACGACGACGCGCGCCGAGCGGGGTGTCAGACTTTCGCCCGGCCCCATCGTCAGAATAACGATGTCTGTGCCCTGCCCGCTTTTCCAGTCGGCGGCGACCACGGTCCAAGTGCCGCCCCTGTCCGGGGGCATCAGCCGGGGTATCAGAAGCGACTTGTGCTGGTTTGGACCGGGAACGACACCGTCGGGGACCGGCTGACCGAAAACGCCGACCTTGTGCCAGCGGTATTCCAGTTCGTCCCGGTCCTCGATGTCGGTCAGCGGGTTCTCGTAGGCGGCGAGCGTTGCGCTGCCCGGCGCGCCAAGGTCGGGTATCGTGGCCACGTAGACCCATTCGGACTGGTCCCCGTCCTGAATGACGACGGGCGCGTGTAGGATGGGCTCGCTCGCAAGTGACAGGTCGTTTGGGAAAGGCAAGGGCGCATACCGCACGCCCCCCGTCGCGGTATCCACCGCCAGAAGGCCGCAGGCGGGAATGGCGGCTTCGGGGTCATCGACGCAGCCCTGCGTCGTCACCACATACACCCAGCGCCCGGTCGGGCCCACGGTCGCGACACTGACCTTGCCCTCGCGCATGGGGACGCGCCAGAGCGTCGCAAGCCTTGGGTTAAGTCCGATGAAGTGCTGGCCGCTGGCGAAATAGAGGCTGCCGTCCGGCCCGATGGAAGGGTCCTCGTTGGGAAGGACGTCAGCCGGTGTCGGCGGTCTTACCGGAAAGGAATCGGCCCCCTGCCGGTAAGTGACAGGGTTCCACTCTTTCGCGTCCGGCTCGAGATACCAGGCTGCGGCCGAGGCCTGCGAAACCGCATAGATGCGGTCCGTGTCCGACATCAGCAGGTCTGTTCCCATCGCGTTGGCCGGCGTGACCTTGGTGTCACCGTGTCGCCAGCCCGTCACCCTGACCCGCAGCGATCTGAGGAAGCCCGGTGTCAGCGAATAGAAAAACGGGGGCGAGAAGATCACGTGATAGGCATTCTCGACGAAGGGGGCGTCCCACTGGACCGACGCAGGAAAGCGGACATAGTTGCCCCCCTCGGGGTTGCCCGGCCGCGCGCCATAGGGAGAAGATAGCCCCTCCAGTCCCACGGACTGGATGCGCTCCTGCCCGGCCCCTTGCATGGTCAGTTGCAGGCGCGGACGGAAAGACGCGATTTCGGCCGTTTGCCCGTGCCAGACGCGCTGCGCGTTGGTGCCGCCCACGGTCTTCAGCGTTATGTCGACATCGGGGGCCTGATTGCGTGCGAAGGCCCAGTCAAGGCGGCGGAAGTCGAACCGGGTGATCTCGCCCTGTTCGGGGTCAGATCCGTAAAAGACGATCTCCTGCAGCGCAGTGGGCAGGGAGTGGTTATGCTGACCGACGGTCGCGGTCCGGGGTTTGGCGGATAATTCTATCTCCGCCTCGCCACCTCCGGAATCCTGCCGCCGCAGGATCAGGTCGCCCGAAATCACACGCCATTCGCCGGGTCGTTCGGGTATCTGGAAGCTCAGCGTTTCGGCGTTGTTGAGAAGAGTTGTGAAGGTCTCGCCCTCGCCCTCGTCGAGATAGACGCCGGTGCCGTTGGTGATGTCGCTGGTATCGAGAATCGTGGTCACCCAGGTTTTCTGCGGCTCCTGGGCGAAGACGGGCGCGGAAGCGGTCGCCACGGCGCATAGACAGCCGAGAAGCGCGCGTGCGGCGGGCCGCAGCCGGCCCGGTACGAATGGTGTCGATCTCATGATGTGCCCCTTCACAACAGGATACTCAGCCGGACGGGCGGCTCTTTCTGGAATAACGGGCTGACCGACCAGAGATAGAGCCGCCCCTCGAACGATAGCGACCTCAGCCCGAAATGCGCGCCGGAAAATGTCTGCCAGCCCCGGCCCACGTCGACCCGGTGCCAGACTTTGTTCTCGTCCTTCAGTTCGAACATGTACGAGACGGTGGTGTTGCCCTTCTCGCGCTGGTCGAGGAACGTGGCCAGCACGACGACCCGATCCGTGCCATCATGCCGCGAAGTCGTTCCCAGCGAAGCCCCGAGCGGCCCGCCCGGAGAAGGAAGGATGTCGATCTGCTTGTCCCAGGTCTTGCCGTCCTTGCTCATCCAGATGTCATTGAAGTCCGTGCCCGAGCAATTCCCGCCGAAGAGCCAGATTTCGTGGCCATCCTTCGTGTTGCACACGGTACAGGAATGCCCGCGCCGCGCCGTCCACGGGGCCGTGGCGTAGACCTCCCAATCCCGGGTTTCGGGCTGAAAGACCAGCACGTCGCTGAAATAGGAACGGTTCTGCTTTTGAAATCCGCCGATCACCAGAAGCCGCTCTTCGCTGTCTTCGCCGGCCACGACCACGCAGGAATGCCCCGCCCGGCCGAGCCGCTTGTCGGGAGGGGTCTGGACATTGTCGGGCAGCGGCGCGACGTCCTCGCGCCGCCAGCCTGTCTCGCCTGTGTCCGGATCGCGCCCGTAGGACCAGACATCTGCCCCGTCGCGGTTCATGTCCACGCTGCTTCCGCCCACGAGCCAGATGCGGTTCTGATAGACGACGCCGGGGCTTGTCTCCATTCCGCCCGATGAGCGTCTGCCGACCATTTCGCGCGGAAACAGGCCGTTCTCTGCGGGCACCCAGTCGTCGAGCCCGCCGGCCGAGAACCGCAACCCGACCTTGCGTTCACCCAGATGGAAAAGCCCGTAGAGCCCCACCTGATCTCCGACCCCGAAGGCGGTATGGGCGAAGAGTTGCAGAGGGCTTTCATCCGCGAAGGTGATCTGGTTCCAGCCCGGCGCGAGGACCTGCACAAGAACCGTTTCCTCGATCCGGGCGTCGGGTCGGACCCCGCCATCGGGATCGGGAAACGTCACGCGAAGCCGGTACGTGGTGGTGATCGAGGGAAAATCGGTCAGAACGCCGTGGAGCGTACCCGCCTCGGCATCGATCGTCACGCCCGAGCCGCCTCCCCGTCCGCCATCCGAGCGGGAGAGGTCAATCGGCACACCGTTCCTGAGAACAGCTACACGGGCGTTGCTGCGTTGGTCCTCGTCGGGAATGGCCAGAAGAAACGACAGTTCGACCGGATCGCGCCCGGCATGGGAGACGACATCATCGCTGGACCGGAAATAGACAAGGCTGGCACGGTCCGCGCTTGGCGGGTCCTTCACGATGTCGACCGTCCGGCGCAGAATCGTCTGCCAGACACGGCCTTTCATTACCTGCACAAGGACACAGACCTGCGCGGTGCCCGGCGGCACCGACAGCGGAAAGTCGGCAAAGTGGAACACAAGCCGCTCATTTGCGGGCAAATTCCGGCCCTTCGAGTTGGTCCACCACGCCTTGAGCGGCAGGGGCAGACCGCTTTCGGCGGTATCCTCGAACAGTGCCGGGTCGACCGAGCCGAGATCGCTTGTCGTGCCGTTGAGGTTGAAAACCGTCTTCGAGGGCAGTTCGCCCGCGGCAAAAAGAGCAGCAGCGTCCTGTGCCACCGAAACCAGCATCGTCACCCGGACCGTTGCCTCGGTGCCGGTATTCGTCACAGCGATTTCGACGCTGTTCCCAGTGCGTCCACCGCCACCGAAGTCCAGCTTGACCTCGCCGAGCGACACGTCGAAGTCCGCGCCGGCGGCGGTTGTCATGTCCCAGGTCATTCTCGGCCCCTTTTCCTCAGTTTCCGTTCAGCGTGATGTCGCGGCGGACCCACTGCCCCGCCCCTTCGGCCCAGAGCGCAAGCCGCGTGACGCCTCCGCCGGTGTCCAGATCGCACTGCTCCGGCAGATATCCGGCGAATTCGGCAAGCGGAGGCGTATCTTCCGGCGCGTCGGCATTGACGATCCGTATCCGCTCGGCATGTTCGACCGTCCACCTCAGCCGCACACGACCCGGCCCGCTGCCGCCGGGATCGGCGGCGAAGGCCCGTATCCGCACCGGCCGCGCAACCAGCCTGAGCCAGCCTTCCGACAACTGCCGCTCCGCCTCCGAGCGGACCGCCCAGGTGCTCGCCTCGGCGATCTCGTCTTCCAGCCTGAAATCGCCCACATCGGGAGCGTACCAGGCCCAGGACCACTCGCCGTAATCCCCCGACGGCCGGGGCATGGCCACGGCATCGCCGGTGCCGATGACAGGCGCCACCTGAAAAATCGAGGCAACAGGCAGGCGCGCCCCTAGGCTTTCCGGTTCGGGCAGCGACAGCGTTCCGCGGGGCAGAAACCCCGTGACCGCGTGGATATGCGCCTCGGGGTCCATCAGCGCCAGAAGCGACAGTGGCGCGTCCATTCCGATCTTCAGCGCCTGTTCCCCGAAATTGCCGGGCACTTCCGGGTGATCCGGGCCGAGCGGGTTCCAGGCAGGCATCAGCACCGGCGCATCGTGCGCGAAAACGCCGATCAGCCCGTCCTCGCGGTCGAGCGCATCGCCCAGCCGGACCGGCCAGCCCTCTGGCACCGCGCCGATCAGAGGGCCGTCGCTCTGCAACTCGAGCCGAAGCCGGACAAGTGCAATCGGGCGGCCGGTCAGAATGCTGGCCGCGCGATCCTCGTCCGGCACCGCGCGGTCGATGCGGGCAGCGGTACGGTTGATGAGTTCGGTCAGATAGTTGCACTCGGCCGAGCCGAGGCGGCACTCGTGTGTCGCGGGGTCTATCACCCAGTCGCGGAACCTCAGGAGGTCGGCGTCAGTCGCCTCGGGCGCCGTCGTGCCTTGGGCCTCAATCCTGGCGGGCGTGTCGTCCCAGAGATACCCCCCGTTGCCCTGACGCTGCAAAGCGCCCACCGCCCGGCCCGACGCCGTGTAAAGGACAAGCGACGCTTCGAGATGGTTCGGCACAATCCAGCCCGCGAGCGGCGAGCCCGCATCCCGCCCCGGATCAAGCTCGAAAGCAAGCCGCATCGGCTGAACGAAGCCGGGCGAAAAATGCGCGCGCTGCGTCTCTGTACCGGACGCGGGGGCCGCGACGACCGGTGCGGCGGCCTGCACCAGCACCGCGTTATCGGCGCGGGGTTTTGTCGCGACGGCCACCGGCAGCCCCACGGAACGGCCGAAACCGTCGATGATCCTGACCTGACGGAGTTCCAGTGCGCCTGCCCGTATCGCATGTGCCGGGCGCGGCGGCTCGGTATCCTGGTGGAGGGGCGCCTGCGTCCAGTCCAGAAGCTTATGGACCGGATCGAAGGGAAAAAGCGCGGGGCCGTCGTCATCCGGGCCGGGTGCGAGATCGAGATCGAAGGGTGGAAGACGAAGCACGCTCTGCACGCCGCCAAGCGCCTTTGCAAAACCGTCGAGCATCTGCGCGCGGACCGGGCGTTCGGCCAGATCCTCCCGCAGCCAGTGCATCGCCACCTCGCCGCCAAGAAGACTGGTCAGCCGTCCTATCCGGCTGTCCACATTGGCCGCGAAACTGGCCGAGAGGACCGCTGTTTGCCGGATTTCGGTCTCATGCGGAACGGCATTGCGCGAGTCTTCCGTTTTCGGCGCAAGCGCGCCGTCCGGCCCGATCTGCCAGCCCGCGTCCACCGGTCCCGACAGGTCGGCAGGATGCCAGGCCGCGCGCCAGGCCAGAAGAAGCGGCGACCAGCCGTTGCCGCCATTGGCCACGGCGGCGGGGTCGGGCGGGATGCCAAGCGACGGACCAGAGCCCTTGTCCGGCACGGGCGGCGAAGCCGGAGCAAGTCCGGTCAAGTCTGCCTCGCCGCCTTCGTCCGCGCCGGCGCTGGCCAAGGCCTCTTCTTCCGGGTCGGGCGGCGGCGGTCTGCGGCGCGCCGCGTCATCCAGTGCATCCGACAGAAGGCTCTCTGCCGCGTCACTGTCGCGAAGGCCCGAGAGCCGCGCCATCCGCGCAACGAGGCCGCGGTCGAACAGAAGCGCCTCGTCCAGAAGTCGCGTGGCGAGCGGGGCGAATTCCGGTGCCGCATCAGACCCGAGCACGTCATCGCGCAACGCCGCGCCCGTCACGGCGCCCTCGGGGCCGCGCGCGGGCTTCAAGGTCCAGCCGCCCAGCACCTGATCCTCATGGCGCCATTCCTCGGGTCCATGGGCCGGAGCGCCGTTCATCGGCGACATCAGCGGGCCCGATATCGCGACGGCGGGCTCGGCCGGGGTCCAGAACGGCGCCGCTTCCGCGGCGACCAGTTCGAAGCCCGCAGCCTTCCCGGCCAGGCCAAGAGGGCTGTCCGCCACGGGGTCGCCACCCTCTGGCGGCGTCGCCACCGGACCGGGATACCCAAGCGCTATCGTCGCTTGGCCCCGCTCGGTCCCGAGTGCCTCCAACTCGCTGGTCAGAAGCGCAGCCGCCGCGTCATAGGCGCTTTGCGCGGCGCCGGTCGGTCCTGTCTCGGTGTACCCGGTGACCATCGCCTTGCGGGTCCAGTCGGTCCAGAGGTGGAATACCTCTTTCCGACGCGCGGCCAAAGCCCGTTCCATCCGGTCGATCGCCGACACTTTCGCGTTCAGCGCGGCAAGTCGCACGGCAAGGTCGGGCGGCACGCGGCTTGGGGCAGCCTCGGGCGGGAGGGACGCCTCCGACGGTTTGTTTTCATAGGCAAGAGGCTTGAACGCGTAGACCGTACCACCCGGCCGTTTGTGGAACCGGCGGGTGTGCAATTCAGTCCTGAGCTTCTTCAGGGTGACGTCTTCTTCGATCAGCCCTTCCTGAAGCGCGGTCAGAAGCTCTTCCGACTGCTCCGACTTGCCGAACAGCGCTGAGAGCGCCTCATGGGGCGTTGAGCCGAGAGCGATGTGATGCTTGCCCGATTGTATCCGGGCCAGCGCGTGTCCGCCGCCGGTGTCGTTGCCCTCGGCCCCGTCCTGCCAATCAAGCCCGTGGACCGCACCGTGACAGAGCACGCGCCCGGGGATTTCCCGGGTCCCTGCGCCCGTCCAATAGGCATCGCCCGCGGCAAGCCAGTCGAGAAACGCCCGCCGCCGCGCTTCGGGCGTCTGGCCCCGGGCTGCCTCGAACCGCGCCAGCGGATCCTGCTTGGGGTCATCATACCAGCCGGCCACAACGTAGCTGAGACGAAGATCGCCCCCCTTTAAATCGTCGGGGCATGGCGCGGGATCATGAAAGCCGAAGCTCCGCCGGCAGGCGGTATAGCCAGCGGCAAAAAGCGGATCGCCCGGCCCCACCGCGGTCAGGGGTACCGGCGCGGGCCGGGACACGGCGTCGCGCGCGGCAAGCGCGGCATCCGTCAGAACCCGCTTTTCTGTCTCCTCGTCGATCCGAAATACATCCTCGCGACCGCCGATGCGCAGCACCCTGAGCGCCGGGCCCGTCGTCTCGACAGGCCAGGCCACGCCCTCGGGGTCCTCGACATCGCCCAGCACCAGCCACGCATCGAGCCGCGCCGGCACCTCGGGATCGGGGCCATGGGCGATGCGCTGGACAAGCCAGCGGTTGGGCGCTGCATCGAAAGTGAGCTCTGTCTCGTCATCCTGACGCCCCTGAGCAAGAGCGGAAGGCAGATGGAAATGCAGATGCACGCCCTCGGGATGCAGCGACGCGACCTCTCCGTCGATGGGATCGCGCATCAACTCGGGCCCGAAGGCATAATCGCGCAAGAGCGCGGCATAATCCGGGCTGGTATCCGCCCAATGACCCCAGCGAGACGCACCTCCGCCGATGACCAGCGCCTCGACCCGGACAGGCGCGAGAAGGACGTTGCCCGACGGGAAACTCATGGAGCCTTGACCCAGCGGACGATGGTCTGTGCGGCCTCGGTCAGTTGAAGCGCAAGGTCACCCGACCCGAACGACGGTGACGCCTTGGCAAGCGAGGCCAGCCCCTTGCCCAGCCGGGGCATGTCGATGACCCTGCCATCCGCGCCGCGCATCGGCACCCTGAAGCCGGGAGCCTCTTTCCCGTGCGGTGCGCCGGTCTCGGGATCCCGCAGCACCGATTTGAAATAGCCGCCCGTGCCCTTTTCCGCCCCGTGGTAGACGGCCTCGGCGGGGGGGCAGATTTCGACTTCGGACAGGGCGCCATCGAAGATGCAGATCAGCGTGTCCGGCGCGATCCGGTCGATCCTGAGTGGCAGCGCGGGCGTTTCACCGATCTTTGCGTGCATCTCGAGCCCGTTCCAGTGGGCGACCAAGGGGGATTTCATCAGAAAACCCGACAGCGGCCATTTGAGCGCGACCTGCCGCTGCTTCTTGACCGCGTCGGGCTGCGTTCCTTTTGCGGCGGGCGCGATCTTCGGCTCGGCCTCTGGCGCGCGGCTTCGGACATCGGGCGCGTCGGCAAGGGCGGTATCCATAAAGCGCGCACGGATCCATTCGTCGATCATCTGGTCGCCTGACGTGACCCGCCCGACGCTGCACGCTCCTTCGAGCAGGCATTTCAGCCAGTTCGGATCGACCTGGAAGAACCGGAGGCTTCGGTCCGGCAGAAGCCGCGCATCCGGCACAAGGTAGTCGTAAGGCACCCGATAGAGCAGCATGAGCCGCGCCAGCCAGCGCGACACTTCCGCCGGCGGGTCGAGCGCCACGCCTGTCTTTTCCTGCCCGTCCTTGCCTCCGGGAAGCCAGACGCCGCCGGAATATCTGTCCGCGTCCGGGACGGGCGCATCGCCCTTTGCCAGAGCCTCGGCCATCTGGCGGCGCTCGCTCTGTCCGATGTCGCCGCCGAGAAGCCCCCCCGTCATCTTCCGGCCCGCAAGCGCATTCATGTCCGCCCGGACGGTATCGCGGAACCGGCGCATGGCGGTTGCAAAGCCCTTGTCCTGAAGTGCCAGAAGGCGGCCCAGTTGAAACGCTGCTGCATAGGACGTGTCGAACATTCCGTCCTGCGGATCGTAGCGGAGCGCGGCATCGGGCGAGCCGCGGAAGACCGTTTGAGCGTCGGGGCCGGCATAATCCACAGGCGTCAGCGGTCCGCGATACCACGACACTGTCCGGTCGCCGTGGCGCATGGCGTGGGGCAGCGCGCAATAGCCCTTGGCAAAGGCATCGCGCACATGAGCCTGCTCGGCGTCCTCGTCGCCCGCCGGCGCGGCCAGCGGAATGGCGTAGGGACCACCGCTCAGCGCCGCCGCCTCGCCAGCGAGCCCGGCCTCACCGGTGCTGGAAAACTGCCAGTCCGCCAACAGATCGAGCGTGACGGTCGGCTCGGACGTCTTGGGCTTCGACGCCGCATCGGCGGCCAGAAGGTCTTTCTTGCCGGCAAGCGAAACCAGAACGGCATGATTGCGCCCGGTGGCCTTTGGCCGGGCCGGGTCCGGCGTTTCGGGGAAGCGATTGGCAAGCACCACGGCGAATGTGCCGTCCGACATGAAGAACGGCGTTTCCTTGGCGCCGGTATCCACGCGGCGGACATGGGCGATCCAGTTCAGATCGTCGGCGGTGGGTGCGATCCGCCGGAAGAGCGCGCCGTCGAACGTGATCTCGCGCCGGCCGTCCACGTTTCGGATATCGACCGCGCCCTCGTCGCCCGCCCCGATCACCAGAAGCGCAATCGCGCTTGCCTCGTCGGTCTCGCTGCGGGGCGCGTCGGTCAGCGACATGTCCCATGGCAGTGTCGGGCGCATCAGAACGATATGGGGCAAATGCCCCTCGAACGCGCCGGATGCACCCTTGGGCGGGTAGACCGAATGCAGGTCGGTCGGCAAAAGCGCACGGACCGGCTCGCCCACATGGAACTCGATCGCGTTCCGATAGGGGGGTGTCGCAGAGCCGAGCGCCGCGACCGCGTGTTCCGCCGTCAGGCGGTAGCTCCCTTGCGGCAGGACAGGACGCATCGATGAGAGGAATTCCACCTTGCCGCTCATGCCGCCTTGCCCTTTCGCTCGGTTGAGGCGCCAAGGGGCGTGACCACCACACCATCACTCTGGAAATAGACCGTGCCAGCGGCGAGGCGGTCCTGCATGTACGGCAGCGACGCGTCCTCCGGCAGGCTGAGGCCGGGCGAGACCGCACCCAGTGCGGCAAAGGTTGCGCGGCGCCGTTCGGCCCCGGCGGCGAGGTCTGCGGCGGTCAGGGGTGTGACCTCTCCGCTGCGGGTGGGTGCAGGGAGAGGCTTGGGGATCGGCCGCGCGTCAGCCGCTCCGGCAAGGAGCGCGGTCAGCAGAATAGTGGTCCCGTCCGGCGCGGGCGTCTTCGACGCGAAGGTGATCGTTGCACTCATCGCCGCCTGGACGACACTCGCAGCCGCCTTGGCCGGGGGGACCATCTTCATCTGCTCAAGCGGCGCTGCGACCTCGCCCCAGAGCGCCTCGGGAACCCCTGTAGCTTCGGCATGGGCGGTGGCGCCAAGGTCCACGGGTGTGCCGTCGAGCGTGGTCAGGATCAGGCGGAGCGGCGCGTCGAGACTGCCTTTCGCCATAGGCCGGATTCCCAAGGGCGTTGCCGGAATGTCCTGGCGCGCCTGCTCGACACCGTTCAGCGTCAATTCCGTAATCGGAATGGCGGTGCCCACGGACAGTTTGAGCACACGACCATCCACCCGCGGGGCCGCGTCTTTCCCCGGCTCGGCCAGCAGCCCCCGGGCAATCCGCAAGGGCAAGGTTTCGGCGTCGTTCCCCGGCAGGAAGGCCGCCTTGAACTGCGCCGCCGTCAGCGGTGCGGCGGCTGTTCTGCGCTGACCGAATCCGATGGTGAAGGTGATGATGGCGATCCTGACGCGCACCTCGCCCGCAAGCGGAGGCCCCCAGAGCTTCAATCCCACCGACGCCTCGGCCCGCGCAGTCCCGAGAAGCATATCTACTGCCACCCGGAGACGGATACCGATATCGGCGCTGTAGGCGAGCGGCTCCCACCGAAGCAGGAAATGCGCATGAGCGACGAAGGAGGCCGAGATTTTTCCCGACTTGTAGGCGGCCTGGAACTTGCCCCCCAGCATGATGCAGGACGGTGTCAGCGCGAAATAGAGCTCGGACGAGAACGAAAGCGCGCCCGACACACGCCAGCTTGCGCGCAGACGCGGCACCTGCGGGAAATGCGGCGGCGGTATGAAGGTCGGCGCATAGCCGCCGAGGGTCACCACGAACTGCCCGGCATGTTCTGGGCCGAACCAGATGAAAAAGGCGAATCCGCCGGTCAGCTTGCAGTCCTTCGACAGCACGTAGCTGACATCGGTGAGCCGGCCCTCGACCGCCAGCAGCCCGTCGGCGGGGCGGTAGCTGGCCCTGATCGCAAGCTCGATATTCGCGACCGGATTTCCTTTGGCGCCACGTGGCAGAGACATGCGCGAGAGGCCCAGAAGGCCGATCTCGACCTCTTGCCCGAAGGCGACCGTGACCAGAACCGCCGACTGAATGATCTCGAAAGACGAGAACTTGATCCCCGCCGCGACCCAGTACTGGTCTGCAGCCGGCGCCACGTAGTGGGCCAGTGCCTCCATCGCGGCCGAGACAGAGGTGGCCGGGTCGTCCATCTTGATGAAATCGGCATCGAACGCGGCGCGGATCAGCGGGAAATCCTGTACCTTGTCGATGGCGGGCAAGGTGAGCCGCCGGTTATAGCCGAAGCCCGCCGCGATGCCCTGTACGCGAAAGAACGGCGGCCCGCCCAGCTCGGCATGAAGCGCGGCGAAGATGAAAAGCGACGGCTGGCCGCCCGTTTCGGTATAGGCGCCGAAGCCGGATATGGCGAAATCGGCAGCGCTGAGGATCGCCGCGCCTTCATAGGAAACGACGCCGTCGACCTTGCGTCGAAGGAACCCGCCGGCCAGAGACACTTCGCCCCCGTCATAGGCAAGGTCCAGCCCGTCAAGGCCGAAGGTCGGGTCGGGCGCATCCTTGTCGACGATCACTTCGAGGTGGAAGCCGTTCAACCCGAGGCGTACCGGACCCAGCCCGACCGAACAGTCGATTTTCAGCCCGACGCGGCCCATTCCCTTGCCAGGCCCATAGCTAAGACCCAGGCGGCTGACGCTGAGTGGACCGATTGTCTTCCCAATAGTAAAGGATTTTTCAAGCAATGGTGTATTGTTGCCCGGGACTTCTTGCTCGGGCATCTCGCCCTTGGGCGGCGCGGACGGTGGACGCTCGCTCTCGTCCGCGGTGGCGCCGCCATCGAGCAGGAGCGGCATCGGCTCGGCGCCGCCCGTCAGAAGCCCGACCGACAGGCTCAGGCCCGGCTGCATCGCGGTCGCACCTTCCTCTCCGCCCGGAAGCGCGCCATCCGGGGACAGGCAGGCATTGATCGCCGCGACGTCCTCGGAACTGAGCGCGGCGGTGGTCCCGAAGAACGAAAACCGGTCGACACCGATCTGCCCCGACCCGAGAAGCCCGCCGATGGGCAATGCCGACAGATCGACCGTGGCGGCATCGAGATCAAGAGACACGCCCGCCGCGAAAGCCCCCTTGCCGTCTTCGTGGCGGTAGGCGACGAAGACGTGGTGGAAGCCGATCTCGACGCGCGGCAAGCCGTCTGCGAGGCCGGCTGCGACCGGTTCGATCACATCGTTGAGCGACAGTTTCTCGCCACCCTTGGGCGCATATTCGCAGACCAGCAGCGTCTTGCCGTCGTCGTAGTCCAACTCGCCATGGACCCAGTGCGGTCCGATCAGGAACTCGACTGACAGGTGGACCTTGGGCTTGGTCACACCGTCTTCCGTCTGTTTCTTGACCTCGACATGCAGGCGCAGGTCGATGTCGGTGCCGTCTTCGACGGTCCAGCCTTCGAGGGTGAATTTCAGGTCGCTCGAGGCCTCGTCCCGGCCGCTCGCTGTGAAGGACACGGCGACCGTTTCGATCACCATTTCGGACAGAAGCGGCGGCAACGGTTCGTGGTGATGGAACCCTCTGAGAAGCGCCCCGATGTCAATGGGCGCTTTGGTCCTGCCGCTGACCGACCAGGCATTCCCGGCCCCGTCATAGCTGGCCGCGAGCGCGAGGTAGACGCCGCAGAGGCGCATGTCCACGGACAGATCGGCGCTGAAATCCTTGCCGTCCTTGGCAAGCCTGAGCCGGTTCAGGGCAAGCGTCAGCGTCCCTTCCTCGGCGCCGGTCCATGACAGCACGTCCCAGGGATCGGTTGAGAAGGCGTCAAGAGCATAGGTGTCCCGCCCCGGCGCGGCGCTGAGGGTGACTGAACCGAGTGTCGCACCTTGCATCCCTTCGCCCAGCCGGTCCGGCGGCTGGCCAAGGATGCGCGACAGCGCGTCGGTCAGGCTCATTCCGCTTGCTGCGCGGCCCGCGAAGCTCCAGCCGTCAGGGCCGAAATGAGCCTCGACAAAGAAAGAGAGCCGGGATTGTCCGGCGTCTTCCAGATGCATGCCGCCTTGCAGCCCGAGCAGTGCCGTGCCGCTCTCTACGGTCACAGACACCGCGAAATCGTCCAGATGCCAGCCATCCCTTCCCGGCACCGCCAGCGTGTCGGCGCCGGGATGGATATCGAAGGCCAGCGCGAATTCGGCCGCTTCGAGATCGCCGCTGACGAACAGATCGCACCTGAGCGCCCGCAACTTGTCGAGAAGCGGACCTTCCGTGCCGATCATGCCGGCGATCAGTGATCCGATCGGCGCATTCTTAATGCTGGCCCAGACCGCGAAGTCCGGGATCGAGACCGCAACGTCCAGCTCTGTCTGGGCGCCGGTACGGCCGAAGTGGACGGCTGCTTCGATCACCCCGTGAAAAGCGCGGTCGTCGGATGCGGGCCGATCCACCCAAAGCGACAGCGTCGGGCTGAGCGTCGCCATATCCTCGACCAGGACGAACGGATCGCCCTTTTTGGTCACTTCGAGCCCGGCGGCGAGCACGGTCTCGGCGGCCGCAGCGCCGGGATCGAACAGGAGCCACATGTCGCTGACGGAAATGTCCAGAAGGTCGGCCACCACCTTGTTCGTGAAGACGCCGTCGTTTCGGTCGGCACCGATCAGGTCCACGACATCTCCCATTGTCAGCGTGTCCTGAAGCCGCGCCATGACGGTGCCATAGTACAGGTCGACCGCAAGGCTGGCTTCGATCGTTCTGTCACCCGGAAGATCGAGCGCGATCCCGAGGCGTTCCTCGCACCCGCCGGCGGGATCTTCGGCCAAGGGCACACTCAGGCCCGGTGCTGTCGGATGAAACGTGACCCCCGTCAGCGACAGGTCCAGCGCGCCGGGCAGAAGTTCCGGCCAGGAGAGATCAAGGTGGAGGGGACGCAGCCGATACTCTTTCTCGGTTTCCCAGATACGCAGACGCCCGCCAGAGGCCGGGATATGCCCGTCGACCCGCGCGGCGCAGAGCGTCTCGGTCGTCAGCCCCGACGAGAGCTGTGACCCAAGAGCGTCAAGGAAGCGACCGCCTGCCGCGGAAAACGAGACGCCTGCGCCCTGCGGGGCAATCGGGGCGGCCCCTCCGGGCAAGGTCAGTCCGGGCAGATCGAATGTCGCAATGCACAGGAAATCGACCCCGACCGGCCCATGGAACACCGCCTGATAATAATCGCTGTGGGCGTCGATCATCCGGGACAGGGCGGCGTCGAGGCCGGCATCCGGAGCGCCCCTTGTCAGCAGAAGCGCGGCGTCCGGCTGCGCCCCGCCTGTCCAGAGCACATCCGCCGCGCCAAGCCTGAAATGGGCCGCGGACCCGGATGCACCGAGGTCGATGTCACCGGCGCCCTCGCCGAGTTCGCCATCCTCGCAAAGGTGATCGAGAAACGCGGCGAGCGCGGCGTCCGAGAACCCCGCCGCCCCTAACCGGGCCAGAACCGTCCTGCGGAACAGGTCGAGCGCCGGCCTCTGCTCAGCCATGGTCGGACACCCCGCGGATATTGCGCCGCGCCCAGGTCAAGTCTGCCGCGAGTCCGGCTCTTCGGTCTCCGACACCAAGCTGGAGGTGTCCGAGCTGTCCTCGCTGTCGGTGTCGCTATCGTAATAGCTGTCAGGCATCAGCGATGGCACGTCGGTCGGGCGCTTGCGGCGTCGCCGCATCTTGCGCTTTCCCTTCGGATCCTTTTCGTCGGCGTCGGAGCTTTCCGTGTCCGTGCTGTCGCCATCGTCGGAACGGCTTTTGTCCTTAACGTTTCTCAGGACTTTCCTGCGCATGGCGATCGCGAAGGCCCAGCCGATCAGGAAATGGAAAAAGCGTCTTCGCTTCTTCTTGTTCTTTCCGCTTTCCAGGTCTTCCAGACCAAAGGCGGAGAGAAGTGTTTTTCCGATTACCTTCCCGTAGACATCCCGGACCCACGCCGGGTCAATTCGATCCGCTCCCGATGCCTTCTTTTCAAGATAAGCCCCGCAGAACTGGATCAGCCGATCGGACAGGCCCTCTTCCGGTGTCTCGATGCCGCGTGCCTTCTGGCCGCTCAGGATGAAGAAATCGAGATCGAGGAGCGGGATGTCAGGAAGAAGCTCCCACGCCGAAGGCAAATCTGCACTGCCGAGAGGGTTGTAGGCGTCATCGATGGCATCGAGAAGCTCATTCAGATCGTCGACGAAATCGATGGCCTCGGCCGGCGCCTTGATCTTTTTCTCCTTTCGGATCGTGCGGGAGAATTCCAGCCAGGGCGTAAGATCTTCGTCGTCATACCCGTCCGGGAAAACCGGGTCGCGATCGGCGTCCTGAAGCGTCCGGGCCGCATCCAGTTGTTTTTTCCTAAGTGCCGGACGCAGTGCCTGCGGGCTATGACCGAATTCTGCATCCTTTACGTGGCCTTCGACCTTCTCGAAATCCAGTGGCCGCCCATCCACCAGCGGCGTCGCCATCAGCCCGGCCTCATCGAAGGCATAACGGGCAATGAGTGTTGTCGTTTCCTGATCAATCTTGTCCCTGATCATCCGGTAATGCTGAAGCTTCAGAAAGTCGCTGCGCTCGGCCCAGGCGGAATTCTTTCGGTCGATGAAGAGTGACGTGCTGAAAAGAGGGTTGTCATGGGCGAACGGGCTCGGTCGGACGGCTCCGCCAACCCCGCCCCTGGCCGCGTAGTAATTGATGCTCTTCCGGATGCTTTGGCTTGCGGCCGTCCTCTGGAACTGAAGCGCTTCGGTGAATACGCCGGCCAGCGCGCCGCCAAGGCTGTGTCCGACTGCGTGAAATGTTCCGATCCCGGCCCCCTGTTCGTCGAGGGTTCGGCAGATGATCTCGACCGCGAAATCGATTGCCGGAAGCGCATTGTCCACGCATCGGGCATAGCCGAGGTGGTTGCGTACCGGTTCTTTCGCAATATCCGGGAAGACCTGAATCTGCCTATTCATTTTGGCTTTGGCGGTTTTTTCCTCGTTCATTCCGAAATTGGTGACGTAGTCGGGATGCCCCTCGTTGGTGTTCATGACTCCCGAGCGATACTTGCCGCTGCGCGAGCCCCGGAACACGACAAAGAGGTCGTAGAGGTTTGCGTCGTCACGCTTCCGCGCCAGGACATGGCCAAGAAGGCCCGACATTCCCGTGTCGTTCGCACCCAGAAGCCCCATCTGCCCTTCGAAGGCGACGAGCAGGTCGGTTGCGCCCTGCCCGCCTCGGCGTTCGCGGCACAGCGCTGTGAGGTTGTTCTTGTTGACAACCTCACCGGGAGCGGTCGGATCGAATTCGCCTTCGCTGACAATCCAGAATTCGGCAATGCGCCGCGTGATCTCCGGCGGCGTCACGTAGAGGACGAATCCTTCCTTATCTCCGTTTTGCCGCGACACACCCGGTCTCCAGGGCGAAACGCGCCTGTAGTCCTGAACGATCGTTTCCAGCGCAGGGTTGTGTTGCCGCGTGCTGCCGACAAGAAAGTCCGCAGGCCCGCGGTAGCGCGAAACGCCGCTTTGCATGTTTTCTGCGCGGTAATGATCCCGCATGCCGCTCAGCATCCCGGTACGATAAGCCTCTTCCCGGCTGGTGCTGCTGGCAAGCACCCTGATCTGTTCGCAATAGGGATCGAAGGGCCGGACCAGCGCCTGAGAATGCAGTTGATATGCGAGGATGCAGAGGTCGAGCAGATATACCGGCGTGAACAAGTCGTCTTCCATTCCGCCGAGGCGTGATTGAATGGGTGCCGCCGGCCCTCTCAGGAAAGAGATCAAGTGCCTTTACGTCAAGGGAAAGTCACTTGGCATGTGTTCAGGGCCCATTTTAAAGCCACGCCAGGCGTCCAGGACGCCCGGACCCGCGAGAGTCGCGTGCCTCACGTCGGTCAGGATGCCCTTAGGACACACCTCATTCATGATGGTCCCGAGCGCGCCTGCTTCCTGCGCCGAAGCAGCAAGAAACCACGTGACGAAGCCCTTCAGTGAATACGCGGCCCGCGTCACGCCAAGGAAATTGGTCCGGGGAGCAGCACGGACGCCCCCATTCGTGCGGGATAAGACAAAGGAGTCCCCGTCCCCCGAAATCGACAACTAGTCAATTCCATCGAAAATTGGCGAGTGGGGGGGGGTGGTGGCGGAGCCGATGGGATTCGAACCCACGAGACCCTTTCGGGCCTACTCCCTTAGCAGGGGAGCGCCTTCGACCACTCGGCCACAGCTCCGCGGACGGGTCTATCCAAGGGGGAAAAGCGCGGCAAGGGGAAATACGGGGGGCCGACGCTCAAATCAGGGCGACGCTGCAGCAGGCGCGCATCCTGTCGGTTTCTTCTGTTCATAAATACTCACGGCCTGACGCCGGCCAAAAGCTGCACCTCCAGGGCGCTCAGCCCACTCAGCCGCTGTGGAGGAAATGCAGGACATCGCCGTCCTTGACTACATAGGCCTTGCCCTCGGCGCGAAGCTTGCCCGCGTCGCGTGCGCCCTGCTCTCCGCCAAGCGACACATAGTCGTCATAGGCCACTGTCTCGGCGCGGATGAATCCCTTCTCGAAATCGCCGTGGATGACACCTGCGGCCTGCGGCGCACGGGTGCCCGCGGGGATCGTCCAGGCGCGCGCTTCCTTGGGGCCGACGGTGAAATAGGTCTCCAGACCCAGCAGGCCGTAGCCCGCACGGATCATCCGGTCGAGACCGGCTTCCTTCAGCCCGAGTTCTTCGAGGAACATCTCGGCCTCTTCCGGGTCGAGCTGGGCGATCTCTTCTTCGATCTTGGCGGAAATCACGACCGCCGCCGCGCCTTGCTCTTCTGCCATCTTCGCCACGCGCTCGGAATGGGCATTGCCGGTCGCGGCCTCGTCCTCGGCCACGTTGCAGACATAGAGGACCGGCTTCGCGGTCAGAAGCTGAAGCATGGACCATGACTTCTGGTCCTCATCGTCGATCTCAAGCGTGCGGGCGGGCTTGCCGTCTTCCAGCACGGCCTGGGCGGCCTTCAGAAGACGCTCCTGCTGGATCGCCTCCTTGTCGCCGCCCCGCACCTTGCGGACGATGTTTTGCAGGCGTCGCTCGATCGACTCGAGATCGGCCAGCATCAGTTCGGTTTCAATGGTCTCGGCGTCGGCCACGGGGTCGACGCGGCCTTCCACATGGGTGACGTCGCCATCCTCGAAACAGCGAAGCACATGAGCGATGGCGTCCACTTCGCGGATATTGGCCAGAAACTGGTTGCCCAGCCCCTCGCCCTTGGAGGCGCCTTTCACGAGGCCCGCGATATCGACGAAGGTGATCCGCGCCGGGATGATCTGCTTCGACTTGGCGATTTCGGCCAGCTTGTCGATCCGCGCATCGGGCACGGCGACCTCGCCCACATTGGGCTCGATCGTGCAGAAGGGAAAATTCGCCGCCTGCGCGGCCGCGGTGCGCGTCAGCGCGTTGAACAGCGTCGACTTGCCGACATTCGGCAGCCCCACGATACCGGTCTTGAAACCCATGTGCTCAGCTCTCGTTCCTGGCGTCGCGCGTCTGTAAGCCGCGCGCGCCGGGCGTGCAAGGTCAGCGCCGCTCGCGCCGGTCCTCGCGGGCCTGGAAGATGATGAACCAGGCAAGCAGGATGAACATCGGGTGCGTCAGGCCACCCGAAAAGATGATTGCCGGCACCCAGATCAGGAAGATGATGACAGCCAGAATGGGACGGCCTGCGAACAGGATCGACAGCGGCGGCAGGAGAAGCGCGAGAACATAATTCATGGCGGATAAATTGGGTCTCGACGGGCGTCTGTCCAGATCCGACGTGCAACGTGATTTCCCCGCATCGCGCGATTGATCTTCCCGCCCGTGTCGTGCAAACCCTGACTGTCCTGAAACCGGAGCTTCCGCCCATGACCCGCATCGACGCCAAATTTGCCGCGCTGAAGGCCGAGGGCCGAAAAGCCTTCGTCGCCTATGTCATGGCGGGCGATCCGGATTACGACACGTCGCTCGAGATCGTGCGTGGGCTGCCCGGCGCAGGCGTCGATATCATCGAACTGGGCCTGCCTTTCACCGACCCGATGGCCGATGGCCCGACGATCCAGCTTGCCGGTCAGCGCGCACTCGAAGGCGGACAGACGCTGAACAAAACGCTCGAGCTGGCGCGCGCCTTCCGCGAGGGCGACGACACGACGCCCATCGTGATGATGGGCTACTACAACCCGATCTTCTCGCATGGCGTGGACCGGTTTCTGGAAGACGCGAAGGCAGCCGGAATCGACGGCCTGATCGTGGTGGACCTGCCGCCCGAGGAAGACGTCGAGCTTTGCATCCCCGCGCAGAAGGCGGGGCTGAACTTCATCCGTCTCGCCACTCCTACCACCGATGACCGCCGCCTGCCCAAAGTGCTGCAGAACACGTCGGGCTTCGTCTATTACGTGTCGATCACGGGGATCACGGGTTCGGCCAATGCGGTCGCCACCGATGTCGGCCCCGAGGTTGCGCGGATCAAGGCGTCGACAGACCTGCCGGTCATCGTGGGCTTCGGCATCAAGACGCCCGAAGGCGCGCGCACCATCGCGGAAGTGGCCGATGGCGCGGTCGTGGGCTCGGCCATCGTGGACCGGATCGAAAAGGGCGAAAGCCCGGCCGATGTGCTGGCCTTCGTCAAGGGTCTGGCCGACGGCGCACACGCCGCCGGCTGAGGCCTGCTCAGGCCAGCGCTTCCTCGAAATTGGTGTTCAGACGGCTGTAGCGGTTATCGGTCCGCGCATCGAAAGCCGATGTCTGAGGCTCTGGGCGCTTCGCCAAGCACCAGGCGATACCGCTTTCCAGGACCGAGCCCAGCAGCACGACGCCCGACAGAATAAGAATGTCCATAACAATTCACCTTTACCAAAAAGATGGCCCGTGAGGCCAAAGCGCCGCCCTCAGCAGGACGGGGCGCTGTAGGAAATATAGCGGCGCGGCGCGGGGGCCTCGACTTCGTTGAACATGTCGTCCTCGTCGAAGAACGCATCTTCGTCAATCTCGGCGACGTGATGCGCATTGCGCCGGGCGATCCGAAACCGGATCAGGACGATCGCCGCCACAAGAAAGGGCGACGCATAAAGAAGAAAGAGGATGAGAGGGGTGGAAACACTCATAACCGACACTCGCAAACTGACTACGTCTTAAGACATACACAATCATTGCGGCGAAACCGTGGCGAAATTGGGGCATTTGCCACAATTCCGGCATAAAAAAACCCGGGCGCGAGCGCCCGGGCCAGGTTGTTCGAAAGCTGACAGGAAGGAGGATCAGCCTTTCGAGAAGTCGGGATAGGCTTCCATGCCCAGTTCCGAAGTATCGAGACCGTTGATCTCGGCTTCTTCGCTGACGCGGATGCCCATGATGCCTTTCAGCACAATCCAGACCACGAGGGAGACCACGAAGGTGAACACGCCGTAAGCGATGATACCGGTGATCTGCGTCACGAGGCTGGCGTCGCCGTTGTAGAAGACGACCGCGATGGTGCCCCAGATACCGGCGATCAGGTGGACCGGGATGGCGCCGACGACATCGTCGATCTTCATCTTGTCCAGCATCGGGACCGCGAAGACCACGATCACACCGCCGATGGCACCGATCCAGAGCGCGCCGAAGAGCGTCGGAGCGAGCGGTTCGGCCGTGATCGACACGAGACCGGCAAGAGCGCCGTTCAGAACCATGGTCAGGTCGACCTTCTTGTACATCACCTGGGTCAGGATCAGGGCAGCAACGGCACCCGAAGCAGCGGCCATGTTGGTGTTGGCGAAGATTCGCGACACGTCGGTGATGTCACCCACGGTGCCAGCAGCAAGCTGCGAACCACCGTTGAAGCCGAACCAGCCGAGCCACAGGATGAACGTACCGAGCGTGGCGAGAGCCAGGTTCGAGCCGGGCATCGGGTTGACGCGGCCGTCCTTGTACTTGCCAAGACGCGGACCGAGGATGATGGCACCGGCAAGAGCCGCCCAGCCACCGACCGAGTGCACGATCGTCGAGCCGGCGAAGTCCGAGAAGCCCATTTCCGACAGCCAGCCGCCGCCCCACTGCCAGGAGCCCGAAATCGGGTACATGACACCGGTGAGGATGATCACGAAGATCAGGAACGGCCAGAGCTTGATCCGCTCAGCCAGAGCGCCCGAGACGATCGAGGCGGTCGCGGCAACGAACATCAGCTGGAAGAAGAAGTCCGAACCGACCGATGCATAGTCGAGCGCGGCGTCTTCAGCGGCAAGGCCGACAGGTTCGAGCGACGTGGTCGAGAACCACGGACCCATCCAGCCCGACACCCACCAGCCGTCGCCGGGGTACATCAGGTTGAAGCCGATCAGCCAGTACATGATCGAGGCAAGCGAGAAGAGTGCAATGTTCTTCGTCAGCTGCATCGTGACGTTCTTGGAGCGCACGAGGCCAGCTTCGAGCATGGCAAAGCCCGCCGCCATCCAGAACACCAGGAAACCGCCTACAAGGAACAGAAGCGTGGTGAAGATATAGGGCTGGATGTCGGGTGCATCCTGCGCCAGGGCCATCGTCGGTGCAGCAAGCGCCAGCGCCGAGAGGGCAAGTGTCTTTCTGAGGTTCATGTCTTTTCCCTTTCCCGCGCTCAGATAGCGTCGTCGTTGGTCTCGCCGGTGCGCACGCGGAGCGCGCTTTCGACGTCGAGGACGAAGATTTTGCCGTCGCCGATCTTGTCGGTCTTGGCGGTCGTGGCGATGGTTTCGACGACCTGGTCGACCATGGCGGCAGACACGACGATCTCGAGCTTGACCTTGGGTACGAAGTTCACGGCATATTCCGCGCCGCGATAGATTTCGGTATGACCCGACTGCGACCCGAAGCCCTTGATTTCGGTGACCATCATGCCGCGCACCCCGATCGAGGTGAGGGCTTCCCGCACCTCCTCGAGCTTGAACGGCTTGATCGCTGCAATGATGAGTTTCACGATGCTCCCCTTCCGTTTACGCGACATCCCTTCGCGTCGCGTTGCAGGGGGACAAAGAGCGGGGTGGTGCGCCTTAGACAAGGAATCCACCCCTCGAAATTGCCCTGAAACACCACATGCTTGCACAATTTTTGCACAAAATGTGGGCGACGCCTAATTTTTGGGCGAAAGAGAATCCCCGCGTCTGCACAGATTCCCGTCACCCCGCATCTCCACATCCGGCACAAAAGCGCCTATTCTCGGAGATGAGCAGGCATGGACGTATCGGTATGAGTGGATCGAAAAAGGGCGGGTCGCGGCTTGTCGCGGACAAACGCCCCAAAAAATCCAAACCCGCCCCGGCGGCCCGGACAAAACGAAAGCGGCGGACGAGCCGTTCCAGACGCAGGGGCCCCATCGCGTGGCTCTTCGGCGGGCTCTTCCGGTTTGTCTGGGGGATCGGCTGGCGCGTGACGGCGCTGGTCGCGCTCGCGGTGGGCGGGGCGGTTCTCTATTATGCCGCCACCCTGCCCCCGGTGACCGCCCTTCTCGATGGCCGCTCGAAAGGGTCCGTCACGCTTCTCGACCGCGATGGCGAAGTCTTCGCCTGGCGCGGCGAACAGTTCGGTGGCCAGATCACCGCGGAAACCGTATCGCCCGACCTGAAGAACGCGATCATCGCCACCGAGGACCGCCGCTTTTATCGCCATTTCGGCATCTCGCCGCGAGGCATCGCCAGCGCGGTCCGCATCAACCTCAGCGAAGGGCGCGGGCCGCTATCCGGGCACGGCGGGTCCACGATCACGCAGCAGACCGCCAAGCTGCTCTGCCTCGGCACCGTCTACGATCCCGCCTCGGGCCTGACCGAAGCCGAGTTCGAGGCAGATTGCCGCCGCACCACCATCGCGCGGAAGATCAAGGAAGCCGTCTACGCGATGGCGATGGAGCTGCGCTATTCCAAGGACGATATCCTGACCATCTACCTGAACCGCGCCTATCTGGGCGCAGGCTCACGCGGCTTTGAGGCGGCGGCGCAGCGCTATTTCGGGCGCTCCGCGAACGAGGTGCTGCCGTCCGAGGCGGCGATGCTGGCCGGTCTTCTGGTCGCCCCCACGCGGTATGCCCCAACCGCGAACCTCGAACGCAGCCAGAACCGCGCCAACCTGATCCTCGGCCTGATGGAGGAGCAGGGATACCTGACCACCGCCGAGGCGACCCGCGCGCGCCAGAACCCCGCGCGCCTGTCCGAGGCGGCCGAGGCCCGCGCCGGCGGATATTTCGCGGATTGGGTCATGGATCAGGGGCCGACCTACCTGACCGACGAGACCACCGAAGACGTCATCATCCGCACCACCTTTGACCAGCGCATCCAGAATGCCGCCGAAGAGGCCCTGCAATGGGTTTTCGACAACAAGGTGCGCGAAGGCTCCAAGGCGCAGGCGGCGATCGTCGTGATGTCCGCCGATGGCGCAGTGCGCGGCATGGTCGGCGGGCGAAAGTTCCGGGGTGTCGCAGGCCAGTTCAACCGAGCGATCCAGGCCAAGCGGCAGACCGGCTCGGCCTTCAAACCCTTCGTCTACGGCGCGGCGCTGGACCTCGGCTACAGCCCGAACGACACGGTGATCGACGAACCATATTGCCTCGACATCCCCGGCTCGGGCCGCTGGTGCCCGTCAAACTACACGAACGACTACAAGGGCCGCGTGACGATGACCGACGCGCTGGCGCAGTCGCTGAACATCCCCGCCGTGAAGGTCTTCGAAACCGTGGGCCGCGAGGCGGTGGTCAATATCGCCAACGATTTCGGCATCGAAAGCGATATCGCCGGCGGCCCTGCCGTTGCGCTCGGCGCGTCGGAGTCGACGCTGCTGGAGATGACGGGCGCATTTGCGGGCATTCTGAACGGCGGCTCCTCGGTCGATCCCTATGGTCTCGTCACGCTGAGCCTGAAGGGAGACACCAGCCCGCTTCTGGAGCAGGAAGGCGGGATCGGTGAGCGCGTCATCACGCCCAAGGCGGCGCAGGAACTGGTCTGGATGATGCACCAGGTAATCGAGCGCGGCACCGGCACGCGCGCCAAGCTGCCGGGCGGCCACCCCGCGGCGGGCAAGACCGGTACGACACAGGCGGCGCGGGATGCGTGGTTCATCGGCTTCACCGCCGACTATGTCGCGGGCGTCTGGATGGGCTATGACGACAACACACCTCTCAGCGGCGTGACGGGCGGCGGCCTGCCGGCGGAAATCTGGCGCGAGACGATGGCGCGGGTCCACGAGGGCACCCCGCCTCGCCCGCTGCCGATGATCGCCCCCGCCCAACAAGCGCCTCAGGTCGCCCGCGACCAGACCGCCCCCCGCCGGCAGACGCAGCCCGACAATGCGGTCGAGCGTGTGATCCTGAACGTGCTGAACGAGCTTTTCGGGAACTGAGCGCCCCTGACGGACGATCGGTTGGGGCTCCGCCCATTCGCACCTTGAAAGGTCCACCGGACCTTTCACCGGCTGCGCCGGACCGGTGCTCATTCTTCTTGGCGAAAGTACTCCGGGGGGAGAGGCCCGTGGCCTCGGGGGGCAGCGCCCCCCTTTACGGCACCGCCGCGAGGAAGGCGCGAATGAGCGCCGCATCCTTGACCCCCGGCGCGGTCTCGACGCCCGAGGACAGGTCCACCTGTCGCGCGCCGGTCAGCGACACCGCCTGCGCGACGTTCTCGACGGTCAGGCCGCCCGCAAGCATCCAGGGCTTGGACCATTTACGTCCGGCGATCAGGCGCCAGTCGAAGGTGACGCCGTTGCCGCCTTCCAGCGTTGCACCGCGGGGCGGCTTGGCGTCCACCAGAACCTGATCGGCCACGGCCTCAAAGGCAGCGATGGCGGGCAGGTCCTCGGCGTCGCGAAGGCCCACCGCCTTGATCACGGGCAGACCATAGCGCGCGCGCACCTCGCTCACGCGTTCGGGCGCCTCGGACCCGTGGAGCTGCAGGAAATCGAGCGGAACGACCTCGAGAAGCGCGTCGAGCGCCGCATCGTCCTGATCGACAACGAGGCCGACCTTGGCCACGCCCTCGGGCACATCGAGCGCCAGCGTGCGCGCCAGTTCGGGCGCGGCGTAGCGCGGCGACTTCGGCACGAAGTTGAACCCGACATAAGCCGCGCCGGCCGATACGGCGGCCGCGACGGTCTGGGGCGTTTTCAGCCCGCAGATCTTGGTTCGGACGGTTGGGCGCATGGCCGGTGGGGTGTCAGCTTTTCTCGACGAGCGCAAGAATGTCATCGCCGCCCTTTTCGCGGGGGGCGGTGGCGCGCACCTGCTTTTCCAGCTCCTGCCGCTGGCGCCGCTCGGTCGTGGCGGCGGCCCGGTGCTTGTGCTCGCGCACCCATTCCCAGACGAAACCAAGGAACACGCCGACGGCGACCGCGATCACGAGGATCACGAATACGGGCAGCGTCACCTCCCAGTCGATACCGAAGAGCGCCTGAAGCGGCTCGGGCATCAGCCTGAGCGTCATCGGCCCGCGATTGGCGAGCGCGATCGTAATTAGAAAGATAGCGATGACGGCAAGTACGGCCGAGCGGATATAGCGCATGGAAGCCCCGTTATTCCTTGCCGTTCAGACGATCCCGCAAGAGCTTGCCTGTCTTGAAGAACGGCACGTGTTTCTCTTCCACCTGAACGCTGTCACCGGTGCGCGGGTTCCGCCCGACGCGGGCGTCGCGCTTCTTGACCGAAAAGGCACCGAAGCCCCGAAGCTCGACCCGGTCGCCGCGGGCCATGGCCTCGATGATCTCGTCGAAGATCGTGGACACGATCCGTTCGACGTCGCGTTGATAAAGGTGGGGGTTCTCGTCGGCGATTTTCTGGACCAGTTCGGATCTGATCATGCTTCCCCCCGGGATGGTTCTGACATCGTTATGTCCGGATCATCTCCCGCAGATGGGGCGCCCGGTTCTGGCCGATTATATTCCGAATACCGCCGCGCCGAAACAGATCTGTCATACCAAAAGCGCGGAATCTTCAGCCTATAGTGCTGAATTCCGTGGATAATCAGGCTTCCCCAACGGAATCCGAAGGACCGAGTATTGCGCGGCCGCCGGTGCCGCGCTGCAGCACGCACGCGATTCGCAGCCGGCCCCAGTGATGTTTTCGCCGGTTTTTCCGCCCCTGTCCCACGATCGGATGACAGGTCATGCGGCCAGCACGTGTCATTACGGATGCATATCGAAATCCTTGAAGGAGAGACGACATGGACCCGACACATTATCTTGCCAGCCCCTCGCGGGCGCCCCGCAGCAGCGGCAACAGGACCGAACAGGCCTTCTACGAGGACCACGCGACGAATCCGATCACCACGGTGGCGCGCACGGCTGCAGCCCTTCGCACCTGGTTTTCGCGACCGACGGATGGCTCTCCTGAGGCCCGCTTTGCGCCAGGCGTTCCTGCCGAGTAGACTGCATCTGAGAAGGAGCCTTCGCCATGAGCCTTGCCGAACAGATCCACCTGACAGACGAGGACGCGGTCCGCGCCGTCATTCACGAAGAAACCCGGTCTTTCATGGTGGGCGACATCGAGGCATGGAAAGATTGCTATCTGCATGACGACCGCACCACAGATGTCATGTCCGGGCCCGGTATGGGGCTTGTCGTGCATCGTGGCTGGCAGAATATCTACGACCACACGATGAGCGCCATCGCGCGCGGCAAGCGCTGCGACATGGTCGCCTTCGAGAAGCGCGAATACTCGATCACCATCGACCGGGATACCGCGTGGGCCACCTATGAGGGGATCACGCACCACGCGGATGGGCGCATCAGCGAGAATTTCGAGACCCGCATAGTCGAGCGCCATCGGGGCCGCTGGAAGATCGTCTACAATGCGTTCATCACCAAGCGCTCGGTTCTTGCGGGTGCGCCGCGCATCGCGCTCGACGCCGAAGGGCATGTCATCTGGATGAGCGACGAGGCCCACGAGAGCCTGCGCGATCATCCGGGCCTGACGGTATCGCACGACCGCCTCAGGGCGCGCCGCCCGGCATGGGACAGCGCGCTTCAGGAAGCGATCTCCCGCGCGGCCACGCTCCACGGATATTTCGATCAGTTCAGCTATATCCACGACACGGGCGACGCGTTCCGCTGCCCCGTGGTTCTGGGCGAAGATGACGAGGGCGGTATCGTGACCTGCGTGGTGACGGT
This sequence comes from Kangsaoukella pontilimi, assembly GCF_009830125.1. Classification (GTDB taxonomy): domain Bacteria; phylum Pseudomonadota; class Alphaproteobacteria; order Rhodobacterales; family Rhodobacteraceae; genus Kangsaoukella; species Kangsaoukella pontilimi. The sequence goes on along the minus strand of NZ_WUPT01000002.1, from coordinate 1,110,984 downwards.
CAGCGACGGGGTGACATATGTCGATATCGGCGGCGCAGATCAGCTTGCCCGCCGGCTTGCTGCCGCCGCAGCCATCTTCGGCCTGTCGGAGACGCAGGTGCATGTGGCGCGCGAGATCGCCAATGGTCACCCCCTGCCCCGTGTGGCCGAGCGTCTGGGGATCAGCGCGAACACGGTGCGCACGCATCTGACACGGATATTCGAGAAGACCGGCGTGAATGCTCAGCCCGCGCTTGTGCGGCTCTTGCTGAGCGTGGGGTGAGGGACGCTAGAGCACGGTCTTCCGGCGGTCGCCCAGAACGTCGACCACACCTGCCCCGATGACCAGAAGCGCGCCTGTTGCCTCGATCAGGCCGAAGGGTTCGTCGGTCAGGATCGCGGCGCTGCCTATGCCAACGATCGCTTCCAGTTGCAGAAGGATGCCCAAGCGCCCCGCGTCGATCTCTTTCGCGCCCCAGATCAGACCCCAGACCACCGGGATGACAAAGCCAAGCGCCGCTACGATCAGCCATGGCGCGAGCTGCAGCATGTCGGCCCCGGACGGCGCGGCAGCGTCCGGCTGGAACGGCAGGAAGACGATGACGAGCGCGGCGAGGCTGCCATAGAGGAAGAAGGAGAAGACCCCCTCGAAGGCGGAGAGCGACGGCGTCATCCGAACGCGCATGCTGCCCACCGCCCAGAGCATGCCCGCCACCAGCGCCATCACGTCGCCCGCGTTCTGCGGCAGCGGCACGCCGGTCCGTCCGCCAAGGATGATGACAAGCCCGAGAAGGCCAAGGATCAGCGCCAGCGCCCTCGCAGGGGTCAGGCGGCGGCCAAGGAGGAGGATTTCCAGCGCGGTGCCCCAGACGGGCGTGACGTAGAACAGGATCAGTGCCCGCGCCACATCGGTCCAGAGCAGGCTCTCTGAGTAGAGAACGACCGCACCCCCCACCAGAACGCCCGGCAGAACCTGACCCGCGCCTGCGGGTAGCCCTCGCATCCGGCGCCAGGTTGCCAACGGCACAAGCAGGAGCGCCGGTGTCAGAAAGATCGCGAGCGTGGTCCAGCCCGCCCCGAGCCCTGCCTCTTCGAAGGCGCGGATCGGCAGCCAGAAAAGGCCCCAGGCCGCTGCGGCTATCAGCGTGACGAGGATGGCCACTCGTTCCCTCTGCACGTTTTACCCTTCCCTGACGAACTGCCGGCGTTGGCCCGACCGGTATGGTCGAAAGTCCGTGGCAAGGCGAGGACCGCACAAAAGAAAAAGGCCCCGCCGGTCTGGCGGGGCCTTTCGGTCCGGACGGTGCCGGTAATTACTTGTCGTCGCCCTTGAGCGCGGCGCCAAGGATGTCGCCGAGCGACGCGCCCGAGTCGGACGAGCCATACTGCTCCACGGCTTCCTTTTCTTCCGCGATCTCGCGTGCCTTGATCGACAGGCCCAGGCGGCGGGTCTTGGGATCGACGTTGGTGACGCGGACGTCGACCTTGTCACCCACCGAGAACCGCTCGGGGCGCTGCTCGGCCCGGTCGCGCGACAGGTCGGAGCGGCGGATGAAGGACTTCATGCCCTCGTACTCCACCTCGATACCGCCATCCTCGATCGAGGTCACGACAACGGTGACGATCGAGCCGCGCTTCACACCGTCAACAACTTCGGTGAAGCTGTCGTCGAGCGCCTTGACCGAAAGCGAAATCCGCTCCTTCTCGACATCGACCTCGGTGACAACGGCCTTGACCATGTCGCCCTTGCGATAGTCCTGAATGGCGTCCTCGCCCCGCTGGTCCCAGCTGAGGTCCGACAGGTGGACCATGCCGTCGATGTCGTTTTCGAGACCGATGAACAGACCGAATTCGGTGATGTTCTTGACCTCGCCCTCGACATGGGTGCCGACGGGGTGCGTTTCCGCGAAGACTTCCCACGGGTTGCGCTGCGTCTGCTTCAGGCCCAGCGACACGCGCCGCTTGGCGCTGTCGATTTCCAGAACCATCACGTCGACTTCCTGAGAGGTCGAGACGATCTTGCCCGGATGGACGTTCTTCTTGGTCCAGCTCATTTCCGAGACGTGGACCAGACCTTCGACACCGGCTTCCAGCTCGACGAACGCGCCGTAGTCGGTGATATTCGTGACGCGGCCCTGATGGACCGAGCCAAGCGGGTAGTTGGCTTCGACGGCATCCCACGGATCGTCCTGAAGCTGCTTCATGCCGAGGCTGATGCGGTGGGTTTCCTTGTTGATCTTGATGATCTGGACTTTCACCGTCTCACCGATCGACACGATCTCGCTCGGGTGGTTGACCCGGCGCCATGCCATGTCGGTGACGTGCAGAAGGCCGTCAACACCACCCAGATCGACGAAGGCGCCGTATTCGGTGATGTTCTTGACGACGCCGTCCACGGAGTCGCCTTCCTGGATCTTGGCGATGACCTCGGCGCGCTGCTCGGCGCGGCTCTCTTCCAGAATGGCACGGCGCGACACGACGATGTTACCGCGGCGGCGATCCATTTTCAGGATCTGGAAGGGCTGCTTCATACCCATGAGCGGGCCGGCGTCGCGCACGGGGCGCACATCAACCTGAGAGCCGGGCAGGAACGCGACGGCACCGCCCAGATCGACGGTGAAGCCACCCTTGACGCGGCCGAAGATCGCGCCTTCGACGCGAGCGTCGTCGGCATAGGCGGCTTCGAGCTTGTCCCACGCGGCTTCGCGGCGGGCCTTGTCGCGGCTGATGACGGCTTCGCCACGGGCGTTCTCGACACGGTCAAGGAACACCTCGACCTCGTCGCCGACTGCGATCTCGGGCGCTTCGCCCGGATTTGCGAATTCCTTGAGTTCGACGCGGCCTTCCATCTTGTAACCGACGTCGATGATGGCCTGTCCCGCCTCGATGGCGATGACCTTGCCTTTGACAACAGACCCTTCGTCAGGCGTGTCGATTTCGAAGCTTTCGTTCAGGAGGGCTTCGAATTCCTCCATGGATGCGTTCTGAGCCATGTGGCTGTTCAGTCCTTTTCTCGGTTTTTAACTGGCCGTGCGGTTGGGTCCGCCGGTCTTTGGGTTGGTCTCTGTCAGGACGCCGCGTGCCGCAAACAAGAAGGGTCGGCGGTGACCGACCCTGCTCAAGTCTTCGCGTTCACGACTGTCCCGCCGCTTCGACGGGCGCTCTATAGGGCGTTTCGCGCTTCAGGGCAAGGCCCGTTGCCCCGCGCGGGCGAATCCGACACCCTGTCGCCATGACCGCACCCTCTGCAGCACATGAAAACCCCTGGAAGATCAGCGACGTCGTCATCTTCCCGCTCATCGCACTGGGACTGACCCTGGAATGGTTCCTGCCCACCTCTTTTGGGGGGCCGCGCACACTGACCCTTGTCGCGGGGCTTTTGATCGTCGGGGCGGGGTTTGGGCTGATCACGTGGTCGAAGCGCACTCTGGACGCCTCCGAACAACCCTCGCTGCCCGGCGCGCCGACCACGGAACTGGTCACTGGCGGTCCCTTCGCCCGGTCCCGCAATCCAAATTACCTCGGCGCGATCGTCGCCATTCTTGGCGGCGCGCTGGCATTCGACGCGCTCTGGCTGATCGGCGCCGCGTTTTTCGCAGCCCTCGTTCTGGACCGCTGGATGATCCGGCCGGAAGAGACCTATCTGGCCGAAACGTTCGGCAAGACATATGCAGACTACGCTGGGCGGGTCAGGCGCTGGTTCTGATCACGTTGACAGCCTGACATCCAATGCGGGAACCAAAGCGCGCTCTTGCGAATTTGCGTTGAAGGGAAAACGGCGAAGCGTGCTTGGATCACCTTTGTACTGCCGGTCGGCAAGCACATCGTCTGAAGGCTCGGGAAAGGCCTCGATATGTCCAGAAAACGTCGTACCGTCGCAGTCATCGGGCTCGGCACCTTCGGCAGCACCGTCGCCGCCGAGATGGCGCGGTTCGGCAATGACGTGATCGGCGTCGATATCGATGCCAAGCGCGTCAACGCACAGGCCGACAATCTGGCGCAGGCGCTGATCCTCGACGCACGCGACGACGCGGCGCTGCGCGAGGCGGGGTTGGAGGAATGCACAATAGGTCTTGTGGCCATCGGCTCGGATATCGAGGCCAGCATCCTCGCCACGATGAACCTGAAGACCCTTGGCGTGGGCGACATCTGGGCCAAGGCCGCCTCCAAGAACCACCACCGGATCCTCTTGAAGCTCGGCGTCTCGCGGGTGATCCACCCTGAGGCCGAGGTGGGCCAGCGCGTGGCGCAGATGATGAACAACCCGATGGTGCGGGATTTCGCCAGCCTCGGTAACGGCTTTCACATCGTCAGTTTCCGCGTGCCGGACAGCCTGGACGGCGCATCGCTCGACGACCTCGACCACACCCGCTTCGATCTGCGCTGCCTCGGCGTGATGCGCGGAACCGAGTTCCGGGGCCGCGACGGCGAACCCTGCCCGCTCAAGGAAAAGGACCTGCTGATCCTTCTGGGCGAGCGCGGCAAGCTGCGCGACTTCGGCGACAGCCTGCACTGATGAGCCTCGCGGGACGCGTCCGCCTGTCGCTGACCCGGCGACGGCTGAGCCCGCCGGCCGTTCTGGCGGTGATCTATGGCGCTTTCATCTGCGTTGGCGCCCTCGTTCTGTGGCTGCCGGTCAGCAACTCGGGCGACGTGACCCTCAGCGATGCGGTCTTTACCGCCGCCTCCGCCGTGACGGTGACGGGGCTGGTCGTGGTCGACACGGGCAGCGATTTCACCCTTCTCGGCCAGATTGTGATCGCGCTTCTGATTCAGGTGGGCGGGCTGGGGCTGATGACCTTCGCCGCGCTTCTTCTGTCGATGCTGGGCGTCAGCATCGGGATGCCGCAACGTCTGGTCCTGCGCGACGAACTGGGTCAGACATCACTAACCGAACTGGGCGCACTGGTACGCGCGGTCATCATGGTGGCGCTTCTCTGCGAGACGGCGGGCACGCTGATCCTGATGACCGTTTTCGTGCCGGAGTTCGGCTGGGCCGAGGGCACGTGGCAGGCGATCTTTCACGCCATATCCGCCTTCAACAACGCGGGCTTCTCGCTCTTTCCCGACAGTCTGACGGGCTATGTGGGCGACCCGGTGGTCACGATCACCATATCGCTCTTGTTCATGATCGGCGGGCTGGGCTTTGTCGTGCTGACCGACCTCTACCGGATGCGCCGCTGGCGGAAGCTGTCGCTCCACAGCAAGCTGATGCTCACGGGCTCGGCCGTGCTGATCCTGACGGGCTGGGTTCTGGTCGCCGCGCTCGAATGGGACAATCCGGGCACACTCGGGGCGCTCGAAGGCACCGGCACCAAGCTGCTCGCCAGCTGGTTTCAGGCGGTCACACCGCGCACGGCGGGTTTCAACTCGCTCGATTACGCAGAGATGGAGACCAGCACGACGCTGATGACCATGACGATGATGGTGGTGGGCGGCGGGCCGACCTCGACGGCGGGCGGCATCAAGGTCACGACGCTGATCGTGCTGATCCTCGCCACCATCGCCTTCTTCCGAAAGCAGGAACGCCTGCATGTCTTCGGGCGGAGCCTTGGCCTTGAAGAGGTCATGAAAGTGCTGGCGCTGACTACGGTCAGCCTGTTCCTCGTGCTCGCCGGGCTCTTCCTGATGTCGATCACATACGAGGGCGACTTTCTCGACATGGTGTTCGAGGTCACCTCGGCCTTCGGCACCGTCGGCCTGTCGCGCGGCGCCACCGGAGAGCTGTCCGAGGCCGGGCGCGCGGTCATTATCGTGATGATGTTCTTCGGCCGCCTCGGCCCGCTGACGCTTGGCTTTTTCCTCGCCGTGAGGTCGCAGCCCCGCGTGCGCTATCCCGAAGGTCAGGTGTTCCTCGGCTGAGCGCTCGCGGCAAGCACAGCCTCGACCGCCCGCTCCACCGCCGCCTCGATGGACAGATCGCTCGTGTCGATCACGACGGCATCCTCCGCCGCAACAAGCGGCGCGTCGGCGCGGCCCATATCGCGGGCGTCGCGTGCGCGGACCTCGGCCAGTACCGTCTCGTAATCGGTGCCGCTCGCCTCGCCGCCCAGCTCGTCGAAGCGCCGCCGCGCGCGCACCTCGGCGCTGGCGGTGACAAACAGCTTGGCATCGGCACCAGGACAGATCACCGTCCCGATGTCGCGCCCGTCCAGAACCGCCCCGCCCTCGGCCCGCGCGAAATCGCGCTGGAACTCGACGAGCGCCGCGCGCACCTCGGGGATCGCCGCCACCTGGCTTGCCGCCTCGGCCACGGCCTGCGTCCGGAGGTCATCCCGCGCGATATCGCGGTGGCGCAGCGTGCTGGCGGCGATCAGCGCAGGCGCTCCGTCCAGAACCCGCCGCCCCACGGCGCGGTAGAGAAGGCCGGTGTCCAGATGCTGAAACCCGAACCGCGCCGCAATGGCGCGGCTGATGGTGCCCTTGCCCGCCGCCGCAGGCCCGTCGATCGCAACTGTGAACCGCATCCCTAACCCCTTCTTCTTGGGCAAAATACTCCGGGGGTGAGGCCCCGGCAACGGGGCCGAGGGGGCGGCCCCCCCTCAGACAGCCGCCTTCAGCGCCTCGGTCAGGTCGGTCCGCTCCCACGAGAAACCGCCGTCTTCTTCGGGTGCGCGCCCGAAATGGCCATAGGCCGCCGTCCGGCTGTAGATCGGCCGATTGAGGTCGAGATGCTCGCGGATGCCACGGGGGCTGAGATCCATGACCTTGGCCACCGCGCGTTCGATGGCCGAAGGGTCGACCTCGCCCGTGCCGAACGTGTCGGCATAGACCGAAAGCGGCTTCGAGACGCCGATCGCATAGGACAACTGGATGAGGCAGCGCTCGGCCATGCCGGCGGCCACCACGTTCTTGGCCAGATACCGCGCGGCATAGGCGGCCGAGCGATCCACCTTGGTCGGATCCTTGCCCGAGAACGCGCCGCCGCCATGGGGGGCTGCCCCGCCATAGGTGTCGACAATGATCTTTCGGCCCGTCAGACCCGCGTCGCCGTCCGGTCCGCCGATCACGAACGTGCCGGTGGGATTCACCCACCATTCGGTGGCCTCGGTCAGCCAGCCATCGGGCAGAACCTCGCGGATATAGGGCTCGACGATGGCGCGGATGTCGTCCGAGCTCTGATCCTCGCTCTCGTGCTGGGTCGACAGCACGATGGAGGTCACCTCGACCGGCTTGCCGTTCTCGTAGCGGAGGCTGATCTGGCTCTTGGCGTCCGGGCGGAGCGTCGGCTCGGCGCCGCTCTTCCGCGCCTCGGCCAGCCGTTTCAGGATCGCATGGGCATAATGGATCGGCGCCGGCATCAGTTCGGGCGTCTCCCGGACGGCATAGCCGAACATGATGCCCTGATCCCCCGCACCTTCTTCCTTGCTGTTGCTCGCGTCGACGCCCTGCGCGATATGCGCCGACTGCCGGTGCAACAGGTTGGTCACCTCGCAGGTGGCGTGGTGGAATTTGTCCTGCTCATAGCCGATGTCCCGGATGCAGTCCCGCGCAATGGCCTCGACGCGGTCGAGGTACACCGACAGACGCTCGGGGTCGCTCAGACCCACCTCTCCCCCGATGACAACCCGGTCGGTCGTCGCGAAGGTCTCGCAGGCCACGCGCGCCTCGGGCTCTTCGCTGAGAAAGGCATCGAGGATGGCGTCCGAAATCCGGTCGCACACTTTGTCTGGATGGCCTTCGGAAACGCTCTCCGAAGTGAAGGTATAGTCTTGCCGGTTCATTGGGGATCGCTCCGTTAAGAAAGTACCCCGCCACGCCAGGAAGCCGTTGTAGCGGTTTTGCTCGCCTATCCCGGCTTGCGCCTGTTTGCAATCCGGTTGCGCATCGAGGTCAGGGAAAGTGCGGTGAACAGCAATAATAGCAACGCAGCGACCGGAAGGTCACCGATCCGGGCGTAAACGGTGGCGGACAGGGGGGGCGGCACCTCGGCATCGATATACCCCTCCTCGCCCAGCCCAAGGCTCGCGAAGACCTCGCCCGTGGGGGTGATCACCGCCGAGACACCGGTATTCGCGGCCCGTATCAGGGGCAGCCCCTGCTCTGCCGCGCGAAATCGCGCCTGCTCCAGATGCTGGAACGGTCCGGCGAAAGTGCCGAACCAGGCGTCATTGGTGATCTGGATCAGAAGGTCGGGACGCTCAATCGCACGACCGATATGGCCCGGAAAGATCGCCTCGTAGCAGATGAGCGGCACGGCGCGGCCAAGAGGTGTGTCAATGGCCCGGACCGCCGCGCCGGGGGTGAACCCGAAGCCCGTAAAGGCCGCCATCCGCCGAAGAAGGTCGATCCGGCCCGGAATGTATTCTCCGAAGGGCACGAGGTGCACCTTGTCATAGGTCTCGGTCACCTCGCCGCCCGGCCCGACGGTCACCAGCGCGTTGAACCACTGACCATCTTCGGTCCGCCGGTTGAGTCCGGTGATGAGCGGAGTGCCCCCTGCCTCAATCGCAGCACGCGCCAGAACCGGCCCGGCGATGTCCAAAGGATAGGGGATCGCCGTTTCCGGCCAGACGATCAGGTCCGGCGACGCTTCGCCTGCAGCAGTCGAAGTCAGAAGGCGCCGCATGAAGACAGGCGCGCGCTCGGGGTTCCATTTCTCGTCCTGCGGCACATTGGGCTGGACGAGGCGCACGGACGGCCTGTCCAGGATTTCTTCGCCCGGTTTCGCCCAAAGGCCGACGATCGCGCCTGCACCGAAGAGACCCGCCAGCACCGCGAGCGTCAGCCCTCCGCGCCAGAGCCGGGACAGCCCGACCGAGGGCAGCGCCGCGAGAACGAGGGTCAGCGCGGTCAAACCGTAGGGTCCCCAGAGCGCCGCGCTCATCCGGACCGGCGTGTCGGTCCATAGATAGGCCGGCAAGGCCCAGGGAAAACCGGTCAGCACATGGCCACGCGCCATTTCGGCCAGCGCCAGCCCCAGCGCCACGGCCAGAGCCCCGCCGCCCGCCAGCCGTCGGGCCAGCCACGCCGCCAGTCCCCAGAAAAGCGCCAGCCCACCCGCCATGAAGACCAGAGCGAAGGGCGCCATCCAGCCATGGGTGGCGGCATCGACAAGGAAGGGCTCGACAATCCAGTGCAGCGCAACCGCGAAATAACCAGCGCCCCCGGCCCAGGCCGCCCAGGCGGCGCGGCGGGGAGTGACCTCTCGGACGATCAGGGCGATGAGACCGGCGAACCCGATCAGCGCAAGCGGCCAGAGCCCGAAGGGCGCATGACCAAGCGCCGCCACAGCGCCGGCGATCAGACCGAGCGCCAGAAGTGCCCAGCGGCCCGTCACGCGCCGTGCGTCCCCGTCACTCCGCGGCCTTCGCCACGCCGAAACGCACCCTCAACCGCTTGATCCGGCGCGGGTCGGCATCGACCACCTCGAAATCCAGCCCGTCGGGATGTTCGACCACCTCGCCCCGGGCCGGCACGCGGCCCGCCAGCATGAAGACGAGACCGCCGAGCGTGTCGATCTCTTCCTCGTCCTCTTCATCGACAAGGCGGCGTCCGATCTCGGTCTCGAACTCGTCGACGGGGGTCCGCGCCTGAACGAGGTAACAGCCCGGCGCCTCCTCGGTCCAGAAGCGTCCTTCGGCAATATCGTGCTCGTCCTCGATCTCGCCGATGACCTGCTCGATCAGGTCTTCGATGGTCACGAGACCGTCGACACCGCCGTATTCGTCGATCACCAGGGCCATATGGACGCGGTCGGACTGCATCTTCTGCAAGAGAACACCGATCGGCATGGAGGGCGGCGCAAAAAGAAGCGGCCTCAGCATCCGCGACAGCGCAAAGCGCTCGCCCGAGCCGTTGAAGCCGTGGCGCAGCGCGAAATCCTTCAGATGGACCATGCCCACGGGCGAATCGAGCGTGCCCTTGTAGACCGGCAGCCGCGTCAGCCCCGATTGCCGGAACACCTCGACGAGGTCGTCCTTGCCGATGTCGGTGGGAACCGCGACGATCTCGACCTTGGGAAGCATCACGTCCTCGACGCGCATATGCGTCAGGTTGGCAAGCCCGCCCGCCGGTGTCCCCGCGGCGGGAACCATGGCCGTTCCAGGCACGGCGTCATCCGAGGCCTCACCCGCTCCGAAAGCATCGAACAGGCGCCCGAAAAAGCCCCGTCCGGCCTCGTCTTCCTCTGTCTGCTGCGCGCCTTGCGCTGCGTTAGAGGATCCGTCCGTCGTATCGCCCATCAATCCTTTCCATCGCTGACCGGCCCGCCGCCGTCCGTATCATATGGGTTCGGCAGGCCAAGCCCTTCAAGTATCGCGACCTCGACCGATTCCATCAAGTCGCCGTCGGCATCGTTTTCGTGATCATAGCCCAGAAGATGCAAGGTTCCATGAACAAGAAGATGCGTGGCGTGCTGAAGAAGCGGCAATCCGCCCGTTTCGGCCTCGCGGCGGCAGGTGTCGAAGGAAATGGCGAGATCGCCAAGGTCTTCCCTGGTCGCAGGCCGCGCGGGGCGCGCACCCGGCTCACTGGCCGCGCGCTCGGCCGCGGGCCAGGACAGGACATTGGTGGGCGCGGCCTTGCCGCGGAAGGTCTCGTTCAGCTCCGCGATCCGCGCGTCGTCACAGGCCAGTAGCACGAGCTCGCCCGGGCTCTCCACGCCGAGATGCGCCAGCGTCGCCGAAACGGCCCGCTCCGCCGCCGCCTCCAGCCCCGCGGCGCGCCAGCGGTCATCCTCGATCACGATATCCATGTCCATTCCGGCCCTGTGACACGGATTTCAACGCGGTAAAAGAGGGGGCTCTGCCCCCGCCGCCCTTCGGGCGCCTCCCCCGGGATATTTCGGAACAGGCGAAACGCAATTTTAATCAAATGCGAATTATCTGCGTGAACGGTACAGGCGGGGACGCCGATGACCGTAACAGGCGAAGCCCTCCGGTCCTCGTGCCGGGGGGCCGAGCGCCAGCGCTTCAGGCGCCAATCCCGGACAATTTGACTCGAATTGTCCTTCGCCTGTTCACAAATATCCCCGCGCGGAGCGCATCGCGATGGCCCCGGCGATTGCGCAGCAATCGATGGGGACGGCGCAAGGCATCACGTGCATGGCGCGCCTCGCGCCATGCCCCTTTTATCAGCGGATACGGGCTTCTGTGGCGCTGTCGAAGAGATATATGCGCGCGTCGTCGAAGCGCAGTCCGACACGGTCGCCTTCCTTGGAACGGATATCGCCCCGCTCCTCCACGATCATGCGCTCGCCCGTGTCGGACGTCAGATAGGCATAGCTGACACCGCCCAAAGCTTCGGTCAGGTCAACGCTGTGGCTGTCGCCTGAGGGATCGATCGTGACGTGCTCGGGCCGGATCCCCACCGTCACGGCCGTTCCCTCGCCCGGCAGCGTCACCTGCGGCGTCACGGTACGCCCCAGCCCGGCCACCTCGACCGCGCCACCCTGCACGCGGCCGGCCATGAAATTCATGGCGGGCGAACCGATGAAGCCCGCGACAAAGCGGTTGTCCGGATCGCGGTAGAGATCGAGCGGTGCGCCCACCTGTTCGATATTGCCGAGCCGGAGCACCACGATCTTGTCCGCCAGCGTCATCGCCTCGACCTGGTCGTGCGTCACGTAGATCATCGTCGCACCGATTTCCTTGTGGAGCCGCGCGATCTCGACCCGCATCTCGACCCTGAGCTCCGCGTCGAGGTTCGAGAGCGGCTCGTCGAACAGGAACACTTCCGGCCCCCGCACGATGGCGCGCCCGATGGCGACCCGCTGGCGCTGACCGCCCGAGAGCGCCGCGGGCTTCCGCTTGAGATACTCGTCCAGTTTCAGGATCTTGGACGCCTCAGCCACCTTGGCCTTGATCTCGGAGGCGGGGTGGCCGTTCATCTTCAGCCCGAAGCCCATATTCTCTTCCACCGTCATGTGCGGATAGAGCGCGTAGGTCTGGAACACCATCGCCACGCCCCGTTCGGCCGGGTCGAGCCGGGTCACGTCCCGGCTGCCGATGTTGATCTTGCCGTCGGTCGTTTCTTCCAGACCCGCCACCATGCGCAGCAGCGTGGACTTGCCGCAGCCCGAGGGGCCGACGAAGACGCAGAACTCCCCGTCTTCGATTCCGAGGTCGACGCCATGGATGACCTGCACATCGCCATAGCGCTTGATCACATTACTCAGTGTCACTCCTGACATTGTACGGTCCCCGTTGCTGGTTGATCTGCTTTGAGTTTGTCGGGAAACCGCCAGTGGCGTGCCTCTCCCGCGATGCGTTCTGCGGCGCCCCGCACCTTCGGCGCGAGCTGTTCCAGGTCGTTCAGTGTCCGCCGCGCCGTCGTCGACGTGACCGAGATCGCACCCAGAATCTGGCCAGATGCGGACAGGATGGGCGCAGCGACACAGATGATTCCCGCCTCGTGCTCTTCCCGGTCGAAGCCGTAGCCCCGCGCGCGGATCGCCGCCAACTCCTCTCTGAGAGCGGCCTCGGTAATCAGCGTTGCCGGCGTGAAGGCGTGGAAGCTCTGCTGGTCGATAACCGCCTGGAGTTCTGGCTCGGGCAGGAAGGCCATCATCGCCTTGCCGACCCCGGTACAATAAGCCGGGCCCACCTTGCCGGCCGAGGAATACATCTTCACCGCCTCTTCGGCGTTTCGCTTGTCCACATAGAGCACCTGCGCATGATCGAGTTGCGCCAGGTGCACCGTCTCACGCGTTGCCCGCGCCAGCGCATCCACGTGAGGCCGCGCGATGGGCGCCAGCGACGACTGCTCCCACGCCGCATGAGCAAGACGCACGAGCCGGATGCCCGGCGCATATGTGTGCCGCTCCTCGTCGAAGCTGAGCATGCCCTGATTGGTGAGCGTCTGAACGAAACGGTAGAGCGTCGCCTTGGGAAACGGCGAGGTCTCGAGCAGTTCGGCGAACCTGACCGGGCGCCCGAAAGCCGCCACGCGGTCAAGTACGTCGAGCGCCTTGCCGACGGTGCCGTCCCCCTTCGCCTCGCGATCCACGCGGTTCATCGCTGTCCTCCCCCTGCCGCGGCGATTGATTTTGAACTTCGTCCATCGGCATTGTTGACAAGGCTAAGCGATTCCGTGTTAGGATTTCAATATACAAAACCGAGTTTCATTATTTGGAACTCATTCCATAATGGGACACCAGGGAGGACACCATGCGTTCCATGCTCAAAGCGTCCGTCGCGACGCTGACCACGGCTGCCGTTCTGGCAGGCGGCGCTGCCTTTGCCGGCAGCCATTCGCTTTCCGGCGATCTGAAGATTTTCCTCGACACATCGAACCCCGCGCCCCGTGCGACGATGGAAGCGATGATCGCGGACTTTCAGGAAATGCACCCCGATCTGAACATCGAGACCACGGTGATCGACCGCGAGGCCTACAAGACGCAGATCCGGAACTTCCTGACCGCCGACGCGCCTGACGTGGCTACATGGTACGCCGCCAACCGGATGCGCCCCTATGTCGAAGCGGGCCTCTTCGAAGACGTCTCGGACCTCTGGCAGGAGCCGGAAATCGCCGAGAATCTCGCCTCGACCAAAGGCGCGCTGACCATCGACGACAAGCAGTGGGGCGTGCCCTATACCTACTACCAGTGGGGCGTATACTACCGCAAAGACATCTATGAAGAGCTGGGCCTCAGCGAGCCGTCCAACTGGGACGAGTTCAAGGCCAACTGCCAGGCCATCGTGGATTCGGGCCGCGCCTGCTTCACCATCGGCACCAAGTTCCTCTGGACCGCCGGGGGATGGTTCGACTACCTGAACGTCCGCACCAACGGCTTCGACTTCCACATGGACATGGCCGCGGGCAACGTCGAATGGACCGACGACCGCGTGCGTCAGACCTTCGCCAACTGGCGCGAACTGATCGACATGGGTGCCTTCGTCGAAAACCACCAGAACTACTCCTGGCAGGAGGCGCTTCCCTTCATGGTCAATGGCGAGGCCGCCGGCTACCTGATGGGCAACTTCGCCGTCGCACCGCTTCGCGAGGCCGGCCTGACCGACGATCAGCTCGACTTCTACCAGTTCCCGGCGATCAACCCGGATGTCGAACTGGCCGAAGACGCGCCGACCGACACGTTCCACATCCCGGCCAATGCATCGAACAAGGACGCTGCGCGCGAATTCCTGCGCTTCGTCGTCTCGGCGGACGTTCAGACCGAGATCAACAACGGTCAGAACCTGGGCCAGCTTCCGGTCAACGCGGCCGCGTCGGTGGATGACGACAAGTTCCTGAACGAAGGCTTCGCCATGCTGTCCTCGAACAGCCCCGGCGGCGTCGCGCAGTTCTTCGACCGCGACTTCCCGGCTGAAATGGCCGCCGAAGCGATGCAGGGCTTCCAGGAGTTCATGGTGTTCCCAGACAATCTGGACGACATCCTGAACCGCCTCGAGCGCGTGCGTCAGCGCGTGTACCAGTAAAGACCCGTCGGGCGGGGGCTACGGCCTCCGCCCTTCGCCCCGCAGCGACCCATCCGCAAGCCGCCCAGCTACGGGCTTTCGCATGTGCCGCGACCGAGGGAGTGAGACATGACCACAACCGCCCTTCCCGACACCCATGCCGACCGCGGCGGACGCGGCTGGTACAAGCGGAACGAGATCGCGCTGACGCCGTGGCTGTTCCTTGCGCCCGCGATCCTGTTCTTTGCGGTCTACGTCATCATCCCGATCTTCCAGTCGATCTACATCAGCTTCCTCGACTGGGACGGCCTGGGCGAAGCGCGTTGGGTCGGTCTGGAGAACTATGCCGAACTGATGGAGGACAGCGCCTTCGAGGTCTCCCTCTGGAACAACCTGAAATGGCTGGTCTTCTATCTTCTCGCCATTCCGGCGGGCCTCTTCATCGCCTTGTTTCTGAACCAGACCGTCACCGGCATCCGCATCTACAAGTCGTTGTTCTTCTTCCCCTTCGTCCTCAGCCAGGTGGTCGTGGGCCTCGTCTTTTCATGGTTCTACCTGCCGAACGAGGGAATCCTGTCGAACATCGTGCAGTTCTTCGGTGGAGATCCCCTGAACGTCCTTGGCGACCCGACGCTGGCCACCTACGGCATCATCGCCGCGGGTCTCTGGCCGCAGACGGCCTATTGCATGATCCTCTACCTGACGGGCCTCAACGCGGTGGACCCCGAACAGGTCGAGGCGGCGCGGCTGGATGGCGCACGGGGCTGGAAGATGCTCTGGTACGTCATCATCCCGCAGCTCAAGCCTGCGACCTTCATCGCCTTCGTGGTCACGATCATCGGTGCGCTTCGGTCCTTCGACCTGATCTCGATCATGACCAATGGCGGCCCCTTCGGCCAGACGCGCGTGCTGTCCTTCTACATGTTCGAGAAGGCGCTCTCGGAATACGGCTTCCGCATGGGCTACGGCGCGGCGATCGCGGTGGTGCTGTTCCTGATCATGCTGTGCTTCATCGCCTATTTCCTCTGGTCGATGTGGAAAGAGGAAAAGGGCCGGTGAGGCTCGCCGGTCCGAGAATTTGCGCCGGCTTCGCCGTCGCCCGATGCGAGGGGCCAGCCCCTCGCGCTCCCCGGAGTATTTCTCAAAAGAAGAAGCGAAAATTTGAGTCAAATTGTCTTCGCCTGTTCGCAAATATCCCGGGGAGTCGCGCGAAGCGCGGCGGGGCAGAGCCCCATGCCACGGCAGGCCTGTGCGCGGCTTACGTGACGGGAAGCGTCGCCTCAGAAAAGGTTGCGCCGTGACCCGCGCCGACTTCGATACGCTCTGCGCCGGGATGCCCGGCGCGGTCCTGTCCGGCCCGGGCGAACTGGACGCCTGGAAGGTCGGCGGCAAGATGTTCGCCTGTTTCGGGCACACTGAGAACCGCGCCAGCAACACCGACGCAGCCTCGGTCAAATGCCCCGATGCCGAGACGGCGGCCATGCTGATCGACGCGGGCGCCGCCCGGAAGGCGGCCTATTTCCACCGCTCCTGGGTGACGCTCGATCTGGGGCCCCTTGAACCGGACGAGGCGCGTCACCGTATCGCCGTCAGCTACGACACCATCCGCGCAAGTCTGAAAAGGGCCGCGCGCGACGCCCTGCCGCCGAGAGAGGAGGCCTGAGATGTTCCCGACACCGATCCAGCAGCGCCCGCAAGCCGCGCAGGTGATGTACAAGACCCTTCTGCCGATCTCGCTGATCCTGTGGCTGCTGCCGCTGATCGCCGTGGCGATGTTCTCGATCAAGCCCGACACCGATTTCACACAGGGCAATTACTGGGGGATGCCGGGGTCGTTCGAGCTGGTCAACAATTACGGGCAGGTCTTCTTCAACTCCGACATGCCGCGCTACATGCTGAATTCGGTGCTGATCACGGTGCCGACCGTGATCGGCGCGGTGGCGCTGTCGGCCATGGCAGGCTTTGCCCTCGGCATCTACCGGTTCCGGTCGAACCTGATCATCTTCTTCATGTTCGTCGCGGGCAATTTCGTGCCGTTCCAGATCCTCATGGTGCCGGTGCGCGACCTGACGCTGGACATGGGGCTCTACAACACCAAGACCGGTCTGGTGCTGTTCCACATCGCCTTCCAGACCGGCTTCTGCACGCTCTTCATGCGGAACTTCATCCGCCAGCTTCCCTTCCCGTTGATCGAGGCCGCGCGCGTCGAGGGTGTCGCTGAATGGCGCATCTTCTGGTACGTGGTACTGCCCCTGATGAAGCCCGCGCTTGCCGCGCTGGCGGTCCTGATCTTCACCTTCATCTGGAACGACTATTTCTGGGCCGTGGTCCTGACCCAAGGCCCCGATAGTCAGCCCGTGACCGCAGGCATCACCTCGTTCAACGCGCAGTACCGCGCCGCCTATCACCTGATGAGCGCGGGCTCGATCGTGGCAGCCCTGCCGCCGGTGCTGATGTTTTTCCTGATGCAGAAACATTTCATCGCGGGTCTGACACTGGGCGCCGTCAAATAATGCAAAGCTGGACGCTGGAAGACGGCCGCCAGACGCTGGTTCTGGCGGCCCGGGCAGAGCGTCTGCCCGAGGTTATCTACTGGGGGGCGGCGCTTCCCGGCACCGACAATGCCGCGGTGCTCGCGTCTGCCCAAGCGCTTGACGTCACGGGCGGCATGCTGGACGAAAACCCGGCCCTGTCGATCTGTCCGGAAGCATCGCGGACCTTTCCGGGCCAGCCGGGCCTGATCCTGCACGGCGCGGACGGGCAGCCCATCCTGCCCGCTTTCCTCTTCGCCGAGGAAGAGCGGTCGGACACCGCGCTGACGCTCACCTATCGCGACGCCGCGCACGGGCTGACCTATAGGGCGTGCTTTGCGCTCGATCCCGACACCCATGTCATTCAGGCCACCGCCGCGCTGGAGGCAGACCGGCCCGTCCATCTGCACTGGCTGGCCGCCCCGGTGATGCCCGGTCCGCAGCTTTCGGACGAGATGATCGACGTCTCGGGGCGCTGGTGCGGCGAGTTTCAGTTGAACCGGACCGCGTGGTCCCCCGGCGTTCGCTGTCGCGAAAACCGGACGGGGCGGACGGGACACGAGCATTTCCCCGGCCTGATCGTGCCGGGCCGGGGTGCCGCCAATGCCAGCGGCGAGGCCTGGGGATTTCATCTCGGATGGTCGGGCGGTCATCGGATGGTCGCGGAAGAGCTGCCTGACGGGCGCCGCCAGGTCCAGTTCGGGGTGGCGACGGGCCTGATGACCGAGCCGGCGACGCGGCACGAGACACCACCGCTCTACCTCGTCTATTCGCCGGACGGGCTGAACGGCTGCGCGGTCTCGTTCCAACGGCACCTGCGGGACCGGATCGTGACATGGCCCGACCCTGCGCGTCCCCGGCCTGTGCATTACAATTGCTGGGAAGCCATCTATTTCGACCACAATGTCGACGCGCTGAAAGACATTGCGGACCGCGCCGCGGCCCTTGGTGCCGAACGTTTCGTTCTGGATGACGGCTGGTTCGGAAAGCGCGACGACGACACGACATCCCTTGGTGACTGGGACATCGACCGGCGCAAATGGCCGGACGGGCTGACACCGCTTATCGAGCATGTCCATGCGCTCGGGCTGAGTTTCGGCCTCTGGTTCGAGCCGGAAATGGTGAACCCGGATAGCGACCTATACCGCGCTCACCCCGACTGGGCGCTTGGGCCCGCCGACCAGATCACGGGGCGTCAGCAACTCGTTCTGGACATGTCCCGGCCCGAACTCCGCGATTATCTCTATGAGAAGATCGCCGGGGTCCTCGGAGCGCACGACATCGACTACATCAAATGGGATCACAACAGGGTCCTGCCGCATCCCGATCAGGCTCAGACCCTGGGCACCTATGCCCTAATCGACCGGCTGCGCGCCGACTTTCCCAAGGTCGAGATCGAAAGCTGCGCCAGCGGCGGGGGCCGGATCGACTTTGGCATCCTCGCGCGCACGCAGCGCGTGTGGCTGTCGGATTCGAACGACGCGCTGGAGCGGCTCAGGATGCAGCATGACGCGGCTCTGTTTCTGCCCGCCGCCATCACCGGCAGCCATGTGGGCCCCCGCACCTGCCACAGTTCCGGCCGCACCCATGACATCCGCTTCCGGGCATGGGTCGCGGCGCAGCGGCATATGGGCTTCGAGATGGACCCCCGCGAGCTGACCGAGGACGAGGCAGAGGTCCTCACCCGCGTTACCGCATGGTGGAAAGCCAACCGCGACTGGATGATGGGCGCCGATATACTGCGTCTCGACAGCGCCGATCCGGCCGTCATCGCAGAGCAGCAACAGGCCAGCGACGGCCACCGTTTCGTGGTCTTCGCGGGCAAGGCGCGGACGTCGGATCAGATCCTGCCACGCCCGCTCCGGCTGACCCGCCTCGATCCCGCCGCGCGCTATCGCGTGACACTCGCAAACCGCGACGATGCCACCGGGCTTTCGCGCGGAACGCCTGCGCTGAAAGACGGGCCACTCGAGCTCTCAGGTCAATATCTGATGAGCCACGGCCTCAGCCTGCCCTGGAGTTTTCCCGAAACCATGTGGATCGTGGAGGGGGAAAGGCTTTAGATGCGGATCGAACCTATCGCAACCGGGACGCGTTCCCTTCCCGGGACACACAGAGAACAAGGGCCATACCGATGACAGATGCGATTTTCCCAGATCTCAAGGACGCCTCGGTCTTCATCACCGGCGGCGGCGCGGGTATCGGCGCCTACCTGACCGAGGGCTTTCTGCGGCAGGGCGCGAAAGTGGCCTTCGTCCAGCGCTCGGATGCAAGCGCCTTTGCCGACGAGATGGCCGAGAAGACCGGTAACCGCCCCCTCTTCCTGCAATGCGACGTGACCGATGTGCCGCTTCTGAGACAGCGGATCGCCGAGGCCGCCGAGGCGCATGGCCCGGTCACCGTGCTGGTCAACAACGCCGCCAACGACAAGCGCCACAAGACGCTGGAGGTGGACGAGGACTTCTACGACTGGTCGCAGTCGATCAACCTCAAGTCCTATTTCTTCGCCTGTCAGGCGGTCATTCCGGGGATGCAGGCGGCCGGCGGCGGGTCGATCATCAACTTCTCGTCCATCAGCTACATGATGGGCAACGCGGGCTACCCGATCTATACGGCCTCGAATTCCGGCATCAACGGCATGACACGCTCGCTCGCGCGGGAATTCGGCCCCGACCGCATCCGCGTGAATGCGCTGGCGCCAGGCTGGGTCCTGACGGACAAGCAGCTTGAGATGTGGGCCACCGACGAGGGTCTGGCCGCGCATATGGACCGCATGTGCCTGAAAGAGCACCTGAAGCCCGACGACATAGTCGGCCCGGTGCTGTTCCTGGCCTCGCACGTGTCCCATGCCATGACCGGACAGGCGATGGTCGTCGATGGCGGCGTCGTGGTGACCGGCTGATGACGGGCGAGGCGGCATATGCCGACTGGATCGCGGTCGATTGGGGCACAACGAACCTGCGTGCCTGGGCCATGCGCGATGGCCGCCCCGTGGCCGAGGCGACGTCGGACAAGGGAATGGGCGTGCTCGACCGCGCGGATTTCGAACCGGCGCTTCTTGAGCTGATCGACCCCTGGCTCGGGCAGGGCCGGATGTCGATCGTCGCCTGCGGCATGGTCGGATCGCGGCAGGGCTGGGTCGAGGCGCCCTATGCGGCGGTGCCCGCCCGCCCGCTCGGCGCAGACATGGCCACACCGACGGTCAGCGACAGCCGCCTCGATATCCGGGTCATTGCCGGTCTGAAACAGGCCTCCCCCGCCGATGTGATGCGGGGCGAGGAAACCCAGATCGCCGGTTTCCTGTCCGCAAACCCCGCCTTCGACGGCGTGCTGTGCCTGCCCGGCACCCATTCGAAATGGGCCCAGATCTCGGCTGGAGAGGTCGTCAGCTTCCGCACCTTCATGACGGGCGAGATGTTCTCGCTTCTCTCGAAACGCTCGGTCCTGCGCCTGTCCGTGACCGAAGGCTGGGATGCCGATGCCTTTGTAGACGCTGTCAGCGACGCGATGAGCCGCCCCGAGGCCCTGGCGGCAAAGCTCTTCACGCTCCGCGCCGAAAGTCTGATCGCCGGCCTCACGGGCGCCGCAGCTCTCTCGCGGCTCTCGGGCCTTCTGATCGGGGCCGAACTGGCCGCGGCGCGCCCCTACTGGCTGGGCCAGAACGTGGCGCTGATCGGGGCCGAACGGCTGACCGACGCCTATGCGACCGCGCTCAAGGTCCAGGGACTCGACCCGATCCGGGCAGACGCAACCGACGCCACGCTCGCGGGCCTTGCCGCCGCGCGTGCGCTCATCATGGAGACCACGGAATGAGCCGACCTCTGATCGCCATCCTGCGCGGCATCGACCGGCGAGAGGCGGCCGATGTCGCCGCCGCCCTGATCGACGCCGGGATCGACCGGATCGAAGTACCTTTGAATTCGCCCGACCCTTTCGCCTCGATCGGCCGCATGATCGAGGCCCACGGGAATGACGCGCTGATCGGCGCGGGTACCGTGCTGGATCCGGCCGATGTGCGCCGCCTTCACGAGATCGGCGGTCAACTGGTGGTCAGTCCCAATTGCGACACCGACGTCATCGCGGAAACCGTCCGGCTCGGGCTTCAGAGCTGGCCCGGCGTTCTGACCCCCAGCGAATGCTTCGCCGCGCTCAAGGCCGGTGCGACGGGGCTCAAGGTCTTCCCCGCATTCCAGATGGGTACCGACGGGCTCAAGGCGCTGCGCGCGGTCCTGCCCGTCGATTGCCAGGTCTTCATGGTGGGCGGCGTCGGGCCCGAGAACTTCGCCGACTGGCTCGCCGCCGGAGCGAATGGCTTCGGCATCGGCTCGTCGCTCTACAAACCGGGGGACAGCGTGGAGGACATCGCCGCCAAGGCGCGCGACCTCGTCGCCGCATGGGACGAGGTCGCCGATGACTGAGCTTGCCGTCTATGACGAAACGCCCTGCGCGCTTGGCGAGGGCCCGCTCTGGCATCCGGTGCGTCAGCAATTCTTCTGGTTCGACATCATCAAGCACCGGCTCTACAGCCGCGAAGGAGACCGGCTCAGAACCTGGGCCTTCGAGGAACACGTCTCCGCCGCCGGCTGGGTCGACGAGACGCGCCTCATGATCGCGTCCGAGACGCGCCTTTTCGTCTTCGACGTCGAGACAGGGACCCGCGAGGATGTCTGCGCGCTTGAGGACGACATGCCCGCCACCCGCTCGAATGACGGGCGCGCCGACCCATGGGGCGGCTTCTGGATCGGAACCATGGGCAAGGCGGCCGAGCCCGGCCTCGGCGCGATCTACCGCTACTATGGGGGCGAGCTGCGCAAGCTCTATCCGGATATCACCATTTCCAACGCCATCTGCTTCGCGCCCGAGGGCAACATCGCCTACTGGGCCGACACCGCGAAGGGGATCGTCATGCGGCAGCACTGCGACCCCGACACCGGCTGGCCGGTGGGCGCGCCCGAGCCGTGGCTCGACCTCTCTGGCGAGGATTTCGGCGTGGACGGCGCCGTGGTGTCCTCAGACGGCACCTTCTGGAACGCCCAGTGGGGCGGCTGGCGGGTGGCGGCCTATGCGCCTGATGGCAGCTTCCTCCGCGCTCTCACCGCGCCCGCAGCCCACACCTCCTGCCCCGCTTTCGGCGGCCCCGACCTCGATACGCTCTACTGCACCTCGGCCCGGCAAGGGCTGTCGGACGCGGACAAGGCGCGCTCTCCCCATCACGGGATGACCTTCGCCGCCCATGGCGTCGCCAGGGGACAGGCCGAACACCGGGTTCTTCTCGCATGACCCCATCCCTTTCTTTGGGTCCTGAAAATCCTCGGGGGGAGCCCGAAGGGCGGGGGGCAGACAGCCCCCCTTTCCCCGTCTCACACAAGATAAACGGTAAGGCCCGATGACCCGCCCAGAACTTGGCGTCTGCTACTATCCCGAACACTGGCCGGAAGATCTCTGGGCCGACGATGCCCGCCGCATGGCCGAGGCCGGTCTCAACTGGGTCCGGATCGGGGAATTCGCATGGACCCGGATGGAGCCCGAACCCGGCAAACTCGATTTCGGATGGCTCGACCGCGCCATCGACACGCTGGGGCAAGCGGGGCTCAAGGTCGTGCTCGGCACGCCCACGGCGACGCCGCCCCGCTGGATGCTGGAGCGTCACCCGGACATGCTGGCCCATGACCGGCAGGGCCGCCCGCGCGGCTTCGGATCGCGGCGGCACTACTGCTTCAGCCACGAAGGCTACCGTGAAGAATGCCGCCGGATCGCCACGCTTCTGGGCGAGCGCTATGGCCGGAACGAGCATGTCCATGCCTGGCAGATCGACAACGAATACGGCTGCCACGACACCGCCATCAGCTATTCGCCCGCCGCGCTGCGGGCCTTCCGCGACTGGCTGGCCCGCAAGTACCAGTCACCGCAGGCGCTGAACCGGGCCTGGGGCAATGTCTTCTGGTCGATGGATTATGACAGCTTCGACCAGATCGGCCTGCCGAACCTGACCGTCACCGAGCCGAACCCGGCCCATGTCATGGATTTCCGGCGCTTTTCGTCCGATCAGGTCGCAGCCTTCAACCGGGTCCAGGTCGATGCGCTCCGCCCGCTGACCGACCGGCCGCTTCTTCACAACTACATGGGCACCGGCCCCACCCACACCGATTTCGACCATTTCGACGTGGGCGCTGACCTCGATATCGCGACATGGGACAGCTACCCGCTCGGCTTTCTGGTCGACCGCGTATCGGACCGGGATGAGGCGTTCCGTCTGGATTTCGCGCGGCAGGGCGATCCCGACTTTCAGGCCTTCCACCATGACCTCTACCGCGCCGTGGGGCGCGGGCGGTGGTGGATCATCGAACAGCAGCCCGGCCCGGTGAACTGGGCACCGTGGAACCCGGCGCCGCTGCCCGGAATGGTGCGGCTCTGGACATGGGAAGCCATCGCCCATGGCGCCGAAGCGGTCTGCTATTTCCGCTGGCGACAGGCGCCCTTCGCGCAGGAACAGCAACACGCCGGGCTTCTCCGCCCCGACAGCGCGGACGCGCCCGCGCTGGCCGAAGCCCGGACCGTTGCCGAAGAAATCGCCCAATTGGGCGAGGTCCGGCCTGCCCTTGGCCACGCCGCTCTTCTGTTCGACTATCAGGCCGCATGGGCGATCGAGACCCAGCCACAGGGCAGCGATTTCTCGTACTGGACGCTGACGCTCGCCGCCTATTCGGCGCTGCGCCGTGCGGGGCTGTCGGTCGACATCCTCCACCCGTCCGAGGATTTGTCGAATCACGCCATGGTGCTGGCGCCGGGGCTCGTCTTCATGGATGACGCGCTGAAGGCGCGGCTTGCCGCTCATGAGGGGCCGGTGATCGTCGGCCCCCGTGCCGCCTCCCGCACGCCCGATTTCGCCATCCCGGTGCCCCTGCCCCCGGCCTTGCCCGGCCTGGATGCGCAGGTCGCGCGACTTGAAAGCCTGATGCCGGGGCTCGATCTGCCGCTTGAGGGCGGAGGGCACGTGCATCGCTGGCTCGAAGAGATTGAGGGCGACGCCGAGCGTGTCATCGAGACGACCGACGGTCGCCCCGTTCTGATGCGGGCGGGCGGTCTTCACTATCTGGCGGGCTGGCCCGATGTCGCCGGATGGGACCGGGTCGTCGATCATGGCGCGGCCGAGGCCGGTCTTGAGACCTTGGCTCTGCCCGAGGGCCTGCGCTTCCGCGACACCGAAACCCACCGCTTCGCCTTCAATTACGCGCCGCGCCCCGTGCAATGGGACGGTCAGGTCATCCAGGCCGCCGGGGTCGCATGGTGGGAGAAGCCGTCAGTCTGACGCGGGAAGAGGCACCGAGAAGGTCCAGTCGCCGCCGGGGTCGCGCGTCGCGACCTCGTCGGGAATGACGTCTGGCCCGAGGTAGAACACGTTGTTCCCGAAATGCCCCAATCGCCGCGACAGCGCGCGCATCCGGTCCGATGTGATCGCCTCGAACAGCGCCCGGTAATCCGGGTCGCGCATCAGCGCGGCGATCCGGGCGCGGTGCCAGTCCACGGCGGCTTCATGCACCTCTGCCACACCGGGCAGCGCCAGAAGCCGCGCCTTCTCCAGCGCGACGCGCTCGGCATACCGGTCGGCGGCGCGGTTCTCCGGGCCGTTGAAATTCATGCGGAACCAGTAGTTCAGCCCCTGATCCTGCCGCGTGTGATTGGTCCGGCCCCGGTCACGCTTGACGAGGAAGCTCTCGGCGCTTCTGACCGCGTAGTGGTTGATCTGGGCCAGACCGTAGCCTGCTGTCGCCGGCGTCATCCGCCAGCCTTCCTGCCATTCGCGCTCGGGGAATGGGCGCCCGCTTCCGTCAAGCCATGTAACCCCGGCCTGCCGCTCTGGGTCGAGCTGCCGGGGCGCGTGAACGCCGATCTTCGCGAAGGCGCCATCGTTCCGGTAGAGCGTCTTGAACCCCCAGGCCTGCAACGGGCGCGGCGCGAAATCCGGCGCGGCCATGTGGAACTGTTCGGTGACGGGCCGGTCCTCGAAGGTAACCCGATCGCCGCTTCCGAAAATCCGCCAGGGGATGGAAAAGACGGTGCCTTCGGGCGCGGCATTCATCAGGTCCGATATCCGCCCCTCACCCGGCCGGATCGTCAGATATTCGTCGACGTCGAGCGGCAGAATCCAGCCCGCCGCTGTGACATCCGGCTCGGACGGTGCGGCGCGAAAGGCCGCGCGCTGCGGTGCGCCGCCGTTCTTCCGGTAGGGGTTGTCGCGATGCGTCACGATGCCTTCAGCCGCCAGCAGATCAAGAAGCCGGTCGGTGCCGTCGTCGCAATCGTTGGTGTAGATCAGAAACCGCTCGACCCCGACGACCCGGTGATGCGCGAGCCAGTCCAGAATGAACGGCCCCTCGTTCCGCATTGTGGTCAGGATCAGGGCGGGCCGCTCCTCCTCCGATTGAGCGGGCCGCGGCCTGCGGCGCGGCTCGTATCCGGTGGCAGAGGTGAAGATCGTGCTGGCCTCGCCATCCTCGACCAGTGCCTCGGCGCGGGCCAGCGCGCCCGGCGCCGCACCGGGGAATACCAGCCCCATCGCCCGCGCCATCGGGGCGGAAGGCTCGGTCACGACCGCCCCCTGAACGCCTGCGATCCGCCAGACAGTATCGTCAGCGAGGCCATGAGGCGCGACGGCCCAGCCCGTGATCCACCGTGTCTCGGCCCGCCGCCCGTAGATATGATCGCTCAGCCGGTCGGGCGCCCCGCCCTCGGGCCAGACATAAAGCTCGCGCCCCCGGAGCGGCAGGACCTTGTCGGGCGCGCCGTCGAGCCGGTCGAAAAGGGGTCTTGCGTCCTCAGCCAGCAGGTAATCGGTCAGGTCCAGCCGGAAAACCGTGCGCGCCTCTGCGAGGAACCGGTGGCGCAGCGCCTCGAAGACGATTTCCTCGGCCAGCGGGCTGTGGCGCCCGTCCTCCGACCGGCGCGGCTCGGATTTAGGACCGTCAGGCGAAAGCGCGGGGTCGCGCGCATCGGGCGCACCGGGGAGGCCGAGAGGCGCGTCGGTGGTGACGTGCAGAATGGGAATGCCCAAGGCCATGCCGCCGAGCGCCTGCGCGAAACTCTCTGCCTCATCGGGCGCAGCGCGGTCAAGGATGAGCACACCGTCGAACCCCAGCCGCTGGTGAAAGGCGACCCACTCGCTTGCCGCCACGGCGCTCTGCCCGTTCCTGACCGCCAGCATAACACGGCGCCCGGCAAGGTGATCGGGCTCGGGCAAACGCGCCTCGTCCACCTCTGACACCACCGCCCGCAGCCCCCTCCCCACCTGCCTGAGCGAAAGGCGGCGCGCCCCAAGAGCGTCTCGCAGCAGGGTCGGATCGGTGCCGGACAGGAAGCAAGCGACAGCACGCGCGGGCGTTCCCGTCAGGTCGAGACAACGCCCGCCGCCCAGATCGGTGACGCTCAAGCGGCGGCGGACCACCCCGCCCGTCACAACAGGTGGACCCCGTCCATCCGGGAGAGCGCCGCGACATCCTCGGCAAAGCGCTGGTCCAGAAGCGTGGCGGTCAGCCGGTCGATGCCGAAGCGCGCTTCGAGTTCATCGTCAGAAGGACCGCTGCCCAGTCGAGAGAGGATATCCGTCAGAACGTTCTCCCCTGCGCCCGCCGCATCGAAGGTCTGCAACACTGCCTGCCCTTCGACCGAGAGATGGGCGTTCTGAAGACCGCGCGCATGGGTGGCGGCGGCGGCAGGCCCGAAGATCGTATCGAGCACCTCGCCCGCGCGGGCGACCGACGCCTCGGGCGTCACCACCAGAAGCTCGGCCTCGGGACAAAGCGCCCGGATGTCGCGCAGAAGCTCGGCCCAGCTCAGCTCGTAGAGCACCTCCCACGGGGTGTTTGACACACGCTTGGCCAGCGCCTCGGTCCCGGCGGAGGCGAAGAACAGGGTCAGCGGCTCGACGCCCACGACAATCCGCGCCCCGGCGTATCGTGTGCGGGCGAGGCCGGCGAAAAACGCGCCCATCTCGGGGAACAGGTCCCTCCCCGAGATCGCCTGAACCGGCGCGCCGAGCGCGTTCAACGACGACAACAGGACCGGACCCCCGCCGTCGGCATCCAGACCGACGGCTGCGTCGAACGCCGCCTCGCGCTCGGCCAACGACCCCTCACCCAAGGCAAGTGCCCTTGCGACAGGCGATGCCGTGCGGGATGGAAACGCGGTCAGCCCGGCCTCTGCCATATGGGCCCGCCGATCACGAACGGCGGCATTCAGCGCCAGAGTCGCCCGCGTATAGGGCCCGACCAGAAAGGTGACGGGCGGCAGTTTCATTCCCGGAAGACCGACCCGAATTCCGAGCGCGCCGCTTCCAGATCGTCCATGCGCCCAATATCGCGCCAGTAGTCGCGGAGCGGAAACACCGCCACCCGCTTGTCAGCCTCGTTGAGCGCGGTCAGAAGGTTGGGCATGTCCAGCGCCTCACCCTCGGGCACGTGATCCAGCGCCTCGGGCGACAGGACATAGATGCCGCCATTCACGAAGTACCGCGCGACGGGCTTTTCCTCGATCCCGGTCATCAGGTCACCCTCGTGCCGGACGACTCCGTAAGGCACCTGATGGGCGTATTCGCGGACCACCATGGTGCCCGCCGCGTCAAGCCGCCGGTGGAAATCCAAAAGCTGATCGAAGCGGAGCGAGACCAGAAGGTCGCCGTTCATCACCACGAACGGCCCCTCGGGCCGCTCCGGCAGAAGCGAAAGCGCACCGGCGGTGCCCATGCGCTTTTCCTCCTCGACATAATCGATCTCGACACCAAGCGCGCTGCCGTCCCCGAAATAGTCCTGCACCATCTCCTTGCGGTAATTGACCGACACGGTGATCCGCCAGAAGCCCTGTTCAGCAAACCCCGCGATGATCTGCTCAAGAAGCGGCTTGCCGCCTACTTCCAGCATCGGCTTGGGCACGGTCTCGGTCAGGGGCCGGAGCCGCGTGCCAAGTCCGCCCGCCATCAGCACGATCCGCGCCGGATTCGGGCGGACGCCGAACAGGTCCTCGACAAGGGCAAGGTCCACGAGCCGCCCGCCATCGTCCAGAACAGGCACATGGTGCAGCTTCCGCTCGGCGATCAGTCGGCGCGTCGCGGCATCGGGCGCACCCTGCCGGACAGTGGTGGGGCTGGTGTGCATGACCTCGGACACGGGCGCATCGAGAGAGACGCCCCGCAAGAGCCCCCGCCGCACGTCACCATCGGTCAGGCTGGCCACCAGACGGCCTTCGTCGTCGACAACCAGTGCGATCTGCCGCTTGGAGCGGTCGATCACTTCGAGCGCCGCGCGGATCGTCGTCTCGGGACCAATTGTCAGGCTTTTCAGGGTCGTCGCGTCCATGGGGCCAACTTTCTAGCCTTCCCGCTCAGGGGTCCAGCGTAAGTTTCTTCTGCAAAAGGCCGGGGTCCGACAGGTCGAGCCCGGCCAGGATATCGGCCACGCGCGGCCCGGTATCGCCCTCGCCATAGGGGTTGGGGCAGGTGCGCGCCAGTTCGCGGAATGCGGCATCGTTCAGACAGCGGTCAATCGCGGCAAAGATAGCATCCGCGTCATAGCCAACATGCAGCACGTTCCCGGCGGCCAGCCGCCCGGACTGCCGCGCGCCGATATTCACGGTGGGGCAGCCGAAGGCAGGCGTTTCCTTCAGCCCTGAGGACGAGTTCCCAAGGCACGCCCCCGCCTCGCCCGCGACGGCAAGAACGCCGTGATAGAGAGCGCGGCCGAGCGACTGACGAAGCCGCACATCGGCGCGCCCGTCGGCCCAATCCGTCAGTTCGGACAGGATCGCGGCACCGCCGTCATCGTTGTTGGGATAGGTGGCAACGACCTGCGCGCCGAATGCGTCGATGGCGCGGTCCATCGCCGCAAGGCTCGGGCGCACCTGATCGGCGGCGCGGTCCGGCTCGGTCGTGATGGAGTGCTGTGTGAACAGAAGGACGGGACGCGAGAGGTCCAGCTCCAGCCGCTCGGCCACCTCGTCGCGTCCCGGATAGTCGCCCGCCTTGATCCGGTCGATTACCGGCAGGCCCACGTCATGGACGCGCCACGGCTCCTCGCCCATCGCGCGGATGCGCCATGCGGCGTCGGGGTTCGTGGCAAGGTGGATATGGGCGAGCTTCGTCATCGCGTGGCGGACGCTGTCATCCAGCGCGCCGCCCTCGGTCTTGTCGCCACCTTCGATATGGGCGGTGGGCAGGTTCGATTGCGTGGCGGCAAGAAGTGCGGCGAAGGCCTCGAACCGGTCGCCGTAGACCACCAGCAGATCGGGCTTGAGGCGGTCGAGCACATCGGCGCTGTCCAGCACCCCCTGCCCGATGGCCCGCGCCGTGTCCAACCCGGGCCGGAGCGGCAGTTCGGCGGCGATCTCGAAACCGTCCGCCGAAATCTCGTCCTTGGTCCGACCATAGGCAGCGTCGAGATGCGCGCCGCCCACGATCAGCGACAGGTCCAGCCCTTTATGTGACCGGATCGCCTGCAGGATCGGGCTGAGCAGCCCGTACTCCGCCCGGTTGCCGGTAAAGACCGCGATGTTCCGCCTGCCGCTCATGCCACAGGCTTAGTCGCTTACGTGCCGGGCCGCCAGCCCGTCGTCAGACGATCTCGACCAGTTCGATCTGGAACGTCAGGTCCTTGCCCGCCAGCGGGTGGTTGGCATCAAGCACCACGGTTTCGTCGCTGACCTCGGCCACCACGACGGGCACGGGGCGGCCATCGGGCAACTGCATCTGAAGCTGCGTGCCGATGTCGAGCGGGATATCAGCGGGAATGTTCTCGCGCGGGATCGCCTGACGGCCGTCGGGGTTGTGAGGGCCATAGGCGTCCTCGGCCGGGATTTCGACCTTCTTCTCTTCGCCAACCGTCATGCCGTCCACGGCCTTGTCGAAACCGGGGATCACCTGGCCGCTGCCAAGGGTGAATTCCAGCGGATCGCGGCCCGCGGAGGTATCGAAGGTGGCGCCGTCTTCGAGGGTGCCGGTGTAGTGAATACGAACTGTGTCGCCGCTTTTTGCTTGCGTCATTGTCTCGGTCTCTCGGGATTGTTTCATTGGCGGGCGCCATCCGCGCCCTGGGTTCCGCCATAACCCAACATGCCATGGCTTGGGTGTAAACCCCCGCGCCCCTCTTTTCACCCGCGCGCGCCCATGCCACTTTCCCCGCGAAAGAGAGGCCCCATGACCGTGACCACCTGCGTTTTCGATGCCTATGGCACATTGTTCGATGTCTCGGCCGCCGCGCGGGTCGCCGCCGAGCAGCCCGGCCAGCAGGCACTGGCCGAAGTCTGGCCCAGGCTGGCCGCCGACTGGCGGATGAAACAGCTTCAGTACACCTGGCTCCGCGCGATCACCGGCGATCACACCGATTTCTGGCAGGTCACGGAGGATGGTCTGGACTGGGCGATGGAGGCATCAGGCCTCGACGATCCGGTCCTCCGCGAGACGCTTCTGGCGCTCTACTGGGAATGCCCGGCCTACAGGGAAGCGCCCAAGATGCTGGCGACGCTGAAGGCCGCCGGCCTGCAGACCGCGATCCTCTCGAACGGCTCGCCCGACATGCTGGAAGGCGCGGTCGACTTTGCAGGCATCGGCGCGTGGCTGGATGACACTCTGTCGGTCGAGGATGTGGGCATCTTCAAACCGGCCCGCGCCGTCTATGACTTGGTGGAGGCGCGGCTCGGTGCGGCCCCCGACAAGGTACTGTTCGTGTCGGCCAACGGTTGGGACGCTGCGGGCGCGGCGGCCTACGGGTTTACCACCGTCTGGGTCAACCGCGCGGGCGATCCGGTCGACCGCCTGCCCGCACGGCCCGCCCATGTGGTGAGCGACCTGACCGGCATCCCCGATCTCGTGGCGGGTCTTTGATGCCGGAGTTTCATACGCCCGACGGCACGCGCCTGCACTACACCGACGAAGGCGCGGGCAAACCCGTCCTCGCGCTGTCCGGCCTGACCCGGAACGGCACCGATTTCGACTATGTCGCCCCGCATCTCGGCGGCGTCCGCCTGATCCGGCTCGACTATCGCGGGCGCGGCAAATCGGACTGGTCCGGGGCCGAGACCTATACGATCCCGATCGAGGCGGGCGATGCGATTGCGCTTCTCGATCATCTGGACCTGCCCGCCACCGCCATCCTCGGCACGTCCCGCGGTGGCCTGATCGCGATGGTCCTTGCGGCCATGGCCAAGGACCGGCTGACCGGCGTCTGCCTTGTCGACATCGGCCCCGAGATCGACCCGCGCGGCCTCGATGTCATAAAGACCTACATCGGCAAGAACCCCGCACAGAAAACATATGACGAGGCTGTGGCGATGCGCGCCGAGCTTCTGGCGGGCTTCAAGGGCGTGCCGGAAAGCCGCTGGCGCGAAGAGGTGGTCAAGCACTATCGCGAGACGCCCGATGGCCTGCAGATCAACTACGACCCCGCGCTCCGCGACGCGGTTCTGGCGGCAGGCGCACAGCCGACGCCGGACCTCTGGCCTCTCTTCGACGCGATGGCGGGCCTGCCACTTGCCACGATCCGGGGGGCGAATTCCGACCTGTTGACGCCGAAGACGCTGGCCGAGATGCAGCGCCGGCGCCCCGACATGATCGTGGCCGAGGTGCCGGACCGGGGGCATGTCCCCTTCCTTGACGAAGCCGAGGCGCTCAAGGCGCTCGAGCAATGGCTGGAGAAACTTCCGTGAACATCGACGATATCCGCGCCGCCCGCGCGCGGCTTGAGGGCTTTGCCGTCCGCACGCCCCTTCTGAACGCCCCGCTTCTGGATGCGGATGCGGGACGCCGCATCTTCGTCAAGGCCGAGTGCCTGCAGAAGACAGGCTCGTTCAAATACCGTGGCGCGCGATCGGCCCTCTCGGCGCTCGACCCCGAGACACGGGCCCGCGGCGTCCTGGCCTATTCCTCGGGCAACCACGCGCAGGGCGTGGCGCTTGCCGCGCGCGAACTCGGCGCACCGGCCGTGATCGTGATGCCGTCCGACGCGCCCGCGCTAAAGATTGCGAATACCAGGGCGGTCGGGGCAGAGGTCGTCTTCTACGACCGCGCGACCGAGGACCGCGACGCCATTGGCGCAGCGCTGGCCGAGGAACGCGGGCTGACGCTGATCAAGCCTTTCGACACCCCGATGGTCATTGCCGGTCAAGGCACCACCGGGCTGGAGATTGCCGAGGACGCCAAGGCGCGCGGGATCGACGAGGCGGACGTGCTGGTCTGCTGCGGCGGCGGCGGCCTGACCTCGGGCATTGCGCTGGCGCTTGCCGCCGAGGCGCCCGGCCTCCGCGTCCGCCCCGTGGAACCCGAAGGTTTCGACGACGTGGGCCGCTCGCTTGTCTCGGGCACGATCCAGACGAACCCGTCCACCACAGGTTCGATCTGTGACGCGATCATCACGCCCCGGCCCGGGGACCTGACCTTTCCGATCATGCAGGCCCATTGCGGCCCCGCTTATGCCGTGTCGGATGACGACGCGCTCCGCGCCATGGCGGTGGCCTTCAACCGGCTCAAGATCGTGCTGGAACCGGGGGGCGCGGTGGCGCTGGCGGCGGCGCTTTTCCACGCGACGGGGGACGCGGATGTCATCGTCGTCGCCTCGGGCGGGAACGTGGACGCCGCGATGTTCCAGACCGCGCTCGACCGTTTCGCCTGACGCCCCCCTCGCCCCGCCCGGATCGCCACGCTATCATCCGATCAAGAACGACCAAGGATCCGAGAATGACAAAGTCACCCTGCATCATCTGTGTCGCCATCACCGGCTCGGTGCCCCGGAAGGAAGACAATCCCGCCGTCCCGATCTCGGTCGAGGAACAGATCGAGTCCACCCACGAGGCGTTCGAGGCCGGCGCGTCCATCGCCCATTGCCATGTGCGCCTGCCCGACCAGACGCCCACCTCGGACCCCGAGCTTTTCGGACGCCTGAAAGAAGGCATCGAAAAGCACTGCCCCGGCATGATCGTGCAACTATCCACCGGCGGGCGCTCGGGCGCGGGGCAAGCTCGTGGCGGAATGCTGCCCCTCCGACCCGACATGGCGTCGCTCTCGGTCGGGTCGAACAACTTTCCTACGCGCGTCTACGAGAACCCGCCCGATCTGGTCGACTGGCTAGCGTCAGAGATGCTGAAATATGACGTGAAGCCCGAGATTGAGGCCTTCGACCTCAGCCACATTTTCCAGGCCGCCAAGATGCAGAAGGACGGCCGTCTCAAAGGGCCGCTTTACGTGCAGTTCGTCATGGGCGTGAAGAACGCAATGCCCGTCGACCGCCCGTCCTTCGACTTCTTCCGCGAGACGCTCGCCCGGATCGCGCCCGACGCCGTCTGGTGCGCGGCGGGTGTTGGCCCGGGACAGGTCATCGTCAACGAGTGGTGCATCGAGACCGGCGGGCATTGCCGCACCGGGCTGGAAGACAATATCCGGATCGACCGCGAGACGCTGGCGCCCTCGAACGCGGCGCTTGTCGCGCGCACTGTCGATCTCTGCAAAAAGCACGACCGCCCGGTGGCGACCCCAGCCGAGGCGCGCGCAATCCTCGGGCTCAGGGCCGCCTGAGCCCTTCCCGCAACAAAGACACGGCCTCCGGAAAAAGGCGCCGCGCGAACGGCGCCTTTTTTGTTGCCCCTCGGCCCAACGCGGGTCTAATGCCGCCCCGAGAGGACCCCCGATGCGCCTGCCCCTTGTTTTCGTGCTGCTGACGACCGTGATCGACTCCATGGGCATCGGGCTGATCCTGCCGGTAATGCCGGCGCTCCTGCGGGAAATCGCTAACATTCCGCTGTCAGAGGCGGCGCTTTACGGCGGAGTTCTGGCCACCGCTTTCGCGATAATGCTGTTCCTCTGCGGGCCTGTAGTGGGCGCTTTGTCGGACCGCTACGGGCGGCGTCCGATCATGCTGGCCTCGCTGGCGGTGATGGCGCTGGATTATCTCGTCATGGCGCTTGCCGGGGCATTCTGGCTCTTGCTGGTCGGACGGATCGTGGGCGGCATGGTTGCCGCGACCCAGGCGACCGCCATGGCCTTCATGGCCGACATCTCGAAACCCGAAGAAAAGGCTGCCCGCTTCGGCATGATCGGCGCGGCCTTCGGCGTGGGCTTCGTCCTCGGGCCGCTTCTGGGCGGGCTGCTGGCCGAGTTCGGCACCCGCGCGCCCTTCTTTGCCGCCGCCGCGCTGGCCGCAATGAACCTTGTCTTCGGCTATGTCGTCATGCCCGAGACCAACCGGAACCGCCGTCCCCTGACGCTGGCCCGCGCCAACCCTTTCGGCGCCTTCCGGCAGGTAGGCCAGACGCCAGAGCTTCGGCCCCTTCTGATCCTGTTTTTCCTCTATCAGGTCGCCTTCTTCGTCTATCCCGCCGTCTGGGCCTATTTCACCGAGGCGCGCTTCGGCTGGGAGCCGTCGATGATCGGCGCGTCGCTCGCGGCCTTCGGCGTGTCCATGGCGCTCGTGCAGGGCTGGCTCATCCGATACGTGCTGAAGTGGCTGGGGGAACGCGGCACCGTTATCTACGGCCTGGTCTTCAACTTCTTCGCCTTCCTTGTTCTGGCACTGGTGCAGAGCGGCACGGTCGCGCTTCTTTTCGTGCCCCTGACGGCGCTCGGCGCAGTGGTGACACCCGCCGTGCAGGGGATGATGTCGCGCCGCACCGCCGATGACAGCCAGGGCGAGCTGCAGGGGGTTCTGTCCTCGACCGCCGCGCTTGCAACCGTGATCTCGCCCCTCGTGATGACGCAGGTCTTCGCCGTCTTCGCCGCCGAGGATGCCGCCTATTTCATGCCGGGCGCGCCGTTCCTCGTCTCGATGGCGCTGATGGTGGCTTGCGGCGCGGTCCTGCTCGGCACCCGCCGCGTCGCGCCCGCCTGACGCGGCCAGGGTGGCGCGTGTCGCTTTCCGGCTTGATCGGAAAGCGCCCCCGCCCCAGCCTGAGCGCGGGCAACGGAAGGGACGGACCATGACATCCATGCGCGCGGCGGTCTGCCGGGAATTCGGCAAGCCGCTCACCATCGAGACCGTGACGCTGGCCCCGCCCACCGGGCGGGCGATAGAGGTCACGCTCGAGGCCTGCGCGATCTGTCATTCCGACATCTCCTATGCAGACGGCGCCTGGGGCGGCACGCTTCCTGCGGTCTACGGGCACGAGGCAGCGGGCCGGATCACCGCGCTCGGCGAGGGTGTCACCGGCTTTGCGATGGGCGAGCGCGTGATCGTGACGCTGATGCGCGCCTGCGGCGGCTGCGCGCCCTGCACCACCGGGCATCCCGCCACCTGCACGGCGCCTGTCGGTCCCGACCCGCTGACGCTGGCCGATGGCGCGCCCTGCCATCAGGCCATGGCGACCGGCGCTTTTGCCGAAAAGGTGGTCGTCGACCAGAGCCAGATCGCGCGCATTCCCAAGGGGCTTTCAGCGGACGTCGCCTCGCTTCTGTCCTGCGGGGTCATTACCGGGATCGGCGCCGTGGTGAACTCGGGCGGTCTGAGACCGGGTGAGGACGCCGTGGTGATCGGTGCGGGCGGCGTTGGTCTGAACGCCATTCAGGGCGCACGGCTGGCGGGCGCGCGCCGGATCGTGGCCGTTGACATGGTGCCCGGGAAACTGGAGGACGCCCGCGCCTTCGGGGCCACCGACACGATCCTCGCCACCCGCCCCGCGCCATGGGACGACCTGTTCCAGATGATCGGCAAGGGGGCGGATGCGGTCTTCGTGACCGTGGGCGCGGCTCCGGTCTATACCAGCGCGCCAAATTATCTCGCCCGGGGCGGGCGGCTGGTCATGGTGGGAATGCCTGCGAGCGGCGCAATGTCGGAATACGACGCCGGTACGATGGCCGCCTACGGGCAACGCCTGATCGGGTCCAAGATGGGCGACACGGTGCTGGCGCGGGACATTCCGTGGCTCGCGGATCTCTACCTCCAGGGTCGGCTGAAACTGGATGAGCTGATATCCGGGCGCTGGCCTCTGGAAGAGATCAACGAGGCCATCGCCGACACCAAGTCGGGCAAGAGCCGCCGCAACGTGATCGTTTTCTGAGCCCGATCAGAGCGCGGTATCGTCCCAGTCATAGACCACGATGCCGCCCGTCTCGCGGGCCTGCATCGCCTTGTAGAGCCCGCGCGCGGCGGCGTTGCCCTCTTCCGTGGCCAGCCAGATGCCTTCGCAGCCCCGGTCCCGCGCAAGGTCCAGAAGTCGCTCCATCAGCCGCGTTCCAATACCCTGACGCCGCATATCCTCGTGGACGCCCACCTCGTTGACGAAAAACTGTGGCGCCTTGTCGGGGTGCATCAGCACCGTGCCGGTGGCAAAGCCCACTACCTCGCCCGCGGTCAGCGCGACGACGATCTCGTTCACCCGCGTGGCCAGAAACGCATAAGCCCGCGCAGGGTCCACAGGGTTATCGAATGTGCCGGGCCGCACGCGGTCGAGGATCGCCACATCCTCTGGACCGAGATTGCGAATGGTGATTGGAATACCCGACATGACGCTTTCACCCATGAGGAGACGCCCGTGAAGCTTGCCGATCTCGAGGTAATTGTCACGGCTCCGCCGGCGCCCGGCTGGGGCGGGCGATACTGGATTCTGGTCAAGCTGACAACCGATACGGGCGTTACGGGCTGGGGCGAGTGCTATGCCGCCGCCGTCGGACCGGAGGCCATGCGCGCCGTGATCGCGGATGTGTTCGCGCGCCATATGGAGGGTGAAAGCCCCGAAAACATCGATCTGATGTTCCGCCGCGTCTATTCTGCAGGCTTCACGCAGCGGCCCGATCCGACGGTGATGGGCGCTTTCTCGGGGCTGGAGATCGCCTGCTGGGACATCCTCGGCAAGGACCGCGACCGCCCGGTCTGGGCGCTTCTGGGCGGGCGGACGACGCCGCGCGTCCGGGCCTATTCCTATCTGTACCCTCTGGACGGTCACCCACTGCCCGCCTTCTGGGGTGACGCGGACATGGCCGCGGAAAGCGCGCTCGATCTGGTCGCGCGCGGCTATACGGCGGTCAAGTTCGACCCAGCCGGTCCCTACACGATCCGGGGCGGGCACCAGCCCGCGCTGGCGGATATCGAGCGCTCGACCCGCTTCTGCGCCCGCCTCCGCGAGGCGGTCGGCACGCGCGCGGACCTGCTCTTCGGCACCCATGGCCAGTTCACCGCATCCGGTGCGCTGCGCCTCGCCGAGGCGATCCGCCCCTACGACCCCCTCTGGTTCGAGGAGCCGGTGCCACCCGACGATGTCGCCGGGCTGGCCCGCGTCGCGGCGGGCACGCCCATCCCCGTCGCCACGGGCGAGCGTCTGACCACCAAGGTCGAATTCGCTGCCGCGCTCGACGCGGGCGCGCGTATCCTGCAACCGGCACTCGGGCGCGCGGGCGGGCTCTGGGAGGGCCGCAAGATCGCCGCGCTGGCCGAGGCGAAGGCCGCGCAGATCGCCCCGCATCTCTATGCCGGGCCGGTGGAATTGGCGGCGAATATCCACCTGGCGGTCGCCTGCGCCAACACGCTTCTGGCCGAGACCATCGAGACGCCCTTCCACGCCGCGCTGATCCGCAACGCGATCCGGGTCGAGGACGGCCACATCGCCGCCCCCAAGGCGCCCGGACTGGGGATCGAGGTGGACGAGGCGCTGGCCCGCGCGCATCCCTACACCGGCACCGGACTTCATCTGGAAATGCAGGAAGCTGCCGTAGACTACGGGAAACCTGGCGTTTTCGCCGGTGGTGCCCCGCGCGAAAACTAGGCTGGCGCCATCAGCGCATGGTGGTGGGCGATGGCCTCTTTGACATCGTCGAAGACCCGCGCCTCCCCCCGGTCGAGCACCACCGCGCTGGAGCAGATGCGCTCGAGAAGCGGCATGTTATGCGACACGACCACCGCCGCGCGCCGCTCCAGCCGGTCCATCAGGATCGCCTCGCTCCGCTCCCGAAACGCGGCATCGCCCACGCTGGTCACCTCATCGATCAGCACCGTGTCAAAGTCGATGGCCATGGAGATCGCGAATGCCAGACGCGCCTTCATCCCCGAGGAATAGGTGCGGAACGGCAGCCGGAAATGCGGCCCGATTTCGGCCAAATCCTCGACCAGCCGGACCATCGCGTCGCTGTCGATTCCGTGGATGCGGGCCACGAAACGGGCGTTCTGCGCGCCGGACAGATCTCCGTGGAAACTGCCTGCGAACCCCACCGGCCACGATACGCTGCCCCGCGTCTCGATCCACCCGCCATCGGGTTTAAGTGTGCCCGCGATCATCCTGAGAAGAGAAGACTTTCCCGCCCCGTTCCGCCCGATCAGCGCCACCGCGCCCCGGTCCGGCACGGTGAATGAAACCTCGCGCGCCACGACGGTCCTGTGCCCCCCGGACCAGAGGCTTTTCGAGACGCGGACGAGCCGGATCATCGCCGGTCGCGGATGCTGTAATAGACAAGCGCCGCCAGCGCCCAGAGGCAGAGCGCAAAAAACCCCACCATGGCGGTCAGCACGATCCGGCGCGGATGTTCCGACGATTGCGCCAGCGTGGGCCGGATATGCGCGGCAAGGTACCGGCTTTTCCGCCGCGCCTCGGCCTGTGCCTGATCATGAGCGGCGAGCGCGGCGCGATAGGACTGCTCGGCGAATTCCCGGTCGACCGCAAGTCGCTCGAACTCGGAGAGAAGCGAGGCATAGTCTCCGCCACCCGTGCCGCCCGCGCCCTGCCCCAGTTTCCGCCGTTCGGCGGCGATCCGCGCCTCGATAACGGCGATCCGCCTCTCGGCCTGGCGAAGCCGCGGATCGCCCGAGCGGGTGCTTTCGCGCAGAAGATCGGCGTCGATCAGCGTGGCGGCCAACTGTCCCTCCAGACTGCCCAGCACGCCCATCTGCCCCTGCAGGTCGGCGCTCGGGTCCACGATCTGGGTGACCGAGCGGAACCGTGTCAGACGCTCCCGCGCGAGTTTCAGCCGCTCGACCGCGCGCTCAAGCTCTTCCCGCGCGAAGGCCGTCGTGTCGTCACGGGCCACTCGGGACAGGTCATCGATCAGGCGCGCGCTTTCCTCCATGACGCCGGTGGCGATGACGCGGGCATCCTCGGGCGCGAAGGCCAGCGCGCGCACCTCGATCAGACCGGTTCCGGGGTCATAGATGACCTCGACCATGCGCCGCCAATAGTCGGTCAGGTCCTCAATCGAGCCGGTGGGATCAAAGCCGAAAACCGGGTCGCCCTCGGGCCGCGAGAACATCTCGACCAGCCCAAGCCGCGCATCCAGCGTCTCGACCATTTCCTGACTGCGGATGAACGCGAAAAGGATATCGGCGTCGGCGCTGCCCGAGGTCGGAATATCCGCGATCCCGCCGATCAGCTCGATGGGGGACGGCATGGATTCGGTCCGGACCGAAAAGGCCACGGTGGAGGCGTATTGGTCCACCGCGCGGGTATAGAGATAGCCTGCCGTGACCAGCACCGGAAGCAGAACTCCGACAACGAGACTTGCCAGAAGCGCCACCTGGCGCCGGTTGGTGCCCACGACGGACGCGCCCGGCGGGACAAGAGCCACATGCGACACCTCTGGCACCCCCTTCTAAGGTTCCGGTTCGCCGCCATCATCGGGGCGCAGTCGTTAATTCCCCGTAAACCTCGTTGGCGTAGTCGGAAGGCGATGCAGATGCCCAGCCCGTCCCCGCCGCCAACGGCCCCGCTCCGCGCCCCCGTTCAGCCGCTTCGGCCGGCGGGCGGCGCGGGCACCGGCACGTTTCGGACCATCGGCGCGCTGATCCTGAGGGAAATGGCTACGACGCACACCCGCTCGCCCGGCGGCTGGATCTGGACGGTGGCCGAACCGGTCCTGACGATCGCACTTCTTTCGGTGGCGTTCTCCTTCGCCTTCGTCGCCCCGCCCCTCGGCAGCGATTTCGCGCTTTTCTACGCAACGGGCTTCCTTCCCTTCATGCTGTTCCTCGACGTCAGCCAGAAGGTCGCGACCGCGCTCCGCTTTTCGCGCCCGCTTCTGGGCTTCGCCTCGGTCACCTGGGCCGATGCGCTGATCGCGCGGGCGGCGGTGGCGGTCTTTACGCAGTGCCTGATCTCGATCCTCGTCCTCGGCACGCTTCTGGCGATCGCACGCGATGCCAGCCTGCCCGATCCCGTCCTCGCCGCTCATGCCTATGCGATGGCGACTGCGCTGGCGCTCGGGGCGGGCACGCTCAACGCCTACCTCTTCCCGGCCTTCCCGGCGCTCGAACGGATATGGGCTGTGGTCATGCGGCCGATGTTCATCGTCTCGGGCGTGGTCTTCCTTTTGGAAACCGTGCCGCACCCGCTGCGCGGCTGGCTGGAATGGAACCCGCTCTTCCACGTCACGGGCGAGATGCGGGCGGCCTTCTACGCGGTCTATCAGCCGACCTATCCCGATCCGATCCTGATCTACGCGCTGTCGTTGGCCTTGATGACGCTCGGCGCGCTTCTTCTTCACCGCTTTCACGACGAGATTGCCCAATCATGAGTTTCGACCGCGCGCTCATCCCCGAAGCTCAGAGGCCGCCCCTCCCGGGCCTTGCCCGCCGGGTCGGCCCCAAACACGTCACCATCGTCATGGCCACCTTTAACGGGGGATGGACCATCGACGCGCAGCTGACCTCGATCGCGCGGCAAAGTCATACGGACTGGTCTCTTATCGTCTCAGACGACGGCTCGACCGACGATACCGTGGCACGGGTTCAGCGCTTTGCCGCGCTGCATCCCGAGCGAAAGATCATCACGTTGAGGGGGCCCGGCAAGGGGGCCGCGATGAATTTCCTGTCGCTCCTGCGGGCGGCCGGGGGCGCAGCCTACCTCGCCTTCGCGGATCAGGACGACTATTGGCTGCCCGACCGGCTGTCACGCGGACTTGCCGCGCTCGACGGGCTCGACCGACCGGCAATCTATGGCAGCCGGACGGTCATCGCGGACCACGATCTGACGCCGCTTCGGCTCTCGCCGGCCTTTGTCCGGCCGACCGGGTTCCGGAACGCGCTAGTCCAGAACGTGGCGGGCGGCAACACGATGCTTCTGAACCGCAAGGCGCTGGACCTTCTGCAACCGGCGAGCAGCCGCATCGACCGGCTGATCGCCCATGACTGGTGGGCCTATCAGCTTGTGACCGCCGCCGGGGGCGAGATGATTCTCGATCCGCGGCCCAGTCTGCTCTACCGGCAGCATGGCGCAAATCAGGTCGGCGCAAACGACACCACCCGCGCCCGGATCGCCCGGATTGGCGCGGTTCTGAATGGCCGCTTCGCAGGGTGGATCGACGTGCAATACGCCGCGCTGGATGCGGCGCGCGACGCCATGACACCAGAGGCGCGCGTAACCTTCGATGCCGCCCGCACAGTGCGGCGGCACGGCGCACTGGGACGCCTCGCAGGCCTGTGGCGCACAGGCCTCTACCGTCAGACCGGACCCGGATCACTCGCGTTATGGGGCGCGGCGCTGATCGGGCGTTTGTGACACGAACGTCAAAAATCTCCTGAGACGGCTGACGGTACGTCAATGCGCCGCTAAGCTGCTAACGCCAGCAAGAACTGCGGAGCGTCCAAGATGGCCAAAGCAATAGCGCCAGTCACAATGTCAGAAGAACTGCGCCAGGCGCGTGCCCGCTCGATGCATTTCATATGGTTTTCGTTCTTTTTCAGTATTTTCGTGAACCTTCTGATGCTGACTGGCCCGCTGTTCATGCTTCAGGTTTATGACCGCGTGCTTGGCTCGCGGTCCGAGGAAACGCTGGTCGCGCTGACCATCCTCGTCGTGGCGCTTTACGGGCTGATGTGGCTTCTGGACTTTGCCCGGTCGCGGCTGGTGGCGCGCTACGGCGCCCGGTTTCAGTCCGATCTGGACGAGCGCGTCTTCAAGGCCGTGATTGAGGCGCGGGGCCGCCGGACACCCAGCCGTGGCGCCCTGACCGCGTCCCGCG
Source organism: Kangsaoukella pontilimi (assembly GCF_009830125.1). GTDB lineage: Bacteria > Pseudomonadota > Alphaproteobacteria > Rhodobacterales > Rhodobacteraceae > Kangsaoukella > Kangsaoukella pontilimi. Next base: position 1,069,213 of record NZ_WUPT01000002.1, on the reverse strand, counting down.
ACCTTGAGGCGATACAGGGCTTTTTCGCCTCGCCCGGCCTGATCGCGATGCTGGACACGCCCTTCACGCCCATCTTCGTCGCCGCGATCTTCGTCTTCCACCCGGCGCTCGGCTGGCTCGCCTTGGGCGGCGGCGTGGCGCTGATCACGCTTACGCTGGTCAACCAGGCACTCACCAACCGCAAGACGCGCGAGGCGCAGCAGGTCACCGAAGACGCGCACCGCTTCGCTGAAAGCGCCGCGCAATCGGCAGAGCTTTTGCGCGCCCAGGGCATGGTCGACGCGGTCAGCGACCGCTGGCTCGCCCGGCGGGACGAGGCGCTTGGCAAGACCATGAACGCCGTCGACTGGACCGGCAGCTTCACGACCTTCACCAAGGCATTCCGCCTGACGCTCCAATCCCTGATCCTCGCCCTTGGTGCATGGCTGGTTCTTGGGGGCGAACTGACGGCAGGCGCGATGATCGCTGCATCGATCCTGCTCGGCCGGGCGCTCGCCCCGATCGAACAGGTGCTGGGCCGCTGGCCGCAAATCCAGCGCGCGCGTCAGGGCTGGGCGTCGCTCTCCGACTTCCTCGCCGCTGTCCCGCAGCCCGAGGAGAAAACCCGCCTGCCGCGCCCCGAAGGCCGGCTCGACGTCAAGGGCGTCACGGTAACCTCCGGACCGGGCACGCCCGCGATCCTCTACAACATTTCCTTCACCCTCGCGCCCGGCGAGGCGCTTGGCGTCATCGGGCGGAGTGGTTCGGGGAAGACCACCATCGCGCGGCTCCTTCTCGGCCTGATCGATCCGCCGGTCGGCGAGGTGCGACTGGGCGGCGCGCTTCTGTCGCAATACGATCCCGCCGATCTGGGCCAGCATGTCGGCTACCTCCCGCAGGAGGCGCAGATGGTCACCGGCACGCTGGCCGAAAACATCGCGCGCATGTCTACCTCGCCCGACAGCGCCGCCGTGGTCGCCGCCGCGCAGAAGGCCCGCGCGCACGATCTGATCCTCTCGCTGCCCGACGGCTATGACACGATGGTGCGCGAGGGGATGCTGGCACTTTCGGGCGGCCAACGGCAGCGCATCGCGCTGGCGCGCGCGCTGTACGGCGACCCGGTTCTGCTGGTGCTCGACGAGCCCAATTCAGCGCTCGACCTGGAAGGCACCGAGGCGCTGAACGCGGCCGTGCGCGACATGAAGTCCGACGGACGCTCGGTCGTGATCATGACGCACCGGCCCATGGCGATCTCGGAATGCGACCGGCTGATGGTGATCGACGGCGGGCGGGTCAAGGCGCTCGGCCCTCGTGACGAGGTGCTGAAATCCATGATGAAGAACGCGGGCGACATCCAGCGCACCATCGGTCGGGGGGACAGCACATGAGCAGCGGTCAAAGACGCGAATGGCGCGCGGGAATGCCGCTGACCGTGGGGTTCGTCGCGCTGATCCTTCTGGTCGGCGGCATCGGTTTCTGGAGCGTCCGAACCGAGATTGCGGGCGCCGTGGTGGCCAGCGGCATCATCGAAGTCGAGTCGAACCGTCAGGTCGTCCAGCACGCCGAGGGCGGTGTGGTGGGCGAAATCCTCGCCCGCGACGGCGAGCGTGTTGCGGCGGGCGATGTCCTGATCCGTCTCGACGACACGCTTCTGCGGTCGGAACGCGCCATCATCGAAAGCCAGCTCATCGAAATCCGGGCCCGCCGCGCCCGGCTGGAGGCCGAGCGCGACGGTCGTGACGAAATCACCTTTCCGGACATGCTTCTGGCGGCTGCCGAGAGAAATCCGGCGGCGGCGGAGCAGATTGCCGGGCAGACCTCGCTTTTTCAGGCGCGTGCGATCACCGAAGAACGCGAGGCGCTGCAACTCGAAGAGCGTATCCTTCAGACCGAGAACCAGATCGCCGGGACAGAGGCGCAGCTTGACGCGCTCGGCGTACAGGAAGATCTGATCCGCGACGAGCTGGCAGATCAGGAAAGCCTGCTCGAACGGGGGCTTGTGCAGATGCAGCGCGTCACCGCGCTTCGTCGCGAGGCGGCGCGGCTCTCGGGCGAGATCGGCAAGCTGACAGCCGACATCGCTCAGTTCCGGGGGCAGATCGCTTCGCTTGAGATCGAACGGCTGAAGCTGGAAAGCGGCCGCCGTGAAGAGGCGATCGTGACGCTCCGAGACCTGCAATACCGCGAGATCGAACTGGCCGAGCGGCTTCTGAACCTGGACGAACGGCTTGACCGTCTGGACGTGCGTGCGCCGGTCTCGGGCATCGTCCACGGCTCGGCCGTCTTTACGGTCAAGGGCGTGATCCGGGCGGCGGATACGCTGATGTTCATCGTGCCGCAGGACCAGCCGCTTGTGGTTTCGGCCCGGGTCGAGGCGATCCACATCGATCAGGTCCACGCCGGCCAGCCCGCCACGCTGCGCTTCACGGCGTTCGACCAGCGCCGCACACCCGAGATCAGCGGCCATGTGATCGACGTGTCGGCTGATGTTTTCCAGGACGAGGTGACTGGGCAGAGTTTCTACCGTGTGCAGCTTCTGCCCGATCCGGGCGAGATGACGAAACTCGACAATCAGCTTCTTTTGCCGGGGATGCCCGTCGAGGCGTACCTGAGAACAGCGGACCGGACGCCTCTATCCTATCTGACCAAGCCGATGACCGACTATTTCACCCGCGCGATGCGCGAAGGCTGATCCGCGCCAGCCGCCTCAGCCGCCGCCCGCCCCGCGGGTTGCGCCAGAGCGTCATGATCAGCACATAGGCCGCCAGCCCCGCCGAGGCCCGCCTGCGATAGAGCCGGTCGAGCCGGCGTTTCGGCGGCAGGCAGCGACGGCGGTAGATGTTGTGCAAGCGCTCGGGATCGTCGATCCGCGACAGCAGCCGGTCTTCTCTCCGGCAGAGATGCACCGTGGCGAGTCCTGTGATCCCCGGTCGGTCCTTCAGGATCTCGGCGTAGTCGTCCGGAAACGCGTTCCATGCGGCCACAAGCGGCGGGCGCGGGCCGATGAAGCCGATATCACCGGCCAACACGTTGATGATCTGCGGCAACTCATCGAGCCGCGTACGCCTCAGAAAGCGGCCGATCGGCGTGACGCGGTCGCGCCCCACGCCTCCCAGAATACGTTCATCCCCTTCGGCGGGCGACATCGAGCGTATTTTCCACAAGGTGAAGGGCCGCCCGTTCCGGCCCGCCCGCCGGGAGGCATGAAGGAACGGTCGCCCCTGCGCGATCAGGCAGACCGGCCAGAGCAGGGCCAGCAACGGCAACACAAGCGGAAGAAGGCAAAGCGCGGCGAGCCTGTCCGCGCGCCACTTCTCCTTCTGAAAGCGATGCGCGGGTGTCCGCGACCCCGCCCCGACAAGACTGATCCCACCGTCACGCATGGCGGCGCCGCGCTTTTACGACCTCGGCCCCTGCCGCCTTGTCCAGTCGGACCGCGAGGCGGCTCACCAGATCATCGAGCGGGCAGCCGAGCCGCGTGAGGTCGATCAGGCGGTCGCGCATCCCCGGCGGCGGTTCGCCCCATGCCTCATGCAGGGCAGCGGCGATGGCCAGTTCGGTGGGCGGAACCGAGCGTATTGCCGGAGAAAGGACGCTCAGGTCCTTGGCGCCGAAGCCGTTCGTGACAACCCGCGCGCCGGCCGCCGCCATTTCGATCGGCGGATGGCTGGGATGGGGCGACAGCATCAGCGACAGGCCGATATCCGTCTCGGCAAGAAATCCTGGATAGTCGTCCCACGGAATCTTCCCGAGGCTTTTCAGGACATGCCCGTTCGCGAAGCCGATATCATCATGCTTCAGACCGACGCTCACCAATTCGATATCCTGCGGCGCCAGGCCTGCGCCGCCGAGAAAACGGTCAAGTGCCGCGACACCGGTCTCGAACAGGTTCCGAGCCACTTCGGGCCTGCCGTAGAAGGCAAGCCGCCGCTTCAGCCGGACCGTGCGCTTCAGCCCCGCATAGCGTCCGATATCTATGGACGGGTGGAAGGTGAGACGGGTATCCGCGTCCGGGAAATGCCCCTCTGCCAGAACATGGTCGCGGAGCGTCGTCGTGTTGAACACCGGCGTCGCGCCAAGATCATAGCTGGCCAGTGCACCCGCATGTTCCCGGCCCCACGGGTAGAAGCCCGGTTCATAATCCTGCACGAGATAGAGAAACCCGTCCTCGGGCAGCGCGAAGTCGGCCACCATGTCAGCCGCCACATGCGCCGTCCACCATGCGGTCGCTAAGAGCGACGCGTCGGGAGCCAGCGTCGCCGTGTCACCCCGCGCGGCGCAGACGAGCGTGACATTTTCGTCCCCGCCCGTGCCGCGGGACAGAACGAAAGACCGCGACGCCGAGGGGTTGGCGATCGGCAGGTCGGTCGCGATGAAGGACACACGATGCCCGCGCGCCGCCAGCCCCATTCCGATATCGAGCGCCGTGGCGATGCCCGCAAAGACCTCGGACGGGTTCAGCGACGGCACGAGGATTGCGATACCACCGGAGAGGTTCGGGTCGATCCGCACCTGAAAACGGCGGGTCAGGCGCGGATCGCGAAAGCTGTTGGCGGCGGTGGGAACAGGCGTTGCCGCGACCGCCGCCGGGGTGCGCACCGCTTGCGGCTCCACGCCAGGCGCCACGGAAAAAGCAGCGCGGTCGAAGGCCGCGAGCGCGGGCAGGTATCCGCCCAGAAGCGCGCTTCGCGCCGCCAGCGTGGCACGGCCCATGCGGACGAAAGCGAACATGGCCGAGTGCCAGCCAAGGCCCGGATACCCGGCCAGCGTTAGGCGCACCGCATCCAGAAGATGCGCAAAGCCGAGGCCTTTTTCAGACAGATACGGGGCAAGGGCGCGCAGTCGACGGCGGTCAACCTCCTGCCCGGCGCCTTCGGCCAGTTCGGTCATGCGGAGGTAAAGCGCCTTGGCCAGATAGGCGGCCACGTAATAGGTCCCGCCCCAGTGCCGCTGCCAGGCCTTGCTGGCGAAGCGGGGCGCGCGCGCGGTCTCGGTCACCGCGCCAACCACGTTCGCACCGTGCTGGCGATAATCGACGAGCGGCGCGCGGATCACCTCGATCCGGCCAAGAGCCTGCGCCACCAGCGCAATCCAGAGGTCGTGATGGAAGAAAAGCGCGGCCTGCGGCGGGAAGGGAAGCGCCGCTTCGGCGATGCGGCGGGGCATGATCAGCGTCATGCCGGTCACGCAGTTGCGGATCAGGATATCCCGGAGCGAGCGCGGCTCTTTCCGCCGCTCGAGACGGAACAGCGAGGGCGCGATCACACGCCCGCCGGCATCCACCACACGCGCGTCGGAATGGGCCAGCGCCGCGCCGGGCCGTTCCAGCGCGGCCAGACCGCGGGCCAGGCGGTCGGGATGCCAGATGTCGTCCTGGTCCGAGAAGGTGAAGGCGTCGGCCTGCGGAAAGGCCTGAAGCGCCGCGCCCAGGCCAAGTTCGAAGCTGCGGTAAGAGTTCGTGCGGGCATCGGGCAGGAAAAGTTCCACCGCAAGCCCGTGGCGCGCGGCCACCTCGGTCGTCAGGGCGCCCGACGTGCCGTCCGCGATCACCGCCAGAAGGCGGAGCGTGACGCACCGCTGCGTGGCCAGCGACGCGATCTGCGCGTCGAGCGCGTCGGGGTCCGGTTCGTAGACGGCTAGGACGACGGCAACCTCGGGCGCGCTCATGCCGTCACCTCGCGCCAGAGCCATTGGTCAACGATGGTGCGTTTCGACAGGATTTGCCGGATAAGCGGGCTCGCGGTGTCGATGGCCCGCGTCGCCCTGCCCGCGTTCACGCGGGTCTCTGGCACGGGAAGCGGCAATCCAAGCGCCTCGGACAGGCGCGGGATATCCTGACCCAGCCGGTCCTGCCGAAGCACCACGTCGAAGCCCTGAAGCGCGCCCCTGATCGTCTTCGCGTCGGTCAGGGTCAGCGGTTGCATGTTCCTCAGACCGCGCCTGTCATTGCCGATCAGGTAGCGGCACTGACAATTGTCGAAAAGCGCGATCTCGGCCGGGCCGAGATGGGTCAGGTACTCGTCAAGCTGCGCAGGCTCCGACAGGTTCACCGCGCCGATCCGGTCGATCACGCGGCGATGCGCCTCGTCAAGGAGGGCGTATTCGCCCCGCATATCGGGGCGGTTGTAGTGATCGAGCCAGAGAAGATGCGAGGCCAGATGCTCGTGCGGTTCGCGCAGGATTGTGATTTTGCGGAACCGCATATCGAGCGGGGCGGCGATCTCCTCCCAGAGGGCGTTCATCACATGGCCCGAGATCACCCGCGTGCCGCTGGCCAGACGTCGGCGCAGATCGTCGCTGTTGCCCAGCCATTCCTCGGAATGGGTCGCCACCTGCCCCGGCCCGAAGGCATCGGCCAGCACCATGTTCAGATAGGACCCGGCGGTCTTTGCGATATGCATGAAGAAAACCGGCGGCTCGTCGCCCGCATCGCGGGTGGCCGGGCCGCTTTCGGGGCGGGTCAGGGTCGCCGCGCCGCTCACAGGATCACATCCCCGGCATCGAAATCCGCGAGGTCCAGACCGTCGATCAAAAAGGCGTCGCCGCCGCCGAGGGCAATCTCCAGCTCGCCACCGGCAAGGTTCGAGGACGCGGCCAGCACCTCGCCCCATGTCAGGTCGAAGGCGCTCAGGTCGATCCGGTCCTGCCCGTCCTGCCAGTCGACGATGCGGTCGCGCGCGTCGCCGGGCCGGAGCACGAAGACATCGGCACCAAGCCCGCCCTTCAGGTTATCGTCCTGCGCGCCACCGATGAGCGTGTCGTCGCCGCCCCGCGACTCGAGACGGTCCATGCCGCGCCCGCCCATCAGCACATTCGCGCCGTGCGAGCCGAGGAGGTAATCGGGAAAGTCGGAGCCCGACAGGTTCTCGAAGCCCGAGATCACGTCGCCCACCGCGTGGCCCAGAAAGACATTGCCGTTGAGCAGATCGACGACCACCCGCGAGACGGATGTCGCGTAGCTGACCGTGTCGATCCCGTCGCCGCCGGTCAGCGTGTCGGCGCCGGCACCGCCTTCGATCCAGTTGTCGCCCGCGTCGCCGGTCAGCACGTCGTCGAATTCGGTTCCGATCAGCCCCTCGATGCTGGTGAAGGTGTCGCCCGCCGCCGCGCCCGAGGCCGCGCCGGTGGCCAGACTGACATTCGCCGCCAAGGCCGCGCCTTCGTAGCTGGCAAGGTCGCTGCCGTCTCCGCCAGACAGCGCGTCCGCACCATCACCGCCCGAAAGCGTATCGTTACCACCACCGCCGGAAAGCTGATCATTGCCCGCCCCCCCGATCAGATGGTTGGCCCCGCCGTCGCCGGTCAGGCTGTCATTACCGCTGCCGCCCTCGATATTCTCAAAGCCCGTGAAACTGTCGCCATTGGCGTCGCCCCCGGACGCCGTGCCAAGCGCAAGGGAAACGGAAACCGCAACCGTTTCAGAGGCATAGCTCAGCGTATCCCGCCCCGCGCCGCCGTTCATGACGTCGGCACCGCCGCCGCCCTCGATCACGTTGTCGAAAAAGTTCCCGGCCAGCGTGTCATTGAATTCGCTGCCGATCAGGTTGTCGATCTTCAGAAGGACATCGCCGGTGGCATCCCCGCCCGTCGCGACCCCGTTGTAGAGCAGCACCCTCACCGCCGCCGAGCTGCCCCGATAAGCTGCGGTATCCGTATTGCCCGAGCCGTCGAGCGTATCGGCGCCCGCGCCACCCTCCAGCGTATCGTCCCCGAAACGGCCCTGAAGCTCATCATTCCCGGTGCCGCCCCAGATCCAGTTATCGGCATGGTCGCCCAGCAGCGTGTCGTTCGCCGCGCCGCCCTCGAGATCCTCGAAATTGGTGAATACGTCACCCGCCGCGAAAGTGCCGGCGGTGCTGCCGTTCAGCATGTCGATGACGACTGACGTTGCCGCGTCGGCATAGGACAGCCGGTCGCGCCCCTGCCCGCCATCCATCAGGTCGGCACCCGCGCCGCCAAGGATCACGTCATCGCCGAGCCCGCCGAAGATCGTGTCGTTGCCCAGTCCCCCGTAAATCGTGTCGTTGCTCACACTCAACCTCGATCGAAACACGCAGCCCAGCTCTGCGGGGTGCATCATCGAACGGTTGGGTTAACGCGAGCTTACTGTCCGGCGATTTCGCGGATGAGCGCGATCTGCGCCTCAAGGCAGTCAGAGAGTCGGTAGCGCGACAGCACCGTCTCGCGCGCGGCGACGCGGAGCGCATCCATATCGCCCCGCCGGGCCAGCCCGTCGCTGATCCGCGCGGCCATGGCCTCGGTGTCGAAGAAATCAACAAGCCAGCCGTTCCGCCCGTCTTCGATCACTTCCTCGACGGGCGGCGTGGCCGACCCGATGACAAAGGCGCCCGCCGACATGGCCTCGAGCATCGACCACGAGAGGACGAAGGGATAGGTCAGGTAGAGATGCACCGAGGACACCTGCAAAAGCCGGACATAGTCCGAGTAAGGTATCCGACCGGTGAAATGGACCCGCTCGGGCAGCGGCCCGACCTCGTCCAGAAGCACCTCGCGCCATGTCTTGCCATCGGGCGCGCGGCCGCCATAGCTGACCTCGTCGCCCCCCACGATCACCACATGCGCCTGCGGACGCTCGGCCAGAACGCGGGGCAAGGCGCGCATGAAGGAATGGAACCCGCGATAGGGTTCAAGATTGCGGGATACATAGGTCAGCACCTCGTCCGCCTTGCTCAGCTCCGGGCCGCCCGGCACAAGGAACCGCGCCGCCGGGTCCGGCACCAGCCTGTCGGTGTCGATCCCGTCGTGGATGACCCGGATCTTCGGCCGATGGGCCGCAGGAAACTGGGCCTTCTGCCATTCGGTCGGGGCATAAGCCGCATCCGCCGCCTCGATCGCCAGAAGATGCGGCGCCGAGCGCGCCCGCGCGCGCAGAACCGAATCCCGCCCGCCGTCGAATTCGGTGTCGAACCCCACGTCCGAACCCCGCCCCCGGTAGAAGAACTCGACCAGCGTGATCAGCGGCACGTCGGGCCAGACATCCTTGAGGAACAGCGTCTCACCCCACCCCGGGTTGCCGATGATGACGTCCGGGCGAAATCCCTTGTCGGCCAGCGCAAAGCCCAGCCGGGCAACGGCCTGCCCGTTTAGAACCGCTCCTTCGGTGGTCGCGAGATAGGGATGAATGCCGGTCGTAACGGTCCGGTGCGGCGCATATTCCAGCTTTCGCACCCCGGGGATATCGGGCTTGCCTTTCTGCGTGATGAAAAGGACTTCGTTGGCCGGATCGCGCGCCAGATGCGGCGCCAGGTGACGGAACTGTCCCGGACAGTTCTGATGGACGAAGACGATCTTCACCGCACCCGATCCACGGGTTCGAAGGGGGCGTATCCTGTCACTCTAAACACGGGCGTCGGTTCACCGGGCCTTTGGGATGCCGCATGATGCGGCGTTCCTTCATTGCTAGCGCAGCAATGCCGCCGGCGCGACAGAAAAGCCCCCCGCGCTCAGCCGCTCTGCCCCGGCCCTTTTTTCTGGCTTCGCGCCACCTCTGCGTCGAAGGCGATGAACAGGCCATAGAAAGCGTAAGCCGCAAGCGCGGCAAAGATCGCCGCCCATCCGGTATTCCCCATCGAGAACTCGAACGCCGCCCAACCCGCACTGAGCGCCACCGTGACCACCCGCCGCCAGACGGGCAGAAAGAACGGATGGCTGAGATCAAAGGCCTTCTTCATCACGTCCCCTCCCGTCCCCGGCTGCGACTGGCGATCCCGCGAGGACTCGAACCCCGAACCTGCTGATTAGAAGTCAGCTGCTCTATCCAGTTGAGCTACGGGACCGCTCGCCGCCTTATGAGCAAAGCGCGCCGCCCTTGGCAAGCGCCTTGCGCTGGCCTGCCGGGTCGCGCTATGCGTGAACGACGTTCAGGTTTGGGGATCGGATGGCACGGAAGACGAAGGAACGGCGCGAGGAACTGCGCGAGCGGCTGATCGACATCGCCGAGGCTCGGGTGGCGGAGAATGGCATCGGCGCGCTCAGGGCGCGCGATCTGGCCACGGAGGCGGGCTGCGCGCTTGGCGCGATCTACAATGTCTTCGACGACATGACGGGGCTGGTCCTTGCGGTGAACGGGCGCACCTTTCGGCGCCTCGGTGCCGATGTCTCGGCCGAGGTGGCCAAGGTCGTCGAAGACGCGCCCATCGAGCGGCTGGTGACAATGGCGCGGGCCTATCTGGCCTTCGCCGCGGAAAACCCCCGCCTCTGGCGCGGGTTGTTCGAGGTTGAGATGTCGGTCGAGCAGGACGTCCCGGCCTGGTACATGGACGAGCTTGGCCGGCTCTTTTCGATCATCGCGGCCCCTTTGGCCGAGATGTATCCCGAAAAACCCGCGACCGAGATCGACCTGATGACGCGGGCGCTGTTCTCTTCAGTGCACGGGATCGTGCTGCTTGGACTCGAAAAACGCATCTCGGGCGTTCCTCTGGAGCGGATCGAAGAGCAGATCGACTTTCTTCTGAGAAGCGCGACCCGGCCCTAAAGCGCGCGGGTCATGAAGACGCTGTTCGGATCCTCGGCATACCCTTCGAACGGCGGGCACGGCGCGAAGCCATGACGGGCGTAAAATGCGCGCGCCGGGCGGAAAGCATCCTGACTGCCGGTCTCGAGGAAAAGCCGGGGCATTCCGCTCGTCCTTGCCACGTCGAGAAGATGGCCGAGGACAAGATCGGCAAGGCCACGGCCCCGTCGATCCTCCCGGACATGCATGGATTTCACCTCGCCCCCGCCGCTTGCGAGGCGCTTGAGCGCACCCATCGCGACGGCCTCGTCACCGTCCATCACCGCGAAGAAGCGCGCGCCCGAGGCGACAAGGTCGCCGGCCTCCATCGCGTGAACCGAGCAGGCGGGGCTGGACGCCCGCATCAATGTCAGATGGGCAAGGATGAGCGGCCCGACGCGCGGGTCGGTCGGGCTGATCTCGATAATGGCGTGGGTCAGTGGGTCCAGGCTCCGCGCCGGTCGGTGGCGAAATTCTCGCCGTAGCCACGCGTACGGACATTGGGCTTGCGCGTTTTCGGCTCGACCACCGAGGCGTCGATCCCATGTTCCTTGGCGTAATCGAGCGCCGCTTCCTTCGACGCGAAGCGCAGCCGCACCTGGGCCTGGGTGTCGCTGGACGAGGTCCAGCCCATCAGCGGGTCGACTTCACGCGCGCTGTCGGGGACGAATTCCAGCACCCAGTCGCGGGTCTTCGCCTGTCCCGAGGACATGGCGGATTTGGCAGGGCGAAAAATGCGAGCGGTCATCGGTCCGGTCCCGTTTTGCTTTTCTTTTCTATCGGGGATCAGCGCGAAGGGCGCAAGCCCCGTGACGAAAAGACACCGGCCGGACCATGGGGAGCGAGGGGTGGTGGGTTACATGGTCCGACCGGCGCTTCGGTCTGCTGCTGAGACTCATACATTTTCACCCAATGGATGCATTTGCAATAAAAATTATCGCTTAGGTTGTATTTTGGGGATATCGGACCCTCGGAACAGCTTTCCGCGGCATTTGCCTTGAATAAGCACAAAAAGCGAACAAATCTGTCTGAACCCTGCCCCGACACAAAGCCTGCTGCACCCCATGCACAACAACTCGCCCGAGCAGATGCCCGCGCTTCTGCACTCGCCCGCCCCCGACGTCCGCACCCGCGAAAAGCTGGAAGGCGGGCGGCGGCTTGTCATGCAGACCGAGTTTCAGCCCGCGGGCGATCAGCCGACAGCGATCCGCGAGCTGGCCCAAGGGGTGATGGATGGCGAGCAGAACCAGGTCCTGCTGGGCGCGACCGGCACGGGCAAGACCTACACCATGGCCAAGGTGATCGAGGAAACCCAGCGTCCGGCCATCATACTTGCGCCGAACAAGACGCTCGCGGCCCAGCTTTACGGGGAGTTCAAGGGCTTCTTCCCCGACAACGCCGTCGAGTACTTTGTCAGTTATTACGACTACTACCAGCCCGAGGCCTATGTCCCGCGCTCGGACACCTACATAGAGAAAGAGGCGCAGATCAACGAACAGATCGACCGGATGCGCCACTCGGCCACCCGCGCGCTTCTGGAGCGGGACGACGTGATCATCGTGGCGTCCGTCTCGTGCATCTACGGCATCGGCTCGGTCGAGACCTATGGCGCCATGACGCAGGACCTGCACACGGGCCGCGACTATGACCCGCGCAAGGTCATCGCTGACCTCATCGCCCAGCAATACCGCCGCAACGACCAGGCGTTTCAGCGCGGCACCTTCCGCGTGCGCGGCGACACGATCGAGCTCTGGCCCGCCCACCTCGACACACGCGCGTGGCGGCTCAACTTCTTCGGCGAGGAACTCGAGACCATCACCGAGTTCGACCCGCTCACCGGCGAGAAGACCGACACGTTCGAGCGGGTGCGCATCTATGCCAACTCGCATTACGTGACGCCCCGCCCGACGCTTCAGCAGGCAGTCAGGAAGATCAAGGAAGAGCTGAAGATGCGCCTTGGCCAGCTGGTGGACGAGGGCAAGCTGTTGGAGGCGCAGCGGCTGGAGCAGCGCACCAATTTCGATATCGAGATGATGGAGGCGACCGGCTCCTGCAACGGGATCGAGAACTATTCCCGATACCTCACCGGCCGCGCACCGGGCGAGCCACCGCCGACCCTCTTTGAATTCATCCCCGACAACGCCATCGTCTTCGCGGACGAGAGCCATGTCTCGGTCCCCCAGATCGGCGGCATGTACCGGGGTGACTATCGCCGCAAGTTCACGCTGGCCGAGCACGGGTTCCGCCTGCCCTCCTGCATGGACAACCGGCCGCTCAAGTTCGAGGAATGGGACGCCATGCGCCCGCAATCGGTCTTCGTCTCGGCCACGCCCCAGTCATGGGAGCTGGAACAGACCGGCGGCGTCTTCACCGAACAGGTCATCCGCCCCACCGGCCTTCTGGACCCGCAGGTCGAAATCCGGCCCGTTGAGATGCAGGTGGACGATCTTCTGGACGAAATCCGCAAGGTCAGCGCAAAGGGCTTCCGCACCCTCGTCACGACCCTGACCAAGCGCATGGCCGAGGACCTGACCGAATACCTCCACGAGCAGGGCATCAAGGTCCGCTATATGCATTCCGACATCGACACGATCGAGCGGATCGAGATCCTGCGCGACCTCCGCCTCGGAGCCTTTGACGTCCTGGTGGGCATCAACCTGTTGCGCGAGGGGCTGGATATCCCCGAATGCGGCCTCGTCGCGATCCTGGACGCGGACAAGGAGGGCTTTCTCCGCTCGGAAACCTCGCTGATCCAGACCATCGGCCGCGCCGCGCGGAACGCCGAGGGCCGCGTCATCATGTATGCCGACCGCATCACCGGCTCGATGGAGCGCGCGCTGGCCGAGACCGACCGCCGCCGCCAGAAGCAGATCGCCTATAACGAGGAACACGGCATCACGCCGGCGACCGTCAAGAAGAACGTCGAGGACGTGCTGGCGGGCCTCTACAAGGGCGACACAGACATGAGCCGCGTGACCGCGAAGGTCGACAAGAACGAGGTCGGCGCCAACCTTCAGGCCCATTTGGACGGGCTCAGGGACGCCATGCGGAAGGCCGCCGAGAACCTTGAGTTCGAAGAAGCGGCGAGGCTCCGCGACGAGGTCAAGCGGCTGGAGACCGTGGACCTCGTGGTCTCGGACGACCCCCTGGCGCGGCAGTCAGCGGTGGAAGCGGCGGTGGACAGCGCCCAGAAGGCGAGCGGGCGGTCGACGGCGGGACGGGCCGGGCAGAGGGGCGGGAATGTGAGGAGACGGGGGAGGTAGTGATAAAGCATGAATACGGCATCAGATAGTTTCGTTTATTTCGATCCGCGCCGTGACTTCGAAGCCTCATTGACAATTCTATGCGACAGCTTGGAAAACCTAAAAAGCAATCCATTCTTCCTAAAGAGCGCAGTGATTCACGCGGTCCTAGCCTTGCAAGGAGCCTGTGTTTGCTCGCTAGTCCGGTCTGATGGCACGGGTGCCTTCGAGAAAAGAACCGAACGGCAGATCCGCGAGTATTTTGATCTCCAGTCGCAAAAGGCAATGTGCGATGCGAAGGGGGTACAGTGGATACTAGAAGATAAAGATTTTCCGGAAGAGCGACTTGCCTCGTTATCAGAACTATTAATGCGCCTTCCAGCCGATCTTAGGGTTTCGATCAAAGGACCAACCGATAATCTGAACGAAACAGCCCGGGCGGTGGCTTTTCTAAAAGAACTCCGTGATGACTTTGTGCACTTCAAGACCAGCACTCATCTTATCCATCCCAAAAGTACTCTTAACGCCATTCGTTGTACTGTTTTGCTTGCGCAGCGCATCGTTGCCGCCCAATCAAATACATCAGCCCGCACAATAAGCTTCGCTGAAGTGGAAGGACTATTTAAACGCGCGCTCGCTCTTTTGGACGAGCACCCGATCTAGTCGGTTGCCGAGCATTTCAGTGGCAAGGCGCGCTTCGCTGGATGCAAAAAAGTCGCCCAGCAAAACCGCACAGCGCCCGACCGTTCAATGAGCTTTCGACGCGCCACTGACGCGACGGTCCCATCTCACCCCCAGAGCGGGCGCTTCTCGCCCCCTCGGGCTGGGAGCGGGTATAGGTACACTGCGTGTCGATCTTGGCTAACTCCGGGACCCCGCCTATTCGGACCTCGAACGGGCCACCGCGCCTGTCCGGCCACCCCGCCCCTTCACATCCGCACTATCGCCCACTCGCCCTAATGCGCTCCAAACGCCTCACCGGTCCCGCCCCACGGCACCCCCCACCCCCCTCCAAAAATTGCGCCAATCCGTGGAAAAAATAGAAATAGTTTCCAGAATCGGCACATTCTGTTAACCTTTTCTCACTGAAAGACCGGCACTTTTTTCGCCGGCGTTAAAATTTTGTGGAAGGGGGATCTCGTATTATGCGCAAGTTTTCTTTTGTTTCTGCGGCGTTAGCAGGGCTATGCATGGCCACGCCGGCCGTGTCCCATACCGTCACCATCGGCTGGACCGACAACGGGAACGGCACCGTTACCCTTTGGAACGAGCACTGGCACGGAGACCAGACGTTTCCCTGCGATGAGGGTATTCTGTGCTCGGACAATGGGGGTCTGACCATCTCGGGCGACGGCACCTCGGGCAGCTACGGGTACGATCCGCTGCTGATCCAGTGGAACGGCACGCTGAACGACGCCGACCGCGACGACATGCTCGCCGACGGCACGCTGACCGGATATATGGACGATCCGTCCAACGCCGGCGGCGGCACCTACGACAACTGGCTCTACACCCAGCCGCTCGTGATCGGCAACGGCACCTGGTACATGTTCACCGGCACCACCTGCTGTATCGACACGATGAGCGAGCCGATCGAGTTTACCCTGACGGGGATCACGAGCGTCGGTGAGGGTACGGGTCCGAGCCTCGATCCGCCGTCGAACGGTGGAGCGAACGTCGTTCCGGTTCCCGCCGGCATGCCGCTCCTGATCGGCGGTCTGGCCGCACTCGGGCTTCTGCGGCGGCGCAAGGCGAAAGCCTGACCTGCACGGCCGCCATCCCTGGCGGCCCGCAGTCATCACTTTTGGCTGAACTCTCAGGCTGATCCGGCTTTACCTTGCCGGGCCAGCCAGCGAACGCTTGTAAGCATCACATTACGCGCGAGATGAGGAAACCATGTGGCGGCCCCAAGACCGCGTGCACATGGTCGCCCCGTCTTGTCATTTCCGCATGATCGCCCGTCCGATCGCCAGCACGATAACGGCGCCTATCAGCGCCACAAAGGCGATAAGCAGCAAACCACCCGCCGCGAGCGCGGTCACACCCAGCGCCGCAAGGATGAACGGCAGAGCCACGGCGCCCGCGATGCCAAGCAGGATGTAAAGCGGCATGCGCTGCCCGGCGATCAGCCCGGCGATGACCCCCGAGGCCGCGCCGATGACAGCAAGGACGATCAGCGTCACCGCGCCCAATGCATCCAGAAAACCTTCCATGATCCGATCTCTCCTGTATCGCGATGTAAACCCTTTGACGCTGCCCCGGTTCCGTCGCCGCGCCTGAAATACCCAGAACTGTCTTCCTATGCCTCCGGCCCCAGCTCAAGCCCGATGTCATGCGCCGAAATATAGCCCCGAACGAGGAACCCCTGCATCCTGATCTGCGGAAACGTCTCTTCCCAATCGCGGTAACGGTCATTCGTCACGACCCGCGCCTTTAACTTGACTGCATGCTCAAGCAATAGCGGGTCCGCTGGCGTGCCCTTTGGCGCAACGAAGACAGAGGCGGTCGGCATCTCCAGCTTTTTCGCCAGAATGGCCGGTCCCATGTATCGATCACCTATAAGGTAACCCGCATTCGCGTCGAACCAAAGAAGGGGTTCAAAACCCTCGCCGCGAAGGATGTCGACAACCTGCTTCACGCTGTGAAGGTCCGGCGTTTCATTGTGCCAGTAGAGGACATTCGAGCCGTCGACGACGATCCAGTTTTTCTTCGACCGCCGGAAGGCGCGAAAGAGCGCCCAGACGGTCAGTGCGGATAAACCAAAGGCGATAAACCAAATCATGCGCCATTCTAACGCCCTGCCCTAACCGCTCAAGCGGCATCCACAGCACGTCCGGCACACTTGGAAAGATCGCCTTGCCCCAAAGAAACCGCGCCGGGAACCACGTCAGAACACTGCCCCGACCTCGGACATCAACGGCTCGAAACGCGCGCAAAGCCCGCCGATCTCGCGATCCCAGGTGCCTTTTCTACCGGCATTTCCTGGAACCGGAGCCGCACCGCCCGGATGCGGCTCACTCAGGGCCTGAGGCGAATTTTCACTTGCGGATACACCCGCGCACCTTCGTCCACAGGCCAAGGCTGTGCGCGACAGGCTGACGACCGGCCGCCATTCCAAGCGACGTCAGTTATCCCAGTGCCGCACCCGGTCGTAGCCTTCCGGCGTGGGCATCTCGGCCAGAAACTCGGCCATCTCGCCCCAGATCGCGCGGGCCTGTTCCATGTTCCCGTCCGACGTCTCGCGGCTCTCGCCCACGGCGATGGTATAGCCCTTGCCGTTCTCGTCGGCGGCAACCGTGAAGGCCTGCATTCCGGGCAGCCCCATGATCTTTGGCTTCAGCTCATCGGCTTTGGCCATCGCGGCGTCAGTCGTTCCGGGCTTCAGCTGAAACGGTGTGATACGTGCAAACATGAACGTCCCCTCCCTTGCGCGGCACAGGCTGCCGCAACGTCACCCTAGCACAAAACTGGGCCTCGCGGGGGACCAGCTCAGAAAACCGCTCCGACCTCGTACATCACCGGCTCGAAGCGCGAGCACAATTCCGCGATCTCGCGGTTCCGCGCGCGCATCTCGTCCGAGCGCAGCATCGCCTGAAAATCCTCGCGCCGTTCCCATTGCGAGTAATTGGCGATCCGGGTCTGGGCGTCGTTCACATGCAGCGCCGCCGAGATAAAGCCGGGCTGGTGCGAGATGAAACGGGAATAGGCCTCTTTCAGCGCGTCCAGCAGATCTTCGGACGTGCCGGGTGAGCATTCGAAGGTGGTGATGACCGTCTGGCAGGCACGGTCTGGGTCGATCTGAAGTATGGCGCGGGTCCTCCTCACGGACATTCTATCACGTCGGGCGGAAAATCCCGCTACCGTCACATCCCATGAGAATTATCGAGGAAACTCCGGACCGGCTGGTTCTCGAGGATAGGCCATGGGTGCTCTGGCTGACACTTGTGCCCGTTGGCGCGACGACGCTTCTGGCGGTGCTGACTGGCGAAGTGCAGGGACGTTTTCTACCGATCCTCGTCGGCCTTATCGGATTGGGAGCTTTCTGGGTGCTGCACCGCTACGCACCGCTGCAGCGCTTCGACTTCGATCGCACGCTAGGCCGCTTCACCCATTCCGTCAGGCGCCTTACCGGCGCACAGGACTGGGTCATCGACCTCGACCGTCTGGAACAGGCCGCCGAGCAAGCCCTTTGGCACGGAGATCAGAGGCTCACCCGGATCGCGCTCGTGACAGAGGACGGGCCGCATCCGCTTGAGGCCGCCTATTCGGGCAGGAACAACGGTGAACTGATTGCCACGATCACCGCTTGGCTGAACGGGCGCTGACAATGCTGTCTTTTTCGCCAGCGGGCTGCCATCATGAGTGCGTAAGCCGCTCAAAGGGATCGCACACATGCCCCTCACCGCTTTCGACCACGTGAATATCCGCACGAACAACGTCGCCAGGCTGACAGCCTTCTACCGTGACGTGATGGGCCTCGCCGAGGGGTACCGCCCCGCGTTTTCGGTGCCCGGGGCCTGGATTTATCTGGGCGACACCTGCGTGATCCACCTGATCGAGGCTGACCCCGCCCCCACACCCTATGCCGAGGGCGAAAGCCTGAGGATGGAACACATTTCCTTCCGCGCGACCGGCATGGCCGACTTCATCGCCACGCTCGAAGACCACGGCGTCGACCACAAGCTCGTTCCATTCGAAGAAATCGGCAGCGCGCTGGTCTTCTTCCGTGATCCGGACGGCAACCGCTTTCACGTGGATTTCCCGATGTCCGAAATGCCCGCCTGAAACGCGGAAACCGGCCCGACGCATCGGCAACGTCGGACCGGTCCACCTTACCCTTTGGTCTGCCTACTGCTGCAGACTTTCGAGGTAATACGCGATGGACAATACGCGTCCACGCGCTTCGAGCGCCGCCGCTATGGTGCCGTGTTCGGCGGCTTCCGCCGTGAACACCCGCCCATAGACCGGCATCGGGCCACCATGAGCCCGCACGCCCGTCCGGCCGTCGATCACATGGATGACGTCCAGCATCGGGAAGATGCCGTCATTGTTCGCAGCGATCTGCGTCAGATCAGGCACCTTGACCGTCATGAGCTGGGTCAGGTCGCCACCGCCGGTGGCATCGACCCCGTGACAGGTTGCACAGTACTGTTGATAGTCGGCCATTCCGATTTCATCGGCATAGGCCGCACCCCCTACTATCAGCGCCGACGCCGCGAGTAGTGCTTTGGTCATGGACATCAAACAGCCTCCCTCCTCTTGATGTCCCAAAATCATATAAAAATAAGAATGTGTCTTCTTTGACGCGGATCATTGCCGGCTTCTCGGCGGGCCGAAAAAGCGATAGCCAGAGAATATGCGTTATCTTGCCGCCTTTCTGATCGCCGCCACACCTGCGCAGGCGTGGGAGTTCTCACCGACCCCGGTCTGCACCATCAGCGAGACCGACGGCGACATGACGGTCGAGGTCACCTACGATCCGCGTCAGGATCAGGCCTACGCGATCGCGATGAGCGGCACGCAGTGGCCCGCCGGGCCCGTCTTCGCAATTCAGTTCGGACCGCCGGGGGGCGGGTTGCTGATCACCACGGACCGGCACCGCCTGTCACCGGACGGCACGACACTCAGCGTTTCGGATCGCGGCTTCGGCAATGTGCTGAACGGTCTGGCATCGTTCGACACCGCTTACTTCGCGCTCGGCGAGACGGTGCGCGCCGTGCCGCTCGATAGCGCCGAAAAAGCGGTCGAGGCCTTCCGCGCCTGTATCGCGGCGCCCCTGTCCTGATGACGAAAAAAGACCCGATCCGTCCGACCGATGACGAGGCCCGCGCGCTGGCGCGGCGCCTGCTGACCGAAGCGCGCCACGGCGCGCTTGCAACCCTGCGGGATGGCCAGCCCCATGTCACGAGGGTGGCGCTTGCGATCGATGGAGCGGACCTTCTTACGCTTGTCTCCGACCTCGCGCCCCACACCGCGGCGATACGAAACCACCCTCAGGTCTCCATCCTGCTCGGTGAGCCGGGCCGCGGCGACCCGCTCGCCCACCCCCGCATGACTGTGATGGCGACAGCGGAATTCGCCGACAAACAGTCCCTGAAGGACACGTATCTGAAGGGTCATCCGAAGGCCGCTCTTTACGTCGATTTTGCGGATTTTCACATCGTCCGCCTGAAGGTTACCGCGGCGGAACTCAACGGCGGCTTCGGCAAAGCCTACCGATTGACGAAAGAAGAATTAAATATCTGATAATATTATATTGTACCGACAAAGGCGCCCCAAAGATTTCTCTTGCGCGACTCGACGAAAAGCCCGATATCAGCGCATCCGGGCGCGAGGCTCCGCCCGGCGGCTATAACGGGCCATTCCGACCCGAAAAGCGCTTTCCTCCCATTGGAAAACAGGCCATGCGCCTTCTCATCGCCGCCCTTGTTCTCGCCGCGTCGCCCGCCGTCGCGTCCGATAGCCAGATCAGCACAATCAAGACGTTCGACGCCCAAACCGGCATCTTCACCCTGACCGACAACACGGTCTGGCACATGGATTCCCGTACCAAATTCCCTGCCGATCTCGCTTCCGGCGACAGGGTCGCGATCTCATTCTTGCAGAACGGCGACGACGGTATCGTCGCCATCTGGTCCCTCGCGCGACTCTGACGCCGGCTGTCGGACGCCGTTAGGGAGGCGGCGTCCGACACAATCCCGGAGCCGGGTCAGACCGGCTTGTCCACCCGCACCGTCACCTGCACCCGTCCCTTGACCGCCTCGGGCCAGGTCAGCGTCACCTGATCCTTCGCCGCACCGATTTCGGGCGTCGCATAGGGTGCCGCAAAGCTGGCCGTCCCCGTCCCATTCGTTACCGCACCCTCGGCGACAATGCCGACGACCTCGCGCGCACGCCCACCGAAGGGCAGCCATGGGCCGGCGTCCAGTGTCCAGACCGTGGCCTCGGACACCTGATCGAGCTGCAGCGTCGCCGGGTTCTGCGTGACCTGACCGATCCCGTTGAACGTATTCCCGTCGAAAACCACTTTCCGGACAGACCCATAGGCCAGACCCGCAATCGAGGCGTCCACCTTCTCGACGCGGTCAGTGGTGCCGTTCAGCGACTTGAAAGCGTTACCCGTCACCGACACCCCCTGAAGGTAATGCCCGGCGCCGTAAGGCTTTACCACGATCCACGCGAAATGACTCGCAGCATCGTTCACGGTGAAGATGTTGCCCGTGACGGTCAGCCCGCCAAAGGTGAACTCGGAGCCGAAATCGGGCTGAGCATCATGTTCGTTCGTCCACTCGATGAAGCAGTTGTCGATGTAATTGCCCGTGATCACCGACTTAACGTTCGGATAGGTGAACACCAGACCCGCCGTCCTTGGCCCGTCCACGACGTTGTCCCCCTGAAACCAGTGATTGCCCACGATCAGGTGCCCGTTCCCGAAGAGAACCATGGTCGTGCCAAAGCGCTGGAACCGGTTGTCGCGAAGTTTCACGTCATTCGCATTCACGTTCAGCGCGAGGCTGACCCGCTCCGTCGCCGCCACGGCCTGCTCGTCCGACGTAAAATGACACCGGTCGATCTGCAAATCCTGACAGCCGAGTCCATGGCTGGTCACGCCCCGATCCTTCGGCTTGGTGATGAAACAGTCCTTGAGATGGAACGTCTCGCCAGCAGGCGCCAGCAGAATACCCGAAGCCACGCCCTCGCAATGAAGCTCAATATCCGTCAGCGTGAATTTCGAGAGCTTCGCAAAGCCCGAAAAATCCAGAACATAGCGAAAGCGCCGGAACGTATAGGTCTGGCTCGCCGGCGCACCGTGCAACGGTTGCGAAAGCGTGATGGTCCCGGCACCCGCATTGACCGCGGTGACATAAACCTCTCGGCCCACACCCGTCCCTTCGACAAGCGCACCCACCGGCACATTGGCCGCATTGGCCACGTTCGACAAGACAAGCGGCTGCGCCGTGTCGTAGCTGGCAGTGCTCGTCACAACCTCGCTGTCCCACGCCGGCCCCGGCACCACGTTCAGCTGACCGTTACGCACGACACGACGGATTTCCCACGTATCCACGCCCATGGCGTCCGCCACATCGATAGGTGCTGCCACTTCGATACGCCGGCCACCGAGGTCAAAGCTCTCGTGATCTGCAAAGGCCACCAGCGCCTGAAGCCCGCGCCGGAAGGCCTCAACCTCGTCTCCGAAGGCCGCAGCATAGCTCGGCAGATCGAAGTTCCGGCGCAGGATCAGCCGCTTGTCGACGGGCAGCGTCACTTGGCCGACAAAGCGCGCGGGATATTCGAACGTGACCGTGTCGCTCAGCGCATAGACGCCCTCGGGCACCAATATGCCTCGCCCGGCCGCCGCAAGATTTGCCGCCACGAAGGCGCCCGTGTCATCGGTCAGCCCGTCTCCCACGGCGCCATAGTCGCGCACATCGACCCAATCCATCATCACCCGATGAAAGACCGAAGTCACATCCTCGATCCGGATATCGTCGATCCGCACCACACCGCCCGTCGGCCCAGACAGGTCCAGCCCGAAATGCCCATAGACCACCGGCGGCGCCCATTGCATGTCGACGCCGGTCCGCGCACCGGCCCCCACGATGGCCGAGACTTCGACCACTTCGCCATAGGTGTCGAGCGTCACCGACGCCCCTTGCATCACAAGGCCCGTGACAGCCACATTCCCGGCATCGCCCGCCCAGCCCGCGATCCGGACAGACGGAAAAGCGCCAGAGACCGCCTTCACCCGCGCGGTCACGCGCAGGTAGCAGCCCGGCAGGATCGGCGTCTCTCCGGTGTAGCGCACCCGCTGTACGCTCTCGGTCTTCAAAAGCTCCAGACAGCCCGCGAAGTCCACATCGCCGGAAACCGCCGCCGCCGTCGCGACAGCGTCATAGGTCACGCTCCCCGGCGTGCCGTCTTCGCTCGACCAAGCGGACAGCCCGTCCGAAAATGCCGGCGGCATCAGTACCAGCCCGTCGGTAATCGCCTTGTTCATCGGTTTCCCCTTTCCCGGCACGAGCCAACCGAGGCGCTAACCGGGCGCTTCCGCATCCGGCCCTCGGGCCAATCGGTTCTCGTGGATGGATGCCGGACCCACGGCCGGCGATAGGGGACTGGATCTAACCTCGGCGGCTTAATCCCGCCTTAACCATGCGCGCGGCTCAAACGCCCGCGTCGGGAGCGGGCACGATCTGAACACCATTTATCCGCCAGCGGCCATCCGCATCGATCATCTGGTAGTCGAGCATATGGACCCTCCCCTCGCGATCACGGATCATGACACGCTGCCAAAGCCGCCCATTGATCTCGCGGAGCGCCAGAAAGGTCACGTCACCGGGCCGCCAGACCATCGGATATCCCTGACGCACCATGGCCCCGAACCGGTCTGGCGAACCGAAAAGCGACTGGATGTTGGGTGAGGCGAACGTGAACGCCCGGTCGAAATCGTCGGCCAGAAAAGCGTCGATCTGGTCGCTGATCGTGCCTTCGATCGCCGGCTCGGACGGCAGAGCCTCCTGCGCATACGCCTGAAGGCTCAGCCCGATCGACAGAAAAAATCCCAGAAACATCGCCTTCATCGCCCGCCTCCCGAAAGGTCGCTTTCAGGAAGTATACGGCAGAACGGCCGTCTCCGGTTCACTCTTCACGATGCAGCCCGGTCCGAAAACCGAACCACATGCTTCCTTCGCCTGTTGAAAAATATCCCCGCCGGAGGCAGCGCGCGGGCCGGATGGCCCGCGCAAATGTCGCGTCACGCCGCAGGCGTGGCCGTTCAGGAAAGCTCGCCGGCCAGGGCGCGGTCGATCAATGCGATGGTCTCATCAATACCGTAGAGCGCGATGAAGCCCCCGAAACGCGGCCCCTGGCTCGCCCCCAGGCAGACCTCGTAAAGCGCCTTGAACCAGTCGCGAAGCGGCTCGAAGCCGTGCTCCTTGCCGACCGCAAAAACAAGGCTCTGCAACTCTTCTGCGTCCGCGTCGCCATCCCATGCGGCAAGCCGCGTGCGCAGGTCCTCCATCGCCGCGCGCTCCTTGGCATTCGGTGCGCGATACTCCCGCTCCGGCCGGACGAAATCCTGGAAATAGCGCACCGCATAGCCCGCCGCCTGATCCAGATCGGGATGGCTTTCCGCCGTGGCTTCGGGCGCATAGCGGCGAATAAAGCCCCAGAGCGTCTCCTTGTCCTCCGCCCCCGACACGCTTGCGAGGTTCAGAAGCATCGCGAACGGCACGATCAGCGTGCTTTCCGGCACGTCGCCATTGTGGATGTGCCAGACCGGGTTCGCCGCCTGCTGAGCAGCATCCTGATCGGGATAGGCGCGCAACTGCTGGTGATATTCGTCCACCGCTTTCGGGATCACGTCGAAGAACAGCCGCTTTGCCGTCCGGGGCTTCTGATACATGAAATAGCTCAGCGACTCGGTCGAGGCATAGGTCAGCCACTCGTCGATCGAGATCCCGTTGCCCGATGACTTCGAAATCTTCTGCCCCTGATCGTCGAGGAACAGCTCGTAGACATAATGCTCCGGCGCCTTTTGGCCGAGAATCTCGCAGATCCGGTCATAGATCGGCGTATTGGTCGAGTGATCCTTGCCGTACATTTCGAAATCGACACCGAGCGCCGCCCACCGCGCGCCGAAATCGGGCTTCCACTGCAGCTTGACCTGCCCGCCCGTCACCGGCAGCGTCCATTCCCGCCCGCTTTCGTCATCGAACGTGACGGTGCCTTCGGCGGCGTCCACATGCTTGATCGGCACGTACAGCACCCGGCCCGTCTCGGGATGAATCGGCAGGAAGATGGAATAGGTCTCGCGCCGCTCGTCGCGCAGCGAGCGCAGCATCACCGCCATGATATCGTCATAACGCTCGGCAGCCCGCAAGAGCACTTCGTCGAACTGACCCGAGGCATAGAACTCGGTAGCGGAATAGAACTCGTAGTCGAACCCGAACGTGTCGAGGAACCGGCGCAGCATGGCATTGTTGTGATGCCCGAAGCTCTCATGCGTCCCGAACGGGTCCGGCACGCTGGTCAGCGGCTTTTGCAGATGCTCGCGCAAGGCCTCCTGATTGGGTACGTTGCCCGGCACTTTACGCATCCCGTCCATGTCGTCCGAGAAACAGATCAGCCGCGTCGGTATGTCCGACATCACCTCGAAGGCGCGCCGGATCATGGTTGTCCTCAGCACCTCGCCAAAGGTGCCGATATGCGGCAGCCCCGACGGCCCGTACCCCGTCTCGAACAGGACATACCCCTTCTCGGGCGGCGCCTTGTCATAGCGTTTCAGCAGACGCCGGGCCTCTTCGAAAGGCCAGGCTTTCGATGTCATCGCGGCATCTCGGAAATCGGTCATCGGGGCAGTCCTTGAAACATGGCCGGGGCCATCCCGCGCCAAGGCCCGCTACCTATTGCGGGCAGGCGGAGACGTCAATAAATTCGGGCGAAGCAGCCCGAAAGGACCCAGACGTGCCCCTCGCCCCCACCGATTTCACGCCACAGGATACCCTTGTGGCAATCATGGTCGCGGTCTCCGCCTCGGACGAGGCCATCCGCACGTCCGAATTGCTGACGATCGAGCGTATCGTAAACCACTTGCCGGTCTTTTCCGACTATGACCCGGACCGGATGAAGGACGTCTCAAATACCGTCTTCGATCTCTTTGCCGAAGAAGACGGGCTCGATCAGCTCTGGGAGGCGACGCGCCAGACCCTGCCCGAACGTCTGTATGAAACCGCCTATGCCATGGCCTGCGACGTGGTCGCAGCCGACGGCACCGCGCGCGAAAATGAACTCCGCCTGCTCGAAGAGATGCGTTATGAGCTCGATCTCGATCGGCTCGCCGCCGCTGCGATCGAACGCGCGGCCAATGCCCGCCATCGCGTGATCTGACCCGGCCATCGGGACCGGCGCAGCGTTCTTTTGCGCCCGACCAGTTTCTCCTTTTTTCTCGGCCATTTGGCTGCGAGATCGCGGAAAAAGCAGAAAATCCTGCGGAACCCTGTACCCCCTGACGGTGTTAAGCCGGCAGATGTATAGGAGTACAAGTTATGGAATATGGTATCGTCGGACTTATCGTCCTGATCGCGAATATCTACGCTCTCTTCCAGACGTGGACCAGCGGCGCTTCGGCCACGGCAAAGATCGTGTGGACGCTTCTGATCCTGATCCTGCCGGTCGTTGGCTTCATCGCCTGGTTGATCGCTGGCCCGCGTGGCGGCAGCGTACGCGCCTGACACTGGCGACCCGAAAAGTGTGAACGAGTATAGCGATACGAGTTATCGGAACGGCCCCTCCCTGTGAGGGGCCGTTTCCGTTTCAGACCGCCGACGCCCACCGCGCCAGAAGCGCCTTCTGCAGTCGCCGCGACCGGCCTGACCACGTTCGCGCGCCAGGCGGACGCTCGCGCGCCTCTGGCGGGATCGCATCCCGCCGCGCCACATCAGCCGTGAGAATAGCGAAGGCAAGCTCGCGTCCCGACAACGTCGTCACGAACCCGGCCAGCGCGCTCACGAAATTCAGCGTTCCGGTCTTGGCCACGACAGACGCGCCTTTCATCGCCGCACCGTCCGAGCGTCCCGGCTCGGGGATCGAGACGTCGCTCATGAAGGCCCGCACGCGGCGGTCACCCGCCAGAATGCGCGCCAGATCGCCCGCCCCAATTTCGGACCCGTATCCCAGACCTGAATGATCGCGAAACCGTAGCCGCCGCGTCCCGAAGCGCGTCTCGGCCCATCCCGCCATCCGTGCGCCAGAGGCCACAAGCGACGCCGCCGGGACACCATTCGCAAGGCTCGCAGTCAGCCCGACTGCTTCAGCGGTCAGGTTGGTGGAATACTTCATCATATCCTTCAGGACGCCGCCCAGCACATCGCTTTCATCGCGTGCCAGAAGGACCGCACCCTCGGGCGCTTCGGCCATCAGCTCCGGTCGCCCGAGAACGATGCCGTTTGAGCGCATCAGCGTCCGGAAAACGTCAGCACAATAGAGCGCCGGATACCGCACCGGCAGCCACCGCGCACCGTCCTGACCGAGTGCGCCTTGGGCCACGGTCCATCGATCACCATCCCCCCCGGCAGAGGCACGGTACTCGAAGACCGGCGCAGCACGATCCACAAGCGCCATCCGCGCGACCTCGGTCGCAGGGCGGTACCGCAACGCCCGCGCCTGCATGGTGATGTCATAGCCATCGCCGTCGCGCTTCCACTCGAAATGGACCCGGTTGAAATTCAGATTCAGCCCGCCGAAGGACGGGTTATAGGCCACGTGATCCGGCTGGTCGCTGTCGATCATTGGCCCACGGGGAAGCGCTCCGGCCCAGACAAGGAAGCGGCCCCGAACCTCTGTCACACCCGCATCCCGAACCCGGATGGCAAGATCGGCCAGACGGTCCGTGTCGAGCGTCGGGTCGCCGCCGCCAGCCAGGATCAGGTCGCCTGTGATCCGGCCGCCATCCCGTTGACCGGTATGGAGAACTTGCGTCAAGAACCGGTGGTCCGTTCCCAATCGGTCAAGCCCATAGAGCGTGGTGACAGACTTCAAGGTGCTGGCTGGCGGCATCATCCGGCCCGGTTGACGGCCTTCGACCAACTGGCCCGTTGCCGTGTCGACAAGGGCAAAGGTCACGACGCCGTCAAGCCCCGCCTTGGCGATCAGATCTTCCGCGGTGTCGACCGCAGCACGTCTGACAAGGTCGGCACTCGCGCGGCCGCGTGGCGGAGGTGGGAGGATCGAAGCCGGCACACCGGCAATCGCCGCCTGTCCCGCCAGTGTGGAGGCGCCGACAAGCAGGGCGCGCCGTGTCATTCCCTTGATCATGCGCCCCTTATCCGACCCGCGCGCGTCGCTGGCAAGTCCTCCTGACACTGCCGACAGTCAAGGCTTTGTTACGTGTCGTTCCAGCGCCCGGCGGCCCGGATCGAGGTCGACGAGGCGCCGCTCATCGGCACGTTCACGAAGCACCATGCAGGCGGCTCCATACCGGGCAGCCGACGCGCCTCTCGCGCACGGAGACGCGCAAAGCGGAACCGTCGTGCAGCCGGCGACAGCCGCGCCGATAACCGTTCGCCGGGCCGCGCCAGAACGCCCACGGGCACGCGATCCATGATTTCGCGCCAACGGTCCCACCGATGAAAGCTCGCCAGATTGTCCGCTCCCATGAGCCAGACGAAGACCACGCCCGGATAGGCGCGCTGAAGCCCGGCCAGCGTCTCGGCGGTGTACCGCGTCCCGAGATCGGCCTCGAGCGACGTGACCTTCACGCGTGGATGGCGCATCACGTCCCGCGCAACGGCAAGCCTCTTGGGAAGAGGCGCCGGGCCCCGCACCTTCAGAGGGTTGCCGGGGCTGACCAGCCACCAGACCTCGTCCAGACCGAACCGCTTCAAGGCCTCACGCGTGATATGGGCATGACCCTCGTGGGCGGGGTCGAACGACCCGCCGAGAAGCCCGATCCTGCGCCCTGCCCGGGCGACGGGCCAGCCCTGACGCATTGACGGTCTCCCTTGTTTTCAGGGGGTTGTGTGACGGATCGTCGCCCGCCTTGTCAATGCCGTGGGAATCTTCAGCGGCGGAGCAACTTCGTGACCTCGTCAGTCAGCGCGGCCATCTCGTCGGTCCAGGCTCCCTTGCCGCGCTCCAGCACACCGCGCCCGCCGCCGAGCGTGTCGGCATAAGCCACGCGGTGGCCCAGAACCGTCTCGGCCCGCGTGACGCCCATGCCGGTCAGCGCCTCGTCCACGGACGCCGCAACCTTGGTTCCCGCCTTGGCCCGGTTCATCACGACCATGACGCGGGCCTTTTCACGGCCAGCCAGGTCCAGCACACCTTCAGTGGCCCAGACATCCACAAGGCTAGCCGACACCGGCACGATCACGAGGTCGCTTTCCCGGATCGCAGGTTTGAGATCGCTGTCGATCTTCGGCGGCGTGTCGATGATCACTAAGTCATGGCTTTTGGACAGCTTGTCCACCTCATAGGACACGCCCCAGGCGCTTGCCGTCGAGAACTCCATGCCGGGCTCTCCGGCCTCGCGCCGCGCCATGAACCAACGCCCCATCGAGCCCTGGGGGTCGGTGTCCAGAAGCGCGACGCTCTTGCCCCGCTTCGCCAATGCAACGGCCAGATTGACCGCGATCGTCGTCTTGCCCGCGCCGCCCTTCTGCTGGGCCACGGTGATTACCTTGCCAGTCATGGCAACAGCCTCCACAATTTTCTGCACCGCAGCATACTCACCCGCCGGATGCAAGGGGCCCCTTTGCCGCAAGGGGCGAACGGGTACCGTCAAGGCGCCTGCCAGTCCACATCTTTCGCCTCCTCGATATGCAAGCGCCCCTCGGGCCAGGGACGGCAGAGCGCCCGTGCGGCATCCTCGCTCCCGGTCAGCCATGTCCCGACATCGGCAGGCTCTAGTATGACCGCCATCCTGTGATGGATCGGCGCAACATCGGCATTGGGCTCCGTCGTGACCGTGGCGACCTGATCCAGAACCCGTCCGCCCGGCGCCTGCCACCGGTCGGTGATGGCAGCAAAGGCGAGAAACGGCGCACTATCGCTGGGGCGAATGCGCCACGCCGTTTTGCGCCGCGCGGCACCCGTCCATTCGTACCAGCCGTTCACCGGCACCACGGCGCGCCCGACACCTTCGAAGGCCGATTTGTCGAAAACCGTCTCCGAGCGCGCGTTGACGATCGTATCCAGAACAGGCCGCCCCCGCGCGTTGACCCGGCCGACGGGAATGATCCCCCACCGCATCCGGACCAGCCGTCGCTCAGCGGTACAAACCACGACTTCCTGTCCGGGTGCGATGTTTCGGCGTGGCGGTTCGCTGAGATCCCCGGCGTCAGCGCCCATCCAAGCTGCGACCTCGGTCAATGGCGCGGTCAGAAAGACCCGTCCGGGCATCTCACCGGTCCGCGGGCACGGCGGCCACCACTTCGACCTCGACACAGAATTCCGGGCGGGTGAACCCGGACACGATTACCAGCGTCGATGCCGGAAGCCGCGTCACGTCGGCCAGCCACGCATCCCGCGCCGCCATATATCCCGCCATATGCGACCGGTCCGTGACGAAGGCATTGATCCGCACCACATCGGCGCGCCCCGCGCCCGCAGCGCCAAGGATCGAGTCGATATTGCCGAAACAGATGGCCGCCTGCGCCTCGGACCCGGCCGGGATCGAGCCATCCTCCGCCAGACCCAGCTGGCCGGACGTGAAGATCAGGCGATACCCCTCCGGCAGCTCCACTCCATGCGCATATCGCGCAAATGGGGGGGCGATATCTTCGGGCGTAATCTCGCGCATTTCCGGCCTCCATCTGGGTCGGTTTTCAGAGAACCGCCCCGCGACTTCTTCGGCAAGCAATTTCCGCAAAGTAAGTTTTCGATGAAAAATTGTGCGAATCGCGCAGAAGCGGATATTCCTTGTGCGAAGCTGAGGGGGCAGAGGGCAAAGTCGGTGGCGGCGATAGACCGCCCCGGAACCGACTTCCATATCAGCACAAGAGACAAGAACCTGGAGGTGAGGATGTCTATTCAAAAAACTTTTGCTGCCGGAACGGCTCTGGCCCTGATGGGCTCGCAGGCCATCGCGGGCGGCCACCTGACCGAAGTCACCTTCGGTACGAACTGGGTGGCTCAGGCTGAACATGGCGGTTTCTACCAGTCGGTTGCAGACGGCACCTACGAGGAATGCGGCCTCTCGGTCACGATCCTTCCCGGCGGTCCGCAGGTGAACAATCGCGCCCTAATGCTGGCGGGCCGTATGGAGTTCCACATGGGCGGCGACCTGCTGCAGGCCTTCTCCGCAGCCGAAGAAGGCATCCCGGTTGTCAACATCGCGGCCATCTTCCAGAAGCACCCGCAGGTGATCGTGGCGCATCCGGAAACCGCATCGAGCTGGGAAGATCTGAAGAACCTGACCCTTCTCATCGGCGACAACGGCTATCAGTCCTACTACCAGTGGATGATGGCGGCGCATGGCTTCACGGCCGAACAGCGTCAGCCCTATACGTTCAACCCCGCTCCGTTCCTTGCCGACAAGAACGTTGGCATGCAGGGCTATCTCTCGTCCGAACCCTATCTGGTCGAAAAGGAAGGCGGCTTCTCGCCGAACGTCTTCCTGATCGCGGATGCCGGCTATTCGTCCTATGCCACCACGATCGAAACCATGCAGCAGACGATCGACGAAAGCCCCGAGGTTGTGGAATGCTTCGTCGATGGCTCGATCAAGGGCTGGTACAACTATCTCTATGGTGACAACGCCGCAGCGAATGAGCTGATCCGTGAAGCCAACCCCGAGATGACGCAGGACAAGATCGACTACGCCATCTCCAAGATGAAGGAATGGGGCATCGTCGATTCCGGTGACACCGAAACCATGGGCATCGGCGTCATCACAGACGAGAAGGTTCAGGACTTCTACAACCAGATGGTCGAAGCCGGCGTCGTCTCGGACGGCATCGACTTCTCCGGCACCTACACGACTCAATTCGTGGGCAAGGGTGTCGGCCTCGACCTCAAGGGCTGATCGCCACTTGAACTCTTGGGCCGGTTCCTGCATCGCGGGGGCCGGCCCTGCACAAATCCCGGAAAGACCGCGATGACGCTGCCCATCGGTCAACGACCGCCGCTTCTGCGCATGAGCCACGTTGAAAAGACCTTCAACGGCGACGTGGTTGCGCTCAAGGACATGAATCTCGATGTGAACGAGGGCGATTTCATCTCGCTTCTCGGACCGTCCGGCTGCGGCAAGTCCACGGCCTTGAGGCTCATCTCGGGCCTGATCCACCCGACCCGTGGCCGGATCGCATGGGAGGGCGGACAGGGCACCGATGACCTGGGCGTTGTCTTCCAGGAACCGACGCTGATGCCCTGGGCGACGGTGGCACAGAATGTGTGGCTGCCCTTCCGGCTGAAGGGCATCGCCTATGCGCAGGTCCGCGACGAAGTGCTCGAAGCGCTGAAACTCGTCGGCCTCGAGAAATTCCAGAATGCCTATCCGCGCGAGCTTTCGGGCGGCATGAAGATGCGCGTCTCCATCGCGCGCGCCATGGTCACGAAACCGCGCCTCATCCTGATGGACGAGCCGTTCGCCGCGCTGGACGAAATCACCCGCTTCAAGCTGAACAACGATCTTCTTGAACTGAAGGCGCGCGTGGGCTGCACCGTAATCTTCGTGACCCATTCGGTCTTCGAGAGTGTCTTCCTCTCTGACCGCATCATCGTCATGGCCGCCCGTCCGGGCCGGGTGATCGAGGAACTGCAGGTCGACACACCCTACCCCCGGCACGAGGATTTCCGCACCTCGGCTGAATACGCCGCCCACACCCGCGCCGCGTCGGACGCGCTGCACCGCGCATTGGCGGTGCCGGCATGATCGTGTCGACCGGCAGAGCAGGAAGGAGCCGCAGATGAGCCTGACAGACACCGGCCCTGCCGTGACCGTGATCGACGAAGAAGAGGCCGCCCGCGCCCGACGCGACCGGATCAACCGGATCGCGAAGTGGACGCTGCCGAGCCTCGTGATGGTCCTGACCATTCTGGCTTGGCACCTCTACGTCACACTGAACGACATTCCGCATTACGTCCTGCCCGGCCCGGTGCTGGTGGCGCAATCGATCATCGAGGACTGGGGCCTCCTCTGGCCCGCACTCCTCATCACCTCGCGCCTTACACTTCTGGCGCTCTTCTTCGCCATCCTCGGCGGCGTCCTTCTGGCTGTGGCCTTCACCCAGTCCAAATGGGCCGAAATGAGCTTTTTCCCCTACGCCGTCATCCTTCAGGTCACGCCTGTCATCGCAGTCGCACCGCTGTTGCAGATCTATGTGGAAAGCGCCTTCGTTGCCGCGCTTCTCTGCGCTTGGATAGTGGCTTTCTTCCCGATCCTGTCGAACACGACCATCGGCCTGAAATCCGCCGATCACAATCTTCAGGACCTCTTCACGATCTACGGCGCCACCCGCTGGCAGCGCCTGCGCTACCTCGCGGCACCGTCGGCCCTGCCCTTCTTCCTGGGCGGGCTGAAGATTGCGGGCGGGCTGGCACTGATCGGCGCCGTCGTGGCCGAGTTCGTGATCGGACGCGCGGGCACCGGCCTCGGCCTCGCCTCGACTCTTCTCGAAGCGTCCTACCGCTTCAACTTCGGCCGCCTCTACGGCGCGCTGATCCTGATCTCGCTCATGGGCGTGGTGATCTTCGCCGCCACATCGACGATCTCGCATCTCGCTCTCAGGAAGTGGCACGAAAGCGCCCTGAAACGCGACTGATGGCAGGATTTCGCAACATACCCGAAGGGCCGATCCGCCTGATGAACGTCACCGTGCCCGGCTGTCTGATCGGCGCATCTGATGCACTGGTCCTGAGCGACATCTCGATCGCGAATGGCGAGATCGTCGAGACGGGCGGCACGGAAATCGACATGGCCCGCGCCATGGTCTTCCCCTGCTTCACTGACATGCACACGCATCTCGACAAGGGGCATATCTGGCCCCGCGCATCGAACCCCGATGGCACCTTCATGGGAGCGATCACCACCGTGGGCGAAGACCGATCCGCCAACTGGACCGCCTCCGATGTCGCGGCCCGTATGGAGTTCGCCCTGCGCTCGGCCTATGCCCACGGCACCAGCAACATCCGCACCCATATCGACAGCCTGCCCCCACAGGATCGCATCTCCTGGCCGGTCCTCGCCGAAATGCGCGAGAAATGGGCGGGCCGGATCGAGCTTCAGGGGTCCAGCCTCGTCGGCTGCGACAGCTTCGACAGCATCGCGCAGGATTACGCGGCCACCGCCGATATCGTCGCCGAACATGGCGGCGTCCTCGGTATGGTCACCTATCCCGTGCCGGACGTGGAAACCCGCATCCGCGAGTTCTTCGACCTCGCCGGCGCGCGCGGACTGGAGGCGGATTTCCATGTGGACGAAACCATGGACCCGGACGCCGAGACCCTGCGCACAATCGCAGAAGTCGTTCTCGATACCGGCTGGAATCGCCCCGTCACGGTCGGCCATTGCTGCTCTCTTTCGGCACAGGACGAGGCACGCGCCCTCTCGACGCTGGACCTCGTCGCCAAGGCCGGCCTGAACGTCGTCAGCCTGCCCCTCTGCAACCTCTACCTGCAGGACCGTCACGCCGGACGCACCCCCCGGATGCGCGGCGTGACACTGGTGCACGAGATGAAGGCGCGCGGCATCAACGTCTCCTTCGCCTCCGACAACACCCGTGACCCGTTCTACGCCTATGGCGATCTCGACATGATCGAGGTCATGCGTCAGTCCACCCGCATCGCCCATCTCGACCACTCCGACAGCGACTGGACCCACGCTTTCACGACGAACCCGGCAAGAGCCTGCGACTTCAACGCGCCCACTCTCGCGCCCGGGGCGCCTGCGGACCTCGTCATCTGCAGCGCCCGCGACTGGACCGAGCTTTTCGCCCGCCCCCAGTCCGACCGGATCGTGATCCGTCAGGGACGCGCCATCGACACGACCCTGCCCGCCTATTCCGAACTCGACGCCCTCATGGAGGTCTGACATGCCCGCCGATATCGCTGGTGCCAAAGCCGCGCTGTCCCATCTCGACATTGAAGAGAAAGAAGTCGCCATCAAGGCTGCCAGCCGCGATTTCTTCTGGTACTCGCCCGTGCTCAAGGACCGCCTCGACCATGTGGTGGCCGATTTCGTGGTACGGCCCCGAAACGAGGCCGAAGTCATCGAAATCCTCAAGGTGTGCTACGCCCATGACGTCCCCGTGACGACACGCGGCGCGGGCACCGGCAACTACGGTCAGGCCATGCCCCTCGAAGGCGGCTGCGTCATGCATCTCCGCCATATGGACAAGGTCAAGGAAATCCATCCCGGCCGTGTGATCTGCGAGCCGGGCGTCCTGCTGAAAGACCTCGACGCCGCCACCAAGGAACACTCGGGCCAGGAACTCCGCATGTTCTCATCCACATGGGCCACAGCCACGATCGGCGGCTTCATCGCGGGCGGCTCCGGCGGTGTTGGCTCCTGCACCTGGGGCTCGCTCCGCGATCTGGGCAATATCATCCGCCTGCGCGTGGTGACGATGGAAGAAGAGCCGCGCATCGTCGAATTCACCGGCGAGGAACTGGCCCGCGTCAGCCATGCCTACGGCACCAACGGCATCATCACCGAGGTCGAGATGCCGCTCGCCCCCGCCTATGACTGGGTCGAGATGTTCGTGGCGACCGACGATTTCATGGACGCCGCCCGCTTCGCCGAAGCTCTGGCCAATCAGGACGGCATCCTCATCAAGCTCGCCACCGTCTTCGAGGCGCCGATCGCCAAGGATTACTTCCAGCGCGTCGCCCCCTATGTCGAAGCGGACACCAACCTGATCGGCCTCATGGTCGCGCCTCAGTCGATGGACGGCTTTCTCACCTTCCTCGGCCGCCGCCCCGAGGCGCGCCTCATCTACCGAAACGACGATTTCGACTGGGCGCGCACGCCCGGCCCGGTCTTCGAATACGGCTGGAACCACACCACGCTCCGCGCCCTGAAGGTCGATCCTTCGATCACATATCTTCAGGTGCGCTACGGCTATCCGAACCACCTCGACCTGATCGAGAAGATGAGAAACGAGCTCTCTCCCGAAGTGCTCCAGCACCTCGAAGTCCTCCGCGAAGGCGGCAAGGTCATCTTCGCAGGCCTCTCCCTCGTCAAGTTCACCACAGAAGAGCGCCTCGACGAGATCATCCGCCTCCACGAAGAGGCAGGCGCGATGATCTTCAACCCGCACCGCTACACGCTGGAAGAAGGCGGCAGGCAGACCGTCGACGACCGCCAGCTTCGCTTCAAGAAGGAGGCCGACCCCAAAGGCCTTCTCAACCCCGGCAAGATGATCGCCTGGGACGATCCCGACTGGGATTACAGCCGCATGTACGCCTATCCGAAACTTCAGGCTGCCGAGTGATTACGATTTGACTCAAATTGTCCTTCTTCTGTTGAAAAATACTCCAGGGGGAGACGCGCGGCACGCGCGGCGGGGGACAGCGTCCCCCGCCAACCCGACCGCCAGAGCCGACCGATGACCCACGCGCTCGTCCTCTACGCCCACCCTTGCGAGGAAAGCTATGCCTCCGCGCTCCACCGGGCCACGGTAGACACGCTCAAAGGCCGCGGCTGGACGGTTGACGATTGCGACCTCTATGCCGAAGGCTTCGATCCGATCCTGACCGCCGAGGAACGGCGCGGTTATCACGAGGTCGGCCCCAATCGCGGCCCCGTCGAGGACTACGTCAAACGGATCGAGGCGGCGGATGCACTCGTCCTCTGTTTCCCCGTCTGGAATTTCGGCTACCCGGCGATCCTCAAGGGCTTTTTCGACCGCGTCTTCCTGCCCGGCGTCTCCTTCCGGCTGGAAGACGGCCAGGTGCGGCCCAATCTTACCCACATAAAAAAACTTGCTGCCGTCACGACCTATGGCGGCACCCGCGTTCGCGCCTTCATGGCAGGCGACCCGCCGCGCAAGATGGTCGAGCGCCACCTCTGGCATGTCACCCGCCCGACAACGGTCAAGTACCTCGCGCTTTACGACATGAACCGGGTCACGCAGGCGGGTCTGACCGCGAACCTCGACCGCGTAAGGAAAGAACTGGAGACGCTCTGATGCGTGCCCTCGTCGTCTATTGCCATCCGCGCGAAAACAGCTTCACCGCCGCCGTCCGCGACACGGTAGTGGCAAAACTCACCCAAGCCGGCGCCGAGACCCGACTGATCGACCTTTATGCACGCGGCTTCGACCCGGTTCTTTCGGCCAGCGAGCACGAGGGCTACGAGACCTGCCCCGACAACTGCACGCCCGTTCAAGCGGATGTCGACGACCTCAGGTGGTGCGATACGCTGATTTTCGTCTATCCCACGTGGTGGTATGGGCTACCCGCGATACTCAAGGGCTGGCTCGACCGTGTGCTCTTGCCCGACGTGGCCTTCCTGATGCCCGACGCCCAGAACGCCACCATCCGCCCTGGCCTCGGCCATATCGAACGGCTGGGCGTCTTCACCACCTGCGGCGCAAGCTGGTGGCTGACCACCCTGGTCGGAGCGCCCGGCAAGCGGACCCTCATGCGGGGCGTCGGCTTTCTCTGCAGGAAGCCGCTCAAGACCGCCTTCGCCGCCCATTACCTTATGGACAGTTCCACCCCCGAAAGCCGACAGCGGCACCTTGAAAATGTTGCCCGGAAAATGGAACGCTTCACCGGAACGCCCCGCAGACAGGAGGCCACAACATGATCCCCGTTCTCGACTGGGCACGCTTCGCCACCGGCACCGATCGCGCCGGTTTCGTCCGCGATCTGGGCCATGCCTGTCGCGATACGGGCTTCTTTCTCGTCACCGGCCACGGCATCCCCCAAAGCCTGATCGACGACACTTTCGCTGCCGCCGACGCCTTCTTCGCGCAACCTGACGCCGTGAAGGCCCAGGCGGATATCCGGAATTCGAAGAACAACCGGGGCTGGTCCGCCGAGGGGACCGAGAATCTCGACGACAGCAAACCCGACCAGACCGACCGGAAAGAGGCGTTCAACATCGGCCTCGAACTCAGCGCAGATGACCCGCGCGTGTCCGAGCCCTTTCGCGGTCCGAACCTCTGGCCCGACCTGCCCGGCTTCCGCGGGACCGCGCTCGCCTATTTCGATGCAGTGCACCGGCTTGGGATCGACCTGCACCGCCCCATCGCGCTCGATCTCGGTCTGGACGAGCACTATTTCGCTCCCTTCCTCGACAGCCCCCTCGCCACGCTCCGGATGCTCCGCTACCCGGGCGGCACCGCCGAGCCGGGCAAGATCGGCGCCGGCGCGCATACCGATTACGGCTCGATCACGCTACTGATGGGCGATGGCGAGCCGGGTCTTCAGGTGCAGCCCCGCGGCAAGGACTGGATCGACGTACCCCATGTCCCCGGCGCATTCATCGTGAATATCGCGGACTGCCTGATGCGCTGGACGAATGACGTCTATGTCTCGACGCCCCACCGTGTGCAGATCCCCAAGAACCCGCGCCGCTCCATGGCCTTTTTCCTCGACCCCAACCCCGATGCCGTGATCGAGGCCCTGCCCGGCACGGGTGCGGCCAAGTACCCGCCCGTGACAGGTGCCGAGTACCTCAAGATGCGCCTCGATGCGACCTACGCCGAAAAGGTGACGATGTGAGACGACTGAACTGGGCCGACTACCGCACCACCGAATTCGAAGGACTCGACCCTGAACGGGTCATCGCGATCCTGCCGACGGCGGCCATCGAACAGCACGGTCCGCACCTGCCGGTCGGCGTCGACACGATGATCGCGGAAGGGATGCTGGACGAAGTTCGCGCCATTTGCCCCGACGATCTGGATATCCGCATCCTGCCCGTGCAGGCGGTCGGCAAATCGAACGAGCACCTGCACGCACGCGGCACGCTCACTCTGACGGCCGAGACAGCGCTTCGCGCATGGCGAGAAATCGGCCTGTCTGTCGCCCGCGCGGGCGTCCGCAAGATCGTCATCGTGAACAGCCATGGCGGCAACCTCGACCTCGTGTCGATCCTGTCGCGCGAATTGCGGGTCGAGGCCGGAATGCTGGCGGTCAAATGCCAATGGGGCGGCTTCGGCGCGCCCGAAGGCCTCTATTCCAAGCGCGAGGTCGCCTTCGGCATCCATGGCGGCGACCGCGAGACGTCGCTCATGCTGCATTTCCGCCCCGAGACGGTCGACATGGACAAGGCCGTCGACTTTGCCTCGACCGCCGAGACAACCGCGCTGCCGCCCATCGGCCCCCTGTCCTATGGCTGGGTGTCGAGCGACCTGAACCCGGACGGCACCGTTGGCGAGGCGCATCTCGCGACAGCCGAAAAGGGCCGCGCGACGGCGCGCCATCAGGCGGAGGGCTTCATCGAGATGCTGCGCGCCGTCAGAGACACTCCGCTCGACGGGTTCAGCGCTACAAAAGACGGTCCGCGTTAAGACGAGCGCAACAGTTTCTTGACAGGGCATTCACTTCCGGGTGCTATTGCAGGAACGGAGAAAACTCCGGCTCCGGCCCCACAAATCCCGGAAGATAAAATGGCATTCGCAGCAGTCCTCTTCGCCCTACCCTTCGCATTCGCCTCGGCGGTTGTCCTGGCTGTCCTTCATGGGCTCGGCCTCACGGAAACGGCGCTTCTTTATGTCCTCGCCGGCAGTGGCGGGATGGCGTCTTTCCTGATCGCCGCGAGCGTATCGGAAGCGGTCGACCGAACCTGATCGCGGTTCAGACGTCGTCCGACAACCGGGTCTTCAGGTTGTCGAAGAACTGTGCCGCGAGCTTCTTTGCCGTTGATTGCACGACGCGATTGCCAAGCTGTGCCAGTTTACCGCCGATATCGGCATGAGCTGTGTATCGCAGCAGCGTTTCCTCGCCCTGTTCTTCCAGAACGACATCGGCACCGCCCTTGGCAAAGCCCGCTGCCCCGCCGTTCCCCTGACCGGTCAACGAGAAATGCTCCGGCGCCCCGGCGGGATCCAGCGTCACATCACCCGAAAATTTCGCCTTCACTGGCCCGACCTTGAGCAGAACCTTGGCTTCCAGCTCGGTATCCGACGCCTTGGTCAGTTCCTGACAGCCCGGAATACATTCCTTCAGGATGTCGGGATCGTTAAGCGCGGCATAGACCCGGTCACGCGGTGCGGGGATCAGGATTTCGTCGCTCAGGTCCATCATACGCTCCTTCTGAACGGCCAAGCGGTAGCAGCCAGCCGGTGAGCGGGCAAGGCCGGTGATCGCGATACAGGGAGGGATTTGGTGGAGCCGATCGGGATCGAACCGACGACCTCGTCATTGCGAACGACGCGCTCTCCCAACTGAGCTACGGCCCCATCGGCACGCGTTCTGATTTCATTTCGCGCGACTGTCAAGACGGCGCGATT
This sequence comes from Kangsaoukella pontilimi, assembly GCF_009830125.1. Classification (GTDB taxonomy): domain Bacteria; phylum Pseudomonadota; class Alphaproteobacteria; order Rhodobacterales; family Rhodobacteraceae; genus Kangsaoukella; species Kangsaoukella pontilimi. The sequence continues at coordinate 1,029,575 of NZ_WUPT01000002.1, read as the reverse complement.
CCAGCGCGTCTTCGCCGACGGCGCGGGCGTCCAGTGCTCCGCGCCGCCGCGAGACAGACGGGTTACTCCGCCGCCTCCTGATACGCCTCGAGCGGCGGGCAGGTGCAGACCAGATGCCGGTCGCCCCAGACGTTGTCGACCCGGTTGACAGGAGGCCAGTACTTGTCGACGCGGAAGGCACCCGCCGGATAGCACCCCTCTTCCCGGCTATAAGGCCGGTCCCAGTCGCCGATCAGGTCTTCGACAGTGTGAGGCGCATTCTTCAGCGGGTTGTTATCGCGGTCGATCCTGCCCTCTTCGATGGCGCGAATCTCCTCGCGGATCGCCAGCATCGCGTCGCAGAACCGGTCCAGCTCGGCCTTGGTTTCGCTCTCCGTTGGCTCGATCATCAGCGTTCCCGCCACCGGCCAGCTCATGGTCGGCGCGTGGAACCCGTTGTCGATCAGGCGTTTGGCGATATCATCGACGGTCACGCCCGCGCTCTCGGCATAGGGGCGCGTATCGATGATGCATTCATGCGCCACCCGTCCATTCCGCCCGCGATAGAGCACCTCGAAAGACCCTTCGAGCCGCCTGGCGATGTAATTCGCATTCAGGATCGCGACCTTCGTCGCCTGGGTCAGGCCCTCGCCACCCATCAGCGCGATATAGGCCCACGGGATCACCAGGATACCGGGCGAGCCATAGGGCGCGGCCGAGACCGGCCCTTCCTCGCCCCCTGTTTCGGGATGGCCGGGCAGATGCGGCGCCAGATGCGCCTTGACCCCGATCGGCCCCATGCCGGGGCCGCCACCGCCATGAGGGATGCAGAAGGTCTTGTGCAGATTCAGGTGGCTGACGTCGCCTCCCACATCGCCGGGGCGGGCGAGGCCTACCATCGCATTCAGGTTCGCGCCGTCGATATAGACTTGGCCTCCATGCGCGTGGGTAATCTCGCAGACCTCGCGCACCGTCTCCTCGAACACGCCGTGGGTCGAAGGATAGGTGATCATCGCCGCCGCCAGATTGTCGCCCGCGGCTTCAGCCTTGGCGCGGAAATCCTCGACGTCGATATCGCCGTTCTCGGCCGATTTCACGACCACCACGTCCATTCCGCACATCTGCGCGGAGGCCGGGTTGGTTCCGTGCGCCGAAACAGGGATCAGGCACACGTGGCGATGCTCATCGCCTTTGGCCCGATGGTAGGCCATGATCGTCAGAAGACCTGCATACTCCCCCTGCGCGCCCGAGTTCGGCTGCATCGACATCGCGTCGTATCCGGTGATGGTGCAGAGCTTGGCAGACAGATCCTCGATCATCTCGGTATAGCCGCGCACCTGATCGGCCGGGGCAAACGGGTGGATGTTCGAGAAGTCGGGCCATGTGACCGGCATCATCTCGGCTGCCGCGTTCAGCTTCATCGTGCAAGAGCCAAGCGGGATCATCGCCCGGTCAAGCGCAAGGTCCCGATCCGCCAGACGGCGCATGTAGCGCATCATCTCGGTCTCAGCCCGGTTGTGGTGGAACGTCGGGTGAGTCATGAACTCGGATGTCCGGTGATACTGCACCGGAAGGCGCGTGTAGCCGGCCGCAAAGTCCTCGGCGCGGTAGTCCAGACCGAACGCCCGCCAGACCCCTTCCAGAACGGCGGGACGGATCGTCTCGTCCACCGCAATCCCGATCTTGGTGGTCCCGACCCGGCGGAAGTTGATCCGCTCGCGCCGCCCGGCCTCCATGATGACACCCTGAAGCGCACCGACCTCGACCGTCACGGTATCGAAGAACAGTTCCGGCTCGACGGTATAACCGCCCGCTTCCAGCCCCATGACCAGCCGTTCGGTCTTGCGATGGATGCGCTGCGCGATGGCCTTGAGGCCCTCGGGGCCGTGGAAGACGCCATAGAACGACGCCATCACCGCCAGAAGCGCCTGCGCCGTGCAGACATTCGACGTGGCCTTTTCCCGGCGGATATGCTGCTCGCGGGTCTGAAGCGACAGGCGATAGGCCTTGTTCCCCCGGCTGTCGATGGACACGCCCACAAGACGGCCCGGCATCGCGCGCTTGTAGGCGTCGCGGCAGGCCATGTAGGCGGCGTGCGGCCCGCCATAGCCCATGGGCACCCCGAACCGCTGGGTCGAGCCAACAGCGATATCGGCGCCCATAGCGCCCGGCTCTTTCAGAAGGGTAAGCGCCAGCGGATCGGCAATCACGATCCCAAGCGCCTTGGCCTCGTGCAGCGCTTCGATCTGGTCGGTGAAATCGCGCACGTGGCCATAGGTGCCCGGATACTGGAATACGGCCGCGAAGACCGCACCGGGGTCCAGCGCCTCGGGCTCGCCCACGATGACCTCGATATCGAGTGGCGCACAGCGGGTCCGGATCACGGCGATGTTCTGCGGGTGGCAGTTGGCATCGACGAAGACCGCCTTGGATTTCGACTTGGCCACACGCTCGGCCATGGTCACGGCCTCGGCTGCCGCCGTCGCCTCATCCAGAAGGGACGCGTTGGCGATTTCCAGCCCCGTCAGGTCCGAGATCATCGTCTGATAGTTCAGAAGCGCCTCAAGACGGCCCTGGCTGATCTCTGGCTGATAAGGGGTGTAGGCCGTATACCATGCCGGGTTTTCGAGGATGTTCCGCTGGATCGCAGGAGGCGTAACGGTACCGTAATAGCCCTGCCCGATCATCGTGGTGAAGATCGTGTTCTTCTGCGCGATCTGCCGCATCGCCCAGAGAAGCTCCCGCTCGGACTTCGGCTTGCCAAAATCGAGTGGTTCCTCCTGCCGGATCGAGGCCGGCACGGTCTGGTCGATCAGCTCGTCGAGCGAGCCCACGCCGAGCGTGGCGAACATCTCGTCCATCTCGGCAGGCGAAGGCCCGATATGGCGCCGGTTGGCAAAGTCGTAAGGCAGGTAATCAGTCGGCGTGAACGTCATCGTCCCGGCTCCATCCAAAATTCTTCGAAGAATTTTGCGAGAACTCTTCGCAGAGTTCTCTTACTCGATCATGTCTTTGTATTCGTCTTCGGTCATGAAGTCGTCGAGCTGGCTCATGTCCTCGACCTTCATCTTGAAGAACCATGCGGCGCCCAGCGGATCCTCGTTCACCAGCCCCGGATTATCGGCAAGGTCGTCGTTCACTTCGACGATCTCCCCGTCGACCGGCGCGACGATGTCGGACGCGGCCTTGACGCTTTCGATCACCACGATCTCGTCGCCCTTGGCCACCTTGGTTTCAGGCTCGGGCAGTTCGACGAAAACGACGTCGCCAAGCTGGGTCGAGGCGTGCTCGGTGATGCCCACCACGACAAGGTCACCGTCCTCGCGCAGCCATTCATGGTCTTCGGTGTATTTCATAAGGGTCTCCCTCAGCGTTTGAAGTTTGCAGGTCTGAATGGCATGGCGGCCACGGTCGCGGGCAGGCGCTTGCCGCGCACTTCTCCGGTAAGCGCAGTGCCGGTTTCGCTGACGCCGGTCGCGACATAGCCCATGGACATCGGCGCCTCGATCGACGGGCCGAATGCGCCGGACGTCACGTGGCCGACCTCGGTGGCTCCATCGAAAAGTGCCGTTCCGGCGCGCATTGGCGCCCGGCCCTCGGGCAGGATGCCGACGCGGCGGCGCGCGGCCCCATTCTCGAGTTCGCTCAGAATGCGGTCCGCGCCGGGGAACCCGCCCTCACGGTCGCCTCCCTTTCGGCGGGCCTTCTGGATCGCCCATTCCAGCGCCGCTTCGACCGGCGACGTCGTCTCGTCAATGTCCGATCCATAAAGGCAAAGCCCTGCCTCGAGCCTGAGGGAATCCCGCGCGCCAAGGCCGATCACCTCGACCTCGTCCATCGCCAGAAGCGCTTCGGCCAAGGCAACGGCTCGGGCCTCGGGGACCGAGACCTCGTAGCCATCCTCGCCCGTGTAGCCCGAGCGCGAGACCCAAAGCTCAGTGCCGTCCCAGTCGAAGACGCCCACATCCATGAACCGCATAGCGGCCACAGCCGGGACGAGCCGTGCCAGAGCCTGCTCCGCTTCCGGCCCCTGCAGCGCAAGAAGCGCCCGATCATCCAGAAGTTCGACCTCGCAAGCGTCCGACAGCTGCGCCGTCATATGGGCGACGTCCTTGTCCTTGCAGGCGGCGTTGACAACGACGAACAGGTGGTCGCCCCGGTTAGCGATCATCAGATCATCCTCGATCCCGCCGGCGTCGTTCGTGAAAAACCCATAGCGCTGGCGCCCCTCGCCCAGCCCCAGAAGCGCCTGCGGAACCATCGCCTCGTAGGCGCGTGCAGCATCCGCCACGTCGCCTGAGCGCGGCCGGACCAGAACCTGGCCCATGTGGCTGACGTCGAAAAGGCCCGCGTGTTCGCGCGTCCAGAGATGCTCTTTCATCACGCCAAGAGCGTACTGAACCGGCATCTCATAGCCCGCAAAAGGCACCATGCGCGCCCCGAGAGAGCTGTGAAGTTCGTAAAGCGGCGTGCGCGCAAGTTCGCTCATCGGCCCCGTTCGTCCCCTTTGGCCAGCGTCATCCACGCCGGGCTTCCTCCGGACATAAGCCATGCCCGTCAGCGCCCCCTCTGTCCCTTGCGCCTGAGATCGCTATCCCTTCGGCGGCCCTGTGAAGGGGCACTCTCCAGAGTCCTTGTGCACAACGGTCCGTGGGCCTGAGAGTTTACCGGGGCGGTTGCTCCTTCGGCACCGGGGCGAACCCGGATTCTCCCGTTGTACCCCATTTGATTACGCCGCTTTTACCCGCGCCCGCAAGCCCCCTTGATGGCTTGCCATTTTCCCGCACCCGCGTCAGACCCGAGGCATGACGCATCCCTGGTTCTTCGGCTATGGCAGCCTCGTCAACCGCCGCACCCATGATTACGCGGTGGCCGCGCCCGCGCGGATTACGGGATGGCGCAGGACATGGCGCCATGTGGCGACGCGAAACGTCGCCTTCCTGACGGCATATCCCAGCCCCGGATCGGTTCTGGACGGGCTGATCGCCGAGGTGCCCCGCGGCGACTGGGAGGCGCTCGACATGCGCGAGCACTCCTACCTGCGCGAGGCGGCGACCGGCGTGGCCCATGCTCTGCCGACACCGCCGGAAATCCACATCTACCACGCGCCACCCGACCTGCACGCACCGGCAAGCGACGCGCATCCGGTCCTGCTCAGCTATCTCGACACGGTGATACAGGGCTATCTGACCGAGTTCGGTGAGACCGGCGTCCGGGACTTCTTCGACACGACCGACGGCTGGGACGCACCGATCAGAGATGATCGCAGCGCCCCGGTCTATCCCCGTGCGCAGGAAACGGGGCCGGAGATCCGCGACATCGTGAACACCGAATTGGCCCGCGTGGGGGCTCGCATCCGCGCCTAGCGGCGGTGCTGGAAAAGCTGGAACAACCGCGCATGGCGCTGGAACGGATCCGGCGCGGGCACCGTGTCCGGCCGTCCAAGCAGCCTTCCAACGAGCACCAGAGCGACCAGAGCGAAGACCACGCCGCCAAGCGCCTGCCCGATAAGGACCCCGGGCGCCCCCAGCCATGCGGCAAAAAGCCAGACGGGAACGACCGTCCCCAATGTGTGCCGGCCCCAGTTGATCATGGTCGATGTGAAAGGTCGGCCAAGGTTGTTGAAGGCCGCATTCGCCACGAAGATGACGCCATTGAAGAACCACAGGAGCGATAGGGGGCCTGCAAACAGAAAGACGAGCACCCGCGCGACACCGCCGTCTTCCAGCGCGAAGAGCCATGAAAGCGGCTCGCGCAGCAGGAACAAGAGCAGCGACACGAGGACCGTCACCCCGGCCGCAAAGACAAGAGCCTCGCGAAACGCCAGACGCACACGGTCGGACTGCCCTGCACCCGCATTCTGGCCGATGATGGGTCCGACGGCGCCGGAAAGCGCGAAGAGCACTCCGAACGCCACGGGCGTCAGCCTGCCGACGATCGCCATGCCCGCCACCGCCTGCTCGCCGTACTCCGACATGGCACGGGTGACATAGGCCTGTCCCACAGGCGTCGCGAGTTGCGTCAGGATCGCGGGAAGCGCGATGGTGGCGACCGGCCTGAGATCGGACAAGAGCGCCGCCGGATCAGGGCGTCCGAACCCGCCGTGGTGGCGATGAACAGCGGTCAGCGCCAGCCATGCGATCGTGACCCGCGCCGCCACGGAGGCCAGCGCCGCCCCTGTCAGCTCAAGGTCCAATCCGAAGATCAGGACGGGGTCGAGCACCGCGTTCACCACGCCCCCCGCGATCATCACGTTCATCGACCGCCTGCCGTCCCCGTGGGCACGCAGGATCGCGCCTCCCACGACCCCGAGCAGCAGGATTGGAAGGCTGGGCAGGATGATCTGTAGATAAGCGATCGCAAGGTCACGCGTTTCCCCCGTCGCTCCGAGCAGCCCCACGAGCTTGTCGATCCCGGCCCAGACGACAGCCGCGAAGACACACCCGAACAGAAACCCGATGACAAGGCTGGACGTGGCCCGTTGCCGCGCGAGGCCCTCATCGCCCTCGCCCAGCGCACGGGCAACCAGCGCCCCGCAGGCGATCGCCATACCGATCCCGAACGAACCGGTAAAAAACAGGATGGCTCCGGCATAGCCGACCGCAGCGGCAAGCTCCGCGTTCCCCAGCATCGAGATGAAGACCATGTCGACGAAATCGACGAGGAAGACCGCCATCAACCCGACCGACGCCGTCAGCGCCATCGTGACCGTGTGCCGAAAGAGACTGCCTTCGAGGAATTTCGCCTGTTCGCTCATGCCGCCATCTTTGCTTCGGATGTCAGACTGGCACCGAATTCATCACTTGGCGAGGGGCGCCGCCCCTCGCGCACCCCGGAGTATTTCAACCAAGAAGAAGAAAATTTGACTTAAATTGTCGCTTCTTCTTGGCGCAAATACTCTGGGGAGCGGCGTCGAAGACGCCGGCGGGGCGAAGCCCCAATCAGGTATGAATTGTGCCGCAGGCGCGCCGTTCAGGAAAGCGACGGTTTGGCCCTGAGAAGCCGCATCACATCCGCCATTTCCGGCCCCCTCGGCTGACCGGTCACAGCAAGCCGGAGCGGCATGAAGAGCGCCTTGCCCTTGCGGCCCGTCGCGTCCTTCACCTTGCCCGTCCACTCTGCCCATGTGCCTGCGTCATAGGGTGGCTCGCCCAGAAGATCGAAGGCCTGGGCCACGAAGTCGCGATCCTCCTCCGCCACTTCTGCGGTCGCGCGTCCTTCGAAGACCGGCCACCAGTCACCCGCCTCGCTCCGCCGCGCAATATTTCCGCGCACGACGTCCCAATATTCCGCACGTGCATCCTCGGGCACACCGGCGGCGGCAAGCTCGGCCTCGACGTCCGTGACCGGCAGTGCCGCGACCACGCGGTGGCTCATCGGGGTCAGGTCTTCGACATCGAACTTCGTCGGCGCCGCGCTGAAACGGGTGACGTCGAAACCCGCGATCAGCTCGTCATGGCTCGACCGGAGCTCCACCGGGTCCGCCGATCCGATCCGCGCCATCAGCGACAGAAGCGCCATCGGTTCAACGCCGCGCTCTCTCAGATCGCGCAGCGCCAGCGTGCCGAGACGCTTCGACAGCGCTTCGCCGCCCGGCCCTGTCAGGAGCGAGTGATGCGCAAAGCGCGGACGCGCGCCGCCAAGCGCCTCGATCATCTGGATCTGGGTTGCCGTGTTGGTCACGTGGTCCGAGCCGCGCACCACGTCCGTCACGCCCATATCCGTGTCGTCGACCACGGATGCGAGCGTATAGAGCACCTGCCCATCCTGACGGATCAGCACCGGGTCGGATACCGAGGCCGCGTCGATCGACACCGGGCCGAGGATGCCGTCATCCCATTCGATCCGCTCGTGGTCCAGCTTGAACCGCCAGACCCCTTCGCCCCGCTCGGCCCGAAGCGCCGCCTTCTCATCTTCTGACAGAGCCAGCGCGGCGCGGTCATAAACCGGCGGCCGGCCCATGTTCAGAAGCTTTTTCCGCTTGAGGTCCAGTTCGGTCGGGGTTTCCCAGGCCTCGTAGAACCGGCCCATGTCGCGCAGCCGGTCAGCGGCGTCAGCATAGCGGTCCAGCCGGTCCGACTGCCGCTCTATGCGGTCCCAGGTCAGACCCAGCCATTCCAGGTCTTCCTTGATGGCGTCGGCGTATTCCTGCTTCGACCGCTCGGGGTCGGTATCGTCCAGTCGCAGGATGAACGTCCCGCCCGCCTGACGCGCGATCAGCCAGTTGAAGAGCGCGGCGCGCAGGTTGCCGATATGAAGATAGCCCGTTGGCGAGGGCGCGAAGCGGGTGACGGTCATGGAACTCTCCTTCGGCCTCGCGCTCTTTCACAGCGCGGCGCTTTTGTCCATATGAAGGGCATGGAGATACGCCATTCCCTTGCCCCCGATGCGGCCGAAATCGAGGCCATCGCGCTCCGCACCCGCGACGCGCTGCCGGACACGTTCCGCGAGCGCGCGGCCGACGTTGCCCTTCGCGTGGTCGAACTGGCCGACGACGCCATGCTCGCCTCGGTCGATATGGACGACCCCTTTGCGCTGACAGGCCTCTATGACGGCATTCCTCTGACCGAGAAATCCTTTGCCGATCAGCCCTCGCAGCCGGATGCCATCTGGCTGTTCCGGCGCGCCATTCTCGACGAATGGGTGGACCGCGGCGATATCCCGCTGGCCGAACTGGTGGCCCATGTCTACATCCACGAGCTGGCCCATCACTTCGGTTGGTCGGACGACGATATCGCGTCAATCGACCAATGGTGGCTCTGATCGCAAAAGAGTGATTGGACGAACGGTGCGTTCCCCATAGCTGCCTCCGTAAATCAAATCGGAGGTTTCCAATGAGTGCACCCAAAATGACCCGTCGCAGCGCGCTGATCACCGGCGCCGCACTGCCGCTCGCCGCAGGTATCGGCACCAGCACCACCGCCACCGCCGGTGGCCACAGTGTCGGTCCGGCGAATGCCGTTCAGAACACGTTCAGCCTTGGTGAGTTTCAGGTTTCGACCCTGCTCGCCGGGACCCGCACGGTCACCGATGATCCTCAGGGCACGTTCGGCATGAATGTGGACAAGGAGACGTTCGAGCAGGTCAGCCGCGAGAACTTCATTCCCGCCGATCAGACGCAGTTCTTCTTTACCCCGACCGTGGTACGTGCGGGTGAAGACGTGGTCCTCTTCGACACGGGCCTCAGCGCCGCCGGTACCACCGCCGCGCTCGAGCAGGCGGGCCTTTCGGCCGAAGACATCACCGTCGTCGTCATCACCCACATGCATGGCGACCACGTCGGCGGCATGACAACCGAAGCCGGCGACCTGACCTATCCCAACGCGCGCTTCGTCGCGGGTGACGTCGAATACAACCACTGGTCAGGCCAGAACAACGAGACCGTCGGCGCCAAGATCACGCCCTTCGCCGACCGTTTCGAATTCGTGGGCGACGGTGCCTCGGTCGTCTCGGGCATCACCGGCATGGCGGCCTTCGGCCATACGCCGGGCCACATGGTCTACCGCCTCGAATCGGGTGGCGAACAGCTGATGATCATGGCCGACACGGCCAACCATTACGTCTGGTCTCTGGCCTATCCGGATTGGGAAGTCCGCTTCGACACCGACAAAGCCGCCGCCGCAGCCACCCGCCGCAGCCTGCTCGACATGCTGGCGACCGATCGTATCCCGATGATCGGCTACCATATGCCCTTCCCCGGCACCGGCTATGTCGATACTCGGCCCGACGGTCGATTCCACTACGTGCCGACGTCGTATCAGTTCATGCTGTGACAAAGCAGGCGGCGCCGGGTCCGCCCGGCGCCGCCTTGACGGGTTTCATGAACCGTACGCCAGAAAATCTGGATTTCCCCTTGAACTGGTGGCGCTAACAAACGATGGTCCGGCCCCGATAGGAACACGGATCAGATGTCATGAAATCCCACATCCTGACGATTACCCTGAACCCCACGGTCGATTTCTGCACGACTGCGCCGGATATCGAGCCCGGCCCGAAACTCCGCTGCACCGACCCGCAGATCGATCCGGGCGGCGGCGGCATCAACGTGGCCCGCGCGGTCAAGCTTCTGGGTGGCCAGGCCACGGCTCTGGTCGCCATCGGCGGCGCGACCGGCGCGCATCTCCTGCAGCTTCTGGCGCTTGAAGGCGTTCCCACCGTGGCCTTCCAGGGCCCCGGGGAAACCCGACAGTCGATGAGCGTCATCAACCAATCGAATGGCGAGCAGTTCCGCTTCGTCATGCCCGGTCCCGTCTGGACCGAGGCCGACGTACCCCGTGCACTCAACTCGGTCGATCAGGCCACGGGCGAGGATACGCTCGTCGTCCTGTCGGGTAGCCAGCCGCCGGGCGTCGCCAAGGACTTTCCCTCGATTCTCGCGGATCACGTGGGCGACCGGCAGGCACGCCTGATCGTCGACACCTCCGGCCCCGCGCTCTTCCATCTTGCCGAAGAGCCGCGCGCCGCACTCCATGTCCTGCGGATGGACGGCCCCGAGGGCGAGGAATTGGCCGGCCGGCCCCTTCCCACCCGCGAAGATACCGCCGACTTTGCCTCCTCGCTTGTCGAGAAGGGCGTCGCGAAGATCATCATTGTCGCGCGCGGACCAGATGGCTCGGTCCTCGCCAGCCCCGAAGGCCGCTGGCACGCGGTCAATCCGCCGGTCGAGGTCGTCTCGACCGTGGGCGCCGGCGACAGTTTTGTCGGCGCATTCACACTGGCCCTTGCAGGTGCCGAGCCGGTCGAAGAATGCCTCCGCTGGGGCGTCGCCGCCGCCAGTGCGGCCGTCATGTCTGACGCGACCCGCCTCTGCGACCCGGACACGACCCGCAGCCTCCTTCAACAGGTCTCGCTCACCCGGCTCTGAGCGTTCTCTCCTTCGCCTGTTCGCAAATATCCCCCGCGCGGAGCGCAGCGCGACGTCCCGGTCGATTGCGAAGAAATCGGCAGGGACGGCGCAAAACATCACGTGCGGGCGACAGCCCGCGCCGTTCGGAAAACTCTAGCTCGGGTCGCGCCAGCGGTTCACGATGGGATAGCGCCGGTCGAGCCAGAAGGACCGCTTGGTCAGACGCGCCCCCGGCGCCGACTGGAAGCGCTTGTATTCCGAGATGTAAAGCAAGTGCTCCACTTTCTTGACCGTCTCCCGCTCAAAGCCTTCGGCGACCAGATCGGCCACCGACGCCTCGCGGTCCACCAGCCCTTCGAGGATCGCGTCCAGCACCTCGTAAGGTGGCAGGCTGTCCTCGTCCTTCTGATCCTCGCGCAACTCGGCCGAAGGCGGCTTGTCGATCACGCGCGGCGGAATCACCTCGCCCGCCGGTCCCATCATCCAGTCGCGATGGTTCGCGTTCCGCCAGCGGCAGGTCTCGAACACGCGCGTCTTGTAAAGGTCCTTTATCGGGTTATAGCCGCCCGCCATGTCGCCATAGATCGTAGCATAGCCGACCGCGCCCTCGGACTTGTTGCCGGTCGTCAGCAGCATGTCACCGAACTTGTTCGAGATCGCCATAAGGATATTGCCCCTGAGACGGCTCTGGATGTTCTCTTCCGTGATGTCAGGCTTTGTCCCCTCGAAGAGCCCTGCCAGCGCCTCTTCCATCGCCACGACCGGCTTTTCGATGGACACGGTATCGAGCCGCGTCCCCAGACGCCGCGCCACTTCGGCCGCATCATCCAGAGACGCCTGACTCGTGTATTTCGACGGCAGCATCACGCAGCGCACGTTCTCGGGGCCCAAAGCGTCAGCGGCGATCGTTGCGACGATCGCGCTGTCGATGCCACCCGACAGGCCAAGACAAACCTGTCTGAATCCCGTCTTCCGGCAGTAATCCCGCAACGCCTCGACCATCACGCGATAGTCCTGCTCCCACGCGTCGGGAAAAGCCGCCTCTTCGCCCGGCAGGGCGCGCCAGCCCTCGTCGGTCTCTTCGAAATCGACATGGGAAATGGCCTCGTCGAACACCGGCAGCCGCACCGCCAGTTCGCCATGCGGGTTCAGAACGAAACTCGCCCCGTCGAAGACCTGATCGTCCTGCCCGCCCACCATGTTGAGATAGACCAGCGGAAGGCCGGTCTCGACCACGCGGGCCACCATGTGGTTCAGCCGGGTCTCGAACTTGTTCCGGTAATAGGGCGAGCCGTTCGGGACGAGGAGAATTTCCGCCCCGCTCTCTTCCAGAGCCTCGGCCACATCTTCGTGCCAGGCATCCTCGCAGATCGGCGTCCCAAGCCGGGCGACCCCGAGGGCATAAGGACCGCTGATCGGACCGGAGTCGTACAACCGGACCTCGTCGAACACCGTCTCATTGGGCAGGTGATGCTTGAGCACCTGACTGACCAGACGCCCTTCGCGGAAGACGTGATAGGCGTTGTAAAGCTTGCCACCCTGCAGAAGCGGCCCGCCGATGGCGAGCGCCGGCCCGTCCGCCGCGGCCTCCCGCAGCCGGTCCAGATGTGCCATCGCGTCGCGGGTAAAGGCCTCTTTCATCACGAGGTCCTGGGTCTGGTAGCCCGTGATGAACATCTCGGGCAGCGCCACCAGATCGGCCCCGGCCTCGCGGCCCGCCTCCCAGGCCTCAAGCGTCTTCCGGGCATTGCCCGCAAGGTCGCCCACGGTCGGGTTCAGTTGCGCCAGCGTGATGCGAAACCGGTTCGGCATTGGCCCTCTCCTTCGACGTCGCGTCTTAGCAGGTATTCGCCCGAGGAAAAGGGCGGCGGGACGTCGCCGGGGAAAAGCGTTGCGGCTCAGGGACCGGTTGATTAGATTTTGGCCGACAGGCGCGAAGTCCTGAGATGAGGCCAAAGGGAACCAGACGTGGCAGATCGGACCAAGCTATTCACGACCGCCGGCGCCTTTGCGCTCGCCCTCGCCCTCGGCACGCCCGCCTTTGCACAGGATGGCGAGGTCGTCACCAAGGAATACGACGACGGCGGCGTGTACGAAGGAACCTTCCGGGACGGCAAGCAGCACGGCACCGGCACCTACCGGCTGCCGAACGGCTATGTCTACGAAGGCGAATGGGTCGATGGCGAAATCCGCGGACAAGGCCGCGCCGAGTTTCCGAATGGTTCGGTCTACGAAGGCGAATTCGCCGCCGGGAAGCCCGAAGGACAGGGCAGCATCACCTTCGCCGATGGCGGCACCTACACGGGCGAATGGAAAGACGGCAAGATCAACGGTCAGGGCGTCGCCAATTATGCCAACGGCGTGCGCTATGAAGGCGGCTTTGCCGAGGCGCTCCATGACGGTCAGGGCCGGATGGAAAGCCCGAACGGCTATGTCTACGAAGGCGACTGGGTCCGCGGCATCAAGGAAGGCGAGGGCCGGATCGAGTACCCGGACGGCACCATCTACCAGGGCCAGCTCGTGCGCGGCGTCCGCGAGGGGACCGGCACGCTGACCATGCCCGACGGTCTGACCTATGAGGGCACCTGGGCCAATGGCCAGATCAACGGGACCGGCATCCTGACGCAGGCCAACGGCGACGTCTACGAAGGCCAGCTCGTCGACGGCAAGCGTCAGGGCGAAGGCACGGTCACTTATGCCAATGGCGACGTCTACGAAGGCACCTTCGTGGATGACCGGCGGCAGGGTCAGGGCACCTTCACCGGCACCGACGGCTACGTCTATGTGGGTCAGTGGGTCTCGGGCCGGATCGAGGGCGAGGGTCAGGTCACCTATCCCGACGGTTCGGTCTATACCGGCACCTTCGCCAACGATCTCGCCGACGGCACCGGCACGATCATCTATCCCGACGGCAACACCTATGAAGGCGAGTGGAAGGAAGGGGTAATCGACGGCACGGGCGTTGCGACCTATGCCAACGGCCTCGTCTACGAGGGCGAGTTCCGGGACGCCAAGATGCACGGCCAGGGCAAGATGACCTTTGCAGACGGGTACACCTATGAGGGTCAGTGGGTCGACGGTCAGCGCGAGGGCGAAGGCGTGGCCACCTATTCAGACGGCACGGTCTACGAGGGCAGCTTTGTCGCCGGTCAGCGCGACGGCCAAGGCACGATCACCATGCCCGACGGCTTCACCTATACCGGCGCGTGGTCGGATGGTGAGATCGACGGGATGGGCGTGGCCACCTATGCCAACGGCGATGTCTACGAGGGCATGTTCGAACGCGGCAAGCGGCAAGGCGAAGGCACGATCCGTTATGCGAGCGGAGAAGAGGCCTCGGGCGAATGGGTGGACGGTCAGCTTTCGGACGAGCCCGCGACCAGCGCGAACTGATCCCGGAGACCGATCAAGGTTTCGCCGCGCCTTCGGCGCGTCGATCCGTCGGAGGGGCGCTGCCCCTCCGAACCTCCCCGGAGTATTTACGAAAAGAAGAATTGCGGATGAGAGCGCGCGGGTACGGGATCGGGCGGGCGGCCGTCAGACACGCTCGCCTTTCGACATCCTTTCGAGAAACGCCCCGGCCTCCTTCAGGATCGTCTCGCGCTTGTCGTCCTTCATCCGGTCCCATGTCGCATACATCTGCGCCATGCGCGGGTTGCCTTTGAACCGGTCCCGCTGCCGGTCGAGGAAGGCCCAGTAGAGCAGATTGAAGGGGCAGGCCCCCTCGCCCGTCTTGGTCTTGGCCGAATAGGCGCAGTCGCCACAATAGTCCGACATCTTGTCGATGTAGTTGGCCGACGAGACATAGGGTTTCGACGCGACGATGCCGCCATCGGCGAACTGGCTCATGCCGATGACATTGCCCGCCATGACCCAGCCGAAGGCGTCGATATAGGCCGACAGGTACCAGTCATAGACCTCGGCCGGGTCGATGCCCGCGAGCAGGAAGAAATTGCCCGTGACCATGAGCCGCTGGATGTGGTGCGCATAGGCGGTCTCGATCGTCTGCTCGACCGTGTCACGGATGCAGGCCATGTCGGTCTCGGCGGTCCAGAAGAACTCGGGCAGTTTCCGCTGATGGTTCAGCCCGTTCTTCCGCTCATAGCCCGGCCCCTGATGGTACCAGAGGTGGCGCATGTAGTCGCGCCAGCCGATGATCTGACGGATGAACCCCTCGGCGGCATTCAGGGGCACGTCGCCGGAGCGGTACGCGTCTTCGGCGGCCTTCGCCACCTCGATCGGGTCGAGAAGCCCCGTGTTCATGTAAAGGCTCAGAACCGAGTGATAGAGGTACCGTTCACCCCGCAGCATCGCGTCCTGATAGTCGCCGAAATCCGGCAAGGCCGTTTTGATGAAATGCGACAGCGCGCGCCGTGCCTGCCCCTGCTCGACGGCGAAATCGAAGGGGCGGAGGTGGCCGAACGTGTCGGGAAAGCGCTCTTCGACGAGGGTCAGCACCTCTTCGGTGATCTCGTCGGGAGTGAATGACATCGGCCCCGAGGCGTCGACGGCTTCGGGCGGCGCCTTCCGGTTGTCGTGATCGTAATTCCACTTGCCGCCCTCCGGGTCATCGCCGTCCATGAGAAGCCCCGTCTTGCGCCGCATCTCGCGGTAGAACCACTCCATCCGGAGTTCCTTGCGGCCCGCCGCCCAGTCCGCGAATTCCGCCTCGGTCGCGATGAACCGGTCATCTTCCAGAACTTTGGCATCGAGCGGCAGGTCTTCGAGCATCTCGATCAGCCGCCATTCGCCGGGGCGCGTGGCGATCACCTTGTCCGCGCCGTACCTCTCTGCCGCCCCCAGAAGGGCCGAGGCGATGGTCTTGTGAGCGTCGTCATCGTCAAGCCGGCTATAAGCGACAGTCCAGCCGTCATCCTCGAGCGCTTGTGCGAAGTGGCGCATGGCAGAAAAGATGAAAGCGATCTTCTTGGCATGGTGGCGGACATAGGTCGCTTCTTCCATGACCTCGGCCATGACGACCACATCGCTGTCCTTGTCGGCCGAGCACAAGGCCGAAAGGCCGGTGCTCAACTGGTCGCCCAGGACCAGAACAAGCCGGGTCACCACGGCACCGCCTTGCCGGCGTAGTCGAAAAAGCGGCCGCTGTCCTCGGGCCCCTTCCCAAGAGCCACGTCGACGAGGTTCCGCGCCGCCTCTTCCGGTTGGACGGTCTTGTGGCGGCCGGCGTACTTCTCGGTGAAGGGCGTCGCCACTGTGCCGGGATGTAGCAACAAGAGCGTAGCCTGCTTGTGCGTGCGCGCCAGTTCGACCGCGGCCCCGTGGAAGAGCTGATTGAGCGCGGCTTTCGAGGCGCGGTAGCTGTGCCAACCGCCGATCCGATTGTCGCCGATCGAGCCCACACGCGCCGAAAGCGCCGCGATCGTCGCGGGCGCTTTGCGCGGGATGAGCGGCAGCACGTGCTTGAGAACCAGCATCGGGCCGAGCGCATTCACCGCAAACTGACCGGCCAGCGCTTCGGGCGTAACTTCCTTCACTGCCTTCTCCGGCTCGTGGCCCGCCGAAGTCAGCGCGCCCGTGGCGATAAAGACCAGACCGAAGGGTCCATCGAGCCGCCCCAGATGCTCTGAGACCGACGCCTCGTCGGTCACGTCGAGCCCGTCGCCGGACCGTGACAGACCGGTGACCTGCCAGCCGCGCGAGGTGAGTTCCGTCGAGACGGCGCTTCCGATACCGCCCGAGGCGCCGATAACGAGTGCTTGTTTTTCAACCATGTGGGTCGAGCTAATTCCACCAAGCAGCAGGTCAATCCCGGCGCCCCGACGACATCCGCGGCGCTAAACGCATTATTTCCGTTTTCCTGGCAAAGTCCGAAGGAGCGGCACGCTTTTGCCGCAATGCTGCCACGTTTCCGGTATGTCAGAAGCGGGTGGGCGCACATTAAATATATGATAAAATATATGCTTGCGCGGCGGATCAGCACCTGGAAGGATGATGAATGTGGCGGGATCACGGTCCTCGCCCTGTTTCTCGCCGTCACAATGATGATCGTCGCAGGACTTGGCCTCGACGTGATGAACGCGATGCGCGCCAAGACGCAGCTTCAGGTCGCCGCCGACGCCGCTGCACATGCAGCGCTCAGCACACGTGAGTTCAAGACCGAGGCCGAAGCAAAAGACATCGCTGTCGCTATCGCACAGGCCAGCATGCCGCCCGGCAATTACGGCAACGCCATCACAGCAGCCGACATTCAATTCGGCTACTGGGACGCGGCGAACGAAGTCTTTCAGATTGCCCCGGGTGCGGATGACGCGGTTCTGGTAACCACCCAACAGGCCAGCTCGCGGTCGAATGCGCTCACAACCTTCTTCCTGCGGTTCATCGGGATGGAGGGCTTCGATGTCCGCACGCAATCGGTGTACGAGACCTACTATCCCACCTGCCTGCGCGAGGGGTTCGTCGCGGATGCGCGGGTCGATGTTCAGTCGAACAACACGTATCTGAACGGCTTCTGCATTCACTCGAACGCGCATGTCGAGGTGAACAACAACAACGTCTTCCAGACCGGCACGATCGTATCGATGCCCGACGAGAGGACACTCGTCATGCCGACAGGCGGTTTCAACAGCAACCCTGGGCTGGAACGCGCCCTCAGAAGCGGCGCCTACCGGATCAAGATCCTGCAAAGGATCGACGATATCGCGGCTTTTTTCCGCGACCGGTCATCTTCCTACTGGCGCGACGACTATCTGGACTGGCCCGTCAAGAACAACGCCCTCTCGGCATCGACGAACCTGGACGCCTCGGTCTGGATGCCGGGCGAGATCCACGAATTCATGTGCAACGGGGCCGGTGGCGGCGGAGGCGGCGGCGGGAACGGCAACGGCGGCGGCGGGAATGGCAACGGGAACGGTAAAGGCGGCGGTGGCGGTGGCGGTGGCGGAAATTACAGCACCCTTCGGATTCCCGCCAATACCGTGCTGACCAACGGGGTGATCTATACGGATTGCCTCATCAGCATCGGTGCCAATGTCGAGCTGCGCGATGTCCTGATCGTTTCGCTGAATGATAGCGTCACCGCCGTTTCAGGCGCGTCGGGCGTTGTGCTGGGCCTCGATGACGGGTGTTCACCGGGCGGCGGCGTCCAGATCATCACCAAGGGCGGCGTGCACTTCCCGGCGCAGCTCAACATCTTCGGCGGCCAGATCATTGCGCAGAAGAAGATCGACTTCGAAGCCAATGCCAACGGGATCGAAGGTGTGTCGATGGTGTCCGGCGACGAAATCGACTCGACCTCGAACATGAATATGGGCTTCTGCGGCGGCGCGGGTTTGGAGAATAATTTCGAGGCGGAATACTTCCGGATGGCGCGCTGAGGCGCTCTTGAAGCAAGCCGGCGAAATGCAGGCCCGACCAACCTCCGGGACAAGCCAGTCAGGCAGAGATCGCTTGCGCGCGCTCTGGGGCTTTACAACCCGCGCGGCTTCCGCCTATCGTCCGGCCCCATGAACAAGGTCTCACATAACGTGTCCGTCCGCGCCCCGCGCGACCTCGGCCTTCTTCTTCTCCTTAGCCGCCTCTGAGCGTGCCTTTCGGCGCGACCGCTCAGAGGGGTTCACGCGCCGACAGAGACAAACCAGACGCTAAGGACAAATCAAATGACGAACGACAAGAACCGCGTGGTGATTTTCGACACCACTCTGCGTGACGGCGAGCAATCTCCCGGCGCAACCATGAGCCATGCCGAGAAACTGGAGATCGCCGAACTGCTCGACGACATGGGCGTCGACATCATCGAGGCCGGTTTTCCGATCGCCTCGGAAGGCGACTTCGACGCGGTGAGCGAGATCGCCAAACGCTCGAAACAGGCGGTTATCTGCGGCCTCGCCCGCGCGAACTACAAGGATATCGACCGCTGCTGGGAAGCCGTGCGCCACGCCGGGCGGCCGCGCATCCATACCTTCATCGGCACGTCGCCGCTCCACCGCGCCATTCCGAACCTGACCCAGGACGAGATGGCCGAGCGCATCCACGACACCGTGACCCACGCGCGGAACCTCTGCGACAACGTGCAGTGGTCGCCCATGGACGCCACCCGGACCGAATGGGATTACCTCGCCCGCGTCGTCGAAATCGCGATCAAGGCCGGGGCGACCACGATCAACATCCCCGATACCGTGGGCTATACGGCCCCGAACGAGAGCGCCGAACTGATCCGCCGCCTCATCGCGGAGGTGCCGGGCGCCGATGAGGTGGTCTTCGCCACCCATTGCCATAACGACCTGGGCATGGCGACCGCCAACGCGCTGGCCGCCGTCGAAGGCGGCGCGCGGCAGATCGAATGCACGATCAACGGTCTGGGCGAGCGCGCCGGCAACACCGCGCTGGAAGAGGTGGTGATGGCGATGAAGGTGCGCCATGACATCATGCCGTTCCACACCGGCGTCGACTCCACAAAGCTGATGCATATCTCGCGTCGGGTCGCGACGGTCTCGGGTTTTCCGGTCCAATACAACAAGGCCATCGTCGGCAAGAACGCCTTCGCCCATGAGAGCGGCATCCATCAGGACGGGATGCTGAAGAATGCGGAGACCTTCGAGATCATGCGCCCCGAGGATGTGGGCCTCTCGGCCACAAACATCGTCATGGGCAAGCATTCTGGGCGCGCGGCGCTCCGTTCGAAGTTGAAGGAACTGGGCTATGACCTGGCCGACAATCAGCTCAACGATGTCTTCGTACGCTTCAAGGCGCTGGCCGACCGCAAGAAGGAGGTCTTCGAGGATGACCTGCTGGCACTGGTCCGCGATCAGGAATCGGGCGAGGAATACGACCGGATCAAGGTCAAGTTCCTGCGCGTGATCTGCGGCACCGAGGCGCCGCAGTCGGCCGACCTGATTCTGGAAATCGACGGCAAGGAAGTGCGGACCACAGCCCAGGGCGACGGCCCTGTCGACGCGACTTTCAACGCGGTCAAGACACTCTTTCCGCACGAGGCGCGGCTGCAGCTCTATCAGGTTCACGCGGTCACCGAAGGCACCGACGCTCAGGCCACGGTCAGCGTGCGGATGGAGGAAGAGGGCCGGATCGCCACCGGTCAGTCCGCCGACACCGACACCGTCGTCGCCAGCGCAAAAGCCTATGTGAATGCACTGAACCGGCTTCTGGTCCGGCGCGAAAAGTCCGATCCGGACGCGGATGTGAAGCAGGTCAGCTACAAGGACGCGGGCTGAGGCAAGACCGGCGCCGGAGGGCAATCGCATCGGGAATTGCGCTGGGCTTCGCCGATCGCGGTGGGGCGGCCTTCGGCCGCCTTTTCCGCCTGCGGCGGGAGTATTTGCAAACAGAAGAAACCGAAGACCGACTCGGATGACCGTCGGGGCAGAAGCTTGCGCCATATTCCTGCCCGATTTAGCGAGCGGTTTTTCGCGCCATACGGGCAAAAGCGGTTAACGGTTTCCAGATGCTCGGCAATGCGGCATCGCGACGCCGGATCGTTTGCAATCTGCTGTTAATAAAATGAAAACACGTCAAATTTCGGCCACATTTCTGCCCTAACAATGACATCAACGCCGCACGTGTCCCGCAGCGTTGTGTTTGTAACGAGTAGAGTGGTGATCCCGATGAGACGTCGGACTTCCCGCATCATTTCCGTCACGCTTGGCGCAGTCGCCCTCTCCGGCTGCGCCAGCATGCCGGAGACCACGCGTTCCGCCGTGAGCCTGCAAATCCCGCAACCCTCCTCGATCACGGCGCTTCAGCGCCGGTTCCAGAGGGAAGCGGAATCAGTTGTTTATTTTGCTTTCGACAAGGACGTGCTTGACGACGAAGCCAAGGACGACCTGGAGGACCAGGCCACCTGGATCCTTGCCCATCCGAACGTGAAGTTCCGCGTCTATGGTCACACCGACCGCGTGGGCAACATCGAATACAATGCCGATCTGGGCCTGCGCCGTGCCAATCGCGTCGTCGACTACCTCGTGTCCCTCGGGGTTGAGCCGGAGCGTCTGGAAGCGGTCGTCTCGTTCGGCGAGGACGCGCCCGTGGTCGATACCGAGAACCGCGAGCGCCTGAACCGCCGCGCCATCACCGAGGTGCATGAATTCATTCGCGTCCCGCCTGTGGGCGTGATCGAGCAGGGCGGCTCTACCGTTGCGGTCTTCACCGACCGGACGCCCGAGCCGACGGCGGTCAGCGACCCTGGCCCGTCGTCTGAACCCGACACGTCGAGCGAACCGGACACGTCGTCCGAACCCGACACCGGAAGCTCGAAAAACCCAAACTCGGGCCGCGGAAACGGCGACGAGACCGGAGACCCCGGAAAATCCGGCGGAAAGAATAACGGCGGCGACGAAATTTAAGGTCGCCCGCCCGGAATACTCAGGCGTTGCATGGTGGGGGTTACCGGCGGCGCTGTCTGGGTGGGGCTGGGGCATGGTTCTGTGGGGGAGCCATGCCCCATTTTATTTTTGCGTGTCTTGTATCGCCCCCCCGCAGGCCGTAGTTTGCCGCGCGAGCAGCAACGAGCCTTATCTCCATGACCTATTGCGTCGGCCTTCTCCTGAATGAGGGAATTGTCTGTCTGAGCGACACGCGGACCAATGCGGGGCTCGACAACATCTCGATCTACAAGAAGATGTTCATTTTCGAGAAACCGGGCGAGCGCGTCATCTCCATCATGACCGCCGGCAGCCTGTCTGTGACACAGACTACGATCGCCCGGCTTGACGAGGCCATGACCGACTCGGAGGCAACCGGCGAGACCTCAATCATGCTGGCGCCCACCATGCTGCAGGTGGCGCAGATCATCGGCCGGACCCTGTCTGAAACCAGCCAGGAAGTGGCCAGCAGGATGGCAGGCACCAAGACGAATGCATCTGCGTCGATGATCGTGGCGGGGCAGCGCAAGGGCGGCGATATGCGGATGTTCCTGATCTATCCGCAGGGCAATTTCATCGAAGCGACGTCCGACACCCCCTATCTGCAGATCGGCGAGCACAAATACGGCAAACCCATTCTTGACCGTGTGGTCACGCCCGAGACATCGCTTCAGGACGCGACCAAGGCGGTTCTTCTGAGCATGGATTCGACAATCCGCTCGAACCTGTCCGTGGGGATGCCTCTTGATCTGGTCGTGATCGACAAGGACGCCTGCCGTGTGACGAAAGAGCGGCGGATCGAGCCCGATGACGAAGTTTTTGCCGAGATGAGCAAGTCCTGGTCCACCGCGCTTCGCGACGCGTTCCAGGGGATCGAGATCTAGCTCTCGGCGAAGAAGGCCAACGCTTCGGACAAAAAGCGGTCGCGCAGCGCCGGCACTTCGAACATCAGTTCGTGCTTTCCACCTTCAAACACCGACAGCTCTGCTTCGGGCCATCCCGCGACCAGCGCCGCAACCTCATTCCCCGACACGGTCTTGTCTTCGGTCCCGATCATGACACGGGTCGGCACGGGCGGCTTCTGTGCGGTATGAAGCTGTGCAATCTCGTCCAGCGCCTCGCCCAGCCACTGATAGGTCGGACTACCGAGGGACAGCGCCGGATCGCTGGCCGATTGCCGCCTCATGTAAGCGTACTGCTCGGCATCGGTCGTGAGCGGGTTTTCCTCGAACGCGTAGGCCAGCACATGCCCCTGAAGGGGCGTGCCGGGCAGGTTGCGATGCGTCTGTCGGAAGCGCCGGGCACAAAAGAGCATGGTCAGAACCAGTGCCTTGAAATGCGGCTTGGCATATATGCCCCACATCGGCGCCGAGAAAACCGCGCGCTCGACCTGAAGACCGTCCAGCAGCGCGCGCAGGCCGATCGCTCCGCCCATAGAATGCGCCACGAGAAAACGCGGTCCGCCCAGCCCGGCAGTGTCCACTTCGGCCAACAGCGCCGCAACATCCTTTTGATAATGCTGGAAATTCTTGATGTAACCAAGACGGGTATCCGGCAACAGCCGGTCTGACCGCCCCTGCCCGCGCCAATCAATCGAGGCCACGTTGTAGCCCGCGCCGGTCAGGTGGCCGATGACGCGCCCGTATTTTTCGAGATATTCCGTCCGACCGTTGAAGAGCAGGATCGTGCCCTTCGCGTCTTCCGCCTGCCAGAGGCCATAGCGCAGCCGCACCCCGTCTGCAGCCGTGGTCCATCCGACGGTCAGATCGGCCGGCCCTTCGGACAGGGCGTGGTCGAAAGGCGCGGCCTCCATCGTGTCAGGACAGGGTCGAGCCCAGACGCATGGCAGCGCCCATGTCACCGTCGATCTTCAGCTTGCCGGTCATGAAGGCTGCGGTGGGGTTCTGCGAGCCGTCCATGATCGCGCGGAACGTCTCGGTATCCGACGTCATGGTCACGTCGGCCTCTTCGTCGCCGGCGCGAGCGCCGTTTTCGTCCAGCATGATCGCACCTTCGTCCTCGATGACGAATTTCGCGGTGCCGTCGAAGCCGGATCCGTCCAGCTTTTCGTTCAGTGCGGCAACGGCGTGGGTGATGACGTCAGACATGAAGTGCTCCTTGATTCGTGACTTTCCGGGGACTCGCAATCGGCCCGGATTACGCTAGTGTTCGCATCGTTATGGGACGATGCCTTCGATATCTCAAATGTGCCGTTGCGTCTTTTGGCGCAAGTCTGGTTTTGCTGACCTCCGTAGCGGCGGAACCGACCGAGTTGGAAGCGCTCTTCGAGGGGCTGAAAAACGCCGATGCCCAGGTGGCCGAGCAAATCGAAGGCCGCATCTACGAGATCTGGTCGCAATCGGGGTCCGACGCGATGGACCTTCTTCTCGACCGGGGGCGCGAGGCGCTGGCCGAGGGAGACACCAAGGGCGCGATTCATCACTTCAGCGCGCTGATCGATCACGCGCCAGACTTCGCCGAAGGATACAACGGGCGCGCGACGGCCTATTTCCAGCTCGGTCGCTACGGCCTCTCGCTTGAGGATATCCGCCGCACGCTCACTCTGAACCCACAGCATTTCGGGGCCATGAGCGGCCTTGCCCTGATCCTTGAGGAGCTGGGCGAGACGGAAGGCGCGCTTCTGGCATGGCGCGAGGTCGAGCGTCTGCATCCCAACCGCGAAGGCCTGTCCGACGCGATTCGGCGGCTGGAAGTTCTGTCAGGCGGCGAAACGCTCTAGGACGAGGCGCGCTCGATCAGCCGTTCGAGCATGGCAAGGCATGCTTCCAACTCGGACACCTCGATATATTCGTCTGCCTTGTGCGCCTGCACGATGGACCCCGGCCCGCAGACGACCACCGACATGCCGAGCGACTGGAACAGGCCCGCCTCGGTCCCGAAGGACACGACGTCGGTGGTGTTCCCGCCGGTCAGCCCCATGACCAGATCGCGCGCCTCGTTGTCGTCCATCGGTTCAAGCCCCTGCACCTCGCCAATGGTATGAGTCTCGATCGCGGCCTCGGGGTGAACGGACTGCATTTCAGGAAGAAGCGTGTTCTGGGCAAAGTCTTCCATCGTCGTCTTGACCCAGGCCTGATCCGCGTCTCGGACGGGCCTTAAGTCCCATGACACTTCGGCCAGAGGCGCGATGACGTTGTGTGCCACCCCGCCCGACAGGCTGCCAACATTGATCGTGGTCCATGGCGGGCTGAAGCGGCTGCCCGGAACGGGGTTGGCCGCCAATTCGGCCTTCACCTCTAACAGGCGAGAGACATAGCGGACCGCGTATTCCACAGCGCTCACACCGGCGTCAGGATCGGACCCATGGCCCTCCAACCCGTGAAAGACCGTCGTATATTCGTGGCAGCCCTTGTGGCCTTCGATGATCCGCATCTCGGTGGGTTCGCCCACGATGGCCAGCGCCGGACGCTTGTCGCGCGCGGACAGAGCGGCAACCAGCTCGCGCCCGCCAAGGCAGCCGGTTTCCTCGTCATAGGTGAAGGCGAAATGGATGGGGCGGCGCAGGTCCGCCGCCGCAATCGCGGGCGCGACCGCAAGACAACAGGCGATGAAGCCCTTCATGTCGCAGGTGCCCCGGCCCAGAAGCCTGTCGTCCTGCCGCGTCAGCGCGAAAGGCTCCGTGGACCAAGGCTGATCCTCGACTGGAACTACGTCCGTATGCCCCGACAGAACTATGCCCCCCGCTTCGTCCGGGCCGAAACTGGCGAACAGGTTCGCCTTGTCCCCCTCCGGCGAGACCATGATCTCGACCTGAGCGTCGAGGTTCGACAATTGCTCGGCGATCCAGTGGATCAGCTCGAGATTGCTGTCCGACGACACGGTCGGAAAGGACACGAGCCGGTCCAGATGCGCGATGGTCAGGTCCAGCGTGGACATGGGGCAGCTCCCTCGTTGCAACCGCCCGACCGTCGCCAAACACCGCCCCTTTGTCGAGGGGGCAACGCTCTACCCTGCCTCGGGCGGCGTCCCGCCGATTGCGCCCGTCAACTCTGCAGCGGCCCTCAGGACGGGTCCGGAAAAGACGTCCAGCCTCTCGGGCGTGATCCGCGTCGTGGGACCAGAGACCGAGATCCCCGCCACCGCCTCGCCATGCACGTCGAAAACAGCGGCAGCGATGCAGCGCATGCCGATGTTCTTTTCCTCGTCATCGAGCGAATATCCCCGCGCCCGGATCGCCTCCAGATCGGCGCTCAGCGCGCCTGCATCGGCCAGCGTGCGGGGCGTGAAGCGTTCCAGCCGTCCCTGCATCAGCCGGTCGCGCCGGTCTTTCGGCATCTCGGCCAGAAGCGCCTTGCCGATCCCCGAAGCATGAAGCGGTGACATCGTGCCGGGCGGGAAAAAGGCGCGGATGCTCTCGTGGGTTTCGACCTGACTGACGAACAAGACCGAGGTTTGCCGCACGATCCCGAGATTCGCGGTCTCGCCCGTCTCTTCCATCAGCCGCCGCATGATGGGCCGTGCCCGCTCGATCAGGCTGGTCCGACGCAGGAACCTCGCGCCCAGCACATAGGCATGGGCACCCACATACCAGCTCTGGTCCGTCGGATCGAACTCGACAAGACCGCGCCCCTCGAGCGTGATCAGAACACGATAGACCGTCGCTGGGGACTGCCCCGTCTCCTTGGCCAGTTCAGAGAGCGAAAGCCCCTGATGGGCGCTCAGGAACTCGAAGACCTCCATTGCCCGGTCGAGGGATTTGATCGTGTTCTGCTCGGTCTTGTCATGCCAGTCGCGGGGCCGCCCGCGCGCGCGGCGCGGGGCGGGGTCTTCGACTGTGGCATCCTGCTGATCCATAGAAATCGTCCATTTGCGAAAAACGTCTTCACTATACGAAAAAATACCGTCCGCACCAATTCCTTTGCTTTTGTCGCTGCCCGCCCGCGCCTGTCGGTTTTCGGAATTGACCGGGCACGGGGGCTGTGCGATCACGAAAAGACCGGTCCCCGTGCGCCAGTACGGGGTGCAAGAGGGAATGCAGTGCGGCAACAAGGACGCCAACTCTGCAGCTGCCCCCGCAACTGTAAGCGGTGAGCCGGGCCAAAGACGCCACTGGAGCGATCCGGGAAGGCAGGCCCAATGGTAACGACCCGCAAGCCAGGAGACCTGCCGGGCTGGGAACAACTCGAAGGCCATCGGGTAGGATGGCAAGGAGGCCGGAATGGCAACGTCTGAAATTATCGAACCGGGTCGGAAACTGGGCCTTGGCGGTCTGGCCGTGATGATCCTCCTGGGTCTGGGCATCGTCTTCGCATCGGGTCACGCGAATGCGCTTCACGACGCGGCGCATGACATGCGCCACGCTCTTGGCTTTCCCTGCCACTAAGCCATGATCTTTTCCCTGCTGGGCCGCGCCATCCTGTCGGGATGCGTTGCGGGTATCGTCGCGAGCGTACTGCAATTGTGGTTCGTTCAACCTGTTCTCTTGCATGCCGAGCTTTTCGAAGCGGGTGAGCTTGTTCATTTCGGTCAGGACGGACACGCTGCCGGTGTCGGTCACGCGACCGGATCCGGGGCCGGGGGACACGGCCACGACGGCGCGGAAAGCGCTTTCGGTCGGAACGTTCTGACCGCCGCCTTCCTTGTGCTCGTCTATTCCGGCTTTGCATTCGTCCTTCTGGCGCTGATGTCGGTGGCGGAGAACCGTGGTGCCGAGATCAATCCCCGAACCGGCATGATCTGGGGCGTGGCGGGTTTCGTAGTTGCGATCCTAGCGCCCGCCTTCTCTGCGCCGCCGGCGCTTCCGGGCTATGCGACCATCGATATCGACATCCGTCAGATCTGGTGGATTTCGACAGTGATTGCCACGGCGCTCGGGCTCTGGCTGATCGCCTTCGGACAGCAGGCGTTTTCATGGGTGGCAGGCATCATGCTTCTGGCGGCCCCGCACGCCATCGGCCTTCCGCCGCACGAGGTCTTCCTCGGACCGGCTCCGCCCGAGTTGGGCGCGCTGATGTCGGCGCGCGTCATCGGGACCGGCATGGCCGCATGGGTCGTGATGGGCGCGGTGGCCGGGTATCTCTGGGCGCGGGGCGAGGCAAACGCCCGCACCCAGCCCGCCTGAGCCGGCTTCAAAGCGCCGGAACACGCCCCCTGAGACAGAAGCGAAGCCGCCCGCACGGCCGGGCGTCTTCGATCCAGCCCTTGGGCGCTGCGGCATAGGCCCGAAGCGTGCCGATGATGTCGCCCAGATCGGCAACCGGATCGACCCCATCGAAGAAATAGGTCGCCCGGCCCACCCCCTGAAGCGCCAGCGTGCGGGGTCGCGCGCATCCGTTCATACAGGCCTGCATCTCGATCCGGACGGGGACCTCCAGACCGGCGTCTGCCACAGCCTCGGGCACGCCATCCCATGACGGCCCGTCGCAGGTATCGCACAGCCTCAAAACGATCTCGTCGCCGCTCATGCCCCGCCCTCCCGCCTGAGCAGATAGACGTCCATGATCCAGCCATGCCGCGCGCGCGCCTTGTCGCGAAGCGCGACGATGCGCGGTCCGGCCTCAGCGAGCGGGCCGGTCTCCAGAAGCTCGTTCTCCATGCCGAGATAGGCGCCCCACCAGATGGTCAGGCCCGCAGAGTCGAGGCTCTGAAAGCTGCATTCTCCGTCCAGCATCACCGCGACCGTATCGGCCCCGGCGGGCCAGCCGTGGTCCCTCAGACGCCGACCAGTCGTCACGGTCACAGGCGCGCCCACACGATTCAAAGGGATCGCATGGGCAGCCGTCAGCACCTGAAGCGAAGTAATCCCCGGCACCACCCGAAGGCGCGGCGCAGGATCGAGCCGCTCGGCAATGCGGAGGGTGCTGTCGTAAAGCGACGGGTCGCCCCAGACCAGCAGCGCCACCGGCCCCTCGGCCCCGTCCATCGCCTCGCGCCAGCGTGCCGCGATCTCGTCGTGCCAGCGGCGCACCCGCTCGGTATAGGGCAGTGTGTCGTCCCGGACCGGCATTTCGAATTCGACGACACGCGCACTTCTGCCGCTTTCCGACAGGATGCGATAGCGCAAATCGGCGAGATCGTCCTTGCCCGCACCTTTGAGCGGCATCAGCACCGTCCGCGCCTCGTTCAGCGCCTTTCGGGCCTCTCCGGTCACGTGGTCCGGGTTGCCGGTTCCGATCCCTATCAGCCAGAGATCAGTCATCGGCCTCGCCCGCCGCCAAGGGGCCGTAAAGGATCAGCGCAGGTTTCGTACCGACACTCTTCGCGAGTTTCCCGGCCAGTGCGCCCATCGTCATCCGTTGGATCGTCTGCTCGGGCGTGCCCACGGCCTCGGCCAGAATGGCTGGCGTCTCAGTGGGCAGTCCGCGCGCGAAAAGCTGCGCGGAGAGCGCCGGGAACGTGCGCTTGCCCATAAAAATCACCGTGCAGGCGGAGGGGTCGGCCAGCGCGCCAAGATCGAGATCGGCGGGCAGCTTGCCCTCGGCATCGTGCCCGGTCACGAACTGCACCCGCCGCGCCGTCATCCTCCGTGTCAGCGGGATGCCTGCCGCAGCCGCCGCAGCGAGTGGCGAGGCGACACCCGGCACGATCTCATACGGAATCCCGGCCTCGCGAAGTGCGATCAGCTCTTCCTCCAGCCGCCCGAACAACCCCGCATCGCCGGATTTCAGCCGGACGATCCGACCGCCCCCCTTCGCATAGTCGACCAGAAGGCGGCTGATGTGGTGCTGCCTTGGTGACGGTCGCCCGGCACGCTTGCCCACGCCAACAAGGTCGGCATCCGCACGAGCGTGCGACAGGATCGGTCCCGCGCTCAGGTCGTCGAACAGGATCGCGTCGGCGCGCTTCAGCCGGTCTACCGCCTTCAGCGTCAAAAGCTCCGGGTCACCGGGGCCGGAGCCCACGAAACTCACGAAACCAGTCATGCGCCCGCGTCCTCTCCGGCGATAAGGTGGAAAAAGGTGCCCGTGACGCGACCACGCCGCGACCCGGTCTCCGGCACAGGCCCGCCATCCGCATCGAAAACCTCCGCCAAAGGCGCGTCGGGCTGGTCGAGGATGGTCGAGTAATGAAATTCATGCCCCCTCAGCACCGCACCCGCCTCCTGCCCCGGCATCGGCGCCCCAAGCACGGCGCGGCGATAGCCGAGGTGGAACTTGCGCTTCTCGTAGGACGTCACAAGCCCCAGCAGCCCCGCCATCCGGTGGCGTGTCCCGTCCTTGTCGATCAGCGCCTCACCGAGGGCCATGTAACCGCCGCACTCGCCATGAACGGGCTTCGTCTCGGCGTGGCGGCGAAGGGCCTCCATGAAGCGGGTTGCCGCGGCCAGAGGACCGGCGTGAAGTTCAGGGTAGCCCCCCGGCAGCCAGACAAGGTCCGCCGACGGGTCCGGCGCCTCATCGGCCAGCGGCGAAAAGGGCAGGACCTCGGCCCCGCCCTCGTGCCAGCTCTTCAGAAGGTGCGGGTAGGTGAAGGAAAACGCCGCGTCCTGCGCCAGCGCGATCCTCTGCGCGGGCGGCGGCGGGAGACGCCCGCCTTCCATCCGCTTGTCCAGGCCACGGGCTGCGGCCCGGATCGCGGGCAGGTCGACATTCTCCCTGAGAAACGCGGCATAGCCCGCGATGGCGGCGTCGAGGTCGGGATGCTCCACCGCCTGGACTAGGCCCAGATGCCGCTCGGGCAGGGTCAGGTCGCCCCGCCGGGGCAGAACGCCGAGGACGTCGATCCCGGCCCTGTCCATGCCAGCACGCGCCAGACGCTCGTGACGCGGACTAGCCACCCGATTCAGGATGACACCGGCAAAGGGCAGATCGGGCGCATAACTCTTGAACCCGAGCGCCGTCGCCGCCGCCGATTGCGCCTGCCCGCCCACGTCGATGACCAGAACCACCGGCCAGCCCATGAGCCCCGCCGTCTCGGCACTCGACCCGAAGCCAAGCCGCCCCTTCGTCGCCACCCCGTCGTAGAGCCCCATCGAGCCTTCGGCGACGCAGATATCCGCATCCTCCGACGCGCCCGCAATGGCACCGAAGAGGCCTTCGTCCATGGCCCAGCTATCAAGATTGAACGACGCCCGCCCGCTCGCCGCCCGGTGAAAGGCAGGGTCGATATAGTCGGGGCCGGACTTGAAGGGCTGCACCGTCAGCCCGTCCTCGACCAAAGCCCTCAAAAGCCCCAGCATCACGGTCGTCTTGCCGGTCCCCGAAGCCGGGGCCGAGATCATCAGACCGGGCGGTGGCGGTGTCCGGTCACTCATTCTCGGGGCTCCACTCCGCCCAGGGGCTGTCGGCGGTCTGCGGACGATACCGGCGGTCGTAGTCGGGGGCATAGAGACGGCTTTCGCCAAATGTCTCGGCTCCAAGCGCGTGCCCCACAAGGATCAGCGCCGTCCGCTCGATCCCCTCTCCCATGGCGGCCTCCATCGTCTCAAGCGTCGCCCGGATGATCCGCTGATCGGGCCAGCTTGCCCGGTACACGATGGCGACCGGACAATCGGCGCCGTAATGGGGTGTCAGGTCCTCGACGACGCGAGGCAGGTTCTGGATCGACAGGTGAATGGCCAGCGTCGCACCCGTCGCGCCGAACGCCGCCAGCGTCTCGCCCTCGGGCATCGTCGTGGCCCGCCCCGGTGTCCGGGTCAGGACGACCGATTGCGCCACGCCCGGCAGGGTCAGTTCGGCCCCAAGTGCGGCGGCGGCGGCAGAAAAGGACGGCACGCCCGGCGTGACGGTGTAGGGGACGTCCATGGCGTCGAGGCGGCGAAGCTGCTCACCCATGGCCGACCAGACCGACAGATCGCCCGAATGAAGCCGCGCCACGTCTTGTCCCGCCTCGTGGGCACGGGCGATCTCGGCCATGATCCCGTCCAGATCGAGCGGTGCTGTGTTCACGATGCGCGCGCCCTCAGGGCAATGGGACAGGACCGCTTCGGGCACCAGAGAGCCAGCATAGAGACACACGGGACAGGCCGCGATCAGGTCGCGCCCCCTGAGCGTCAGAAGGTCCGCGGCCCCCGGCCCAGCCCCGATGAAATGGACGGTCATTCCGTGTCTCCCTCGGCAAGCGCGCAGGTCGCCATTCCGTCACCCGACACCACGCGTGGCCCCAAGAGCCGCGCCCCCGGCCCCGCCGCGGCCAGCGCCGCCGCCTCGGCCACACTGCTCGCGCCACGCGCAGCGATGGACGCCTCGGACCGGGTGGACGTTTTCTGATCAGCGAGGCGGGCGGCGTCAACACCGATCGGATCAAGCGCCAGTTCCGCTGCCAGCGCACGAAAAACCGGCATCTCGGCCTTGTCGCTGACGGTGGCGATACTTTCCGGCGCCACCCCCTCGGGCAGCGCAGCGCGCGCCCTGCCATAGGCGTCCTTCAGGCTTGCTATATCGGCAGCCGCGCGAAATCCGAACCCTGCCACGATCACAGCACCACCTGCCATTGCACCACGGGATAGGACGCTTTCCATCCCCGTTTCGGGCCGAGCGGTGCGGCTTCGGATATCTCGACCCGCATCAGCGTCCCGCCAAGCCGCGACGCCGCCCCGGTCAGAAGCGCCTCGGTCTCGAGCGTCACGGAATGGGCGACAAGGCGGGTGCCGGGCGAGAGCCGGTTTTCCAGATCGGCCAGAAGCGCCTCTGTCAAACCGCCCCCCACAAAGACCGCGCCGGGTGCGTCCAGTCCGTCGAGCGCCTCGGGCGCGGCCCCCTCGACCACCGACAGACGGTCCAGCCCATAGGTCGCCGCGTTCCGCCCGATGCGCGCCGCGCGATCGGCCCGTGGCTCGATACAGATCGCGCGCAAGGACGGGTGCGAGAGGCACCATTCAACCGAGATCGACCCCGACCCGCCGCCGATATCCCAGAGAAGTTCGCCCGGACGCGGCGCCAGCGCCGAAAGGGCCAGCGCCCGGACGGGACGCTTGGTGATCTGGCCGTCGCTTTCGAAAAATTCGTCCGCCAGACCGTTCGTCACCGGCACCACGCGGCCCTCGCCCACAACCGCAAGCGCAACGGCGACGGGATGAGCGAAAGTCTCCTCGGGCAGCGCATCTGCGCGCGCAGGCGTGATCCGCTCGCGCGGGCCGCCAAGAGCCTCCAGAATGTGGAGCGTGCTGGCCCCGAAGCCCACGCCCGTCAGGTAGCGCGCCAGATCGCGCACCGCATCACCGTCGCGCAAAAGGACAATCGCCCGCCGATCCGGTGCCAGATGCGGTCTCACACGCTCAAGCGGCGCAGCGTGAAGGCCAAGACAGAGCGTGTCCTCCAAAGACCAACCCAAGCGGCTCGCCGCCAGCGAAAAGGTCGACGGCACCGGCAAGGCACACCATTCTCCCGGCTCGTACCGCGCCGCGATCGCGCGCCCGGCGCCGAACCAGAAGGGATCGCCCGATACCAGCGCCACGACCCGCCGCCCGCGCAAGCCGTCCAGAACGGTCAGCCCGTCCGCGAAGGGCACCGGCCACTCGATCCGCTCCGCCCCTGCGTCTGGGACAAGCGACAGGTGCCGTGGCGGCCCGATCACCACCTCGGCCTCCGCCAGCGCGGCACGGCTTGCAGCCGACAGCCCGTCCGGTCCATCCTCGCCCAGCCCGACGAGGGTCAGCCAGGGAGAGACCTCAGCCATGCGCCCGCGCCTTCTGATCCTTGCCGGTACCACCGAGGCAACGGCGCTTGCCCGCGCCGTGGCCGAGGCCGGGCTGGACGGCATCGTGTCCTTCGCAGGCCGGGTCGAGCGCCCGCTTCGCCAGCCCCTGCCGCAGCGCGTGGGCGGCTTTGGCGGCATCGACGGGCTGGTCCGTTATCTCAGCGATGAGCGGATCACCCACCTGATCGACGCTACGCACCCTTTCGCCGCCCAGATGAGCCGCCACGCGGTGGCCGCCGCGCGCGAGGCCGGGATCGAACACGCGGTCCTGACCCGTCCGCCGTGGTCGCCCGAGCCCGGCGACCGCTGGACGCGGGTGCCGGATATCGCGGGCGCCGTCGCGGCGCTGAACCGGCCCCGGCTGAATGTCATGCTGGCCGTGGGCCGGATGCATCTGGCCGACTTCGCGCCGAACCCGCAGCACATGTATCTCCTCCGTCTCGTAGACCCGCCAGCCGAACCGCTTCCCTTTCCGGATGCAAAGGTCATCGTGGATCGCGGCCCCTTCGATGAGGCCGCCGACCGCGCGCTCATGGAAGAGCACGAGATCGGCATCGTCGTGTCCAAGAACGCAGGCGGCACCGGAGCCTATGCCAAGATCGCGGCGGCTCGGGCACTTGGGCTGCCCGTGCTCATGATCGACCGGCCCGGGCAGCCCGAGGGCCGGGTCTTTCACGACAGGGAGGCGCTTATGGACTGGCTGGCTCATGGCGCGGCCCATCTCGGCGTATAGACGAAGGGACGGCCATCCCGCGCGATGACGCGCGTTGCCGACGAGCCGACGATCACCATGGTCCGCATGTCGGCCATCTCGGGCGTGGCCTCTCCCAGTGTGGTGACGACAAGCGCCTCGTCAGGCGTGGTGACCGCGCGGGCGAACAGGATCACCCGGTCCGATCCCGCCTCGGCCCGCAGAAGATCGAGCACCCGGCCGAAACCTTCAGGCCGCGCCTTGGAGCGCGGGTTGTAAAAGGCCATCGCGAAGTCGCCCGCGACCGCCGCCATTAGGCGCCGCTCGATCAGGGACCAGGGCTTCAGGTTGTCGCTCAGGTTGATCGCGCAGAAGTCATGACCCAGAGGCGCCCCCGCCCGCGCGGCAGCCGCCAGCATGGCCGTCACGCCCGGAAGCACGCGGATATCCAGATCGCGCCAGTGGGCCGGGCCGTCCTCGACCGCCTCGAACACCGCCGCCGCCATGGCGAAGACGCCGGGATCGCCCGAGCTTGCTACCAGCACCCGCCGCCCCTCGCTCGCCATCTCCAGAGCGTGCCGCGCGCGATCCAGCTCCTCGCGATTGTCGGTTTCGTGGCGCGTCAGGCCGGGCCGCTCCGGCACCCTGCGCACGTAAGGGATATAGCCCACGGCATCGGTCGCCTCGGCCATGGCCGCACGGACCTCCGGTGTGACAAGCGCCTCGTCCCCGGGCCCCAGCCCCGCAATGGCGACCCAACCCGTCACGGCCGCCGCCCCTGACCGTGGACCATCACGATTGAGAAATAGGGAACCGTGCGGTCCCCTGCCTCGGTCAGAGGCACCGCGCGCTCTTCCGCCATCGAGGCGCATTCGACCAGCCACGCGCGGTCGAGCTTGCCCGCCCGCTCCAGCGCACGTCGCACCTTGGGCAGGTTTCGCCCTACCTTCATCACGACCAGCGCGTCGGCGGCCTCCATCAGCGGGACCAGCGCGTCCTCCGCCATGGTGCCGGTCAGCACGCTCAGGACATCGTCGCCCCATGTGATGGGTTGTCCCGACGCCGTCCAGGCCGCCGACATGCCCGTGATTGCGGGCACGACCTGAACCGGGACGCGAGGTTTGAGCCGCGTGTAGAGATGCATGAAGGAGCCGTAGAAAAAGGGATCGCCTTCGCAGAGAACCACCACGTCCTCGCCTCGCCCGGCCAGCGTGGCGAGGTGTGACGACACCTCTTCGTAGAAGCTCGACAGCGCCTCGTTATAGGCCGGATCGTCCAGCGGGATCTCGGTCGTGACGGGGTATTCCATCGGGAACTCCACGGCGTCCGCCGGCAGCATCCCGTCAACTATCTTGCGCGACCTGCCCGAGCGGCCAGCCTTGCGGAAAAAGGCAACATGCCGCGCGGACCGCACCAGACGGTCGGCGCGGACGCTCATAAGCTCGGGGTCGCCCGGCCCCAGCCCCACGCCATAGACCG
Source organism: Kangsaoukella pontilimi (assembly GCF_009830125.1). Taxonomy (GTDB): domain Bacteria; phylum Pseudomonadota; class Alphaproteobacteria; order Rhodobacterales; family Rhodobacteraceae; genus Kangsaoukella; species Kangsaoukella pontilimi. The sequence continues at coordinate 994,648 of NZ_WUPT01000002.1, read as the reverse complement.
TGCCCACGCTCATTCGGCGCGGCTCGCGATGGCGTTGATGGCCGCGACGGTGATGGCGCTGCCGCCCAGCCGCCCCGTAACGATCAGCGACGGGACGGGCGCGGCCTCCCAGAGCGCGTTCTTCGACTCGGCGGCACCCACGAAACCCACGGGGCAGCCGATGATCGCGGCGGGCCGGGGACAGGACGGGTCTTCAAGCATTTCAAGCAGATGGAAAAGCGCCGTAGGCGCGTTGCCAATCGCCACCAGCGCGCCCCCGAGCACGGGCCGCCACAACTCCAGCGCCGCCGCCGACCGGGTCGTGCCCAACTTTGCCGCCAGCGTCGGCACCTCTGCATCATGCAATGTGCAGATCACCTCGTTCTCCGCCGGAAGCCGCTTGCGGGTCACGCCCTCGCTGACCATCCGCGCATCGCAGAGGATCGGCGCGCCTGCCTCCAGCGCCGCCCGCGCGGCATTCACCATGCCCGGCGCGATCCGCACGTCCCGTTCCAGACCCACCAGCCCCGCGGCATGGATCATCCGGACAACGACCGGCTCGTCCTCGGGCGGGAAAGCGTCCAGATCGGCCTCGGCCCGGATGGTGGCGAAGCTCTCCGCGTAGATCGCGGCGCCGTCGGTCTCGTAGGTATAGGGCATCGCTCAGGTCTCGAATTGGGTCAGCAGATCGTCCGGGGTCAGCCCGGTGGCTTTGGGCGCATCCCACGGCGCGCCAACGGGGACAAGGTCGAAACGCCCGTCTCGGCCCACCAGCGTCACGTCCGCCCGGCGCGGATGCGCACAGCCCTTGGCGCAGCCCGAGACGTGAAGCGTCCGCCCTTCCAGCACGCCGGGGGCGAGGCGCCGGGCCAGCGCGCGGGTCTCGACGCTGGCCTGCGGGCAGCCGGGAGCGCCGGTGCAGGCTGCGACGCGGAGCCGGGAATCGGCGGCATCGAGGATAAGATCGTCCGTCGCCATGTGTTCTGGGGGGGCGGCTCCCGGCAGGAACACCATGCGCCAGGGTGTCAGTCGCATTTCGGCGCTTGCAGCACTCGCCACCGCACGGAGCGCGTCCGACGTAAACGACCCGAACGCCGCCGCCACCAGAAGGCCACCCGGAACCGGGCCGGGCGCTGGTGCAGCTTGCGGGTCAGAGGGCGCGGCATCGCCCATCAAAGCCTCGGGCAAAGTCACGCCACTTGCAACATGGCGAGCCATTCGCCCACGTCCATCCGCTCCAACACCGCCGGAAGCGAGGAACCAGCGCGCCAGATCGAGAGCGACCGCCACGGCATGGTCTGCGTCGCTCACACCGCACCCCACCGCCTTTCCATCGGCACGCACGATCAGCGCGCCCTCGGCACCCTCGATCCGGATATCCCCGCTCACACCGTCCAGCCGACGTGCCGGCCCGGCATCCACGACGAAACCGAATTTCGACGGCAGGCCCGCAAAGACCGGATCGAGCAGTCCCTCGGCCAGTCCCATCGCTATTCGCACGGTCGCACTGTCGTCGCCGTCGTGGAAAGGGTCTGGCACGATGTTGAGACGGCCTTCGGTTTCGGCGTCAGCACTCACCATTCCAAGCGCGGATAACGCGTCGAGAAGTGCCGGATATGCGTCCTCGCTCACGCCCCTCAGTTGCAGATTCGCGCGATTGGTCACCTCGGCCATGCCCGAGCCATAACGGTCAGCCAAATCGGCAATCGCCGCCATCTCGTGGGGCATGAGCCGCGCCAGCGGCGGGCGTAGCCGCACCACCAGCCCGTCGCCAGAGACCATCGGCTTCCGCGCACCTGGACACCAGCCCTTGATCTCGGGGTCCTTGATCTCGGGCGCACTCATTCCGCCGCCTCGATCTCGGCCAGAATGGCGTTCCGGCGGGTTGCCCAAAGCCCCGCTGCGTGCAGTTCCGCGAACCGCGCGCGCATAGCGGCAAGCGCGTCGGGATTGGCCTCGTGCAGGAACCCCGTCACCTCGTCATCGCCAAGGGTCGCATCCCAGAAGGCGTCGAACAGATGCGGCGGCACGGCGCCCGCCAGATGCGCGAAGGCCGCCATGTTCTCCAGCGTCATGGCGATCTCGGCCGCGCCCCGGAACCCGTGGCGGCGCATGCCCGCGATCCAGCCCGGATGCGCGGCCCGTGCCCGCACCACCCGCGCGATCTCTTCGGTCAGCGCGCGGGCACGCGGCGCGCTCGGGTCGGTGTTGTCCATGTGATAGAGCCGCGCCGCGCCACCGGTGATGCCCTGAGCGGCGGCGAACCCCGCCTCGTGGCTGGCATAGTCCTCGGCCAGCAGGATATCAGTCTCGGGCAGGTCCTGAAGGTGCACAAAACTGTCGGCGGCAGCCACGCGCGCATGAAGCCCGGCCTCGTCCCGCTCGGCCCGGTCGCCGTCGAGCGCCCAGGACGACGCCTTGAGCCAGGCTTCGCCCGCCGCCTGCCGCGCCTCGGGCGAGTAATCCGACAGCATCGCCCCCATGCCCAGCCCGAAGGAGCCGGGACGCGGTCCGAAGACGCGCGCCTCGTCGCGCCCTACATAGGGGTTCCAGTCGCGCGCTTCGTCCCGCGCCGCGAGCGCCCGCACAGCGCTCTGGAAGAGGGCCGAAAGCGTCGGGAACACGTCCCGGAACAGCCCCGACACCCGAAGCGTCACGTCGATCCGGGGACGCTCCAGTTCCGCGATGGGGATAATCTCGATGCCAGAGACCCTCTCCGACCCCTTGTCCCAGACCGGACGGACGCCCAACAGCGCCAGAGCCATCGCGAATTCCTCGCCCGCCGTCCGCATCGTGGCCGAGCCCCAGAGGTCCACGACTACCCCTTCGGGCCAGCCGCCTGAATCCTGCAGATGACGCCGGACCAGTTCCTCAGCCAGCTTCATCCCCTGGGCATAGGCGGCACGCGTCGGCACCGAGCGCGGGTCCGTCGTGTAGAGGTTCCGCCCCGTGGGCAGCACGTCGCCTCGCCCGCGATAGGGTGAGCCCGATGGTCCCGGCGCGATCCGTCGCCCGGCGAGCGCATCAATCAGCGCCTGCCGCTCCGACGCCGCCGAGACCGTGGCGTCGAATGCGCCCGGCGCTGCGGGCGCACGCCCCCAGACATGCAGACCATCCCCGAACTGGCTTTCTTTCACGTCGCAGACGAACCGGTCGATCCGGGTAATGGCCTCTGCTGTCGAGGCGTCGTCGGGCAGGCCGAGATCGCGCTCGACGCCCAGCGCCTGCGCCTCGCCCCGGATATCGCCCATCAGCCGATCGCGGCGTCTGGGGTCCAGACCGTCGGCGTTCGAGAACTCGTCCAGAAGCGCTTCCAACCGGGCAAGACTGTCCGGCGTTTCCGAGGCACGTAGCGGTGGGGGCACATGGCCCAGCGTCACCGCACCGATGCGCCGCTTGGCCTGCGCCGCCTCACCGGGGTCGTTGACGATGAATGGATAGATGACCGGAACCGGCCCGATCAACGCCTCGGGCCAGCAGGCGCCCGACAGGGCCACCGATTTGCCCGGAAGCCATTCCAGCGTGCCATGAGCGCCTATATGGACCAGCGCGTCCGCTTCGCCCTTAAGCCAGAGGTAGAAGGCAACATAGCCGTGCCGGGGCACTCGGCTCAGGTCGTGATATTCGTCATCGCGTACCTCTGGCGTGCCGCGCTCGGGCTGAAGCGCGATAAGCGCCTTTCCGCGACGCACCGCCCGAAAGGCGAAGCCGCCCTCGACGCAGTCGTTGTCGGCCTCGGGCGCGCCCCAGGCGTCGGTCAGGTCGCGGCGCAGGCTTTCCGGCAGACACTCCAGCGCCGCACGGTACGCGGCCAGAGGCCAGACGATCCGCTCACCGGCCAACGCCGCGGCGATGTCGCCACCGGTCCCGATGTAATGCCCGGCGTCGGCCAGATCACCCAGAATTGCCTCTGCCGAGGCCAGCGGATCGAGCCCTACCGCATGGGCCATGTTCCAGTCGCGCCCCGGATATGTGGAGAGCACCAGCGCGACCCGGCGCGCGTGGGCCGGCATGGCGCCAAGCCGGTGCCACGAAGCCACCCGGTCGGCAATGACGTCGATCCGCTCCCGGTCGGGCCGATGGGTGAAACGCGCAAACTCCAGGTGCTCGTCCTGCGCGTCCGGCTCCTTGAAGGACGCGACGCCGGCCAAAAGGCGACCGTCTACCTCGGGCAGGACCACGTGCATGGCCAGATCTGCCGGCGACAGGCCCCGCTCGGACTTGTGCCACGCCGCGCGGCCTGACGTCGCCAGAGCCACCTGAAACACAGGTACCCCGGCGGCGTCGAGCGGCGACGTACCGTCGTCGCCCTTGCCGGAGAAGCCCGTCGCGTTGATGACCGCGACCGGACCCAGTGCCGCGACCTGCCGCCTGAGCCATCCCGCCGCGCCGGGTGCCTTGAGCGATGGCGCGAACAGTCCGAAGGCGCGAAAGCCGCGCGCCTCCATAGCCGCGAAGATCGCTTCGACAGGCGCGAGGTCAGCGGCGGCCACGTAGGATCGGTAAAAGACCACCAGCACCAGCGGCCTGTCGCCCGAGACCGCCATGACGGGACAGGTCAGCCCCTCGCCCGGCGTCCAGCCGCCCACCTCGGGCAGCGCCTTCGACCCGCGGACCGGTGCAGCATAAAGCCCCGCCGCCAGCGCCATCTGCTGAAGCGCCGCCTGCGCAGCCACGGCACCCCCCGCCTCGCAGAACCTCTGCAAGCGGCGGAGGGTCGAGACCGGAACCGTCGACACCTCGTCCAGCGCCGGGTCGGGCCGCCCGTCGGCGGGCAGAACGGCCAGGGCAATGCCCTTTTCCTCGGCCAGCGCCCGCACCTGCTGCACCCCGTAGGACCAGTAGGCTATGCCGCCGATCAGCCGGATCAGGATGCCCTTGGCCCCCGACAAGGTCTGTTCGACATAGGTGTCCACCGACACGGGATGCTTGAGCGCCGCGATATTGGCGAGCCTCAGTGTCGGCAAGCCCCCCCCCGGCCCGTCGCCCCGATGCCAGCCCGCCGCGAAAGCGCCGAGATCGCTGTCCGAGAAGGAGAGCACCACCAGATCGGCAGGGCTCTGCCCCAGATCGGTGGGCGTCTCGGTCTCTTCTAGCCCGTGGCTTTCGCGGAAGACGACATGCATGGCGGTCCCCGGTGCGGTCAGGCCGCTTCGGTGGTCTCCGGCACGAGGATGTCGCGGATCGCGGCGGCGTCGATGTCGTCATGCTCGGCGATGACGACCAGACGGCCCTGCCGCGCCTCGCCCTCGGCCCAGAAGCGGTCGAATTGGTGCCGAACCCGCGCACCCACCGCCTGAACGAGCAGGCGCATCGGCTTGCCGGTCACGGCGGCATAGCCCTTGACGCGCAGGATATTCTTACGCCGCGCAAGCTCTTCGATACGGGCGACCAGCTGGGCGGGGTCGGCAATCTCGGGGATGTCGATCACGACGCTGTCGAAATCCTCGTGCTCGTGATCGTCGGCCCCGTCATGGTGCGAGGGCCGCGCTTCAAGATCGTCCTCGGCGGCCGCCTCCAGCCCGAGGATCACGCGCGGATCGACCACGCCCTCGGCAACCTCGACCACCGGGATCGGGCGCGGCGCCTCGGCGGCGATGACTGCGCGGGCGCGCTCCAGCCCGTCGGGGCCAGCCAGGTCGGGCTTGGTCAGCAGGATGATGTCGGCGCACGAGATCTGATCCTCGAACACCTCTGACAGCGGCGTCTCATGGTCGAGACTGTCATCGGCCAGCCGCTGACGGTCCACCGCCTCGACGTCGGGCGCAAACCGGCCCGCCGCGACCGCCTCGGCATCTGCCAGCGCGATCACGCCGTCCACCGTGATCTTCGAACGGATATCCGGCCAGTCGAACGCCTTGAGCAGCGGCTTTGGGAGCGCAAGCCCCGAGGTTTCGATCAGGATGTGATCGGGGCGCGGGTCGAGCGCCATAAGCGCCTCGATCGTCGGGATGAAATCGTCGGCCACAGTGCAGCAGATGCAGCCATTGGCCAGTTCCATGATGTTTTCGGCCGGGCATTCCGGAATGGCGCAGCCCTTCAGGATATCGCCATCGACGCCCACATCCCCGAACTCGTTGACGATCACGGCCAGACGCCGCCCGCCCGGGTTCTGCATGAGTTGAGTGATCAGCGTGGTCTTCCCCGAGCCGAGAAAGCCGGTGATAACGGTGACGGGAAGCTTTTCGAGCGTCGGCATGGGATGTCCTCAGAGCGGTGGAATGCGGGCGATGCAGTTCTTGCGGAAATGTTCGGGCCTCTCGCGCCAGGGCACAAGCCCGTCAGCGGCATCCCGATAGCGAAGCGCGCCTTCGCGGAGCGGCGACAGGTCGCCCTCGCCTTCGAAAGCGCCGTAAACATAGGTCCAGCGGCCAGGTCCCCTGAGCGCGACAGTGCAGCCGCGCGTACAGTTTGACAGGCATTCGACAGGGGTGATGCGGACGCCCTCGACGCCTTCCTCGGCCAGACGGCGGTGCAGAACGGCCCCCGGCCGCTCGCCCTCGTCATCCGGCAGGGCGTCGCCCCGGCACTTGATGCAGACCAGCAATTCGACCGTTTCCGAGCCGTCGAGCATCTTTCGTTCCCTGTTCTCGTCGGGCTTGGGCATGGGACGGAAATGCGGGATGGACGCCGCGTCTCCGGCACCGGAACACCCCGCCCGGTCTTGACCGTTCCGCTGGCAGGTCTCCCGGCTTCCGGATGCGAAAGCTCCTTGCTTTCACGGTTACCCGGCCTTCCCGAACCGCCGATGCGGTCAGTGGCCTTAATCGGGTACCCTCTCCGGTCACGGTCGCGGGGGCGGCTGCCGTTCGGCCGGACACCCGGCCTCGCGCATTCCCTTTTCACCTGTTTGCACAGGCACCAGCATTCGTGGAATGTCACCGGCGGGACGATTCTGTCAAGCACATAGGGGCCGCGCGATGGACGAGACGACCAAGCGTCACAACGAGAAAATGAAGCGGATAAAGGCCGCGCGCGATGAGCTGATGAAGACCAAGACCGAGGAAAAGGGCCTCATCATGGTCCATACCGGCGCGGGCAAGGGCAAATCCTCGTCCGGCTTCGGCATGATCATGCGCTGCATCGCCCACGGAATGCCCTGTGCCGTGGTGCAGTTCATCAAGGGCACATGGATGACAGGCGAGCGCAAATTCCTGACCCACCGCTTCGGCGACGAATGCCGCTTCTTCGTCTCGGGCGAAGGATTTACCTGGGAAACGCAGGACCGCGAACGGGACGTGGCGGCGGCCCAGCGCGGCTGGGAGATCGCCAAGGAGCAGATCCTGGACCCAGACATCGACTTCGTTCTGCTCGACGAGATCAACATCGCGCTCCGCTACGACTACCTCGATATCGACGAGGTCGTGGACTTCCTTCTGCATCAGAAACCACACATGACTCATGTCTGTCTGACGGGCCGGAACGCCAAGCCCGAGCTGATCGAGGCCGCCGACCTCGTGACCGAGATGACGCTTCTGAAGCATCCCTTCCGCGACGGGGTGAAGGCGCAGAAGGGCGTCGAATTCTGAGCGTCCGCCCATGACCCGCGCGCTGATGATCCAGGGCACCGGCAGCAATGTCGGCAAGTCCATGCTGGTGGCGGGTCTGGCGCGCGCGGCGCGTCGGCGGGGCCTCTCGGTCGCGCCGTTCAAGCCGCAGAATATGTCCAACAACGCGGCCGTCACGGCGGATGGCGGCGAGATCGGCCGCGCGCAGGCGCTTCAGGCGATGGCGGCGGGTCTCGACCCGGTGACGGACATGAACCCGGTGTTGCTGAAACCCGAGACCGATGTGGGCGCGCAGGTGATCGTGCAGGGCAAGCGCCTGACAACCGCCAGGGCGCGGGAGTATCAGGCGCTGAAACCCACGCTGCTCAATGCCGTTCTGGACAGTTTCGCCCGCCTGAAAACCGCTCATGACCTCGTTCTGGTCGAGGGCGCGGGCAGCCCGGCAGAGGTCAATCTCCGGCAGGGCGACATCGCCAACATGGGCTTTGCCCGTGCCGCCGACGTTCCCGTGATCCTGACAGGCGACATCGACCGGGGCGGTGTGATCGCCCAGATCGTCGGCACTCAAGCCGTGCTCGACACGGACGACGCTGCCCAGATCGCGGGGTTCATCATCAACCGCTTCCGGGGAGATCCCAGCCTTTTCGACGACGGCTATGCCCTGATCGAGGCGCGGACCGGCTGGAAGGGCTACGGCGTCTGCCCGTGGTTCCCCGAGGCGTGGCGCCTGCCCGCCGAGGACGCGCTCGACATCGCCGCCCCCGCCCGCGCGGACGGTCTGCATATCGTCTGCCTCCGCCTGTCGCGTATCGCGAATTTCGACGATCTCGACCCGCTGGCGCAGGAACCGGGAGTCCGTCTGACCATGCTGGAAGCAGGCCGCGCCATCCCCGGCGACGCGGACCTCGTGATCCTGCCCGGCAGCAAGTCCACGCGCGGCGATCTTGCCTTTCTCAAGTCACAGGGCTGGGACATCGACCTTGCCGCCCATGTCCGGCGGGGCGGGCACGTGCTCGGCCTTTGCGGCGGGTACCAGATGCTGGGCCGCTCGGTCTCGGACCCGGACGGGATCGAGGGACCGGCAGGGCGCGACCAGGGGCTTGGCCTTTTGGACGTCGAGACCACGATGACACCGGACAAGCGCCTGACGCGGGTGACGGCCCGGCATCTGGCCTCCGGCACCAGCTTCTCCGGATACGAGATTCATATCGGAGCCACGACCGGGCTCGACTGCCAGCGCCCCTTTGCCGAAGTCGACGGCGTACCGGAGGGCGCGATCAGCGCCGACGGCCTCGTCGCGGGCAGCTACCTGCATGGCATGTTCCGCGATGATGCCTTCCGCGCCGCCTATCTCGCCGCGCTCGGAGCCACCTCTTCGATGGCATATGGTTCAGGGGTCGAGGCCACGCTCAACGCACTCGCGGACCATGTCGAGGCGCATCTGGACGTCGAAGGACTACTCGCCGCCGCCCGATAGCGCGGTCTCCAGCCGCGCCCAGCCTGCAGCATCGCCGGGCAGACCCAGTCGCATCCATCCCTCTGAGTACGGGAATATCCGCGACCAGATACGTGCGCGGGCCAGCCTCTCCTGCGCAGAGGCGGCATCGCCGGTCTCATACGTCCGAAAGAGCGGCGTGCCGCCCACCAGCCGCCATCCCGCCCACTCGGCCAGTCCGTCGAGCCGCGCCGCATCCACCCTGAGACGCGCGCGTGTCTCGTCCCGCCACGCGGTATCGCCCAGCGCGCGCGTGCCAATAGCAATGGCCGGGCCACTGACCGCCCAAGGCCCCGCCAGCGCCGCGATCCGTGCGGCCATGTCGGGCGCGGCCAACGCGAATCCCAGACGCAGTCCCGCAAGCCCGTAGAACTTGCCGAAGGACCTGAGGATCACGACATTCTCCGGAACTTCTGCGCGGGACAAAGCACTCTCCGGCTCGGGGTCGGCAAAGCTTTCGTCCACCACCAGAAGCCCCACGCGCCCGGCCAGCGCGACAAGATCGGACACGGACGCCCGGCGCCCATCCGGGTTGTTGGGCGACACCACCACGGCGAGGTCCGCACCCTCCAGTGCGTCCGGCTCACGCACCTCCGCCACCTGCCAGCCCGACGCCGCCAGTGCGCCTGCGTGCTCGTTGTAGGTCGGCACCAGAACACGCGCCCGCCCCACAGCCGACAGTCGCGGCACGATCTGGATCGCCGCCTGCGCCCCGGCCAGCGGCACGGGAACGAGGGACGTCGCGTAAGCTCGGCGCGCCGCGTCGGCCAGCCCCGCGATATCCTCCGCCGTGGGCAGCGCAGCCAATGCGCGCGCTGGCAGAACGTCCGGCACCGGATAGGCGACCGGATTGATGCCCGTGGACAGGTCGATCCAGTCGTCGCCGCCGAACCGCGCGCGGGCGCGGTCAAGGTCTCCGCCGTGGTCGCGCATGGCCTATCCCCCGAATGCCGCCGCCACTGCCAGCAGCGCGCCCAGTGGAACCACAGCGCGAAGGAACAGCGCAAGCCCCCGGTTCAGGTCTTCCGCTGTCGGATCGGGCGCGTCCCCGTTCAGCCATGGGTCGTCCGTCGCCCGGCCTGCGTAGACCCTCGGGCCTGACATACGGACGGACAGCCCGCCGGCCATCGCCGCTTCGGGCCAGCCTGCGTTGGGCGAACGGTGTCGGCGCGCGTCCGCCATCATGGCCCTGAACGCCCGCCGTCGGTCCCGCGAGACCAGAACGAACATGAGCCCTGTCAGCCGCGCCGGGATAAGGTTCGCCACATCGTCCAGCCGCGCTGCCACCCTGCCGAAGGCCTCGTGCCGGGGCGTGCGGTGTCCGATCATCGAATCGAGCGTGTTGATCGCCTTGTAGACGGCAATGCCCGGCAGCCCCGCCACCGTCCCCCAGAAGACGGGTGCGACGACGCCGTCAGAAGCGTTTTCCGCCAAGCTCTCCAGCGCGGCGCGGGCAATGGCGGGCTGGTCCAGTGTCGCCGGATCGCGTCCCACGATCATCGAGACTGCCTCACGCGCGCCGGTCTCGTCGCCCGCAGCCAGCGGGGCCGCAACCCGAGCGACGTGTTGATAGAGCGACCGCCCCGCGACGAGGGGCCAGGCGAGAAGCCCGAGAAGGAGCGTCCCAACCCACCCCTCAGGCAACAGGCTTTCGACCGCAAGCGTCGGCACGGCCACCGCTACAAGCACGATCAGCACCGCAAACGCGCCCTTAAGCCGACGAGCCCCGCCCCGGTTCAGCCCACGGTCCAAAGCGCCGATCAGCCGCCCGATCCATGTGACCGGGTGCCCGATCCGACGGTAGAGCGCATCGGGCCAGCCGATCAGCGCATCGACCAAAAGGGCGACGATCATCGCGGCTGCGAAACTCATACGCACCCGCCCCCGGTTGCGAAGGTCAGAACACCTGTGACACCGGCCTCGGCCAAAGCGGCCTCGACGCCTTCCGGCACGTGGCCGGGCGCAAAGATCAGCCCACGCGCCGAACCTGTATGCGCCCGAAGATGACCAAAAGCCCCCAAGGCACGGGCGAGATCGGGGGTCGGATCGCCCTCCGGCCCCCGATGCGCCGTCGTTCGGACCGCCGAGGCCGAGGCGATGGCGGCAACGTCAGCCAGCGATCGCGCCCGCGCCCAATCCGCGACCAGGTCGGCAATGTCTGGAAAGTCGATGTCCTGCGCCTGAGTGCGAGACGGCGCGCCCCAGAAACCGCCCACGATAACCGCCGGGGGCGGCGGTGCGACGGGCGCAATGACCTCTGCACGGCGCGGCGCCCAGAGCACCCGGTCGGGTGCCTTCAGCATCAGCGGATCGCTCGCCCCTTCGACACCGAGACACGCCCTGGCCAAACCGTCGCCCGTATCGCCAGCGGCACGCGCCAGCGCCACGAGGGCAGCCGTCGACGCGCCTGCCCCGCCGCCGGGCGGCATCTCCGCGCTCAGCCGAAACCGACCTTCTGGCAGCCCGAGTTTCTCCAAAATCGCCCGCGCCCGCGCTTCGGTCAGAACACCGCCCGGATCGTCCAGCGACAGGGCGCCGCCGCCCAGCCTCTCGACCGTGACGCCAAGCGCAGGGCAGCGCACCGTAACCAGCGCGATGTCCCCTGCCGGGCCATAGCATCCCTGCAGCCATTCCCCGAAATGCCCTTGGACGCGAACTTTCATGCGACGAGTGGACGATTTACGCCAAGGATCGCCGCCTCATCCCCGAAAAACCGGATCGTGGTCAGCGACAGGGGTGAGATGTCGAAGGCAAGGCCAAGCGACAGCTCGCCCAATGCCATGCCGAGTGCCGCACGAACGGTGCCTGCGTGGGCCACAACCGCAACGGCAGGCACCGACCCGACGCTGGCCGGCACCCTGCGGCGCAACCCGCGCAAGGCCGGCATGACCCGTGCCGCCATCTCGGCAAAACTCTCCCCGCCCGGCGGAACATGATCGGCCAAAGCCGCCCGCGTGAGCGGGCCGAGGTCGGGCAGATCGCTATAGGCACGCCCCTCATCCGCGCCGAAATCCTGCTCCCAGAGATAGGGGTCGGTATCGATCTCGCGGCCGGGAAACAGCGCTCGCGCCGTGGCAATCGTCCGCTGCGCAGGGCTTGCCACCACGCGGCCAGCGCCCTGAAGTTGAGTGCGCGCCAAGGCCAGCGCCGCCGCGCCGGGCAAAACCGCCTCGACATCGGTGCGCCCCGCCAGCCGCCCTGAAAAATCGGTCGGCGCATGGCGGATCAGCCAGAGTTCGAGCGCGGGCAAAGCCATGGCGTCTGATGCTTCCTTTCGGTTTGGAACTCTGGTTTACACGCCCGCATGGGAAAGTCGATATTGGTTACGGGCGGAGCGAATTCGGGCAAAAGCGCCCTGGCCGAGAGGCTGACCCTCGGCCGTGGTGCATCCCCCGTCTACATCGCCACGTCGCAAGCCCACGACGACGAGATGCGGGCCAAGATCGCACGTCACCGCGCCTCTCGCGGCCCCGGCTGGACGACAATCGAAGCCCCGACCGACATCGTGACCGCGCTGCGCGACAGCGACGGCGCGGCACCGCGGCTGGTCGATTGCCTGACCATGTGGCTGACCAATCTCATGCTTTCCAAGGCCGATTGGCAGGCCGAGGCCGACGCCCTGACGGACCTGATCCCCACCCTTGAATCTCCGGTCGTCTTCGTCACGAATGAGGTCGGCGCGGGAATCGTCCCGGAAAACCGTCTGGCGCGCCAATTTCGGAGCGCCGCCGGACAACTCAATCAACAGGTCGCAGCCTGCTGCGACGAGGTCTGGCTCTCGGTTTCGGGATGCCCGCTAAGGATCAAACCACATGAATGACCAAACGCCGTTCGCCCTGTCCGGAACCTCCTTTCCGTCGGCAGACGACCTGCCGCAGTTCGACAATGACGCGGCAGAGCGGGCACGGGCGCGTCAGGCGCAGTTGACGAAACCGCCCGGTTCGCTTGGCCGTCTCGAAGACCTAGCCGTCTTCATGGCCGGCTGGAAGGGCACCAACCGTCCGGCGATAGATCGCGCGCAAGCTCTTGTATTTGCAGGAAATCATGGCGTGTGCGCCCAGGGCGTGAACCCTTTCCCCCAAGCTGTGACCGGCCTGATGGTGGACAACTTCGCCGCCGGCGGAGCGGCGATCAACCAGCTTGCCACGGTCGCCGGCGCCACCCTTGGCGTCGTCGCGCTCGATCTCGACCGTCCAACCGGTGACATCACCGAGGGCCCGGCGATGACCGCCGACGAATGCCAGGACGCCATGAGCCGTGGCGCCGCCGCCGTCGATTCCGAGGCCGATATCCTGATCCTTGGCGAAATGGGCATCGGCAATTCGACCATCTCCGCCGCCCTCGCCCATGCCGTCTTCGGTGGCGAGGCGTCGGACTGGGTCGGACGCGGCACCGGCTCGGACGCCGAAGGCATGTCGCTCAAGTCACGCGTCGTTGCCGCCGCCGTCACCCGCCATGCGGGGCTTGACCCGGCGGAGACACTGGCCGCGCTCGGCGGACGCGAACAGGCGGCGATCTGTGGCGCGGTACTGGAAGCACGCCGGCACCGTATTCCGGTTATTCTCGACGGTTATATCTGCACCGCCGCAATATCTCCTCTTGCGGCCGCCGACCCGGCGCTTCTCGATCACTGCCTCGTCGCTCACAAAAGCGCCGAGCCGGGACATATCCGCCTGTGTGAGCGGCTCGACAAGGCCCCGATCCTCGACCTTGGCATGGCCCTTGGCGAGGGCACCGGTGCCGCGCTGGCCCTGATGGTACTCCGAGGCGCGCTGGCCTGTCACAACGGTATGGCCACCTTCGAGGAGGCGGGGATCGCCGACGGATGACCCCGCCCCGCCGTCTGGACGAGGCGCGGCTTGCGCTGATGCTGCTCACGGTCATCCCGGCAGGGCGTCTCAAGGAGCCTGCCCCGTCACTGGCCGATGCGGCATGGGCCTATCCGCTTGTCGGAATCGTCACGGGAACTGTGGGCTGGGCCGTATTCGCAGGTCTGACGGCGGCTGGCGCAGCATCGGTTCTGGCAGCGTTGCTTGCCGTCGGCGCAGTTGTGGCAGTGACCGGCGGACTTCACCACGACGGGCTGGCCGATTTCGCGGACGCGCTTGGCGGTCGCGACGCGGCGCGACGGCTCGAGATCATGCGCGACAGCCGCATCGGCACCTATGGCGTGCTGGCCCTAATCTTTGCAGTGACGCTTTCGGTCGTGTCTGTTTCGGGTCTCGGAGGCCGCGCCGGCTGGAGCGAATTCGCCCTTATCGGAACGGGCAGCCGGCTGGCGATGCTCGCCGCCCTCGTTCACTTGCCGCGCGCACGGACGGATGGCCTTGGTCACCACGCATCAGGCGTAAAAAACGCGTCGCTCTTGCCGGGCGGCGTTGCGTTGGTCGGCTTGGCCCTGCTCACCGGCACCGCCACGCTTCCCGCGCTGGCCGCAATCGCCTTATCCGCGCTGGCGGTATCTCTGGCCGCCCGACGCCTGCTCGGCGGCCAGACGGGCGATGTCCTTGGCACGGTTCAACTGACGTCAGAGGTCACGGCATGGGTGGCTTTTGCCGTCGTCCTGTAAGGATAATACGGCACGCACGATCGACGACACGGATGATGCGATCGCCTAAGCCATTCATTTTGTGAGAGATTGGTTGCGGGGGCTCGCAACTCACGATTCCTGCGGTTGCTGGAGAGCGTGGTCCCGCGGGTTGCCACTTAGAATAGGCGGGCCTGGCGTGAAAAAGGTGCGGATGACGCAATTTCAGCTTTGGCGCTGACAAAGGAGCGCGCCGATACGCCCCTATGCACTCAGTTAGCGCATGCAAGCTGTACAATCCCCTCCGACCACTTGTGTTGCGACCCGATTCCTCAGGGGGGAGAGCAACAAATCGGTTTGTTCAGGCGTGGCCGGAGGGGTCTGACGTCGACTGTCTCCGCTCTCACCTCCCACGGGCTGTGATATGCACTTGAGCACACCAGCAACGCGGGCGCGCAGGTCTTTTTTGCATCACGCGGCCCTATTGCACGCCGTTCCACTGTTGCCCGCGCGCAGAACGCGGCGAAGTCGCGCTGCTTGCGCGCGAGGGCACGTTGCACGAAATTGCCCTGCGTTGAATTCTTCGAATATTTGCCGGCGGATTTCGGTGAAGACATCCGCCAAAAGCGGTCTGTCAAGTTCGGTGAGTGCAGAGTGGATTTGATCGAAACTGATCTTTGCGATCCACGAGAATATGCAGGGCTGTTGGGAACGCTCAACCTGCTAGCATCGCGAAGGCCTCGTCCACGACATAAAGTAGTCGCTGCCGGTTAGGAGACCAAACCATTCTTCTGCGCTCGCACGAAGCGAGGCTGGATTATGATCATCGAACCGAACGGCGTCCGCAATGTCGGGAAGAAAATGCCGACCAACGTCAGGCGCGGCTCTTCATCGAGGACGCCATCTGGGGCGGGTTGCGGGATATGCCGGTCACTTCGCGCATTCGTTTCGCCAATCGTAGGCCAGCGCCCATCCAATGCCGCGACTGGCGCCGATGATCAGAAATCCGGCGGTCATTGTCCGCCACCCTTGGCCTGGTTGCGCAACGAACGGATGTGCTCGTCCCAACCGGAATCCAGCGCCATCACCAGAGGCAGGGACGTCTCGCCAGCCGCATCGGCGATACCGCTATGCGTCAGTGTCAGCCGCGTTCCACCTCGCACCGCTTCCAACTCCCATTCCACACGGGTCTCTTTGCCGTTGAATGGGGCGATCTCGAAGGTGTGAACCAACCGGGTCGGGGCCTCGGCCACCAGGACCTTCCCCCAGATCTGGCGTACTTTCGCGCCGTCATCAGCCGTCCGATAGCATTCGAAGGCTTCGCCTCCGACCAGGTTCGCCTTGGCCGGATGAAACCAAATGCCCAGCTTGTCCTTGTCGGTCAGGAACGTCCAAACAGTTTCCGGCGGCACATCGAAATAGGCGGTCTTTACGATCATATCATTCATCTGTTTTTTCCTGTTCGGTTCGTTGCGGATCGCGTCCTGCAAGGCATCCAATCGTCCATCCCAGAACTGGCTGAAGAATCCGACCCAATCGGAAACCGCCTGCAGCGGCTCGGGACTGAGGCGGTTTATGCGGTCCCGCCCCTGCGGCCATGCGGTCACCAAACCGCCCTCTTCAAGGATAGTGAGATGCTTCTTCACTGCCGTGCGGGTGATTTCGAAGCGGCTGCAAACCTCGCTCACCGTCATGTCCCGGTTGGTCAGCAGGACCAAAATCTCGCGTCGGGTCGGGTCGGCAAGGGCGCGGAACGCGCCTTGTAGGCTCATCTCTGCACCACGTTGAAGTCGAATGCTCCATCCTGATACAGGAATGCAACGCATGGCGTGTCCGAGACGCAGGCGCTGACATGCGGCATCCCGCCGGGGATCATGTAATAAGAGCCGGGACCGATGGGCTGGCGCTCCGACGGCTTCATTTCGGCTGTAGTGTGCAAAAACGTGCCCGCCATGACGATGCCGTAGATGTTTGCCGTCTTGACATGCTCGGGGCTGGCCAGCCCAGCGGGGAGCCGGACCATCGCCATGTATTCGCCATTTAACCTGTCGCCGTCGAGCGCGGCAAAGGCGGCGCCCTCAGAGGTGACCTGCCAATCCAGTACGTCAGCGGGCAGATTGACAATATCTCCTGCGACAACTGCAGAGGCGGAAACCGCAAGCGTGGCGATTGTTGTGATTATGTTTTTCATCAGGGATTCCTTCATGACACCCTATGGTGTTAAATAACAAACAACACCAAAAGGTGTCGCGTCAACAGGATTCACGAAGCCGAGGTCGCACAATTTCGGGTACGGCACATCGTCGAAGCGGTACCTCTGGACACCGTAGGGCGTGGCGCGATGCTACTGAGCCGTCCGATAAGGCAAGCACGCGAGCACAAACTGGCGCTGGCCGATCTCGTCGCACTCCTCGCGCGGACGAAGTATAGTCGCGTACGCTTCGACCGACCTCACCAGCGCTGATCCAAAAGCGCGGTCCCTCGCTTTCCTGCATCGAGAATCGTGTCTGAAAGCTCCCGGCTTTTGGCCAAGCGGGCGAGTGTGATCGTGCCCAAAAGCAATGCCATGGTTGCTACACCCTTGTCCGACGTCCCGCGGTCGTCGGCGGTGAGCAGCCGGGCCATGCGTTCGACGGCATCAGATGCTTCGGCCTCGGCTGCACCGCCCAGTCGGACAATTTCGGCCCCCATGGCGGCAAGGGGGCAGCCTTCACCGCGGCCGTCCAAATGTTCCGTCGAGAGGTAGCGCGCGACGTAAAGGTCCCGGGCTGCATCACGTTCCGGACCGGCAGGTGTCGCCTCGACCTCTGAGACCACCTCGTCCACCGCATGGCTGAACGCAGCAGCGACCAGAGCCTCTTTAGAGTCGAAATGCCGGTAGAAGCCGCCATGAGTCAGCCCTGCGGCCTTCATGACGTCAGCGACGCTGGTCGTTTCGATCCCGCGCTCTCGGAAAAGCCGCGAGGCCGCCTTGAGGATGCGCTGGTGGCTCTTCTGTTTTTCGTCCGCTGACATTCTCGGCATCAGGTCGGCCTCCGGGGCTTGACACTTTGGATTTTGATTATCATCTATAATTAAAGATTACAATCGACATCTAAATGGAGCGCCTGCCAATGTCCCGAAAGCCAAAGATCCTTGTCACCAGCGCAAGCGGTAAAACCGGTCTCCAAACCGCGTTGATGCTGCGGCATCGGGATTTTCCCGTTCGGGCGCTCGTTCGACGACGCGACCATAGGTCAGAGCAGTTGGAGCGTGCCGGCGCCGAGGTGATGGTCGCCAATCAATACGCATTGCCAGATATGCGCGCGGCGATGCGCGGCGTGCAGAGGGCCTATCAATGCGCACCGACCGCGCCCAATGGCTTGCACTTCAATGCTGTCTTCACCGCCGCAGCCTTTGAGGCAAAGCTGGAGCACGTCGTGACGCTCAGCCAATGGCTGTCCAGTGCGAACCACCCGTCGCTGTTTACCCGCGAGGTCTACATCAGCGATATTCTGATCGGAATGCGGGGCGAGATGTCGGTGACTACGGTCAATCCGGGCTGGTTTGCTGACAACTACCTGATGGTGCTGGATATGGCGGCGCATCTGGGCGTCTTCAGCATGCCGCTTGGCGACGGTCAGGTGAAGAAGAACGCGGCGCCTTCCAACGAGGATATTGCGCGCGTGGTCGTGGCAGCTTTGACCGATGCCGATGCGCATGCAGGCCAGACGTATCGCCCGACAGGACCGGAGCTCCTGTCTCCGAACGATATCGCGGCGGCAATGGGCCGAGCCCTGGGCCGCAAGGTCCGGTACATGAACATCTCCGAGCGCATGATGGTGAAGGCGCTGAAGGCAAATCCGCCCTCGAACTATTCCATCGCCGCCGTGACGCAATTGGCGCTCTATGCCGAGGAATACCGCCGGGGCACCTTTGCCGTCGGAGCGCCAACCGATCACGTGGCGAGGGTTGGCGGGCGCGAGCCCGAGCCATTCGAGACAATCGTGCGCAGGCATGTTCAGGAACGCCCCGACCTGAGCCGCAGCTTCACTCGAACGCTGGGTGCAATGGGTGGGTTCGCCAAGATGCTCCTGACACGGCCATTTGACCTGAATGCGGCCGAGGAGGCGCGCGATTTTGTCCGGATCGCCGAGCCGACCTACGCACAGGACGACGCCGATTGGCGGGGCGGCCATACCCCCCTCGAAGCCGCACGTCTGCGCGTCGCTTGATCCACGGCCCACGCGCCACCTCCCAACCAGGACAGAGGAACCCTTCCCATGAGCACTCACAATGAGCTGATCGCCCGTAACGCCCGCTTCGCGGCCACATTCGATCGTGGAGACATGCCCATCTTGCCCCAACTGCGCACTCTGATCGTGACCTGCGTCGACGCACGGGTCGATCCGGCCCATATCCTCGGCCTCGATCTCGGCGAGGCCATCGTAACCCGCAACAACGGTGGACGGGTGACCAAGGCCGTCATCGAAGAGATCGTGACCCTGACCGTCCTTGTCGGCGCAGCCACGGGTGGGCAGGAATCCGCATTCAATATCGTTCTGCTCCAGCACACCAGTTGCGGGGCGCAGCGCCTGGCGGATCCGCAGTTGCAGGGAATGCTGCAGCAGAAATTCGGCATCGACGTCTCCGAATATGCCATCACCGATCAGGCTGCCGACCTCATGACGGATATCAGCCGGCTTGCGAACGCGCCGGGCATGCCCGACGCGATGACAGTGTCCGCGATGCTCTATGACGTGGCCACCGGAGCGGTGCAGGAGGTCGCGCCGGTCAAAAGCCTTGCCGAATACCGCGCGGCGAACGTCGACGCCGCTGTGCCAATGGCGGAATGACCCATGCGCTTCAGGCCCGATCCGGAACTCTATCCGTTCACATCGCGGTGGCTGACGCTCACCGATGGCACGCGGCTCCACTATGTCGACGAAGGGTCCGGGCCGGTCCTTTTGCTGTTACACGGAAACCCGGCCTGGTCGTTCTTGTATCGCAAGATCATCCCGCGGCTGAGCCGCCGCTTTCGCTGCATCGCGCCGGACCTTCCGGGCTTCGGTCTGTCCACGGCCCGGAGCGGATACGGCTATACAGCACGTGAGCAGAGCGAGGCGATCGTCGCCTTCATCGACACGCTCGATCTGCGCGGCGCGGGCGTGATGATGCAGGACTGGGGCGGGCCGATCGGGCTTGCCGCGACACTGGCGCGACCGGATCGGATCGACCGGCTTATCATTGGCAACACGTTCGCCGGGCCGTTCCGGCGGCGCGGACCGCGCGTCTTCTCGACCGTCATGGGGGGAGCCGCGGGGCGGTTCGCGGCATGGTCCTTCAACGGCGTGGTCCGGTGGTTCTTTACCGCTGGGGTCGTGAACAAACTGACGCGGCCGGAGTGGGACATGTATCTCGCCCCGTTCCGCCAACGCGACGCGCGCCGCCCGACGGCGATCTTCCCGCGACAACTGGTTGCAGCGGGCCCGTTCCTATCCCGGATCGAGGCCGCGCTGCCGGAGATAGCGGACAAACCCGCCCTGATCCTGTGGGGCGACAGCGATTTTGCCTTCAAGACAGCAGAGCGGGACCAGTTCCGTGCGGCATTCCCGAACCACAGGGACATCACCCTGCGCAATGCCGGCCACTTCATCCAGGAGGATGCACCCGGCCCAATCTGCGAGGCGATCGAAGCATGGTACGCCGACGATCCCACCACGGTGCCCCCTGACACTTCCGCCACGCACAGCACCAAAGAGGAAGCAACCTATGTTTGACGTTCTTGAGATTTTCGTGCGCGTTTTCGCCGTGACCCTGCCCGTTTGGGTCATGGCCATACTTGCCCTCGGTGCGGTGCGCGCAGGCCTGTCGGGCTTCCAGATCACGCAGGCGGCGTTTTGGACGGCGCTGATCAGTGGCGTGTGGTTCGCGGCGAGTGTGCCGCTGGCACAGATCGGGGCGTTCCGTGTACCCGACAGCTTCGCCGAACCGCCCGTGGTCATCGGTTTTCTCATTGGCGGCGCGGTCCTGATATGGGGGCTGGCGCGGAAGACAGCGACGGGGCGGCAGATCACCGATGCAGCGCCGCTCAGCGCGATTGCGTCCTTCCAGATCGCGCGGGTGATGGGCGGGCTGTTCCTGGTCGGCTGGCTGATAGGCCGTGTACCGCCGGAATTCGCCATTCCCGCGGGTCTGGGCGACATCTGGGCCGGTATCGCCGGGTATCAGGCGACCCGAGCCCTGGCCGCGGGGGCGCCCGATGCGCGCCGGAAACTGGCGCGCGCCAACACCATAGGACTTGCGGACTTCGCGATTGCTGTAGTGCTTGGCGTCATGACGTCGGAGGGGATGTTCCACACTCTGTCGAAGGATGCACCGAACATCATCAACGACTACCCATTGGCCTTGTTCCCCGCCTATTTCGTTCCGATCTTCATGGGCTTCCATTTCATCGCGATCAGCCGACTGCGGGCGGAGCAAAAGGAACACGCGCAACTGCTGGAAATACAAGGCCAGAGTAGTTGAAGACCACATCGATGGCCGGTCCGTCCCGCCTTGATACCCGACCGGCATCGGGCGACGCACCAGCCCGATGTCCCCCTAAACCGGCCATGACCGGTCACACCCGGGCGCTTTACCGCCCGCCCGGATCGAGCGCCTTCAATCGCTGCGCGATCTCTCCCGACAAGCCCTTCATCGCCGTTCTGATCCGCGAATTGGCCTTCTGCTCGGCAAGGCAGCTTATCCAAAGGCGATGTCGCCCTTCCGCAAGACCGTCGGACACGAGCGCCAGACGTGGATCATCCTCTGCGATGAATTGCGGCAGAAGCCCTGCCCCAGCCCCGGCCAGAACCAGCTCGCGGGTTGGCAGAACGCCGTCGACACTCGCGACGACAATGGGCGTCTCGGATTGCGGCACGAATTCCCGGGGCAGTTCCGTCTGGCCCGGCGGCGTCAGGACAGCGCGCAGAGGGCCCCTCTGATCGCTCCTGCTGTATAGACCGAAGCGGACCGGACCGAGATCGATGCTGTGCAGATCGTGCGGCCGCGTCACGGCCACCCGCAGAGCGATATCGGCCTCGTAGCGATGCAGATCGACGAAGCGATCCGATGTCGCCAGCACCGGGAATATCTGAGGATGGGACTCAGCAAAGCGGATAACCTCTTTGGAGAACCCGGCCAGCACATGCGGGGAAAGCGACACGCGCACCTTGCCAAAAGCGATCCTGGCATCGTCCTTGTCGGGGTAGAGATGACTGAGTTCCTGTTCGGCCCGTTCCATGACGGCCAGCGTCCGGCGGCCGTGAAGCGTCAGTTCGAGTTCCCCGGAAATCCGTTCGAACAGCTTCGTGCCGAGGCGCTCTTCGAGACGGTCAAGCCTTCGCGCGACGGTCGTTCTGTCAACCCCAAGCTCGCGCGCAGCGGCCATGAAGTTGCCGGATCTCGCTAGGGCCAGCAGGAACGGTGCGTCGGACCAAGGAAGTGACGTGCGTGCATTTTTGCCCATTTATGTGCGCAACCTCGCGTTGATTGGCATTAATGCCGCAAATAAACAGCTTTCCACAGAGAATGAAATCACAAAACCCGCAAGGAGACTTCAATGCACCCGATCTTCAAGGCCCTGACGACGATGGCCATCGCAACCACAGCGCTCACCGCACCGGCCATGGCCGACCCCGTCTACATGATCGCACAAATCCAGATCGAGGATCACACTGCCTTCTTCGAGGAATACGGCGCCGCGGCCGGCCCGCAGGTGCTCGGAAATGGCGGACGCGTTCTTGTGGCTTCGCCCACGGTCGACACGCTCGAAGGCGCATGGAGCGGCAACTGGACCGTGGTGATCGAATTTCCCTCCGAAGAAGCCGCCAAGCAGGGCTGGTACAACTCGGATGCCTATCAGCAGGCCATCGATCTGCGCATTGCCAGCACGTCGCTCAACAACATGGTTCTCGCGCCGGCCTTCGTCCCCCCCGCCGAATGATGACCTGTTGACGCCCGGAGCGGACAAAGGACCGCTCCGGGTGTGTCAACACACCAGCGAGAAAAACATCAGAGAGGACTCAAACCATGCCGACAGCCGTCGTCAAAACCGTAATCGAAGCCCCGGTCTCCAAGGTCTGGGCCACATGGGACAATTTCGGACACATCGACCAGTTCAATCCGAACCTGAAGCGATCGTTCCTGATCGACAACAGCGCCAGTACAGGACTGGGTGCGCAGCGTCAGTGCGACCTTGCGGATGGAAAGAACCACATCAAGGAGCGCATCGTCGAATACGTGCCGGAACAACTGATGGTCGTCGACATCTATGACGGAACCATCCCTATGCAATCGGCGACTGCGCGCATCGCCCTCGCCCCCCTTACGACAGGCCGCACGGAGCTGACCTTCAGCTTGTCGTTCGTCCCGAAGCTGGGTGTGCTCGGGCGCCTGCTGGGACCGCTGATGAAGCGGCAGATCCGAAAGCAGATCGGCCAACTCGTCGCCGCCAACCGGCGTTTCGTCGAAGCCCGCGCAACGCGGGAGGCCGCCTAGCAGAGCCTGCCGCGTTCGGCGCTCGGCGCCCCCCCCGGGTGCGCGCTCTCTGGCTGGCCCGTTTCCCACCCACAAGAATAGGCGCTTCGCAATGACGTTTTTCGATCCTTCCGTGCTTCTTGCGTTTGTGAATGTCGCCTTTGTCGCGTCGATAACGCCGGGTCCCAACAACCTTATGGTCGCAGCCTCGGGCGCGGCGTTCGGGATACGCGCGACGGCTCCGCATATCGCCGGAATTGCACTGGGGTTCTCAGTCATGCTGTCGTCTGTCGCGTTCGGCCTCGGCGCTGTGCTCGACCGGTGGCCGCTCCTCCTCGTAGTCCTGAAATGGGCGGGGATTGCCTGGCTTTGCGTCCTCGCGTGGCAACTCGCCAGACCAGCGTTGTTTCCCGAGAAAGCCGCAGAAGACACCCTCGGCCGGTCTTCGGGCGCGCGTCCCATGACCTTGATAGAGGCCGCGCTGTTCCAATGGGTCAATCCGAAGGCCTGGGCCATGGTTGCGGCGGTCACGGCAGCCTACTCGAATCTGGCCGACCAAGCGTGGCATCGCGCGGCGCTGATGTCATTGACCTTCGTGATCATCGCCCCCTTGTGCAACGGAGCCTGGTTGCTGGGCGGCCGCGTACTGTTGGCGCGATTTTCGGCTGGCATCTGGAGCCGCGGCCTCCTGCTTTTCTTGTCCGGCCTCATCCTTCTGAGCGCTGGCCTCATCCTGTCAGGTTGAGACGAATTTCCCGCCTGAAGCGCACTGTTACTGAACCTGCGCTGCACTTGGGTCAGACCACAATTGAACCGCGCCGACGACCCACGCCCGAGGCGGTTCAACCTCTTCAATGCTTGTTCCTGGAACCTTCAAAACCACGGAGACCGACATGAAACGTCTAATCATTCATGCCCTGTTCGGCGCGGCACTTACCGCCCCGTTGTCGCCCGCCGCGGCCGAACCACGCTCGAATTTCATCGAGGTCGAGGGGGCGCGGTTGCACTACCTCGAGATTGGCGAAGGAAAACCTATTCTGCTTCTGCATGGCAATCCCACATCCTCTTATCTTTGGCGTAACGTGATCCCGCTCCTCGAAGACTCGGGCAGGGTCATCGCGCCCGATCTTGTGGGCTTTGGTCGATCTGACAAACCCCAGATCGACTATGCGTTTCAAAATCACTATCGCTACGTCGAAGGGTTCATCGAGGCACTCGCTCTCGAAGATGTCACGCTTGTTCTGCACGACTGGGGGTCGGTTCTTGGCCTGAACTACGCGCGACAGAACGAGGAGAACGTGCATGCCGTCGCCTTTCTCGAGGCAATCATCCCGCCGGCCTTCCCGGTTGAGACGATCGAGGCTCTAGGGCCTGCTGCCGACATCTTCCGCGCGTTCCGCGACCCCGAAACCGGGCCGCAGCTTCTGATCGAACAGAACGTCTTCATCGAACAGATCCTGCCTGCGCAAGTTATCCGCCAGCTGACCGACACCGAAATGGAGGCGTATCGCGCGCCCTTCGCCGATCCCGCCGCGCGGGAGCCGATCCGCATGTGGCCCAACGAACTCCCCATCGCCGGTGAGCCGGCCCGCAATGTCGCAGTCGTGCAGGAGGTCGGCGATTGGCTTCGCCTTTCGGAGACCCCGAAACTTCTGATCTATTTCGATCCGGGCGCCATTGTCCCGCCAGAGGCCGCGCGTTGGATGCAGGACAATTACAACAATATCGAAATCCGCTACGGCGGCGAGGCGCGACACTTCGCTCAGGAGGACCAACCCAAAGCCATTGGTCGGCATATCGCCGATTGGCTTCGCGTGTTGGATCGATGAAGGGCGTAGTTCCTGACCGTCGTGTTGGGGTCGGTCGGGCAATCACGCTTGCCCCCGCATCACGGCGTAGTCTCTTAAAATCTCGGTGGTCGCGGAGCTGTCCGATAACAAGGCTTCGCCTCGGCCGCCTGAACTTGGCTTTGTCGGCGCACTCAGGCGCCGAGCAAGCACGAGGCCGGAGGGCACGTGCCCCACACAGACATGCCCGTGAAACAGACATGCCCGTGAACTTGTCACCATCAACCAGCCGTCGCCGGCCAGTATTCATAAACATTGAAGGCACGATTCTCCGACCACTGACCGAAAAGGCAGCGACGCAGCGCAAAATCACATGATCGAAACACGAACATCATCTGCACACATAAAAGTCCGCAATCTATTGAAATAATTTCACAATTTTCATCATCCATCACGAAAATGAGGCCGATTGGACTCTGCAATATGCCGTCGCAGTTGGTTGCGGGGTGATTTGCACCTACGGCGCCATTTTTTTGCTCGTTCTGGAAGAAGGGCGATATCTCGCCGCTCGCCACTCCACTGAAATTTATTCGGTTTCTCAAGGGGCTAGTTGCGGGGGCTCGCAACTCACGATTCCTGCGGTTGGTCGAGGGCGTGGTGCC
This sequence comes from Kangsaoukella pontilimi, assembly GCF_009830125.1. Lineage (GTDB taxonomy): Bacteria > Pseudomonadota > Alphaproteobacteria > Rhodobacterales > Rhodobacteraceae > Kangsaoukella > Kangsaoukella pontilimi. Next base: position 969,191 of record NZ_WUPT01000002.1, on the reverse strand, counting down.
GCGGCTTGTGGCGTAGAATTGGCGAGCGGGGCGTAACAAGGTGCGGATGTCGCGATTTCCGCTTTCGCGCCCTCAGAGCAGAGCGCCGGTACGCCCTGTACACACGATCCGCACACGCAAACTGCCCAACCGTCTCTGGCGACTTGGGTTTCAGCCCAATCCCCCATCGGCGCCAAAGGCGACTTAGTCTCAGAAAGACCTTAGCAAAGACGTTGCGACGACTATGCGACAAGAAAAATCATTGTTCTTTGATGGGGCAGGCGCTGCGTGACCCGCATGCCAACATCGGCGCCGGGAACAGGCGTAGCGTTTTGTTGGACGTAGGGACACCGCTTCTCGGTCCCGCTGGAATTCCGCTCAAGGCCTTTTCATTTCCGCCATGATCTGGGCCTGCAGGTCGGCCGGCAGGGCGGCTATCGCGCGCGACATGGTCGCGATATCCTGCCGCGCGGCGTGCAATTGGTCGATGAGCGAGATCACGATGCCCAGGCCGATCTCATCCAGATCGAGGTCTTGGGACAGATCGCACAAAAGCTCCAGCCGCGCGAGATCGATGCGGCGAAAGACATACGCGCCCGCTTGGCGGTCTGGCCTGACGAAATCACATTCGATGAAGGTGACAAGCTGGCTGCGGGTCAGCCGCGTCACGCTGGCAACGACGTCGTCTTCGGAATAGCGGTCTGTCATGTCCCGGCCCCTTTCATCAGATCGGCGCGCGGGTCGTAGGCATGGGTCTTGCGCCATTCCGCAAGGAACTCGCGCAGTCCAACGTCCACGTCAGGCGGCGCGACGATCTTCAGCTCGACCCGCTGGTCGCCCTTTGTCTGGCGCCCTGCCCGTGCGACCCCGCGCGCCCGCAGACGCAGAACCTGGCCAGAGCTCGTCCCCGGGGGAATGGTGAGACCTACGGGGCCGTCGATGGTCGGTGCCGTGACCTTGCCGCCGAGAACAGCCTCGTCGATGGTGATCGGGAGCGTCACGAGAATGTCGTCGCCGTCACGACGGAACACCGGGTGGGGCCGCACCAGAACGGTGACGAGCGCATCCCCTGCCGGGCCACCACCGAAGCCGGGCGCGCCTTTTCCGCGCAACCGGAGCGTCTGGCCGTCCTCAGTGCCCCTTGGGATCTTGACGGCGAGGCTCTGGCCATCCGGCAGTGTGATACGGGTCTCGGCACCTCGTGCTGCATCCAGAAACGGCACCTCAAGCGTATAGCGCACATCCGGGCCATGGGCTGAAAACACACCGTCAGAAAAGTCGCCACCGGACGACCGCGAACGACTACGCAGGATCTCCGCGAAGATGTCCGCCGGATCGGCATTCTGCCCAAACCCGCGCGTTTGCTGGTAGGCGTTGTCCGACGCGTCTGCGAAATCACGATAGTACTGCCGCTGTGGGCGCTCTGCGCCGAGCCCGTCGATCTCTCCCGCATCATATCGGGCGCGGGTCTCGGGATCTTTCAGGATCTCATAGGCAGCAGAGATTGCCTTGAACCGCGCCTCGGCCCCGGCATCGTCGGGATGCAAGTCAGGATGGCTTGTCCGCACCAGTTTCCGATACGCCTTCTTGATGTCGTCGGCCAATGCGGCCTTGGTCAGGCCAAGCACCTCATATGGATCGTCGGGCATCGGGGCCTCCCATTGGACAACCAGCTCAAGGCCGGGCGACACACGCGCAGGTGGCCTCTTCCCTTTCGAAATGCCATGGCGATGCCGGTGGCGTCCCTGATCCATGTCAGGGCGCGGTCTCGCTGGTCGGATATCTTATCCCAGCCGCTGTCTGACCGGAGCTATCACTCCGCCCATGCGGAATGACGTTCGGGAAGGATCCAGCTTGGCCTCGGCAAACACCATAGAGACACAGGATAACCCGCGCGCCGGAACGGAAAACGAGGCTGCATCCGCGCCGCGCGTGCCAGCCCTGCGCCCGGTCGCGCCCGCGCCTGTCAAAAGGCGTCGCCGATGGCTTTGGGGGGGTGCGGGCCTGCTGGTCCTTGCGGTTGGCGGCCTGGTCTGGTCGCAGGTCTGGATGGCACGGCCGACCCTTGTATCGGTCGAGATCGCGACCCTCGCCCCGGTAACGCGTGTGCTTGCCGTCAACGGCCGGATTGCGGCGGTTCGGTCCGTCGATGTCAGATCGGTGGTTTCCGGCACCCTCGCGCAGCTTCCGGTGGCAGAGGGTGACATGGTCGAGGCAGACCAGATCCTCGCGCAGCTCGATGCGGGCGCGCAGACCGCCGCCGTCCGGCAGGCCATGGCCACGCTCGACGCCGCGCACGTGACGCAGCAACAAGCGTCGGAGGCCTATGATCGCGCTGTCGTGCTGGGCGACAACGTCCCAAGGACAGTGCTGGAGGCGGATGCCTTCGCCCTGCGATCCGCGGCACAGGAGGTGGCGCGCCTGACCGCGCTGCTCGACCAGGCGCAGATCGTGCTTGGCACCTACACGATCCGGGCGCCCGTTGCGGGCACCGTCCTTGAGCTTGACGCCGAGGCGGGGCAGATCGTCGGCCCGTCGGCACGTTTGCTGACCTTGGCCGATCTCACGGAATTGGTCGTCGAAGCGGATGTGGACGAGGCCTATGCGAGGCAGATCGCGGTCGATCTGTCCGCCATCGTGCAACTGGCCGGGGAATCCACCACGCGCGAGGGTCACGTCAGCTTCGTGTCGAACCGCGTGGACGAGGCCACCGGAGGCCTTGCCATCAAGATCGCCTTCGACAGCCCGGTTTCGGCCCCCATCGGCCTTACCGTGGCGACGAATATCATCGTCGAGCAGCGCGAGGCCGCGCTGACCGTGCCGCGCACCGCCTTGCTGAACGGCGACGGGGTTTTCGTGGTGTCGGACGACGTGGCGGAGTTGCGGCCCGTGACGGTGGTGGACTGGCCGGCCGCACGCCTCATCGTGACCGGGGGCCTTGAGGCGGGCGAGGCGGTGATCGTGGACGCCACAGGCATCGCGGATGGGCAGACGGTCGCGGTGGATCAACCCTGATGCTCTATGCCCTGAAGATCGCGACCCGGTATCTGACGGCGAGCAAGGCCCAGACGGCCCTGTTGGTCACAGGCGTGGCGGTGGGCGTGTTCATCTTCATCTTCATGTCGGCCCTGATCGGGGGGCTGGCCGAATTCATCTTGTCGCGCACCGTGGGCGACATCAGCCATATCACCATCGAGGCCGAAACCGACGACCCGTCCGTGCTGATCTCGCCCGAGGGCCATGTGCTGGTCGTGGCCGAACGGGTGCGCACCCGCACCGCAACGCTGTCCGAGGCCGCGACCTGGCTGCCTCAGATCGAAGGGGTTCCGGGGGTCAGGGCCGTCTCGCCGCAGATCAGCGGCGCGGGGTTCGTCACGCGCGGGGCGCAGGTCGCACAGGTCAGCGTGACCGGGGTGGAGCCGGGTCGCGAATCCGCCATCCTCGATCTGGCGGGCTACATGGTCGAGGGGGATGTGCGGCTTGGGTCGGGCCTGATCGTGCTGGGTCGCGATCTGGCCGATGATCTGGCGCTGTCGATCGGCCGGACGCTGCGGCTGGAAAGCTCAAACGGTGTCACGGCGGCGCTGACGCTCAGCGGTATCTTCAAGACCGGTAATGGCAGCATGGACAGCGCGCGGGCCTTTGTCAGCCTGTCGACCGCCCGGACGCTCTATGCCATGCCGCAAGGCGTCACGCGGATCGAGATCAAGCTGGGCGATCTGAACGCGGCCGATGCCACGGCCCTGCGGATCCGCGCCCTGACGGGCCTTGACGCGGTGCCCTGGACGGACGGGGCGGAGCAATTGATGGAGGCGCTGAACGCACAGGCGCAGACCGGGTATTTCCTCAAAACCTTCGCGCTCATCACCATCGTGATCGGCGTCGCCTCGGCGCTCTTGCTGTCGACCTACCGCCGCCGCCCCGAGATCGGGATCATGCGCGCGATGGGGGCCGGGCGCGGGTTCGTCATCTTCGTCTTCGTCACGCAGGGCGCGCTGATCGGGCTGATGGGGGGCATCATGGGCGCGGCGCTGGGATACCTTGCACTCTTGCCCTTCCCCTCGCGCGATGCCTTCGAGCCAGGCACCCTGCCAATGGACATAACGCAAGGATCCTATGGCCTGGCCATCACGCTGACCGTCATCGGCGCGATCCTCGCCTCGATCCTGCCCGCACGTTCGGCCGCCCGCGTGGATCCCGTCACGGCGATAGGCCAATGAGCGCGCTTCTGGAAGTAACCGACCTGTTCAAGACCTACGGGACGGGAGAGGCCGCGACACGGGTCCTGCGCGGCTTGTCCTTGCGCCTCGACACCGGAGAGATGGCGGCGCTGCTGGGGCCGTCGGGGTCGGGCAAGAGCACGCTCTTGACGATACTGGGCACCTTGATGAAGCCTACATCGGGCAGCTACGTCATGCTGGGCGAGGACATGATTTCCGCCGATGACCGGGCCCTGACCGAGTTTCGCAATGCCCACATCGGCTTCGTTTTCCAGTTTCACAACCTTCTGCCGGATTTCACTGCGCTGGAAAACGTGATCTTCCCCACGGCCGTACGTGAAGGGCGCGAGACGCCCGCCGCCCGTGCGCGTGGCCGCGATCTCTTGTCCCGCATGGGGCTCGCCGACCGCATCGAATTCCCCTCGGCCAACCTTTCGGGCGGGCAAAAGCAACGAGTCGCTGTTGCCCGTGCCTTGATGAACAGTCCGGAACTGGTGCTGGCGGACGAGCCGACCGGGAACCTCGACCGAGACTCGGCAAACCAGGTGATGGACCTGATCGGACAGATCAACCGCGAGGAAGGCACGGCCTTCCTGATCTCGACCCATGACGAAAAGATTGCCGGTTTCTGTCGGCGACAGATCGTCGTGGGCGATGGGGTTGTGACCGGTTAGGCCCACGCAGCGGGTGCTTACTGCGCGGTATAGCCCCCGTCGACGAGGTGGTAGCTTCCGGTGATGAAACTGGCCTGATCCGAGAGCAGGAAACAGGTCATCGCCGACACCTCCGCAGCCTCACCCAGCCGCCCGATTGGGTGCAGGGCGGCGATGCCGTCCAGCGCCGCTGCGTCAAGGTGCTTTTCCAGAAGCGGCGTCGCGATGAAGCCCGGACCAACCGCGTTTACCCGAACCCCGGCCTTGGCGTATTCGATGGCCGCAACCTTAGTCAGGCCAACAACCCCATGTTTCGCGGCGACATAGGCACCGGCCATCGCAAAACCGACCGACCCGAGGATAGACGCCATATTGACGATCGCGCCGCCGCCCACCTTGACCATTTCGGGAAGGCCAAAGCGCATGCCATGAAACACACCGGTCAGGTTGACGTCGATGACCTGCTGCCAACCATCCAGAGGATATTCCCCAACCGGATGCGCGGGGCCACCGATACCGGCGTTGTTGACAAGAAGATGCAATCCACCCGTCTTCGCCACAGCGAACGCCACAAGGGCCTCCACCTCAGCGGCAACGCTTGTGTCGGTCTTGTGGATGAAGGCCTCCCCACCGGATACCCTGATCTGTTCGGCCACGGCAGACATCCCTGCTTCGTCCATATCCGCCAGAACTACCCGTGCCCCGTAGCGTGCCAGATCCTGCGCGATTGCGGCGCCGATGCCGGAGGCGGCACCGGTCACGATGGCTGTCTCGTCGCTGAACTCAAAGGTCATTTTCAGTCTCCTGCAAATAGGTAATTTTGGGAGAAGCTGCGCAGATTGAATCGTAGCGCGCCAACTTGGGTCAACCGGGCCAATTTCAGTCCCGCCTGCCCTCGCCCAGGGATCGCGCCAGAACAAATGCTGCCGTGAACGCAATCTGAGAGGCCAAACCGGTTTCGCCGGCTGCAGGTGCCGCCGGTTGGAAGACCGGTGGGTCGGTCAGAGCCCTTTTCGTAAATCGATTTCTGGCGAAGACCAGAAGGACCGCAGCCAAAATTGTTAATCCGAGGCCCATCAAGAGGGACGCCGGACCTTGCCCTACCGCAATACTGAGCGTGAGATACGCCCAGGCCGTCAGGAACGCCACTCCTGCGGCTGCGGTCAGTCCACCGGCCAGAGTAAGCAAGATCGGCAACAGCAATCGTCTAGCGTCCCTTCGGATGTATCGGCCAATGCTGTGCACGATGTCATCGACAAAACCCATCACCGCCGCGACAGGGCGCCAACCAAAAAACCCGCACCCGCGGCGAGGCCAATTGTCATGAAAGGGTGGGCCGCAACAGACTCCTCCACTTGCGCTTCTGCAGAGCGTCCCTTGCTTTCGGCATAATGTCTTGCCTGGTCAAAGCCTTCGGCGATATCAGCGGCCATGTGGCTTCCACGCCGTCCCGCAATCGCGCTGACAGTTTCAGTGAGACGCGACATATCCTCCCGCAGGGAGGCCAATTGACGACTGACCGCCTCGATATCGGTTGCGGCGGTGGGTTGTGCTTTAGTCTTGCTATCAAGTGACATTTTGATTTCCTTTTTTTGTTCGAGATTAGGGTGTTGTGTTGTTTGAACTGCTGTCCGAGAGCGGACTATATGCATCGCGCATCATGTTTGGGATGAAACCCGGACCACCTCTGCCGCGTGCTCGGTGGCTTTTCCTGAGAAGACTTCGTCGGACACATCGGCCTCGGCCTTGGTCTTTTGAACCAGTTGGTCCTTGTGATGCGGCGGCCCGTAAAGGGTATAAAGCTTGAGCGCCTCATGGCCCGTGCAGATCACGTTGTGATGCGCACCTGCGGGCACAACCACACCATCGCCGGGGCCAACCTTGTGCGGCGTGCCATCGATCACGACACGTCCCTTGCCGTCTTCGATGCGAAAGAACTGGTCCGTGTCAGCGTGTATCTCGCCACCGATTTCAGTCCCCGGCTCGAGTGACATCAGAACCAGTTGCAGCTTTGTTCCTGAATAAAGAACACGCCGAAAGTCGGTGTTTTCTTCCGTCAGTTCCTCGATATTCGCAACATATCCGATCATGACGCCTCTCCGTTCATTTCATCGTCTGGCTAGACGACACGAACGTGTGTGCCGCAGATAAATCTTCACCGCACTGATCGGCGTTAGGAGCGTGCTACGTTTATCTTCACTGCGGTGCGGTTGACCGAAATCGGCCTTTGGTCGAGCGTCCTCACCCCGGGCGTCATGAATCGCGCCGCTTCGTTTCATGGCCCAATGACGCGTGCACTTACTGCGGCCTACCACCGCCAAAAGCGGGCGTGGGATCAGGTTTGGTGAACGTAGGTGCCCGGCGCCGCCACGATCGGACCCAAGCCCTTGTCCGGCGCACCGATGAAGGGTGCCGGCACGAAGCCGCTGCTATTTTCTTCCAGCCAGGTCGTCCACGCGGGCCACTAGGAACTGGATGCGGCGCATTTTGCTTACGCCCTGTGCGGCAAACGTCCGTTGGGGCCGCATTGATGCAAGTTAGCGCCGACCGTCGTGCAGCGTTCTATGCCTCTTTCAAGTGTTCCCCGCAGGCTGCTGTTTTCTGGCTGGCTGTCGGCGACAGGCAAGCTAAGAGGCTCCGTTTGACACCCAAAAGCTCAGACCCGACACCGAACATGGACGCTACCCGCGTCGGGAACGGCGCAAAGGTGGATGATTGCGGCTTGCCTCTCGACGGCGTGGTGCATGCCGTCCGGGGGGCGGTCGTGGATGTCGTCTTTGCTGGTTCCGACCTGCCGCCGATCAATTCTGCCCTGGTCGTGAAATGGGACCGCCCGACCGTCCTCACTCTCGAAGTCCACAGCCACCTCGATCAGAAGACAATACGCGCCGTGGCCTTCCAATCCACTGCGGGCCTTGCGCGAGGCGTGCCGGTGCAGGCCAGCGGCGCGCCGGTGACCGTGCCTGTGGGCGAAGCCGTTCTCGGCAGGCTTCTGGATGTGGTGGGCAGTCCGCAGGACGACGGGCCTGCCTTGCCTGAGGATACACCACGTCGCTCGATCCATGCCCTGCCGCCGCTTCTGAAATCCCAGACTGGCGCCACCGACGTATTTGAGACGGGGATCAAGGTGATCGACCTGCTGACGCCGATGGCTCGGGGCGGCAAGGCCGCGATGTTCGGCGGCGCCGGCGTGGGCAAGACCGTTCTGGTGATGGAATTGATCCGCGCCATGGTCGAGAAATATGAAGGTATCTCCGTCTTCGCGGGCGTCGGTGAGAGATCACGCGAGGGGCATGAGCTGCTGACTGAAATGCAGGACTCGGGCGTTCTGGAGCGCACCGTGCTGGTCTACGGTCAGATGAACGAGCCACCCGGCGCGCGCTGGCGGGCTCCGCTCACAGCCTTGACGATTTCGGAATACTTCCGCGACCAGAAGCACAAGAATGTCCTTCTTCTGATGGATAACGTGTTCCGTTTTGTTCAGGCCGGGGCCGAGGTATCCAGCTTGCTAGGCCGCCTTCCCTCGCGCGTGGGTTACCAGCCGACGCTCGCGACTGAAGTGGCGGGCTTGCAGGAACGTATTGCCTCTGTGGCAGGCTCTGCCGTGACCGCCATTCAGGCGGTCTATGTGCCAGCCGACGATTTCACCGACCCCGCGGTGACCACGATTTCCGGACACATGGATTGCGTCATCATGTTGTCCCGCGCCCAGGCCTCCGAGGGGTTTTATCCGGCGATTGACCCGCTGGGCTCGTCATCGATGCTACTCGATCCGCTGGTTGTCGGTGACGGGCATTACCAGACCGCCGAGGCGGTCCGGCAGGCGCTGGCAAGGTTCCGCGAGCTGACCGACATCATTTCGCTGCTTGGAGTCGAGGAACTGGGCACCGCCGACCGCTTGATCGTCAAACGCGCACGCCGGTTGCAACGGTTCCTGACCCAACCCTTCATGGTGACCGAGGCCTTTACCGGCACACCGGGCGCCAGCGTGCCCCTCACCGAGACCCTCTCGGGGTGCCGCGCCATTCTGGACGGCGAAGCCGACGAGTGGTCCGAAAGCTCGCTCTACATGGTCGGAACGCTGGAGGACGCAAGAAACAAAGAGGCCGCTGCAAATGCCTCGGACGCCGCCGACGTCGAGGAAGCGGCATGAGATTGCGGATCGTGACCCCTCTGTCCGTCGTTGTGGACGAGGATGCTGAAAGCTTGCGGGCTCAGGACGCCAGCGGCAGCTTCAGCATTCGGCCCGGCCACGCCCCATTCCTGACCGCGCTCTCGGTTTCCATCCTCAGTTGGAAGACCACCGGTCTCGAGCGGTTCTGCGCATTGCGCGGCGGGGTGCTGACCGTGACTGGCGGTAGCAGTGTCGCAATCGCCACCCGCGAGGCCGTGGCGGGCGACGATCTGGCCACGCTGGACGCGGAGGTTCTGACCCGGTTTCAGGCCGACGCCGACGAAGAACGGGTCGAACATGTCGAGACGATGCGCCTGCAGATGGACGCCGTCCGCCAGATGATCAGCAGGTTGCGCCAGGGCGCAGACAAGGGACAGTTCCGGTGACCGAAAACCAATCTGAGCCCCCAGAGACCGATCCTCTGGTCGAGGAAATCCGCAAGCATCGCAGCCGTCACGAGAAGTGGCTGCGCGAAGGCGACATGTCCGTCGGTCGACGTTTGGCGCAGATCGGCGTGCTGGGCTGGATCTTCGTGGTGCCGACTCTGGCGGGCCTGTTCTTCGGACGCTGGCTCGATGCGCAATTTGAGACGGGCATCTTCTGGAGCGCCCCAATGATGCTGCTCGGGCTTTGCATAGGCGGCTGGACCGCTTGGAAATGGATGAACGCACGATGACCGATCTCTCCACTCTCCCGCTAATCGTCCTTCTTCCGATCTGCTTTCTGGGTGGGCTATTCATCGGATATGGCTATTTCCGCGCACTGCGTGAGACCGCCAACCTGATCGTGGGCGGAGGCAAACCGCTCAGGGCGATCGTCCTGACCCTCGCGCGCATCTCGCTTCTGGCCACCGGGTTCTTCATCGCCGTTCTGGCAGGCGGCCTTGCCCTGTTGGCGGCCCTTGCGGGAGTCCTCTGCGCCAAGTGGATCATTCTCCGCAGGATGCAGGAGATCCAAACATGAACTCTCCGCTCGACTCCACCGTTCTGTTCCAGATTGGACCGGTTCCGATCACGCAAGCCATCGTCACGACATGGGCGATCATGGCGATACTGGTGATTGGGGCTTTTGTCCTGACCCGCCGCTTAGACCTCAGACCAACCCGGCGGCAGGCCGCGCTGGAACTGATGGTCGCCACGCTCGACACCCAGATTACCGAGACCACGGGCGCGGCGCCCGCACCCTATCGCGGGTTCATCGGCACGCTCTTTGTGTTCATCCTCGTGGCGAATTGGTCCTCGCTTGTGCCGGGGGTCGACCCTCCGACCGCACAGCTTGAAACCGACGCCGCCCTCGCCGTTCTGGTGTTCCTGTCCGTGATCTGGTTCGGCATACGCGCGGGCGGCGTTGGCGGCTGGCTGAAAACTTTCGCGGCGCCCAATCCGGTGATGATCCCGCTGAACATCCTGCAAAGCCTGACGCGGGTCTTTTCCATGTTCGTCCGCCTGTTCGGCAACGTGATGAGTGGGGTATTTGTCATCGGCATTGTCGCCTCATTGGCTGGCCTGCTGGTACCGATCCCATTGATGGCGCTCGATCTGCTGACCGGGCTGGTGCAGGCCTACATCTTCGCGGTGTTGGCGATGGTGTTCATTACCTCTGCGGTCGAGGACGGCGCGCGAACCCAACCGAATATCGACCTTGCCCCTTCCCCAACGAAAAAGGATTCATGATGGACTACGCTGCCATTGCCAGCATTTTCTGTGCCGCCTTTGCCGTGGCCTTTGGTGCCATCGGCCCAGCCCTTGCTGAAGGGCGCGCGGTCGCCGCCGCAATGGAGGCTATCGCCCGACAACCCGATGCCGCAAACACGATTTCGCGCACGCTGTTCGTTGGGCTTGCGATGATCGAGACGACGGCAATCTATTGTCTGGTGATTGCGCTCCTGCTGCTCTTCTCCAACCCGCTACTGGCATGAGCGCATGACCCTCGATTGGTGGGGACTGGGTCTTCAGGCCATTAACGTCCTGATCCTCGTCTGGCTGCTCAGCCGCGTGTTCTGGCGGCCGATAGCCGGGGCCATCACCCGGCGACAAGACGCGGCGCAGGCCATGCTGGAGGAAGGCAAGACAGCACAAGCGAAGGCCGATGCTGCGCTTGCAGAGGTCGCTGAGACTCGCGCAGGCATCGCGGCCGAACGCGAGGCCATACTTGCTGATGCCAAAGCGACAGCAGACAAAGTCGCGAAAGCCGCGCTGAAGGATGCTCAAACCAAGGCGGACGCCATGATCGCTGCCGCGCGCACCGCCATTGACCGCGACCGAAACACCGCGCGGAAAGAGAACGCAACGAGGGCCGCCGAATTGTCGGTCGAGATTGCAGCCCGGCTTCTGGGCCGGTTCAACACGCCTGCGGTTCAGGCGACGTTCCTTTCGCAACTTGTCGAGGCGATCGCGGGCATGTCCGCTTCCGACCGAACGGCGCTGATAGCCTCGGCAGACGACATCGAGATCATCACCGCGACAAACCCGGAGGACGAGGAAAGGGCCAAGATCGAACAAGCGGTAAAGGATGCGTTGGACGGCACGCCCAGCGTTCGTCTTGTCACCGATCCCGACCTGATCGCCGGACTGGAACTCCGCAGCGGGCATTTCGTGCTTCACAACAGCTGGCGGGCCGATCTGGAGAATATCCTGAAGGAGGTCGAGAGTGCCGCCTGACGCGCCAGACTGGTTCGCCTCGGCGCAAGGCGCAGTGCGTCGCGCGGCACTGGGTCCGCGACCCGAACACAGGGGCCGTGTCGAGGAGATCGGGGACGGTGTGGCGATGATCTCGGGCTTGCGCGACGTGCGGTTGGACGAGGTTCTGCGGTTTGAGGGCGGTCAATTCGGGTTCGCACGGGTTCTGGACCCCGATCTGATTGGCTGCGTGTTCATCGACGCGGCGACCAAGGTCGAGGCGGGCGATGCCGTTTTCGGCACCGGCGAAGTGGTAAGCGTGCCTGTCGGAGAGGCGCTGCTCGGGCGCATCGTCGACCCGCTCGGCCGCCCGCTGGACGGAAAGGGGGCCATTGAGGCCGAAGAGCGGTGGCCTATCGAGCGCCCGGCGCCGTCGATCATCGAACGAGATCTCGTGACCCAGCCGGTGCAAACCGGGATACTCGTGATGGACACGCTGTTCGCGCTTGGCCGGGGTCAGCGCGAGTTGATCGTCGGGGACCATTCCACCGGAAAGACGACGCTGGCCACCGACACGATGATCGCCCAAGCGCACAGCGACATGATCTGCGTCTATGTCGCGGTGGGGCAAAAGACATCCAGCGTACGCCGCGCCATCGACGCTCTGCAGGCGCATGGGAATTTCGCGCGCTGCATCGTGATTGTCGCGGGCTCCGCCTCGGCGCCGGGGCTGCAATGGATAGCACCGTATGCGGGCATCACGATGGCGGAGTATTTCCGCGACCAGGGCGGTCATGCCCTCGTGGTGATCGACGATCTGTCCAAACACGCCGCCACCCACCGCGAGATCGCCCTTCTGACCCGGCAATCTCCGGGGCGCGAGGCCTATCCGGGGGACGTGTTCTACATACATGCCCGCCTACTAGAACGGGCTGCCAAGCTGTCCAAGGCGCGTGGTGGCGGATCCTTGACCGCATTGCCGATCGCAGAAACCGATGCGGGGAACCTGTCGGCCTATATCCCGACCAACCTGATCTCGATCACGGACGGACAGATCGTGCTGGATGCGGCTCTGTTCCATCAGGGGCAGAAACCGGCTGTGGACGTGGGACTGAGCGTCAGCCGTGTGGGCGGCAAGACCCAAGCGCCTGTGCTGCGCGAGGCGGCCGGCACGCTACGGCTCGACTATGCGCAGTTTCTGGAACTCGAGGTCTTCACCCGGTTCGGAGGCATGCCCGAAGGTCGCGTGCGCGACCAACTCAAACGTGGGGAGCGGATCAGGGCGATCCTGCGCCAACCGCAGAATGCACCGCTTCGCCTGGCCGATGAGGTGGCGCTCCTGCTCGCTGTGCAGTCGGGACTGCTTGACCCCCTGTCACTCGATTCTGTTGCCACCTTTCGGGACAAACTACCGGAAAATCTTGATCAGGATGCCGGCGATGCCCTGCGTGCCATTTCAGAGACCGGGGAACTGAATGAGACGGCGCGGGCCGCCCTGATGGCCGCGATGACCCGCCTTGCGATGCAGCTTGAAGATATGGAACCAGCGACATGACCGAACGAATGGCCGATGTCAGCGCCCGGATCGACGGCATTCGCCAGTTGGGAGCCGTGGTAAACGCGATGAAGGGCATCGCCGCCGCGCGCGCCAGCACCGCCCGCGCAGAGATCAAGGCCGTGGACAGCTATGCCGCAACAATTGCCGCCGCCATATCCAACGCGCTTGGACCCGCAGGTCCTACGTCACCGGCCGAGACCTCTCGCGGCCGAACCGACGGTCGCATCGGTCTTTTGGTTTTCTGCGCCGAACAGGGCTTCGCCGGTGCCTTCAGCGAACGCGTTCTTGACAGCATCCAAGACGACCTGCCGGCCACCAGCCTGTTTCTGATCGGCACCCGTGGTCTGTCGATCGCTGCCGCGCGCAGTCTCCATCCGGTCTGGTCCGCTCCGATGTCCTCGCACACGCCTGGCATCCCGAGACTGGCCGATCAGATTGCCAAGGCGATCTACCGCGCCCTGGGCGAGGGTCGTTTTGAGCGTATGGATATGATCCATGCCGGATGGGCGTCCGGGCGACCTCAAGTCCTCCGGCAGGTTCTGTTGCCGGTCGATCTGTCAGCCCTGCCGCCGCCTGGAACGACACGTCCGCTGACCCAGCTACCCACCGACGCCCTGATCAATAGTCTCAGCGCGGACTATCTCCATGCGCTGGTGTGCAAGGCGGCGCTTCATGCCTTTGCCGCAGAGAACGAGGCAAGAATGGAGGCCATGTCCGCCGCGGGCAGCCAGATCACGCGCGAGCTGGGCGAATTCGAGGCGACTCTGCGCCAGGTACGACAGGAAGCGATCACAGCCGAAATCATCGAACTGGGGACCGGCACGGCGTCCGCGCGCGGCGCAAGGTGAGCGCTACGGGGCTAACATAGGCTCCTATTGATCTGGGTCAGCACAAGCTGGCGCGGTTTGCGTCATGTTGGTCGTTAACCAAGGTGTGGCACCCGCCCGCTTTCGTTCGACCGGCGTCATGACATCGGCCAATCCGGCTCATGCAAACGGCGTCAGCAAGGATCCCGCAATGGCAAACGCTCCGACGCAACTTGGACAAGACCCGCAATTCGAGCCATTTCTGCACGCGCACTTGGGTGAAGATCGACGCGGAAGCAGCGTCACCGTTCTATCGATGCTCGCCCGGCTCGGCGTTGATCCCTGGAGCGAAGCCTCGGAGCTTTCCAGGTTGCCCGCAGCGGCGGCACGGCAAAGGTTGGAGGCGCTGATGACACGTTTCCATGACGTACCGACCCCTGTTCCGGATCGGAGCAGGATTGTCTCGGGCCTTCTTGCCCTGCTGCCGAGGCGGGCGACGACCGCAATTTCACCCCGGGACGGCAAATCGGCCAAGCTTGCGCTGCCACCGCAGGGATCCCCAATCTACTGGATCATTGCGGCCGCCCTGTTCGTTGGCTGGGTCGCCATGCTGGCACAAGGCCAGTGAGATGAATCCCTGCGCGAAACAGCCATCACCCAGCACAACCGCCAATCTTGAAAGGAGCCTTGAATGACTGCAGATGACACCCTCTGGGATCTGGAAGAACGCTTCTGGACACAAGGCGCTGACAGTGCGCGTCACGCGACCGCAAAGGGCGCTGTCTTCGTCTTGCCCTATCCTGCCGGCATTCTTCAGGGCGATGCGCTCTGGAGAGAAAAAGACGTCGCCCAACGGTGGCGTTCGGTCGAAATGAGCGAGCATTACCTGTCACGGCAAAACAACATTGCCGTATTGGCCTATCGTGTCTCTGCCGAACGGAGCGACGAACCGATCTATGAGGCGCTCTGCACCTCGACCTACCTGAACGACGACGGCAAGTGGCTGCGGCTGGCGCATCAGCAGACCCCGCTGATTTGATCGCGAGAGTTGTCTGGCGCGGGTTCCTTATGGCGGCAAGGTTCAGGCCATGCATCGGCGCGGTTCGCGTTCCGATCCATGGCCTCTGTGATGCGCGCAGCCTAACCTCGGTCAGTCCGCGATCTGCGATCCTGGATCAAGATGAGGGTGGCCGCCGGTTCTTTTCAAAAACCGGACAGGGAAAGGACCTCATTATGCCACCCACCAAAACGACATCTGCCGAACGCAGCCCCCGTTTCCACTTCCCCTCAGCCTATACCATTCTTTTCGCGCTGATCGTGATCATCGCAGGGCTGACGTGGGTGATCCCAGCCGGTCAGTATGAGCGCGCTGCGTCCGAGGCGCTTGGCAAGGATGTTCCGGTGGCGGGAACCTACGCGCCCACCGACGCCAATCCGCAAGGCTTTTTCGACGTCATACTCGCTCCCATCGCAGGCTTCTACGATCCGGGAAGCTATTCTGCCAATGCCATCGACGTGGCGCTGTTCGTTCTGATGATCGGCGGGTTCATCGGAGTGGTCACGGCAACTGGGGCCATCGATGCGGGCATCAAGCGCGCAATGGTGCGGCTCGAAGGGCGGGAAAAGTGGATGATCCCGATCCTCATGGCACTCTTTGCGGCGGGCGGCTCGACCTATGGAATGGCCGAGGAAACTCTGGCCTTCTACGTCATCCTGACGCCAGTGATGATCGCGGCGGGCTATGACGCGCTGACCGCCGTGGCGGTGATCCTGTTGGGTGCCGGGGTGGGCGTACTCGGCTCGACCGTGAACGCCTTTTCGACCGTGATCGCGTCGGACGCCGCCGGAGTGCCCTTCACCGACGGGCTGACGCTGAGGCTGGTCCTGCTTGCGCTCACCTTCGCTGCGGCCGTCACTTACGTCATGCGCTATGCCGCACGTGTCAAGGCCGACCCGTCCCGGTCGCTGGTCTTTGACAGAAAGGCCGAGAACGAGGCGCATTTCCGAAGCACGGCCGAGGCCGGACTCAGCGACTTTACCGGACTGCACAAGATCGTCCTGCTACTTTTCGGCGCGACCTTCGCGGTGATGATCTGGGGAGTCTCGCTGGGCGGCTGGTGGATGGCCGAAATGAGTGGGCTCTTCCTGTTCGCCGGTATCGCCATAGGGATCATTGGACGGTTAGGAGAGAAAGGGATTGTCGACGCCTTCGTTGGCGGTGCGCGCGACCTTTTGGGCGTGGCGCTGATCATCGGGTTGGCGCGTGGCATCGTCGTGATCATGGACGCGGGCCACATAACGGACACGATCCTTCACTGGGCCGAAGGCACCGTAGCGGGCCTCAATGAGGTCGTGTTCATCAACGTGATGTACTGGATTCAGGTCGTCCTGTCCTTCTTCGTGCCCTCCACCTCCGGCCTTGCCGTCCTGTCCATGCCGATCCTTGCCCCCGTCGGCGACTTTGCAGGGGTATCTCGCAGCCTCGTGGTGACAGCGTTCCAGTCGGCAGAAGGCGTGGTCAATCTGGTCACACCCACCTCCGCGGTGGTCATGGGCGGGCTCGCCATCGGGCGGGTGCCCTATGAGCGCTGGCTGCGCTTCGTCTGGCCGGTGCTTCTGGGTCTCACGATCATCGTCATGGCTGCCCTCAGCATTGGCGTTCTTTTGCAAGGAACACCGACATGAGCATCACCTACGGTGTCCATTCCGAGGCGGGCAAGTTGCGCCGTGTCCTCGTTCACAAGCCCGGCGCCGCGATGGCCCGGCTGACGCCCGCCAACTGCACCGAACTGCTGTTCGATGATGTGATCTGGGTGAAGCAGGCGCGGATCGAGCACATGACCTTCGTCGATGCGATGCGCAATCGCGGGGTCGAGGTCGTGTTCCTGCGCCAATTGCTCATGGAAACGCTGAAAGACATGGACGCCCGCAAATGGCTGCTCGATGCGCGGATCAGCGACAACACCGTCGGCGTTGGTCTGGCCGATGACCTCATGGCCCACCTGATGGAGGTCGACGCCGATCTACTGTCGACCATCCTGATCGGCGGCATGAGCAGGGCCGAACTGCCGATCCCGGAAAAGGGTGTGCTGGCCCCCATGCTGGAGCCCGCGGATTTTATCCTGGCGCCGCTGCCCAACCACATCTTCACCCGCGATACGACATGCTGGATCTATGGCGGCGTTACACTCAACCCGATGCACTGGCCCGCGCGGCGGCTGGAGACGCTGAACCTCGCCGCCATCTATCGCTTTCATCCCAACTTCAAGGACGCGGGCTTTCCAGTCTGGTGGGGCGACCCGATGGCCGATCATGGACCGGCAACGGTCGAAGGCGGGGATGTCATGCCCATCGGAAACGGCACCGTTCTGATCGGCATGGGGGAGCGCACGACACCACAGGCCGTCGGCCAGATTGCCCGTGGATTGTTTGCCGGTGGCGGTGCGACACGTGTCATTGCCTGTCAGTTTCCCCGTGCGCGCGGGTCCATGCACCTCGATACGGTCTTTACCTTCTGCGACCGCGATCTGGTCACGGTCTTTGCCGAGGTGACCGATGCCATCCGTTGCTACAGCCTGCGCCCCGGCAAGGGCGAGGACGTCGTCGTGGAGGCCGAAACGAAACCGTTTCTGGCGGTCGTGGCCGACGCCCTTGGCCTCAAGAAACTGCGCACCGTGCCCACGGGCGGCAATGCTTACGAATCCGCCCGCGAACAATGGGACGACGCCAACAACTTGGTCTGCCTCGAGCCTGGCGTCGTCGTCGGGTACGAACGCAACGTCTATTCAAACACTCTTCTGCGCAAGGCGGGTGTCGAGGTCATAACCATCCCCGGATCAGAGCTTGGGCGCGGGCGCGGTGGGTCACATTGCATGACCTGTCCGCTGATCCGCGACCCCATTTGAGGAGCATCCAATGCCACAGAACCTGCACGGACGCAGTTTTATCAAGCTGCTCGATTTCACTCCGGAGGAGATCCGGCACCTGTTGCAACTCGCAGCCAGCCTCAAGATGGCGAAAGCAGGCGGATATGAACAGCAAATGCTTCAAGGCAAGAACATCGCCCTCATTTTCGAGAAGGACAGCACACGCACCCGCAGCGGGTTCGAGGTGGCGGCCTACGATCAAGGCGCGCATGTCACTTATCTGGGACCATCCGGCAGCCATATCGGCCACAAGGAAACCATGAAGGACACCGCGCGAGTTCTGGGCCGGTTCTACGATGGCATCGAATATCGCGGCTTTGGCCAAAAGGATGCCGAGGTGCTGGCGGAGTTCTCCGGCGTGCCGGTGTTCAACGGGCTGACGGACGATTTTCACCCGACACAGATCCTCGCCGACCTGATGACCATGCGCGAGTTCACGCACAAGCACCTGTCTGATATCGCCTTTTGCTTCATGGGGGATGCAGGGAACAACATGGGCTCAAGCCTGATGGTTGGCGCCGCCCTGATCGGCATGGATATCCGCCTTTGTGGTCCCCAAAGCTGCTGGCCCCACGATGACCTTGTCGCGCAATGTCGCACCATCGCCGAGACCACGGGTGCGCGGATCACGCTGACCGAGAAGCATGCCGAAGGATTGGAGGGGGCCGATTTCGTTTATACCGATGTCTGGGTCTCCATGGGCGAACCTGATGACGTCTGGGAAGAACGGATCGCTCTGCTACAGCCTTACCGCGTGACAACTGAGGTCATGGAAAAGACGAAAAATCCCTACGCCAAATTCCTCCATTGCCTGCCCGCATTCCACAACAGGGATACCGAAGTCGGCGAAGCAACGTTTCAAAAATTCGGTATCGATTCCATGGAAGTGACCGAAGAGGTGTTTGAAAGCGCAGCGTCAGTCGTTTTCGATCAGGCAGAAAACCGGATGCACACGATTAAGGCGGTCCTCGTCGCCACAATGGGGGCCTGACATGCGCATCGTTGTGGCCCTTGGCGGAAACGCATTGTTACGCAGAGGAGAGCCGCTGACCGCAGCCGTACAGCGTACGAACGTGAAGATCGCGGCACTTGCACTTGCAGATCTCGCGCGTGACCACGAAATCATCGTGGCCCATGGCAACGGACCACAGGTTGGTTTGCTGGCCCTCCAAGGTGCGTCCTATGATCCTCAAAAACCATGGCCGCTGGATGTACTGGGCGCTGAGACAGACGGCATGATTGGCTACCTGATCGAACAGGAATTGATGAACGCGCTCCCAAAGGGTTCGCACTGCGCAACTCTTCTCAGCCGTGTGGAGGTGGACCCGAAAGACCCTGCCTTTGGCACTCCCAGCAAGCCCATCGGTCCTGTCTATTCCGATACAGAGGCTGCGCAGGCAGCCCGCGACCACGGCTGGCAGATGGTCCAGGAAGCAAACGGCGGCATGCGCCGCATTGTGCCGTCGCCAATGCCCCTTCGCATCATAGGTTTAGACGCCATAAAGGTTCTTTTGGACGCTAAGCATATAGTCATCTGCGCTGGCGGCGGAGGCATTCCGGTTATCCGAAATGCGAGCGGTGACATGGAGGGCGTCGAGGCGGTGATCGACAAAGACCGAACGTCAGCCCTTCTTGGCCTTGGCCTCGGCGCAGACGCGCTTTTGCTTCTGACTGACGTGCCAGCTGTCTACCGGGATTTTGGTGCTCCAGATCAGAGCGCGATCAGCACGACAACGCCGGCAGAACTTGGGAACCTTGACCTCCCGCCCGGTTCGATGGGTCCAAAGGTCGCTGCTGCGGTGGCCTTCGCAACAGCCAGCGGCAAACTCGCCGGTATTGGACAACTGACAGATGCCCGCGCCATCATAGAGGGGCGTGCCGGGACCCGGGTGCTGGCAGAGTAGCCCAAAGCTGGGCGACGCGCAGCAGATCAACCGTCAGCCCAACAACCATTCGCATCTGACATTCGAGGCTAGGCATGAAACCCACTCCCTTCAAAACAACCCTCAAGAACGGCGCATCCGTTCTCGTAAGAGAAGTGACACCGGCAGATCGCCATCTGTTGGAGATTGGTTTCGCGCATTTGTCCGGTCGAGCGAGGTACTTCCGGTTTCTGGGGGCGCACAAGAACCTCACAGAGAAAGAACTGGACAGGTTCACAGCCACAAATGACCCGGACCACGTCGCGGTCGGAGCTTTGCTCGGAGATGGACCAATACAAAAACCGATTGGTATCGCTCGATATATACGGCTGACCGATCAAAAGCATGTCGCTGAGATTGCGGTCACCATTGCGGATAGCCATCAACATCAAGGGCTTGGCAGTCTTCTGCTTGGAGTGCTGGCGGAATTCGCGAAGCGGGGCGGAATTACCGAATTCAATGCCCTGGTCCACAGCGAGAACACAGCAATGCTCGGGCTTCTGGATCAATTCGGCGGCACCCAGACATCACTTGGTGGTGAAGATATCGAGGTAACTTTTCCTGTATCCGCCATTTCTGTGCTTATTTCCAAGTTATCGGCTGCAAAGCGCGGAACAATGGGTGGAGCGGCGCGGAAAATCGTCAAGCTGACCTCGGCCAAACTCCAGCGTTTTGTGAATGTCCATCCGGAACTATCGGAAATTGCGGCTCCAGACCAACCTACATCAGTATGGGAGAACGAGGGTGGTGCCATAGTCTGAATGTCCGCCGGTTCTCGGTGGACATGTACCAGTCCGAGTGAGCCAGAGACACGTGGGGCAAGCTGTCCCAACTTTCCCATGCCCTGCGTGTTTCTCGTTTTCGGACCGTCCACGGAAGGACAATCCAATGACACCCGACACAAACAAATCAGCCAACGTTGCTGAAAAGATGAAAACCGTGAAGGCCGCGTGGGACAAGGCGCCCTCCGGGCCGAAAAAGGATGCTGCACTGAAGCATTATCGGGCGGCCGAGAAGGCCCATTTGGCCAAGAACGACGCCGACACGCACAAGGAACTGGACGCCGCGACCCACGCTCTCGCGTGACATAACGGCATGTCTGCCCGGCAATGCATGCCGGGCAGGTGTACTCGGAAAACCAGTTCAGGAACTCCCGCTCAAGCCCTCACAATCATTTCATGAAGACCTGATTAAAATAGTTTCAGGTGGCCGGTCATGTTAGCCGTGCCGCCCATCATTCTATTTGAACGCCCTCATGGCCGACTAAGGTCGCCGACCATCAATTTCACCGCCGCCAGACATTGGGATTACAGGGCAATCTCGTGGAGTGGGTTTGACGACGCAACAGCATTCTTTTCCTTAGGCTGATCGGGGTTAGTGCGGTTCTTGGAACGACAGGCGAAAAGGACTCAATCGCCGAGTTCGGAACATGGCACCACGTCATCTTCTGGAAAGGCTCGCTCCAAAAGGACAAGTTCCATGACCAAGATTACTGGAATTCTCTCTGCCGCAACCGTCATCACCCTGGCGGGCTGCACCTACAACAATGGTACGCCGAACCAACCTGCAACGGGTGCGGTTATCGGCGGTGTGACAGGGGCGGCTATAGGCAACGCAATCGGCGATGACACGCGATCCACCATCATCGGCGGCGCGATCGGCGCTGCGGTGGGCGGCGCCATCGGGGCCGATATGGCCCGACAGGAACGCGAGTTGAACCAGCAGCTGGCGGGCAGCGGCGCGGTCATCACCAATACCGGCAGCCAGCTGCGTGTCATCCTGCCCGAAGGCGTGACCTTCCCGACCGGGTCCGCCACTGTCGCCTCCAGTTTTCGGCCTGCCCTGCGCGAAGTCGCCCGTTCACTGAATGCGCACCCGAACTCGACGGTCCGTGTCGTGGGTCACACCGACACCGTTGGCTCTGCCGCCTACAACATGCAACTGAGCCGGGATCGCGCTCTGGCCGTCGCCCGCATCCTGATCAGGGACGGTGTGCCCGCGTCGCGGATTACCTATTCCGGTCGCGGCTACAACGAACCGATCACGACGAACGCCACGGCCGCCGGCCGGGCGCAGAACCGTCGCGTCGAAATCGTGATCACGCCCACGCGCTGACCGGCATCAATGCGAAAGCAGGGCATCGCCGGCAGCATAACTCCTGGCCGCACCGGATTTGGCGACCACCTACCCTCAGAAAGGAATACGCAATGGACAAGGATCGGTTGATCGGCTCCGCCAAGGTGGTCAAGGGCAAGGTCAAGGCTGCCGTCGGCAAAGCGGTCGGCGACGCCAAGCTCGAAGCGGAGGGCCAGGCCGACAAGGTCGAGGGCAAGGTCCAAAACGCTGTCGGCGGCATCAAGGATACGATCCGTGACGCCTAGAGCCCCAGTGCTTCGGGCGTCCACTCATTCGCAGGCAATGGTCCCGGCAGCGCGGCCTCCTAGCGATCAGTGTTCCGGCTTGGACAAGAGTTCCACCTGCCAGCGAGGACAGTTCCGATGAGCCGAAATCTTCTTCTTGTCTTGATCGGAGTCCTCGCCGTCTGCCTCATCGGCGCAGGCTATCTCTACTATCAGGAACGCCAAAGCGGCATCGACATCGAGATCAACGAGCATGGCATGACCATAGAGGGGAACTGAAACAACCTCTTGCCGACAATACCACCATCGGAGCGTCTCGCATGACGAGCGCGCCCCAACGTAGGAGAAAGCGCCATGACACTCGGTACGATCCTGATCGTTATTCTTGTCATTTTTCTGCTCGGCGGGTTCAGCGGGCGCTTCGGCGGCTATGGCTATGGCTTCGGTCATGCCGGGACCGGTGTGCTTGGTACCGTATTGATCATCGTTGTCATCCTGATGCTGCTGGGTCGCATCTGACGGCACGCCAATGCGCCGCGACGTCAGCGGAGAATGGGCCCTTTATGATCCATGTAGGACGGATCGAACTGGGCAAACTTGACCAGTTGGTCATAGTCGTCGAACGCGACGAACCCGTCCCGAAACGTGATCATGCCTGCTTCACGAAGCTGCCGCAGGACCCGATTGACGTGGACGGCGCTCAGCCCAAGCGCATCGGCCAGGTGGTATTGCGTCAGCGGACAGGCATAGCCGTCCTTGTTCCCCAGTCCCACCAAGGCAAGCCTTGCGCCAAGCTCCAGCAGGAAATGCGCCATGCGTTCGGCCGCATCGCGACGCCCCACATCCACCAGATGCTCGACCACCATCGCCTCGTCCCGGGACGCCGCCCACAGGACTGCCGTGGCCAACCGGGGCGTTTGCGCAAATGCGTCCAGAAGGTCGGCAACGTGGATTTCGGTCACCTCGATATCCGACACCGGCTCGATGCTGTGATCCGAGACATGCAACAGGACGCTGCGCAGCCCCAGGAAGTCGCCGGGAATCTGGAAATCCACGATCTGCCGCTGACCATCCTCAAGAAGCTTGTAGGAACAGGCCCAGCCGGAGGCGAGGATATAAGCGGCCTGATACGATTGCCCCTGATGAACAAGATCCCGCCCGGCCACAAAGGTGCGGCGGCGCTTGTGCAAGGACGCGAGCACCGACAATTCAGGGTCCGACAGGGCGACGAATGCGCCGAGCTTTCGGACAAGCGGAGTGTTTTCGATCATTTGTTCCCGTCCAGCGCCTGACACAGTCTTAGCCAAAACAACCGCAGCGACGACTGATGTGGATCAGCGCAGCATAGCAGATTTCTTGCCAGTCTGCCCTGCAAGCAGCGGGCGCCTTTCGGCGTCGCTCATGCCGGAAAGGTCAAGACCCCATGACGGACGATCATAAGTATTCAGGCATGGCAGCCCTCTCAGTTTGCGAGGCCCTGCTCCTCGCACTGAATGACGCCGGGATTTTGCCCGAGAAAGAGATCATGGGCGTTCTGACGGATGCCGCTGCCACCCATGAGAACGCCGTTGGATCCGCGGCCGATGTCGAAAGGCACCAGGCTGCGGCAGCCTTGCTCCGACGGATCATTGCTGGGGGGAATTCGGTTCGCAGGGGGTGACTCTACAGATGGCGCGCCTGGTTCAGGCCAAGATGGCGCACGCACCAAGTTCGGAGAACAGGGCCCATTATCTACAAAAGGAGGAAAACCATGAAACATCACGAAAAACCTAAGTCCCGGTCCCCGGAGGTCTCGGACGAAACCGGCGAACACAAGCGCGGGAAGGCCGCAGAAGACGAACCGCACACACCAGACGAAGGCGCTCAAAAGATCGACCGACCCGGTTTTGATTTGAGTGGCTCATCTGACGACACACATGCCGGAACGGGTTTGGGTCTAGGTGCCGATGCATCCGACACAGCCGGTGACAGACGGCTTCCGGGGCGCCGGCCTGACAACAAGCTGACAATCCCCCGCTGGGGTGGGCCCGAGCGAGATGGCAGGACCGAACCTGACAGGAAACCGTCGGGCAGCAAAACGTAGGTCCCAATGAACGCCTTGCAGATCGGCACGCTTCTGATTGTGTTCGCCGGCGTGTTCGGAGCGGTAAATCACATCGTCTTCCGCCTGCCATCTGCTATCGGCATCCTGATCGTCGCCCTTGCCGCATCCTTCTGCGTCCTAGGCCTGGATGCGCTGCGCCCCGATCTCGGTGTCGCCACGGAAATGCGGCAGTTCGTGACCGAAGCCGAGTTCTCACGGACCCTGCTCGAAGGAATGCTCGGCCTTCTGCTGTTCGCTGGGGCCCTCCACGTCCGCCTCGAGGATCTGCGGGAACAGGCCTGGACAATAGCGATCATGGCAACGCTCGGGGTGGCGCTTTCGGTCACCGTCGTCGGATTCGGCTTCCATTGGGTCACCGGCATGCCGTTGCTGGCGGCACTTGTCTTTGGCGCACTGATCTCACCAACCGATCCGGTGGCCGTGCTCGGTGTCATGGCCGAAGCCAACCTGCCGAAGTCACTTGAAGCCAAGATCGTCGGCGAATCCCTGTTCAACGACGGCGTCGGCTATGTCGTCTTCCTGGTGCTGGTCGGTCTGGCTTTCCAGCCGGTCGGCGGGCATGCCGCTGCCGATACCGTCGGCATCATCATGTTCTTCCTGAAGGAGGTTGGCGGCGGCGCGCTGCTCGGGGGCGTCCTCGGATTCCTGACATACAGGGTCATGCGCCGGATCGACGACTATCCGCTGGAGATCCTGCTCTCGCTGGGGCTGGCCCTGGGAGGGTATCAGCTCGCTGTCGCACTGGGCCTCTCAGGTCCGATCATGGCCGTGGTTGCCGGGCTCTTCATGGGGGATATCGGCATCAAACATGCGATGTCAGAACAGACCCAAGCGTATCTGAGCGGATTCTGGACCGTTATCGACGAGATTCTCAATGCGGTTCTGTTCCTTCTTATCGGCGTCGAAGTCTTCGTCGTCACCCTGAACTTCGACACGATTTCCGCTGGAGTCGCAGCGATTGGCCTGTCTCTGGTCGGACGCCTCTTCGCCGTTGCGGTTCCGGTTGTTCTGATCCGGCCGTTCCGAGAGTATTCGCGCGGGGTTGTGCCCATCATGACGTGGGGCGGGCTCAAGGGGGGAATCTCTGTTGCCCTCGCGCTCAGCCTGCCGGACAGCGACTGGAAGCCGCTGATCCTGACTGCGACCTTTATCGTCGTCGTGTTCTCGATAATCGTTCAAGGGCTCACGATCGCGCCTCTGGCCCGATTTCTGAGCCAAGAACCAGAGTAACGTCAGGCGTAGCCACTCACGAACGGGCCGGTTGCGTCGCCCTGGTCACGTCTTCGAAATCGCAAGCAGCGCTTCCCACCCTGATCGTATCATGGAGTTGCATTATCTTCTCACGATCAGATGCGGGCGCGCTGCGGCTGCATCTCTCCATGACATCAAGCAGTCGTCCGACAAGATCGGCGTCTCTGATCCCGTACCGGGCAATGGCCGCAAACGCCGAACAGACCAATTCCGCGAATGTCACCGGATCGAAAACGACCCGCAGCTTCATGTCCTGATCCAGGACCCGGCCAGAGGGGAAGTGCCGATCCGCCAAGATCCCAAGCACCTCACCCAGGCGATCCAAGCAATAAAGTGCGGTTGTCGGGTCGTTGACGCCCGGCGACAAGGCACGTTGCGCGATTTCCACAGTCCGCCTGAGCGAGAACTCGATATCGTGGTCGGGCGTACGCTCGGGGCCAAACGAGAACGCATCGGACAGCTCGTCGGCAACCGCATCCGAGACCCGGCCATAGGGGAAGGCAACGGCCAGCGAACCCGCCCCGGGTACAAAATTGCCGATCCGACCCTCGATCCGGACAACAAGATCGTTGTCGCTGGCGACCTGCACAAGCCGGTCCAGATCAATCGACTGAATGTAGCCGCCGCCAGACGCGACCACGGAGCGGCTGTCTGAGTCAAAGTCGGGGGGCAAAGCCTCTTCGAGCGATTTCTCCCGAAATGATGCGGAGGGCGTCCGGCCGTTCTCCGGGAAGACCCGCGCAACGGTTTTGCGGGCCTCCACCGCGAGTTTCTCCAGAATGGTCTCGATGCGGATCGAAGTCGCGATGTGGTGGATGAAGTAGATGAGCGTCGCGAGGCTTGCGACGGCCAGGATCATACCGAAGCTCACGGCGATCACCGGCACGAAGTAGGAGTCGCCGCTTCCCCGAACGGAGGCAAGGACCAACAGGCAATATACGAAGGTGGACAGGAATGTGCCCAGCACGATCTGATTGCCTCGGTCGCGCATGAAATTGCGCAGCATTCGGGGGCCGAACTGTGAAGATGCCAATTGCAGGGTCAGCATCGTCATCGAGAATGTGACGCCAGCGACGGTGATCATTGATCCCGCAATAGCCGACAGGATCGCCCGCGCGCTTTCTGGCCCGAAGGCATAAGTCCATTCGTCGATCCATCCGAGCCATGCGGCCTCAAGAGCGTCCAGCATGACAAACAAGATAGCCGTTGCCATGGCCGAGAGTGCCATGACCGACGGCAGAAACCAGAAACTGCTGTGCAGTCGGTCCCATGTCCTTGATATGAGTTTGAAGTGGCCGCGCATCGTTCTCCGCACCCCGGTAGGGATACTGTCATGAGCTCATTTCATCTTTTCTCGCGAACGACATGATCGCGTCGATCAGACGATCCTTGTGGCTTCACACGCGCTCCGACTACTCGCCTTTTTCGTCGGATTTAGTGACGCGGGTCTTGCCGGCGGGGCGTTCGTTTGCCCGCCTAAGCTCATCCTGTGTGCCGATGTCACGCGGCAAACGTCCACCGGAACGCCCGGCTTGAGAGATGGTGCCTTTGGCACCAAGCCCGTGGTCGGCAGTGTCAGGTTTTGGGGTTTTCCCTTTAGTCATCGCTTTGCCTCCAATTGTTCCGCTACAAATATATCCGCACTCAGCGAAGGCCGAAAAAGCCGAGTATGAACAAGACAATGACCACGAGGCCGACGATGTATACGATCCGGTTCATTGTATTCCTATCTGTTCTGAGAACGGCCATTGCCCACCTACATCGCTGAGCTTGGCACATCGGAATTCCTGCCAGATTGACATCAGTCAGTGCGCCAGCAATTTCTTGCGCTCTTCAAATTCCTGAGTGTCGATTTCACCCTTTGCGTAGCGCTCCTTGAGCAACATCAGCGCCCGATCAGGTGCAGGCCCGCCACTACCGGCCACGCCGAACAGCCGCAGGAGGTAGATTGCACCAACGACGATCCCGACTAGGATTAGGATCATGAAGATCGGACCAAGTACCATTCCGAACCCTCCCCATTGATCACCGCCCCACATCATATCGTGCCCGTGATAGAAGGGTGCATCACGGTTGGGCATTTCATCGGCTTGCGCTAAGGCCATGTTGGCCGTCAGGGCCGCTCCGATGGCCAAGGTCGTCGAGCGTGCCGCAATCCAGATTCTCATCGGACATCTCCTTGAATGTGGCGGCAAAAGCCGCTCTGCGATCATCAAATCGGAAATGTCCCGAACGCACACTAATCTGCATCACTCTGTGCGCTGCTTTCAGGGGATATCATAACGAAGAGATAAAGACCTTCGAAGCGTGGGCCTTGAGCCCGATGCGGCAGCCCGGACACGCGCCTCGGAAAGGCCGGACCACGCGGTCGATGGTTTCGACTGAAAGGATGCTGCCATGAACTACACGATCAACCGCACCTTCGAGGGGGTATCCTTCGAGGATATTGACGCCCGAACACGCACAGCGCTGGCCGAAAATGGCTTTGGCGTTCTGACCGAGATCGACGTCAAGGCGACGATGAAGAAGAAGCTGGATGTCGAGATGCCGCCCTACAGAATCCTCGGCGCCTGCAGCCCGAAGATGGCCTATCAAGCCATTGGGTTCGAACCACGCGTCGGCGCCATGTTGCCCTGCAACGTGATCCTGCGCGAGGTTGAGGGCGGGGTCGAGGTCAGCGCGGTCGACCCGGTGGCCTCGATGCAGGCGATCGAAAACGCTGAGTTGACGGCCGTTGCAGGCCAGGTGCGCGACCTGCTGGCCAAGGCCGTGGCGGCGATCTGAGCTGCTGAAGACCGGCGTCACATGGCCCTGCCCTCCAAACAAGGGGCGGTCGCGGGCAATTCGTGAAACCGCATCAGGCTGCTGGTGCGGGCTCAAGCAAACTCAAGGAGCTTTGCATGTCCCCCACCCATCCGCAAACAGACCATCGGGACCCAACCGACGACGATCTTTCGGAGCTGGAGGGCGACCCGGACACCGGGTCTGCTGACGTCGACCCAGTCTGCGGGATGACCGTTACGCTGAAGCCTGACACTCGGTCCGAGACGTTTGACGGCAAAACATATCATTTCTGCTCAGAAAAAATGTCAGGCGACCTTCAAGGCCGATCCGCCATCGTACGCCACTTGCCCGCCTGACCAGCCCGTTAACACCGCCCCGGCCGAGGTCCAGTACACCTGCCCGATGCACCCCGAGATCCTTCGGGACGCACCCGGTGCCTGCCCGCTCTGCGGTATGGCGCTGGAACCGATGGAGCCGACGGACGGGCCAAACCACGAGCTGGTGGACTTCACCCGCCGCATGTGGATCTCGGTGGCGGCGGCTGCCCCGCTGATCGTGCTGACGATGGGGCCGATGGTGGGTTTGCCCGTGCGCGACTGGCTTGGGGCTAAGACCGCGGGCTATCTTGAGTTGGCGCTGGCGACGCCAGTCGTCCTTTGGGCCGCACTGCCGTTTTTCCAACGTGGATGGGCGTCAATCGTCAACCGGTCGTCGAACATGTGGACGTTGATCTCGCTGGGCGTGGCGGCGGCCTATATTTATTCGCTTTTTGCGGTATTCTTGCCCGGCCTATTCCCCGAAAAATCCCGAACAGGCGATGGCGTTGGCACCTATTTCGAGGCATCGGTGGTGATCGTGGCGCTGGTCTTTTTCGGCCAGGTGCTGGAACTGCGGGCGCGCGAACGCACGGGCGATGCGATCCGAGCGCTTCTTGACCTCGCGCCAAAGACCGCGCGGCGCATCGAGGCAGATGGCTCCGAAAGCGACGTTCCGTTGGACTCCATCGTGGAGGGCGATCGCTCGCGTGTGCGACCCGGCGATGCGGTCCCGGTCGATGGCGTGGTGATCGAGGGGCGATCCTCTTTAGATGAAAGCATGCTGACGGGCGAGTCGATGCCGTTGGAAAAAGGTCCGGGCGATGCGGTGACCGGGGCCACGATCAACAAGAACGGCAGCCTCGTGATCGAAGCGAGCAAGGTCGGTGCAAATACAGTGCTGGCGCAGATCGTGGCGATGGTGTCGAACGCGAAGCGGTCGCGCGCCCCGATCCAGGGGTGGCAGACCGGGTCTCGGCAGTCTTTGTGCTGACCGTGGTCGGTGTGGCGATCCTCGCCTTTGCGCTCTGGATGATCTTCGGCCCGGAACCCGTGCTGGTCTTTGCAATGGCAGCCGCCGTGTCGGTGCTGATCGTCGCATGCCCCTGCGCGCTTGGGCTGGCGACCCCGATCTCGATCACCACGGCGGCGGGGCGCGGAGCGCAGGCGGGCGTGCTCATAAAGGATGCTGAGGCGCTGGAACGCATGGCGGGCGTCGACACACTGATCGTCGACAAGACCGGCACGCTGACCATGGGCAAGCCGAAACTGACCGATATGGTGGCGCTTGCCGATATCACAGAGGCCGAGCTACTGTCGCTGGCCGCGGCGCTGGAACGCGGCTCGGAACACCCGCTGGCCGAAGCGATCGTGGAGGGGGCCGAGGCGGCGGGCGCCGCCCGGCAAGAGGCCGCCGAGTTTGCGGCTGTCACCGGCAAAGGCGTGCGCGGACAGATCGGCGGGCGCGCAGTTGTCCTCGGCAATGCGGCGATGATGAAGGACCTGGGGCTCGACACGGGCGTGGCCGAAGATAGGGCCGACACCCTTCGCACCGAGGGCAAGACGGCGATGTTCATCGCGGTCGACGGGGCGCTGGCGGGCATCGTCGCAGTGGCCGATCCAATCAAAGAAAGCACCGCGCAGGCGATCAAGGAACTTCATGCTCTGGGCCTGCGGGTTATCATGGCAACAGGTGACAATGATCGCACCGCGCAAGCGGTGGCGGGCAAACTCGGGATCGATGAGGTGCGCGCCGGCGTGCTGCCCGAAGCCAAGAAGTACCTAATCGACCAGTTGCGTCGAGAGGGGCACAAGATCGCGATGGCGGGCGATGGGGTGAACGACGCCCCCGCCCTGGCTGCAGCAGATGTGGGCATCGCCATGGGCACCGGCGCAGACGTGGCGATGGAAAGCGCGGGGATCACCCTACTCGGCGGCGACCTCATGGGCATCGTGCGGGCGCGCAAGCTGGCCCGCGCCACCCTGCGCAACATCAAGCAAAACCTGTTCTTCGCCTTCGCCTATAATGCGCTTGGCGTGCCGATCGCAGCAGGATTGCTCTATCCCCTCAGCGGCCTGCTCCTGTCTCCCATGATTGCCGCGGCGGCTATGAGCCTCTCCTCGGTCTCAGTCATCACCAACGCACTGCGGCTGCGACGGGTCGAACTCTAGCGGCAATGGGAACAGACCGCAGAGCAGCTCGCCCTGCACTGCCATCAAGCCGATTAAGGTTTTGCCCCTGGTCGTTCGGCCTGTTCACGCGCGCTCAGAACCATGCGCCAAAGCGGCTTCAGCGCTTCCAGCGCCAGCAGAACCCCGACCCCGGCCAGGGGCGGCACGGCCAGCCAGATGCCGCCGAGCACGCCAAAACCGAACATATCCCGGGCCGGAGCCCAAACGAATGTCACCGCAAGCAGCGACGCCACAATCGGCAGCACGACGGCCAGCGCCTTGTTCGGCCGCAGCAGTGCCGACAAGATCGAATTGGAGTTGGACCGATCGATCAGGATCAACGCGACAACGCCGAAAACCAGCGTGGCAAACGCCAGTCCGCGCACCTGATCGGGATCAAGGCCGTAGCCGGGCGCAAACCACGCAGCAGAGCCCGAAATCCCCAGCACCATCAGGCCCTGCAACAGGCTCCAGACCACTGTGGGCCAGGAAAACAGCGGCTCATCCGCAGGGCGCGGCGGGCGTTGCATCACGCCGTCCTCTTCGCGCTCGGCCTCGAAGACCAGCGCACAGACAGGGTCGATCACCATCTCCAGAAAGGCGATATGCACTGGGCCAAACAAAAGCGGCATGCCAAAAAGCAGCGGCATTAGCGCAAGACCCGCAATCGGCACATGCACGGCGATGATAAAGCTCATTGCCTTGCGCAGGTTGTCATAGATCCGTCGGCCCAGCCGTACCGTTGTGACGATGGAGCCGAAATCATCGTCCAACAAGACAATCGACGCCGCCTCGCGCGCAACATCCGTGCCACGTTCGCCCATCGCCACGCCGATATCGGCGGCCTTGAGGCTGGGCGCATCGTTCACCCCGTCGCCTGTCATCGCCACTACGGCGCCTTTGGCCTTTAGCGCATTGACGATACGCAGTTTCTGTTCGGGCAGGATGCGGGCGAAGATCGTTACGGTCGTGACCGCTGTGGCAAGGTCATCCTCCGACATCGCCGACAGATCATCCCCCGTCAGCACGATATCGCCGGGTAACCCCGCTTCGGCCGCAATCGCGCGCGCCGTGACCGGATGGTCCCCGGTGATCATGATAACCTGAATTCCTGCCGTCCGACATTCAGCCACGGCAGCGGGGACCGAGGTACGCACGGGGTCAGCCAGACCGACGAGGCCCAGCAGTCGAAAGGCAAACCCGGTCTGCGTCTCGGGCAGGTCCTGCCCGGCCGGCCATGACGCCTCGGCCACAGCCAGCACGCGCAGACCCTTGGCGGCCATCGCGTCCAGTTGTGCCGAGATGACGACTCGCTGATCTGCTTCCAGCTTGCACAGATCGGCAATCGCCTCGGGTGCGCCCTTGGCAGCTATGGCAAAGGCATCCTCGGCCTGCCAGACCTGCGACATGGCCAGAAGATCGGGCGACAGCGGATAACTGCGGATCAGAGTCCGCCCAGCCCCCGGCAAGGTCTCACCTTCCCGCAGGTCATCGGCTGCCAGCGCGTGAAACGCCACTTCCATCGGGTCGAACGGCTCGGGTGCCGAGGCCATGACGCCTGCCGCGGCCAGCTCGCGAAAGGCGGGGGGCAAGGGCACTTTCCCTGCAATCTGGTGGGCTGAGCCATCGACCAGTTGCAAGGCGACAATTGTCATGCGGTTCTCGGTAAGAGTCCCGGTCTTGTCGGTGCACAGCACGCTTGCCGACCCCAAAGCTTCAATGGCGGAGGCGCGGCGCGTCAGCACTCGGGCCTTGGAAATGCGCCAGGCCCCCATTGCCATGAAAACCGCAAGGACCATCGGAAACTCTTCGGGCAGCATCGCCATGCCGACCGCGATCCCGGCCAGCAGGGCATCCAGCCAACCGCCGCGCAAGAAACCGTAAAGCGCTACGACAACCGCGCTTATGCCTATGCCTATTCCAGCCATGGCAATCACAAGGCGCCGCATCTGGCTTTGCAAATGAGGCGTCTCGGGCTCGATCTGGCTCAGGCTTTTGCCGATCTTGCCGATCTCACTTTCAGCGCCAATCGCGGTGACCTCGGCCAGCGCCGATCCGCGCACGATCAGCGTGCCGGCAAACACTTGCGGCAAGTCGTGGCCGCCCGGACGCACATCGGCCCCTCCCGCTCCCACCGTCTTGCGCACGGCCTCAGCCTCGCCCGTCAAGAGGGACTCGTCCGCCGACAGGTCCGCGGACTCGATCAGCATCGCGTCGGCTGGCACCCTGTCGCCCTCGGACAATACGATCAGGTCACCGCGCACCACTTCACGCCCCGCGATACGCAGGCGCGCACCGTCCCGGATCACCAGTGCGCGGGGGCTGGACAGATCACGCAGCGCCTCCAGCACTCGACCGGTGCGAGCCTCCTGCACCGCCGTGATACCGATGGACATGCAGGCGAAGGCCAGCAGGATCAGCGCTTCGGCTCGACTGCCCAACAAAAGATAGACCACGCCCCCCACCAAGAGCAGCACCAGCATCGGCTCTTTCAGAACGTCCAATACGATGCGAAAGGAAGACCTCCGCTTTGTCGTCGCCAATTCATTGGGTCCGTCAGCGGCCAACCGCGCCTTCGCCTCGGCTGCAGTTAGCCCAGATTGGGCCAGTTCCGGAGCGAGCGTCGTTGCGTTCATGCCTGTGATCCATCATGCATCGATTCTGGTGTTGCCGCGATGGTGGCGCAAACGGCCCGCGGAAACCCTGATCTCGGTCAGCACCGTGTTTCGGTGCGACGAGAGTAAAAATCGCAAGGTGCACCGCGGCTGTGATAGGGAACGTCGTATCGCCGCTTTCAAAACCGCGAGCTACCCGATGACGGGCTTTAGAGCAAAAAATGAATTCATAGGTTCAAACAGACTTCAAATAGACCAGATCGACGCAACCGCCAATCGCTGAGCGAAGCGCGCCATAGCGCGATTTCAAGTTGCATATACAGCGCACACGATGCCCATTACACTTTTGTATTTAAATACAAAACTGTCGAATCCATCATAGCAGCTGCATCATCGTGTGCTGCAAGTCGCACCTCAACTCCGACCGCAAGATCAGAAAGGGCACCCCGCCCGCCTGAAAAACTGCCCGAGACCGGCACGATTTGGTGAATGCCGCGACCGACTGCGACTGGAATCAGGTTCTGAGACCCGACACTTCGGTTCGTTGGATCGAAGGCAATCCATCCAGCACCGGGGACAAATATCTCGACCCAAGCATGGGTAGACCCTGAACCCGCCGACCCAACGAGGCTCATTTCGGGATCGGACAGATAGCCCGAGACGATGCGGGCGCCAAAGCCAAGCCGGCGGGCTGCCTCTGCAAGCAGGACCGCGAAATCGCGGCACGAGCCCCATCGCCGGTCGAGCGTCTCGATCGGTGACTGAGTGCCCTCGTCATCGCGGCTCTGGTAGAGAATTTGCGTGGAAACGCCGTTGCTGATGTCCTTCAGCAAGGACAACGTGTCGGTCGGGCGCGCCATGACAAAGCCCTCGACCCATAGGGAAAGCCGGCCGTCCGGGTCGGGATATTGCGGAACCGTCAACGCGCCCAGATCCGTCCATTCGTCGTCGGCGTAGACAAACGGGTACTGCGCGGCCGAGGCAGCGATGGCAAAGACCGGCCAGGCCGGCGCGGTGAGTTCCACGGAAGCACGGCTCTCGATCGCCAGATGATCCGTCACGCCGTCAAAGACGGCGGTGGCGACAGCGTTGCCGGCCACGTCATGCGCCCAGGTCACCGTCGCCGTCGGAGAAATCGAAAGGGCATGCGCAAGGAGCCGCAGTTCCCTTGTTTCTCGGGGGCGCAGCATCAACCTGTGCGGCCCGAGAGACACCTCGTGCCGGTATCTGTAGGTCGTGGTGTGAACGATCTCGAGGCAGGCCAAAATGATGTTCCAGTCAGGATTGAGGAAGACGGCGCGCGGCTGCGGGGATCAGCGGCGGCGAGATGCGCCCGGGCTTACGGGCACGGCGTTCCGCCAGGCATTCAACCCCTTGCAGCGTCGGCAAATCCGTTCTCCGAAGCCTTCGCTCCAGAACGAGGTTTCGCATCGCAGGCATCGGCGTTCTTGCGGAACATCTCCCACGGACCTTGGGGTCGCGATGTCCGGTACGTCACCCTCGGCGATGGCCTGGTCCGCCATCACGTTTTCCCCTCAGCCAGACGGGTGCGCAAGGGCGGCGGCGAGTCCGGTCGCGTAGGCATGCCTTCGTTTTCGGCGGTCCGGATCGACTCTTCGTCCCGCGCTCCTCGGGCGGGCGTCTTCGAAGGCGGCGCAGCCAGGGTCGCATCGGACGTCCCAGACCGGGAATAGAGATGTCGCAGGTGCGCCTCGGAGACCCCGTCGGCCTTCATCACGAGCTGTACCATCGGATCAGCCAGCATTTCCTCAAGGAAGAAGTCGGACAACTCCCTGCCCGTCAGCTTGTCCCTGGCGCGTGCTTGGTCCAGATCGGCAAGGGAAACGGTGAGCGTCCTCGCAAGTCCAGGATGCGATGCCCGGGAATGAAGTTTCACCAGGACGGAGGCTTTCCAGGCTCCGGGATTCTTTTGATCCGGGGGTGAAACCAATTCCGTTTCGATCTCGTACTCTCCCGCCGGGAGCGTCTCGTCAAAGCCTGGAACGGTGAACGGGCGGGAAAAAACCGCAACGGTCTTGCTCGTCAGTTCTTCCATTGGCGTGATCCTTTCCCTTGGTGCTGCGGTTGGTCCGCGCCCCTCATAGAAATGAGGCGCGTAGTCCGTGTGCGTCTCAAGATGTCTTGGACTTCGCGGGTGCTTCCTTGCCTGCGGCCATGGGCTCGTTCTTCTTGGCAGGGGTCGTCGCTGTTTTCGCAGGCTTGGGCTTTAACGCAGCCGCAGCCCTGGCGGTCAGGTCCTTGAAGGACATTTCATCGATCCTTTGATTTTCCGACGCCAACTCCTCGTCCATGTCGGACCGGGATACCTCGCATCGGTACTGTACATATGGGGGCTGGCGACCCGAATTGCGATGGTGCGTCGAAAAGAAAGCCGAGGTCAGTCAGGCCAATTCATCCGTCCAGACCTTGAATTCCGTCAAAGTGTTCTGACCAAATGTCTGGGTCAGAGGGACGTCAGCGGCATCGCGGCCACGCGCGATCAGAATTCTCGCAATCCTCGGCTGGTTATTCCGCGGGTCGAACATGTGCCATTCACCAGCGAGAAAAACCTCCATCCACGCGGCGAAGTCCCCTGGCGGATGAGGCAAAGGCTCACCGATGTCGCTCAGGTATCCGGTGCAGTAGCGGGCCGGAATGTTCATGCAACGACATAGAGCGATTGCGAGATGGGCTAAGTCGCGGCAGACACCCTGTCGCTCGGCCATGGTCTGCGATGCGGTGCGCGTCGCCTTTGCCTGCATGTAGTCGAAGCGGACATGTCCGTGCACGAAATCGCAGATCGCCTGGACGCGTGACCATCCGGCGTCCGTGGTCTCGAACAGGCGCCACGCCTCCTCCGATAGGAGGTCGGTGTCGCAATACCGGCTGCCCTGCAGAAACACGAGCGTCTCGAAAGGAAGATCCTGAACCGCGTGCTGCCGCGCGCCGGGCATGGAGGGATCAGGCTGGCCCGTGTCGCGGAAGATGCCATCCGTCGACAGGCAGAAGTCGCCCTCCGGGGCCACCATCCGCGTGCACCAGTTGCCGAACCCGTCGCGATAGCTTTCCAGCGGCACGCTCGGCTGCGTCACGAGATAGTCGGCACGCTCCAGATCGCCAAAGCGCGAGTAGTGGACGTTCAGCATCGCAATCAGCGGCGTCGGCTGCGGGAAGCTGTAGCGCAGACGGCACCCGATGCTGACGCGCATGCCGGACATACGGCCGCGCCTGGTCATGTCATGATCATCTTGCAAGGGTGAGCGTCCGAGGCATCGCGTCAGTACCATCCTTCGCAAGGACGGGGAAGGCGAAGGACGCGATCAGACCCGCTATAACTGCCGTCCCCGCGATCAGCCTCGCCAGCGGATGTCTCATCGCCGCTTTCTCCTTGGCGGACCAGAGTCCGCCGGTTGCCCCGCGTGTCTTCGATGGCCCAAGCGTGAGCGTTCCGGTCAGCCGTCGAGTTGGCGCGGGCGATGGCGGGGAGACTCTGGAATTCGGTCTCGTTGGCATGCCTTCGTTCTCAGCCACTTGGATCGCGAAGTCCGTCGGGACTGTAGGGTGGGTGCTGCTGGTCATCGGGGCGACAATTTGTGCAAGGCCGCAGCGGCAAGAGCATGTTCCTTCTGGTGGTAGTCGCCGCGGAACTTGCCGTCGACCTGCACCTCCCAGATGCCGTTTCTTTCGCGAACCTGAACCCCACCGCGCTGTGCCGGCCGGTCCATGGAAGAATCCTTTGCTCCTCTGCTTTTCGGCGGCACGGGTTTCATGTCGGTCATTTCCGGCTCCTTCGCCTTTGGCACGTGCGCTTCTCCGAGGAGCATCACAGCGCGAATGAATTCTGCCGCATAATCATCGGTTTCGCGGTGGTCGTGCTCGCGCTGGGTCACTTTCATCGGCTCCACGAACCGTTCTCGCAGGTGGTCCACGAAACGCGGCTCGGTACGGGCCATGTAGGCGATCAGAGCCTGCAGGATCCGTTCATGGGCCAGCACGCGCCGTTCAAGATCGGTCGTCTCTGCGGCCATCCTGGTGAGATGTTTGACTGATGTCATAGCGTATTGTCCTCCTCGCTGCGCGGTGCGACGCTGGATGTCGTGTCCTTGAGCCTGGGCAGGCAGGCCCTCGCCTCATCGCGATCCAGATCTTGCCATCCACCTACCAGCCAAGCGCAAATCGTGCGCTGACGCAGGTTAGGGGCACGGAATTTAAGTGGGTGTGTCTTGCTCAGAAGCGGACAGAAACCGAGCGCGGTGGTCCAGGTGTCATTGACGTGCTTCCCGATTGATACCCTCTATTCATGCTTGAAACCTTCCAACATGAACCTATCGGCCTGCTTCGACCTCCGTCTGTGTCAAGATTGGCGTCGCGGGGTCTTGCGCTGGTCGGGCCCTGCCGATTGACGCCACGCCACCGTCGCCTGGGACGCTGCCCGGATCGCGGAGTGGGTCTGCCTCGCCCTGCATGCCGCGCAGGAACTGGAATAGATCGCTGTCCGTCGTCAGGACAAGCGTTGTGTCGTCCGAGATCATGTCGCCGTAGGCCTGCATGGTTCGGGTGAAATCGTAGAATTCGACCGAAACGGCATCGACATTGTAGGCGCCCGCATAGATTGCTGCTGCTGCGGCATCGGCGGCACCGCGGATTTCCTCGACGGCGCGATAGGCTTCGGACTGGATCTTGTTGAGATCGCGCACTCTGTTGCCTTGAATACGGGCCGCTTCACCGTTGCCTTCGGACAGGAACCTTTCGGCGATCTGCCGGCGCTCCGAGATCATGCGGTCATAAATCTTGGGTCGCACGCTCTCATTGTAGTTTATGCGCTTGAAACGAATGTCGAGAAGCTCAATCCCGAAGACGCGCACCTTCTCCGCCGCCGCCTCGAAGATCTGCTGCTCGACCAGCGCCCGCCCCTTCGTGATGGGAACCAGTGCGCCAATGTCCTGCGCAAGCTCCTGATCAGTCAGAAGCGTGTCGCGAAGCGGTGTCCGGCCCCTGGTCGTGCGCACAATCTCGATGAGTTCGTGCTTGGCGACGGCGTTCCGCGTCTCGCTGCCGAGGATATCATCGAGGCGCGACTGGGCGCTGCGCTCGTCGCGCAGGCGCAGAAAGTACTGCAGAGGGTCGGTGATCTTCCAGCGCGCGAAGAGATCGACCGAGATATAGAGCTTGTCCTTGGTGGGCATGTCCGATGGCGAGCCGTCCCACTCCAGAACCCGGCTGTCGATCCGGTTAACCTCCTGAACGAAGGGGAGTTTCAACTTGAGACCAGCCTCGGTGATCGGCGCGCCGACCGGCTTGCCGAACTGGGTGATGATGGCCTGTTCGACCTCGCCGACCGTGTAGACGGCGGATGACGCAGCGACGACCCCGGCAACCGCGATCACCGAGGCAATAAGCGAAAGGGTCTTCATCGTTGCTCTCCTGTCTGTCGATCAAGGTTCAAAAGCGGCAGGATGCTTGCCGTGGACCCGTCGACAATGATCTTGGAACCAATTCCCGGCAGAACATCCTGAAGGGTTTCGATGTAGATCCGGCGCCGGGTAACTTCGGGCGCCAGACGGTATTCCGTCAGGAGCGCCTTGAATCTGGCCGCATCGCCCTCGGCTTCGTTGATCCGCCTCAGGCGATACCCATCGGCTTCGCGGATCCGCTGGTCCTTTTCGCCTTCGGCCAGAGGTATGACGCGGTTGTATTCGCGGCGGGCCTCATTGATGATCCGCTCCTTCTCTTGTTGTGCCTGGTTGACCTCGTTGAACGAGGCTTGAACCGGCTGGGGCGGATTGATGTTCTTCAGCTGTACCTGATCGATGCTGATGCCCATCGCGTATTTGGTCGCAAGCGCCTGCATCTTCAGCAGGGCTTCGCTTTCGATTTCCTGGCGCCCGACGGTGATCACCTCGTCGACTGTGCGGTCTCCCACGACTTCGCGCATGACGGACTCCGAGACGTAGCGCAGGGTCGCGCTCGGCTCACGCACCTCGAACAGAAATTTCCGAGGTTCGGAAATCCGGTACTGCACCACCCACTCCACGAGCGCGGCGTTGAGATCGCCAGTCACCATCTCGGTCTCGCGGCGCCCGTCCGTCGGGCTCTGATAGGGATCGGAGGCACCCGGAGTCGTAAACCCGAACTCCTGTTTCAGCTGGCGCTTGACCGGGACCAACGTGGTCACGTCGATCCCGAACGGGATCTTGAAGTGCAGCCCCGGAGGGACCTCGGCCACGTACTTCCCGAACCGTTGGACAATTGCGACGGAGTCGCTCGGCACCGTGTAATATGAGGTCCACGCCCCAAACGCCGCAAGCGCAATGGCGGCCCCGAT
Source organism: Kangsaoukella pontilimi (assembly GCF_009830125.1). Taxonomy (GTDB): domain Bacteria; phylum Pseudomonadota; class Alphaproteobacteria; order Rhodobacterales; family Rhodobacteraceae; genus Kangsaoukella; species Kangsaoukella pontilimi. Next base: position 929,410 of record NZ_WUPT01000002.1, on the reverse strand, counting down.
TGCAAGACGCTTCACCGGTGGCAGACCGTCCGGCAGGATGCCGTGCAGCCGATCCCGGCCCCGCATGAGAATTGCATCAACCTCAGGGGGAACGCGGGTCTGCTTGTTTTTCCAAGGTCCGCGATCTTCCGGTCCATTATCATCAGAAGGCATCGCAAGCTCCTATCTCGGTTTTGGCACTCGGGGCGATGCCTGGCTCGCGCGTTTGACGGTGCGACCCGTTTTGCGCCATCACATCGTCGGCTCTGAACGGCATGACCTCAGAGGTCCAGTTCCTTCAGGCAGGCTTGCGCAATGTCTCGGTCTGGGGCATCGGTTCCTGGCATCGTCGCCCAGCCGGCGGTCATGAGAGCGTCGCGCTTCTGGTAGGTTGAAGCTGCTCGGATCGTTGCAAGCTTGTCCGCACGAGCCGGGTCTGACCGCGCCATGTCGAGGCAGACCGGTACCATTGAGGCGACGACATCGTTACGGGACATCGCCACCGCCCGGTCGTTCGAGGTGCCGCCGGTCACCCAGCCGCCCCAGGTAAAACCGACCACGCCGACGAAAACCGCACCGATCACGGCACCATAGATGCCGGGTTTGAGCCATTCGGGAGTATTCATTTTCAGTCCTCCTGCGGAGAAAGCGCCGCTTCGCTGTAGTTGTTCATCTCAGTCGGTCCCTGATCCCGGCTCAGCGCCTCATTCAGGTCGCGCTCTGATATCCTGTGCAGTTCCATCCAACCCGCCCGATCACCTCTGCCAGGAACGGTCATATGGATCGCCGTCCTCTGATAGGTTTCGAAACCCTGTCCGCGGAGAAGTTCCTCTTGAATCAGGACTTCGTAGTCCCCGGCCGGAAGTACGTCCGGAAAATCGGCTAGGCTGAACGGGTGCAGGAAAGTCACCCTCAAACTGGATGAACGCACGCTCATCTCTGGCCTCCACGATTTTGGCAGATCCGTCGCTCACCACTGTTGACGGCCCCTTGGAATGCGGGACGGACCAGTCGAACGATTGAGTGTCTTGTACCTCGGGATCGTCCGACTGGTGCTGACGCATGTTAGTCCCGGGCACCGAACCGGCTGCGACCCCGTCCTTTGGGCAGTCGCCCACACTGACCCGTGTAAGGGCGGCGAGACCGACCTGCGCGTATCCTTTGGGAAACAGGAGCGATCTGGGTTCCTGCAACCCTTGAAAGGATTGGCGATGGCCGACAACAATGTTCTCAACCCGCACCCGCCCGAGTTCGATCGGTTTCTCCAAGCATACGTCGGCAAGGACCGGAACGGCTATGCCGTGACTGTACTCTCCACTCTCGCGCGGCTCGGCCTCGATCCATGGAAGGAAACCGCTGAACTGGTCACGCTGGGGCACGACGCCGCGCAGGCACGCTTGGGAACGCTGCTTGCCCGATTTCGGGACGTACCCGCGCTCGCCAGCGATCACGGGAGGGTCGCACGAGACTTGAGCGAGCTGCTTCCCGAAGGCCGGGCGTCAGGTAGCCTGAAGCGAGCTGCCTCGACGGTCGCCGACGGGCGCCCGGGAGCAAGCGGAGCGATCTGGGCGGTGCTCGCGATCATCTTTGTACTGTTTCAGATGTTCATGGTTGGCGGGTCGGGGTCAGGCGAATGACCGTCTCAACCGCAGCCATGGGCAGACCGGCACATGCGGCACACAAGTCCGGGACGCTATCGCCTCGCGAACAGGGCGTTCTCTGGGACTTGGAGGAACACTTCTGGACCAGTGGCGCCGACAACGCGCGGGCAACGACTGCGACCAACGCAGTCATGGTCTTCCCCTATCCGCCCGGGATCCTCCAGGGCGACCAGATCTGGACCCATCTTCGGGAAAGGACCGGCTGGCGCACCGTTGTCATGGCCGAACGGCGCGTCACGCGGTGTCGTGATATCGCAATTCTCACCTATCGCGTCTCGGCAGAGAAACCGGATGTGCCGATCTACAAGGCCCTCTGTGCCTCAACCTACCTCAACGATGACGACAGATGGCTGCGGATTTCCCACCAGCAAACTGCAGTGAATTGAGAAGCGCATGGGCAACCGACCTGCCGCAGGCGTCGGGGCTAACCTGCGTCAGTGCGGCGAGGCGCCGACTCCGTTTAGGTGAGACGTGCCGCCGAACATTCGGTGGTGCATTTTTCCGAGTACCCGAGAAGCGTGTGGGCGTGTCGATCTCCAAAGGACGGCATGTCGACACGCTTCTTATTCTCGGAGCGTCCAGGAAAGGACAATTCCAATGACTCCCGAACAGAACAAGACTGCCGAGAAGATGACGTCCGTGAAGGCCGCTTGGGACAAGGCGCCCTCCGGCCCGAAGAAAGACGCGGCGCTGAAGCACTACCAGGCAGCCGAGAAGGCGCATGAAGCGCATGACGACGCTTTGACGAACAAGGAACTGAACGCGGCGTCAAACGCTCTTGCGTGACGTCTAACGTCAGATAACGTCTGACCTTACAAACGGGCCGCCTTTCGATATTCAAAGGCGGCCTTAACCATTCCGTGACCTCCGCATTGGCTGGATAGCTACTAACACAAATCAGTGCTGAGACGGATTAGGTGAGGCATTGTGGATATTGCCCGCCAGAATCCTGGCGGGAACACTGTCCAAGCTCCCAACATATCTGAAACCGGCGGCGCCCCGATCATTTGAGCCGCCAATTGAATTTGTGCGCTTTGACCAGTCCAGGAAAGGACTACACAATGACACCTCTTTCAAACATCATCTCGACAGCGCGAGTTGCCCGGCTCAAGCTGCTCTTGGGGTCGGCGCTAATCTTCGCCTCTATGGCTGCTGCCGGTCAGGCGGAAAGCCTTTATCCTCAACCTGTGCCACTGGGCCAGACTGCCGACGTCGTGCGCCCTGAACCGCGCGCCTTCACTAAGGTGAAAAGCCGTTACCCTCAGCCTATTCAACAGGAACAGTCGGCAGACGTTGTGCGGCCAAGCGCGCGTGCCGACATGAACAACTGCACGCAACTGGAGCTGTCGGCGAAGATGTCACCGGACGAGTGCGGGACTCTGACACTGAATGATGTTGTGAAACGTCTGACCGCGATGAGGGATGCAGACAACAGCAAGTGAACGTATTTCCAAGGGATTGCTGATCCGCACGTCCGGACAAGCTTAGTCGCCGCTCTGCACGACCCGCAGAGCGGCGAAACTCGTCATTTCAAGAGCGGCCCGGTCTGGTCCAGATATGCCGGATCGAACTCGGCGAAAGCCACGAGCCTGTCGAAGTCGTCAAAGGAAACCCGACCGTCTCGAAAGGTCACCAGCCCTCTTTCGCGCAGCTGTCGCAGGACGCGATTCACATGAATGGCACTTAACCCCAGCACATCCGCGAGGTGGTACTGGGTCAGCGGGCAGTCGTACCCATCCTTGGTCCCCATGCCCACCAGCGCAAGCCTCGATCCCAGTTCCAACAGAAAATGCGCCATGCGGGCGTCCGCATCGCGCCTGCCGATCCCGACGAGATGTTCGACCACCATGGCCTCGTCCCGTGACGCGGCCCATAGAATGGCCGTCGCAAGCCTGGGCGTCTGCGCGAAGGCGTCCAAAAGGTCACTCTTGAGAACCTCGGCGGCCATGATGTCCACGATCGGCTCGAAACTGTCGTCCGAGGTCCGCAGCAGCACGCTGCGCAGGCCGAGGAAATCCCCGGGCACCTGGAAATCGACGATCTGGCGCGTTCCGTCAGGTTGAAGCTTGCAGGAACAGACCCAGCCTTCCGACAGGATATACGCGGCTTGATCGGATTGCCCCTGATGCACCATATCACGCCCCGCGACGAAGGAGCGACGGCGCTGGTGCAGGCGCTCACACGTCCAACTCTGCCTTTGACAAAGGGACAAAGGCCGAAAGCTTGCGGGTCAAAGGGCTGTGTTCGGCTGATGTCATAAAGGCTCCCGGCGTGTCGTGACCCAAGAGCGGAAATCGGCCTGGACACTGCTCTGGATCAGTCCAGCATAGAGCACTTTCTGCGACAAGTACGCGTGTATTTGAGCCTCACCTTCTCTCAGGTTCACGATGCCAAGGAAGGAAACTCAGATGTCCACCGCAAGCGAACATGCAGGCCAGGCCGCCCTATCGATCTGCGAGGCGCTCCTGCTTGCCAGGAACGATCGCGGGTTGCTGCCGGAACACGAGATCGTGGGGGTTCTTCGTGACGCCGCGGCGACCCATGTGAACGCCCTTGGCACCGAACTCGAAATGGAAAGGCACCGGGCCGTCGCCGAAATGATCAACGCTATCATCGCTGGCGGGAACTCTGTTCGACGCCCGTGAACCGCTCGGGGGGCGGTGTCGATCGGAATTCTCGGAGTGGAGACCGAATGGGATACCGCGGACTTGCGCGCAACGCAGCTAAGCATTCGACCCGGCCCGTTTCGCCAACGAAATCTCAACAAGGAGCACTTCGATGTCATTCACTCCCCTCCACGACCGGGTGCTCGTTCGCCGCATTGAAGGCGACGAGACGACCGAGGGCGGTCTCATCATTCCCGATACTGCCAAGGAGAAGCCTCAAGAAGGCGAAGTTGTCTCCGTTGGTGCCGGGGGAAGGCGCGAGGACGGCGAGCGCATCCCGATGGACGTCAAGGCCGGCGACCGGATCCTGTTCGGAAAATGGTCCGGGTCAGAGATCAAGCTCGATGGTGAAGACCTTCTGATCATGAAGGAGAGCGACATTCTCGGCGTGATCGCCTGAGTCCGAAACCTTTCACATCAACCTCAGTCTCAGGAATTCACATCATGTCCGCCAAGGAAGTTCGATTCAGTACCGACGCCCGCGACCGAATGCTGAAAGGAATCAACACGCTGGCAAATGCCGTCAAGATCACCCTCGGCCCGAAGGGCCGAAACGTCGTTCTCGATAAATCCTGGGGTGCGCCGCGCATCACAAAGGACGGTGTGACCGTCACCAAGGAGATCGAGCTGTCGGACCATTTCGAGAATATGGGCGCCCAGATGGTCAAGGAGGTCGCGCAGCGCACGAACGACGAGGCTGGCGACGGAACCACCACGGCAACCGTACTCGCCCATGCGATTGTCCGGGAAGGCATGAAGTCGGTTGCGGCCGGCATGAACCCGATGGATCTCAAGCGCGGGATCGACAAAGCCGTCGCTGCGGTCGTGGCCGAGATCAAGACCATGTCCAGACCGGTCGGCGACAGCGACGAGATTGCCAAGGTCGGCACCATTTCGGCCAATGGTGAAGTCGATATCGGTCGGCAGATCGCCGACGCGATGGCCAAGGTCGGCAAGGAAGGCGTGATAACCGTCGAGGAAAACAAAGGGTTGGAGACCGAGACCGAAGTGGTCGAAGGCATGCAGTTCGACCGCGGTTATCTGAGCCCCTATTTCGTCACGAATGCTCAGAAAATGGTCGTCGAGCTGGATGACTGCGTCGTCCTGCTTCACGAGAAGAAGCTGACCTCTCTCATATCCATGGTGCCGTTGCTGGAGGCTGTGATTCAGGCCGAGAAGCAACTGCTGATCGTGGCCGAGGATATCGAAGGCGAGGCGCTGGCGACGCTGGTCGTCAACAAGCTGCGCGGCGGATTGAAGGTGGCGGCCGTCAAGGCGCCGGGCTTTGGGGATCGCCGCAAGGCGATGATGGAAGACATCGCCGTGCTGACGGGCGGACAGGTGATTTCCGTTGAAATGGGCACCAAGCTGGAGAACGTCACCATGGACATGCTCGGGTCCGCCAGAAAAGTCACGATCACCAAGGATGACACGACGATTATCGACGGTGCCGGCGACAAAGGTGCTATCGCGGCGCGCGTGACGCAGATCCGGGCGCAGGTCGAGGACACCACCTCGGACTACGACAAGGAGAAGCTGCAGGAACGGCTCGCCAAGCTTGCCGGTGGCATTGCCGTGATCCGGGTCGGCGGGGCAACCGAGATCGAGGTGAAGGAGCGCAAGGACCGCGTCGACGACGCGCTGAACGCCACCCGCGCTGCGGTTCAGGAAGGTGTCGTGCCCGGCGGCGGCGTGGCCCTGGTTCACGCTGGCAAGGTGCTGGCGACGCTGGAGGGTGAGAACAATGATCAGGATGCCGGCATCAAGATCGTCCGCCGCGCGATCCAGGCTCCGCTGCGCCAGATCGCCGAAAATGCCGGGGTCGACGGATCGGTTGTCGTCGGAAAGGTGATCGAGAACGACAGCCCAAACTTCGGTTTCGACGCACAGGCCGAAGAATACGGCGACATGCTGAAGGCCGGTGTCATCGATCCGACGAAAGTCGTTCGGATCGCACTGGAAAACGCCGCGTCCATTGCCGGGCTATTGATCACGACCGAGGCGATGGTCGCGCAAAAACCCAAGGAGGGCGGCGTCGGTAACGAAATGGCCGATATGGGTGGAATGGGCGGAATGATGTGAAGATCTGCGTCCCTTGGTCACGAGCCTCAGGACGCGAAACCAAATTCTTGAAGGACTTGAACACGGATCAATTCGTTAAGCAAATCCAGAACTAGGAGAAACTCAAATGACCAAAGGTGACAAACGACGTGGCAACCGTGAAGCGAAGAAGCCTAAAAAGGTGAAGGAAAAGGTCGTTGCAACAGCCGACTTCACGAAGGGCAAAACCTTAACCAATCTAGGCGAGCACAAGAAGAAATAGGTAGAGGGCCAAGTGATTGGCTATCACCGAATACGGAGCCTGATGGCGGCGGGAGACGACGCGCATAACACTTTGGCAGAGCTTCCGCTGCGCAAGGCTGCCCCTATGAGACGGGAAGCACCGGAGATTTCTTTCATTCGCGGAGGCCCGGACGCTTGCCACCTGAGCGCAGGCGCGGCCTCATGCGCGAAGCGAGAGGCAGCGTATTTCGAGTGCCGGATCGTGATCTCCTGGAAGTCCTCGACGCCCCAGAGGTTGCGGTTCTGGCAGACCGCGCGCAGGTAGAAGCTGGCGATGCCGAGCGTCTTGGCGCCCACCTCCGAATTCCAGCAATAGAACCCCCGGAAATAGAGGTCGGGCGAGCCGTCGGGCATCAGCCCCGCCTCGATCGGATTGAGGTCGTCGACGAGAAACAGGAACACGTCGCGGTCAGAGGCGTACAGCGTCGTCGTCTCCTTCGTCACGTCCACGCGCGGGTTGTAGATGCCGGTCGACCAGTCGAGCACCCCCGGCACCTTCCAACGCGTGTCGCCGGTGCCGTTGCCCGCGATGCGCTGCACGGCGGAGACAAGTTCGTGGTCGTAGATTCGCCCGTAGTCGGGGCCGGTCACGGCGCGCAGCTCCGTGCGGCCGTCGGCGACTTCCAGCGTCTTGATCTGCTCGGCCCGGTGGTTGGTCAGTCCGTATTGCAGGTTGATCCCGGCGAGCGGCGCGGGCAGTTGCCGCAGATAGGCCGCCGGCGCGCCGACGATGCTGGCGAGCTGGCCGAAGGACCAATGCGTCGGCGCGATGGGTTCATCCGCGCCCGGCAGGACAAGGCCCAGCTTTTCCGGGTCGTCGCAATGCGCCTCGACCAGGATCGCCGCGCTCTCCACCGTGCGCGTCCGGCTCCGCTCCGCCCGGCCCTTGACCGAGGCGAAAAGGTCGTCGAGCGACAGATATCGCTCGTCATCCGGCCGCACGAACCACTCCGACGACACGCGGTCCACGTTCTCGCCGCGCGACACATCCACCTTGTAGCCGCCGCTGATATCACGCCCGGCATCGATAATTTCGGTGTTCATTGGAAAACCTCCGCGACGGGCGCCGGAGGCCTCTCCTCCAGCCCTCAACCCGTCACGGCACCCCTCCCAGTCTCTTGCTCTCTCGCTTGGCCAGTGGCTGCTTACTGCGCCTTAGTGACACCTGCGTTGCGCGATTCGGGCGGCCTATGGCAGACTTCGTTCAGGCAACGGTCTTCGCGCCCTACCACAGCTTAGGGCCCCTGAATGGTGAGAATTCGCATAGAACAGCGCAGTATCTCCGGTTTCCGGGCCGCCGATTTGTGCGACGCTGTAGCAGCCATCAATGCGCCAGACTACGCGAGTATGCGCGCGCCCCACCTCCAACCCGTTATGATGCATAGGCTTTTTCCTTCGTACGCGCGCCACCCTCTGGCAGGCTGGCGACTATGGAATGGGACCAGAAAAGCAGGCCGGGGGCTGACGCCTCAAGGGACGCCCAGGACTCATCTCGGGGTGGCGGAGCGACTGAGAACAAAATCGCGCGCCTCACTCCTGCTGGTGATGACCCGCGGCTGGTCACCCTTGTTCGCTTGTTGGCGCGGCAGGCTGCGAGAGATTTCATTGAGGCGGAGAACAGGCGACATGCACGGGCTCGCCTCCACGATTAAGGGGGCCATCGCATGAAGGCAGCGCTTTGAGCTCGGTATTCATCTGACAACCAACGTGATGCGTCGATCGAGGACCAGCTGCGCATCTGCCGTGCACGCGCGGAGCGGGAAGGCTGGACGATTATCGACAGCTACACGGATCGCGCGATTTCCGGAGCGTCCTTGCTTCGGCCCGGCGTTCAGGAACTGATCTCGGATGCGCTGAAGGGGCGGTTCGACGTGATCCTCGCGGAGTCGCTGGATCGTCTCTCCCGGGACCAGGAGGACATCGCCGGGCTCTACAAGCGGATGCGCTTTGCAGGAGTGAGCATCGTGACGCTGTCCGAAGGTGAGGTCAGCGAATTGCACATTGGTCTCAAGGGAACGATGGGCGCACTCTTCCTAAAGGATCTGGCTGACAAGACCCGGCGCGGTCTTCGCGGGCGGGTCGAAAAGGGACGCTCCGGTGGTGGGCTCTGTTATGGGTATGACGTGGTTCGCACGGCCGATCCGGACGATCGGGGCGAACGGGAGATCAACCCAGCCGAAGCAAACGTCGTTCGGCGCATCTTCAGGGATTACTTGTCCGGACAATCATCGCGGACGATCGCAATGACCTTGAACCGGGAGGGCATTTCGGGACCGCAGGGCAAGGAGTGGGGGCCGTCGACGATCCACGGCAACCCGAAACGAGGGACGGGCATTCTCAACAACGAACTCTACATCGGGCGGCTGGTCTGGAACCGTCTGCGATACATGAAGGATCCTGACACCGGCAAGCGCGTCTCCCGCCCGAACCCGGAAAGTGAGTGGGTTGTCCAGGAGGTCCCGGACCTTCGGATTGTGGACCAAGATCTCTGGGACGAAGTGAAGAAAAGGCAAAAGAGCCTTTCGTTTGAGACGTCGCCGACAGGCAGCAATCCGATGAACGATAGACGGCGGCCGAAGCACCTTTTCGCCAGCCTCATAAAGTGCGGTTGCTGTGGTGGTGGGTATTCCCTGATCTCGAAAGACCTGCTTGGCTGCGCAGCGTCGCGGAACAAGGGCACATGCAATAACCGTCTGAACATCCGTCGGGATGCCTTGGAGGCGTCGATCTTGAATGGTCTTCGGAAGCATCTCATGTCGCCGGAACTCTTCAATGAATTCTGTTCCGAGTTCACGCGCGAGGTAAATCGGCTCCGGATCGAGCGCGGAGCCGACCTGGCCGGCTGGAGGAGCGAACTCGAGAAGGTTGACCGAGAGCTTGACAAGATGGTCGACGCCATTCTTCAAGGCTTCCCGCCGGCGAAACTCAAAGACAAGGCCGAGAAGCTGGAGGCGAGGAAGGCGGAGTTGACCGAGCTTCTGGACAATGCCGACGAGCCGCCGCCATTGCTGCACCCGAACATGGCACGGATGTATCAGGATCGGATCGCGAAGCTCTGCGAGAACCTGCAATCCGAGGAAGATCGAGGCGCCGCCGTCGACGTGCTTCGGTCACTGGTCGATGAAATCACCCTCGTGCCCGAGAACGGCGAACTATCCATCGTCCTGCGCGGCGACCTGGGGGCGATCCTGCGCTATGCAGCCGGAAAGCAAAACCCCGACTTCCTTTCGGAGGCCGAGGCTTTGGACAACCTGCTTTCGCAGAAATCGTTGGTTGCGGGAGGGCGCAGCAGACGATCCCGGCAAACGGGAGGCAAAAAAGCAAAAACCTCCGCGGCAGGACCGGCGGAGGCATCGCAAGTATCGTTGGTTGCGGGGGCTCGCAACTCACGATTCCTGCGGTTGGTTGAGAGCGTGGTCCCGCGGCTTGTGGCGTAGAATTGGCAAGCTTGGCGTGAATAGGTGTGGGCAACACGAATTCAGCCTTTTCGGGAGAACCGGAGCCCGGTGATACCCATGTGCACATGATCCGCACACACAAATGGCCGAAACGTCTCTGACGCCTTGGGTTTCGGCCCGATCCTCCATCGGTGAAGATAAGGTTGGAGGCTTTCAACGCATTATTGCGAACATTGCTGGCGTCGAGCTCATTTGGTGAACAGTTAGTTGGCGCCTACATATTGGCTGCGGGTACGAAGTTTATGTTAAAGATATTGACGTTATGCCAGATACGCGTGGCATGACACCTGCACGGAGTGCATCAACCAAATTCACTCCGCAGTTTGTTGATTAGAAAAAGTGCTCCTGCGGCTCACCATAGCTATGGCAACCCATACGACCAGGCGTAGGGTCATTGCGCCCATCGTTCGCATCTCGAAGGCTTCGCCGGACAAGATGCGGAAACCAAAAAACAAGAACACAACCGCGATAGAAATCGCCAGGAGGATCGAAAGTGAGGCCGCCCAGCGACGCCGCGTCGCGATCCCGACCCCCGCCAGCACATAGGCAAATCCTGACAGGAAATTGAACCACAGGACAAACCAGACGACGTTCCCCGCGGCTGCCCGCGCCGTGTCATCCCCGAACAGCACGCGACCACCTGACAGGATCGTCAGGAGGCCGAACAGAATGGCTACGCCGGTAGCCGTTCGTATTGGCCAGCTCTTGTATGCACGGTTCTTCACGTCGCTTCCTCTCCTTGAACTTCCAGAACCCCATCGCGCAGATGAAACAAACGGTCGAAGCGGTCGTAGATCTTTTCGTCATGGGTGACGGCGACAATGCAGGCATCCTGTTCGGCAGCCAGTTTGCGCAGAAGATCCATCACGATCCCCGCGCGTTTGCTGTCCAGCGCCGCCGTAGGCTCGTCCGCAAGGATGATGCGCGGACTGTTCGCGAGCGCGCGCGCGATGGCCACGCGTTGCGCTTCACCTCCGGACAGGAGTGCCGGCATGGTGTCCTTTCGATGGCCTACTTCAAGATAATCGAGCAACTCCACAGCCTGCGCTTGAGCCTCCGCAGACGACCGACCTGCCAGCGTCAACACCAAGGCGACGTTGTCGCGCGCGTTGAGAAACGGAAGCAGGTTATGGAACTGAAAGATGAAGCCGATCTTGTCGAGCCGTAGGCGGCGCAGATCGCCGCGCAGGGCGCGGTTGTCATAGACCAGTTCGCCGTCCAGCGTCACCCGGCCTACGGTCGGCGCGATGATGCAGCCGATGACGTTGAGCAGTGTGGTCTTGCCCGACCCCGACGGGCCCAGCAGGGCCACGACCTCGCCACGGCGTACGGTCAGGCCAATGTCGCGCAGCGCATCGACGCGCGCCTCGCCCTCGCCAAAATGCTTGGAGACGCCGGCGATCTCGATCAGGGGCTGGCGCGCGTCATCCATTGTTCAGCCTCCGATCGCTGTTGCCGGATCGACCTTCAGCGCTGCGCGGACACCAAGCCCGCTGGCGACGATACAAACCACGATGATAATCCCGCCGAGTGCCGCCGCATTCACCGGCTCCAGCACGACGCGGCGGGGGAAGTAGTCCTTGACCAGCAGGATCAGGATCAGGCCGAAACTCCAGCCAACCATACCCAGGGCTAGCGATTGTTGCACGATCAGGCTGACGATGGTGCGATCGGGCGCGCCGATCAGCTTCAAGGTGGCAATCTGTTTGAGTTTTTCCATCGTCATCGTGTAGATGATCAGCGCGATCACCACGGCCGAGACCGTCAGCAGAATACCGAGGAACAGGCCGATCTGCCGCTTGGCGCGGTCCACGACCGACCCGATCAGGATCGCCTCCTGCTCTGCCTGCGTCAGCGCGCCGAGGTGCTTCCACTGACGAACAGTGGTGGCGACACCCTGCGGATCGGCCGCGGGTTCGAGCCGGGCGATGACCGCCGCAACGGTGTCGGCGCTTTCCAGCAGGCCGGCACCCCGCGCGGTCTGGACTCGCTGGGCTGGCGGGGCAAGTTGCGATTGCAGGGTTTGCGCATCGACGAGTGTGATGAACGCGGCAGGGTCGCCGCCCGAATTCATCGTATCCTCGACGAGGCCAACGACAGCAAAGCTGTTGCGGCCGAGGCGGATGCGGTCGCCGACCACAAGCCCGGTCTGCCGGTCGGCCACTAGTTCGAAATGGGTCTGCGTGATACCGCGCCCCTCGGCAATTGCCTGCGGCCCGCCGGGGCGCCCTGGCTCATAGCCGATGACATACAGGCGCAGTGTGTCGCCCGCATGGCGCGCCTCGACGGTCTGGTAGGTGATGCTGCCCGCTTCTGCCACGCCATGCAGCCGGGCGACGGCATCACGCGTGCTGCCGGGGATCTTTGAGGCCTCCGCAAATGGGCCTTGCGTGCCCGATTCCACCACCCAAAGATCGGCTTGCGGTGCCTTCACGATATTTAATGCGTCGGCGACCAGACCATTGTAGATCCCGATCATCGCCAGCACGACCGCCATCAGCAGACTGAGGCCAAGACAGGTCAGCACAAATCGAAACAGGTTGTGACGCACATCGCGGTAGGCGAGGTTCATGATGCCCTTCCCCCCAAGACACGCGCCATCCGCCCTTCGGACAGGCCTTTCGCGGGAGCCGAGACCACCTGGTCACCCTCGGCCAGTCCGCTCACGATCTCCAGCCGTGCGTCTTCCGTGCGGTGGCCGAACACCGCAGAAACCTCGGTCAGTTTCTCGTCCCGCACCACCCAGACGCGGCCCTGGTGCCCATCGAAACCGCTGACGGCAATCTCGGGCACAAGGAAGGCTTCGGTCAGAAGAGCGACGGTGATCCTGACTTCGGCCTGTTCTCCCAGATAGACTTGCGGCGGACAGCGGTCGCAGGCGATCCAGACGCGCCGCTCCTCGTTGACGCGATCACTCTCGATACCGATCCGCGCCACCGTGCCGCTAAAGACCTCGTGTGGCAGCGACCGCAGCCGAACTTCTGCCGACTGGCCCAAGGCAATGGCACCGGCACGCGCTTCGTCGACATAAGCCAGTGTCCAAACGGTTGTGGGGTCCATCAGCGAGAAAATCGGCTCGCCCGCACGCACGACCGTGCCCGCCTCGACATGTCGATCAACGACAATCGCGTCGAAGGGTGCCCTCAGAACATGATGATCGAGGAGCGCTTGCTCGTAGCGCAATGCAGCTTCGGCATCGGCACGTTGTGCCAGCGCGACCGCGATATCGCTTTCGGCCACGGCAAGCTCCGCGGCCGCGACGTCCACGTCGCGCTGCGCTTCCTCCGCTCTTTGCGCAGAGATCGTGTTGCGGACGGCCAAGGCTTGTTGACGGGTATTGGTCGCCTCACGCTGTGCAAGAACGGCACGTGCACGCACGACGTTCGCGCGGGTTCGTCCAAGTGTCGCGTCCGCCGCTTCGGCGGATGCGGCGGCACGTGCCACCCGGGCCTCCTGTTCGGCGGCGTGCAGTCGCGCCAGTATCTGACCCCGCGCAACGGCATCGCCATTATCGACCTCCAGACCGGTCAAGGCGGCGCCAACCTCGAACCCGATCCGGGAAACGATGCGCGCCTCCACCGTGCCAAGTCCGTAGATCCGGACCGGAACATCCCGATCGATGGTGACCACCTGCACCGCGATGGGGCGTTCGGTCAGAAAGAACCAACCGGCCATGACGATCAATGCGATGACTGCAATGGCAACGAGGCTTCGGCGTGTTCTGCGTTTCATGAGCTTGGCTCCCCGTCTGGGGCGCCCCGAAACAGGCGCATCTGCGCGTCGAGAAGTCGCTCGCCCTCTGTCGCAAGCGGGAACGAGCGGTCGCCGAGTGACCAACGCAGCGCCATCCCCTGAATCAGCGAAATCAACAGGACCGCGGCATCTTCCGGGACAAGATCGGAGCGAACGCGCCCCGTATCACGGGCGCGGGTGAGCTCTGCCTGCAGCAGTCCCTGAAACCGCGTCATCAGTACGCGGAAACTCTGCCGCAGATCGCTGTTTTCGGTTTGCAATTCGTGTGAATGCAGGATCGCGGGGATCGCGGGATTGGCTTCGATCTGGCGAAATTGAACGAGAACGAGCGCGACCAGCTGTCGATCCGGCTCACGCTCTTTCGCCAGTGCTCCCTGCCATGCGTTTGTCATCCTTTCAGTGATGACCTCTGCCACCGCCTGCCAAAGGGCCTGTTTCGTCGGGAAATGTCGGAAGATCGCGGGTTGGGTCAGCCCAACGGCATCCGCGACTGCCTGGGTCGTAAGCCGGTCCGGCCCAAGCTCATCAGCCAACCTCAGGGCGGTTGCAACGATCTCTGCCTTGCGATCATCGGCGGATTTGCGCGGCATTTCCGTTGTCCTAGTTAGTTATCTATTACTAACTAATATCTCTCCTTTCGTTCTTCAAGTGCCGTTCTGCGGCCCCCCGCCCGGAGGACCTGACGTTCATCAGACCGCCACTGCATGCCGCGCGATATTGGTCGCAAGATAGGCATCAAAGACTGCTGCAACCACTCGCACAACCGGCGCGCCTTCCTTGGTCATAGAGATCCGGCCAGCACGGCGCGCAATCAGTCCGTCCGCTTCGAGCGTGGCCAACTCCTGCTCATGGATGTGATACCAATTCTGCGAGACACCGGCCCGCAGGGCCGCCGCATCAAGATCAACTTCGCCGGTACACATCAGCCGGTCGATCACATGGCCCCGCAAAGTATCATCCTGGCTCAGGGCGACGCCCTTGGCGACCGGCAAAACACCGGCGTCGATGGACCGTGCCCAAGCCCCGGTTTCCGACAGGTTCTGCACATATCCCGAAGGGGTGCGACCGATGGATGTCGATCCAACCCCGAGCATGGTTTCGGCACGATCTGTGGTATAGCCTTGGAAATTGCGCCGCAGGGTGCCTGCCTTGGCGGCTTTCGCCATGGAATCGTTTGGAAGTGCGAAGTGATCCAGTCCGATGGCGACGTACCCCGCCTCGACCAGCGCGCTGGCGGCCGATTGTGATTGTCGAAGCCGTTCTGCGCTCCCCGGCAGCGCGGTTTCATCGATCAGTCGCTGTTTCTTGGCCATCCAAGGCACATGTGCATAGCCGAAGAGCGCAATCCGGTCCGGGCGCATGTCGATGCAGAGGCGGATCGTTTCCAGCAGCGTGGCGACAGTCTGGTGCGGCAGGCCGTAGATCAAATCGAAGTTGATGCCCGCCACCCCTGCCCGGCGCAACTCTTCGACCGAATGGCGCACCATTTCGGGTGGCTGGACGCGATTAATGGCTTTCTGAACCTTCGGATCGAATTCCTGCACGCCGAAACTCGCGCGGGTGAAGCCCAACTGTCCGATCCGCCGGATCATTTCATCCGTGAGCGTGCGCGGATCGCTCTCGATGGCAAGTTCGGCGTCAGCGGTGATGTCGAAATTGTCCCGGACGCTCTGCATCGCGCGCTCCAGATCATCCGGCACCAGCGCCGTCGGTGTCCCCCCACCCCAATGCAGATGAGAAATCGACATGCGGTCCGGCAATTGTTTGGCCAGAAGACGGATTTCCTGGTTGAGCGTCTGCGCGTATTGCGCGACAGGCGCATCTTTTCGGGCCAACTTCATGTTGCACCCGCAATACCAGCAAAGCTCGCGGCAATAGGGAACGTGCAAATAGAGAGATACGGGTTCCTTTGGAGAGAGCGAGGAGAGCCAGTTGGCGTAATCCGCTGGCCTTACCGCCTTGGAGAAGTGCGGGGCAGTCGGATAACTCGTGTAGCGCGGTACATTGCGGCTCATGTAGGTTTTCAGCGTGTCCGTCATTGATGTTCCGATCTGCTCCGATCATGCCCCGACTTGATTCCGGGAAAAAATGTCGCGCGATTGTTGCCTGTCTTCCAAAAGCCATTTCAATCAGCTCATGTTCTGATCATTCTCACCGACAACCCTTGATCCGTCCTTGACCGAGATCACAGATGCGGCGTGAAAGGTCTCAGGCCACATCCCGTTCCTTGTTCAACACAGTTTGTAGCCAACGGACCAAGTCCTCCAGGGAAGGCTCGAGCTCTGTTGCTTCAGGGCCCACGAAGTCTTGAAAGGCCTCCAAGTTTAATGCGTTGACCCCAACAAGAACGGGCATATCGCGCGCAATGGCCTCTGCGATCACCGAACGGAACCCCCGACCATCGGCCTCGTGCTTTCCGAACTTGTTCACGATCAGCAGCTCCGGGGTGGCCTCAAGCCCTGTCTCGACCAGTCCAACAGCCGTTTCGAGAGTGGCAGGGTCCAGTCGGCATCCCCTCGCCCCGGCCCCGAGGTTCTGGGAAATTCGCAACACAGGCCCGTCCGGAAGCACCTTGACATCCATGTCACACGGATGCGCGCCACAATCCGTGTTGATCTGAACCGTGCCGCATGTGCGATACCCGTCAGACGCGAGGTGTTGCGCCAAAGTGAAAAGCAACTGATCGGTATCACCGCGCCCAGGGCCCATCGTATAAGCAATCTTCATGGTCTTTCTTCCTTTATCAATCACGGAAGGGCTGGAACTCGACCAGCGCACCTTCCGGCAGAACTTCAACTTCCGACGGAATCAAAATGACGCCATCTGCTGCGGGAAGCCGCGCCACGCGGCCGGAATGGGTGGTCTTGTCAAAGCGGACGATCTCGCGGCCTGTGCTGTCGAAACCTGAGATTTCCGCGAGCCGCACTTCGCATCGCCCGTAGCTGTGGCGCAACTCCTGTGACAGCACCACATGACGGCGGTCGGGCGATGACGCGCTGTTCCCGGCAAGGGACTGGCAAAGCACCGTTCCGAAAAGCTGCCAGGTGACGAATGCGGAGAGCGGATTGCCTGGCAGCCCCAGCCAATGCGCCTGTCCCAAACGACCGTACGAGACCGGCTTGCCGGGTTTTATCGCAACGCCGCTGAACACCATATCCAGACCAAGATCACTCAAGGCGGGTTTGACATGATCTTCCTCACCCACCGATATCCCGCCGGTGGTGACGATCAGGTCGACCTCGTCGGCAAGCGCGCTGAGCTGCTGCCGCAGAGCTGCGCGATTGTCCCGAAACCCCAGGACATCGACCAATTCGATCTCCGGAGCAGGGATCAGAGCGCTTAGCATCGGCGTATTCACATCCCAGATGCCGCCAGAGCTCAATGTCCGGCCGGGGGAATTCACTTCATCACCGGTGACAACAAGCGCAACCCGAAGCCGACGGCGCACGCAAACGGTTGCCCGCCCTGCTGCCGCGCAGGCTGCGATATCACGCCCCGTCAGGGTGCGGCCCGCAGGGACAACCATGTCGCCCGCCGCCATGTCCTCGCCCTTGCGCCGGACATGCGCGCCTGCCAGAATCTCATGCGAAACGATAATGGTGTTTTCTGTGCGTCGGACGTTTTCCTGCATCACGACCGCATCCGCACCATCGGGCATCAGAGCGCCTGTAAAGATCTGTGCTGCCGCGCCCATCGGCAGCGGTTCCGAGCCGCGCTGCCCTGCCGGAATGCGGGTGACAACGGGAAGCCGCCACGGTCCCGGCCCGACCAGGCAGGCCGTGTTCAGCGCAAACCCGTCCATCGCGGCATTGTCAAACGGGGGTGCGGCCGCGATTGCAGCAATAGGTTCGGCCAGAGTTCGTCCACGCGCCCCGGCAAGCGCCACCTCTTCGGACTCCCGAACGTGTCCCGCGTTCCGCAAAATCTGCGCAACCGCTTCATCGATTGATATCAAATCCCCCGGATGATCAGCAGAGCCGCATCCGCACCCCTGCTCTTCGATCCTCGTGAGAACAGTCATTTTGCAGCCTCCTGTTGGAAATGCCCCGGGCCCACAGTGCTGTCGAGATCGCGCAACCGCCCGTCCTTCAGGCCATAGATGAGCCCGTGAATGCGGATGTTGGCTTTTGCGCGCCAAGCTCTCTGCATGATCGGCGTTTCCGCAACACGCCGAACCCCTTCGATGACGTTGAATTCGGCCAGCCTGTCTTGCTTTGCTTCCGCGCAATCCTCCCGCGCGAGGTCCACGGCGTAGGCGCGGGCCAGGCGGCGGATCGGCTCCAACCAATGGTCGGCCAGGCCATGCGGTAGGTCCTCCGTGGCGGCCTTCACGCCGCCGCAGCCATAATGGCCACAGACAATGATCTCGCGAACACGCAACGCATCGACGGCAAACTCAAGCGCCGAAAGCATGTTCATGTCGCTCGAGTGGATCACATTGGCCACATTGCGATGGACAAACACTTCGCCGGGATCCAGCCCGGCGACGACATTGGCAGGCACTCTGCTGTCAGAGCAGCCGATCCAGAAGAACTCGGGCGATTGCTGTTGTGCCAGCCTCGGGAAGTAACCCGGCTCCTCGGCATTGATCGTGTCAGACCACCGGGCATTCCGCTCCAGAAGATCAGCCAGCATGTTCCGCTCCTTGTTCGGTTGCCTGTCCACGGCGCTCCAACATATGCGCGCGCATCTTTTCGAGATCTGCTTTGGTCAGCCGCGCGCGGGCTAGCGGAAGGAGGATGGCATTCTCGAGGATCAGATGGCGCCGCGCATGCGTGGCGAAGTCCGACATCTTGGCGCAGTCCGTATCGGACAACGGCTTTTTGCGATCCGCTTGGGCCACGATCAACGCGGCAATGGCCGGGGAATCGCCAATCGCATGGCGGTGATCGGCTTGCAGACGCGTGATCATCTTGTCAATTTCCTCGTCCGGATCGCATCGTTCCAGCATCAAGGGAAAGAGGTCACTCTCCTCGTCCGCAAGATGCTTTGGCAAATCGTCGATCAGGAATGTGCGCATCATTGCGATGTCTTCGTGATCGACCGGTTCTCCCTCCACCATGCGATCGATCAGGGTGCAGACTTCCCGCTCACGCAGGTGGTCTTCGGCCATGAAATCCAATGGATTCTCTAGCGTCACAAGGCGATGTGTTGCGCTGCGTGCCGTGTTCAGACGTCTGTCTCGATCTCGCGCCATCGGTCCTTCCTCCCGTTCAGACCTGCTTCAAATCCGCCCCTTCGATATCTGCGGATTGGACCAACTGGTCGACGAACCGCCGCGCTTCGCGCGCCCATGCGGCCTTTTCGAGCGCCTCCGCAATCCTGGCACGCACCGCAGCCAAGGGGAGAACTTGTCCCAAGGCCAGAGCGTCCATGCGAATGATGTGGTACCCGTGCCGTGTCAGGACCGGTTCGGATGTGACCTCCCCCTCAGCCAGAGTGCGCAGTGCGGCCTCGAATTCCGGAACTGTATCTCCCGGACCCAATTGGCCTAAAGCTCCGCCCGAGGATTTCGACCCACAGTCACTTTCGCGGGCGGCCAGGGCGGCAAATGCTTTCGGATCGTTTGACGCGATGTCCAACAGTTTTTTGGCGCGGTTCAACGCACGGTCTCGGGCTTCCGCGTCTCTTGGATCACAGGCAATGAGAATATGTGACACCTCCCAAAGTGGCGGGGACCGAAAGCGCGAGGGATCCTTGCTCCACTCGGCCTCGATTGCAGCGTCATCGGGGGCTCCGACATCGATGGCCTCTTCGAGGAGGCCCCGTATCCGGGCCTCCTCGTCGGTCTCGAAACGGCCCGGCCCCACCTCCTGCGGGTCAGCGGCAATGCCGCGTGATCGGGCTTCCTGCAGAAGCAGCGTTCGGATCGCAACTGCGTTGGCCGCTTTCCGCCAGGCAATTCCGGGCTTGCCCTTTGGGGCGTCCTGGTTCTGCGTTTCTGCGGCGACGAGCGTGTGCGGCACATGCTCGCCGTTCACGATCAGATCGGGAAACATTGCTGCATTCATGATCCCTACTCCGCCGGCGTTGCTTTGGGCGCAGCGCGCTTGGGCAGTGGTTTCTGCCGCCGCGAGCGCACCAATTGGTATCCGGGGCGCAACAGGTACCGGAACGGCGCGGCAAAACCGGACACCATGTGCACCAGCCGGGTGAACGGAAACAGTGCCGTGATGATGAGCCCGAGGAAGATGTGCAGTTTGTAGAGCCAGTGCACGTCAACCACCATGGCCCAGGCGTTCAGGTTCCATGACACGATGCTCTGCGACCAGGTCATGAAACGCACCATCTCTGCGCCATCCATGTGTTGCAGGGTCTGCGTGATGGTCAGAAGGCCGATCACCAGCTGCCACCAGATCAATACCATGATAATGATGTCAGCCCAGCTGGATGTCATCCGGATACGGCTGTCGCCCAAGCGGCGATGCAATAGCATTGTCGCACCGATCAATGCAGCGATGCCCGCAGGGCCGCCAATGAGCACGGCCATCCATTGCTTGACCCAGTACGGCACGCCAATCGCGTCCAGCACCCAGACCGGGGTAAAGAGCCCGACCAGATGCCCGAAGAAGACGGTGATGATGCCGACGTGAAACAGGATCGACCCCCAGATCAGTTGCTTGCGACGCAAAAGCTGGCTCGATGAGCTCTTCCACGTGAATTGATCCCGATCGTAGCGGGCGATCGAGCCGACCACGAGGATGGTCAACGCGGCATAGGGCATTATGCCGAAGATGATGAAATCGATATCGAAATTGGCAAACATGGTGCTTTCTCCCTATTCGGCCGCGTGGTGCGGTGCGGGATTGACGGGTGTGTCCATGCGCGAAAGCATGTCACGAACTTGCGGGCACCCCGCATTCGGGTCTGGGCCGAAAAGCACTTCGCTTTCTTCCCAAACCTCGTCGAGGGCCTCCAGATCGGAAGGATCGTCATCGGGCTGCGCCAGCATCTCGGCCACTGCGCCCTGGTCGGCCTTTGCGCCTGCCAGCTGCAAGAGGCTGGCAAACACAGCACCGTAGTTGCTTTCCCGCCGGCCAAGTCGTGCGTTCAACGCCTCAAAGATATGGGCTGCATCCGCGAGAATGTCCTGTGCTTCCGAGAAGGGACGCGTCGACAGGAATTCCAGCAGGACCGGCAGGTGATCAGGCAGTTCCGATGTATTCGGCTCGAAGCCGCCCGCGCGATAGGTCTCGATCAGAGACACCATCGCCCCGCCCCGGTCCCGGCTTTCGCCGTGGACATGCTCGAAGAGGTTGAGCGACAGGGTCCGCGATCGGTCGAAGAGCAGCACGAACTGTTCTTCGAGGTCATAGATGTCGCGCCCGCCAAGCTCCTCCACCAGCGGGCGCAACGCCCGACGGGCTGCTGCTGTCAAACGCGTGTCCGAGGCCAGAACGGCGCCGATCTCGGGCATGGCATGCTGCAGCTCGCGTGTCGGGTAGCTCAGAATGAGCGAGAGTGCTTTCAAAGTCCGGTCCATATCACATCGCCTCCGTGGGCATCTTGAGGGGCCTTTTGGAACCACCGAAGAGGGAACCCTTGGTTGATCCGCCGCCGCATCCATTGGTGTCGGTAAAGCCGCAGCCGCCACGCAGGTCATAGGCTTCTTCGACCTGCTCGCGGTGCGTGGTCGGGATGACGAACCGGTCTTCGTAATCTGCAAGGGCCATGATTTTATACATGTCCTCGATTACGCGACCGCTCAGGCCGACGCGGGCCGCAATGGCCTCGTCGATCACACCCTCGATGGTCTTGGTCCGCATGTAGGACCGCATGGCCAGCATACGCTCCAGCGCGTGCACCACCGGCTCTTCGTCTCCGGCCGTCAGCATGTTGGCGAGGTATTTCACCGGAATGCGCAGGTTCTTGACGTCGGGCATGCCACCATCGGTCCCGATCGCCCCGGCTTCCGCCGCGTTCTGGATCGGGCTGAGTGGCGGGATGTACCACACCATTGGCAGCGTCCGGTATTCGGGATGCAGCGGGAAGGCGACCTTCCACTCCATTGCCATCTTCCAGATCGGGCTTTCCTGCGCGGCCTTGATCCAATCCTCGGGAATGCCGTCGGCACGGGCCGTCTCAATAACCACCGGGTCTCTGGGGTCGAGGAAGACACCAAGCTGCGCATCATAGAGATCCTGTTCGTTCTCCATGTTGGCCGCATCTTCGATCTTGTCGGCATCATAGAGCATGACGCCGAGGTAGCGGATGCGCCCAACGCAGGTTTCCGAGCAGACAGTCGGGTTGCCGCTTTCGATCCGCGGATAGCACAGGGTGCATTTTTCGGATTTCCCGGATTCCCAGTTGTAGTAGATCTTCTTGTAGGGACAGCCCGAGACGCACATCCGCCAGCCCCGGCACTTCTCCTGGTCAATCAGGACGATGCCGTCCTCCTCGCGCTTGTAGATCGCACCCGATGGACACGAGGACGCGCAGGCCGGGTTAAGGCAGTGTTCGCACAAGCGGGGGAGATACATCATGAAGGTGTTCTCGTATTCCCCGTAAATCTCCTTCTGGATGCCTTCGAAGTTATAGTCCTCGGACCGTTTGGAGAATTCGCCGCCCAGGATTTCTTCCCAGTTCGGACCCTTCTCAATCTTCTCGATACGCTCGCCGGTGATCTTGGAGCGGGGACGTGCCGTCGGAAACGCCTCCATCTCGGGGGCGGATTTCAGATGATCGTAGTCGAAGTCGAACGGCTCATAATAGTCGTCGATTTCCGGCATGGATGGGTTGGCGAAAATGTTGGACAGGATGCGCCACTTGCTGCCCTGCTTAGGCTGCAGTTTGCCTGCCTTGGTCCGTTCCCAGCCGCCTTTCCAACGCTTCTGGTTTTCCCAATCCGTCGGATAACCTGTGCCCGGTTTCGTTTCCACGTTGTTGAACCAAGCGTATTCAACGCCATCCCGGCTCGTCCAGACGTTCTTGCAGGTGACAGAACAGGTGTGGCACCCGATACATTTGTCGAGGTTCAGCACCATGCCGATTTGTGCGCGGATTCTCATGTCGTGGCCTCCTGTGCAGGCGCTTTCCAGCTCTCTTCGCGGTCGAGCCAGTCAACTTTCTTCATTTTGCGGATGACCACGAGCTCGTCCCGGTTCGCGCCCACGGTGCCGTAATAGTTGAAGCCGTAGGATTGCTGGGCGTAGCCGCCGATCATATGGGTGGGTTTCAGGACCGTTCGGGTGACCGAATTGTGGATCCCTCCCCGGTGTCCGGTCTTCTCGGACCCCGGTGTGTTCACGATCTTTTCTTGAGCGTGATACATGAAGGTCGTGCCTTCCTTGATCCGTTGGGACACAACCGCTCGAGCGGTCAACGCGCCGTTGGTGTTGTAGACCTCGATCCAGTCGTTATCGACGATACCGGCGGATTTGGCGTCCACTTCGGAGATCCAGACCACCGGCCCGCCCCTGTTCAGCGTCAGCATCAACAGGTTGTCGGTATAGGTGGAGTGGATGCCCCATTTCTGGTGGGGTGTGATGAAGTTCAGCACAAGGGTGTCACCTTCGTCCTGCACCTCCTTGGTGATCGTCTTGAGGTCGATCGGAGGTCGATAGGACATGAGCCCTTCGCCGAAGGCCAACATCCACAGGTGATCCTGGTAGAGCTGTTGCCGTCCTGTCAGTGTCCGCCAGGGGATCAGTTCATGAACGTTGGTATAGCCTGCGTTGTAGCTGACCTTCTCGCTCTCGATCCCTGACCATGTCGGGCTCGAGATGATCTTGCGCGGCTGTGCGGCGATGTCGTGAAAGCGGATCTTCTGGTGATGCTCACCTTCGGCCAGATGCGCGTGTTCGCGCCCTGTCGCCTTGCCTAGCGCTTCCCAGGCTTTCACGGCCACGTTGCCATTGGTTTCTGGGGCCAGCATCAGGATGACCTCGCAGGCATCGATCGCACTGTCGATCTTCGGCCGTCCGGCCGCGGCTCCGTCCAACTGCAGGCCGTTCAATGCCGCTAGGTTGTCGATTTCCTCCTGCGTGTTCCAGGTGATCCCCTTGCCGCCGTTGCCCAGCTTGTCGAGCGCGGGTCCAAGCGCCGTGAAACGATCATAGATCGCGGTGTAGTCGCGTTCGACCGCCACGTAAGCCGGCGCCGTCTTGCCGGGGATCAGGTCGCATTCGCCTTTCTTCCAGTCCTTCACCTGGTCCTGTGCAATCTCGGCAGGGGTGTCATGCAGGATCGGGAGAGCGACGATGTCGGTCTCTTTGCCCAGATAGCCCGGCACGATCTCCTGGAACTTCTTGGCGATGGCCTTGAAGATCTCCCAGTCGGATTTGCTTTCATAGGCAGGGTCCACGGCCGCCTGCAGCGGGTGGATGAAGGGGTGCATGTCCGACGTGTTCATGTCGTCCTTTTCGTACCAACTGGCCGTCGGCAGAACGATGTCGGAGTAGACCGCCGTGGTGCTCATCCGGAAGTCGATGGTCACCAGCAGGTCCAGCTTGCCGCGCGGCGCGTCTTCATGCCACTTGGCTTCCTTGGGCAATTGGCGACCGTCTTCGCCCAGGTCCTTGCCCATAACGCCGTGGTCGGTGCCGAGCAGGTGCTTGAGGAAGTATTCATGGCCCTTGCCGGAGGAGCCCAGCAGGTTGGAGCGCCAGACAAACAGGTTGCGTGGCCAGTTGGCGGGGTTGTCCGGGTCCTCGCAGGACATTTCCAGATCGCCCGACTTGAGGTTCTCGGCCACATAAGCCGGGATTTCCTTGCCCGCTTCCTTCGCGGCCTTTGCGACCTCCAGCGGGTTTGTCTTGAGCTGTGGTGCCGAGGGCAACCAGCCCATGCGTTCCGCACGGATGTTGTAATCGATCAGGCTGATGTCCCAATCCCCCTCGGGGGCGGTCGGTGACAATATCTCCGAGGCCTCAAGCGTCTCGTAGCGCCACTGGTCGGTATGGGCATACCACGCGCTGGTCGAGTTCATGTGGCGTGGCGGACGGTTCCAGTCGAGCGCAAAGGCCAGAGGTTGCCAGCCAGTCTGCGGGCGCAGTTTTTCCTGCCCCACGTAATGCGCCCAACCACCACCGGACTGGCCGACGCAGCCGCACATCACCAGCATGTTGATGACACCGCGATAATTCATGTCCATGTGGAACCAGTGGTTCATCGCGGCCCCGATGATGATCATCGACTTGCCTTGTGTCTTCTCGGCGTTGTCCGCGAATTCCCGAGCGACATGGATGATCTTATCGGCCGGAACCCCGGTGATCTTTTCTGCCCAGGCAGGGGTGCCGGGCATGTCATTGGCATAGTCCGAGGTGACCCAGTCCCCGCCCAGTCCACGATCCAGACCGTAGTTGGCGCAGAACAGATCGAAAACCGTGGCCACGGAAATCTCGCCATCCGCCGTCTTGATCTTCTTGACGGGGATGTTGCGGGTCAGCACGTTGGGGTGATCGGCGTCGGTCGCAAACTGACCGTACGCCTCCCCGCCAAAATAGGGGAAATCAACGCCGACCACATCGTCATGGTCTTCGTCGAGAACGAAGGACATCTTCAGGCTGGTGTCCGCCTCGTGTGCCTTTTCTTCGAGGTTCCACTCCCCGTCTTCGCCCCAACGATAGCCGACCGACCCATTGGGGGCGACAAGCCCCTTGGAGTTCTCGTCAAAGGCGACGGTCTTCCATTCGGGGTTGTTCTGTTCTCCGAGCTTGCCGTCCAGATCGTCGGCGCGCAGAAAGCGGCCCGGGACGAGCTTGCCGTTGCGTTCGTCCAGTTTTACCAGCATCGGGAAGTCGGAGTACTTGCGGGTATATTCTTCGAAATATTCGCACTGCCGGTCGAGGTGGAATTCGCGCAGGATGACGTGACCGAAGGCCATGGCCAAGGCTGCGTCGGTGCCCTGCTTGGCATTCAGCCAGACATCGCCGAACTTGGCGGCCTCGGAATAGTCGGGACAAATGACGGCGGATTTGGTGCCCTTGTAGCGGGCCTCGGTATAAAAATGCGCGTCCGGCGTCCGCGTCTGCGGCACGTTCGATCCCCAGAGCAGCAGGTAGCCCGCATTGTACCAGTCGGCACTTTCCGGTACGTCCGTCTGCTCGCCCCATGTCATCGGAGACGCCGGCGGCAGGTCGCAATACCAGTCGTAGAAGGACATGCAGACGCCCCCCATCAGCGAGAGGTAACGCGACCCTGCGGCGTAAGAGACCATCGACATCGCGGGGATCGGCGAGAAACCGAACACGCGGTCGGGGCCGTAGGTCTTGGCGGTGTAGGCGTTGGCAGCCGCCGTGATCTCGGTCGCTTCGTCCCATGTGGCGCGCACGAACCCGCCCTTGCCGCGGGTCTCCACGTAGGAGGCCCGCAGGATCGGATCGGCCTGCAGCTTGGTCCAGGCCTCGATCGGGCTCATGTTTTCGCGCATCTTGCGCCAGACCTTCATCAGCCGTCCGCGGACCAGCGGGTTCTTCACGCGGTTGGCGCTGTAGAGATACCAGCTGTAGCTTGCGCCGCGGGCACAGCCGCGCGGTTCATGGTTGGGCAGGTCGGCCCGCGTACGCGGATAATCGGTCTGTTGCGTCTCCCAGGTGACGATGCCGGATTTCACGTAGATCTTCCAGCTGCACGACCCGGTGCAGTTTACCCCATGTGTGGAGCGCACGACCTTATCGTGACGCCAGCGGTTGCGGTATGTGTCTTCCCAGTCGCGGTTCTCGCGGGTGACTTTGCCAAAGCCATCGGAAAACTGTTCAAGGTCCCTGGACTGGAGGAAGTTCAATCTGTCGAGCAGGTGGCTCATCTGGCGTCCTTTCTTATTCAGCAGGTTGCGCAGCGGCACCTGTGCCGCGACCGCGTTCAATGTCATAGAGAAGCCCGCCGGGCCGGGTGTAGTAGACCCAGGTCACGACCAGGCAGATCACGTAGAAGCCGAGGAAGGCCCAGAGCGCGCCATTCGGGGCTCCGGTCATGGCAATCGACGTGCCGTAGAGTTTGGGGATGAAGAAGGCCCCGTAAGCCGCGATCGCCGAGGTAAAGGCGATGATGGCAGCGCTTTCGCGTTCGGCCTGCCTACGGCTTGCCACCGCATCGAGTTCCGGCATCAGGCGCGGGATCTCGCGTCCCATGATCGCGGGGATCATCTGGAAGGTGGAGGCGTTGCCCACGCCGGTCAGGAAGAACAGAGCCATGAAGCAGGCAAAGAAGCCCATGAAGCTGCCGCCCTGCCCGTCCGACGGCAGGAAGGAGATCACCCCGAAGACCGCGACGATCATGCCTGCGAAGGTCCAGAAGGTGACCCGCCCGCCGCCGAAACGGTCGCTGATCCAGCCCGTGCCCGCGCGGCTCAGCGCGCCAACGAGGGGTCCAAGGAACACGTATTGCAATGCATTCACTTCCGGGAACATCAACCGTGTCAGCAGCGGAAACCCGGCCGAGTAGCCGATGAAGCTGCCGAAGGTGCCGGTGTAGAGCACACACATGACCCAGTTGTGGAAGCGGCTGAAGATGATCGCCTGATCGCGGAAGCTGGCCTTGGCGTCGGCAATGTCGTTCATGCCAAGCCAGGCTGCCGCCGTGGCGACGAGGATGAAGGGCACCCAGACAAAGCCTGCGTTCTGCATCCAGAGCTGGCTGCCGTCATCCAGAGTGACTGGCGATCCGCCCATGGCACCGAATACACCGGCGGTGATCACGATCGGCACAAGGAATTGCATGACCGAGACACCGAGGTTGCCGAGACCCGCATTCAGTGCCAGCGCATTCCCCTTCTCTGCTTTCGGGAAGAAATAGGCGATGTTGGCCATGGAGGAGGCGAAGTTGCCGCCACCGAGGCCACACAGAAGCGCGAGCGCGAGGAAGATCAGATAGGGCGTTTCGGGGTTCTGAACGGCATAGCCGATCCCGATGGCCGGTAGCAGCAGCGATGCCGTTGACAGAGTTGTCCAAAGCCTGCCGCCGAAGATCGGCACCATGAAGCTGTAGAAGATGCGCAAAGTCGCGCCCGACAGGCCCGGCAGGGCAGCCAGCCAGAACAACTGGGACGAGGTGAAGTCGAACCCGATGGCGGGCAAGCGGGCCACAACCATCGACCAGACCATCCAGACCGAGAAGGCCAGGAGCAGCGCCGGGATCGAGATCCACAGATTGCGGCGGGCGACGGCGCGCCCTTTCTGCTGCCAGAAGTCGGCGTTCTCGGGCTGCCACTCGGTCAGCGTCCGGGGCATGGCCGTTTTCTCGGGCGAGTGGATCTCCTGCATCTCGGGAAGTTCGGGGAGGGCATCGAGTTCGGGACCATGCGCCGCCCGCTCCATCGCGCGCACCGACAGGTGCATCCAGCCGAGTGCGATCGCGACCAGCGCAAACAGAAGCGCGAAACAGCTTGTGTAAATCCCCGTCAATTCGAGCAGGGCACCAAAGCCGATCGGCAGGACAAATCCCCCGAGGCCGCCGATCATGCCCACAAGTCCGCCGACCGCGCCGACATGGTGCGGATAATACACGGGGATGTGCTTGAACACGGCTGCCTTGCCGAGGCTCATGAAGAAGCCGAGGACAAAGAGCGTGATGACAAATGGCCAAAGCGCCATTTCGGTGGAGAAAGTGATGGGTCCGTTCTTGCCCTGGATGACATAGTCCGTCGGCGGGTACGACAGCATGAAGAGCAGCACCAGGCTGAACCCGAAGGTCCAGTACATGACCGCGCGTGCGCCGAACTTGTCGGAGAGATGTCCGCCATAGGCGCGGAAGAGCGAGGCCGAGAGGGAGAAAGCCGCAGCCGCCATACCGGCCGCCCGGACATCAAGCCCGTAGACATCGATCAGGTAGTGCGGCATCCAGAGCGCCAGCGCCACGAAGGCACCGAAGACGAAGAAATAATAGAGCGAAAAGCGCCAGACCTGGAGATTCCGAAGCGGTGCGAACTGCTGCATGAGGCTCGGCGCTTTGACTCCGGATTGACGCCGCGCCACCAATTCCGGATCGTCCTTGGCGAACAGGAAGAAGATGACGGCCATGATGGCCAGCCCGACCGCCCATACATGCGCGACGCCCTGCCAGCCGTAAGCCACCATGACAAAGGGAGCGACGAACTTAGTGACTGCGGCCCCCACGTTGCCCGCCCCGAAAATTCCGAGTGCCGTTCCCTGATGGCCCGCATCATAGAAACGCGACACATAGGCCACGCCGATGATGAAGGAGCCGCCAGCCAAACCGATGCCGAGCGCCGCGACCAGATACATGATGTAGGTTGACGCGAATGTCAGCGCCCATGTGGCCAGCGCCGTCAGCAGCATCTGTGCGGTGAATACCAGACGTCCACCGTATTTCTCGGTCCAGACCCCCAGGAACAGTCGCGAGATCGAGCCAGTCAGGATCGGTGTTGCCACCAACAGGCCGAACTGAGCCTCGTTGAGACCGAGCTCGGCCTTGATGCCGACCCCGATGATCGAAAAAATGGTCCAGACGGCAAAACAGGCTGTGAAGGCGATCGTGCTGAGCGCGAGGGCTCTGTTCTGGTCTGATCTTGGGACGGTTCCGGCACTGTCCATGGCATGTCCTCCTGGCATCTGTACGGCAAGAATGCCCTTTGCGGGCTTGCGGACAGGTGTGGCGGAGGTCGCGTGAACGGTGCTTGATCTGGATCAAGAAAACAGAAAAATACAGCAAAATAAATATATTATGCAGATTTATCAAGTCGGTGCACGCGGCGATCAAGTTCGGGTCCGGCAAAGGTCATACTGTTGATTGACATTTATCAATTATTGAAGAAACGTATGTCAAAAAGGGATCGGGAGCCGCGAAGTCTGCAATGCCTGAGTCGTATGAAGAAGACATTCGCGCGCTCGAGCTGTTCGCGGAGATGGAAGAGGCAAATTTTGATGCCCTGATGCGGGGCGCCTATGTACAGAATTTCCCGCCACGCATCGATCTGATCCATGAAGAAGACCGGCCTGATTTCCTACATGTCGTTCTGACCGGATCCGTCGATCTTTATTCGTCCTGGAACGGCCGCGAGAGTTCGATGGCCACGGTGCGGCCGATCTCGACCTTCATCCTTGCGGCAACCATCAACGACCTTCCCTATCTGATGTCCGCCCGCACATTGGAAAGAAGCCGTATCATGTTGGTTCCTTCCACGGACGTGCGGCAAATCTTTTCCAAGGACCCCGCCTTCGCACGGGCGATCGTGACTGAATTGGCGCAGTGCTATCGGTCGGTCGTCAAGAACACCAAGGATCTGAAACTGCGCACGTCGCTGGAGCGGCTGGCCAACTACATCCTGCGTCAGCAAACGCTTTCCGGGTCGACCGAGTTCGACCTGACAATGGAGAAAAGGCGTCTGGCTTCCTTTCTCGGCATGACCCCGGAAAACCTGAGCCGCGCCTTCAAAGGCCTTGAGCCCTATGGCGTAAAGGTCTCCTCGAACCATATCTCAATCGTCGATCCCGATGACCTTGCCCGGTTCGCAAAGCCCAATCCCCTGATCGATGATCATACAACGTGAGGAGCGTCCAATGACAAAATCCATGCCTGGCGCGGCCGGTGACCTTGCAGAGCAGCACCCCGAAATCTGGAGCGCCTATTCCAGCCTCGGCGCAGCCTGCGCAGAGGCGGGTCCGTTGACCGATCGCGAGAAACGGTTGGTGAAACTGGCGCTTGCGATCGGGGCGGCCTCCGAAGGGGCCGTCCACTCGCACAGCCGCCGGGCGAAGACCGAGGGCGTCGAGAATGCAGCGCTCACACAAGTGGCGCTACTGGCGATCGGCACACTGGGCTTGCCGCGGGCCGTGGCGGCCAAAACCTGGATCGAGGACGTTCTCGGCGCGTAAAGTGACTTAGCGCGGTCTCAGCCCGTCAAACAGCGCTGCGTTCGGACAGAAGGACGGTGGCTGAGCGCCGTGCTCGGCCTTTGCCAGCCAAGCCTTGCAGGCCTCGTCATTCCGACAGTTCAGACATCTGATGACGGCTGACTGAAGCTCCGAGTCCCCACACAGCCCGCGTTCAAGGGCCGTCATCGCGCCGGTGATATCAAGCATATCTCCCATCTGGCCCAGCCGCGCCTCGCGGACCGCGTAAAAGCTGCCAAGTGCCTCGCGAATGGTCATGCGCCCGGTTCCTTTGTGTAGCCGTCTGCCTTCAAACGCAGGATCGTGTCCCGGTTGGGACAGAACGCGGGCGGCGGCACGCCATCCTCTGCTGTCGCCAGCCAGCTTGCGCAGGTGTCGCCGCTCTTGCATTCGTAGCAATTGATAATGGTGTCGCGAATTTTGTCTTCCACGTCCTTCGGGATACGCCGTTTCGGGAGCGTGACACCCGTGACGTTGAGCATTTTCCGCCTGAGCGCCAGGCGTTCTTCGAAGGCACCAATCGTTGTCTCGAACAAGCTTGTTGTCATGGCAGACACACCTCCCCTGTGTTGCACATGCTCACCTTACGCGTAGAATCACTGAATACCTTGATCTGGCGCAATTCGGCTCAAAATGAGACGCGCGGCGTCACCGGTTATCCGGGCACCACAAAAGCGCTCGCTACCCGGATATGTATCGCTCCAGTTGGTCGATCACGAAGCGCTGGTCGCTGATCTTGCTTTTTACCAGATCGCCGATCGAGACAATGCCAATGACCCGGTTCTCACGGATGACCGGCAAATGACGTATCTTCTTTTCCGTCATCAAAGCCAGACCCTGATCGGTAGACTGGCCGGGATCGGCGCAGACAACCGGGGTTGTCATGATGTCCCTGACTTTGGTTTTGGGAGAGGATTTGCCCTTCAGAAAAACCCTTCGTGCGTAATGCCGCTCGGTAATAATCCCGACCAGCATCTCACCATCCAGAACAACAAGCGCCCCGATGTCATGATCGGCCATTGCCTGGATGGCATCGAGGACGGTGGCATCAGGCGGCACACTGAAGACCTCCGTGCCCTTCTCGTCCAGGATTTGCCGAAGCGTTTTCATCGGATACGGTTCCATCCATCAACTGCTGCAAGAGACTGTAGCCGATCTTGGTACGCGCGCCTTGATCAGAATCAATTATGGGTTTTCTCAGCCCAGCGGGCTGACGCCGAACAACCATGGATGCACCCAGATCAAGCCGACATAAAACGCGACGCCAGCGATCCCGCGGGCGATCGCCCCGCCCCAGGACGTCGGTCTGGCAGTCCCAAGGCTGGAGGTCACCTCGGCATGGAGACGGTGCCACGCCACCCCCATGTCACGCTGCCGCCGCCGGTCGACAAGACGCACGCCGATCGCGGCGAAGATCGCGAAAAACCCGAACAAGAGCACATGCGCCAGATCGCCGTTGGGCACGACATGCGCCAACGCCCAAAGCGACAATGCCAGAAGTATCGGGTGCCGCGTCATCCGAACTATTCCAGCGTGCGTCGGATCAAAGCGGTCGTTGTGCGCGCCGCCGAAGGAAAACGGGTTCGGCCGCCCGATGGCAAGCGCCAGGACCACGCAGACGGGCAGCATCACAGCAAGTGGCACATGCCCCTGCCACGGCGTCCAGTTCCACAGCAGCACGACAGGCGCGCGCCCGGCGGCGCCAA
This sequence comes from Kangsaoukella pontilimi, assembly GCF_009830125.1. Classification (GTDB taxonomy): domain Bacteria; phylum Pseudomonadota; class Alphaproteobacteria; order Rhodobacterales; family Rhodobacteraceae; genus Kangsaoukella; species Kangsaoukella pontilimi. The sequence goes on along the minus strand of NZ_WUPT01000002.1, from coordinate 897,054 downwards.
TCAGCCAGACCAGTGCGGCCAGCGACAAAGCAGAATAGGCAATGGTGAACCCGCGTTGGCCCAACCGGGCCTGCAACCACGGCCGTATGGGAGGGCGCAAGGGGAGCGAATGTGTGACAAGAAAACCGACCCAGGCCAAGGTGAATTCCAGCCAGCCCACATCCTTACCCTCTGCGCTGCTTGTCTGGAGGCAATCGCAGCAGGAGTGGTCCATAGATCATGACGAACGCGCCGAAGCCCGTGATCCAGCCAAGGCCCGCGAGCAGGTGCAGCCTGTCCGCCTCGGACGGCCAGACCCCTGCACTCACCCGGGCCAGAACCGCCACGATCACAGCGACATAGATACCAATCGTTCCGATCCCGGCCGTCAGCGGCTGGCCAGTATGCCCCAGCGTGGCACGGGTCATCACGGCCATCGTCATCAGCCCGATCGCCCCGGCCATCCAAATATGCTGTGCCGCTGCCGCCCCGAAGAGATCTGGCCGGAGAGTTTCTGCGGCGATGGCGAGTGCCCCCAGAGGCACAAGGGCATAGGCGACGTGCAGAACGGCAACCAGCGGTTCGGGTCCCGTGCGATGCCCGGCCCACCGTGCTAGCCGGACAGCATGCGCAATGCCCGCCAGAAGAAGCGCGAGACCCGCGACCGAGTGATCCGGAAAGGCGACCCAGATCAGAAGCGCCGCCAGAAGCAGCAGCAGGGCGCCCTTGTCGAGTTTCTGCATTGGCGGTGTCGGCAATTGTCCATCGCCACGTTTGACCAGCCAATTGCGCGTGAAAGACGGCACAATCCGCCCGCCAATAACGGCGATCATCATCACGCCAGCGCCAAGCCCCAGGCGCAAGCCATAGCCTTGCGCGGCATAGGAGCCAGTCGCGGCCTCCCAATGAAACAACGCATTGGCGAGCGTGAACACAGCCAGCATGCCAAGAACGAGAAGGTTCCTCCAATTTTTGCCCACGACAATCTCGCGCGCGATCATCAGGCCAAGGGCAACCGGCATCGCGAGGTCGACGACGGCGACCACAAGAGGCGGCAGCAGCAGCGACAGCCCTACGGCAACGCGCCCTGCCACCCAAAGCGCAGCCAGCCCGCCCAACGGCCAGCCGACAATCGGCAGCCGCCCGGTCCAGTTCGGCACCGCCGTCAGCAGGAATCCCGCAACGACGGCCGAGAGATACCCGAACAGGAATTCATGCGCATGCCATGACACCGGGTCGAATGCCGTTGGCACTGTCAGCGCCCCGGACAGCATTGGCACCCAGAGCGCCATGATCAGCACGGCCCAGACCGCAGCCCCGAGGAAAAAGGGGCGAAAGCCGAATGTGAGCAGTGCCGGGCCGCGCCAAGCGCGCATTTGCTCAGCCGTGGAGCTCATGGTGTTTGCCGGGAAACTTGCACGCCCTCTTGGGTCAGGATGACGTCCAAGGGAATATCGTGAGGCTGTGGGAAAATCGTTGTCAGGTAGGCGGAGTGAAACCCTATTCCGATGGTAAACGGCCGTGGCGTCAATGCGGCCAGCGTTCTGTCGAAATAGCCACCCCCATAGCCAAGTCTGCAGCCCTGGCTATCCCAGCCCACCAATGGCGCCAGCGTTATGTCGGGCGTCAGCGCATCTGCCTCGGGCGGCGGGACGGGAATGTTCCAACTCCCCAGCACCATGATTGTGTCGGGGGTCCAGCGGCGAAAAACAAGCGGCGCGGCCCTGTGTTCGACCAATGGCAAAGCAAGTGTGACACCTGCCGCGTGCAGATCGGCCATCAGCGGTCGCAGATCGGGCTCTCCCTTGATTGGCCAATACGCCGAGACCACCCTGCCCTGCGCCCTGTCAAAGCGCGTGAACAACAGCTCTCGCAGATGCTCGGCTAGCGCCCTTCCCACGGCTGCACGGCCCCTGACGCTGAGCGCTTGGCGCTCCGCGCGCAGTCGCGTACGTTCCGACGCTCGCCATCGCGCCACGTCCCGCGCCTGTTCGGGATCCACCGCCATCGGATCAAAATAGTCTGGCGCGATCTCGCCCGCGAGGCACGGCGGCGAGGCGAAACGGCTTCCAGTGTCTGTGATCCCCATTTCGCGAGCGCCCTCAAGCCGGCTCGAACTGTGGGAACAAGACATCGTTTTCCAGGCGCATATGCTCCTCCAGGTCGCCGAGGAACTCTGCCAGTCCGGTGTAAAGCGCAGTCCAGGTGCCGCAGGCCCCCGCCGGCAAGGTCAAATTGCAGGTCAGACGGCGGATATCGGCAATTTCGGTGGCGTGATTGTCGTGATCAGCACGCATGACCGCAATCGGGTTTTCGATGCCGGGCATCCCCCCCTTGCGGATGGCGGGGAAGAGGATCAGTTCCTCTTTTTTCATATGCACTTCCATATCGCCGATCATCCGCTCTAACAGGTTGGACAAACCCTCCGGCACATCATCATCACCGAAATGCACCGTTTCGACCCGTTCGGCCATCTGGGCAAGCAGGGGCAGCTGTTCACGGTGCCGCTCATGATAACGCGTTTCGATGTACCGGGTCAGCTCAGCAGGATCTTGTGGCGGGCTTGTATCAGGCATTGCAGCATCCTTTCTTCAGCGTAAGTTAGGAACGGTTTTTGAGTTGGCGCGAGCCGTGTCCTCCACGGCCATATGCAAAGAGTGTGCAATCCGCTCGGCGCGGATCATCACATGCGCGGCACCGGCAGGTGGGCAGGTCTCATAGGCGGTCTCGCGAAACAGGCTCAGCCAACGGTCGAAATGCGACCGTGATACCGGCAGATGCGCATGCGCTGGCACTGGTGCACCGTGATACTGCCCTGTCATCAACGCGACGGACGACCAAAAGGCTATCATCCGCGCAAGATGTGGCTCCCAGTCGGTGATGCGGCTTGCGAAGATCGGTCCGAGAACACTGTCTGCGCGAACCTTACCGTAAAATCGATGTACCAAATCCGTCAGCATCCCTTGATCGAGGCCGGTCTTGTCCATGATCGCGCGGGTCATCTCGGGTCGTGCTGATGAAATGCGCGGTTGTTCTGATTGCATGCCGACCATTCTGGCGTCCTGAGGGTTTTTCCGTTGCACCAAGAGGTAGACCTGCTAATGGGTATTGTAAATACCTATTCATGTAGTGGAGAGCCCTTTGCGTCTCACATCTTTTACGGATTACGGCCTTCGCATGCTGATGCGCATGGCTGGTGCGCCGGACCGCGCCCACTCCACGGCCGAGATGGCCGATGAGTTCGGTCTGTCCCGCAATCACCTGAGCAAGATCATGCAGCGGTTGTCGTCAGCCGGTGTCGTCGAAACGCGCAGAGGCGGCGGTGGCGGCGCGATACTGGCAAGGCCCGCGCAAGAAATCCGTTTGGGTGATGTGGTGCGCCTGCTTGAAGAAGATCAGCCCCTCGTCGAGTGTTTCCAGCCAGAGACAAACACTTGCTCACTTCACGGTCGGTGCCGGTTAAAAGCTCGTTTGCGCTCAGCCGAAACGGTGTTCCTTGCTGATCTTAATCGCTCGACACTTGCCGATATTATCCTTCCGTGAATGCCTACAGGCGCTTGAGCATTCCCTCCTTCACATTTCAAAATGATGAAAGGACATCTCATGTCGAAATGGCTTCCAACCCTGATTACGAAGTCTCCCGAAGAAGGGTACGATCTCGCGTTGAAGCGCTCAGGCATGAGCATCAAACTCAGCCAACCTGACGCAGGTCTGCGGGAGGTATCAAGGACGACCGGAACGGGCCGCCGAGCGTCCGGTGACGGTTGGATGGTTGCAACGCGCGCTGCCCCAGATGGAGACGGACCAGATTGCGTCGTGTCTAGACGCCGGCCGGTGCACCCCGGTGGCCCGAGCTGGTAAGGCTCTGGAAGCCACGTTGGATAGCTGTCTGCGTGACCAGTGGTTCGCGCTGTTTCTGGCCGACGCTGTTCTGGCGCAGGCGCTCTGCTGGTTACATGTGACGTCACTCATCGTGCTCGGTCGCAAGCACGCCGATCTGAGGAGGGCAGGCGCAGACTTGCGATTGGCCTGCCACGCGGCCTTGGTGACAGCAGTAGTTGTAGCGCCGCCATCACAGACCAGTGCCGCTTTCCTGCCCGCTTTTCGTAAATGGGGCAAGAAAAACAGATGGTAAGTCCGAGAAATCAGAAGATGTCAATCTGGAGCCCTCAGCCGTTCGGCCATCTCGTTATATCCACGCGCCTCGGCGTGCTGAAGCGGTGTGACGCCATCGCGGTCGGCAAGGGTTCGGTCGGCTCCGGCGGAGAGAAGTGCGTCGAGCACGGCCTGGTGATCGGCGCCGCCATCGCCCAGAACCACGGCTTCCATCACCGCCGTCCAGTGCAGGTTGTTGATGTGATCGAGCGGCGCGCCCGCATCAATCAGACGCCGCACCACCTCGGCATGACCGAGATGGGCCGCGGCGATCAGCGCGGTGCCGAGATAGGGGCTCGTCACGAGGCCCGGATCGTTGCCCAGTTCGATGGCGAGCGACATCAGCTCGGGATCATCCGCGACGGCGGCGATCGTCACGACGTCGTAGGCCCGGTGTTCGAGGGCGTTCATGTCGGCTCCGGCCTCAGCCAGGGCGCGCAGCGCGTCGTCCTCGGAGGCGAAGGCCGCCACATGCACCGGCGTCCGGCCCCTGGAGTCACGGGCATCGACGTCAGCACCTTGTGCGACCATTCGTTCAATCCCGGCGACATCGCCCTCATGGGCGGCGCGGAAGAGACCGTCATAGGCCGCGACTTCGCTTGCGGAGGGGGCGGTTTGCGCCGCGACCGGGCCGGCAAGGGCGATGAAAAGGGCAATCAGGGAAAGACGGCGCATGGGTCTACCTTTCTTGGGGTGTTCGTGAGGACGGGGCCGCGCCGCACGCGCGGCCCCCGTTGGTGTTACGCGGCGCCGATCGCGTCGAGACCCACGCGGGCGCACTCCGCGTCGATCGCACCCGACGGTGCGCCGCCGACGCCGATGCCGCCCACGAGCGCGCCACCGATCCGGATCGGCAGACCGCCGGCCTGGATCACGAGACGCGGGTCCATGTCGCGCAGGCCGTTGTTCGCCGTGTTGCCGGAGATGAAGTCGGCAAGCCCGGCCGTGTCCCGACCGAGACCGGCCGAGGTGAAGGCCTTTCCGGTCGCGCTCGACGCGGTGTGCGGGCCGGAAGTGTCGGCCTTCAGAAGCACCTTGGTGTTGCCGTCGCGGGCGACGATCGCGACGCTGACGTTGTGACCTTCAGCGGCACAGGCCTCGAGGGCCGCGTTCGCAGCGTCGCTCGCCATGGTGAGCGGCAGATAGGGGATGGTAGGCAGATCCTGCGCCTGCGCCGCCACAGGGGCGGCGAGAGCGGCGAGAAGAGCGGTTGTTCTGAGCATGTCGGTTCTCCTTTGTGGGTGACGGGGAGACACCTACGCCATCGCGGGAGCCCGTCCCATTCGTAGGCCGGCCCGATCCTTCCGTAGAACTACGCAGCGCTCTCGGCCTCGATCCACAGACGCGTCATCTCGGCCGGCGAGGTCGTGCCGAGCTTGGCCCCGATCGCCGCGCGATGGCTTTCCACCGTCCGGGGCGAGACATCCAGCGCTGCGGCGATGTCGCGGGTCGCGAAGCCGCGCGCCACGAGCGACAGCACTTCCCGCTCGCGCGGCGTCAGCCCGGCCAGCAGCGCCATGGTTTCCCGGCGCTCGGCGTCGGCTTCGGCGGCCCGGCCGAGCGCGGACTGTCCCTTCTGGATGGCGTCGATGAGGTCCTGCTCGTCCACCGGTTTCGACAGGAAGTCGATGGCGCCATTGCGGAACGCCTTTCGGCAGGCCTCGATATCGCCATGCCCCGAAATCACGACGGTCGGCCATTCCACGCCGCTTCCCGTCAGGCGTTCCTGCAGCTTCAACCCCGAGATGGCCGGCATCCGGATATCTAGGATCAGACAACCGGGCGCGAGTTTGGGCAAGGCCGACAGGAAGTCTTCGGGACCTGCGAAGGCCCTGACATCGACCCCGACGGTCGACAGAAGCAGCGAGAGCGCATCCCGGACCGCCGCATCGTCGTCGACAAGATAAACCGGCGCGGTCATTCCGCGGCCTCCCGGGCGGCGCGGGCCAGCGGCAGGCTGACCCTGAACCGGGCGCCCTCGCGAGCCTCAAGCAATGTCAGATCGCCGCCGGCCCGCTCGACCAGCCGTTGGCTGAGCGCAAGGCCGAGGCCCGTTCCGTTCTCTCGTGTCGTCACGAAGGGGGTGAACAGCCGGTCCCGCACATCCGGCCGAATGCCGGGTCCGGTGTCGCTCACGTCGATCACTGCCATAGCGCCGTCGAGCGACGCCTCGACGGCAACCTCCCGCGCCCCGGCACTCTCGGCGACCGCGTCGAGCGCGTTGCGCATCAGGTTGAACAACACCTGCTCCAGCTCCACACGATCGCCCTCCACCGTCAGAGGCTTCGATGGCATCGTCAGGGTGAGGCGGACGCCTAGCTCCCGGGCCTGTCCCGCGAGCAGGTTTTCCGCCACGCCGATGCAGTCCCTGACGTCGATGGGTTCCGCATTGCGTTCGCGCAGCCGCGTCCACGTCCGCAGGCGCTCCAGGATCGCGGAGGCGCGCCGCGTCTGCCCGACAACCTCCTCGAGGATCCCAGAGACGCGGTCGATATCGCCCCGTGCGGCGAGGTGCCGGGCCGCCTGGGCCTGCGCCAGGATCGCCGTCAGAGGCTGGGTCAGTTCATGGGCCATGCCACTGGCCATCTCGCCGAGCGCGTTCACCCGGGATGCATGGCTGAGACGGGTCTCGAGACCGCTCAGTTCAGCCCGCGCTTCCGCGTCGCGGACCTTGGCGCGTTGTCGGCCGATCACGCGCAGCGCCATGGCGCCCAATGCGATCACGGCAAGGACAAGAGCCACCCGGCCCGGAGGCAGGATGTCCGAAAGGGTCATGCGGATCGCGGTCTTCAGGTCAAGCGGCTGCGTGCCACTCGACAGGGGGCGGGTGAACTGCGGAGCGTTCACGTCTCCGGGAGCACCGATCAGCGTGGTCCCGTCGGGAAGCGCCAGCCAGCGTGTCGCCTCGGCCCGTGTCCAATAGTCGGAATCCCCGTCAAGCAGCGCCGCGGCGTCGATCACGAGGGCAAGCCCGTAACGCGCAGCCTGCGAATTCGGGCTTCGTTTGACAATCAGGTAGGCCGGACGATCGGAGGGATAGCGTACCAGCACCGGGGCACCTGTCGAGCGGTCAGCGGCCGCGCGGATGAGCGCCCGCAGATCGGCCTCGCGGACCCTGATCTCGATCACGCCGTCCGCCCCGTCGAGCGGCACGAGAGAAATGCCGATGATGCGGGGGTAGAACCGCATGATCGCGCCCGCGACCTCGCGGAAGAGGTCTGGACGCGGCTCCGCTCCGGCCACCGCAATGGCCGACAGGGCCGTCAGATGCGCGTCATGCTGGTCGACGCGTTGCGAGGCGACCGCGTGAAGGCGATCGCTCTCCGCCGTCAGGTCGGCCAGACGCGCGTTGCGCTCGAAACCGGCGAGAAGCCCAAGCGCAAGCACGCAAACGAGTGCCCAGGCGATCCCCCTGGCAAGGGGCCCGCGCAGGATTTGTCGTCGTGTTGTTCGCATTCTCTCTGGCACCTGTGCGGTTGCGTTGCGCGCGACGCCTCCTCTGGCACCGTGACTTCGAGACAAGCATACCAACGTGGCGCAGTTTTGAAATCCGTAGGACTACAGAGGACCCACTCAGGGAAACGCGTGATCGGTCGCACAACTGCAATCCGGAAGGGTGTGACGGCATCTATTCCAGAGAACAGCGATATTGGGTACAGATACCGCCGGCCTCAGGGGAAAAACAGGTGCGAAAATCTCGACCTCACTTCGGTTCCTACATGCAAGAGCACAATTCGTGACAGGTCTTTCTTATGTCTCAGAGGTACGGTTGACAGACGCACCCCGATTTATTACCCGGTCTCTGTTATCGGCGTGATGGCGTCACGGCGGTTGCACCCCTTTAATCTTTCGAATTCCGTCCTGAACGCCCGGACGTGTCTCCTGCAGTCCGCTGCCGGAGCCATCGTTGTGAGGTGATGTCATGAGCCAGGCTCTGATCTTGAACCGCGCCGCCGCGCCCGTCTGGTCGACCACGAACACCGGCATGGTCTTCATGGCCCTTGCCATGCTAGTGCTTCCGGTCGGCGATACCTTTGCCAAAATCCTGACTGGCGTCATGGGGCCCGTCGAAGTGACGATGTGGCGCTTGCTGGCCCAAGGGTTCTGCCTGCTGCCGATCGTGGTCCTGCTGCGCCACAGGCTGCGCGGCGCGATGTTTTCGCCCGTCGTCGCACTCTCCGGGCTGCTGGTCATGATCACGCTGACGAGCCTCGTGACGGCGTTCTCGGTGATGCCGATCGCAACGGCCATCGCGATCTTCTTCGCTGAGCCGCTGATCCTGACGTTGCTGGCAGGTCCGCTGCTGGGCGAGGTCGCGGGGCCGCGCCGCTACGCCGCCGTGGGCGTCGGGCTGGTGGGCGCGCTGATCGTGATCCGGCCGGGCTTTTCCGAGTTCGGTCTGGCGACGCTGCTGCCGCTCGTCGCCGCCACGGCCTATGCGCTCAACATGATCGTGTTGCGCCGTGCCTGCGCGACACGCTCTGGTCTCACGGTGCAATGCGGGGCGACGGTCTATGCCGCGCTTGGCATGGCCGGAGTCATGTGCGCTCTCAGCGCCGCCGATGTCGTCGAACTGGCTCCCCTGACCCGGCCCGCATGGACCTGGGGCGCGATCTTTGGCTGCGGGGCTTTCGCTGCAGCGAGCTTCGTGCTGATTGCCGAGGCGTTCCGCCATGCCGAGGCGACGACGCTGGCGCCGTTCCAGTATCTGGAAATCGTCGGAGCGACAGCTGCCGGGTTCCTCGTGTTCTCGGAATTCCCGGACGGGCTCACCTGGCTCGGCGTTGCGATCATCCTTGGCTCCGGCGCCTATATCGTCCACCGGGAACGTCAACGCGATGTCCGCGTCCCGCGCCGGCGACGCGGCGGGCGCTGACCCCGTGGTCGGGTGGCTGACCGCCGCCCGCGCGGTCACATCACGAAGAACGCCACCGTCATCGACGCCCCGACCAGCGTGATGAACCCACGCAGGAGGTCGGTGCGCACGATCCGGCGGCTGAGCCGGGCGCCGGCATAGCCGCCCGCCATCGCACTTGCGGCCATGACGGCGGCCTGCTCCCAGACGATCAGCCCGGCCCATACGAAGGCGGCGGCCGAAACCAGAGACAGCAAGGCAGACAGCACGTTCTTCAATCCGTTCATGCCGTGCAGGTCCACGTGCCCCAGCAGGCCGAACGTGGCCAGCAGCATGATCCCGAGGCCCCCGTTGAAACACCCGCCATAGACCGAAACGGCGAGGATCGCGATGCCGGACAGCACGGGACCGGCAACACTCGTCCCGCTGCGGCGCAGGATCTTCAGCAACATCGGTCCAGTCGCGAACAGTAAGGTCGCCAACAACAGGAGCCACGGCACGATCCAGAGGAACGTCTCGCCGGGCGTCACGATCAGCAGGAACGCCCCGAGGATACTGCCCAAGGCGGCGAGGCTCAGGATGGCCGCAAACCCCAGCGTCCCCTCGGCGCGCATGTCGCCACGGAAGCTCCATGCGCTGCTCAGGTACCCGGGCAGCGCGCTCAATGTCGCGGTCGCGTTCGCGGCGACGGGCGGCAAACCGACATAGAAGAGTGCCGGCAAACTCAGGAAGGTTCCGCCGCCCGCCACGGCATTGAGCAGGCCCGCAGCCGTCCCGGCGAGGCAGAGCAGGAGAAGGTCGGTCATCATGGCGCAAGCTCCGTTGCTGGTATGCGCCCGTCCTTGTTTCTTTCCCGAATGGTCTGCAAATTGGTCTGCAAAGGAGACATCCATGCCAAGACGATCCGTGGCGGATATCGAACCCGAACTGCGTCGGTTTCTGCGTGACCTTGCACCAGGAGAGCGGCTGCCAGCCGAACGTAATCTGGCAGAGCGGCTCACCTGCTCGCGGCAGACCCTCCGGTCGTGCCTCGCAGAGCTGGAGAAGGACGGCGAGATCTGGCGGCATGTCGGTCAGGGTACTTTTCGCGGATCGAGGCCGCGCCAGCTGCCTGTGCGCGACACGCTCTTGATCGAGGGCGCGACCCCGCCCGATGTCATGCAGGCCCGCATGCTGCTCGAGCCGATGGTCGCGGCCGAGGCCGCACTCCTCGCCGATGCCAGCAATGTGGTGCTGTTGCGCGAGAAGGTCGGCGCCGGGCGCAGAGCCCGTGACCGGGCCGCCTGCGAACAGGCGGACGACGCGTTCCACCGCGCCCTAGCGCAGATCTCCGGCAACCCGATCCTGGTCGGTTTTCTGAACTACCTATCGGGTGTGCGCCGCCGAGTCGCCTGGCAGCGGGAATGGGAACGCACCTACCGACGTATCGGAACGCAGGCGTTTCAGACCCTGCACAGCGATCAGCATGAACGCATCGTCGATGCGATCGAACAGCAGGATCCGGAAGGTGCGTCCGCGTTCATGACAGAGCACCTAGAAACCATTAGGGCGGACATGTCGGAAACTGGCTGATTGGAACGAATACGTCGGTAGGTTTACGTCTTGTAGTCGGATCTATCGGCAGCTGCTCCGCCGGTTCTATGGCAGAACGCGAAATCACGCGATCGAAACATGACCACGTGTTGAACACGGCACTTCACGAGTTATGGAAATCAATTCATAAACTCCACCATCCATCAACAGACCAACGTAAGCACTGTTCGGCTGCGCCGGCACTGTTCTTATGGGAACCGGAGCTGTGGATCATGATCCTTGCTTCGCCACCTCACGTTTCAGATGGGATCGCCGCGCCTTCGCAAAGCCGCGATCCGTCGCGATGAAGCGCTCGAGCATGGGAACCACCAGCCTTGCGGGTTCAATCGGTCCCTTTCCGGCTTCCTGGCCGAGGATTTCACCGTAAGAGATCAGGTCGCGATGCAGTTCCGCGGGGAGTTCCACGGTGAGTTTCACAGGCTTATCGTCCGGGATCGGTCCGAGTTTCAGCTTGGTCATGTCAGCCTCCGGGTGGCGCGAAGACAAGATCCCGCGTGACGATCACGCGGACCGGGAAGCCCGGGCGAATGGTGAGGGTCGGCGGGACCTCCAACTGGCGTTGAACGATGCGCTGCCCGGCCTCGTTGATCGTGTCGAGGGCCCCGTCGCGGAGGGCACGAGCGAGGCGATCTTCCTCGTCGAGGGAAAGCTCCGCGCCGACGGCGAGCAGGGTCGAAAGCCCTGCTGCACGCAGGATGCTGCCCAAATGATTGTCGACGCGGTCCTCCAGACCGGCATAGCCCGCGGCATCCGCTCCGGGCTGACGTTCGAGCACGAGGGACCGTCCATCCGGGAAGATCAGCCGGGTCCAGACCAGGAGCACGCGACGCTGGCCGACGGTCACGCTGTCGTCGTAAGCGCCGATCAGGCGGGTGCCCTGGGGTATCAGAAGCAGGCTTCCCGTGGGGCTGTCATAGACGTTCTGGGTGACCTGCGCGGTGATCTGACCGGGAAGGTCGGAGCGAATGCCGGTGATCAGCGCGGCCGGGATGACGGAGCCGGCCTGCAGGAGCCAGGGCGAGGCTGGTGGCTGGACGCGGTCGGGCGCGACGGTGCGACGGTCCGTCGGCACGGTCAGGAAGGCCTGGCGTGGATCGGTTTCCGGGGTGGCCGCCATTCCACCTCCGGGTGCCGCAGGCGGCAATTGGAACCCGTTGGACGCAGGTGTCCCGGAGCGCGTCTGGAAGAACAGGTCGCTGACACGGGCGGCCTCCAGTTCGGCAAGCCGCTGCTGCTCCGCCGGGTCCATGGTCGGGGGCGCGAGGCTTGGAGCCGCAATGGGCTGGCCGCGTTGCTGCGCGTCGAGGATGCCGCCGCCAAGGTCGCCCGGCAGGGGCGGTCCGAGCCGCGGGATCGCGTCATAGCTGCCGGGCAGATCGCGGAGACCATCGGCGGGCTGGCGGCGATCCGTGGTGATCAGCTCTTCCGGGGCCGGAGTTCGGTCCGGACGTTGCAGCCCATAGATCAGCGCGGCACCGATCCCGAGGCCGGCGACGACGCCAAGCCCGATGATCACCTTGCGCGAAATCCGCGTGACACGCGGCGGATCGGCGCGCAGGCGCATGGCGGCAGCGGTGTCGGTCGATCTCTCGCTCATGTCCCCCGCCCCGCATCGTGCCGCACCTCCGTCGCCTCGGTCTGCGGTTCGATCCGCAGGATCCGGACCACTTCCTGTCGAGGGCCACGTCCGAGACGCAGCTCGGCTGCTCCGAAGAGCCGGTCGACGATGAGAACATTGCCGTGGATGCGGGAGTTGACGATCTCCAACTCGCCATCGGCCCCGAGAACGAAGAGCGGCGGCATCTCGCCCTGGGCGATGCCGCGCGGGAAGACGACATAGACCCGGCGCCCGTCATCGAAGACCGAGACCGGTCGCCAGGGCGGGCTGTCGCCCTGCAGCCCGTAGCGGTGATTGCGCGCATGCGCGGGCGGGATCCGCGGCGTGGTCGGCGCGACGCGTGGGGCGTCGGGCGCGCGCGGATAGGCCCAGGAGATGGCAGGCATCCAGGTTTCGTCGCTGGCGTTGAGCTCGATCAGGTAGGTGCGCCGGTCGGTCGAGATCACGAGGTTCGTGCTGATATCCGGTCGTGTGGGTTTCACGAGAACGAGGACGCGGGTGTCGCGGCCCGCGCCGCTTTCGGTGTCACCGATGATCCAGCGCGCGGTGTCGCCCGCCGCAATCGGGCCGGTGCCCGCCAGGCGTTCGCCGGGTTCGAGTGCGATGGTCGTGATCTGGCCGGGGGCGGCGTAGACCTGATAGAGCGCCCCCTCGGACCAGGGATAGATCTGGATCGCGTTGAAATACCCCGCCTGCCGCGGCTCGACACGGGCGGCGGCATTGGCATTGCCGACCTGGGCGACGGGCGTCGCGGCCGCCTCCCCACCCCGGCTCGGGGTCCAGGCGGGCGGAACATGGAGCGGGCGCGGGCGGTCGTCGGGTGCGGTCACGGGGGGTGACGGCAAGGGTGGCACCGCGTCGTCATAGGCGAATTCCGGCGGACGGTCGCGGGCGCAGCCGGCCAGAAGCGTGATGGCGAGAAGCACGGGGGGCAGGATCGGTCGGGTCATTGGCTCATCTCCCGCGACCAGTTGATCGCGTTCACATAGATGCCGAGGGGGTTCGCCCGCAGGCGCTCCGCCGTGCGCGGCGGGTCGATCACGATGGTCAGGATCGCGGTCCAGCGTTCGGTGCGGGCGAGCTGGCCGCTCTCGTAGTGCCGCTCGGACCAGGCCACCCGGAAACTGTCAGGCGAGGCACGGATGACGCTCGAGACCTCGACCGAGACCTGGTCCTCGCCCACCCGCGTGAAGGGATCGTTGGCGCGGGCATGGTCGTTCAGCGCCAGCGCGCCGCGGTCGGTGGTGAACTCATAGGCGCGGAGCCAGTTCTGCCGCACAACGATCGGATCGGCAGGCAGGCCCCGGACCTCCTCGATGAAGCGGGCAAGATGCCAGGCGATCTGCGGATCGCTCGGACGATACCCGGCGCTGGCGGCCTCGACGGCGCGCGCCTCGCCATGCCGGTCGATCTCGACGACATAGGGCACCACGGTGCCGCGCGCCGATTGCCAGACCAGCGCCGTGGCGAAACCGCCCGCGAGGATCAGGCAGCCGAAGGCCATGAGGCGCCAGTTCTTCGCCTGCACCCGGGCAGAGCCGATGCGCTCGTCCCAGACCTGGGCGGCCTTCTGGTAAGGGGTCTCGGGGGCTTGGGTCTTGCCGTAATGCGCGGCGGCGCGTTTGAAGAGGCTCATGTTCGGTCACTTTCGGACAGGGAAACGGAGGCGCCGGAGCCGGGGCTGTCCCCGGCGCGCAGCGCGTGCGTGGCGGCGGAAACGCCATGGCTCATGGCCTGGCTGCGGCGCATGGACCGCGCCCAGGCCGGTGGGCTGCCTGCGGGGGCGGACAGGGCGGTCGAGGTGCCTGTCCCGCTGCCGAGCGAGGAGGCGCCGCCGGTGGCGGCAAAGCCCGCGCGGGCACCGTCGGCATGGCTTGCCTTGACGGCGTCACTGGCCGAGGCCGCGGCGCGGCGCAGGGGCGATGCGGCGGCAGACCCAGCGGCCCGGGCCACGCCACCGAGACCGGAGGCGACCCCGGCGGCCCCGGTCTGGCCCATCGATCCGAGACTGTAGGCGGTGGAGGCAGCCCCGGTGGCGGCAGCAGCGCCGCGCGTGGCGGCAGCCCCGCCCGAGGCGAGCGCCCCGGCCCCGCGGGTGCCGAGCAGGACCCCGCCACCCGCCGCGACCGCGGCGCCACCCACGGCGAGACCAGTGCCGACGGCCGCGCCTGCGCCCAGTTGCGGCCCGCCGGAGACGAGGCCCGTGGCGATGCCGGGGCCGAAGATGCCGAGACCGAGCAGCGAAAGCGCCGCCAGAACGATCGCCATGGCCTCGTCGATCGTGGGCGTCACGCCCCCGAACCCGGCGGTGAATTGGCCGAAGAGGGTCGAGCCGATCCCGATGATCACCGCCAGCACCAGCACCTTGATGCCGGAGGAGACGACATTCCCGAGCACCCGCTCGGCCATGAAGGCGGTCTTGCCGAAGAGGCCGAAGGGGATCAGCACGAAGCCCGCAAGCGTCGTCAGCTTGAACTCGATCAGCGTCACGAAGAGCTGCACGGCGAGCAGGAAGAAGGCCAGGAGCACCAACGCCCAGGCGAAGAGCAGGCAGGCGATCTGGATGAAGTTCTCGAAAAAGGCGACGAAGCCCATGAGATCGGCGGTGGATTCCAGAAGCGGCCGTCCGGCATCGAGCCCGGTCTGCGCCACCCGGCCAGGCCGCAGGAGATCGGCAGGAGAGAAGCCGGTGCCGGAAGCCAGCAGTCCCAGCCCCGCGAAACTGTCGAAGACGATGGCGGCGAGGCTGTTCCAGTTGGAGATGAGCCAGGCGAAGACGCCGACGAAGAGGGTCTTTTTCACGAGACGGGCGATGATGTCGTCATCGGCGCCCCAGGCCCAGAAGAGGGCCGCCAGTGTCACGTCGATCACGATGAGCGTGCTGGCGATAAACGCGACTTCGCCGCCCAGCAGCCCGAAACCGCTGTCGATGTAAGAGGTGAAGACCCCGAGGAAGGTGTCGATGACGCCGGTGCCGCCCATGGCTCACTCGCCCCCGGTTCGGTCGCGCCCGAGAAAGCGGTCGCGGGTTTCGGCCCAGACGGCGAGGCAGTCGGCATCGGAGGCCGCGGCCTCGCCCAGTTCCTGGCAGCGCCGCTGTTCGGCGCGCAGGGGATCGGCCTCCGGCATGAGGGGCGCCGCCGGACGCGCCACCTGCCCTTCCTCGTCCCGGCCCATCTCCACCACCGCCGCGGTGATCGCGATGGCGACGAAGACAATGGCCGCGATGCGCGCGAGGACCGATCCCTCCATGGGCCTGTCTCCCTTCAGTTGTTGAACATCCGGGCATTGCCGGGCTGGTAGCCGGCACCCGGGGTGAGGAACCGCTCGCGCTGGACCCGGCCCTGTTCGGCCGCTGCGGACCGCTCGGCCTCGACCAGCGCCGAAGCGCGGCCATTGGCGGCCACGACCGCGATCAGGTCGGCGATCTGCTGGGATTGCAGCGCCAGGAGCTGGTTGCCGGCTTGCGTGGCCTGCAGCGCACCGACCGCGGATTGGCTTTCGCCGACGAGGGCGGAGAGCTCGGCGCGCTGGCCGTCGAGATTTCCGACGACGCCCGCCTGCACGCGCAAGGCGTCCTGCAACCCGCCGACGGTGTTTTGCCAGCGGGAGCGCGCATCGGCCAGAAGCTGCGCTTCGGGCGCAGCCATGGGGATGTTGGCATAGTCCTGCTGGAAGATCTGGTCGATCTGGGCGACGTCGAAGGCGATGTTCTGCGCCTCGGACAGAAGCTGCCGCGTCCGGTCGACATTCTGCTGCAGCGCCTGCAGCGAGGAATAGGGCAGGCTCGCGAGGTTGCGCGCCTGGTTCATCAGCATCTGCGCTTCGTTCTGCAGCTGGGTGATCTGGTTGTTGATCTGCTCGAGCGCCCGGGCCGCGGAGAGGATGTTCTCGGCGTGGTTGCGCGGGTCGTAGACGATGCGCCCGCCCCCGCCGAAGAGGAAGGCCTGCACGGGTGTGGCGAAGATCGGTGAAAGACCGATGGGGGCGGCGAGAGCGAGGGCCAAGGCGGAGGCGCTGGCGAGGTGGGACAGGCGATGGGCGGCATGGGTCATGGGGTGGTCTCCTCTGCGGGTTCGGGGGCTTGGGGGATCGGTGCATCCGGAACTTCAGGCTCCGGCGCGAGATTGGTCAGCTCCGGGATCAGCTCGGCAGCCCAGCCGACCCCGCGGGCCTCGAGCCAGGCAGCGAGGAAGCCGTCGCGGCCATGTTCCGCGAGGATCTCCGAGATGAGCGCCTGGTCGGATTTGGATGAGGCGGCGCAAAGCGCGAGGCCTACCTCGGACAGGCCCAGCTCGAAGAGCCGGTTGCCGCGCCGCGACTGGCAATAGTAGTCGCGCTTGGGCGTGGCGCGGGCGAGGATCTCGATCTGCCGGTCATTGAGGCCGAAGCGGCGGTAGATCGCGGTGATCTGGGGCTCGATCGCGCGTTCGTTGGGCAGAAGCAGCCGGGTCGGGCAGCTTTCGATGATCGCGGGCGCGATGGCCGAGGCGTCGATGTCGCTCAGCGACTGGGTCGCGAAGATGACCGAGGCGTTCTTCTTGCGCAGCGTCTTCAGCCATTCACGGAGCTGGCCCGCGAAGCCCTCGTCATCGAGCGCGAGCCAACCCTCGTCGATGATCAGAAGCGTCGGTCGGCCGTCGAGCCGGTCGCCGATGCGGTGGAAGAGGTAGGCGAGGACCGCGGGTGCCGCGGCGGTGCCGACCAGCCCTTCGATCTCGAAGGCCTGGACCGAGGCGGCGCCAAGCTCTTCGGTCTCGGCATCGAGCAGCCGCCCATGGGCGCCGCCCAGGCAATAGGGGCGCAGGGCCTGTTTCAGGTCGGAGGATTGCAGCAGGACGGCGAGACCGGTGATCGTCCGTTCACCGACCGGGGCCGAGGCCAGCGAGCTCAGCGCAGACCAGAGATGCTCCTTCACCTCCGGGGTGATCATGATGCCCTCGCGGGCGAGGATCGCGCCGATCCAGCCCGCGGCCCAGCTGCGTTCGGCGGGATCGTCGATGCGGGCCAGCGGTTGGAGGGAGACCGTGGCCTCCGCGCCTTCGGTCAGTTCGCCGCCCAGATCATGCCAGTCCCCGCCCATGGCGAGGGTCGCGGCGCGGATCGAGCCCCCGAAATCGAAGGCGAAGACCTGGGCGCCCTGGTAGCGGCGGAACTGCAGCGCCATGAGCGCGAGCAGCACGGATTTGCCGGCCCCGGTGGGACCGACGACCAGCGTGTGGCCGACATCGCCCACGTGGAGCGAGAGGCGGAAGGGCGTCGCGCCCTCGGTCTTGCCGTAGATGAGCGGCGGGCCGTCGAAATGCGCATCCCGCTCCTCTCCCGCCCAGACGGCGGAGAGAGGGATCATATGGGCGAGGTTCAGGGTGGAGATCGGCGGCTGGCGGACATTAGCGTAAGCCTGCCCCGGCAGCGAGCCGAGCCAGGCATCGACGGCGTTGACCGTCTCGACCATGGCGGTGAAGTCCCGGCCCTGCACGACCTTCTCGACCAGGCGCAGTTTCTCGTCGGCGCGGCGCGGGTCCTCGTCCCAGACGATGAGGGTCGCCGTGACATAGGCCTCGCCCGCGATATCGGCACCGAGTTCCTGCAGCGCCATGTCGGCATCCGCGGCCTTGTTGGCGGCATCGGTATCGACCAGCGCCGATTGCTCGTTGGTCATCACCTCCTTCAGGATCGCGGCGATGGATTTGCGCTTGGCGAACCATTGGCGGCGGATGCGGGCGACCATCCGCGCGGCCTCCATCTTGTCCATCAGGATCGCGCGGGTCGCCCAGCGATAAGGAAAGGCCAGCCGGTTGAGATCGTCGAGGATCCCGGGCGTGGTGGCGGTCGGGAAGCCCGAGAGGGTCAGGACGCGCAGATGGGCGGTCCCCAGCCGGGGCTCGAGCCCGCCGGTCAGCGGCTGATCGGCCAGAAGCGCGTCGAGATAGGCCGGGGTTTCCGGCACGCGAACACGGTGCGGCTGCGTCGAGATCGTCGAATGCAGGTAGGTCAGCGTCTCGCTGTCATCCATCCAACGGCATTCGGGCATGATGCCGTCGAAGAGCGCCAGCACCCGGTCGGTGCGGTCGATGAACCCGCGCAGCACCTCGCCAGCATCGATGCCGGTCTTGTCGCGGCCTTCGTAGATCCAGGTCTCGGCGCGCGCGGCCTCCTCGGCGGGCGGCAGGTAGAGGAAGGTCAGAAGATAGTCCGACTGGAAATGCGCCCCCTGCTCGGCGAAGCCCGCACGTCGCTCGGCATCGACAAGCGCCGAGGCCGGATCGGAAAGCGGCTGTCGGGATAGTCCGCCGCCGCCACGCGCTGCGCCTCGACGAAGATCGCCCAGCCCGAGCCGAGGCGGCGAAAGGCGTTGTTGATGCGCCCCGCCACGGCCACGAGTTCCGCCGCGACGGCGCTGTCGAGATCGGGCCCCCGGAACCGGGCCGAGCGCTGCAGGCTGCCATCCTTGTTCAGCACCACGCCGGGCGCCACCATCGCCGCCCAGGGCAGGTAATCCGCGAGCCGCGTCCCTTTCCGGCGATATTCCGCGAGGTTCATCATGGGCGCGCCCTCAAACCTCGAGATGACCGGGAAGCCGCAGGTTCCGGCGCCCGACCTCGACGAAGAGCGGATCGCGCCGGGCGGCCCAAACCGCCACGGCGTGGCCCAGAAGGCCGATGACGATGCCCGCGATCCAGAGCTGCAGCCCGAGCCCGATGGCCCCGGCCAGCGTCCCGTTCAGGATCGCGAAGGCCCGCGGCGCACCGGCCAGAAGGATCGGCTCGGTCAGCGCCCGGTGGACGGGGACGGTGAAGCCGGGGACGTCCGCCAGCTGCTCGAAACCTGGCCATTCGCTACCGCTCATGGCGTTCCTTCTTCGCGGCTTTCCACTGGAAAGCCGCGTTCGCCTGCGGTGAACCGGTCGTCACCATCAGATCAATGCCCCGCCGCCGAAGCTGAAGAAGCTCAGGAAGAAGGAACTCGCCGCGAAGGCGATGGAGATGCCGAAGACGATCTGGATCAGGCGGCGGAAGCCCCCGGAGGTGTCGCCGAAGGCCAGCGTCAGGCCGGTGACGATGATGATGATCACCGCGATGATCTTGGCGACCGGGCCTTCGATCGACTCGAGGATCGATTGCAGCGGCGCCTCCCAGGGCATGGAGGACCCCGCCGCGCGGGCGGGTCCGGCCAGCATCAGGGTGACGGTGGCGTAGGTGACGGCATGGGCGGCCTGCGCGCGCAGCCGGTGAAGGGGTCGGGTCATGAAGGGTCTCCTGTGTCGTTGTCCATCCCGGTCGGCCGCGCCGCCGGGGAGATGCGGTAGTCGCCGTCCGGTCCCAGCCCCTCGACGCAGGCGAGCTCGGCGAGATGCCGATTGGCCCCGCGCCCAGAGAGGACGGCGATGAGATCGATGGTCTCGGCGATGAGGGCGCGCGGCACGGTCACCACCGCCTCCTGGATGAGCTGCTCCATCCGGCGCAGGGCGCCGAGGGCCGAGCCCGCATGGATCGTGCCGATCCCGCCGGGATGCCCGGTGCCCCAGGCCTTCAACAGGTCCAGCGCCTCGGCCCCGCGCACCTCGCCGATGGGAATGCGGTCGGGACGCAGGCGGAGCGAGGAGCGGACGAGATCGGAGAGCGAGGCGACGCCGTCCTTGGTGCGCAAAGCGACGAGGTTCGGTGCTGTGCATTGCAGCTCGCGCGTGTCCTCGATGATCACGACGCGGTCCGACGATCCGGCCACTTCCGCCAGGAGCGCATTGGTCAGCGTCGTCTTGCCGGTGGAGGTGCCGCCCGCCACGAGGATATTGGCCCGCGTGGCGACACCGTCGCGCAAGAGTTCAGCCTGGGTCTCAGTCATGATCCCGGAGGCGACGTAATCAGTGAGGGTGAAGACCGCGACGGCGGGCTTGCGGATCGCGAAACAGGGCGCGATGACCACGGGCGGGAGGAGCCCCTCGAAGCGTTCCCCGGTCTCGGGCAGTTCGGCCGAGACGCGCGGGCGCGCGGCATGGACCTCGGCCCCGACGTGATGGGCGACGAGCCGCACGATCCGCTCGCCATCGGCGGGCGACAGCGTGGCGCCGGTATCGGAGAGCCCCTCGGACAGCCGGTCGATCCAGAGCCGCCCGTCGGGATTGAGCATGACCTCGACGGTCATCGGGTCTTCCAGAAACCCGGCGATGGCGGGCCCGAGCGCCGTGCGCAGCATCCGCGCGCCGCGGGCCATCGCTTCCGGTTTCCGAATTGCCTCTGCCATGCTGTCCCCGTTCCGTGATCGGCCACCGACGGGCGGCCCTGGATCGGGTCCATCAAGAAAACCGGAAACCGGCCGCGCTCAACAGGTCTTCAAGGGGCGTAGCGCCATAGCGTGCAAAGACAGGGATATGGGCGGGAGGCGATCAAACCGGCACCGTACGGCCCGTCTTGCCTTTTGGCACATATTATCTATATTGATGCCAAAGGAGAATGCCATGCAGTTCGCCACGATCCAGCCCGTCACCGCCCGCACAGATCTTCCCGTCATCACCGACGAGGAGGCGGCGGCGCTGGCACGCACAACGGTCAACCTGTTCCGGGCCTGGGAGCTGACGGATGCGGAAGCCCGGACGTTGCTGGGCGACATGGCGCAGCGCACCTGGGCGCGCTGGAAGACCGGCGATATCGGCCGGATCGACCGCGACCTGCGCGCGCGCATGGCGATCCTGATGGGGATCCACAAGGCGCTCCGCTATCTCTTCGCCGACCCTGCCCGGGGCTATGCGTGGATCCGCAAGCCGAACGCCGCTTTCGCGGGCCGAAGTGCACTGGACGTCATGCTCCGGGGCGAGATCACCGATCTGATCGACCTGCGCGCCTATCTCGATGCCGAACGGGGTGCCTGGTGAATGTGCCTGTCCGCCGCGTGACTTGGCCGCGGACGGTCCGCATCATCCGCTCGATCCACCCGCCCATCGACCTCTTCGAGGACATCGCCGATCCAGCCGACTGGGAGGCGCTGGCCTCGGCCGAGGCCAAGTTCAACCCGCGCATCCGCGAGAGCATCGGCGATCTCTCCAAGGTGCCGGCGTCCCGCCGCGTGACCGGGCCCGGCGCAAGCTGGGTCATGGCGCCCTTCGTGCATTGCTCGCCGCTCAGGCCCGGACGGTTCTCGGATGGCAGCTTCGGCCTCTATTATGCGGGCGACCGCACCGAGGTGGCGATCGCCGAGACCGTCCATCACCACGCCCGCTTCATGCGCGCCACGGACGAGGCGCCGGGCTGGACCTCGCAGTTCCGCGAGCTGATCGGATCGATCGACGCCGATCTCGACGATGCCACGGGCCGCACAGATCTTCTGGACCCGGAGGACTACCGCGCGTCCCAGGTCTTCGGGGCCGAGCGACGCGCGGCCGGATCGAAGGGCATCACCTGGCCCAGCGTCCGCTTTCCCGAGGGCCAATGCATCGCCGTCTTCTGGCCCGACGTGATCCCGATCCCGAAACAAGGGGCTCATTTCGCGTACCACTGGGATGGGGAGCGCGTCGACTACGTCAAGCGCCTGGACGATGGGGAGGTGTGGGAAGTGCGATGACTGGCTTCGGGCATGCCACAGGGGAGTCCTTTACCGTTCAACGTCACCGTTGCTGGGCCTCCTCCAAAACCTTGGCATTTCCAAGGAACCTGCCCAAACCGTTTCTGTGGGGGGGGGGGGGAGCACCCTACCTAGTGTTGCCGGAAAACGATATCTTGACAGTGGTAGCCGAGGCAGGCCGACTGGTTGATCGACTCGAACGGCCGCAGACTTTCTTGGCGAAAAACAAGAACGGCAAATGGAAGGTGGATGGTGCTGAGTTCGTTCAGATCGTGAGAGCTATTGCCTGCGATGTCCGAGCGGTTCTTGACGACTTTGCACGTGCTAAGCTGGGTGCCTGATGCAATCACTGGTGGATTGAATTCGTTGAAACCGCTAGAAAATCAACAACAACAGGTAAGACGACTCGTCACTGAATAAGGCGAGACTTGGGGGTTTTGAGCAGATGCAGCTTCAAGAATTGTTGAACGCTTATCGTGAGTCTTCGCGGAGCGAGCGCGAGAAGGGCGATTATTTCGAACGGTTGGTTCGCGTCTTCCTTGAAAACGACGATACACAGAAGCAATACTACTCCGAGGTGGTGCCGTTTGCCGATTGGGCGAAAGCACAGGGATGGAGCAAAACGGACACCGGGATTGATTTGGTTGCCAAGCTCGCGGATGGATCAGGCTACGCGGCCATCCAGTGCAAGTTTTATGCGCCGAACCACAGCATCCAGAAACCCGACATCGACAGCTTCATCTCGGCAGCGTCAAACGATCTCTTCACACGCCTTATCATCGCCGACACGACCCGCAAGGAGTTCGGCAGGAACGCCAGCGAAACCCTCGACAAGCTATCGAAGGATTGGAACCGGATCGGGATCAACGAGCTTGAGGCCAGCCGGATCGACTGGTCGCAGTTTATCCGCACGGGTACGATTAGCCTTGCCCCAAAGAAGCAGCTCCGTGACCACCAGCGCGACGCGCTGAACGAAGTCATGGATGGCTTGGTCGAAGCGGATCGTGGCAAGTTGATCATGGCTTGCGGCACCGGGAAAACCTTCACCGGGCTGCGGATCGCCGAAACCATGGCGGGCAAAGGCAAGCGCGTGCTTTTCATGGTGCCCTCGCTTGCCCTCATGTCGCAGACGGTCCGCGAGTGGAAGAACGACTGCCAGGAAGATTTCACAGCATTCTCGGCCTGTTCTGACACCAAGGTAGGGCGCAACGCTGACGCCGATAGCCTCGATCTGAACGTGCATGATCTGGCCTTCCCTGCCACGACCGACCCAGAGCGGCTCGCGCGTCAGGTCAATTATGCCGCCGCAGATAAGATGACAGTCGTCTTTTCGACCTACCATTCGATTGACGTGCTGACCCGGGCGCAGAAGCAATATGGGCTGCCCGAGTTCGATCTGGTTATCTGTGACGAGGCGCACCGCACTACTGGCGTCACGCTTAAGGACGAGGACGACAGCAACTTCGTCCGTATCCACAGCAACGATCATGTGGCTGCTAATAAACGGCTTTACATGACCGCTACGCCCCGCATTTTCGGGGATGCAGCCAAGCGCAAGGCCGACGACCACGATGCCGAGCTTGCGTCGATGGATGATGAGAGCAAGTTCGGCAAAGACCTGTTCCATCGTGGGTTCGGCTGGGCCGTCGAGAACGATCTGCTGACCGATTACAAGGTGGTCGTGCTGGCCGTGGATGAAGGGCTGATCTCGACCACGATCCAAAACCGCCTCAAGGACGGCGCTGAGCTGACCCTTGACGACGCCACCAAAATTATCGGCTGCTATAAGGCCTTAACCAAATCCGACCTCGCCGCCGATCTGGAATTCGATCCGCGCCCCATGCGCCGCGCTCTGGCCTTCTGCCAGAGCATCGCCAAATCCAAGATCATCGAGGACGAGTTCGCTCAGGTGGTAGACGAATACACCGGAAATGAGCTGATCGACGATGCCCGCCACCTCTCCACCGAAGTCCGCCACATCGACGGCAGCTTCAACGCCAGTGCCCGCGAGGAAATGCTGAACTGGCTCAAGGCCGATGCGGGGGATGATACCTGCCGCATCCTGACCAATGCCAAGGTGTTATCCGAGGGCGTGGACGTGCCCGCACTTGACGCCATCATGTTTATGCACCCGCGCAAGAGCCAGATCGACGTGGTGCAATCCGTGGGCCGCGTGATGCGCCGCGCCGAAGGCAAGAAACTCGGCTATGTCATCCTGCCCGTGGCCATCCCGCCGAACACCAAGCCGGAAGAGGCCCTGAACGATAACGAGCGCTACAAGGTCGTCTGGCAAATCCTCAACGCCCTGCGTGCCCACGATGAGCGCCTTGATGCCCGCATCAACCAGGCCAAGATCGGCGAGGATATCAGCGACAAGGTGGAACTGGTCCGCATTTCCTCGGAATCCGAGCTGCGCGAACTGACCGCCGTGGTCGATGACTTCACCACCACCAAGACCAAAGCCGCCAAGGCAAGCGCCGGGATCGGCAGCGATGCGCCTGAGCGCCGCACATCCGATCCCGAAGTCCAATCCGAAATGGTCTTCGACGAATTCACCCGCGCTATCATGGCCAAGATCGTCGAGAAATGCGGCACCCGCGAATATTGGGATACCTGGGCCAAGGACATCGCCAAGATCGCCCAGACCCACATCACGCGCATCACCACCATCGTCGCGAAGGACGGGCCGGAACGCACCGCCTTCCTCGCCTTCCTTGAGGAACTGCATGACGACCTGAACCCCGAGATTTCCGAGGCTGAGGCGATCGAAATGCTGGCCCAGCACCTCATCACCAAGCCGGTCTTTGACGCGCTCTTCAAAGGCAGCCGCTTCACCAAGGAAAACCCCGTCTCCCGCGCGATGGAAATCGTGCTGGGTCAGCTTCATGAGCACAATCTGGAAAAGGAATCCGACAGTCTCGCCAAGTTCTACGCCAGCGTTGAACGGCGCGCGGCGGATGTGAAAACCGCGCAGGGCCGCCAGACGCTCATCACCGAGCTTTATGACAAGTTCTTCCGAACGGCCTTCCCCGTGCTGACCGCACGGCTTGGCATCGTCTATACGCCGGTCGAAGTGGTGGATTTCATCATCCACTCGGTCAACGACGTGCTGAAATCGCAGTTCGGCCAGACGCTGGGATCGAAGGGCGTGCATATCCTTGACCCCTTCACCGGCACCGGCACTTTCATCACGCGGCTCCTGCAATCGGGCCTGATCGCGCAAGACGAGCTGGAGCACAAATACAAGCACGAGATCCACGCCAACGAGATCGTGCTCTTGGCCTACTACATCGCCGCCGTGAACATCGAGACGGTCTATCACGAACTGGCCTATGGCTCGCTCTCGGCCAACGCGCCCTATGACCCGTTCGAGGGCATCCTGCTGACCGATACCTTCCAGATGTACGAGCAGGAACGGGACATGGTCGCCAACCTTCTGCCCGACAACTCGGAACGCCGGACCAAACAAAAGGCGCTGGATATCCGCGTGATCATCGGGAATCCGCCCTATTCTTCGGGGCAGACCAGTGCGAACGACAACGCGGCGAACATCGCCTACCCTCAACTGGACACGAAAATCCGCGACACCTATGCGGCGCATTCAACGGCGACACTGAAGAACTCGCTCTATGACAGCTACATCCGCGCCTTCCGTTGGGCGAGCGACAGGATCGGCAATGCGGGTGTCATGGCTGTTGTGACTAATGCAGGCTGGATCGACGGGAATGCCGCAGATGGGATGCGCAAATGCCTCGCGGAGGAGTTCAGTGATCTATACGTGTTCCACCTCCGTGGCAATCAACGCACCTCCGGTGAGACCTCACGGAAGGAAGGTGGTAAGATATTTGGCTCAGGGAGTCGCGCCCCAATTGCGATTTCTGTTCTCGTCAAAAATCCAGACGCCAAAGAACACGGGCGTATCCGTTTTCACGATATTGGCGACTATCTAGATCAGAAGCAGAAGCTAGCGGTAATTCGGAACTTTGGCTCAGTTAACGGTATTTCGAACGCCAAAGGCTGGAAGAGCATCACGCCAGATAAAAATAATGATTGGCTGGATCAGATTGATCGTAGTTTCGAGAAGTTTCCAGAGCTTGGCACAAAAGATAAATCAGCCAAAGCTACTGATGTAATTTTTTCTGGGTATTTCAATGGAATAAAGACCGGACGAGACGTGTGGTGCTTCAACTCATCTCCCTCTAAGGCCATTGCAAACGCAGAGCGCATGATAGATTTCTATAACTCTGAAAGAGAACGATATGCCTCAGAGGGTGATGGGAACGATGTAGTCAAATTTATTGATAGCGATCCCAAGAAAATCAGTTGGAATCGTATTGCCCGTCAAAAGCTAGCTCGCAACGTTGTATTGAAAAAGGCGGACGTAGTCACTCGATTGAGCATCTATCGCCCATTTTTTAAACAGGAACTTAGCATTCTGCCGGAAATCAGTGACTTGGTGACGTTGCTAAGGAATGCTTTTCCCTCACAAAGTACTGACAACAAAGTCATGATTATTCCTGGCAATGGTGCAGCAGCAGAGTTTTCACCGTTGTTAGTGAACATCCCTGTTTCGCTACAGCCCTACCACAATACACAGTGCTTCCCCCTCTACCTCTACGAACAAACCCAACCCGATGACGGCCTCTTCGCCGCCTCGGGCGATCAGGCGGGCGGCCTCGCCCGCCGCGATGCGATCACCGACGAAGGGCTCGCGCATTTCCAAGCCGCCTATCCGGGGGAAGAAATCAGCAAGGAAGACCTGTTCTACTACATCTACGGCCTGCTACATTCGCCCGACTACCGCGAACGCTTCGCCAACAACCTCGCCAAGCAACTCCCTCGCATCCCGGCGGTCAAGACCTTCGCCGACTTCGCCGCCTTTCGCGATGCGGGCCGCGCGCTCGGCGATCTGCATGTGAACTTTGAAACCGTCGCGCCCTACATGGTTACGTTCAAGGAAGGCGACCACCGCCTGATCCCCGAGGCCGAGGCCAACCCCAAGAAGTTCTACCGCGTCAAGAAGATGAAGTTCGGTGGCAAGGGCAAGGAAAAGGACCGCACCACGGTCATCTACAACGAAAACATCATCATGCAGAACATTCCGCTGGAGGCCTATGACTACGTGGTCAACGGCAAACCCGCGTTGGAATGGGTGATGGAACGGCAGGTCGTCAAAACAGACAAGGCCAGCGGCATTGTCAACGACGCCAATGACTACGCCAATGAAACCGTAGGCGACCCGCGCTACCCGATGGAGCTGTTCCAGCGTGTGATCACGGTGAGCCTTGAGACGATGCGAATTGTAAACAGCCTGCCGGGGCTGGAGATTGATTAAAATATTGAGGAGCACTCATGGCACTGCCATCTAACCACCGCTGGATCGCCGTCGGCAAGCTGGCGCTTCGCAACCGGAAGAAAGCGCCGCACTACGCACCGGAGTTCGTGGTTCAAGACCTAATCGACGCCCTGGCGGACCGCATTGCGCGGAACGAAATCCATAGGAATTATGGCAAGGACAGCCGTCTGATGTGGTGCGCTGACATAGCCGATGATGATCAGTTTCACCGGCTTATCCTTCAAGCCGGGGACAAGAACGTAACGGGAATGTCGTTCCTTCACTTCCAAGACTTGACGACACGCGACATTGAGAAGGAGGAGGAAGAAGGCAGCCACTACGCCTCGCATATTCTCATCAGGAAGACCCCCGATGCCATTGGTCGTTACTTGATCCTTGTCGAAAAGGTTCCGGGTATCTACCTATCCTCCATCAAGGATCACTTCACCTGGGCCTGCAATGACGCAAACTACCAGAAGGTGGCCGATGACGATGATGGCCAGCCCAAGGCGTTCCGGCCTTACTTCGAGATTTTGGGACATCAGTCGAAGACGATCCGCGAAGCACTCCGCACGGGTGTCCTTCAAGACATCGAATTGGTCGGTCACGACGAAAACCACGAAGATGGCTTGGATGAAGATCCGATAGTGCAAGAGGTCATCCACGAGGCACGTTTCGAAGTTAAGCGCAAAGTGTCAGAAGATCAGGCGCGGTCGGTTTTTCAGAGGGCGAAGGACTTCGTCAAAGACTTTCGCGGTGGAGCAGACGACACGCAGATGTTCGTGAGGATCAAGGCGGCGAACGGCCAGATCAAACGCACCGAAGTGAACTACGATGGCGACGAGATACTCGAGCAGGCGTTCGTCCAGAACGAGATCGTCACGGACTTCGATCCGCCGCTCACGCAGAGGTATGAGGCTTTTCGCAACGATATGATCGAGAAGATGCTAGAAGTCGCCGACAACGTGGGCGATTGAGATGGCACTTCGGAAGCATACCAAGGTGTTTACAGTATTCTCGTTCCTCAGGCTGAGGAGCGCAGACATTTTCTGGTATCAGTGGATTTATCCTACTGCCCTTTTTGTGGCCGTGTTCTTTGGTTTTCACTGGGTCGGACGGGTGTGGCTCAACTATGACTCCGCGAAGCTGATCGCTGACATTAATTCTCTCATGGGCATCCTCGTGGGATTTTACATCGCAGCGCTGGCCGCCGTCTCGAGCTTCACAAACGAGAATCTGGATCAGGTGATGAAAGGACGAGCGCCAACACTGACGACCGTTCGACAAGGTCATGAGGTCAAGGAGACGCTGACCCGCAGGCGGTTCCTGTCAGTCTTGTTCGGATACTGCGCGATGCTTTCGATCTTGGTCTACATTTTCGGCGTCCTGTCGGTTCATGTAAGTTTGGAGGTAGGCAGCGCCGGTTGGATCGAAGACTTGGTATTCATCTTGGCGGCAGTTGGGTGGGCCGCTTACACTTGGATGGTTTCTAGCCTTTTGATCGTGACGCTTTTGGGCCTGCATTACCTTGTGGAAAGGATGCACCGTGCATGAGGTCCTGTCTCTTTGTGAGGCGGAAAGTGTGTTGTGCCGGTCTCTACGGCAAACATCTCGGGAACGTAAAGCTGGACGGACACCAGGTGATGAGTCTGCGAAACCTCTGTTAGTCTCCGTCTAGCATTGGCCTATCCCCCACCACCTCATCCGTGAACCAACGGCCCTTCTGCACCCGCTTGCCCAGCGTCTCGACGAAGCCATCAAACCGCTCGCGGCCCTTGGCCTGCGCCGCGGCTTGCCGCTCCGGCGCGATCGGCGGGGTGATGGTGAGCCAGAAGCGTACGAAGAGCGCGAGCGTCTCGGTCGTGATCCGCTGGTCGCGTTCCAGCCGCGCGACCTGGCGGGAGAGGCGGTCGAGGCGGCGCGTCAAGGCGGCCTCCTGCATGTCGGCGTGATCGGGCGAGAGGAAGGATTCGACCGCCGCCTCGACGATTGCCGATCGGGTCACGCGTTTCCGGTCGGCGATATCCTTGATCCGCCCGATTAACTCGGCGGGCAGGGACAGGTTGATACGGTCGCGCATGGATTCGCCCTCAGAGATCGATGCCATCATTGCGGTCCATCGTGGCCTGCCGGGCCACCTGCCCCATCTGCTTACGCAGGCCCTGCCGTTGCCGTGCAGCCTCTTCTGGTTCGTCGTCGAGCATCATCTCGAACTCGCGCGCTGGTTCTTTCGTCTTTTCCGGGGCTGCGGCCACATGCTCAGGCAAGTCAGGTTCCCGGCGCAAACCCGCGTTCGCCTCATCGGCATTGGTCGAGGGCACCGACATGCCCATCGGTGTATCGGCTTCGATGGCCGGGAGCGATGACCATGGATCATCCTGCAGGACCGGATCTCCTTTCCGCGGTTCTGGCGGCGGCACCACACGATCAACGAACCGCTTGTCCTCGAAATACCGCGCCTTCTTGGCTCGGATCGGCGGGGAGCCTGCGACCATGACGATCTCATCGTCGGGCGGCAGCTGCATGATCTCGCCCGGCGTCAGCAGCTGGCGCGCGGTCTCGGAGCGCGAGACCATGAGGTGACCCAGCCAGGGCGCCAGCCGGTGCCCGGCATAGTTCCTCATCGCCTTCATCTCGGTTGCCGTGCCGAGCGCATCCGAGACACGCTTGGCGGTGCGCTCGTCATTGGTCGCGAAGCTCACCCGGACGTGGCAATTGTCTAGGATGGCGTTGTTCTGGCCATAGGCCTTCTCGATTTGGTTGAGCGACTGAGCGATCAGGAAGCTCTTGATCCCGTAGCCCGCCATGAAGGCCAGTGCGCTTTCAAAGAAGTCGAGCCGCCCGAGCGCGGGGAATTCGTCGAGCATCATTAGCACGCGATGACGACGGCGCGTGTCCTTCAAATCCTCGGTCAGACGTCGACCGATCTGGTTCAGCACAAGCCGGATCAGCGGCTTGGTGCGGGAGATGTCCGAGGGCGGCACGACGAGGTAGAGGGTCGTCGGCTGGTCCGCGCCTATGAGATCGTCGATCCGCCAGTCGCAGCGCCGGGTCACATGTGCGACTACGGGATCGCGGTAGAGGCCAAGGAAGGACATGGCCGTCGACAGAACGCCCGAGCGTTCGTTGTCGGACTTGTTCAGAAGCTCCCGCGCGGTCGAGGCAATGACCGGATGCGGGCCGGCGTCTCCCAGATGACGCGCCGCCATCATCGCTTCGAGGGTCTGCTCGATCGGACGGCGCGGATCGGACAGGAATGCGGCAACGCCGGCCAGGGTCTTGTCGGGTTCGGCGTAGAGCACATGCAGGATCGCGCCGACCAGCAGCGAGTGCGAGGTCTTTTCCCAATGGTTGCGCTTCTCCAGCGAGCCTTCCGGGTCAACGAGAACATCGGCCACGTTCTGGACATCACGCACCTCCCACTCACCGCGGCGGACCTCGAGCAAGGGGTTGTAGGCGGCAGAGATCATGCTGGTCGGATCGAAGCGCAGCACCCGGCCATACCGCGCACGGAAACCGGCCGTCAGGTCCCAGTTCTCGCCCTTGATATCGTGCACGATGGCCGAGCCTGGCCAGGTCAGAAGCGACGGGACCACGAGACCCACACCCTTGCCCGACCGGGTGGGCGCAAAGCAGAGGACATGCTCCGGCCCGTCATGGCGCAAGTAATCGTGATCCAGCTTGCCGAGCACAACGCCATCGGACCCCAGCAGCCCGGCGGCCTCGACCTCGGTCCGGTTCGCCCAGCGGGCAGACCCATAGGTATCGACGTCGGCGGTTTCGCGCGCCCGGATCACGGACATGGTGATGGCAACGGCGATGGAGATGACTCCGCCCGAGGCCGCGATCGCGCCGCCCTCCCAGAACACCGTGCGCGCATAGGCATCGTAGAAGTACCACCACCAGAAGAAGGCGGGCGGCGGGTAGATCGGCATGCCGAAGGCCTCGAACCACGGGGGGCCCAACTGCGCCTGAAACCCCAGCCGCCAGGCCACCCATTGCGTCGCGCCCCAGGTCGTCGTGAACACGATCAGGAAGACGGCGAGGATCTGGCCCCAGAGGATTTTCGTAGCAGTCATGGTCAGTGTCCTTTCGTCAGATGCCGAGCCCGCGCTTGCGCCCGAGGCTCCAGTCGATCCCACCGCCGCCGCGCGCGATCCCGGTGATGTGCTGGCCAAGGCGGGGCTCGATCTCGCGAGACCAGGGGACGAGCTGGAAACTGCGCCTGCCGTCGGGGCCGACGCCCTCGATCATCGCGTAGCGGCCGGAGGACAGACGGAGCTGCCGGGTGTAAGTGCCGGACACATGCTCACCGGGTTTCGCCGGGCGATGTTGGAGACCGGTTTCGGCCTCGAGCGTTTGGCCAACGACGTCAAGTTCGCGCGACCGCAGGGTCGCGAGGAGATTGCGCTGGAGGATAATCCGCTGTCCCTGCCTTTGGGCCAGCCCCTCGTCTGCGAGGTGTTCGGCGCGGGCATTGAGCGCGTCTCGGACCTCCGCCCCGAACCCGCCCATCGCAAGCGGCATGCGGGAACGTTCGACCAGACGGTGATCGAGCCAGGTCGCGCCGGACGCGGTGATCTGGCCCTGCAGGTCGAGATCGTAGCGGTTTGCCAGGACAAGCGTCGGGCGCGGATCGTCCGAACCGCCGAAGCGGCGGACCTCGACGATGCCACCGGGAGCAGGTGCCTGGTCGAAGGCCTCCAGACCGCGGAAGCGGACATGATGCGCGCGCCCATCCGTCCCGTCGATCACCGCATAGGCGGTGCCGGTCTGTTCGTCATGCAAACCGGTCTCGACCAGCTGCCCGACGATCGGGTCCCCTGGCCTACCCGCGTCGATGGCGAAGTCGGAGAAGCCGCGGTCCTGCCCCCGCTCGGCGAAGGCGCGGTGCATCGTCTTGATGATGTCGCCGCGCTCGCCCAGATCGCGGAGCGTGGCCTCCGCCTCGAGCCCGAGCATCCATTCGCCGGAGCGACCTTCCGACGCGAGACCGAGTTTCCGAAGGTGCTGCAAGCGGCCGATCATCAACCGGCGGATTTGCGGGTCCGCGGGTCCGGGTGCTGAAGGGCGCAGGTCGAGCAGACCGAGATCGTCGGCGTGATAGAGCAACTCCCGGTCGAGGCGGGTCCAGCGTTCCGCCGTGACTTCCCGTTCGAGCGCGTGCCGGATTTCGTGCTCCGGCTTTGGGCCAAGCTCGAGCGCAACGAGCTCCTCCGCGCGGGACCGCAGCCCGCTGCTGATGTAGTCCCGCGCGATGACGAGATCGCCGCCACGATCATCCACGCCACGGACGATCAGATGCACATGCGGATTGTCGGTGTTCCAGTGATCGACGGCGACCCAGTCGAGCCGCGTGCCGAGATCGGCCTCCATCCGGCGCGCGAGATCGCGGGTGAACCCGCGCAGGTCCTCCATCTCTGCGGCATCCTCTGGCGAGATGATGAAGCGGAAATGGTGCCGGTCGTCCTCGCATCTTGCCGCGAAGTCGGAACCGTCCAGACCGTCGGTCTGGGCATCGAAGAGCAGGCCCTTCTCCCCATCCTTGCCGACGCCGTCGCGGCGCAGATAGGCGAGATTGGTCGAGAGCGGAGCCGCACGATAGGCCCGGCCCTTGTGACGGGCAATGCGGGCAGCGACCATGACCCGGCGCGATGACGAGAATAGCCGCGATCTGCCAAATCGGTTTTGTCCGCGCCCGAAGTTGGAATGGCTTCGCTGTTTGCCGCTTGGCCGCGTCGAAACGTGGCCTGCCTTATTGGCAGCACGCAGCACCTGATCAACGAAGGCTTTCGGACGCGGGGCGCGCGCGCTGCGGGGTTTACCCGGCCTGATCCGGAAGTCGTGCTCGGGTTCGTTCATGCGAAGACCCTCCGGTTGCGCGGAGCGCCCCTGTGCATGCCGGAGCCTTGAAATCGCAGGGCAAATTCCGGGAACCTGCACACGACCGACCGCCATGCACGCGAAAATACCAGTCCTGTCAGGGACTTGCGGCATTCGTGGCATGCCCTTTTATCTTGCCCTTTTTCCTTCTCGCCCGTTTTCCGAACGCGCCCTTCCACCACGTTTGCGACACGGCCCTCCGGAGCCCGAGAAACCGCGATCATGGTCATGGCCGTGCCTCCGCGCCGGGCCGGGCAACGAAAATGCCGGGATCTGGGGCGGCTGAACCGGCTTCAAGCAACGGTCGACCTGCATCCGGATTGCCGCCATTTCGCTGCGGATGCGCCGCCGATTGGTCGGTGAAGAGGACCGCCTCGCGCCAATCGGCGACGGTTGCGCGGGTCGGGAGCGGCGCCGTGCCGCCCAGACGTGGGGCCAGCATCGCGACATAGGCGCGGGTCTCGGCGGGAAGACGACGGCCCTCAGAGAGGTATGCGTCATACCGGCCTGGCCCCGCATTGTAGGCGGCGAGCATACCACCGACGGTGCCATAGCGATCGAGCATTGCGCGCAGATAGGCCGTGCCCGCGATGATGTTATCGCGCGGATCGAAAGGATCAGCGCCGAGTCCATGGTCCTCCTGCAGGACAGTCCATGTTCCGGGCATGACCTGCATCAACCCCATGGCCCCGGCACGGCTGACCGCACGCGGATCGCCCGCGCTTTCGGCCTGCATCACGGCACGGATCCAGTGTTCCGGGATCACGAAGCGCGCGGAGGCTTCGGCGATGGCAGATGCATGAGGATCGCGCATCGGATCCACTTGGATGGTCGGTGCTTCGGCGAAAGCCGGGGCGCTGACTGGTCCCGTCACGGCAAGGCCGGAAAGAAGGAAGATGGCGCAGACTTGGGCAATGGGGGGTCGATCAACCGTTATCCGACTGCTACCTTTGCGGAAGATCTGGAGCATCGCTCACGCCGCCCCATTGCGCTTCGGCGGACGGGTCCATTGCAACGACCAGACCGAGCTTTCGCCGTTGCGGAAGAGGTTGGCGCGGATGGGCTGCGCCAGCATCGGGTCATCGATAAGCACCGAGAAATACTCGCCGGCCTTCTCCCCCGTGCGCGCCCAGGCCGCCCCGATCTCGCGGGCGAGGTCGCCGTCCCCGTGAAAAAGACGGTAGTCAGGGGCGTTCTCGGCCTCGGTCGCCTCGGCCTTGTCGAGGGAGACCGCAAGGTCGAGTGTCAGCGTCCGGACATACCCGGCAAAGCCGGATTTCGTGCGGGTGAATTCACCGATCTGGGGCATTGCGTGCCTCCTTTCTGTTGTGGTGCGGTGTGGAATCTGGATGCGCCTGCTCAGCGGTGATGGCGTCGTCGACGGTCCAAAGCGGTGTCAGTCGGGCGGTGATCGCGGTGCGCGGCAAGGGCCCGAAATACCGACCGTCGAGGCTGTTGGGTGCATCCGGGTTCATGAGAAAGACTTCGCCAGCGCCGAGCCGATGACAGCCCTGCCAAATGGGCAACGCGCGGCCGACGCGGTCCTGCGCATGGGCGTCGCCAAGAGGGCGGTGATCGACGGCGATGCTGTCGCCCGAGCGGCAGACCAAAGCGCCTTCGAGCGCGACAACATGCTTGAGCAGCGGCACGCCGCGCGACAGATATTCGCGGGAAGCAAGGAAATCCGAAAGCGCCGGGGGTGGTGCAACGGCTACCAGATCCCCGATGGCCAGCCGCTCGACAGGGTGCAGCCGATAGAGCCCGACGGGAACGCTCGCGCTGACATTCCACAGAACGCGCGGCGACCAGGTGGCAATAACGGGAAGGACGATCAGGCTAACTGACAGCGCTGTCGCCCCGATGATTTCCCTCCGCGAGATCATAACCCGAGGCTCCGCCGCTTGAGCCAGGCGCGGTGCTGGAGACGGGTATAGGGATGGGCCGGTTGCGCTGTGGCCAGGCGATTGTGCAGGTGTCGCCAGTAGTCCGGCGAGGCATCCGCCGGATCGATTCCGAGCGCCTCGATCGCGTCGATCGCCTGCAACACGCGTTCGACCTTGGGCCAGCCGTGGGTGGAGAGCAGCAATGTCCCTCCGGGCCGCAGATAGGGCAGCGTTTGCATCGGCGTTGCGGGCGTTGCAGCCTGCAGGATGTCGAAGCGCGATAGGACCGTGCCATAGGCGTTGGCAGCCCAGCGATTGACCCCGAAGACGGCGCCTCGCGCGAAGCTGAAACGACGCCGGTGATGATAAATGCGCTCTTCGCAGACCGGATGGCCGAACCGGACCCACTGTTCGATTTGTCCCTCTTTCCAGGTCAGGTCGACGAAGGTCAGATTGCCTTCTCTGCCAATGGTCTCCGCATCAGCCCTGCGCGGATCTGAGCGGATCGGCCTCATGTCGTCGCCCCCCTCGACTTGCCGAGTGGTCGCTCGGGTTTGTCATTCCGAGGGTCCGTTTCGAGGGATAGAGCGCGTACGCGTGCGGGCATGTCCCCAGCGGGAGCAGCGCAACAAGAGTTAGATTCTGAGTTAGACTCTAAGTTACGGCCCCGAATTCTGCCCGCATTTGAAGAGGATGCGCCTGGTTCAGGTTCCTGATAGCACGAGGGTCCGGTTCCTGATGGCACGATACCGGGGGTTCCCGAAGGCACGAGCCCATCCACAGCTTGTCCACAGGGCTCGAAGGCGAGCAGACGACGCCCCCGCGC
Organism: Kangsaoukella pontilimi; assembly: GCF_009830125.1. Taxonomy (GTDB): domain Bacteria; phylum Pseudomonadota; class Alphaproteobacteria; order Rhodobacterales; family Rhodobacteraceae; genus Kangsaoukella; species Kangsaoukella pontilimi. The sequence continues at coordinate 861,369 of NZ_WUPT01000002.1, read as the reverse complement.
CTCGATTTCGAGCGCCAGGCGGTAGCCCGGCAGGGGCTGTCGATGGATAATGTCTCGCAGTTCGAAGGCAAAGCGTTTGAAGGGTGAGAGGCTGCCGGATTTGACGTGGAGATGTCGGAATTCGAACCGCCACCCTGTCCGCTGACGGCCACCATGCTTTCGCACGAGGCGATAAAGCCAGCGATCGAGGCCGCCCGTCAGATCAAAATAGGCGCGGTCGATGGTCAGGATCAGTGCGTCATCGAGGACCGCCCGGTAGAACCAGTCCGGCACGATCAGCTCGATTCCGTCTGGGCGGCCAGTGACATCGGTCCGCTCCGTCCACTCGTTGATCCAGGAGAACCGGTGGCGCCGTCCTTCGGCAGGCTGGCGGATCGAGGTGCAGACTGTCGTCGACTGCAACCTGTCCAGCGCGGCCTTCAAACGGTGATAATCCCGGGCGGAGGTGCCTCGCCCGATGAAGGTGAGGATCTGGTACGGCGTCGCCGCCATGAGCCGCGACGTGCGCAGCCCGGAATCGCGCGCTTCAACGATCTGGCTCGCCGCCCAGATCAGGATATCCGCGTCCCAGATTGTCGCCATGCCATGGTCCGCCACGGCCTCGACGCGGATTTCTATGCCGCCGGCCGAAAACTCGATGGGCCGCGTGCGATGGCTCTTGGACAGGGAAAAGAACGGATAGGACATGAGATCCTGCGCGTCCCGCACGGCGAACTCGCCCGGGAGGGCGTGAAAGAGATCGAGTTGGCCGCGTTCTGATGCGTAGCGGGACATGGGAAATGCCTCGCCCGGATCAGCGGAAGGCCCGGCCCGCGGGCGGGGTCGCGGTCAGAACATGGCGCTTGGCGGGCCGCACGCGGCCACCCCGCGGGTCAGACGTCGAGGTGACGGCGCCGCGCTGGACCCAGGCCTCGAGATCCTCGATCGAATAGACGACCCGCCCACCCAACTTGTGATAGGCCGGACCGGTGCCGTAGGTGCGGTGCTTTTCGAGGGTACGTGCAGACAGGCTGAGAAACTGCGCAGCCTCCTTTGTGCGCAGATAGCGCGGCGGCAGGGGAGCGTGATCGGGTCGCATGGAAAGCCTCCGTGGAGTCCGTGAGGCCGCCGGACAAAGGCGGCTGATTGGGGCCACGATGGCGAAGTGCGACGGGTGGGATGGAGTGCGAAGGTTGAGTTGCGGAGATCGCACAGCGAAGAAGGTGAAGGGCTATCGATGCACGTCGGGACACAGCAGTGATCGGTAGCCGCCCTCAACCAGTGCTCTGGCGTCACGTATCAGCCTGATCACGGCGAAGCGCTCCGGCGCGCTTTGCCACTCGTCTCGGCTGACCCGGGATAGCCGAAAGACCACTTCGGCTATCTCGCGCTGCGACGCTCCGGCACGCCGTCCATCAAATGTCTGCAACATACGCTTGGCGCGCAGTCGTTTCTGGCGGGTGAGGCGCTTGTCGGCAGGAATCGTTCTGCCGTGAAGCTGCGCGAGCAACCTGTAGATAGCATTGAGGCGGGCAAAGCCGTGTTGATCAAGCGGGACGATCGCCACAAGTGCCTCGGCGTCCGAATCTTCTTGCAGAAGCTGCAAGCGAACCTGCAGCCCAGGGTCAAGAAGATGGTGGAGGCCGTCCTGGGCGCGTCTGGTCGCCCCTTCAGGCAGGATCGTCGGTTCCACCGCGCGGCTCAGGACCTCCGGAACCCTCTGCAGCACGACCACCGAGGGATCGATCCGGGGGTCCCAGAGTACGCAGGCCTTTGGAGCCGGGAGGTTGGGATCGGCCGCGAAATCGCAACCCCCATTTGTCGAGGAGTGCTTCTTTCAGAGACGCGTCGTCCGGTGCGGCCTTGGAGAGGGTCGCATAGTCCTTTGCATAGCGCTTGTTGCGGCGCAGCCATTCCCAGGCAAGATCGGACGCGCTCAGGTCTTCGACGTAGTCGTACTCTGCCGAGGAACGCCAGCCGGAGCGTTCCGACGGCATGACAAATCCCGTTCGTCAACTTCTCTGAAACGACCTGATTTTACACGTTTTGATTGATCTTCGGGAGTCCGGCCCACCCTGCATGGGCGGGTTTCGGCGTGACTCAGCCGTTCGGGCCGTCGCCCCCCTGCCGAAGCAGGTCGCGATAGCCGTGCTCGGTCATCCAGCGGGCCCGCGCGAGGTGACTATCATAGACGTTCCTGCAGCGATCGGGATCATGCTTAGGATCGAGTCCAAACAGGACTTCGACCACTTCCTGCCAATCGGCTCCTTCCTCGGCAGCGTCGAAAATGCGGAGGTAGAGAACCATATGAGCATGGTCGTAGTCGGTCAGCGTTTCGCTGTCCGGCGGAGCATCCAGAAATGTCGTCTCGCCCTGTGCCATTTGCCTACAGGATCGCAGAAACGACCCCCCTCCCGAAGTTGCCTTTCCGTACAGGCGCGCCACCGATATCCGCATCAACCGGTTACGATCACTTGGCCTTTTTCGCCTTGGTCACATCGATCAAGACGCCTTCACCCTTGTCCGAATGCAGAAAGGTGATCCCTGCATCCTCGAACACCCGCCGCACCTGATCTTCGGTCGACTCGTAGACACGAAGATCCTTCTCGGATTCGAGCCTCTTCAGTGCGGTCAGTGATACCAGGGCCTTATCGGCTAGCTGCTGCTGCGTCCATCCCAGCAATGCGCGCGCGGCCCGTGATTGTCGGGCGGTGATCATGATGATCACCTCCCACCCGGCCATTCACACATGCCAGAACTACGACTATTTTAGTCGCATTTCCGGGGGCTTGCCAGTGATCGTCGCAGTCTGCGGTGGTTTCAGGCACTGGATCGCGAGGAAGGCGACCTGCGTGCGACTCAGTGCCCATCCAGCCGCTGCGCGCGGCGAGATATCGCCGAATGATACGAATTGTGATCGGCGTCCGACAGTGCCATCGGAGAAGCCCGGCGGCTCGCGCCGCCGGGCGTCGGTGCTGTGTCAGGACTGGTCGTCCTCATCGTCGATGAGGGAGGGCTCCTCGTCCTCGGCCTGCTTGGCCTTGGTCAGGAAGTCGACCGTCTCGGCGATGATCTCGCAGCCGTAGCGATCGACACCCGCGGCGTCGGTCCACTTGGTATAGTGGATGCGGCCACGGACCAGGAGCTTCATCCCCTTCTCGCAATACTGCTGGACCGTCTTGCCGAGGCCGTTGAAGCAGGTGATGCGGTGCCATTCGGTGTCCTGGACGCGGTAGCCGTTCTCGTCGCGGACGACCCGGCCTTCGGAGTAGCGCGGGCGGGAGGTGGCAAGGGTGAAGGTGGTGATCGAGGTGCCGCCCTGGGTGGTGCGGGTCTCGGGGGTCTGGCCGATGTTGCCGGCGAGGATGACGATGTTCTGCATGGTATGTCTCCGTTGCTTCATCCGGAGGGACCGTCCCTCCGATGAGGCCCGTCAAAGACCGCTGGACGTGGCCTGCACGGACGCCCCCGGTGTCCGCTCGACCCCCAAGGCGGACGTGGCGCGGGCAGGCGTGGAACACGCCAACACGGGTCCCGCCGCGCGGGGTTGCTGGCCTCGGACAGACGGGCTTAGGGGATCAATCAGGAGGAGGGACAGGTCTTCTCGGAGGAAAGCCAGCGAGGATGCAGGGCAGAACCATCTTCCTCGCGAATGGCAACTTGGGCCCCAGATCACGCACCCATCGACAATCGGCCTCGCGCACCCACCTTCGCTTGCCGCAGCTGCGCCGTGTCCGATGGCCAGAAACCGCAGGCAGAACCGAGCACGTCAGGCGCCGTTCACCACACTCACAGGCATAGGCCCGGCTGGTTCATGGTCATACGAGAAGACAGGGATGGTCCGGGCTTTGGCCGGCCATCACCCAAGGACCGTTGCAGCGCAGATTTCCACCGCGCCTGCGATCAATCGACTGGGGACGGCCGCAACCGAGGGCTACCGGTCGAGAAGCCCCTCGCCCAAGGCATTAAGGTTGATCATCGCCGCAACGGCGACGACCGCGCCGCAGCCACCGCAGATCAGCGTCAGCATCACACCCGGGTCAAGCGCATGTTTCACGACGCCATGGGCCAGCGCGTAGCCCGCCACGGCGGCGGGCACCGCAAAGAGGCCGAGCGCCCCGAGGCGGAGGAACGGGTTCCTAACGAAGCCGAGAATGACAATGACGAACGCGACGGAGAGCGCCGCTCCCGCAAGGCCGGCAAGGAAGGACAGGCCGAAACCGGCACCGCCACCATGAACCTGCAGGAACGCGGCCATCCCGGCCATGACCGGCAGCGCAAAGACCGCGAAGCGAAAGGCCAGTACGCCGAGGGCGATGGACAGAGAGATGGCGAGAAGAACAAGCGACATGGACGCCTCCATAGGTCTGTGACTGTGGGGATCACGACAGGCTGCCCGAATGCGCGCACCGCCTGCGACTATGCTGCTTCGCCGGTTCTGCTCGCAGGATTATGCCCCAATTTCATGTGCTGCCCAAGCCGAGCATCGTAGAGAAGCGGACCTTCGCGCATCATCAAGCCAAGGACAGCAGTGTGGGACGAAGTGGTCTTTCGCTAGGTGTGAGACCATGACCGCGGGCCAGCCCAGAGCGGAAATTGAACGCCGAAACGGACAATCGCCAAAAACTCAACCGCGCCAGCGCATCAGGTCTATTTGACCAGCCGAAGCTCCGGTTTGCGCGGTTCGCTGACCGTGCCTTGATCCGGCGACAACCGGAAAATCAGGGCTTCGATTTCTTCCAGGGGAATCCCAAGGTCTTTGGCGATGTCGTCCTTGGTCATGCCTTTGGACCAAAGAGCGGCCAAGACCTTGGCAAGCACGGTCGAAACCTCACGTTCGATTCCGTCCGGTTCGCCGCTGCGATATCCGCGCTTTCCAAGCTCAATCAGCAAGGAACGGTAGTTCCATTCGCTGATGTAGCCGAGAGAGTTGAGCCGATACGCCAAGGCCATTGCAGACACCTTCCAGCGCTTTTTGGCCGAAATGATTTGTCCCGGTGTGAACAAGTGCGCATAGCCCATCAAGTCATTCTCGGGCATGAGGAACGCCGACGCGAACCTGTCGGCCTGCGTCTCCGCTTCTTTGTCGGCTTTCGACCCTGCGTGACTATGCATGACAAGGTGCCCAAGCTCGTGCGCCGTGTCGAAGATAGACCGTTCTGCCGTCTTCAATTGGTTCAAGAAAACATAGGGGTGATCCCCTCGCCAGAACGAGAAAGCGTCAACATGTCTGGTCGCCTCCGAGAGAGATAGGACGCGAATGCCCTTGGACTCGATCAACTTGAGAACGTTGCCAATCGGTCTGTCACCTATACCCCAATGCTGGCGCAGAAGGCGCGCTGCGACATGCGGGCGGCGGCGTTCCTTGCTCAGGTCGATAAGGTCAGCGTCAGGCAGATTAAATCGGGAGTCGATCCACTCATAGAGCTCGATTCCCAATGATCCTGCCGCTTCCGCCGCACGGCGCTCTTTGGCCTTCATCCGGGCCAAACTGCGGAAACTGACAGCATCGGTATCAAGGCGCTCTGGCGCGTCCCGGTAGAAGAAATCAAGGGGATAGGAAAGCGCCAAGGCAAGGCGCTTTACAGTCGCTTCATCGGGCGCGTGCCCGTTTTCATACTTCGAAAGCGTGACCGCAGAGACGCCTATGCGCTCTGCGAGTCCCTTCGCTGTCAGCATCCGCCTTTCGCGGGCTGTCTTGAGACGGTCTGCGTTGAACATCAGGAGTCTTTGAAAGAAACGTTGATGTCGAAGTCTTCGATGGGGCTGGTATCGGTTTCCAGCTCTGCCTCCCAATCGCCGTCAGACGAATAGATGTAGATGCGCTCGATCCAGTCGACGTACTTGCCCTTTTCAATGACGGGGCAGGAAAGCTCAACGCTGCCGTCAAGGCCCACCATCACGTAGTAGGTCCGAACGCCGTCATGCACCCCGGTCAGGGGACCAGCTTCAACGCCAGCATGTTCAAAGAGCGACGGGGAAGACAGGGAAGCGGCACCGCTGCCCTTCTCAGTCCGGGGCAACGGCGGCATGTCAGCACAGCTTTTGTCAACGTTCTGGAATGCGATGCGCACACTACGGTCCCGACGCATAACCGACTCGACGCCACAGGCGCGGTCAGGAATGTAGTCGGACCCGACGAGCTGTTGGCGGAGTTCGCCAACGCCGTGAATGTAAGACAGCATGCCAGCCGCGTTGAGCGGCATGGAGGGGCTGGCGTCGTCCGCATAGGCGCGGGCGGTGTGTCCGATGGCCATGATCTGTTGGCGTGTGACGCCAAAGTCCTCAAGGCGGGTTTCAACGTCCACCTGCGTGGAGACGATCACGGTGTTGAATGTCGGCAATGCTCAGCCCCTTTAAGATTTTCCACATCATATGATGTTGGGTTTCTTAAAGGCAAGCGAAAGTTGCGCGCTCGTTCGAAGTTTGAAGTGTCCGGTTCCACCGCTTGTACGCCGTTCGAGCGAAGTGCAGAATCTCGCAAATCGGGCTCGAGCCAGAAGTTTGCTGCGATGCACGTGGATGTCCGATCTGACGTGGTGATGGCACGATGTACCGATTGAGCAAAAGGCGGCGCTCACGTGCCGCCATCATGCTTGAGGACCGGAATGCCCAGCTTGCGTGCCTTGTCTGCGAGGTTCTCCTGGATCCCGGTGCCGGGAAAAACGAGGACTCCGATCGGTAGCACATCCAGCATCGCGTCGTTGCGCTTGAACGGAGCCGAGCGGCCGTGCTTGGTCCAGTCGGGTCGGAAGGCGACCTGCGGCACCTTGCGGTGATCGGCCCAGCGGGAGGCGATCAGTTCCGCCCCCTTGGGTGAGCCACCATGGAGCAGCACCATGTCCGGGTGCTTGGCGTGGACCTGGTCAAGCCTCGCCCAGATCATGCTGTGATCATTGAACTCCGCCCCGCCGGTCACGGCCACCTTGGGGCCTTCGGGCAGAAGTAACTGCGCCTCGGCCCGCCGCCGGGCGGCAAGGAAATCCCGGCTGTCGATCATCGCGGCGGTCAGATTCCGATGGCTGACGCGCGAGCCGGTCCGGGGATGCCAGAGTTTCCCGAGGTGATGCTCGAAGCCCTCGGCGGCGAGGTCGCGAAAGAGTTCCAGCGCGGTGCGTCGTTCGACCATGCGCTGCCCCTCCGCCACCAGGCGTTCGAGTTCGAGGGATTTCACTTCCGAGCCATCCTGTTCCCGCTGGAGGCGGCGTTGCGCCTGTTCGTTGTCGTCGAGCTGCCGCTCGGCCCGCGTCAGCGCCCGGTGGAAGAGGTTGACCGTGCCCCAGAGCAGTTCGTCGAGATCGGGCTCTAGGCGCGTTTCACCCAGCGTCGCGACGAGGGCGTCGAGGATATCGGCGACGGCACCGGCGATCTGGCTGCCCTCGGGCAAGGGACGCGGGTCGGGTTCATCTTCGTAGGGGCGCCAGCCGTAGAGCTGGAGTTCGGTCAGGACATGGGCGGTCGAGGACGTGCTGTGATGCGGCTCGTGGGCATCGGTTTCGGGATCGAGGGTCATCTGCGGGTTCCTTCCTCGGGGGAGCCGCGCGCCACACGCGGCCTTCATGGCAGGAACGCGCCCAGGGGCGGGGCGGCCGGGCAGCCCGAGCCTTTCGCGAGGGCCTTGATGGCCAAGCCCGGCTATTTTGCCTCGCGATGCAAAGCGCCCCAACGGGGCGCGGCGGAAAATAGCCGGAGCGCGGCCATTGCCGGGCCGTCCCGATTGTGGGCCTCCTGCCCTCTGAGAAGGCCGTGCGCGCCGGCCTTTCCCGTGGATGCGAACCGCGCGCGGGATGCCCCTGCGAAAACGATGCTGTGAGCCGTACAGCGCCAGCCCGATTGCCGCCCTGTCACACCGGCACGGAACGAGCGGCATCCTCGACGTGGAGATGAAGCCGAAACCGCGCTTGCAAGGCCGCCAGCCCATAGCGCCGGAGATCGTCGTTGAAGTCGCCCAGTCGCGGCGTGAGGGTCTGCGCCTCGATCCCGGCCTCGGCTGCGCGCGCCTCCAGTCGATCCCTTGCCGCCGCGCCTGCGGGATCACGGTCGCGCAACACGTAGAGCCGCCGCAGGCCAGCGGGAAACCGGATGGCGGCCAGGTGTCCCGATGACAGTGCCGCGACGGCGGGCAACTCAGGCAGGGCCGAGCGCACGGAAAGAACCGTCTCGATCCCCTCGCCCGCGATGAGCACGTCTGCGGGCGCGCCGAACCGCACCCCGTTCCCGAGCAAAGCGCCCATCGCGCGCCGCGGTGTGTCGATATCGGCCTTGGCGCTCCCGTCCGGCCGCAGCCAGGTGCGATGGGTCCCGGTATGGCGGCCTTCGAGATCGGTGATGGCGGCCAGCATGGCCGGAAGCCGCGCGATCGGCCCGCTGCCTTCGGGCCGACAGAAGCAGGCGGGATGGAACCGCAGGCTTGGCATTTGGTCAAACGCTCCGATGCCACGCCTGCGCAGATAGGTTTCTACCGGAGTGCCGCGGATCGGTACACCCATTGCAAACAGGCGTCGTGCCGCCTCCTGAGATCCGGTGGCAGCTGGTGGCTGTGAATGTGGAGAATGCTGTCGGGTTGGATCAGGTAAGGGCAGGCTCAAGAAGCGTCGGGCCTCATCGGCAACGTCCTTGAAGTCGACCAAGCCGCAGCTTTCACGGATGACATCGAGTAGGTCGCCATGCTGTCCCGTGGCTGCGTCGGTCCATTTTCCAGCGGCACGGTTGCCGGACAGTGGCCCGGACAGCCGAACGAACATGGATCGGCCCGGTGTGTTATGAACGTCTCCCACCAGCCAGTAATGACCCTGCTTCCGGCCGTTCGACAGATAGTGCCGGCACACCGTTTCGGCGTTCTGGGAAAGCTGGCGCGAAAGCTCGGTGGCGGGGCTCGTCATGGCGGTCTCCAAGAGGGTTGGACGCAATCAGGGGCCCGCCATGACTGACGGGCCCCTGACTTTGGACCTTGGGGGAAGGTCCAGTGCTGCTCGAAGGTCACTCGGCGGCTGTCTTGGCGAAGGCGTCACCGGCGACCGGATCATCGTCCTCCATCGGGTCGGAGTCTCCGATAGCCGGTTCGCCGCCGTCTTCCGCCGATTGCGCTTCGCCGCTGTCGGGATCGTCTTCCGAAGCGTCATTGGCGCGGTCCGCCTCGTCTATCAGTTTGATCTCCGGTGCGTCGTCTTCCGGCAGCGGCGGCGTGCGCAACGGTTCGGGCAGCCAGCCGGTGCCGACGAGCAGGTCCTCTGCTGCCGTCACCATTTCGGCCTTCTTCAGCCCGGCGATCCGGTCGGCGGCGTCCTCACCTTTCGCCTCGCGCACAGCCTCGAGGATGCGCGCCTTGGTCACGCGACCAAGGTAGCTGTCACCGGTGGCCGTCCAGCCCGCCTTGGCCATGTCGAGCCCGACGGTCCCGGCCAGCACATCCGCATGCGCTATGGCGCGCGGTCGGCGCTGGTAGGGATCGTGGACGGCATTCACGCTCATTGCCACGCAATGGGCGAAGAGCGTCTCGCGGCTGCAGCTGTCGAATTCGGTCAGCGCCTCCCAGAGGTCCTCGGATGCCTTCGGCAGGTTGCGTGCCCAGGTTTCGTGACGTTGGTCGATGGCCTGCGCGTAGACCGTATCACCGAGGCCCGGCACCTGCGATCCGAACCCCGCGTTGCGCGGTTCGATCTCGACACAGCTGTCGACGGCGTAGCGGTAGAAGAGCCGCAGGACCATCGTGTGCAGGGCCGCGAGGAAGGCGACCTGCGGGTCCTGGGCCAGCGCATTGCGCAGCGCCAGGGTGCGATGGGCCGTCAGTTCCATGACGAGGCGGTCGGAGAGCGGTTTGAGGCCCTCGTCTTCTTCCTCCTCGTCCGAGGCCGACGCAACGGTGTTGTCGGAGTCCTCGACCGTCGACTCTTCCGGTACGACCTCGCCAGTGTCCTCCACCTCCTCGACCGGCTCATCCTCGGGCCGCACATAGCCCCGTTCGACCCGCAGCCGCCCGGAGCTGTCGATGCTGACGAAGGCTCCCGCCAGCGCAAGGTCGTCGGCCTCGTACCGGATCGGGCGTGCCTCGAGCGCCTCCATCGCCTCCTCGATCTCGCCCAGCCGGGCATCGACGTCGTCGGGCAACTCGTCGGCCTCCGCATGCTCGGCCTCAAGCGCGTCGTATTCGGCCTTCAGCGTCTGGTAGCTGGCAGACTCCTCGTCGGTCATCGGCACCGCCTCGCCTTGGACCCGGCGCATCCCGAAGGTGTGGCCATAGGGGAACTCGGTATCGACCTCGACCCATTTCCAGCCCTCGCTGCGCACCGCTTCAGCCTCTTCGTCCAGTTTCTCGCGCACCATCACGTCGAGCAGGGCGGCATCCTGCAGCCAGCCGCCATCGTCCTGCTGAAACAGGTCGCGCAGGATTTCGCCCCCGGCCTCGACGTAATCGTCGAGCCCGACGAACTGAGCCCGCTTGTCCGAGGCCCGCACCGCACCCTCGGTCAGCATGCGGCGGATCTCGTAGGGCTGCCGTGAATAGTGCCGCTGCAGCGCCTCCCAGACCTGTTCCTGCCGCGTGTGATCGGGATTGACCGTGAAGGCCATGAGCTGGTCGAGCGTCATCTCCTCCTCGGCATAGGCGTCGAGCAGCGACGGCGCGACGGCGGCGAGCTTCAGCCGCTGATTGACCACGCTGGCCGAGACGAAGAAGGCGGCCGCGATCTCCTCCTCGGTGCGACCCTTCTCGCGCATCGCCTGGAAGGCGCGGAACTGGTCGAGCGGATGCAGCGGCGCGCGCTGGACGTTCTCGGCGAGGCTATCCTCCTCTGCGAGCCCGTCTGTGCGCACGATGCAGGGCACCAGCGCGGTCTTGTTCATGCGCTTCTGCTTCACAAGCAGCTCGAGCGCCCGGAACCGCCGCCCGCCCGCCGGGATCGTGTACATGCCGGTCTCGGCGCCGCTGTCGTCCAGCACGGGCCGCACGGTGATGGAGCTGAGCAGCGTCCGCCGCGCGATGTCCTCGGCCAGCTCCTCGATCGACACGCCGGCCTTGACGTGACGCACGTTCGACTGGCTGAGCATCAGCTTGTTGAAGGGGATGTCGCGCGAGGCGCTGAGGGTGATCTTCTGTTGCTTGGTCATCGGGATATCTCCGCGACAGGCCAGCCGGGAGCCTCTCTCCCGACCTCCAAACCCGTCACGGAAAACCCGGCACCCCTCTAACTCTAACGAGTGCGACGGGCAAAAAAAATTCGCTGGAAGCGGCGGCACAGCGGTGCAGCACAAACTACAAGTCTAACGGTTAGTTCCAACCCTGGCGGACACAGCATCAATCCACGCTTTTTGCTTCAGGGACCGGTTTTGCATCACGCGAACATGCTTCAGGTGATCTTTCAGCAGCCCTGAAATCCTATCTTTCTCTCGCTTCACTTCCTTCGGCGATAACCATGGATTTAGATAGATCCGTTTGAGGCTGTTAGCGGAAAAAGAAAACTTATCGGCGCTCATTCCCGGATTTGTATGCATTCTAAGAACACGAAATTCGCATTCATCGCGGTACTGTTTTCTTTTGGCAAATGGGATCAAACGAAGCTCTAACTGACTCAGTTCAGCGGGCAGCCAATATCGAACTTTGTCAGCAAGAAGTGAACCGTCCTGTTTTATGTCATCGATAAGGCTGTCTCTTTCGTACCAAAGGCATACGCCTTTCTCACGTTCACCAAAAACATGCCAGAAATGAAACCTATCTGCTGCTTCCGTAAGACAAGTTCCTCGGATTTCATGCTCGGGAAACCTCTCAGAATATATGCGGATACACTCGCTATCATTCTTGTCATCCCATTCCTTCGGGTCTCCCAGATGCAGTTGCAGTGCCCTTAACGTCGGCTCCAAGTGCTCCAATTTCGTGTATTTTTTCAGCCAGCGGTTCATTGGCATTGGCGAGCTCCAAGAACAAATATCGAGATTTGAAAATCGTATCCGTGGATTGCACACTCAAGGCAAGTACCGAAGAAACACGGCGAAGCCGTCTGTGTGTGCAAAGGTAACGATTTGGCTGTTCCTCCCCGTTTTCGGGTGGCGGACCTTGTCTTGGCCCGCCACCCGAAGATACCGCCTAAGTCACCCTTTCCAACAGCCCCTTCGCCTTCCCTTCCATCACCAACCGCGCATCCTGCTGCGGCTTCGACCGGGCGATCGCCGTGATCCCCTGCACGAAGTCGAAGACGCTCTCGGGCGGCCGGCCTTCCTCGGCCAAGACCGTTTCGACGATCCGCCCCGTCTCCGCCTTCGAGAACCCGCGCTTGCGAAGGAAATCCTGACGGTCCTCGTCCGACCGCGCGACGATCTTCTCCTGTGCAGCGCGGATGCCGTCGATGAAGGGCGCGGGCGAAGACTCGGCGAAGCGGCTGAGCGCCGGGGCGGCCTCGTGAGCGAAGCGGGAGGCGGCATATTTCGAGTGCCGGATGGTGATCTCCTGGAAGTCCTCGACACCCCAGAGGTTGCGGTTCTGGCAGACCGCGCGCAGGTAGAAGCTGGCGATGCCGAGCGTCTTGGCGCCCACCTCCGAATTCCAGCAATAGAACCCCCGGAAATAGAGGTCGGGCGAGCCGTCGGGCATCAGCCCCGCCTCGATCGGATTGAGGTCGTCGACGAGAAACAGGAACACGTCGCGGTCAGAGGCGTACAGCGTCGTCGTCTCCTTCGTCACGTCCACGCGCGGGTTGTAGATGCCGGTCGACCAGTCGAGCACCCCCGGCACCTTCCAACGCGTGTCGCCGGTGCCGTTGCCCGCGATGCGCTGCACGGCGGAGACAAGTTCGTGGTCGTAGATTCGCCCGTAGTCGGGGCCGGTCACGGCGCGCAGCTCCGTGCGGCCGTCGGCGACTTCCAGCGTCTTGATCTGCTCGGCCCGGTGGTTGGTCAGTCCGTATTGCAGGTTGATCCCGGCGAGCGGCGCGGGCAGTTGCCGCAGATAGGCCGCCGGCGCGCCGACGATGCTGGCGAGCTGGCCGAAGGACCAATGCGTCGGCGCGATGGGTTCATCCGCGCCCGGCAGGACAAGGCCCAGCTTTTCCGGGTCGTCGCAATGCGCCTCGACCAGGATCGCCGCGCTCTCCACCGTGCGCGTCCGGCTCCGCTCCGCCCGGCCCTTGACCGAGGCGAAAAGGTCGTCGAGCGACAGATATCGCTCGTCATCCGGCCGCACGAACCACTCCGACGACACGCGGTCCACGTTCTCGCCGCGCGACACATCCACCTTGTAGCCGCCGCTGATATCACGCCCGGCATCGATAATTTCGGTGTTCATTGGAAAACCTCCGCGACGGGCGCCGGAGGCCTCTCCTCCAGCCCTCAACCCGTCACGGCACCCCTCCCAGTCTCTTGCTCTCTCGCTTGGCCAGTGGCTGCTTACTGCGCCTTAGTGACACCTGCGTTGCGCGATTCGGGCGGCCTATGGCAGACTTCGTTCAGGCAACGGTCTTCGCGCCCTACCACAGCTTAGGGCCCCTGAATGGTGAGAATTCGCATAGAACAGCGCAGTATCTCCGGTTTCCGGGCCGCCGATTTGTGCGACGCTGTAGCAGCCATCAATGCGCCAGACTACGCGAGTATGCGCGCGCCCCACCTCCAACCCGTTATGATGCATAGGCTTTTTCCTTCGTACGCGCGCCACCCTCTGGCAGGCTGGCGACTATGGAATGGGACCAGAAAAGCAGGCCGGGGGCTGACGCCTCAAGGGACGCCCAGGACTCATCTCGGGGTGGCGGAGCGACTGAGAACAAAATCGCGCGCCTCACTCCTGCTGGTGATGACCCGCGGCTGGTCACCCTTGTTCGCTTGTTGGCGCGGCAGGCTGCGAGAGATTTCATTGAGGCGGAGAACAGGCGACATGCACGGGCTCGCCTCCACGATTAAGGGGGCCATCGCATGAAGGCAGCGCTTTGAGCTCGGTATTCATCTGACAACCAACGTGATGCGTCGATCGAGGACCAGCTGCGCATCTGCCGTGCACGCGCGGAGCGGGAAGGCTGGACGATTATCGACAGCTACACGGATCGCGCGATTTCCGGAGCGTCCTTGCTTCGGCCCGGCGTTCAGGAACTGATCTCGGATGCGCTGAAGGGGCGGTTCGACGTGATCCTCGCGGAGTCGCTGGATCGTCTCTCCCGGGACCAGGAGGACATCGCCGGGCTCTACAAGCGGATGCGCTTTGCAGGAGTGAGCATCGTGACGCTGTCCGAAGGTGAGGTCAGCGAATTGCACATTGGTCTCAAGGGAACGATGGGCGCACTCTTCCTAAAGGATCTGGCTGACAAGACCCGGCGCGGTCTTCGCGGGCGGGTCGAAAAGGGACGCTCCGGTGGTGGGCTCTGTTATGGGTATGACGTGGTTCGCACGGCCGATCCGGACGATCGGGGCGAACGGGAGATCAACCCAGCCGAAGCAAACGTCGTTCGGCGCATCTTCAGGGATTACTTGTCCGGACAATCATCGCGGACGATCGCAATGACCTTGAACCGGGAGGGCATTTCGGGACCGCAGGGCAAGGAGTGGGGGCCGTCGACGATCCACGGCAACCCGAAACGAGGGACGGGCATTCTCAACAACGAACTCTACATCGGGCGGCTGGTCTGGAACCGTCTGCGATACATGAAGGATCCTGACACCGGCAAGCGCGTCTCCCGCCCGAACCCGGAAAGTGAGTGGGTTGTCCAGGAGGTCCCGGACCTTCGGATTGTGGACCAAGATCTCTGGGACGAAGTGAAGAAAAGGCAAAAGAGCCTTTCGTTTGAGACGTCGCCGACAGGCAGCAATCCGATGAACGATAGACGGCGGCCGAAGCACCTTTTCGCCAGCCTCATAAAGTGCGGTTGCTGTGGTGGTGGGTATTCCCTGATCTCGAAAGACCTGCTTGGCTGCGCAGCGTCGCGGAACAAGGGCACATGCAATAACCGTCTGAACATCCGTCGGGATGCCTTGGAGGCGTCGATCTTGAATGGTCTTCGGAAGCATCTCATGTCGCCGGAACTCTTCAATGAATTCTGTTCCGAGTTCACGCGCGAGGTAAATCGGCTCCGGATCGAGCGCGGAGCCGACCTGGCCGGCTGGAGGAGCGAACTCGAGAAGGTTGACCGAGAGCTTGACAAGATGGTCGACGCCATTCTTCAAGGCTTCCCGCCGGCGAAACTCAAAGACAAGGCCGAGAAGCTGGAGGCGAGGAAGGCGGAGTTGACCGAGCTTCTGGACAATGCCGACGAGCCGCCGCCATTGCTGCACCCGAACATGGCACGGATGTATCAGGATCGGATCGCGAAGCTCTGCGAGAACCTGCAATCCGAGGAAGATCGAGGCGCCGCCGTCGACGTGCTTCGGTCACTGGTCGATGAAATCACCCTCGTGCCCGAGAACGGCGAACTATCCATCGTCCTGCGCGGCGACCTGGGGGCGATCCTGCGCTATGCAGCCGGAAAGCAAAACCCCGACTTCCTTTCGGAGGCCGAGGCTTTGGACAACCTGCTTTCGCAGAAATCGTTGGTTGCGGGAGGGCGCAGCAGACGATCCCGGCAAACGGGAGGCAAAAAAGCAAAAACCTCCGCGGCAGGACCGGCGGAGGCATCGCAAGTATCGTTGGTTGCGGGGGTAGGATTTGAACCTACGACCTTCAGGTTATGAGCCTGACGAGCTACCGGGCTGCTCCACCCCGCGCCAATGGGGGTCATCTATCCCTCCTGCCGGGGACCTGCAAGGGGGGCCGCCTGCTTTTTTGGCACGATTTCTGCGAATAAGGCTCTGTCTCAACCGCCCGCTGCGGCGGCGCGGTCAATGACTTCCTGAAGTCGTGCCGCCGTCGCGAAATCGGGCTTCATCGGCGTCCCCTTGCGGACTGCATCCGCGAAGCGTTGGTAGTTGGTTTCCACCGGCTCAAGAGGCACGTCCCGCCATGTCGCTGTAGAAAGATCGTCGCCCTCGCAAATCCGGAGCGTCCCGAGCGGACCGCTATTGGTCAGCTCGATCCCGCCTTTGGTTCCGAACAGCCTGAGCGACAGGTCGTTCAGGTGCCCAGGCGCGAATCGCGTCGCATGGATAACGCCCGCGGCACCGTTCTCCAGTCGCGCGGTCATGGTGAAACTGTCATTTGCATCAAGGACATACTCGCCAATCCGGTCGCCTGGAGCTTTCGGAAATGTGGTCAGGTTCGAATGCATGTCGAGAATGTTCGAGCCCGCCGCATAGGTCGCGAAGTCGAAAATGTGAATGCCGATATCGCCAAGCGCACCGAGCGAGCCATGGGCACTCGACAACCGCCAGAGCCAGACGTCCTCGGTCGCCCAGTCGCCCCAGGCGGGCTGGGTCAGCCAGCTTTGCAGATAGGCCGCCTCGAAATGCCGGGCCGCGCCGATGCGGCCCGCCGCCACGATCCGGCGCGCCTCTTGCAGCGCTGCGACATTCCGATAGGTCAGGTTCACCCCCGTGATCCGCCCTGCCGCATCCGCCGCGCGCACCATGCGGCGCGCGTCCTCTGCATTCGTGGCAAGGGGCTTCTCGCAGAAGATATGAAGGCCGGCGTCGATCGCCTTCATGGTCGTCGCGAAATGCGCAGCATCCGGTGTCGTGTTGGCCATCGCGGTACAACCGCCCTTCGCCAGCGCCGCGTCCAGAGAACCGTAAGCCTCTGGAATGTCGAAACGATCCGCAAAGGCCCGCGCCCGCCCCTCGTCGATATCGGCACAGGCGACCACGTCTACCCCGTCAATGGCGGAAAACGCCTGCGCGTGAGTGCCGGCCATGTTGCCGGTCCCGAGAATCAAGAGGCGCATCACCGAAGCCCCTCTTCGCCATCCTGATGCAGACGCGGTCCGCGCTGCTCGATCTTTTCGGGTGCCTCGGCGACGGGGCGGTTCGGAGCGTCGGTCGGCGCCGCAAGACGAGGCTGATCGCTCGCTGCCCAGTGAACGGCATTGCGAAGGACGTGGCCGATCACCGGGTCATGGTAGGTGGGATAGGTCTCGTGCCCCGGCTGGAAATAGAAGATGTTTCCCGCGCCACGCCGGAAGGTCACACCGGATCGAAAAACCTCGCCGCCCTGAAACCATCCGATCATCACCGTCTCAAGCGGCTCCGGGATCGAAAATGGTTCACCATACATTTCTTCGTGCTCCAGCTCGAAGGATTGCGGCAGACCGGCAGCAATCGGATGGAGCGGATTGGTCACCCAGATACGCTCCCGCTCGCCTGCTTCGCGCCAGGTCAGCGCACAGGGCGACCCCATCAAGCGCTTGAAAATTTTCGAAAAATGCGCCGAGTGCAGCGCGATCAGGCCCATACCCGACCAGACGGCTTCCGCCACCCGTTCGACCACGGCATCCTCGACATCGCCATGGGCGGCGTGACCCCACCAGATCAGCACGTCGCAATTGGCCAGACGCTCCGCCGTCAGTCCGTGCTCTGGTTTCTGAAGTGTGGCCGTGTCAGCCGTGATCGCCGAATCCTGCCGTAGTGCCGCGGCGATCGTCTCGTGCATACCGTCGGGGTAGATGTCTCGGACGACCTTGCTCTTTTGCTCGTGGACGTTTTCGCCCCAGACGATAACCCTTGGCATTCCGTGCTCCTTCTGATTTGGGCGACGGTTCCCCATCGCCAGAGCGGCGTCAATTCCAATCGCAAGCACGCCATCCATTCACCGAGGCATGAAAAACCTTCGGAAACGTGGAATTGCAATTGCCGCCTGTCTGCTTCAGCCTTTACGCGGGGTTAATTCGAAAAGCGAAATCCAGCCAGCGCCCCGGTCTGGCGTTACTCAGGAGCCCGCATGGGAGCGACGCTCAATCGTCTACGGTCTCGGTGGCGGGTTCTTCTGTTCTGGATCGTCCTCCTTGGCATCGGCTGGCTCGTAGGAGATGCGTTGAGGACGGCGCTTTTGCCGGAACTTCGGCCCATGGACACGCCCATGTTCAACAAGATGGTCGTATCGGCGCTGGTTCTCTACGTGGTTCTGGCTGCCATTCCCTTTGTACCGGGGGCCGAGATCGGCTTTGCCTTGTTGTTCTTGTTCGGCGCCGTGGCGGCTCCTGTGGTGTATCTCGGGATGGTCGGAGCGCTGACCTTGTCATTCCTGATCGCGCGGCTGGTCCCGCATGAAACGCTTTGCGGCGGTCTCGCCTGGCTTGGGCTCAAACGGACAGCCGCCCTCGTCCGGCGGATACACGAGACACCGGCGGCCGAACGAGACGCCATTCTGCTCGAGCTTGTGCCTGAGGGCGCACTTAAAAAAGCTTTTGAAAACAGATATGTGACGCTTGCCATTCTGATCAACACCCCCGGAAATTCGCTGATCGGTGGCGGCGGCGGTCTCGCCTTCGCGGCCGGCGCCTCAGGCCTTTACGGCCTCCCGCAATTCTTGCTGACGATACTTATCGCGGTCGCACCGCTGCCGGTTTTCTTCTTCCTGACGATGTAGCGAAGGGCGCAGCACTCTGTCGGTATATGACTCCGTACGATGTATTTGTCGGATAGCAGCAAGAGCCAGCTTCCATTCTATCGAGCGGATCCAACCCGAACCAGGGATATGCTCGGGGACACTGCACTTTGGACATGTCTCACCGAAGCAATCCGCGACTTGCCCGTCCACGCATTCTGCTGAGAACGCGGCAGAGACGCTCCCTTTCGCTCAACGCAACGCTCTGGATCAAAGAGTAAGACGTCCAAACGGTTATTTCGGGAGCCCAGAAACAACAAAAGCGCCCCGTGGGGCGCTTCGTCGTTATTCAACATCGTCGAGAGATACACACATGTGCTCGCTAGGTTTGGCGGCGACCTACTCTCCCACGTCTTAAGACGCAGTACCATCGGCGCTACGGCACTTAACGGCCGAGTTCGGAATGGGATCGGGTGTTTTGCTCGCGCTATGACCACCAAACCGAGGGAGCACATGTTCCGCAATTGCCAAGGCAATCACGTTTCCAAGTCAACTATACTGCGGTGTATGCTTTCGATCCTGTCTTCTACTGGATCAAATCAAGCCTATCGGACAATTAGTACCGGTCAACTGAACGCCTCACAGCGCTTACATCTCCGGCCTATCGACGTAGTGGTCTACTACGGTCCTCAGGGATACCTTGTTTTGAGGGGGGCTTCCCGCTTAGATGCCTTCAGCGGTTATCCTTTCCGATCATAGCTACCCTGCACTGCTGCTGGCGCAACAACAGGTCCACCAGTGGATCGTTCACCCCGGTCCTCTCGTACTAGGGGCAACTCCTCTCAAGTATCCTACACCCACGGCAGATAGGGACCGAACTGTCTCACGACGTTCTAAACCCAGCTCACGTACCTCTTTAAACGGCGAACAGCCGTACCCTTGGGACCTGCTCCAGCCCCAGGATGAGATGAGCCGACATCGAGGTGCCAAACGGTGCCGTCGATATGGACTCTTGGGCACCATCAGCCTGTTATCCCCGGCGTACCTTTTATCCGTTGAGCGATGGCCCTTCCACTCGGGACCACCGGATCACTATGGCCGTCTTTCGACTCTGCTCGACTTGTCAGTCTTGCAGTCAGGCTGGCTTCTGCCATTGCACTCAACGAGCGATTTCCGACCGCTCTGAGCCAACCTTCGCGCGCCTCCGTTACTCTTTGGGAGGCGACCGCCCCAGTCAAACTACCCACCACAGAGGGTCCCGGATCCGGATAACGGACCGCGGTTAGACATCAAGCGAAGCAAGGGTGGTATCTCAAGGGAGGCTCCACAGAAACTAGCGTTCCTGCTTCAAAGCCTACCACCTATCCTGCACATGCTTGGCCTGATGCCAGTCTGAAGTTGTAGTAAAGGTGCACGGGGTCTTTCCGTCTAACCGCGGGAAGCCTGCATCTTGACAGGCAATTCAATTTCGCTGAGTCGATGTTGGAGACAGCGGGGAAGTCGTTACGCCATTCGTGCAGGTCGGAACTTACCCGACAAGGAATTTCGCTACCTTAGGACCGTTATAGTTACGGCCGCCGTTTACCGGGGCTTCAATTCGGAGCTTGCACCCCTCCTTTTAACCTTCCGGCACCGGGCAGGCGTCAGACCCTATACGTCGTCTTGCGACTTCGCAGAGCCCTATGTTTTTAGTAAACAGTCGCCACCCCCTGGTTTGTGCCCCCAGCCACTAGTTGCCTAGAAACTGGGCCTCCTTCTCGCGAACTTACGGAGGTATTTTGCCGAGTTCCTTCAACATCGTTCTCTCAAGCGCCTTGGTATTCTCTACCAGTCCACCTGTGTCGGTTTAGGGTACGATCTAATGGAGGGCTATTTCCAGGAACCTCTGAGCAGCCCATTCAATCCGATAAGGATGAACTACCTTCGAGATCCGTCACATCCTCCTGGCCCAGGAATATTAACCTGGTTCCCATCGACTACGCCTTTCGGCCTCGCCTTAGGGGTCGGCTTACCCTGCTCAGATTAGCTTTAAGCAGGAACCCTTGGACTTTCGGCGACAGGGTCTCTCACCCTGTTTGTCGCTACTCATGTCATCATTCTCGCTAGTGATCACTCCACCGGATCGCTCACGCGCCGGCTTCACAGTAAACCCCTCTCCTCCAATACGGGCGAACCCGCTAAGGAGGAATGGAGTTATATCACACTACGCTCCGCTACCACTGCATACGCAGTCCTAAGCTTCGGCTCATGGCTTGAGCCCCGTTACATCTTCGCCGCAAGACAACTTATTTAGACCAGTGAGCTGTTACGCTATCTTTAAAGGATGGCTGCTTCTAAGCCAACCTCCTGGTTGTTTTGGTCGTCTCACATGCTTTCCCACTTAGCCATGAATTGGGGGCCTTAGCTGTAGGTCAGGGTTGTTTCCCTCTCCACGACGGACGTTAGCACCCGCCGTGTGTCTGCCAGATAGTACTCTACGGTATTCGGAGTTTGGTTAGGATCAGTAAGCCTGTGGGGCCCCATTACCCATCCAGTGCTCTACCCCCGTAGGTATTCGTCTGACGCTCTACCTAAATAGATTTCGCGGAGAACCAGCTATCTCCGAGTTTGATTGGCCTTTCACCCCTAGGCACAGCTCATCCCGATCCTTTTCAACGGATGTGGGTTCGGTCCTCCAGTAAGTGTTACCTTACCTTCAACCTGGCCATGCCTAGATCACTCGGTTTCGGGTCTGATCCCACGAACTCATTCGCCCATTTAAGACTCGCTTTCGCTGCGCCTACACCTACCGGCTTAAGCTTGCTCGTGAGACCAAGTCGATGACCCATTATACAAAAGGTACGCCGTCAGGACTCGAGGTCCCTCCGACTGCTTGTAGGCGTTCGGTTTCAGGTACTGTTTCACTCCCCTCGTCGGGGTGCTTTTCACCTTTCCCTCACGGTACTGGTTCGCTATCGGTCAGTAAGGAGTACTTAGCCTTCGAGGGTGGTCCCCCGATCTTCAGACAG
>NZ_WUPT01000002.1:0-837500 GCF_009830125.1 Kangsaoukella pontilimi | reverse complement strand
CAGGATCAAACTCTCAAGTTGAAAAGCTGTTACCAGCTTATCCTTGACGTTCGAACCTCTGCACATCTCCGATACTCATGGCTGCTTTGGGGGCAAGCCATTATGCCCACCCGGCTAGGATAGGACACGTATCGGAAGTCATCTGTTTGTTGTGCTTCGGGTTTCATCAGAAACCGAAAGCCGTCCAAACAGTGAAGCTGACACTTCCATCATCGGCCGAAGCCTAGGAAGCCGATATGCAGTAGTTGATCCATCGAATAGACCAAACCGCCCACATATCTCTTCAGTTACCAGCGATTTCAAAGAGCGTTAGAGACAAAATCGACTGAGTGCGCCCTAACTTCTTCGGCGCGCCCCGCCTCATCTATCTCTGTTGTTTCTTGCGTCTCGTTGCCGTGTGGCCCGTCTGGCGCCCCGTTGGTGCATCTCTGCGCCGCCGGTGAGGGGGTATTTACGGATCGGTGCCGGGGTCCGCAAGAGGTTTTTTTCGGAAAGATGACACTTTTTTCGCGGACCCGGCGTCACCCTAAGAAATAAGGGGTTTCGCGCAATTTCCGGCGTGGATGCCCGCCTCTTCCGGCAATTTCTTTCCGCGCGCGCCCTGCCGAATGACGAGAATTTCGATGAATCGGAGCGGTCCTGACCGGAATCTCGGCCGTGCCCCCCCTCCGACTCGACGGAATCCTATCGAGTCGCCCCTCCAAGCGTGGCCGACGGTGACTCGTTTTCGCTGAGAGATGCGGAATCATCGGCTGCGGGACGCAACCAGGCCGCCAGATAGAGCGACAGAATCAAACCCGGCAGAAGCGCGGCCAGCCCCCAGTCGAGCGAAGCGAACTCCGCGATTCCCCCGATGAGCGGCGGACCGATCAGGAACCCGCCAAGCGCGACCATCGCCATGATGGCGATATTCGCGGATTCGTATCGGTCATCGAGCGCGGCGATGGCCGACACGCCAAGCGGATAGGCAGAAGACACCCCGAACCCGACAAGGGCATAGCCGGCATAGGCAAAGCCCAGCGGCAAAGGCAGCACTATACACAGTATCCCCGCAATCGCGGTGAGTGATGTCATCCGCGCCTGCCGAACCGGTCCCATCCGCCGCTTGAGCCAATCGCCAAGAAATCGCCCCCCCGCCATGAAGCCCGCAAATATTGTGACCGCGATTCCCGCGCGCTCTGTCACTTCCAGATCGCCAAGCCGTTCGGCCAGATGCACAGCCGCCCAGTCCGCCATCGCCCCCTCGGTCAGCGTCACGCAAAGCATCAGCCCCGCCACGAACAACAGCGCCGGCGGAAGCTTCCTGAACCGGCGTCTCGGCCGATGGGCCGTGTCCTCATCCCCCGGCAAGCGCGGAAGTACCCAGGCCGCCCAGACACCCAGCACCGCCGAGACCACGCCCAATACTATTATCTTCTGCATGGGCGTTCCGGCTGACAGCGCCACGAAGGCCGAACCCAGCATCAGACCCAGTGACCAGAAACCGTGGCAGCGGTTCATGATCATAACGCCCGCACGCTTCTCCAGCCGTCCCGCATAGGCGTTGATGCCCACCTCCAGGAACGCGACCATCGCGCCGAACACCGCGAGCGCACCGAAAAGAGCCGGACCGGACGGCGCCAGGAGCGGAAAAGTCAGCAGAACCGCCTGAATGGGAAAGAACACCATGAAGATGCGCCGCGGCCCGTATTGCCCGATGACCCGGCCCGCGATCTGCAGAAACGGAATCAGCGCCAGCGGCATCCCGAGAATGGCCATGGCCAACTCGCCCTTCGAAAGCTCCAGTGTTTCCTTGACGTGAGGGATCAGCGCCAGCCAGCCGCCGATCGCCAGCGGCTGAAGCACGAAAAGCGCCATGATGAGAAGCGTGGCCCGCCGGGCAGAATTCTTGTCCATGGCGCGACCCTAGCGGGAACGGCCACGGTGGGAAGTCACATTATGCAACCGCGCGTTTCACCGCCTTCGGCACGCGCATCGCCAGAAGCAGCACCACGATGCCCAGATAGACCAGCGGCTCGATCTGAAAGCCCTTGGCCAGCATCACCCAATGCACCGCCCCCAGGATCGCTGCAGCATAACCAAGCTGATGCAGACGCCGCCACTTGAGCGGACCGAGTTTGCGGATCGACCAGTTGTTCGACGTGACCGCCAGAGGGATCAGCAGGACGAACCCGATCATGCCGATGGTAATATAAGGACGCTTCAGAATATCGGCCCAGATTTGGGACAGGATCTGAACGTCCAGCACCAGCCAGACCAGAAGATGACAGGTGACGAAGTAGAACGTGACCAGCCCGATGGCCCGCCGGAACTTCACAAGGTTTACGCCGGTCATGTTCCTGAGCGGCGTCACCGCCAGCCCCGCGATCAGCCCCTGAAGCGCCAGCTCGCCCAGCCGATGTTCCAGCGCCTCGATCGGCTCGACACCGAGGCCGCCGGTCAGACCAAGATACAGATACCAGAAGGGCACCAGACCGCCCACTATATAGAGTGGCCAGGCGGGGACGCGGGACAGCGCCAGATTGATGCGCTGAGACGGCTTCATCCGCCGCAGCGCCCAGTGGCCTGCACAGGCGGACAGGCAACGGTCCCGTAAGAACAGAAGACACAGCAATCCCCGGCCTTCGGCCGGATCACTTCGTGACAGGACGGGCAGTCCCAGAAGAACAGACACCTGTCTTCCGGCATGACCACCTCTGCCACATGTCCGCAGGCCGGACAGGTCAGGGTCGATATCAGGGCGACACCGGCCATCAGGTCAGTAGTTCACCGACAGGTCCATGCCCTCGTAAAGACCGGCGACCTCGTTCTCATAGCCATTGAACATCAGCGTCTCCTGACGCGCCGCGAACAGACCGCCGCCGATCCGCCGCTCGGTCGCCTGGCTCCAGCGCGGATGATCGACGGTCGGGTTCACATTGGAATAGAAGCCGTACTCGCGCGCATTGGCCTTGTTCCAGCTCGTCGGCGGCTCGCTGTCTGTCAGCGTGATCCGGACGATCGACTTGATCGACTTGAAGCCATATTTCCACGGCACGACCAGACGCATCGGCGCGCCGTTCTGGTTCGGGATCGGCTCGTCATAAATGCCGGTCGCCATGATGGTGAGCGGATGCATGGCCTCGTCCAGCCTGAGCCCCTCGACATAGGGAAAGTCCAGAACCCGGCGGCGGACGCCCGGCATGACCTCGGGGATGACGGCGGTCTCGAAGGCGACGTAGCGCGCACCCGACTGGACGCCCACGCGGTCCAGCAGGTCTGCCAGCTCGAACCCGACCCACGGGATCACCATCGACCACGCCTCGACGCAGCGGAACCGGTAGATGCGTTCCTCCAGCGTCTGACCTTCCAGAATCTGGTCCATGGAATAGGTGCCCGGGCGGTCGACCATACCGTCGATGACCACCGACCAAGGGCTGGTCTGCATCGCGCCGGCATTCTGTGCGGGATCGTCCTTGCCCACGCCGAATTCGTAGAAGTTGTTGTAGGAGGTGATCTCCTCGAACGTGTTGGGCTCGAGACCGCTTCCATAAGAGGTCTTCCGCGCCCCGAGCGATGCCAGCGCAGGCGACGCGATCGACGCGCCCCCGGCGGCCATCGCACCGGCAATGATCTGCCTCCGGTTCAGCCATGCCGCCTTGGGCGTGACATCCGCGTGCGTGAGTGGGCTTTTGTATCGGCCTGCCATGGTCATCCTCCAATCGCTCCGTTGAGACTTGTCGCGCAAGCGCGCGCCGCGCAATCCGCCTCACGGCTTTGTGCTCGCCTGTCATATAGACCGATGTGTCGGGGCAGCCATTTTCCCGTTGTGAATAACATGTTTGTGACCCATCGGGCCTTGTTCGTGAAGACGGGCCCGGCTTAGCGCGGACCGGCTTTCCGTCAAACGGGCTCGGCAAGAATTCTCCGGGGATCCAATCCGAAAATACGTCCGTATATGACCCCGAGATGCCAAAACAGGTATCCGTAACCAGAACCAGTTTGGGAGACCAACGTTATGAAAAAAGCACTTCTTGGCGGCGCTGCCGCAATCATGCTCTCCGCACCCGCCTTCGCCGGCGGTCATTCCAAGGACATCGTGGCGACCGCTCAGGACGCCGGGTCCTTCTCGACGCTGATCGCTGCAGTGGAAGCCGCCGGCCTTGTCGAGACGTTGCAGGGTGAAGGCCCGTTCACCGTCTTCGCGCCCACCGACGAGGCCTTCGCGGCTCTGCCCGAAGGTACGGTCGAGAACCTGCTCAAGCCCGAAAACATCGACCAGCTCACGGCGATCCTGACCTACCACGTCGTGCCGGGCAAGGTGATGTCGGGCGATCTGACCGACGACATGGAAGCCGAAACCGTTCAGGGTTCCTCGGTAACCATCGACCTGGATAACGGCGTCATGGTCGAAGAGGCCAGCGTCGTGACCGCGGACGTGGAAGCGTCGAACGGCGTGATCCACGTCATCGACCGCGTGATCCTGCCGGAAGGTTGAGATATCACCACGGCTGGGGGGCGCCGCCCCCCAGACCCCCCCGGGAGTATTTCTCCCAAGAAGAACGACAATTTGATTCAAATTTTCGCTTCGCCTGTTTGAAAATATCCCCGCCGGAGGCCGCGCGCGTCAGCGCGCTCAGGCGAAACGGCCCTGGCAGAACCAGCCTTTGGACAGCGCCGCGCCATGCGCGAAATAGAGCCAGAGCCGCTCTCCCGTCCGCGTCGTCACCCGCCAGTAATCGCGCACCCCCGTCCGCCAGTCGGGCTCGTCCAGCCACCATTCCGGCGCGATCCGTTCAGGTCCCGTGGCCGACAGCGTCTCGAACACCCGCCCCCGCCAGCGGAACTCGGGCGGCAATGCGGGCGCGTCGGGGGCGGCCACAAGCTCGGGGCGCCATATCTCGATCGGGCGCGCCACGGGCGGCGCGGGCCAGCCCCCCTCACGGGGCGCCGACCACGCGGCGGCCAGTACCTGCGCGGTCTTCTCGGGGATGTGACTGTCCCCCGGCACCAGCCTGGTGATCGCGTCCAGCCCCACCCGAGCGCCCAGCCGTCCGATCAGATCGTCCACCGCGGCAGTGCCGCCACCGGGCGCCTTTCGCGCCCGGCCATCGGCGGCGGCCTCGGCATGGCCCCGGTGCTGCTCGGCATAGACCGGCTCGGTTACCGGCGCCGCCAGCCGGATACGCTCGATCCCGAAACCCGCGTCGATCTCGGAAAGCTTCATCAGAAGAAGCGGGCGAATGCGGTCGGGCTCGGACGAGGGGCGCGCCAGACCCACCTCGACCCATTGCATCGTGTGATCGGTGCGGTGGCATTCCATCCGCACCCGCCGCGCGCCGCGGCCCGCCGCGCGCAACTTCTCCCCGAACGCCGGCAACAGCCGGTCGAGCGCATGGGCGATGTCGCTTTCCAGCCCGATCGGCTCGGGCAGGGTCAGGCGGAGGACGAAGCGGGCGGACGGGCGCGCCGGGCTGACGGGCTCGGGCTCCACACCCGTCGCCTGATCCAGCCGGCGGACCAGACCCTGACCGAAGCGGCGCGCCAGCGCGGCGCGCGGCTGACCCGTAAGGTCCCCGACCCGCCGGAGGCCGAGACGCTCCAGCATCGCCCGCGTCTCGTCATCCAGCCGGAGCGCCGCCACCGGCAGAGGCGCGAGCGCGCTCCGCATCTGACCGGGCGGCGCGATGGCGCCTCCGCGCATCTCGCCCTCCTCCCGCGCCGGTCCCGGCCCGCCCCGCTCCCAGTGACGTCGCCGCGCCGCGCGGGACCGGGTGGCGCGCGCCTCCTGCGCGATGTCGTCGCCTGTCCGCGCGCCCGCGCCTGCGCCCTGCCCCGCATAGCGCGCCAGCGCCCATGCCGCGCCCACCGTGTCGCCGATCCCCGCCCGCACCGTCAGCTCCAGATCGGCGCAATCCTGCACCACCGTCCGCATGAGTTCCGCCTCGCCCCCGAAGAGATGCGCACATCCCGTCAGGTCGATCACCAGCGCCTCGGGCGGTTCTTCCGAAACCCAGGGGCTGAACTTACCCGCCCACCGGCGAAGCGCCGTCAGGAAAGCGGCATCGAGGCGCGGGTTGGCCAGCCGTGTCTGCAGCTCGGGGCACATGGCGCGCGCATCTCTCAGCGGCTGCCCCCGGACCAGCCCCGCCGCTTCGGCCTCGGTCGAGAGCGACACCAGCACCTGCGCCCCCCGCTCGTCGCCCACCACCGCCATCGGTCCCGCAGGCAGCCCCCGGTCGAGCCGGAGGCACCGCTCCGCGGCAAGGCGCGGGAACCAGAGCGAGAGTATCCGCCGCTGAGGCATCGGGAGGCAGCCCAAATGTTCGTGTTTTGTTCACAACTTTCTAGGACACCGTTCCCGCGGAGTCGAGTCATGGGCTGGACCCTCCCGCTCCCTGTGTCACGAGAACCCGCCCCACTGAAGGAGACGCCCAATGAGAACTGGTACGATCATCGCCGCACTCTCCCTCACCATCGCCAGCGCCGCCTTCGCTCATTCGGGCGTCAAGGACCCACAGGTGAAAGCGTGGATGGAAAACATGAAATCCATCGCCACCGAGACCAAGACCCTCGGCCAAATGGCGCGCGGAATGACGCCTTTCGACCGGGACGCCGCCGAAGCTGCACTTGCCAGTCTCGAAGCGCATGCTGCCCGGATACCCGATGTCTTCGCCAGACCGGCAGAGGACCCGCTTTCAGAAGCGCAGCCAACCATCTGGACCGAGCCCGAGGATTTCACGCGTGCTGCGACCGCACTTCGGAGTGCCGCACGCCTGCCGGTGGAGACAGCCGACGACCTGCGCGCCGCGATGGGTGCCATCGGCTCGACTTGCAAGGAATGCCACGGCCGCTACCGGCAATAACACTCCGAGCCTGCGGGGCCGGAGGTCAGCCGCAGGTGACCCGCAGGATCACACCATCCATGCCGTAGATGATGTTGGTCCGCTGCGGCAGGTATTCCTGCGTGACGATAGCGGTCTCGCCATAGGCACGGATCATGTCATCCGCCGGCAACGTGACCGCCGCGATACTGGTCCCGATCAGGGGGCGGTAGTCGGCGGCGTCGCATTCCTCCGGCAAGGCGTTATCACCACCCACGTCGTCTGCGGCCTCGCCAAACGCGCCGGCCTCGCCTTCGATCGGGGTGACGAGGGCGGTGTCCTCCTCGGCGACACAGGCGGTGAGGCCAATGCAGAGAACGAGGCCGAACGAAAGGCGGGGACAGGTCATGACAAGGGTCCTTCAGGAAACGGCGCATCCCGCCGTCGGTCGTTCCTTAGAATAACGCGCCCGGCGCGTTGAGCAAATTCTTGATAAGCCGCGCCCTTTCGCGCAGGCTCCCGGCAACAGGAAAGGACCGAAAACATGAGAACACGCGCCGCAGTCGCCGTTGAAGCCGGAAAACCGCTCGAAGTCATGGAGGTCAATCTCGAAGGCCCCAAGCCGGGCGAAGTCCTGGTCGAGATCAAGGCCACCGGTATCTGCCACACGGATGAATTCACCCTCTCGGGTGCCGACCCCGAGGGGCTCTTCCCGGCGATCCTCGGTCATGAGGGTGCGGGCGTCGTGATGGAGGTGGGCGAAGGCGTGACAAGCGTGAAGCCGGGCGACCACGTCATCCCTCTATATACGCCGGAATGCCGGACCTGCCCGTCCTGCCTCAGCCAGAAGACGAACCTCTGCACCTCGATCCGCGCGACCCAGGGCCAGGGCGTGATGCCCGACGGCACGTCGCGGTTCACCACGCTCGATGGCGACCCGATCCTGCACTACATGGGCTGCTCGACCTTTGCCAATCATACAGTCCTGCCGGAAATCGCCGTGGCCAAGGTCCGCGAGGACGCGCCCTTCGACAAGATCTGCTACATCGGCTGCGGCGTGACGACCGGCATCGGCGCGGTGATCAACACCGCCAAGGTCGAGATCGGCGCCAAGGCGGTGGTCTTCGGCCTGGGCGGTATCGGACTGAATGTGATCCAGGGGCTCAGGCTTGCCGGCGCCGACATGATCATCGGCGTCGATATCAACCCCGACAAGGTGCCCATGGCCGAGCATTTCGGCATGACCCACTACCTGAACCCCAACGATGTCGACGACGTGGTGGCCGAGATCGTCAACATGACGAAGACGCCCTTCGACCAGATCGGCGGGGCGGATTATTCCTTCGACGCGACCGGCAACGTGCAGGTCATGCGCGCCGCGCTGGAATGCACCCACCGGGGCTGGGGCGTGTCGGTCATCATCGGTGTGGCCCCTGCAGGAGCCGAGATCTCGACCCGTCCTTTCCAGCTTGTCACGGGCCGGGTCTGGAAAGGCACCGCCTTCGGCGGCGCGCGGGGCCGCACGGACGTGCCGCAGATCGTCGACTGGTACATGGACGGCAAGATCGAGATCGACCCGATGATCACCCACACGCTGAGCCTCGACAATATCAACGAAGGGTTCGAGCTGATGCACGCGGGCAAGTCGATCCGTAGCGTGGTGGTTTACTGATTTGCGCCGCCTGACGGCGTCGCGGTTCCGGAGGGGCACTGCCCCTCCGGACCTCCCCGGGATATTTCGGAACAGGCGAAGGATCATGCTTGTCGCGCTCGCGATGGCCCTTCCGGCGGGCGCGGGGGCGGAGCCGTTGATCCTGGCGGGCAACGGCGAAGAAATCGCGGTCGAGGTTGCAGAGGTCGAGCCGGTTTTCATGCATGGCCGGCCGTCGCTTCACCTGCTGCTGACCGATCGCTCGGGCGCTGCCATGGCGGACCTGACCGGGGCCATGATCGGAGAGCGCCTCACGGTCTCGGTTTGCGACCGGGACCTGCTGCGGGCGGTGGTGCGCGAGCGTCTGGAAGGCCGAGCCATCATCAACATGCCGACCATCGAGGCCTCCATTGCCGTCGCGGAGGTGATGCGGGGCGACGCGGCTTGCGACACGCTGAGCGTTCACTTTCCGGGTTGACCCGCCCTTGCCATTCCGGCGCCGAGGCAACACATTCCCCCCAACACTCAGACAACGGGAGCCACCATGGCGGACGACAAGAAAAAAGACGACGAGGACAAGGGCGTTGGAGGCAAGGCGGGCGAGCTTTTCTTCAAATCCCGCAACGTGATCATCACCGGCGAGATCAACGACAAGCTCGCCAACCGGATCACCACTCAGCTGATCGCGCTGGCCGAGGATTCGAATGACCCGATCAACCTCTTCATCTCGTCGCCCGGCGGGCACGTGGAATCGGGCGACATGGTTCATGACATGATCAAGTTCATCCGCCCCACCGTCCGCACCATCGGGTCGGGCTGGGTGGCTTCGGCGGGCGCGCTGATCTTCGTGGGCGCGAAAAAAGAGAACCGCTTCTGCCTGCCCAACACCCGCTTTCTTCTGCACGAGCCGCGCGGCGGCATCGGCGGCTCGGCCTCGGACATGTGGATTCAGGCCGAACAGATTCGCATCATGCGTGAGCGCTTCCACAAGCTCTTCGCCGAGGCCACCGGACAGACACCGGAAAAGATCGCCGAGGACACGCAGCGCGACTTCTGGCTGGGCACGAAGGATGCGATCGACTACGGGCTTCTGGGCAAGGTGATCAACACCGCCGACGATCTGCCCTGACGCCAAGCGGGCCCCGTATGTCTTTGGGTCCGGAAAATCCTGGGGGAGTCGCGGTCACGCGACGGGGGCAGAGCCCCCTCCCCCGACTGGAAAGGAGGCCATCAATGGCCGACCGTGACCGACCGCTGTATGCCGTTCTGATCGACGCCGACAACATCCCGGCGAAATACGCGGCCGCGATCCTGAAAGAGATCAACCGCTTCGGCGAGCCCGCCATCCGCCGCGTCTACGGCGACTGGTCGTCCAGCCGTCTGAACCAGTGGACCAAGGAGGTCCGCACCCTGGGCCTGACGGCGCATCAGGAAACTGCCAACACCACCGGCAAGAACGCCAGCGACATCGGCCTCGTTATCGACGCGATGGACATCCTGCATACGGGGCGTTTCGACGGCTTCGTGCTAGTGTCCTCGGACAGCGACTTCACTTCACTCGCCAACCGCATTCGCGAACAGGGCCTCAGCGTTATCGGCATCGGCGAGGGCAAGGCGCCCGAGAGCCTGCGCTCGGTCTGCAACCGCTTCGTCCTGATCGAGAACATCGTCGATGAGCCCGTACCGCGGGACAATGGCAAGGCCACGGGCAAGCGCGACCCGAAAGACGCGGTCCCGCTCATCCGCAAGGCCATGGACAAGATCGATCAGGAGGCGGAGTGGTTCTCGCTCGGCCAGCTCGGTCAGTTCATCCAGGCGGACAACCCCGACTTCGACACCCGCACCTATGGCAAGGCCAAGCTGTCGGATCTTATCGAAGTGCTGAAAGCCTTCGAGATGCGGAAGGAGGCGGGCCAGCTTCAGGCGCGGCGCCGCGACTGAGCCTCAGCCCCTTGGCCGGCCGTACTGGCAGAGGAACATCTCGACCGCGCCATCCACGACCCGGTCGATCTCGGCCTGGGTGAAGCCGTCGCGCAGACCCAGAACCATCTGCAGATGCAGCCCCGCCTTGCAGAGCTCTGGAAACTGATCGGCGGCAAGCTCGACATCGTCGATCCAGAGCTTGCCCTCTTCCACCTCACGGGTCAGGAAGCGGATCAGAAGATCGCGCACCATGGCGGGACCGGAGTTGTAGAATTCGCGCCCGACCTCGGGGAACCGCTGGCTTTCGCCCACCACGATCCGATAGACCTGCATGCCCACATCGGACATGAAGAACCCGACCATCCGCGTGGCGGCATCCTTCAGAACGTCGCGCACATCGCCCGACGCCTCGATCCGCGCGGCGGCCGCATCGGACTGGGCGCGGCACTCGATCTTGGCCACTTCGAGGAACAGAAGCCGCTTGTCCGGGAAATAACTGTAGAGGGTCGCTTTCGAGACGCCGGCCTCGCGGACGATATCATCCACGCTCGCCCCCTCGTAGCCATCGCGCAGAAAGACCGTCCTGGCGCCGTCGAGCACCTGGTCCCACTTTCTGCCTTGCTTAATGACCTGACTGGGTGCGTTCATCGTCGCCTCTCATCCGTTCTCCGATATATAAACTACTCAGTTCACTTGTTTCAAGAAGCGGGATCCGTCCGGGCGTCTCGTCACCCTGCGTCACGCGTACAGAACGTCCCGGCGAGCGGCAGCTCATAGATGCCGGCCTTCGCGAAAGCCGGGAGGTGGACCAAGACAATAAGAGCGGCAAGTAGGACGGCGCGGCACATGGCTTTCTCTTTGAGGTAAACTGAACGGTTCAGTTCTATCTTTGTGAGGTCATGCGAGCAAGAGAGAATGAACAGATCAGTTCGCTTTTGTGTCTTGCGCCAGAAAGAGGAAGTCTTAACTTAGAACTATTCTAAGAGGTGCTCGGCCATGGTCTTTTCACTCGCGACAGGGCGGAAACGGTTCTCGGAACTTACCGAGAAGGAAATCCTCGCCCTTGCCATATCCTCCGAAGAGGACGACGCCCGAATCTACCGGGGATATGCGGAAAGCCTGCGTCAGGACTTCCCGTCCTCGGCGCGCATCTTTGACAGCATGGCCGAAGAAGAAGACGGCCACCGCCGCAGGCTGATCGATCTTTTCAAAAGCCGCTTCGGCGACACGATCCCCCTGATCCGGCGCGAACATGTGGCGGGGTACTATGCGCGTCGGCCCGTCTGGCTGATCGAGAACCTCGGGCTGGACCGTATTCGCGCCGAAGCCGCCCTGATGGAACGTGACGCCGAAAATTTCTACACCAATGCAGCCGCCCGCAGCACCGATGCAGAAACCCGCAAACTGCTGGGCGATCTGGCGCGGGCCGAGGCCGGTCATTCCGAACGCGCCGACCAATTGACCGAAGAGCATCTGGACGACCGCGCGCGCGACACCGAGAACGAGACAGCGCATCGTCAATTCGTCCTGACATGGGTGCAGCCCGGCCTCGCCGGTCTGATGGACGGATCGGTATCAACGCTTGCCCCGATCTTCGCCACCGCTTTCGCAACGCAGGACCCGTGGACGACGTTCCTCGTCGGCCTCGCCGCCTCGATCGGCGCGGGCATCTCCATGGGCTTCACCGAGGCGGCCTCGGATGACGGCAAGCTGTCGGGTCGTGGCTCCCCTTTCAAGCGCGGGTTGTCCTCGGGCGTGATGACTACGGTCGGCGGGCTGGGACATGCGCTCCCCTACCTGATTCCCGACTTCTGGACCGCGACGGTCATCGCCATCGCAGTCGTCTTTGTCGAGCTCTGGGCCATCGTCTGGATTCAGAACCGCTTCATGCAGACACCATTTTTCCGGGCGACGCTGCAGGTGGTTCTGGGCGGCGCGCTTGTCCTCGCCGCGGGCGTGCTGATCGGGTCGGGCTGAAGGGGGCCCGGCCCCCTCTTGGCCCATGGGCCAATTCACCCCCGGGATATTTCAGAACAGGCGAAGACAATTTGACTCAAATTTTCGCTTCTTCTGTTTGAAAATACTCCGGAGAGCGCGAGGGGCAGCGCCCCTCGCCCCTCACTTCAGCCCCCTACTTGGGATCGTCGCGATCGTAGGCTTCGATGATCGCGGCGACGAGCGGGTGTCGGACAACGTCCTTGGCCGTGAAGTAGTTGAACGCGATGTTCGGCACGCCCGCCAGAATGCGCTCGGCATCGCGGAGCCCCGATGTCACGCCGCGCGGCAGGTCGACCTGGCTGCGGTCGCCCGTGATCACCATCCGGCTGCCCTCGCCCAGACGGGTCAGGAACATCTTCATCTGCATCGACGTCGCGTTCTGCGCCTCGTCCAGCACCACGAAGGCGTTCGACAGCGTCCGCCCGCGCATGAAGGCCAGCGGCGCGATCTCGATCCGCTTTTCCTCGATCAGCTTCGCCACCTGTTTGCCCGGCAGGAAGTCGTTCAGCGCGTCGTAGAGCGGCTGCATGTAGGGATCGACCTTGTCCTTCATGTCGCCCGGCAGGAAGCCCAGACGCTCGCCCGCTTCCACCGCCGGGCGGCTGAGGATGATCTTGTCCACATGGCCTTCGATGAACATGTTCACGCCGACGGCCACGGCCAGATAGGTCTTGCCCGTGCCCGCCGGGCCGATCCCGAAGGCCAGCTCGTTCTTGAAGAGCGCGCGCACGTAAGCCTTCTGCGCTTCGGTCCGGGGCTCCACCAGTTTCTTCCGCGTCCGGACCTCGACCCGGCCGCCCTGAAACAGCTCCATCTGGTCGCCCGGATGACCGCCCGCCTCGGGATCTGTCGCGCCCATGCGGATCTCGGCGTCGATCTCGCCTGCGTCGATGTCACGGCCCGCTTCCAGCTTCTGATAGAGCCCGCTCAGCACTTCGGCAGCCCGTGCCCGCGCAGCGCCCTCGCCCATGAGCGCAAGGAGATTGCCGCGCCTCAGGATGTGGACGCCGAGGGCATGTTCGATCTGGGCGAGGTTGCGGTCGAACTCACCGCAGAGGTCAATCAGCAATCGGTTGTCGGGAAACTCGAGAAGCGTTTCGGCGGCATCATCGGGCGACGTGAGCGAGGTCAACGCAGGAATGGCCAAACAGAGAAGCTCCCTAGATTCGTGTGCCTTTACATCCCGATGCTGCCAAGGGTTTTCCCTCAGCGCAAGCATATCTCGTCAAATGCCATGGAGGCGTCACGATATATTGGGTCAAAAAGCCCAAAGAGACCGCATAGGTTAAAGACGGCTCGATCCCTCAGGCCCACAGAATCTCGCCCGCCAGCGAATTGCTGTTCGACCGTACGATCCGCACTTTGCGGATATCGCCCATGGTCACGTCATCCGCGTCGGCATGGACGGCATGGAGGTACTCCGACTTGCCCACCATCTGGCCCGGCAACCGGCCCGGCTTTTCGAACAGAACATGCACGTCCCGGCCCACCATCGCATCCTGCGCGGCCTTCTGCTGGCGGTTCAGAAGCGCCTGCAGCCGCTGCAAGCGGGCGTCGGCCTCGGCAGCGTCAACATGCGCCTTTTCCGCAGCCGGCGTGCCGGGGCGGGGCGAATACTTGAAGCTATAGGCCTGCCCGTAACCCACCGTCTCGACCAGATCGAGCGTCGCTTGGAAATCGGCCTCGGTCTCGCCGGGGAAGCCCACAATGAAATCGCCGGACAACAGCAGGTCGGGGCGCGCGGCGCGGATACGCTCGATCAGGCGGATATAGGCCTCAGCCGTGTGCTTGCGGTTCATCGCTTTGAGAATGCGGTCAGACCCCGCCTGAACCGGAAGATGCAGATAGGGCATCAGCTTCTCCACCTCGCCATGGGCCGCAATCAGCGCGTCGTCCATGTCGTTCGGGTGGCTGGTGGTGAAGCGGATACGCTCCAGCCCGTCGATCCCGGCGAGGTCGCGGATCAAACCCGCCAGACCGCCCTCATGCCCGTGATAGGCGTTCACGTTCTGGCCGAGAAGCGTGATCTCTCGCACGCCGCGTTCGACCAGATCGCGGGCTTCAGCAATGACGCGGTCGGCGGGGCGCGAGACTTCGGCCCCACGGGTATAGGGCACCACGCAGAAGGCACAGAACTTGTCGCAGCCCTCCTGCACCGTCAGGAACGCGGTCGGGCCACGCTTGACGCGGGGCCGCGACTTCAGATGTTCGAACTTGTCCTCTTCGGGGAAATCGGTGTCGAGCGCCTTTTCGCCCGCCGTCGCCTTGGCCGTCAGCTCGGGCAGGCGGTGATAGCTCTGCGGGCCGACAACCAGATCGACAAGCGGCTGGCGCGCCATGATCTCGGCACCCTCGGCCTGCGCCACGCAGCCCGCGACGCCGATTTTCAGGTCAGGCTTTTCCGCCTTCAGCGGACGGAAACGGCCCAGCTCGGAATATACCTTTTCGGCGGCCTTTTCCCGGATATGGCAGGTATTCAGCAGGATCATGTCGGCGTCTTCGGGACGCTCGGTCCGGACATAACCCTCGCCGCCCATGGCCTCGGCCATGCGCTCGCTGTCATAGACGTTCATCTGACAGCCATAGGTCTTGATGAAGAGCTTTTTCGGCTCGGCCATGTCGGTGTCCTTACGCGCGATCAGCGCGCGTCCTACACGCCATGGCCCGTCTTGCCAAGCCTCTCGGCGCCGTGGCATCGTCGGCCAAACGGGCAGAGGGCAGGTCGGATCAATGCGGTTTTCCGCACTCAGCGAGGCCATGAAGGACAAGGCGGTGCGCGCGGCGAAAGGCCCCGTCGCGGTGATCATCGCCGAGGACGATGTCGAGGTCGGCACTACCGTCCGCCACCATGCCTTTCAGGGGTTCCGCGCGATCTTCCTTGTGGCCCCGCCCGAGCTGGAGCTCTCCGCCCCCGTGGCCGAGATGGTGACACGGATCGACCACCCGACACGAGCGCCGGACGCCACGCCCACCATCGTCAACGCCTTCGCCCGCGCGCTGCCCGAAAAGACGTGGCTCTATTACTGCTACAACGCGGAATACCTGTTCTACCCCTTCGCCGAGAGCCGGACGGTCAGCGAGATGCTGGCCTATCATGCCGAGGAACGGCGCTTTTCCATGCTCACCTATGTGATCGACGTTTATGCGGGCGATCTGCGCGAGCATGACGATGCGGTGTCGCTGGAAGACGCCCATCTCGACCGGTCGGGATACTATGCGCTGGCGCGCCACGACGCGGCGGGCGAGCCCATCGACCGGCAGCTGGACTTTTTCGGCGGCCTCCGCTGGCGCTTCGAGGAGCATATCGACGAGACCCGCCGCCGGATCGACCGCATCGCCATTGTGCGGACCGGTGCAGGGCTGGTCCTGAAGGCGGACCACACGTGGAGCGATCCGGAGCTCAACACCTATTCCTGCCCGTGGCACCACAACCTGACGGCGGCCATCGTGTCGTTCCGGACGGCCAAGGCGCTGAGGACGAACCCGTCCAGCCGCTTCGAGATCGACACGTTCCGCTGGCATTCCTCGGTCGAATTCGAATGGCATTCGCAGCAGCTTCTGGACCTTGGGCTGATGGAGCCCGGCCAGTGGTTCTGATGGGCTGAGGGCGTCAGGGGGGCCAGCCCCCCTCCGCGCTGACGCGCGTCACCCCCCGGGATTTTCCGGCCCCAAAGAAGACCGGGGGTCGATCGCGATAAAGCGGCTGGCGACGGCGAGCGCGATCAGCGCAATCAGACCCACACCCGCATAGGCCGCAAGAATGGGCTGCATCTGAGCGTGAGACATCAGCCCCACATCGCTGGCCGCGCCGGCGGCAAGCCAGAGCGAGGCGGCGAAGAGGATACGGGCGGCAAGGCTCTTGAACGACATGTACGTGGCGCGGCTGTCGTCGGACAACTCGCGCTGCGTCCGGGCAAGGATGAAGGCGGTCGAGAAGGAATCGGGCACCATCCGCAGGAACAGGACCGCAATGGCCAGCACGCTTTTGGATGCGGCCAGAACCGCGATGATCCCGATTTGAAGCCCGAGGGCGAAGAGGAGAATGCCAGCCAGCCCGATGGCCCGCCGGACCTTTTCCGCCACCAGCGAAAAGAGAACCGAAATCAGCATCATCGCCGTCACGACCGCACCGCTGACCAGAGGCGCCTCGGCAGCCAGCCCGAGGCTTTGCAGCGCGTTCTGGATGAATGGCTGGCCGAAGACGAAGGGGATGTGGCTGAAGCCGTACATCAGCACCGCCAGCCCCAGAAGCCAGATCAGGACCGGGTTCACGAAGGCGGCCTTCAGCGACGCGAAGCGCGCCCATTCGCCACCTTGGGCCAGGTCATCGCGATGATGGCGCGGCTCGGTGAAGCGGAGCGCGATCACCAGCATCACCGCATAGGCCACGGCGCTGGCCAGAAAAGGCACTGCGAAGGACCAGAGAGACATCGCCCCCCCGATCACCGCCGAGAGCGCCAGTCCCGAGAACCCGAAGCGCCACGCACGCAGCTCTTCCGCCTCCACCCGGTCGGTCTGCCCCGCCTCCTCCAGGGACTCGTAGAGAAGCGCCGTGTCGGTCCCGGACGTCAGCGCCGCCGCCGCCCCAAGCGCCACCTGCCCCGCAACGAAGACCCAGAACGTCCCGCCAAGGGCCAGCAGAAGGCACGCGACAACCGACGCGACCGCCGCCGAAATCAGCGTGATGCGTCGCCCCAACCGGTCCGACATCCAGCCCGATGGCACCTCCAGGATGGTCGTCGCCAGGTCGTAGACCGCATAGAGCAGGATCGCCTCGGCCGCAGACAGGCTGTTCTGGAAGTACAAAAACCAGACCGCCTGCCAAAACAGAAGGTTCTGTGTGAACCGGAACCAGGGGTAGAGCGCGATATTGCGCTCGGCCGCCGTCATCCCCCGACCGCCCGTTCGAACGCCGCCACGGGGAAGAACGGCTCCAGCGCCTCGCGCAGGACAGTGCGGCGCGGGTGGTCGGGATTGGCCACGGTGAAACAGACGAAATCCTCGACGACGGCGGCCTGCTGCTCGTAGCCCAGCGTCAGGAACGGCGCACGGGTGGCATCCCCCGAGTAATAGGGATCGGCCAGCCGGAAGCTCTCGGCGACCGCGCGGGCGGGCGTGTAGCCCGTCATCTCGCGGTTCTGCCACTGCCAGACATGGGTCAGCTCATGGGCCAGCACCAGCGCCTGCGGAAAGCGCAACGCCTGCGGCCAGGCCCGCGCCATGTCGCTGGAATAGAGCTGACTGTCGAAGCTGACCCGGTTGTGAAGCGCGAAGGCCTGCGGCGGCTGCGCACCCCTTGGCTGGGGCGTTCGGAGACAGGCGCGGTCAGTGCCGCGCAGGACCTTCACCGAAGACGGAAGGGTCCGGTAGAGCGGCGCAAGGCCAAGCCCCTGGGTGACGGTCACCTGATCGGTGTCGAGCGTTTCGCCGAAGAGGTCGCGCGCGAAGGCTTCCTCGTTCTCTGTCAGCGGCCGGGAACAGGCCGCGAGGATCAAAAGAAGAAAAACAAAAAGGCCCGTCGACCGCATACCAATGCTCTCTGAAAAGCGGCGTCCAAAACAAGATCACCTGTCGAAGTAGACTGACGGCGCGACCGCACAAGGGCTGCGCTGCACCGAAACTTTGCGCTGACCGGACAGGAAAGTCCGCGCCCGCGGCCCGGAAAACCCGCCATCAGCGCTCGGACGCCCGTGGCCATCAAAGCATTGACGGTACGACAAGATCGGGCGGGCGGTGGCCGTCGGCGAAGGTCTTGATGTTGATCAGCACCTTCTCGCCCATCTCGATCCGACCCTCCAGCGTAGCCGAGCCCATATGCGGCAGGAGGACCACGTTATCCAGCTCCCCGAGACGCGGGTTGATCTCGTGGCCATGCTCGAACACGTCGAGCCCGGCACCGGCCAGTTCGCCTGCACGCAGCATCCGGGTCAGTGCGTTCTCGTCGATCACCTCGCCCCGCGACGTGTTTACGATCACCGCCGAGGGCTTCATCAGCTTCAGGCGCCGCGCATTCATCAGATGGAATGTGGACGGCGTGTGCGGGCAGTTGATCGACAGGATGTCCATCCGCGCGACCATCTGGTCGAGACTTTCCCAAAAGGTCGCGCCGAGCGCTTCCTCGATCTCGGGGCGGAGGCGGCGGCGGTTGTGATAGTGCACCTGCATCCCGAAGGCCGCCGCGCGGCGGGCGACCGCCTGCCCGATCCGGCCCATGCCGAGGATACCCAGACGCTGACCGCCCACGCGCCGACCCAGATTCGCCGTCGGCGACCAGCCCTCCCAGTTCCCGCGTTGCATGACGGCGAGGCCTTCGGGGATGCGGCGGCGGACGGCAAGGATCAGCGCCATGGTCATGTCGGCGGTAT
The DNA here is from genome assembly GCF_009830125.1 of Kangsaoukella pontilimi. Lineage (GTDB taxonomy): Bacteria > Pseudomonadota > Alphaproteobacteria > Rhodobacterales > Rhodobacteraceae > Kangsaoukella > Kangsaoukella pontilimi. The sequence continues at coordinate 818,760 of NZ_WUPT01000002.1, read as the reverse complement.
CTTCGGTCAGGACACCCGGAGTGTTCGACACCAGAATCCCCCGCTGCCGGGCAGTCTGAACGTCGATATTGTCGACGCCCGCACCGAAATTCGCGATCAGCTTCAGCCGCTCACCGGCCTGCGCCAGAAGGGGCGCATCGATCATGTCGGTGATGGTCGGGACCAGCACATCGGCGCCCTGCATCGCTTCGGCCAGGTCCTCGCGCGACATGGGTGTGTCGTCCGGCCTGAGCCGCACGTCGAACAATTCGGACATCCGCGTCTCGACCGCCTCGGGCAGGCGTCGCGTCACAACAACAGTCAGGCGCGGCTCGGGCATGGTTTCTCCCAGGGTCTTTTCGTCGCTCGTTCTCTGAGGCAAAGTGTCAAGGAAGAGACAGCGGCACAAGAGACGCGTATCCCTGAAGCGCGCGTGCCGGCAAAAAAAGGGATCGAGCGGGCAATGGTCTGGCGGAAGCTTCCAGGCGGATTTCTGTTATGCGTCATGCTCTGCATGGCCTGGACAAGCGCCTGGGCTGAGGTCGAGCGCGGTCAGGTCACCAACCTGCCCATTCCGCGCTTCGTGTCGCTCAAGGCCGAAGAAGGCAACGTCCGGCGCGGCCCGTCTCTCAGCCACCGGATCGACTGGGTTTTCACCCGCCGGAACATGCCGCTGCAGGTCACGGGCGAATACGGCCACTGGCGCCGGGTGCAAGACCGCGACGGTCAGGGCGGCTGGGTGCATTACTCGCTCTTGTCCGGCGTCCGCCATGTCATCGTCGAGGCCGACATGACCGCGCTCAGGGTCAAGCCCGATCCGGACGCGCCCGTCAGCGCCCATGCCGAGGCAGGCGTCGTGGCGCGTCTGGAAAGCTGCACTCTGGACTGGTGCCGCGTTATCGCGGGCGGCTCCAAGGGCTGGGTCGAGAAACGCGCGATCTGGGGCGTCGAGCCGTCGGAAATCCGCGACTGATCCCGGCGCTTGACCTCAAGTGAACTTGAGGTCGCAGGGTGGACTTCATCGATTCGCAGGAACATGAAGGACAGCGATATGGCACGACTTGAACACCTGAACATGACCGTCTCGGACCCACGCGCGACCGCCGCCTGGATCGAGCGCGTCTTCGGCTGGCGCATCCGGTGGGAGGGCGCGGGGATGCAGACGGGCTACACCGTCCATATCGGCAACGAGGACAGCTATGTCGCCCTGTTCACCTACCCCGAAACGCCCGAGGCCAAGACCGAGAGCTATCGCACGAAGGGCGGGCTGAACCACTGGGCTGTTGTGGTGGATGATCTGGACGCCACCGAAGAGCGGGTGAAGGCCGAAGGCTTCACACCCAAGAGCCACGCCGATTACGAGCCGGGCCGGCGGTTCTACTTCAACGACGCGGACGGGATCGAGATCGAGGTCGTGCAATACGACTGAGCCTTGCCGCTTGACGGCGGCCGCGTGAGTTGGCACCTCGCGCGGCCATGACCGACACGCATCCCACAGGCGCCCCCTGGCGCAACTTCTACGGCCGGACCAAGGGCAAGACGCTCAAGGACAGCCACAAACGCTATCTCGAAGACCTCGCGACCGTGGGGCTGGGCGGCGTCGACTGGGAGGAGAACCCCGAGCGCACGTCGCTGGACCTCGCGGGCGTCTTCGGCGACCGGCCCGTTTGGCTTGAGGTGGGCTTTGGCGCGGGCGAGCATCTGGTCCATCAGGCCGTTCAGAACCCCGATGTGGGCATCATCGGGGCCGAGCCCTTCGTGAACGGCGTGGCCACCTGCCTCGGCAAGATGCGACGCGCGGGCGTGCAAAACGTGCGGCTTCATCCCGGCGACGCGCGCGACCTCTTCGACGTGTTGCCCGGGGAAAGCATATCCCGCGCGTTCCTGCTCTATCCAGACCCGTGGCCCAAGGCCCGGCACCACCGCCGCCGCTTCGTGACGCCCGAGCACCTCGAGCCACTGCACCGCATTCTCAAGCCCGGCGCGGTGTTCCGCGTGGCAACGGACATCCCCGACTATGTCCGCCAGACCATGGAGGAAGTGCCGAAGGCCGGCTTCCGCTGGCTGGCGGAAAGCGCCGCCGACTGGCGTGCCCCCTGGGCCGACTGGACCCGCACCCGCTATGAGGCGAAAGCGGTCCGCGAAGGCCGCACGCCCCACTATATGACCTTCGAACGGGTCTGATCCAATGGCGCGCGTCTTTGGCGCACACATGAGGTTTTGCGCCGGCCTTCGGCCGTCGCGGTTCCTCCGGCGGGGATTTTTCGGACCCAAAGAAGGAAGGGGCATTCCGTTCCGGCACTGTCTGCGCTAACGGTCGCGGGAAAAAGGACGGAGGACGGCCATGTCGGGCCACGGAGACCCCAGACCCATGCGCGCGGAACGCGGCGGAGCCCTGAGCGGCGAGGCACATGTGCCGGGCGACAAGTCGATCAGCCACCGGTCGCTGATCCTTGGCGCCTTGTCGGTGGGCGAGACGCGGATCCGGGGTCTGTTGGAGGGCGAGGACGTTCTGGCGACGGCGGCGGCCATGCGGGCCTTCGGCGCCGAGGTGACACGGGACGATGCGGGCGAATGGCATGTGCACGGCGTGGGCGTCGGCGGCTTCGGTGAGCCGGAGGACGTGATCGACTGCGGCAATGCCGGAACCGGCGTGCGGCTGATCATGGGGGCCATGGCCACCAGCCCGATCACCGCAACCTTCACCGGTGATGCCTCGCTCCGCTCGCGGCCCATGGGGCGGGTGACGGACCCGCTGGCGCTGTTCGGGGCGAAAGCCCATGGGCGGACGGGCGGGCGCCTGCCGATGACCATCGTGGGTGCGTCATCGCCCGTGCCCGCACGCTATACGCTGCCCATGGCCTCGGCGCAGGTGAAATCCGCGGTGCTGCTGGCCGGGCTGAACGCCCCCGGCGAGACGGTCGTCATCGAGACCGAGGCCACCCGCGACCATACCGAGCGGATGCTGGCAGGGTTTGGCGCGGCTGTCCGTGTGGAGGACACGAACGAGGGTCGGGTCATCACGCTGACCGGCCAGCCCGAGCTTCGTCCGCAATCCATCGACGTGCCCCGCGACCCGTCCTCGGCCGCCTTCCCTGTCGCCGCCGCGCTCATCGTCGAGGGCTCGGACGTCCTTGTCCCGAATATCGGGCTGAACCCCACGCGTGCGGGGCTCTACGAGACGCTGCGCGACATGGGTGCGGACCTGACCTATGAGAATATCCGCGACGAGGGCGGCGAGCCCGTGGCGGACCTTCGGGCGCGCTATTCGCCCGACATGGTGGGCATCGAAGTGCCGCCCGAGCGCGCGGCCTCGATGATCGACGAGTATCCGATCCTGTCTGTGGTCGCCGCCAATGCGCGGGGCCGCACCTCGATGCACGGGGTCAAGGAGCTGCGCGTCAAGGAGAGCGACCGGATCGACGCCATGGCCGTGGGCCTCCGCGCCGCCGGCGTCACGGTGGACGAGGGCCCGGACTGGTGGGAAGTGGAGGGCATGGGAGCCGGCGGCGTGCCGGGCGGCGCGACGGTCGAGGCGCGGCTGGATCACCGTATCGCCATGAGCTTCCTCTGCCTCGGCATGGCCTCGCAAAAGCCCGTCACTGTTGACGATGCCGCACCCATCGCCACGTCCTTCCCCATCTTCACCGGATTGATGACCGGTCTTGGTGCGCGTCTGACATGACGCGGACGGGCGGCTGCCTCTGCGGGGCGGTTCAGTACCGGGTGACGGGGCCGATGCGCCCCGTGATCGCCTGCCATTGTCTCCAGTGCCGGAAGACAAGCGGTCACCACGTTGCGGCCACGGCGGCGGCGCGGGGCGAGATCGAGATCACCGGCGAGGTGGCGTGGTACAGGTCGTCGGACACGGCGCGGCGCGGCTTTTGTCCGGTCTGCGGGTCGAATCTGTTCTGGGACGGGCCGGGAAGCCATCTGTCGGTCATGGCCGGCACATTGGATGGCGACACCGGCCTGCGGCTCGCCGGGCATATCTTTGTCGGAGCCAAGGTCGATTACTACGAGCTGTCCGATGGCCTGCCCACGGCCGAGGCCGATGACCCGCGCCTCACGACACAAGTCTTCGGTTAAGGGATTTCGGCCTCAGGGCGCCCAGCGGCGGAGGCGGAGCGCGTTCGTGACCACCGCCACCGAGGAGAGAGCCATCGCGCCCGCGGCCAGCATCGGCGACAGCAGGAGCCCGAAGACCGGATAAAGGAGACCCGCCGCCACCGGGATCAGAAGGACGTTGTATCCGAAGGCCCAGCCCAAGTTCTGGCGGATATTGCGCATCACCGCGTGGCTGATGCCGGTGGCACGGAGCACGCCTTCGGGGTCGCCGGACATGAGAACCACATCCGCCGCCTCGACCGCGATATCGGTGCCGGTGCCGATGGCGATGCCCACATTCGCCTCGGCCAGCGCGGGCGCGTCGTTGATACCGTCGCCGACAAAGGCGAGCGGCCCGCGCGCCGCCAGGTCCCTGATGGCCGCGACCTTGGTCTCGGGTTTGGCGTCCGCAACCACGTGATCGATACCCAGACGGGCGGCGATCACTTCGGCCGTGGCGCGTGCATCGCCCGAGATCATGGCGACCTCGACGCCCTCGGCATGGAGGCCGTCGATCACCCGCCGCGCGCCCTCCCGGATCGGGTCGGCCACCGCGATGACACCCAGTGCCGTACCGCCTTGAGACAGGTAGAAGACCGTCTTGCCCTCGCCCGAGAGCCGCGTGACCTCGTCACCGAACGGGTCAAGCGCCTCGCCCATGGCAAAGGTGCGCGTGCCGACGCGCACCTCGGCGCCATCCACCACCCCCTCGACACCCTGCCCGGTGACTGAGCGGAAGCCGGTTGCCTCGGGCACATCCGCTGCGGCACGCAGGATCGCGCGGGCCAGCGGATGCTCGGACGACGCTTCGACAGCCGCCGCGAGAGCCAGCGCCCGGTCGCGGTCGACGCCCTCGGCGGTGACAACGTCGGTCACCTCGGGGCGGCCTTCGGTCAGCGTGCCGGTCTTGTCGAAGGCCACGACCCTGACGCCGGACAGCGCCTGCAGCGCGTCGCCCTTCCGGAACAGCACGCCCAGCTCGGCGGCGCGGCCCGTGCCGACCATGATCGAGGTGGGCGTTGCCAGCCCCATGGCGCAGGGGCAGGCGATGATCAGGACAGAGACCCCCGCGACCAGCGCGAAGGAGATATCTGTCGTGACGGCCCAGACCAGAATGGTGACCGCCGCTACGACCAACACGACCGGCACGAACCACGCGGTGATCCGGTCGACCAGCCCCTGAATGGGCAGCTTCGCGCCCTGCGCGTCACGGACCATGCGGATGATGCCGGCCAGAACCGTATCCGAGCCGACGCCGGTCGCCCGTACCTTTAGCACCGATGCCCCGTTGACCGTGCCGCCCGTGACGGTATCGCCCACTGCCTTGGCGACGGGCACGGGTTCGCCCGTGATCATGCTTTCGTCCACATGGGCTTCGCCCTCGGTCACGGTGCCGTCGACGGCGATCCGCTCGCCCGGTTTCACGAGGATCACGTCGCCCACACCGATCTCGGAAAGGGGGCGCGTCTCGGTGCCGGTTGCGGTCACTACGGTCGCGCTGTCGGGACGAAGGCCCATCAGCTTGCGGATCGCGGCCCCCGTCCTGCCCTTGGCACGCGCCTCCAGCGTCCGGCCCAGAAGGATCAGCGTGACGATGACGCCCGCAGCCTCGAAATAGACGTTGCGCGTGCCTTCAGGGAAGAGCGCCGGCGCAAAGGTCACCAGCGTCGAATAGAGAAACGCCGCGCCCGCGCCCAATGCCACCAGCGCGTTCATGTCCGGCGCACGGTGCAGAAGCGACGGGATACCCTTGGTGAAGAAACCCCGCCCCGGCCCCAGAAGCGCCGCACCGACAAGCAGGAACTGGACCACGCGCCACGTCTGATGGCCGATGATCTCGCCCACGAACATGTGGATGGCGGGGATCAGGTGGCCACCCATCTCGAACAGGAAGACGGGCAGCACCAGAAGACCCGCGACGATCGTATCGCGGCTAAGCCGCGCCGCCTCGGCCTCCTGCCTGTCGACGGCGGGGGCGTCGGCCTCGGCCTCATCGGCTTCCGGCGTGATCGGATACCCCGTCTGCCGCGCCACGTCGCGGATTACCGCGATGTCCGCCCCCGCTGACAGGTCCAGCGTGGCGGACTGATCGGCAAGGTTGACCCGCGCGTCGATCACACCGTCAGCGCCTTTGAGCGCGGTCTCCAGACGCCTCACGCAGGACGCGCAAGACATGCCCTCAACCTCGAAACGCTGCTGATGGGTGCGCGGCGGATAGCCCGCAGCCTTCAGCGCTTCGGCCAGATCCTGCGGCGTCGTCACCGGCTCGTAGTCCGCCATGACTTCGCCCGTCGCCAGATTCGCGCGCGCATTCGACACGCCCGGCACCCCTCCGAGAGCCGTCTCGACCCTGCGCACGCAGGACGCGCAGGACATGTTTTCAATCTCGGTTCTAAACGTGGCGGTCATGACAGTATCTCCTTTGAATCGGGAGATAGGGCCTCCAGTCACTGGAAGGTCAAGAGGTCAGGCGACCCGAATCCACGTACCCATTCCGGCAGCGTGATGGGCCAGCATGTGACAATGCAAAAGCCAGTCGCCAGGGTTGTGCGCAACGAAGAGCGTCGAGACCCTCTGGCCCGGCTGCACCAGCGTTGTGTCGCGGAAATCACCAAGACTGCCGTCCGGCGCAACCTCGTGGAAATGATGGCCGTGAAGGTGCATCGCGTGCGGAAAGGCGGTCTCGTTCACGAAATCGATTGCCACCGTCTCGCCCTGCGCGATCTCGGCCAGCGGAGTGTCCGGCCGGCCCGCCTGCCCGGACAGCGCCCAGAACAGACCCTCCATCATCAGGGACCGACCGTCGCGAATGACACCCCCCGACATGACTTCGGGCAGACCGCGCATTGCGCCGCCCTGCATCACGATCTCGATTTTCCGCGCATTCGTCGCATCGGCCACGCCATAGGTGGGATTGGGCGGCAAAGGCAGAGGCGCAGCGGTCCGCGCGCTGCCGCCGTTTTCGACGACAAAGGTGGCCTGCGAATAGGCCTCGCCCCGGATCAGCTCGACCAGCCCGACCTCGTCGCCCACCTCGCCCGCGATATCCACGATCAGGTCCAGCCGCTGCGCCGGACCTAGCGCGAAAGGCCCCTCGATGACGCGGGGGGCGGCCAAAGGCATCCCGTCCGTCGCAACGATCCAGCCGGTCACACCTGCCAGCGCAAGGTCGAAAACCCGCGCATTGGCGACATTGATCAGCCTCAGCCTGAGGCGCGCGCCCGCCGTCACCGACTGCCGCCAGTCCATGTCCCCATTGGTGGTGACCACGTTGCCCAGACGGCCCGCATGGCTTCTGTCGTGGCGATTCTCGAAATCGTCGGTGATCTGCGCGCCTGCATCCAGCCGCCAGTCGTCCAGCACCAGAACGAGATCGTCATCCACATCGGGCGCCTCAGCCTCGTCCACGATCAGGGGGCCGTGAAGGCCGCGCGCCACCTGCTCAACGCTGTCCACATGGCTGTGATACCAGTAGGTGCCCGCGTCCGGCAGATCGAACACGTAGTCGAACGTCTCGCTCGGCCCAACGGGCGACTGTGTCACGCCCGGCACGCCGTCCATAGCGTTGTCGATGCGGATGCCGTGCCAGTGAACGGTGGTTGGCCGGGCCAGCCCGTTCTCCAGCCTCAGAGACAAAGTATCCCCCTGCCGCGCCCGTATCGTTGGCCCGGTGGCCGGTCCCGTCCGCCCGTCCAGCGCATAGCGCCAGAGCCGCGTCTCGGGATAGTCCGTGGGTACGATCTGCCGGCTGGCTTCCTGCGTAATCAGACGGCCGGGCGTGGTGGCGAGCGACGGGCGCGGAGCGCCCAGCACCGTCAGCGCGGCACCTCCCGCAAGCACGCCCCGTCGCGTGATCATGCCGGTTCCGCCTCGGCCATGAGCGCCAGCGCCCGCTCGGCATAGTGGCAGGCCACGCGCGATCCTTCGACCTCGCGCAACTCGGGCCGCTCGCTCCGGCAGCGGTCATCGGCCAGCGGGCAGCGCGGGTTGAAGGCGCATCCGGGCGGCGGGTTGATCGGATCGGGGATCTCGCCCTTGGGCGGTTCCACCTCGCGGCCGAACCCGTCCATCTTGGGCGCGGCGGCCAGAAGCATCTGGGTATAAGGATGCGCCGGACGCTCGAACAGCGTCCCCGGCGCGGCTTCCTCCACAAGGCGGCCCAGGTAAAGGACGCCCACCCGGTCGGCCATGTGCTGAACGACGGTCAGGTCGTGGGTGATAAAGAGATAGGTCAGGCCGAACTCGTCCTTAAGATCGCTCATCAGGTTCAGCACCTGCGCCTGCACCGACACGTCCAAGGCCGAGGTCGGCTCGTCACAGACGATCAGCTTCGGTTCCGAGGCCAGCGCCCGCGCGATGCAAATCCGCTGCCGCTGCCCGCCCGAGAACTCATGCGGGAACTTGCCCGCATCCTCGGCCGACAGGCCCACCTGCTCCAGCAGGCGCTCGGCCATGCCCTTGGTATCGCCGCCCCGCGCGGCGACGGGCTCGACGATGATATCCCGGACCTTCCAGCGCGGGTTGAGCGAGGCGAAAGGGTCCTGAAAGATCATCTGGATGTCGGAACGCACCTTGTCGACCTTGGCCGGGTCCGTCTCGCGCGACAGGTCGATACCCTCGACCTCAACCACACCGTCCGACGGATTCAGAAGCCCTACGATCATCTTGCCGATGGTCGACTTGCCCGACCCCGACTCGCCGACCAGCGCATAGACCTGCCGTTCGGGGATGTCGAAAGACACATCGGATACGGCGGTCAGGCGCGCCTTGGGCAGCCGCTCGATCACCCGGTTCAGCCACGGTTTCGAGACGTCGAAGACGCGGGTCAGGTTCTTGACGGAAACAAGGGGGCGGGTCATCGGCTGGCCTCATCAATGCAGAGGTTCGCCACCGGCCCGAGGGTGGGGGCGATTTCGCCCCCGCCCTGGGGGGCGGGTCGGGGGCGAACCGGGGCTGACGCCCCGGAAATACGATGAAGTCTCTCAGCCATCACTCCGCAGCCTCCTTGTGCTCGACCGGGAACCAGCAGGCGGCGCGGCCCTGATCGGCGTCCAGACGCGGCGTCGGGTTCTGGCGGCATCGGTCCTCGGCCTTGGGACAGCGCGGATGGAAGGCGCAACCGTCCGGCAGACGGCCAAGACGCGGCATCGCGCCCGGTATCTGCCTCAGCCGCGCCTGCCCACGGCTGGCCAGAGGCGTCGAGCCCATCAGCCCCTCGGTATAGGGATGGCGCGGGCGCTGGATGACCTCGCGGACGGGCCCAAGCTCGGCCAGACGGCCGGCATACATGACCGCCACACGGTCCGCCGCCTCGGCAATCACGCCCATATCGTGGGTGACCAGCATCACCGCCGTCCCACGCTCGCGGCAGAGCCTGCGCAAAAGGGAAATGATCTGCGCCTGCACGCTCACGTCCAGGGCCGTCGTCGGCTCGTCCGCGATGACGAGCGACGGCTCGGCACAAAGCGCCAGAGCGATCACGACCCGCTGTCGCATGCCCCCCGAGAACTCGTGCGGATAGCTGTCGATCCGGCTTGCGGCGGCGGGGATGCCCACCTCGTCCAGCGCCGCGATGGCGCGCTTCCGCGCCTCGGCCTCGGAGATGTCGAGATGGGCCAGCATCGTTTCGGTCAGTTGCTCGCCGATCTGCAGAAGCGGATTGAGCGAGGTCAGCGGGTCCTGAAAGACCATGCCGATCTCCTTGCCCCTGACCCGACGCATGGCGTCGCCCCTGAGCTGGTCGATCCGCCGCCCGTTCAACCATATCTCGCCGCCGGTGATATGCGCGGGCCGGTCAAGAAGCCCGATGACAGCGTTCCCGGTCATCGACTTGCCCGCGCCCGATTCACCCACGACACCCAGTATCTCGCCCGCAGCTATGTCATACGACACCTGATCGACGGGCCGCAGCACCGCGTCGCGGGTCGGGATCTCGACGATCAGATCGCGGACGGAGAGAACGGTTTCGGTCATCGGATCGCTCCTGACGCGGGCCGGCCCGCTTTCACGATATTGTTGATGGACCGCCGGCCGCTACGGTGCATGCTGGACCGAAGGGAGGTCACCTGCCGGCGCATTCCCGCGCCCAACAGAGGAGACAGACCCATGTGCATCACACCCCAGGCGCTGATCGCCTTCCTGTCGCTCCTGTCACCGGAGATCGTCGAAAGCGCGCCCGCGCGGGTCGTCGTCCATGCCGATGTCGGCCCCACGGTCTGGGTGGCCGAGGATGACCTCTGGTGCACGGATGCACCCGACCGGGCGTCTGCGGCGGCAGCGGAATAGCGCATCACTTCAGCCTCGGGTTCAGCGCGTCTCTCAGCCAGTCGCCCAGAAGGTTGACCGACAGGGCCAGCGCCAGAAGCGTCAGCGCGGGGAAGAAGAGGATCCACCACTCGCCCGAGAACAGGAAGCCCTGCCCGATCCGGATGAGCGTACCGAGGGACGGCTGCGTCGGCGGCGCGCCCACGCCGAGAAAGGACAGCGTCGCCTCTGCGATAATGGCCAGCGCCAGCGAAATCGTCGCGATGACGAGGACGGGGGACAGAACGTTCGGCAGGATATGCTTGAGCATGATCGCCCAGTGCGAGCGCCCGATCAACCGCGCGGCCTGCACGTATTCCCGGTCTTTCTGCACCAGCGTCGCGCCTCGCACGACGCGGGCGAACTGCACCCAGTCGGAAAGGCCGATGGCAAAGATCAGCACCCAGATCGCCATCTGGTCGCGGTACTCGACCGGCGTAAAACCCTTCGCCACCCCGAAGATCAGCATCGCAACCAGGATCGACGGAAAGGTCAGCTGCACGTCGGCCACGCGCATGATGATCGTTTCGGTCCAGCCGCCGACATATCCCGCCAGAAGGCCCAGAAGTACGCCCACCACGAGGGCGAACATGACCGCGGCGAACCCCACGAAGAGCGATATCCGCATTCCGTAAAGGATGGTCGAGAACACGTCCCGCCCCTGATCGTCGGTCCCCAGCCAGAACTCGTCTCCGGTAAACGCATTCGGCTCGCCCGGCGGCGTGAAGCCGTTCATCAGGTTCAGGCTGGCTGGATTGAACGGGTCGTAAGGCGCGATCAGCGGGGCCAGAACCGCCGCGAGAACAAGAATGACCGTGACGCCGAAGGACACCATCGCCACCGGCGAATGCCGGAACTTCCACGCGAAATCCGACGCCCAAAAGCGGGCGAAGCGGCCGGGTTCGCGGACGGCCGCGCGGCGGACAGGCTCGGTGCGGGTTGTGTCGGTCATGTCAGTGCCCTCCCCCGCGGTCGACCCTCAGACGGGGATCGACCCAGAAATACAACAGGTCCACGATCAGGTTGATCATCACGAACATCACCGAAATCAGCATCAGATATGCCGCCATCACGGGGATATCGACGAACTGGATGGCGTTGATGAACAACAGCCCAACGCCCGGCCAGTTGAAAACCGTCTCGGTCACGATGGCGAAGGCGATGATCCCCCCGATCTGAAGCCCCATGACCGTGATCACCGGGATCAGCGTGTTCTTCAGCGCGTGGCGGAAATTGACCGCCCGCTCCTTCAGGCCGCGGGCGCGGGCAAAGCGGATGTAATCCTGTCTCAGCACCTCAAGCATCTCCGAGCGCACCAGCCGCATGATCAGCGTCATCTGGTAAAGCCCAAGCGTGATCGCAGGCAGGATCAGGGATTTCAGACCGCTCGCCGTCAGGAACCCGGTCGACCACCAGCCAAGGTCCACCACGTCACCCCGCCCGAAAGTCGGCAACCACCTCAGCTGCACTCCGAACAGGTAGATCAGCAGGATGCCGATCAGGAATGTGGGCAGACTGACCCCTATCAGAGATAAAGACATGATCGCGTTGGCCGCGAAACCGTCCCTTCGGATCGCCGTGAAGACCCCCAGCCCGATCCCGAGCGCCAGCGCGAAGACCCCCGAGACCAGCGCCAGTTCCAGCGTCGCGGGCGCGCGCTCGACGATGATCTCGCTCACCGGGCGCCCCTGACGATAGCTCACGCCGAAATTCCCCTGCGCCGCCCCTTCGAGAAAACGCCAGTACTGCACGGGGAACGGCTGATCGAGGCCGAGCGTTGTCCTCAGCCGGTCGATATCGGCCTGCGTCCGCTCCTGACCGAGCATGTTGTCGATCGGATCGCCCACGAAGCGGAACATCGAAAAGGCGACCAGCCCGACCACCAGAAGGACGAGGACGGACTGCGCGACGCGTCTTATGATATAGGCCAACATTGGGATCTTTTGGCCGCAGCGCGGTGGGGCGTCAAGCGGAACGAAAAAGAGCGTCCCTACGGAACGCTCTTTTCGGTGGCGTGACGAAAGGTCAGGCGATCGTGTCGATGTCAACGCCGTCATAGGTGTAGACGCTGGGGTCGTAGTCCACATAGGCGACGTCATAGCCCAGATCCTGCAGCGACATGACCGAGGTGTAGGACAGGAAATTCGATCCGCTGATGTAGCCAGTCATCAGTTCGTCGCTGCCATACATGGTTATGTCATCAGAGGGATCATTGGGGTCGATGCCCTCATCTACGAATGTCCCGAGGTTCTGTTCGTCCCAGTGACCGCCGGCGGTTCCCGCCCCACCGCTACCTTCCACAGGCACCGATCCGGTTCCGCCGAATTCGGCTGCATACGCATCCGTACCCCACGTACCGTTATAGTCGCCACTCCCGTCCAACAGGCTCTTCCCGTAAGGGTTCAGCAAGTTCGGATCTCCCCAGAGCGTACCGAAACCAAGAACATGCATCATCTCGTGGAAGGCGATCTCGTCTTCCAGCCCTGCATATTCGGTGCTGGTGACGAAATCATACGTATCGAACTCGATGAAGCCCTGCGCCGGCAGACCGATGTCAGCCGGCCAGAAGCCCGCAGGACCGGCTTGCGCCAGAACATTTCCATTCACACCACCGCTGCCGTCGATAGTCGTGAGCGACACGTCGATCAGAAGATCGTCCCAGACGAGCTTCTCACGCCGGGCTGTAATCTCGGATGTACCGTCGAGATCCCAGTCGTCCTGAATGATCGTCGTGAGATAGTCTGCGGCATCCTTGAATGCGTCCAGAAGCAGTTCGGTCCATCCGTCCCCGGTGAACCTGAGGACAATATCGAAACCTAAAAGTCCGTCGCTTCCTTCAGTGCCTGCCTCGACGCCGTTATCGGAATAGTAAAGGATGTCACCCCCACCCTTTCCTCCTCCGCCGCCGCCGTCTTTCGGGGGCTTGCCGCTCCCGCCGGTATCTCCACCGTCCGAGCCGCCGCCACCGCCGTGGTTGCCCGCGTGCGTGTTAAACGGCGAGACCTCGACCCAGTCCACGGTTATCGACGCTGTCGCGGCTTGCGCATCCTCGCCCCAGGGCGTGACAGACGGCATTCCGCCCTCAGGTCCCGCCGGGTCCGCCTCGACCGGCAGCACCGGCGCATCTTCGGCCGCGTCCGGCAGTCCGAGCGCGTCGGCCAGCGCAGGGCCATCCGCCGCGCCGCCGTCCCGATCTGGCGGCGCCTCGCCGCTGAAAAGCGTTTCAACGAACTCGAATTCGTCTCCGAAAATGTCCGGAAGAATGGGTGTTCCGCGCATGGCTGTCCCCTTTCGCAACGTCCCCTTGACGCAAGGGTAACCCGATTCTTCACATTATTGTCAAAATTGGCCAATCTTTGTTCTGAAAACAGAGACAATGGATAGCGCACACCGTCATTGGCCAAGGCTTCGCGGCTTCCCGCCTGCAAACTCATCAAAACGACAGGGACACCGATAAAACTGACCTAGCGTCCTTTCGCGAAAATATTCTTGAACATCGTTCAAATATAACGAATATGAACAGCGTTCAAACTTCTGGAGACCCTCATGCCCCATGTCGTTCAAACCGAAGCCCTCGTGGCCGAAGGCATCCTGACCGAAGCGCAGGGCGCCGAGATCGCGCGGCGCTCGCGCGATACGATGCTCGCCCTCGTGGTCAACATCGTCCTCTGCGCCGGCATCATCGCCGCATCTCTCGGTTTCGTCTTCTGGATCGCGGACGCCGCCGGGGTGGCGCTCCTCGGTCTCGCCTTCCTCGGCATCGGCGCCGCCGTCCTCGTGAAAGGCGGGCCGCTCTACCGGATGCTGGGACATGCGGGCGCTCTGATCGGTGGCGGGATGCTGATCGCGGGCGCAGGTGTCGAGATCGCCGACAAATACGCCGACATCGCCCCCTGGACCCTGACCGTCCTAGGCGCCGCAATCGCCGCCGTCTTCGGCTGGCTCTTTCGCAAAAGCCCCGAGCCGCTCGCCTTCTCCACCGGAGCCCTCATGCTGATGGGCGCGGCCCTGCACCTCGTCGGCGGATGGCTGGTGGTGGATGTCGAGATCGGCCACGGCTGGGCCAATGTCGCCTATTCGCTCTACGCGACCGCCGTGCTCCTCGCCGCCGGTCTCTTCGTCAATGTCCGGGCCGTGACCGCGCTGGCCGTGGTGCCCTTCGCGCAGGCACTGTCAACGGGGACGGCCTATTTCCACGCGGCCTATGTCTTTTACTCGCCCGAGCCGACGCTCACGATCCTGCAAATGGCGGCCGCCATCGGCGCCGCCGCATGGGTCGTCGCAAACACCTCCGACCGGATCGGCCGACACGCGGGCATTTTCGCGATCATGGCCGCCGTCGTGGGCAACCTCGCCTTCCTCGTGGGGTCGCTCTGGGGCGACGAGGTGGGGCTGTCCTTCTTCCGCGACGCCGCACCCAACTACAGCGACTTCACCCATTACAGCGATTACAACGCCGCGATGGAGGTCTGGCGCGCCGAATTCTTCCAGATTTCCGAGCATGTCTTCAGCGTGGTCTGGGCCGTGCTGCTGGTCGCCGGCGCCTGGCTCGCCGCCGCCTCGCACCGCCGCGGCCTCTTCAACACGGCGGTCACGTTCCTCGGCATCCACGCCTATACGCAGGCCTTCGAGACCTTTTCGGACGAGCCGATGGTCTACGCCCTTGGCGGCCTGGCGGCGATCCCGCTGGCCTGGGGGCTCTGGCGGCTCAATCACCGTATGTTCGGCACCGCGACCCCGGCCTGATCTCTTTGGGTCTGATAAATCCTCGGGGGGAGCTGCGCGCGGGCGACCCGCGCGCAGTGGGGGGCAGACAGCCCCCCCGCCACCCGTTCAGAGCAGGCCTTCCTTCCGGAAGAGCTCCTTGAGATCGGCCTTCGGACGCGCGCCGTAATGTCCGATCACCTCGGCCGCTGACACGCATCCCATGCGACCCGCCACATCCAGCGGCGCGCCTGTCGCGTAGCCATAGAGGAACCCCGCCGCGAATTGGTCGCCTGCGCCGGTGGCATCCACAGGCACCACGCGCCGGACCGGGACGGACACGCTCTCGTCGCCCCGCTGCAACAGCACATCCGCGCCCGACCGCGTGCAGACGACCAGCCCGGACTCCGCCGCGGCCTGCTCCATCGCCGCGCTCAGATCGGTCTGGTAGAGCGATTCCCACTCGTGCTCGTTCCCGATGACGTAATCCAGATCCCGCACCAGCCGCCGGAAATCGTCCCGGTGCCGGTCGACGCAGAACGGGTCGGAGAGCGCGATGCCCGCGCGCCCGCCCTTCTCACGGCAGAGCTTCGCGGCGCGCTCGAAGGCGGCCTTCCCCTTGTCCTTGTCATAGAGATACCCCTCGAGAAACAGGATCTGCGCCTCGCCCGCCACGGCGTCCGACACATCATCCGGCCCGATTTCGGAGGAGATGCCCAGATAGGTGTTCATCGACCGCTCACCATCGGGGGACACGAAGATCATCGAGCGCGAGGTCGGAAGCTCTCCCCCCGGCACCGGGGCGTTGACGAACTCGGTCCCTCCCTCGGACATCGAGCGCGCGTAGAAGCGCCCGAGCGCGTCGTCATGCACACGCCCGATGAAGGCGGTGGAAAGCCCCAGATTGCCAAGCCCTGCAAGCGTGTTCGCCACCGCCCCGCCGGGCGCCTGAACGCGCTCCTTCATGGCACCATAGAGCATTTCGCCGCGAGGCCTCTCGACCAGCTGCATGATCCCCTTTTCGATCCCCATGAGGTCGAGGAAATTGTCGTCCACCGGTGAGATCACGTCGACGATCGCGTTGCCGATCCCCACGACATCGTAGCGCTTGGTCATTCTGTCTTGTCCTCGTATTGGCAGAGGTCCCGGATCAGGCAGGCCCCGCATTTGGGCTTTCGCGCCACGCAGATATAGCGTCCGTGCAGGATCAGCCAGTGATGGGCATGCTGCTGGAATTCGGCGGGCACATGGTCCTCGATGGCCCGCTCGACAGCATCCACATCCTTGCCCGGTGCGATTCCGGTCCGATTGCCCACCCGGAAGATATGCGTGTCGACGGCCTGTGCCGGTTGACCGAACCACATGTTCAGAACCACATTCGCCGTTTTCCGCCCGACACCGGGAAGCGATTGCAGCGCGGCGCGCGAGGACGGCACCTCACCGCCATATTCGTCGATCAGGATGCGGCAGAGCTTGATGACGTTCTTCGCCTTGTTCCGGTAGAGCCCGATCGTCCTAATATGCTCGATGACACCCTCTTCGCCGAGGGCCAGCATCTTCTCGGGCGTATCCGCGATCCGGAACAGCTCCCTCGTGGCCTTGTTCACCCCCGCATCGGTGGCCTGCGCCGAAAGCGCCACCGCCACCACGAGCGTAAAGGCGTTCACATGCTCAAGCTCGCCCTTGGGCTCTGCCTCGGCCGCCCTGAAGCGGCTGAAAATCTCGTGGATCGTGGAATAGGGAAGCTGCTTTGCCATTCAGGTCTTTTGAAGGGTTCCGCCCCGCCCGGCAAGCCCAAGGCTTTGCGCCGGCCTTCGGCCGTCGCGGTGGGCGTCGGACGCTGACGCATCCGACGCATGCGAGGGGTTCCACCCCTCGCGCTCCCCGGAGTATTTTTCCCAAGAAGAACCACAATTTGATTCAAATTCTCCCCACCTCCGGTTTCTTTGGGTCCGAGAAATCCCGGGGGAGGCGCGCGGGGACCGCGCGTCGGGGGCAGAGCCCCCAGCAAGCCCTCCGCCCACGCAATATTTTTTTCATTCACCCGCCAAGGATTGACCGCTGGCCGCCGTCATACCCATCGTGATGCGCATGGAAGCGAGCGACGAGAGATTGGCCATGGCTGCCGCAGCAGGCGACGACGCCGCCTTCGCGGCCCTGCTCGCGCGCCATTACGACCGGGTGTTCCGCCTTGCCTTTCGCTTGACCGGGCGCGCCGCCGAGGCAGAGGACCTGACCCAGGATGTCGCCCTGGCCCTCCCGGCCAAGCTACGCGGGTTCCGGGGCGATGCCAGGTTCACGACCTGGCTCTACCGCGTGGTCGTCAACGCCGCGTCCGACCGCCGTCGCCGGAGCGCCAGCCGGAGCCGCGCCGCGCTCGGCTGGGGCGAGGTCGAGCGCGCACGGCGCAGCGAGGCGACCGAGGCCGCCGCCGCGCAGACCTGGCTCGAAGACGCCATGTCCACATTGCCGGAAGCCCTGCGCGACACGGTGGCGCTGGTCCTGGACGACCTGACGCACAGAGAGGCCGCCGAAGTTCTCGGGGTCAGCGAAGGCACAGTCAGCTGGCGGATCTCGGAGGCCAAGAAACACCTGAAGGCCCTCAAGGAGGCCGAGGCATGAGCGACGACTTCGACGACCTGAAACGCGCCTTTGACAGCGCCACGCCCACGCCGGACGCGGCGCGCAAGGCCCGCACCCTCGCCGAGGCGCAGAAAAATTTCCGTGCGCTCCAAGAAGGCAGCGCCCGCGCCCGTCTCACATCCGATGCCCCCGAAAAGGGCGCATTCGGAAAAGGAGTGAGACGGATGATCGATGCAATCACCACACGCGGCGGCCTGACCGCCACGACGGCGCTGGTCGCCGTGGGGTTTCTGGTGCTGACGCCCCTCGGCGATCGGGTGCTGGCCCCTGACCTGAGCGGCCCGGCCGGCCTGAGAACGGACACGGCCGCCCCCCGGCAGGCCCCGGCCGAGGCCGAGACACCGCCCCTGGCCGATCTGGCCGAGGCCCCCGAGGCCGTTGCGGTAGAGACTGCACCCATCGCACCCGCGACGCGCCCGATCGTGATCGACCGAACGATCCGCGCCCCAGCTGCCGCCGAGATGGCCGTGCCAGAGGCAGAGATCCTCCAGAAGGAAAGCCGCGCCACGGGTCTGACCGCGATGGACGAGGCCCTCGTCGTGCCCCCCTCCGCTCGGCGGGTCATCGTCGCACCCGAACCGGGCACAGCCCTTCAGGAGGCCGACACAGAGGCTTTCGCCAACGAGGCGCCTTCCAGCGTCAAGGTCACGCGCGACGAGCCCGTTTCGACCTTCTCGGTGGACGTGGACACGGCCTCCTACGCGGTCGTCCGCTCGTCCCTCATGGCCGGGATGCTGCCCCCCGAGGCCGCGGTCCGAGTCGAGGAAATGGTGAACTACTTTCCCTATGACTATCCGGCACCCACAGGAGACGCGCCTTTCTCGACCACCGTCACGGTGCTGCCCAGCCCGTGGAATGCCGGCACGGAACTCGTCCATATCGGCCTGCAAGGCACGCTTCCCGCCATCGTAGATCGCCCGCCCCTGAACCTCGTCTTCCTCATCGACACCTCCGGTTCCATGCAGGCACCGAACAAGCTGTCTCTTCTCAAGCAGTCCTTCCGCCTGATGCTGTCGGAACTACGGCCCCAGGACGAGGTCTCGATCGTGACCTATGCCGGCAGCGCCGGTCAGGTCCTGCCGCCCACCCCGGCTACCGAGCGCAGCACCATCCTCGCCGCCCTCGACCGGCTTGAGGCGGGCGGCTCGACCGCGGGCGAGGCGGGCCTTGAACAGGCCTACAGCACGGCCGAGGCCATGGCGGCGGATGGCGAAGTGACCCGCGTCATCCTCGCGACGGACGGCGATTTCAACGTCGGGCTCTCGGACCCGAGCGCGCTCGAAGACCTGATCGCGCGGAAACGCGACAGCGGCACGTATCTGAGCGTTCTCGGCTTCGGACGCGGCAATCTCGACGACGCCACGATGCAGGCGCTCGCGCAGAACGGAAACGGGCAGGCCGCCTATATCGACACGCTCTCCGAGGCCCGGAAGGTGCTGGTCGACCAGCTGACCGGCGCGCTCTTTCCTATCGCGGGCGACGTGAAGGTGCAGGTCGAGTTCAACCCGGCCCGGATCGCCGAATACCGTCTGATCGGCTACGAGACGCGCGGCCTCACCCGCGAGGATTTCAACAACGACAGGGTCGACGCCGGCGATATCGGCGCGGGGCACCGTGTGACCGCAATCTACGAGGTCACGCCGGTCGGCTCGGACGCCGTTCTGACCGGCCCGCTCCGCTACGCCGACGACAGCTCTGTCACGGACCCGTCAGGCGAACTCGGATACCTCAAACTCCGCTACAAGGAACCGGGAGAAGAACAGAGCAAGCTCATCGAGACACCGATCCTGCCGGAGATGGGCACGGCCACGCCGGATGTGCACTTCTCGGTGGCGGTCGCCGGCTTCGGTCAGCTTCTCAGGGGCGGGCACTATCTCGGCGGCTGGGGCTTTGACGAGGCGATCGACCTCGCCACCGGCGCGCGCGGCGACGACCCCTTCGGCTACCGCGCCGAAGCGATCGACCTCATGCGCCTCGCCGAGGCGCTGTCCCGCTGAAACGGCAGGCGGAGGCGTCGCAGCATTTGACCGATCCCAGGTCCAGGCGGCGCGGACCTTGCGTCCTGTCCAGCCTGACGCCATGTCCGCCCCCTCAAGAGACACGACACGGCTTCTTCGCCTGTTTCGAAATATCCCGGGGGAGACGCCCGAAGGGCGGCGGGGGCAGAGCCCCCAATGGCGATCGCGTCAGCGATCGCCCCACCGCGACGGCCGAAGGCCGGCGCAAACCCTCTCAGACGCTGGTGCAGATGTATTTCATCTCGAGATAGTCATCCATCCCGTGATGCGACCCCTCGCGGCCAAGGCCCGACTGCTTGACCCCGCCGAACGGCGCAACCTCGGTCGAGATGATGCCGGTGTTCACGCCCACGATCCCGTATTCCAGCGCTTCGGCCACCTTTGTCACGCGGCTGATATCCTTGGCATAGAAATACGAGGCGAGGCCGAAGATCGTGTCGTTGGCCAACTCGATCACCTCGTCCTCGTCCTTGAAGCGGAAGAGTGGCGCGAAGGGGCCGAAGGTCTCTTCCGTCGCCACCTTCATCTCGCGGGTGGCCCCGGTCACGATGGTCGGCTCGAAGAAGAGACCGCCCAGATTGCTGGGCGAGCCACCGTAGAAGACCGTGCCGCCCTTGGCGGTCGCGTCCTCGATATGCTCGCGCACCTTGTCGACGGCAGAGGGCTCGATCAGCGGGCCGAGATCGGCCCCGTCCAGCCCGTCGCCCACCTTCATCTGCCCGAGCCGCGCCGCCAGCTTCTCGGCGAAGGCGTCATAGACGCCGTCCTGCACGTAGATACGGTTGGCGCAGACGCAGGTCTGTCCGTTGTTGCGGAACTTGCAGGCGATGGCCCCCTCGACCGCGGCGTCGATATCGGCGTCGTCGAAAACGATGAACGGCGCGTTGCCGCCCAGCTCCATCGAGCATTTCATGACCTGGTCGGCGGCCTGACGGAGCAGGATACGGCCCACCTCGGTCGAACCGGTAAAGGACAGCTTCCGCACCTTCGGGTTCCCGCAGAACTCCTTGCCAACGTCGGACGAAGCCGTCGAGGGGATCACCGAGAAGATACCTTTGGGCAGCCCCGCCCGCTCGGCCAGAACGCCGAGCGCCAGCGCCGACAGCGGCGTCAGCGAGGCCGGCCGGACGAGGAAGGCGCAGCCCGCGGCAAGCGCCGGTCCCGCCTTCCGCGTGATCATGGCGTTCGGGAAGTTCCAGGGCGTGATCGCGGCGGCCACGCCGATGGGCTGCTTGATGACGGTGATCCTCTTGTCCGGCTGGTGGCCGGGAATCGTCTCGCCATAGACGCGCTTGGCCTCTTCGGCGAACCACTCGATGAAGGACGCGCCATAGGCGATCTCGCCCTTGGCCTCGGCCAGCGGCTTGCCCTGCTCGGCAGTCAGGATCGTGGCGAGGTCGTCGGCATTCGCCATCATCAGGTCGTACCAGGCGCGCAGGATATTCGCACGCTCCTTGGCGGTCCGCGCCGCCCAGTCCTTCTGCGCGGCATGCGCCCGGTCGATGGCGGCGGCGATCTGGCCGCGGTCGATATCGGCCACACTGGCGATCACGTCGCCGCGCGCGGGGTTCACGACCTCGAAGCTGCGCCCGCCCGTGCCTTCGGTCCAGTCGCCCGCCAGATAGGCGCGGGTTTCCAGAAGCGAGGGGTCGTTCAGAAGTGCGGTCAGATCGGTCTTGGTGTCGAGCATGGCATGTCTCCCTTCGGGCGCTTGCGGCCCGGTCTGATTTGCCTGACGGTATAGGACCGAGTGACCCCGGAAGAAAGGCCCGCCGGATGGACGCCAGCCAAGCCTATGCCAATGCCGACTTCATCCCCGATGCGGGCGGCTATATCGAACGGTGGGAAACCGCCGCGCAGGCCTTCCGCGAGCGCGAGGCCGCCGTCGGCCGCGCCCGGCTGAACCATTCCTACGGCGCATACGAGCGGCAGCGGCTGGATGTCTTCCATCCCGCGGGGCCGGCCGAAGGGCTCGTGGTCTTCGTCCATGGTGGCTACTGGCTCCGCTTCGACCGGGGGTACTGGTCGCATTTCGCCGCCGGGCTGACCGCGCGCGGCTGGGCCGTGGCGATGCCCTCCTACAGGCTCGCGCCTGAGGCGCGGATTGCCGAGATCACCCGCGACATCGCAGGCGCCGTCACGGCGGCGGCGGCTCTGGTGCGTGGTCCCATCGTCCTGACGGGCCATTCGGCGGGCGGGCATCTGGTGGCGCGCATGGGCTGCCGCGACGTCGCGCTGGCCCCGGACGTGCGGGAAAGGCTGAGGCGGATCGTGCCGCTCTCGCCGGTGGCCGACCTGCGCCCGCTTCTGGAAACGGCGATGAACGAGGGGCTGAGGCTCGACCCGGCAGAGGCAGAGGCGGAAAGCCCCGTTCTGCATCCCGCGCCGGAAGTGCCGGTCAGCGTCTGGGTCGGTGCCGAGGAGCGCCCGGTCTTTCTCGATCAGGCGCGCTGGCTGGCCGAGGCCTGGGGCGCGGAAGAGCGTGTCGCGCCCGGGCGGCACCATTTCGACATTCTCGACGATCTGGAGGCGCCCGACAGCCCGCTGGTCCGCTCCCTGCTGGCCTGAATTGCGCCGGCTCGGGAGATTGCTTCGCAATTGCTCACGCCGTCGCGGGGGGGCCGCTTCGCGGCGATTTCCGCCTCCGGCGGGAGTATTTTTCCCAAGAAGAAAGGGTCAGGTGAAAGTCTCGGCCCAGGTGGGCAGGGCGTCGCCCTCGGCCGTACTGGCGTTGAACACGCCCCGCGCAATGGCACGGGCGAGGCAGGTGGCGGCGGCGTGACCGAGGAGGAGGCGCTCGGCCTCGGGGAGATCGCGCTCTGCGGTCGAGGCGGCGAAGACGAGGTCTCCGTCGAGCGGCGTATGCGCGGGCACGATGGCGCGGGCCATGCCGTCATGGGACATGATGGCAAGGCGGGTGGCGCCGGCCTTGTCGAGCCGCGCGTCGGTTGCGACCACGGCGATCGTCGTGTTCATCGGCCCGAGTTTCGTGCGGGGCGGTCCTGCCGGAGCGGTCGCAGGGCCAAGACCGCCGAATTCGCCCGCCTCCTCGAAGGGGGCCGCCCAGAAGTGGGGGCCGTCGCCCACCGTCACCTGACCGAGCGCATTGACCGCAACAAGAGCGCCCACGGTCGTGCCCGAGGGCAGCACCGCCGACGCCGTGCCGATCCCGCCCTTGAGGCCCGCCACCGTGGCACCGGTGCCGGCCCCTTCCGAGCCGAGCGCCACATCGAGCCCCCGCGCATCGAATGCCTGTCGACCGAGGCGGCGATAGAGGCCGTCAGCGCGCGCGCCGCCGCCCGCGGCGAGGTCGAAGAGGATCGCCGCCGGAACGATCGGCACACGATGCCCCGCCGCCTCGAACCCGCGACCCGCCGCGCGAAGACCCGCCACCACGCCTTCGGCTGCCGAGAGGCCGAAAGCCGAGCCGCCTGACAGGACCAGCGCATCGACACCCGGCACCGTCGCGTCCGGGCTGAGAAGGTCGGTCTCGCGCGTGCCGGGCGCGCCGCCCATGACATGGACGCCCGCGACCATGGGACGGTCGCCCACCACGACGCTGACCCCGGTCTTCGCCGCCCGGTCCGACGCCTGCCCGACGGTCAGCCCCGGCACATCGGTGATGGCGTTCTGCGGCCCCGGCCTCATGCCTCGACCACCTCGCCCGCGAAGCGACCCAGAAGCCGGACGCGCGCGCCCTGGGGCGGAAAGCCGGGATGGGCCGTAAGGGTGGAAGGCCGCGCGACGAGAAGCGTATCGTCCTCGCCCCGCGCCGCCTCGATCCGGGCGACGATGGCGGGGCGGAAGTAATGCGCCAGCCGCACCTCGCGCGCCTCGCGGATCACGTCCACATCGGCGAGGTCCACCTTGATCCGCAGACTGTCCGCCGCATCCAGAAGCGCCGAAAAGGCCAGCGGCTGGCTTTCGAAGCGGCCCGCATAGACCGTCAGAAGGGCGGGCACACGCGCGCTCATATACAGCGCCCGCCATCCACTTCGAGCGCCACGCCGGTGACCATCGAGGACGCATCGGACGCCAGATAGACCGCCGCCTCGGCAATGTCTTCGGGCGTGGAAAAGCGCCCGACGGGGATGGTGGAGAGGAACTTCGCCCGCATCTCGGGCGTGTCCTCGCCCATGAAGCTGGCCAGAAGCGGCGTCTCTCCCGCCACCGGGTTGATCGCGTTGACGCGGATACCCTCGGGCGCAAGCTCGACCGCCATCGCCTTTGTCGCCGTGATCATCCAGCCTTTGGACGCATTGTACCAGTTGAGCCTTGGGCGCGGACTGACCCCGGCGGTGGACGCGATATTGACGATGGCGCCCCGTCCGGCGGTTTTCATCAGCGGCACGATATGGCGGGCGGTCAGGTAGACGGATTTGGCATTCACGGCGAGAACACGGTCGAACTCGTCTTCGGAGACGTCTTCCAGAGGCTTCGGCAGGTGGGTGATCCCTGCATTGTTCACCAGGATGTCGATCCGGCCCCAGAGCGTCATGGCGTTCTTCGCCATAGCCTCGACCGCGCGGTCCGAGGAGACATCTGCGCGCCACGCAAGACGCGTATCGCCGATTTCGCGTGCGACTTCGAAGGCCGCTTCACTGTCGATATCGACGACCATCACCGCCGCGCCCTCGCGCGCAAAAGCCAGCGCAATGCCCCGGCCAAAGCCCGAGCCGGCTCCGGTGACGATCGCGGTCTTTCCCTCAAGTCTCATGGGCGAACCCTGCCATGGCGCGGGCTCTCGGAAAAGACCTTGCCGAAGGCGCCCCGAAGGCCCACCTTTACCTTCATGAAATATATCGCCTGGACCGCACGCATCATCGTCTTCCTCGTCATCGCGGGGGTGTTTCACTACAACCTGCCCGACCGCGATATCGTGCGCATCGTGAACACCGAGGTGCGGCGCGTGGACTTCGGCTCGAATTCGACCTTCTGGCAGAATTCCGGCGCGGGCGATGCGGTCTCGAACGTCAACCGCGACGTGTTCTTCATCGAGACGATCCAGCCCGACGGATCGCCGCTGGTCTTCCGGAACGAGGACACAGGCTGGGGCTGGCCGCCCTATTTCAAGTTCGATACGGCGGATTTGCAGACGCAGGCGCGAAACCTCGTCTCGACAGAGACAGCGCCCACATGGGTGGCCGTCCGGCACTATGGCTGGCGCGCGCAGATCTTCTCGATCTTTCCCAACGCCACCTCGATCGAGCCCGTCCCCGGGCCGGACACACGGCTGATCCCTTGGTTCAACATCATCTTCCTGACCATCGTCTTAATCATCAGCGCCACGATCTGGCGGCTCTGGCGGAATTTCCGTCAGGCGCGGATCGACCCGGTGATCGAGGATATCGAAGAAGACGTGGACATAGCGCGCGACCGCGTTGGCGGGTTTTTCTCGCGCCTCTTCGGCCGGAAATGAAAAAGGCCCGCGGCGTGCGCGGGCCCTTTCCGGAATGAAGTTTGCGTCAGGCGCGCTTGCGACGCAGCGCGGCCAGACCGCCCAGACCCGCAAGAAGCAGCAGGCCACCGGCCGGAAGCGGAACAGCCGACACAGACATGGCCGAGATGTAGGAGTTCGGGCCAGCGGTCATCCAGATCGAAGTCGGCTCGTCGCTGATGATCAGCCCGAGATCGATGCGCCAGTCCGCGCCACCGCTGTCGCCCAGGGTATCCGGAATGAGATCTGCGCTTGTATAGGTGGTGCCACCGATCACCCAGGTCCAGGCGTCGAATTCGCCCGAATTGCGATCATGGTTGTAGTTGACCCAGATCGATTCGAGCACGACATCGCCATCGGTCGCAGAGAGATAGAGGATTTCCTCTTTCTCAAACTGGATGCTGTCGTCGCTGGAATTGCCGCCGCCATCCGCGTTCAGGCAGACATTCGCGCCGGACTCCGGGTTGGGGCCAATGTTGTTGGCGTAACCACAGACGCCCATGCCAGCGTTGCCCGCGTCAAGATAGACGACGGCGGCTTCCGCGCCGTTATCGCCCTCTTCACCCGAATCCAGGTTCTGGGTCGCCGTGAAATCGATGCCACCGATGCTGTAGGTGGTGTAAGCCGACTCGCCTGCCGATCCGTCCGCCAATTCCTTAAAGTTATACGTCGCTGCAGACGCCATTCCGGCGGATGCTGCAAAAGCCACGGCCACAGCCACGGCTGTCAGAGAAGTTTTCATGATGTCCCCCACTAGAACACAGTTACACTCTCTCGAGGCTACAGAAGGCCTGAGGATCAGGGAAGGATTAACACTGGTTAAGATGGGCGCCGGGCACGCGCCGCCGGACGCGCCGGACGCAGACAGCGCCCGGACCGGCGCGACCCGCAGCGCCTCAGAAACATGTTTGTTTTCATATGATTGAGGCCAATACCCTTTGGCGAAGCGCCTCGCACAGCTGCTCCTCTCATCGTCACATTCAAGTTCTGAAACGTTTAGTTTCCTGAAAAGGCATAATCTCACACCCCGGATCCGGCATTCTCGACCATTGCCCCCGGCCCCGCCGCTTGCTCTAATGCGGCAAAGCAAAAAAGAGCAGAATCCCCATGGCCGACGACCTTCTCGCCTCTGTCTCGTCCGACACCTATGACGCCACCTCCATCGAGGTGCTCGAAGGTCTCGAACCCGTCCGCAAGCGCCCCGGCATGTATATCGGCGGCACGGATGAACGCGCGCTTCACCACCTCGTGGCCGAGGTGCTGGACAACTCCATGGACGAGGCCGTCGCAGGCCACGCCAACCGGATCGAGGTCGAGCTGAACGCCGACGGCTCGGTCACGATCCGCGACAACGGGCGCGGTATCCCGGTCGACCCGCACCCCAAGTTCCCCGACAAGTCCGCCCTCGAGGTCATCCTCTGCACGCTCCATGCGGGCGGCAAGTTCTCGGGCAAAGCCTACGAGACCTCGGGCGGCCTTCACGGCGTCGGCGTCAGCGTCGTGAACGCCCTCTCAGACACGCTCCGGGTCGAGGTCGCGCGGAACCGCGAGCTTTTCGCGCAGTCCTTCTCGCGCGGCATCCCGCAGGGTCCGGTCGAAAAGCTGGGCGCCGCCCCAAACAGGCGGGGCACCACCGTGACCTTCCATCCCGACGCCGAGATCTTCGGCTCTCTCAAGATGAAACCCGCCCGCCTTTTCAAGATGGCGCGCTCCAAGGCCTATCTCTTTTCCGGCGTCGAAATCCGCTGGAAATCCCAGATCGACGACGGCGAGACGCCCACCGAGGCCACGTTCCACTTCCCCGGCGGCCTGTCCGACTACCTGTCGGAAACCCTCGCCGGCGCCACCACCTATGCCGACCGCCCCTTCGCGGGCCTCGTCGATTTCCACGAGAAATTCGGCCAGCCCGGCAAGGTCGAATGGGCCATCAACTGGACCCCTGCCCGCGACGGCTTCATCCAGTCCTACTGCAACACGGTCCCCACGCCCGAGGGCGGCACCCACGAGGCGGGCTTCTGGGCCGCGATCCTCAAGGGCATCCGCGCCTATGGCGAACTGGTGGGCAACCGCAAGGCGGGCCAGATCACCCGCGAGGACCTGACCGCGGGCGGTTCGGCCCTCGTCTCGGTCTTCATCCGCGAGCCGCAATTCGTGGGCCAGACCAAGGACCGCCTCTCGACCGAGGCCGCCGCCAAGATGGTCGAAGGTGCCGTCCGCGACCATTTCGACAACTGGCTCGCCGCCGACACCAAGTCCGCGGGCGCCATCCTCGATTTCCTCGTCCTCCGCGCCGAAGAACGCCTGAGACGCCGTCAGGAAAAGGAAACCCAGCGCAAAAGCGCCACCAAGAAGCTGCGCCTGCCCGGCAAGCTGACCGACTGCACCGCCAAGTCCCGCGAGGGCACCGAAATCTTTCTCGTCGAGGGGGATTCAGCGGGTGGCTCGGCCAAGGCCGCCCGCAACCGCGAGACACAGGCGCTTCTGCCCCTCAAGGGCAAGATCCTGAACGTTCTCGGCGCAGCGTCCTCCAAGCTGGGCTCGAACACCGAGATCAGCGACCTCTGCGAGGCGCTCGGCGTCGGCCTCGGCACCCGCTTCAACCTCGACGATCTGCGCTACGAGAAGGTCATCATCATGACCGACGCCGATGTCGACGGCGCACATATCGCGTCGCTGCTGATGACCTTCTTCTTCACCCAGATGCGCCCCCTCATCGACCAGGGCCACCTCTACCTCGCCTGCCCGCCGCTCTACCGGCTGACGCAGGGGGCCAACCGCCTCTACGTGGCCGACGACGCCGCGAAGGAAGCGGCGCTGGCGAAAGGTCTCGGCGGCAAGGGCAAGATCGACGTGCAGCGCTTCAAGGGTCTGGGCGAGATGGACGCCAAGGACCTGAAAGAGACGACGATGGACCCGAAATCACGCACGTTGATCCGCGTGACCATCGACGAGGACGAACCCGGCGAAACCGGCGACCTGGTGGAGCGCCTGATGGGCAAGAAGCCGGAACTGCGGTTTCAGTATATTCAGGAGAACGCGCGGTTTGTTGAGGAGTTGGATGTTTGATATATGGATGAACCTCGAATTAAGCATCTAGAATTTATTCAAGGCGTAGTGAATCGCCTATCCACCAATTCGTTTCTTTTGAAAGGCTGGACCGTTCTCATCGTCACGGCACTGCTTTCGTTTGCCGTCAACCAAGGCAGCCTTGGCCTCGGCTTATTTTCTATCGTTCCGCTGGCCGTATTTTGGGGTCTCGATGGCTACTTCTTGTGGGAAGAGAGAAAGTATCGTGCTCACTATGAAAGAGTACGCAAGAACACAGATATTCCAGTAAATTTTGACATGAATGCTAGCGACTTATCAATAGATGTTGGCGGTTGGATTTCTGCAACATTCTCGAAAACCTTGGTAGCATTTCACGGTATTATTCTACTATCCATTATTGCAGCGGCATCATACGAACTAGGGCTATTTCAATGGTTAAGAGAGTCTTCTTCAGCTTCCACTATTCAAATGACGCCTGGAGAGCAGGCCAAGTGAGAAATATTGGAATGGTCGACGGTAACCGCGTTGCCTCAGACAATGATTGGGAACAGATCAAGCGGGGAGGCGACCAAGCTATCACACGGTGGATTTCAAATCAGATGCATGGGAAATCATGTGTCGTAGTCTTGATTGGCGCCGAAACTGCAGGACGAAAGTGGATCAATTACGAAATTCTTGAGGGTTGGAACTCTGGAAAGGGCCTACTAGGCGTAAGAATTGATCGCCTACAGGATCGCTATGGCTATCAGAGCTATCCGGGAAACAATCCTTTTTCCGAATTCAATGTAAGAGGCGTACCGCTGGATCGAATAGTTCCCGTCTTGGACCCTGGTAACGTCGATAGTAGGACCGCCTACAGTCGAATATCGGCGAATATTGCAGCTTGGATAGATCACGCAGTTGCAATCCGGTCAAAATATTAACCTGGCCTCGCTGTCGATCGCTGAAGGTCGGAGTTCCTATAGAACTTCTCATTACTCGAAACACTACTAGGCCGGGGTTTCACCCCGGCATGTCGCGCCGTCTCTGCTGACGCCACGGTGGGGTGAACTCCCACCCTACCCACCATCTGCCCGAAAGCCGGGCTTAAGCCCGGTCTACCCTCGCCCCACCGAGCACACAAAGCCCATTGCGACTCACCCCAATCAGGCGCACCCTCCACCCCGCAGGCCACCGGCCTGCTGCCCCAAGGGATCATCGTGGCAAACCGGGCGCCGCCCTTCCGATCCGACCGCCCCGCCGATGGAACGGCTAAGGCGAAGGACCGACGAAGGGGCTCCGCCCGTTCGGACCTCAAAACGTCCACCGGACGTTTTGCCGGCGCAGCCGGACCGGTCCGACCCCCCTGATCTTCTGAAAGCATGACCGTCCCGCCGCCCCGAGAGGGCCGGGCGCATTCAGGAGTGACCACATGTCGAAGGAAAAGAACAAGGGAAACAAAGAGGCCAAGAAGCCGAAGAAGGAAAAGCCCAAGGCCCCCGCCTCGCTCAAACACGCGCCCATGGTGGGCGGCAAGAAGGTCGGCAAGTAGCCCCTTGGGGCCAAAGGCCGGGCCCGCGCCCGGCCTCTCCGGCATCCGCGTTTTAACGCCGCCATCAGGGGTCCGGCCAAGGCCCACCCGCCATGCACCCTCCCGAAAGCCGCCCCACCGCTTCCCGCCGGTCTTCCCGCACGCTAGTCTTTGCGGACGCGCCATGCGCGAAAGGAGGCGCGATGTCCCTGACCCCCGACGTCCTGATGATCGGCGCGATCGCGCTCTGGGTGCTGGTTCTGGGCGTCCTCCTCGTGGTGAGCGAAGGCTTCCGCGACGACTATGCCGACTGGCTGAGGTTCAAGGACCCGCTGGGCCTCCGCTTCACCGCCGCCCATCCGGTCTTCTCGCTCTACACCCTCGCCACCTTCGGCACCGCCGCCTGGGTGTATATTGGCTGACGCGGCCGTTGCACCGCCCGGCGCCCCACCGCGCGGACGCCACACCGGCCCCTAACCTTTGCCTGCGATACCTGCCCCCGTTCGAACGACACAGGCGGCGCGGGGCCACTTACCCCAACCCGCCTGCCAGAATGGTTTCGCGGGACGCGCGCGCCCTCACGGGACGGGGCTGACACCCCCTCGCACGCCTCCCGGTCCTAGACGGCCACCGAAGGGCACCACGCCCAAGGACCCAAGACAGGAAACCGGCGCACCCGAGCGGCGCCGCTCTCTTCCCCACCCGCCCGAACGAAGGACGGAGACACAAGGGACGAACAGCCCGCTTCTTCTGTTCAAAAATACTCGAAAGACCGCCGCTGGCGGCCCACCGCGACCGGCGAAGCCGGGCGCAAATGAAAAACGCCGAAGGCCCGTCAGGACCTCCGGCGCATGTCTGCTGGGCGCACCCTTGGGGCTGTGCCCAAAGCGCTCTTACGCAGCGCCTTTCAGTTCGGCATGCCACGCGTCGACCTCGGCTTCCGCCTCGGCGCGCGCCTTGCCGTATTTCGACTGCACCAGCCCGATCAGCTGTTCGCGCTCGCCGCGCGCTTCCTGCAGCTCGTCATCGGTCATCTCGCCCCAACGCTCGCGCGCCGAGCCCTTGAGTTGCAGCCATTCGCCTTTGATCTGGTCCCAATTCATAACGTTCTCCTTTCAAAATCAGCCTTCGAAAAGAAAACGCAGCCCCCCGACCCGATGTTCCGGAATTCCTCGAGAAAAAAGGGGGGATGGGCCGGATTCAGCCGATGCAACTGCGCCTCACCTCTGAACCGAAGCAAGCCATTCGGCGATGCCCACCAGAGACTCGCTGGCCACAATTTCGGTCCCGTCGGGTGCCAGAACCGCGCGCGACGGCCCGTCGAGCAAAAGGCCGAAGATCGGCATTGACCCGCCATGGGACAGCACCTCGCGGCGGCCGTCGATCATGCGCAGGACCCGTCCCATCGGGAACACCCCGCCATTCGCCGCCGCCAGCCCGGTCAGGTCCGGAGGCGCCGGGCTCAGCACAGGCGCCATCGGCCCGTCGCCCCGCGCGCCCGTACCGTGGCAGACGGCACAGTGGTCGAGATACGAGGTCCGGCCCGCAGTGTCGGCCGCCTGAGCGGCCCCTGTGCCAAGCACCAGAAGCGCCCCTGCCAGAAATGCTGTGATCGAATGGGTCATGTCCTGTCCTCCTTGTCTCATCTGACAGCACGCCGTCCCGCCAGGCCTTGATGCAGAACAAATCGGGTCAGACCAGAAGCCCGCCCTCCAGCCGCACCGTCCGGTCCATCCGCGCGGCAAGCTCGGGGTTATGCGTGGCGATCAGCGCCGACATGCCGGTCTCGCGCACCAGCGCCATCAACGCCCCGAACACGGTGTCCGAAGTTGCGGGGTCAAGGTTCCCCGTAGGCTCGTCCGCCAGCAATAGCCGCGGCGCGTTGGCCAGCGCCCGGCAGAACGCCACGCGCTGCTGCTCGCCGCCGGACAGCGCAGCGGGGCGGTTCTCGGCCCGACTGGCCACGCCCACCCGCTCCAGGAGCGTCATGGCCCGCTCCCGCGCCGCGCCATCGGCCACGCCGTCGGCCAGTTGCGGCAGCATCACGTTCTCGATGGCCGAGAACTCGGGGAGAAGGTGGTGGAACTGGTAGACGAAGCCCACATCGGCCCGCCGCGCCGCAGTGCGCTTCCGATCCGACGCGCCGGTGAAGACCGTTCCGCCGATCGCCACCTCGCCCGCGTCCGCGTCGTCCAGTAGCCCGGCAATGTGCAGAAGCGTCGACTTGCCTGCGCCCGAAGGCGCAACCAGCGCCACGACCTCGCCCGCATTCAGCGTGATCGACGCGCCGTCGAGCACGGTCAGCGCATTGGGCTTGCCCCGGTTGTAGGTCTTCTCGATGCCCGCAAGCCGCAGAACCTCACTCATAGCGCAAGGCCTCCACCGGGTTCATCCGCGCCGCGCGCCGCGCGGGCAACAGGGTAATGCCCCAGGACAGGAACAAGGACAGCGCCACCGCCGACAGGACGTCGCCCGCCTCCAGCTTGGCCGGCAGCCGGTAGATGCCGCGCACCGCCCCGTCCCAGACGCCGCCGCCGGCGGCCCCGTTCACGAAGGCGAGGATCGCGTCGAAATAGATGGCGAAAAGGCAGCCGAGAACCACGCCGAGGATCGTGCCGATGGTGCCCACCAGCGCGCCCGTCAGGAAGAACACCCTGAGGATCGCGCCCTCGGTCAGGCCGATGGTCCTCAGGATTCCGATGTCGCGGCCCTTGTTCTTCACCAGCATGACGAGGCCCGAGATGATGTTCATCGACGCAATCAGGACAAGGACGCTCATCAGCACGAACATCACCGTGTCCTCGACCTCGAGCGCGCGCAGGAACCCGCCCGCCGAATCCTGCCACGTCCAGGCCAGCGCCCTGTCGCCCGCCGCGGCCAGAAGCGTCGGCACCATCTCGTTGATGGCTTCGGGTTCGGTCACGGTGACGTCGATCTCGTCGGCCACACCGTCGCGATTGAAAAACGCCTGCGCTTCGGTGAACGGCATATAGGCCCGCGTCCGGTCGATATCGTAGCGGCCCGAGTTGAAGATATGCACGACCTGGTATTCGCCCACGCGGGGGCTGGTGCCGAAAGCCGTCCGGACTCCGTTGGGCGAAATCAGGCGTACCACGTCGCCCACCGAAATGCCCAGTGACCGCGCCGCCTCGCGCCCGATCGAGACGCCCTGCGCAAAATTGGCCAGATCGCCGATCCCCGTGGCGGGGTCGGCCACACGGGGGATCTGGGCCAGGTCGTCGGCCCCGATCCCGTGAATTTCCAGGCCCGTGTTCTGGTCCCGGAACACGGCCATGACCTGACCTTTGACCAGGGGCGCGGCACGCACCACGCCCTCGACGGCGGCAAGCTCTGCGGCCACATCGGTATAATCGGGGATCGAGCGGGTCAGCCGCCCGTTTTCGTCCCGGATGGCGCTGTTGTAGATCGTCACATGGGCGTTGGCGCCGAGGATCGTGGTCACGAATTCGTCCCGGAAGCCCGAGCGCACGGCCAGCGTGATGATCAGCGCTGCGACGGCCAAAGTGATGCCGATGAGGCTGATCCATGTCATCACGCTGACACCGCCTTCGGCGCGTTTCGCGCGCAGGTAACGCCATGCAATGAGGAATTCGTATTTCGAGAAAGGCGCGGGGCTGGCCATGTCTGCTCCGGTTTTCCCTTCTGTCGCCGAATGGCGCGGTTTGGTCAACCGGACCCGCGGCGGCAGGCATAAAAAGGCCGGGCACCCCAGAGGATGCCCGGCCCGAAAAGCGGGGATGGACCGCGAGGTCTTTAGTTCGACGCGGTCGCCGGCATCACGCGGATCACCGCGCCATCGGCGTAGTCCGTCAGCACCAGAACCGAGCCGTCGGCGTCGACCTCGATGTCGCGCACGCGCCCCAGTTCTTCGGCCAGATAGCGCGCCTCGCCGTTGACCCTGTCACCGTCCAGCGTCAGGCGCACCAGACCGCCCGGATAGAGCGACGAGGCGATCACGTCACCGTTCCAGTCGAACATCTCGCCTTCGTAGAAGGTGAAGCCGCCCGGCGCGATCACCGGATCCCAGTAATAGCGCGGCTCGGTGAAGCCCTCGGCGCGCGGCTCGCCCGTGCCGATGGGCGCGCCACCGTACTGCTCGCCATAGCTGACCTCGGGCCAGCCGTAATTCGCGCCCGCCTCGATCAGGTTCAACTCGTCACCGCCCTGGGGTCCATGCTCCAGCGTCCAGAGGTCGCCCGTTTCGGGGTGGATGTCGGCGCCCTGCACGTTCCGGTGACCAAGCGTCCAGATCGTATCGACGCTGCCCTCTTCATCAACGAAGGGATTGTCGTCGGGCGTTTCGCCCGACAGCGTCACGCGGATCACCTTGCCATAGGTCGCGCCTTTGTCCTGCGCCAGCACACGCTCTTCCTGCGTGAAGTGTTCGCCCGTGGTCACATAGGCATAATCGCCATCCAGCACGATCCGGCTGCCGTAATGCATGGGCGACGGCGAAGGCGGGTCCTGCACGAAGATGTCCTCGACCTCGCTCAGCACCGTCATGTCGGCGTTCAGCACACCCGTCGCGGCGGCGGTGGCGGACATGTTGCCCTCCATCGGCTTGGCGTAGGTGAAAAAGATGCGGCGGGATTGTTCGAAATCCTCGGCCAGCGCCACGTCCAGAAGCCCGCCCTGTTCCATGTTCAGAACCTGAGGCACGCCCTTGATCGCGGCCTTAAGCTCGCCCTCGGCGTCGATCACGCGAAGACGGCCCTCGCGCTCGGTGACGAGATATCCGCCACCCGGCAGCACCTCGATACCCCACGGATGGGCCAGCCCCTCGACGACAGTCTCGGTCGACAGCGTGACCGGGTTGCTGATGGCCGGCGCGCGGGTCTGCATCTCGAAGGCCGGTTCGAACTCGGGCACGTTCTTTTCGCCCTGCTCGACCGGGGCAACACCGGTATGAGCGCCTGCAAAGGCAAGGCCCACCGACATGCCGATGCCGGTTGCGGTCAGGAATAGGGTACGCTTGATCATGGTTACTCTCCAAACTTGGTGTTCAGAGAGTGAACGGTTCACATCGCGCTTGGTTGCGTCCGCTGCGTCAGAATGACCGGATGGCGGCTCAGACGCCGTAGATCTGGGCCAGCCGGTCAATGGCGGCGGTGACCGACATCTCCTCGCTTTCGCCCGTCCGCCGCGAGGTCAGTTCGACCACGCCTTTTTCCAACCCGCGCGGCCCCACGGTGACCCGCCACGGCAGGCCGATCAGGTCCATCGTGGCGAATTTGGCGCCCGCCCGTTCGTCGCGGTCGTCGTAGAGCGCCTCCAGCCCCTTCGCGGCAAGCCCCTTGTAAAGCTCGTCGCAGGCCGCATCCGTGGCCGCGTCGCCCTGCCGGAGGTTCACGATCCCCGCATGGAAAGGGGTCACACCCTCGGGCCAGATGATGCCCTTGTCGTCATGGTTTGCCTCGATCAGGGCACCCACAAGACGGCTGACCCCGATCCCGTGGGACCCCATATGGACGTTCACCTGCTTGCCGTCCGGTCCCTGAACCGCGGCGCCCATCGCGTCGGAATACTTGGTCCCGAAATAGAAGATCTGCCCCACCTCGATGCCTCGCGCGCTTTTCTGCCGCTCGGACGGCACGTCGCGGTCGAAGATCGCAGCGTCATGGGTCTCGTCGGTGCGGGCATAGCGCGACGTGAATTCCTCCAGGATCGCCTGGCACTGATCGACGCTGTCATAGTCGATCTCGCGGTCGCCAAAGGTCAGGTCGGTCACGGCGCTGTCGTAGAACACCTCGCTCTCGCCCGTCTCGGCCAGCACCAGAAATTCATGCGTGTAGTCCCCGCCAATGGGCCCGCCATCGGCACGCATCGGGATCGCCTGCAGCCCCATCCGCTCGTAGGTGCGGAGGTAGGACACAAGGTGACGGTTATAGGCGTGGAGCGCGTCTTCCTTGGTCAGGTCGAAATTATAGCCGTCCTTCATCAGGAACTCGCGCCCCCGCATCACGCCAAAGCGCGGGCGCCGCTCGTCGCGGAACTTCCACTGAATGTGATAAAGCGTCAGCGGCAGGTCGCGGTAGCTCGACACGTAGGAGCGGAAGATATCCGTGATCATCTCCTCGTTGGTCGGACCGTAGAGCATATCCCGGTCATGCCGGTCGCGGATGCGCAGAAGCTCTTCACCATAGGCGTCGTAGCGCCCGCTCTCGCGCCAGAGATCGGCCGATTGCAGCGTCGGCATCAGCACCGGGATGTGACCGGCGCGCTGCTGTTCCTCGTGCACGATCTGCTCGACCCTGCGCAGCACTTTGTAGCCCAGCGGCAGCCAGGAATAGATGCCGGCGGAAGCCTGCTTGATCATACCCGCGCGCAGCATCAGCCGGTGGCTGACGATCTGGGCGTCTGCGGGGGTTTCCTTGAGCACGGGCAGAAAATATCGGCTGAGGCGCATGGCCGGTCTCCGGTTGGCATGGACGGGGTTGCTCTAGGCCATCGCCGGGGGGCGTTCAACAACCTTCGCCGCCCGGCCTGCGCCAAAGCCCGCCTTGCGCGCGCGCGCCGAACCGGCGATACCCCAAGGATCGGTGTTTTCTCGGGAAGGGCAGCATGGCATTGCCGGTGCGCGATCAGGTCAAATACTGGGGTCTCGCCGCGGCGGTATTTCTGGTCGTGCTCTGGGTTCTGGGCGACGTGATCCTGCCCTTCGTGCTTGGCGCGGCCATCGCCTATTTCCTCGATCCCGTCGCGGACCGGCTGGAACGTGCGGGCTGCTCCCGAGCGGTGGCGACCGGCATCATCACGGTTTTCGCGCTGCTGATCTTCGTGCTTCTGGCGCTGCTCGTGATCCCGACGTTGGTGAGCCAGACCGCCGACCTGATCGAGACCGCGCCCGCGATGTTGCAGAACCTTCAGGCGGTGATCACCGAGCGTTTCCCCGAGATCGGGGACTCCAATTCCACCATTCGCCGCTCGCTTGCGACCATCGCCGAGACGATCCAGTCCAAGGGCGGAGAGGTTCTCAATACCATCCTCGGCTCGTTCTCGGGTGTCGTGAATGCGCTGGTCCTCTTCGTGATCGTGCCTGTGGTGGCGTTCTACCTGCTTCTCGACTGGGACCGGATGGTGGCGCGGATCGACGCGCTCCTGCCCCGCGATCACGCGCCGACGATCCGCAAGCTCGCCTCCGACATCGACAGCACCATGGCGGGCTTTATCCGGGGACAGGGTACGGTCTGCCTGATTCTCGGCGCCTATTACGCGGTCGCGCTGATGCTGGTCGGGCTGAACTTCGGCCTCGTCGTGGGCTTCGTGGCGGGCGCTCTGACCTTCATCCCCTATGTGGGCGCATTGGTGGGCGGGATACTCGCCATCGGCCTGGCGCTGTTTCAGTTCTGGGGCGACTGGCTCTGGATCGTGCTGGTCTGGGCCATCTTCCAGTCGGGCCAGTTCGTCGAGGGCAATATCCTCACGCCGAAACTGGTGGGGGAATCCGTTGGCCTGCACCCGGTCTGGCTGATCTTCGCGCTCTCGGCCTTCGGCGCACTCTTCGGCTTCGTGGGCCTGCTCGTGGCCGTGCCGGTCGCAGCCGCGATCGGTGTGATCACCCGTTTCGCCATCGAACAGTACAAGGACAGCCGCCTCTATCGCGGCCTGTCCGACCAGGACGACGCCTGATCCCATGGCACGCCAGCTTGTGCTCGACCTGCCTGTCCGTCAGGCCAGCGGCCGCGAGGATTTCTTCGTGAGCGCCGCCAATGCGACGGCGCTGGCGCGGCTCGATGCGCCCGAGGGCTGGCCTTTGGGCAAACTGGCCCTGATCGGACCGGAAGCAAGCGGCAAGAGCCATCTGGCCCAGGTCTGGGCCGATGAGACCGGCGCGCGCATCCTGACGCCCGCCGAGCTTGGCGGCGTATCCCCCGTCGAAATCACGTGCCCCGTGGCGCTCGACGACGCCGACCGGGTGGCCGGAGATGCCGAGGAAGCGCTCTTTCACCTCCACAACAGCCTCGCCGAGCGGCGCCTGCCGCTTCTCCTGATCGGCCGGACACCGCCGGCCCGCTGGAAGGTAACGCTGCCCGACCTTAAAAGCCGGCTCATGGCCACCGATGTCACCGCCATCGACGCGCCCGACGACGCGCTTCTGGCCGCCGTCATGGTCAAGCAGTTCGACGACCGCGGGCTGGCGGTGCCCCCGCGCATCATCGACTGGCTGGTGCCGCGGATGGACCGGTCCTTTGCCTTCGCCCAAAGCCTCGCCACCGCCCTCGACCGCGAGGCGCTGAGCGCGGGCGGCAAGGTAACCCGCCCCATGGCCGGCCGGGTGCTGGAAAGCCTGACCTCTGCCTGAGCGGCCTGCGGCGGACCGGGGCTCTGCCCCGGACCCCGGAGTATTTCGAAACAGAAGAAGAAAATTTGACTCGAATTGTCCTTTCTTCTTGGAACAAATACTCGGAAACCGCGCGGCGGAGCCGCGCAACACATAGCGTGCGCCGAAGGCGCGCAATTCCCGAACGGGCGGCACGGCTGGACAAAGGCCCCGGAATGGCACGATAAATGTCACCTTGTCGTTACAGTTCGCTCCGATAGACAGGCCATGCCCGCGGTTACCGATTTTCTGAACGCGCCCTTCCCAGACCCGACAGCCGTGGACGGCGTCGATCTGGATTCGCCCGCGCGGTTCTTCAATCGCGAGCTGTCCTGGCTGCAGTTCAACTGGCGCGTTCTGGAAGAGGCGGAAAATCCCCGCGTGCCGCTTCTAGAGCGGCTCCGGTTTCTGTCGATCTCGGCCACCAACCTGGATGAGTTCTATACGGTGCGCGTCGCCGGTCTGCGTGAGCTGGCCCATGCCGGGAACGTGACACCCGCAGCCGACGGCAAGACGCCTGCCGAACAGCTGGTCCTGATCAACGAAGACGCCCGCAATCTGCTCGACCGTCAGCAGATTGTCTGGAGCGGTCTCAAGGACGAGATGGCCGAGGCCGGGATCACGATCACTCATCTCGACGCTCTCGATGACGTGGACCGCGCGCATCTGGAAAAGGTCTTCCTGGCGCAGGTCTTCCCGATCCTGTCGCCCCTTGCCATCGACCCGGCCCACCCGTTCCCCTTCATCGCCAGCACCGGCTATTCGCTGGCGCTCGAACTGGAACGGCGCGCCGACAAGCGCCCGCTTCGCGCGCTCTTGCCGGTGCCGCAGCAGGTACAGCGGTTCGTGGCCCTGCCGGATCGTGACGGGGGGTTGCGCTTTCTGCCCATCGAAGAGCTTTTGCTTCTCCATCTCGAACGGCTCTTCCCGGGCTACAAGATGACGGGTTCCTGCGCGTTCCGCGTCCTTCGGGACAGCGATCTGGAAGTCGAGGAAGAAGCCGAGGACCTGGTCCGCGAGTTCGAGGTCGCGCTCAAGCGCCGCCGCCGGGGCGAGGTCGTGCGCCTTACGATTTCGGCCAAGGCGCCCAAGGCGCTCCGCGGCGTCATCATGCAGGAGCTGGGTGTCGCCGAGGACGAGGTGATCGAGCTTGGCGGCATGATTGGCCTGGCCGACCTCAAGGAGCTGGTGCTGGACGAACGCCCCGACCTTCTCTGGCCCACCTTCACGCCGCGCGTGCCCGAGCGGGTACAGGACCACGACGGCGACATGTTCGCGGCAATCCGGCAGAAGGACATGCTGCTGCACCACCCCTACGAGACCTTCGACATGGTGGTGCGGTTCCTGAAGCAGGCCGCCGCCGACCCGAACGTGGTGGCCATCAAGCAGACGCTCTACCGTACCTCGCGCGACAGCCCGATCGTCTCGGCTCTCTGCGAGGCGGCGGAGGACGGCAAGTCGGTCACGGCGCTGGTGGAGCTCAAGGCCCGCTTCGACGAGGCCGCCAATATCCGGCAATCCCGTATGCTGGAACGCGCGGGCGCTCACGTCGTCTATGGGTTTCTCAACTACAAGACCCATGCCAAGGTCTCGACCGTGGTCCGCCGCGAAGGGGGCGAGCTGGTCACCTATACGCATTACGGCACCGGCAATTACCACCCGATCACCGCCAAAGTGTACACCGACCTGTCGCTCTTCACCTGCGACGCGGCGCTCGGGCGGGATGCCACGAAGCTCTTCAACTATCTCTCCGGCTATGCTCAGCCCGAAGGGATGGAGAACCTCGCGATCTCGCCGCTGACGCTCAAGGACACGCTTCTGGAGCGGATTGCAGAGGAAGCGGAATACGCCCTTGCCGGAAAGCCCGCCGAGATCTGGGCCAAGATGAACTCGATCGTCGATCCCGACGTGATCGACGCGCTTTATGTCGCCAGTCAGGCCGGCGTGAAGATCGACCTGATCGTGCGGGGCATCTGCGGGCTTCGGCCCGGCATCAAGGGGCTATCGGAGAACATCCGGGTGAAGTCGGTTGTGGGGCGCTTTCTCGAGCACTCCCGCATCGTCTGTTTCGGTGCGGGGCGCGGCCTGCCGCACAAGAAGGCGCGGGTCTATATCTCGTCCGCCGACTGGATGGGCCGGAACCTGCATCGGCGTGTCGAAACCCTGATCGAGGCGGTGAACCCCACGGTCAAGGCACAGATCGTCAGTCAGATCATGGCGGCTAACCTGGCAGACGTCGCGCAAAGCTGGATTCTGAAGCCTGATGGCAGCTTCGAACGCCCCGGCGCGCCCGAGGGCGAGACCGCCTTCAACTGCCACCGGTTCTTCATGGAGAACCCGTCGCTCTCGGGCCGAGGGTCGGCGGGTGCGTCGGACGTGCCGGAACTGACCCACGACGACGACTGACGGCGGCCCGCGCCGGCCTAGCGGATCACATGCACCGAGCAGGCGGCGTGACGCACCACACGCGCCGCCGTGGAGCCGAGGAAGTAGTCCTTCAGGCCCGGCCGGTGCGAGGCGATCACGATACAATCGATGTCATGGGCCGCCGCATAGGCCATCAGCTCGTCGGCGGGCGCGCCATGCCGGATCTCGCTTGCGATCTCGGATGTGGGCCCGATGATCCGGCGGAGGTGGTGCATGGCATCCTCCGATGCGGCCTCTACGGCCTCTTTCGGCACCTGCCCCGCCACATAGGCCGGAATTGGCGGCAGGACCGAAAGGGCGGTCAGCCTTGCATTGTTGTCCTCTGCCAGATGGGCGGCCACATGCAGTTCGCGGGCGTAATCCGCCTCGTGGTTCAGATCGATGCCGATCAGGATATTCTTGTACATCTCGCGTCCTCCTTTTCCCGGCCCCATCCGATCACGGTCCGGCACCGCCCGCTTTGACCTCGATCAGCCCGGCCATTTCGCCTGTTCTCAAATATCCCGGGGGGCGCGCTATCGGCGCGCGGGGGCAGAGCCCCCTCGACACTTGCAGCTTGGGCCTGCGTCGAATACATGTCCCATCGCACATAGCCAAAGGTCCCCGACCCCAATGGAAAACGTCATTCTGATCGTCCACCTGATCCTCGCGCTCTCGCTCATCGGCGTGGTGCTTCTGCAGCGCTCCGAAGGCGGCGGTCTGGGCCTTGGCGGCGGCGGTGGCGGCGGCGGTCTGGTCAACGCCCGCAGCGCCGCGACGGCGCTTGGCAAGGTGACCTGGGGACTGGCGATCGCCTTTATCTGCACGTCGATCGCTCTGACGATCATCGCAGCGCAGAATTCGGCCGGCTCGTCGGTTCTGGACCGTATCGGCGTCGATGCGCCCGCATCGGGTACCGCGCCCGCGCTGCCCTCGGGTGACTCGCTTCTGCCGCCGGTACCGGGCGACGCGTCCGGCGGCGGTCTGGGCCTGCCCCGCGCCGAGTAAGGCGGGGCCTTGATTTCAAGGCGCGGGCGTCCTCGTCCGCGCTGATCCCGACCGCAACCCACCACAACACCTTGGATGACGCCGGGGCGCCACCCCAGATATTGCGGTCAGACGCTTGGCAACCGGCACCGAATCCTCTATGTCTTAAATCCCGTGATGCTGCGGATTCGGGCCATCGAGAACCGCGGCAAAGAGCAGTAAATCACGGGGGATAACCGCGACATGGCTAGGTTCGTTTTCATCACCGGCGGGGTGGTTTCCTCGCTTGGCAAAGGCCTTGCGTCGGCGGCGCTTGGCGCGCTTCTGCAGGCGCGCGGCTATTCCGTACGGCTGAGAAAGCTCGACCCCTATCTCAACGTCGACCCCGGCACGATGAGCCCGTTCGAACATGGCGAAGTCTTCGTGACCGATGATGGCGCCGAGACCGATCTCGATCTCGGCCATTACGAGCGCTTCACCGGCGTCGCGGCGCGGATGACCGACAGCGTCTCGTCGGGGCGCATCTATTCCAACGTGCTCGAAAAAGAGCGGCGCGGCGACTACCTGGGCAAGACGATCCAGGTCATTCCGCACGTCACCAACGAGATCAAGGACTTCATCGCCATCGGCGAGGACGAGGTCGATTTCATGCTCTGCGAGATCGGCGGCACCGTGGGCGATATCGAAGGGCTCCCCTTCTTCGAGGCCATCCGCCAGTTCGGTCAGGACCGGCCGCGGGGCGAATGCATCTTCATGCACCTGACGCTGCTCCCGTGGATCGCGGCCAGCGGAGAGTTGAAGACCAAGCCCACGCAGCACTCGGTCAAGGAACTCCGCTCCATCGGCATCGCGCCCGATATCCTCGTCTGCCGCTCCGAGCGGGAAATCCCGCAGAAAGAGCGCGAGAAACTGGCGTTGTTCTGCAATGTGCGGCCCGACAGCGTGATCGCGGCCTATGACCTCAAGTCGATCTACGAGGCGCCGCTCGCCTATCACGAACAGGGTCTGGATCAGGCGGTTCTGGACGCCTTCGGCATCTCGCCCGCGCCCAAACCCAACCTCGACCGCTGGCTTGACGTTCAGGACCGGATGCAGAACGCCGAGGGTGAAGTCCGCGTCGCCATCGTCGGAAAATACACCCAGCTTGAAGACGCCTATAAGTCGATCGCCGAGGCGCTGACCCATGGCGGTCTGGCGAACCGCACTCGCGTGCGGGCCGAATGGATCGACGCCGAGATCTTCGACCGCGAGGACCCGGCCCCCTATCTGGAAAACTTCCACGCCATTCTTGTCCCCGGCGGCTTTGGCGAGCGCGGGACTGAAGGCAAGATCAAGGCGGCGCAATTCGCCCGCGAGAAGAAGATCCCCTATCTGGGCATCTGTCTTGGCATGCAGATGGCGGTGATCGAGGCGGCGCGGAACCTTGCCGGCATCACGTCCGCCGGGTCCGAGGAGTTCGACCACGAAGCCGGGCGCAAGCGCTTCGAGCCGGTGGTCTATCACCTCAAGGAATGGGTCCAGGGCAACCACACAGCGCGCCGCAAGGTCGATGACGACAAGGGCGGCACCATGCGTCTGGGCGCCTATACCGCCAACCTCAAAGAGGGCAGCCAGGTGGCCAAGGTCTATGGCCAGACCGTGATCGAGGAACGCCACCGCCACCGCTACGAGGTGGATATCAAGTATCGCGACAAGCTCGAGGAGCAGGGTCTCTGCTTTTCCGGCATGTCACCCGAC
Source organism: Kangsaoukella pontilimi (assembly GCF_009830125.1). Classification (GTDB taxonomy): domain Bacteria; phylum Pseudomonadota; class Alphaproteobacteria; order Rhodobacterales; family Rhodobacteraceae; genus Kangsaoukella; species Kangsaoukella pontilimi. Next base: position 775,540 of record NZ_WUPT01000002.1, on the reverse strand, counting down.
GGCAAGCTGCCCGAGATCGTCGAAGTCGAGGGTCATCCGTGGTTCATCGGCGTGCAGTTCCACCCCGAGCTGAAATCCAAACCCTTCGCACCCCATCCGCTCTTCGCGGATTTCGTGCGCGCGGCGGTCGAGAACTCGCGGTTGGTCTGAGCGCGCCGCGAAAACCGGGGCGCTGTTCGCGCCGCCCCGGCCCGCGCGCGCGATCAGGACTTGGTCGGGCAGGTGCTGATGCCAAGCACCGAATAGAGCGGGCAGATGCCCACCAGCCCGGTGACGAGCGGCACGATCCCGATCAGGCCCCACATGGTCTGCGGCCCGACGAAGACGAGCGACAGAAGGATAAGTCCGGCAATGACGCGTAGCGCGCGGTCGAAGGTGCCTTCATTCTTGGTCATGGTTCCGATCTCCTGTGTGACGGTACGGGATGATTTTACCGCATCCCGCACGTGCCGACGGTGACACTGTCACCGTGCGTCTGCGGCAATTCGCTGCAGGCCCGGACGGTCAAGAAGCGCCACGCCGTCCTCGTCCTGTCGGACCATCCCCTGCCGCGCGAATTCGGCCAGCCGGCGCGAGACATAGGCGCGGCCCGATGCGGTCTCGGCGGCAAGCGCCGTGTGAGTGGCGTGAACCTTGCCGTCCACGTCCGCCAGCCTGAGAAGCGCCTTGGCCAGCCGCGCGTCGAAGCCGGTCAGCGCGATATCGTCCACAAGCTGCTGGTACTCGACGAAGCGGCGCGCGACAGCATCCATCACGCGGGCACGAAACGCGCCGTCATCGGCCATCCGCGTACGGAACTGCTCGGCCGGGACCAGCTCGCCATCGAGATCGGTTTCCGCCACGCCTTCGGCGCCATAGGGCTGATCGGTCACGAGGCAGGAAAAGGTCTGCAGGCACACATCGCCCGGCGTGACGCGGTAAAGAACCACCTCGCGCCCGCTCGCGCCCGTCAGGGTCACGCGGATCGTCCCCTTCGACAAAAGCAGGAACCCCGGGCACTCCTGCCCCGGCTGGAAAAGCACCTTGCCCTTCGGCGCCGTGAACCGTCTGAACATCCGCCCTCCCCGCGCCATGCCCCATTGGATGACAGAAAAGACCGTTTGACCCGGCCGTTCAACCGCCCGCACGAACGCGGCCGGGCGTCCCGGCCCTTTCCTTGCCCCCTGCCCGGTCATATATCCCCTGCATGTTCGACGCACTTCTTCGCAAACTGACCGCCCCCGAGCCCGATCCGCTGGATACCAGCGACGCGCGGCTCGCCATGGCCGCCCTTCTGGTGCGGATCGCCCGCGCCGATGGCGAATACGCCCGTGACGAGATCGCCCGGATCGACAAGCTTCTGGCCGCCCGCTACGGGCTTGGCCCCTTCGAGGTGACCAAGCTGAGGGCCGAGGCCGAGGCGCTTGAGGCCGAAGCCCCCGACACCGTCCGCTTTACCCGCGCGATCAAGGACGCCGTGCCTTACGAGGAACGCGAAGGCGTGGTGGAAAACCTCTGGGAGATCGTGCTCGCAGATGGCGCGCGCGACCACGAGGAAGACGCCCTGATGCGGCTGATCGCGCCGATGCTGGGCGTCAACGACCGCGACTCGGCGCTGGCACGCCAGAGGGTCGAGAAGAAGGCGTGATCGCCAGCCTCGCCATGTATGACTGGCCAGAGCAATCGGGTCATTGGGACGCGCTCTGGCAGGTTCTTCGCGAGGGACTGTCCACCCGTGGCATCGCTGCGCCCGACCGGCTGACACGCGACACCGGGCTATGGGACGTCTGGCAATCCCCCGACCTCGTTCTGGGACAGACCTGCGGCCTGCCCTACCGGACGCGGCTTCACGGCAACGTTACGCTTCTGGGCGCCTTCGACCATGGTTTGCCCGGGTGTCTGCCGGGCTATTACAACTCGGTTCTGGTCGTCCGCCGTGATGCGACGGGCGACCTTGCCGATTTCCTCGACCGGACGCTTGCCTATAACGGGCTCGACAGTGAAAGCGGCTGGGCCGCCGCGCAGGCCGCGGCCCTCGGCCTTGGCCGGCCCTTCCGGCGCAAGGTCTATTCGGGCGCGCACCGGGCAAGCGCGCGGATGGTTGCCGCGGGCGAGGCCGATATCGCGGCCATCGATGCCGAGACCTGGCGCCTTGTCGAGCGGCATTTGCCCGAGACGGCCGGCGCGCTCCGCGTCCTTGCGCGGACGGAGCCGACGCCCGGCCTGCCCCTGATCGCGGCGCCCGGTCAGGACGCCGCCGCCATCGTCGGCGCCATCCGCGCCGCTCTGGTGCGGCTGCCCGAAGACACCCGCGCCGCGCTTCATATCGAGGACTTTGTCAAGATCCCCGCCACCGCCTATCTGGCCGTGCCGCCGCCCCCGTCGCTCTCGCAGACGATGGAACACGCCTGAGGCTTAGGCATTGCATTTCCCGGCCAATGCCGCCCTAATCCCCGGCGGGACAAACGGGGAAAGATGTGAGCACTGCCGATCCAGTCATTGAAATCCGAGGCTTGCACAAGGCCTACGGCTCGCTCGAGGTCCTGAAGGGCGTCAGCCTGACAGCGCCGCGCGGCCATGTCGTCTCGCTCATCGGCTCGTCCGGCTCGGGCAAGTCGACGCTGCTGAGATGCGCGAACCTTCTCGAAGACAGCCAGGAAGGCGAGATCCTGTTCGAGGGCGAGGCGGTCCACTGGAAAGGCAAGGGCCTGAACCGTCACCCCGCCGACCGTGCGCAGGTCACCCGCATCCGCACGAACCTGTCGATGGTCTTCCAGCAGTTCAACCTCTGGTCCCACATGACCGTTCTGCAGAACGTGATGGAAGCCCCCGTTACCGTGATGAAGCGCGACCCGGCCGAGGTCGAAGCGAAGGCGCGCGAATACCTCGCCAAGGTCGGCATCGGCGACAAATGCGAAGTCTGGCCAGCGCAGTTGTCAGGCGGCCAGCAGCAGCGCGCCGCCATTGCCCGCGCGCTTTGCATGGAGCCCCGCGCGCTGTTGTTCGACGAGCCGACCTCGGCGCTCGACCCCGAGCTGGAACAGGAAGTGATCCGCGTGATCAAGGCGCTGGCGCAGGAAGGCCGGACCATGATCATCGTGACCCATGACATGGGACTGGCCCGCGACGTATCGGATCATGTCGTGTTTCTGCACCAGGGCCGAATCGAGGAAGAAGGCGCGCCGGACGACCTGTTCGACCGCCCGAAATCCGCGCGTTTGCAGCAGTTTCTGTCCGCCGTGGCGGCATGAGACGCGGGTTGACCCAGCGGAACTTTCCCAATGACTTGTCTTCGCCCGCGTTTTTCTTAACGGTTGCTGCACTCAAGGGCACCGGGCGACCGGCAGCCCCAAGAACATGTTGGGAGTAACACATGAACAAACTACTGATCGGCGCTGCCGCTCTGTCCATCGCCGCAACGTCGGCGCTGGCGGGCAGCCACAGCGTTGTGCGGATGGGCACCGAGGGTGCCTACCCTCCGTGGAACTTCATCAATGACTCGGGCGAGGTCGACGGCTTCGAGCGGGAACTGGGCGACGAGCTTTGCGCGCGGGCCGAGCTGACCTGCGAATGGGTCACCAACGACTGGGATTCGATCATTCCGAACCTGACGGGTGGCAACTACGACACGATCATCGCCGGCATGTCGATCACCGACGAGCGGGACGAGGTCATCGACTTCACTCAGGCCTACACGCCCCCCGATCCGTCGACCTATGCCGCGCTGTCGGCTGACATCGACCTGTCGAGCGCCGTGATCGCGGCCCAGACCGGGACGATCCAGGCAGGCTACGTCGCAGAGAGCGGCGCCACTTTGGTCGAATTCGCAACGCCTGACGAGACCGTCGCCGCCGTCGTCAACGGCGAGGCCGACGCGGTTCTGGCCGACTCGAGCTTTATCGACGGCGCGATTGCCGCCAACAGCGACCTGATGGTCGTGGGCGACCCTGTCGCTCTCGGTGGCGGCGTCGGCATGGGCGTCCGTGAATCGGACGGCGAGTTGAAAGCCAAGTTCGATGCGGCGATCCAATCCATGAAGGACGACGGCTCGCTCAACGCGCTCATCGCGAAATGGGAAGTCTCGTCGCAGTGGTGACCTGACACCTTCGGGCCGGGGACCCCTCCGGCCCGACCTATCCGGGGGCGCTTGTCATATTCTCGTTCTGCACCGATCCGTCGACGCTTGAGACCTTCCATTGGTTTGCCTGTTACCTGACGAACGGCAAACACATGGCGGCCTACGCGTCATTCGGCACGGTCATGCTGCTTCTGGCGATCACCGCGCCCGTCTCTCTCGCTTTCGGGTTCCTCGGCGCCACCGCCGCGCGCAGCCCCGTTCCACCGGTCCGGTGGCTGGGTCAGGGCTATACCAGCATCGTGCGGGGCGTGCCGGACATCGTCTTCTTCCTGTTCTTCGTCATCGCGCTGGACCAGGCGTTCGAGTGGATGCGCCATCAGGTGCTGTGCCCCGACTGGACCGACCCGATCCGGCAGGGCAGCGATTTCGTCGTCTGTCCAGAGGCCAAACTCCCCCTGTCGAACGCACCGCAATGGGTGCACGAGGTCTATGGTTTCTCCTTGGCCGTTCTGACCTTTGCCATCGTCTTCGGCGCCTTCGCCGCCAATGTCCTGTTCGGCGCGATGCGGGCGGTTCCCCGCGCGCAGATGGAGACCGCCGAGGCCTATGGCATGTCGCAGCGGCAGGCCTTCTGGCGCATCCTGATCCCGCAGATGTGGGTCTATGCGCTGCCGGGGCTGTCGAACCTGTGGATGATCCTCGTCAAGGCGACGCCGCTTCTGTTCCTCTTGGGCGTCGAAGACATCGTCTACTGGGCGCGGGAACTGGGCGGCTCCAAGGGGCCGGTCTTCGATTATCCTCATCCCGACTGGCGAATCTGGTACTTCCTCGGGCTTCTGGTCTTCTACCTGTTGCTGACACGCGTGTCCGAGATCGTCCTTGGCCGACTGACCGAACGCCTCAGCCACGGGCAGGCGACCTTCGCGGGTGAGCGCCAGCGCAAGGCGGCCGCCACATGAGCTGTTGGGAAACCCTTGCCGACTATGGCCTCCGCTCGATCGGAATTGGCGAGCGGCTGTTGCCGCGCTCGGATTTCACGCTCTGCCAGCAATTCGTTCTGATCGGCTCAGGAATGCTGTGGAACGTCTATTTCGGCGTGCTGGCCATGGTCTCGGGCTTCTTCCTTGCCACCGCCGTCGCGCTTGGCAAGGCGGCGGAGAACCCGCTGATCCGGAAACCCGCCGAGTGGTTCGTCTTCATCTTCCGGGGCTCGCCGCTCTTCATCCAGTTCTTCTTCGCCTACGAGCTGTTCGTCCTTTTGCCGCGCGAGGGTATCCAGATCTTCGGCATCACCGCCGAGACGGGATGGCTGACGCGGGCATGGGCGGGGGCGCTGATCGTCCTTTTCCTGAATACCGCCGCCTATTCCGCCGAGATCTTCTACGGCGCGCTCCGTTCTGTTCCGAAGGGCGATCTGGAAGCTGCCGACGCCTATGGCCTGTCTGGCTGGAACAAGTTCAGGCGCGTGACCTGGCCCACCATGCTGCGGTTGGCCTGGCCCGCCTACACGAACGAGGCGATCTTTCTCTTCCACGCCACCACGCTCGTCTTCTTCTCGGGCTTCCCGGCATGGCAGCAGCGGGGCGACGCGCTCTATTACGCGAACTATTTCGCGGACAAGACCTTTAACCCGTTCATCCCCTACCCGATCGTAGCCATGTATTTCATCATCCTGACGCTGGCGATCATCGGGCTGTTCAATCTTGCCAACCGGCGGCTCAACAGGCACTTGCCGCAGACCGCGGCGCGGCGGATAAGGTATCGCCCGCAACTGGCACGTTAGAGCACATCATGAATGACTGGCTGATCGAACACCCCGAGATCCGCGCGGTGACAACCGCCGTGGCCGACCTGAACGGGCAGGCCCGCGGCAAGCGCCTGCCTGTGGGCCGTGCGGCCAAGGCCGCCGAGGGCGACATGCGGATGCCCTTGTCCACGCTGAACGTGGACATCTGGGGTGACGATATCGAGGACAGCCCGCTCGTCTTCGAGACCGGCGACCGCGACGGAATCCTGAAACCTACCGAGCGAGGCTTCGTGCCCACGCCATGGCTACAGACACCATCGGCGATGCTGCCGATGTGGATGTATACCGAGGCGGGCGATCCTTTCCCGGGCGACCCGCGCCATGCACTGAAAGCGGTGCTCGACCGCTACGCCGAGCGCGGCTGGAACGTCATCGCCGCGACCGAGCTGGAATTCTACCTGATCGACGATGCCGAAGACGTGCTGAAACCGCCGCCGTCGCCTAGGTCGGGCAAGCGGCGTCTGGGCGGCGAGATTCTGTCGGTGCGTGCGCTGGACGCATTCGAAGGCTTCTTCACCGAGCTTTACGACGCCTGCGACGAGATGGGCATTCCCGCCGAGACCGCGATCTCGGAAGCAGGGCTGGGCCAGTACGAGATGAACCTTGTCCACGGTCCCGCAATGCGCGCCGCCGACGATGCGTGGCTCTTCAAGCTCCTGGTCCGGGGACTGGCGCGAAAGCACGGCTTTGCCGGGACGTTCATGGCCAAGCCCTATGACGACTGGTCCGGGTCGGGAATGCATGTGCATTTCTCGGTCCTCGATCAGGACGGCAACAACATCTTCGACAATGGTGGCGAGGCAGGAACCGAGTTGCTGCATTATGCGGTGGGCGGCTGTCTGGAGGCGATGACGCCGTCGACGCTGATCTTCGCGCCCCATGGCAACAGCTATCAGCGCCTTGTCCCCGACGCCCACGCCCCCACCGGCATCGGCTGGGCCTACGAGAACCGGACCGCCGCGATCCGCATTCCTGCAGGTGCACCCGTTGCACGGCGGATCGAACACCGCGTGGCCGGTGGCGATACCAACCCCTACATGGTCCTCGCCGCCGTGCTCGGTGCAGCGCTGGCCGGGATCGAAGACCGCAAGGTCCCGCCCGCGCCGGTCAAGGGCAACGCCTATGCCCGCGCGCTGGAACAGCTTCCGACGGCCTGGGAAGATGCCATCGACGCCTTCGAGGAAAGCACACTGATGACCCGCATCTTTCCGCCGTCGCTGGTCAGGAACTATGTCCTGACCAAACGGCAGGAGCTTCAGTATTACGCCGAACTGAGCGAGACCGAGCGGACCGACCTTTATCTCGACACGGTCTAGACGAGGCCAAGCTCGGTATCGCTGGCCGAATGCCCGTACTTGTCGGAGGGCGGCATGGGGCGGTCCTTCCAATGCGGCTCGAAAACGAAGGACGAGTATTCACGTCCGGGCAGAAGCGCGCCGTTCCCCGCCCCCTTGGCGTAGTCGTAGTAGAGTTTGACGATCTCGTCGAAACTCACCTGCTGGGCCGCCGGATGGGTGAGGCAGGCCTCTCGCCAGGCCCTGACACGGTCGTAATCTGGACCGGGAGGAAGATCGAACCCCTCGTAGTAGTCGAGAAACCAGAAGCGCATGAAGATCGGTGTGAAGACGGTTTCGGCCCAGCCGAAATCATCGAAGAACCAGATATCGCCAGGCGCATAGTTCACGAGGATGTCGTTGATGGCGCGGTACTCGGCCAGCAGTTTGTCGAGATACTCGCCCCGCTTCCCGATATCCTGATTCATGACGAAGCTATAGCCCGCAACGACGAAGCCCCCTTCGCGCTGGACCAGAAGGCTTTCGAGCGCGTGCTCATATGGATCGGTGCGACGGATGGGATTGGTGTCGAACACTTCGTCCACGTAGCGGAGGATCACCCGGCTTTCCTTGATGGCGGTCAGGCCACCCGGTACTTCCATGACGGGCAGCGCCGCGGTGCCCTTTGACAGCTTCAGAAGCGCGGGATCGCGCGGCTTGGTGATGTCGACCGTGTTGAATTCGATTTTGCCGCTCAGACCCTTTAGCGCGAGCAGAATTTCAACGCGCTGGCTGAACGGGCAGACAGGAATATGATGAATGCGGTATGTCATGCGCAGAACATGGCGCAAGCACGGGCGAAGAAAATAGCAAAAAGACAAAAGCGCCACGGATAGGTCGATTTCCGGCAAGCACCGGAAGGGTGCCCACCGCTAGGCCGGTCCTGTCCCCTGAAGACCCGAGCAGATGCGACTTCTTATTTCATTCGCTGCCCTCTTTCTGTCCGTGATCCTGTTGCAGATCGGATCGGGCGGTCTTGCGCCACTCGACGCGATCTCGGGGCTGGAGCTGGGCTTTTCCACGCAGGAGATCGGCCTTCTGGGCTCGGCCCATTTCGTGGGCTTCTTCGTCGGCTGCTGGTGGGCGCCACGCCTGATGGGCACGGTGGGCCACAGCCGCGCCTTCGCCGCCTTCACCGCGCTCGGCACGATCGGGATCATGGCGCATATGCTGGTGGTCTCGCCCATCGCATGGGTTCTGCTCAGGATGATGACCGGGCTTTGCGTCGCGGGGTGCTACACGGTCGTGGAAAGCTGGCTTCAGGCCAAGGTCACGAACGAGACGCGGGGCCGGACCATGGGCATCTACAGGATTGTGGACATCAGCGGCTCGCTCGCGGCGCAGCTGGTGATCTCGATCCTGCCACCGGCAAGCTACGTGTCCTACAACATCCTCGCGATTGTCTGCTGTGCCGCGCTGGTGCCGCTGGTGCTGACCCGCGCCGCCCAGCCGCGCACGCCGACGGCGCCACGCCTCAGGCCGACGCTGGCATGGTCCCGCTCGCCACTGGCAGCGGCGGCGGTGGTGTCGGCGGGGGTGACGACGGCGTCCTTCCGCATGGTCGGCCCGGTCTACGGCGTCGAGGTCGGGCTTGCCGTCAATGAGATCGCGTTCTTTCTTGCCGCCTTCGTCCTTGGCGGCGCGCTCAGCCAGTATCCGGCGGGCTGGCTGGCCGACCGGTATGACCGGCGGTGGGTCCTTGTCTGGCTGTCGGTGGCGGCGATCGGCACCTCGGCGCTGACGATCTGGCTGGCCACGGCGGGCTCGACGGCGGTGCTGATCGCGTCGGGCATGTTCGGCGCGGCGACCTTTCCGATCTACTCGGTCGCGACGGCCCATGCCCACGACTTCGCCAGCGATGACGAACGCGTCGAATTGTCGGCGGCGCTGATGTTTCTCTACGCGGTGGGGGCAATCGCGGCACCCTGGGGCGTATCCAGCCTGATCGACGCCTATGGCCCCGAGGCGATGTTCACGCTGGTGGCGGCGGTCCACGTTATCCTGATCATCTTCAGCCTGATCCGGATGCGCCAGCGGAGTGCGGTGACCCGCACCAATTATGTCTACGCGCCGCGCACCTCCTTCCTGATCGGCAGGCTTCTGGGCAAATCGCGAGAGCGTTGACGTCCCGCGCGCGCTGCGCCACTCTGCTGCCTGCTGCTGAAGCTGCTGGTTGGGGGACCAGACCGACATGACCGTACAACGGCTGACCTTGGTGCCGCAGACGTGGCCAGCGCAAACGCCGCGCCCTGCCGCGATGACGGATGTTTTTCCCGTGCGTCGCCCGGAAGTGTCGTCGATCACGCGGCTTGCGCAAGGTGGGCGCTGGCGGACTGAGGCGATGCGAAGCTATGACCGCCCGGTCCTGATCTGGGTCACGCGCGGACAGGGCCGCATCACGGTCGCCGGGCGCACCAGCGGCTATGGGCCCCACAACGCGATCTTCCTGCCGGCGGGCACGATGCACGGCTTCTCGGTCGCGGGCGCGGTTCTGGGCCACGTGATGTGGCTACCTGTCGAGACGTCGGGCGACTGGCCGTCCGAGCCGGTCCATCTGCGCCTGTCGGACGGCCAGCTTCAGCGCGAGCTGACCGGCCAGATCGACCAGATCGACCGCGAACTGAACGCCGGGGCCGAGCGCGCCGACGAGGCGGTCCACATGCACACGCGCCTTCTGTCCATCTGGTTTGCCCGCGTCATGGCCCGCGAGGCCACCGCCGCCCCGCAGTCAACCGACGGCAATCGCGCCCGCAGCCTGACAGAAGCCTACACCGCGCTCATCGAACAGGATTTTCGCCGCCCGGTCGGCGTCTCGTACTTCGCGCGGGCGCTCGGCGTGACACCGACGCATCTGGCGCGGGTCTGCCGGGGCGTCTCGGGGCGCGCTGCGCTCGATCTGCTGACCGACCGGCGCCATTTCGAAGCCTGCCGCCTGCTCAAGGACACCGATCTGCCGGTGGCCGAGGTCGCCCGGCAAACCGGATTCCGCTCGGCGGCTTACTTTACCCGCGCCTTCAAGGCCCGAAGCGCTTTGACCCCCAGCGACTTCCGCACGCGCGGCTGACCCTGCGGCACAGGGGTCTATGTCGCAAACGATCCCGCGAGATGTCGTTTTTTTTACATTCCGCGCCGGTTGCGGCCATTGACCCCCGGCCATCGACATGCCGAAATGGAAAGGAAGGGCCCGGACGACGGGGCCGTCAGCGTCTCTGTCACAAAGATCGGCGACGCCAACAAGAACGATAAGACGTCTCAAGGGAGAACATAGACCAATGACAGTATCCAAGACACTCCGTCGGGGCCTGCACCCGACGGCGAAGAAACACGCCGATGAATACCGCGCGGGCAAGATCAGCCGCCGCGAATTCATGGCGCGCTCGACCGCGCTCGGCGTCACGGCCACGGCGGCCTATGGCCTGATCGGTGCGGTCTCGCCCGCGCGTGCGGGTGGCCACGTGCAAGGTGGTGGCACGCTCCGCATTCAGCAGGAAGTTCACGGCCTGACCGATCCGCGCCTCTACGAGTGGTCCGAAATGGGCAATATCAGCCGCGGCTGGCTGGAGCATCTGGTGGCCTATAACCGCGACGGCACCTTCTCGGGCGTGCTTCTGGAAAGCTGGGAAGCCAATGACGACGCCACCGAGTACCGCCTGAACCTGCGTCAGGGCGTCAAGTGGAACAACGGCGACGACTTCACCGCCGAGGACGTGATCGCGAACTTCGCGGGTTGGTGCGACACCACCATCGAAGGCTCGTCCGCACCGGGCCGCATGGGCTCGCTCGTCGATGCCGACACCGGCCAGATGCGCGAAGGCGCGGTGACCGCCGATGGCGATCACACCGTGGTTCTCAAGTTCACGGCCCCCGACATCTCGATCATCGCGGGTGTTTCGGACTATCCGATGGCCGTCGTCCACCGCGACAACATCGGCAAGCATCCGATCGACAACCCGGTCGGCACCGGCCCCTACATCCCCGAGGAATACGCGGTCGGCGAACGCGCCGTCATCGTGAAGAACCCGAACCACACCTGGTGGGACGAGGGCAATGGCGCGTGGCTCGACCGGATCGAGTTCATCGACTACGGCACCGACCCGGCCACCATCCTTGCCGCGATCGAGGCCGAGGAAGTCGATATGACCTACGAATCCGTGGGCGAGTTCATCGAGATCCTCGACAGCCTCGGGCTGGAGCGGTCGGAAGCCGAGACCGCCGCCACGCTCGTTTGCCGTCCGAACCAGGACGCCGAGTTCGACGGCAAGAAGGTCTATGCCGACGCCCGCGTCCGCAAGGCCCTGACCATGGCCGTCGACAACGCGGTGGTGCTGGAACTGGGTTATGCGGGCCGCGGCACGGTGGCCGAGAACCACCACATCTCGCCCATCCACCCGGCCTATGCCGAGCTTCCTCCGCTGGAGCATGACCCCGAAGGCGCGATGGCGCTGATGACCGAGGCGGGGATGCAGGACTTTGTCCATGACATCATCTCGCTCGACGACGGCTTCGAGCGCGACTCGACCGACGCCATCGCCGCCCAGCTTCGCGATGCGGGTTTCAACGTGACGCGGACGGTTCTGCCCGGTTCGACCTACTGGAACGACTGGATGAAACATCCCTTCTCGTCGACCACGTGGAACCAGCGCCCCCTCGACATCCAGATCCCGCTCCTTGCCTACAAGACCGGCGCCGTCTGGAACGAGGCCGCCTTCTCGAACGAGGAATACGACCGTGTCCTCGATGAGGCCGCCAGCATCGCGGATGCCGATCAGCGCCGCGAGAAGGTGAAGCGTCTGGAAGAGATCATGCAGGAAGAAGGCGTGATCATTCAGTCCTACTGGCGTTCGCTTTACCGCCACCACGTTCCGAACCTCGTCGGAGCCGAGATGCACCCGCAGTTCGAGATCAAGTACCAGTATATCGGCTGGGCTGCCTGATCCTGCACCATCCGCCGCGCCCAGCCTGGGCGCGGCGGCTTCCCGCACCCGACGTTCATTGACCCCGAGGTAATCCGGCATGGGCCAATTTCTTCTCCGACGTGTCGGGATGATGTTACTGACATCGCTCGCGCTCACCTTCGTGGTGTTCTTCCTGACGAACTTGGAACCGAACCTCGAAAAGATCGCCCGGTCCGAGGCGAGCGCCCGCATGACTGAAGAAGATGTGGGGCTCTGGCTGGACCGGAACGGCTATACCCAGCCGATCCTGTCGCGCTATGGCCAGTGGCTGGGCGTCTTGCCCGGCTGGACCCGTACCGACGGCAACGGCGAGGTGACCGGGCGCTGCATCGCGCCGGACATGGCCGCCGGTGACGCGCCGACCTTCTGTGGCGTACTGCAAGGCGACTGGGGTACCTCCACGGTCTTCGACACCGAAGTGGGCGCACTTGTCTGGGACAAGCTGGCGCTGACCGGCAAGCTGATGTTCTGGGTGATGGTGCTGATGGTCCCCTCGGCGCTACTCCTCGGCATCCTGGCGGGCATGCGCGAGGGCTCGCGCCTCGACCGGTCGCTCTCGACCTTTTCCATCGCATCCACCGCAACCCCGGAATACGTCTCTGGTGTTCTCTTCATCACCATCTTCGCCTCGTCGGCCGTGGGGCTGAAGTGGTTCAAGGGCACCGCCACCAGCGCCGCCGAAAGCGCCAATTTCGAGAACTTCTTCCTGCCCGTCCTGACCATCGCGCTTTACGGCATGGGCTACATCGCCCGCATGACCCGCGCCTCGATGACCGAGGTGATGACGGCGCAATATATTCGCACCGCGCGGCTCAAGGGCGTGAGCTTCCGCAACATCGTCATTCGCCATGCGCTCCGAAACGCGCTGATCGCGCCCTTCACGGTGATCATGCTTCAGTTTCCGTGGCTTCTGAACGGCGTCGTAATCGTCGAGACCCTCTTCAACTACAAGGGCTTCGGCTGGACGCTGGTGCAGGCCGCCGGCAACAACGACATCGAGCTTCTGCTCGCCTGTTCGGTCGTGGCCGTCTTCGTCGTTCTGGTGACACAGCTGATATCCGATGTCGGCTACGTGTTCCTGAACCCCAGAATCCGTATCGCATAAGGGAGAGGACCATGGAAAACCTGACCTGGACCGGAAGCCTCGGCCCCCTCCTGAACCCGCTCTTCCTGCTGGCATGGGCCGCATTCGCCGTGGCGGTGCTGGCGCAGATCCTGCTCTCCTTCGTCAGCGGCAACCCGCAGATGCAAGGCAACGCGCTCGCCATGCGGAAAAGCCCCGCCGACTGGGCTGGCCTCGCTGCGCGCGCGATGTTCGGGCTGATCGTCCTCGTGACGCTCGGCTATCTTGTGGGCGGCCTCCTGTTGCCCGGTCCCGAGGCCAAGGGCATCATCGGCACGATCTCGACCCGGCTTCTGCCGGTCTGGATATCGCTCGCCGTCCTTTTCGCACTTTCGATCACGTTCAAGCGGCGGCTCGGCCTCTATGGCAAGCTCTTCGACAGCACGATCGGCATGGTTGGCTTCGGCATCGTGATGTTCTGGGTCTTCACGGCCTTCTACGCCGACATGATCGCCACCCACGACCCGCTGACCCAGCTTTCGGGCATGAAGAACAAGGTGCCCGGCACCGCCATCAGCGGCGCGGACGACGGCGTGTTCGGTTACTACCTTCTGGGCGGCGACAACCTCGCCCGCGACGTCTTCAGCCGCATGATCCTCGGCGCCTGGGAGGTGATCAAGATCGCCCCCTTCGCCACGGTCTTCGCCTTCATGGTGGGAATCACCCTCGGCGTACCGGCGGGCTACTACGCGGGCACGCTCGATACGATTCTCTCGTTCCTCGCCAACCTGATCCTCGCCTTCCCGGTGATCCTTCTGTTTTACCTGCTGGTCACGCCGGAAATCGTGGATACGGGCCTGCCGACCTACATGGCGATGGTGCTGTTCATCTTTCCGCTGATCTTCGGCACGGTGCTCCTGAACTCCCGCTACCACACGCAGCCCAAATTCCGGAACGGCATCGTTGCCGCCTTCCTCGCGGTAGGAGGCCTCCTTTACCTGTCGCTGATCTCCTCCAATGATCCCAACGCGATGATCCGCATCCTGCCGGGCTGGCTCGACCTCTTCGACGTGCCGGGCAATATCCTCGTAGTCTTCGTCTCGGTGGTCTTCGTGAACTCTCCCACGGTCTTCCGGATCGTGCGGGGCATCGTGCTCGACATCCGCACCCGCGACTACGTCGCCGCCGCCCAGACCCGCGGCGAAGGCGCGTGGTACGTCATGCTGTGGGAGATTCTGCCCAACGCGCGCGGCCCCCTAATCGTCGATTTCTGCCTCCGGATCGGCTACACCACGATCCTCCTCGGCACGCTCGGCTTCTTCGGCCTCGGTCTCAGCCCCGAAAGCCCCGACTGGGGCACCACGATCAATGACGGACGACGCCTCTTGTCGATTTACCCGCACCCGGCCCTTGCCCCCGCCCTCAGCCTGATGAGCCTCGTCCTCGGCCTCAACCTCCTGGCCGACGGTCTTCGCGAAGAAAGCCTGAGGGACTGAAGATGCGCGCCATTCCCCATTATCGGCCCCCAAATATCCCGGGGGTGGTCTGGAGGGGGCAGCGCCCCCTCCAGCCGGTCGACGCCGAAGGCGGCGAAACCAGGAAGGGCAGACCATGAGAGACGAGAGTTACACCGGCCCGATCCTCGAAATCGAGAACCTCTCGATCAGCTTCTTCACGCGGCTGCGCGAAATCCCCGCCGTGATGGACTTCTCCTGCACCGTTCAGCCGGGCGAGGCGATGGGCCTCGTGGGCGAGTCGGGCTGCGGCAAGTCCACCGTGGCGCTCGGCGTCATGCAGGACCTCGGCGTCAACGGGCGGATCGTCGGTGGCAGTATCCGGTTCAAGGGCCGCGACCTCAATTCCATGTCCGCCGCCGAGCTTCGCGATATCCGCGGCTCGGAAATCGCGATGATCTACCAGGAACCCATGGCGTCCCTGAACCCCGCCATGCGGATCGGCAAGCAGCTCATGGAAGTGCCGATGATCCACGAGGGCGTGAGCGAAAAGGAAGCTTACGCACGCGCCCTCGAAGTCGTCACCGACGTCCGCCTGCCCGACCCCGAGCGGATGCTGAACAGTTTCCCGCACCAGCTCTCGGGCGGCCAGCAGCAGCGGATCGTCATCGCCATGGCGCTGATGTCGAAGCCGTCGCTCCTGATCCTCGACGAGCCCACCACCGCGCTCGACGTCACGGTCGAAGCGGCGGTTGTCCAACTGGTCAAGGACCTCGGCGAGAAATACGGCACGTCGATGCTGTTCATCAGCCACAATCTCGGGCTCGTCCTTGAGACCTGCGACCGCATCTGCGTGATGTATTCGGGCGAGGCGGTCGAGACCGGTTCGATCGAAGACGTTTTCGACCGGATGCGGCACCCCTATACGCAGGCGCTCTTCCGCTCGATCCCGCTGCCGGGCGCCGACAAGAACGCGCGCCCCCTCGTGGCCATTCCGGGCAACTTCCCCCTGCCGCATGAGCGACCACCCGGCTGCAATTTCGGTCCGCGCTGCGACTATTTCGAAGCGGAGCGCTGCGATGCCGGCGATATCCTCATGGCGCCCGTGTCCGGCGACGACCGCCACGGCACGCGCTGCCTGAAATTCGACGAGATCGACTGGGACGCGCCCATCGCGGCCAGCATCGCAACGGAAAAGACCGAGCCGGGTCAGGTGGTCCTGAAGACCGAGAAGCTCAAGAAATACTACGAGGTCGCGGCCAGCGCGCTGTTCGGCGGCGGCGCACACAAGGTGGTGAAGGCCAATGAGACGCTCAGCTTCGAGGCCCGCGAAAGCGAGACGCTGGCCATCGTGGGCGAGTCGGGCTGCGGCAAATCCACTTTCGCCAAGGTGCTGATGGGGCTGGAAACCGCCACCTCGGGCCGCATCCTTCTGGACAACAAAGAGATCCAAGACACTCCCATCGAGGAACGCGACACCAAGACCGTCTCGAACATCCAGATGGTGTTCCAGAACCCGTTCGACACGCTGAACCCGTCCATGACCGTGGGCCGGCAGATCATGCGCGCGCTCGAGATCTTCGGCGTCGGCCGGACCGAGGACGCGCGGCGCGAGCACATGCTCGAACTTCTCGACCTCGTGAAGCTGCCCCGTGAATTCGCCACGCGGATGCCGCGCCAGCTGTCCGGCGGGCAGAAACAGCGCGTCGGCATTGCCCGCGCCTTCGCCGGCGGCGCGCGGATCGTGATCGCGGACGAACCGGTTTCGGCTCTGGATGTCAGCGTTCAGGCGGCGGTCACGGACCTCTTGATGGAGATCCAGCGGAACGAGAAGACCACGCTTCTCTTCATCAGCCACGACCTTTCCATCGTGCGCTACCTCGCGGACCGCGTCATGGTCATGTATCTGGGCCACGTGGTGGAAATCGGCACGACCGATCAGGTCTTCGCGCCCCCCTACCACCCCTATACCGAGGCCCTTCTGTCAGCAGTGCCCATCGCGGATACCAAGGTAAAGAAGAAACACGTGGTTCTGGAGGGCGACATTCCGTCGGCCATGAACCCGCCGCCCGGTTGCCCGTTCCAGACGCGCTGCAACTGGAAATCGAAAGTGCCGGGGAACCGTTGCGAAACCGAGGTGCCGAAGATGGTCACCACGGCGGAAGGTCATCAGATCAAGTGCCACCTGAGCCGGGAAGAGCTGGACAGCATGGAGCCGGTGATTCAGATCGCCGCCGAGTGAGGCGGACGGTCAACGGCCTTTGACCGTGACCTGTACCTCGGGGCCGAGAGCCTGCGCCAGCGCGGTAAGCCGTGCCTCGGCCACTTCACCGAAGAGCGCACGTGTGCCGGGCGCGAGCTTCAGCTCCAGCCGCTCCTTCTTCGGGAAATACCGAAGTTTGCCCATGGTGTCGTCTTCCGACGCCGTCAGCATCGCGCCGAAACGAAGCGCCTTTCCCAGGACTTCGGCCCATCGAATATCCTCGGGTTCGAGCAGGTCGAACAGTGGCTCGAAGGGGGAGCCGTCGCGATTGTTCTTGTAACGGTGAAGAAGCGCCAGCCCGAGGAAGATACGTTCCTGATGGTTCATGCCGCCAAGATTGGCGCGTGTCACCGTGTCGAAACAGACCTCGTGCCGATAATCCGGATGCGCGCGCCAGCTTACGTCGTGAAGCAGGCAGGCCGCCTTGATAAGCCGTTTGGCAGGTGCGTTTCGGGCCCCGAAAAGCGGGCTGACGAAATCATAGAGACGCCGCCCGAAACCGGGGATGCGCGCGTCCTTCTGTTCGATGAAGCGGCAGGCCTCGACCAGCGGGTCGCGGTCGCGAAGGCGCTGAGGCATCTGCTCGTAAAGCATTCCCTCGCGGATACCGTAACTCGACACCGCGATCTCGCCCGGTTTGATCTGCTTGACCATCTCTTTCAGGACCAGCGACGCGAGCGGCACCAGCGACATCCGGCTTTCGCCCAGCCCGGTCCTGAGCCGAAGCTCTTCCAGATCGGCGTTCGCGATGTAGTCGACCGTCGCCAGAACGTCCTTCCGCGTCATCCGGTATTCGTGCAGGACCGCCAGGGGATAGCCGCGCCGGTCCATGTCGATGCGTGCGATAGCGCGCCACGACCCGCCCACGAGGAACAGGCGCTTGGGCTCGTTTCCGACCACGTCCACCAGCTTTTTGATCTCGGTACGGATATGGGCCTTTACGCCCTTCTTGCCGCCCGGAATGTTCTTGAGCCGCTGCGGGCCCAGCTTCGACGAAATGCGCTTTCCCACGCGCCCGTCGGCAAGCTGCGCCAGCTCCATGGACGAGCCACCGATATCGGACACCAGCCCCTTGGCACCGGGCCAGCCCAGAAGGACCCCCTGCGCCGAGAGCCGCGCCTCTTCCTCTCCATCGATAACCCAAAGGCGGAGGCCGGTCTCACGCCGTATTTCCTCCCTGAACGCAGGACCGTCCTCCGCCTCGCGCACGGCAGCTGTGGCCACAGCCGTCAACGGCGCGATTCCCATATTCTGTGCCAGTAGCTGAAAGCGCTTGATGGCAGACAGCGCGCGGGCCTTGCCCTCGGGGTTCAGCTTCCCCGTCTCGGCCATGCCGGCGCCGAGGCCGGCCATGACTTTCTCGTTGAAGAAGTACGCAGGGCTGCGCGCTGCGCCGTCGAAGATGACCAGACGCACCGAGTTCGAGCCGACATCGACCACGCCGATCCGCGACAGCGCGCGCGCCGACGGATCGTCGAACAAGGGCCGTCCGAATGGCCCCCAGTCTTCGGTCGCGGCATCGGAGCCAGCGTCCATGTTCCCCCCGCGTCAAGGTCCGCGCGAACCTTGCAATGGCGGGCCGGGGGCGTCAACGGGCGAAGCGACGCGGACGGCGGAGTCACGCAGAGAGCGTTGACGGATCGGCAAATAGGTCATAACTCATGACCCATGTTGCTGCTCGAAAAACCTCCCGCCGACCGCCATTCCTTTCTGGAGGATGTGCAGGGTATTCTTGTGGGCACGACCCTTGTGGCGCTGTCGATCCAGTTCCTGCGCGCCTCTGACCTGATCACAGGACAGATCGCCGGTCTGGCTCTGGTAACGACCTATGCCAGTGACTGGTCCTTCGGCCTCGTCTTTTTCCTGATGAACGTGCCGTTTTTTCTGTTGGGCCTGACCCGGATGGGCTGGCGCTTTGTCGCCAAGACGACGGTGGCGGTGGCGCTGATGTCGGTCATCGCCGATACGCTGCCCCTCGTTCTGACGATCAACGATATGCCCCCCGCCCTTGGCGCCGTCCTTGCGGGCATTCTCGCCGGAGTGGGCCTGATCTCGCTCTTCCGGCATGGCGCGACGCTTGGCGGCGTCGGCATCGTGGCGCTGATCCTTCAGGACACCAAAGACATCCCCGCCGGTTACACCCAGCTTGCCTTCGATCTTGTGGTCTTCACACTGGCGGTCTTTCTTTTTCCCTGGCCGGTGGTCGTCTGGTCGCTTCTGGGCGCAGTCGTGCTGAACACCATCATCGCGACGAACCACCGCCGCGACCGTTACATCGCCCGCTGAGGCTCAGGCGACCTCGATACTGACCGGGAAGTGGTCCGACGCGGTCAAAAGAGCCTCCTGCAACTCTGGCGTCCGGTAGCAGACCGGGTCATCGAACGGGTGCCATATGCGCCAATCCCCTGCCCGTCCGGCCAGATTGGGCGAGACCATGATGTAGTCGAGCAGCGTCTCCATGTAACGCTTCTGATCATCCATCCAGAACCGCGCGCTGGTTGGTCCGCCGCCGAAGGGGCTGTCGATGATGGCCTGTGCGTGAGGGTCGATGAGCCGTGTCTCGCCCTCGCCCCCGATCACGATCTCGACCCCGGATCGGCCAAAGAGCTTTTCGTATTCGTCCAGACCGGGGCCGTCGTTGAAGTCACCCATCACGATCACCTCGTCGCCCGCATCCAGATGGTCGTCCACCCGCTCTCTGAGCCAGATACATTGCGCCAGTTGCTTGCGGCGATTGTCGATGGCGACGCGCATGATGGCGTCGCGGCCATGGGCGCCGTGGGGGGCCTTGGACTTGGCATGGACGCCGATCAGGCGCAGGGGGCCGGTGGCGGTCTCGATGGCCAGTTCCAGAGGCGGCTTTGACCAGACGACCTTCTCGGGCGCGGCGTCGACATCGAGGTCGATCTTGTAGGCCTCGTCGAAGCGGGGGGCGCCCTTCGGGTCGTGTCGCGCGTCCATCGCGTCGGGGTCGTAGAGAAACGCGATCTCCTGCTGCGTCTCGTTGACGAAGCCCATGACGGCCTTCCGTGCCCGAAGCTCCATCCGGGCGGCGAAGTTTTCCAGTGCCGCGATCCCGTCCCGGCGGCGGTGACTGTCGGGCGCTTCGATGATCATCACTCCGTCGGCGTCGAGCGCGGAAAAGACGATGCCGAGCGCATCCAGTTGATCCCGCCGCCGCACGTCATGCCGCCCCGACCAGCCGCCGTCATCGCGGATTTTGCCGTCATCATCGAAGAGATGGGTGAACCATTCGACGTTGTAGGTGGCCAAGCGCATCTCAGGCGCGGCCTTCCGAGATGGTCTCCCACGCCCGGTTGATGGCGATCAGGCGCTTTTCGGCCAGCTTCACCGCCTCTTCCGGCACGCCCCGCGCCACCATGCGGTCGGGATGGGTGTCGCGAACCAGTTGCCGCCATGCCTTGCGCGCCTCATCGAGCGGCGCGTCAGGATCGACGCCGAGAACGTCCCAGGGATCGGGCTCGGCATCGGCCACGAAGCGGGTGCGGATGGCACGGAAATCGCGCTCGCTGAGGCCGAAGATCTCGGCCACCCGGTGCAGGAAGTCGTCCTCGTTCGGGTGGTATTCCCCATCGGCCAGGGCGATGTAGAAAAGCCCTTCCATCAGGTCGACCAGCACACTGTCCGAGGCGCCGAACATGCGCGCAATCCGGCCCGCATACTCCTCGAACCCGGCCACGTCGGTCCGCGCCATGTTGAAGATGCGGGCGGCGTTCGCCTCTTCGTCGCGCGGAATGTGGAAGACCTCGCGAAATGCGGTGACCTCGTCGCGGGTTACGAGACCATCCGCCTTGGCCATTTTCGCGCCGAGACCGATGACGGCGATGGTGAAACCGATGGTCCGCTCGGGCGGCGTGCGGAGCTTGTCGAAGACATCCGACAGGCTTTCGCCGGCGCGAAGCGCGGCAAGGGCATCGGCTATGCGGGACCAGACAGACATGGGGCGACCCTAGTCGGGCGCGCGCCGTTTCGGAACCCTTGGAAAACTCTTGAAAAGAGTTTTCGGCCGAACTCTTTTCAAGAGTTCGGGGCCAGCCATTTCCTGAGAAGCGTCAGGTCGAGCCATCGCCCGAACTTGAAGCCGACCTTTTCAAGGACTGCGACCTCTTCGAACCCGATGGCCTTGTGAAAGGCGAGGCCCTCGGGGTTTTCGCCCGAGACACCGGCCCAGAGAGAGCCCGCGCCCGCATCCCGCGCGTGGCGTTCCAGCGTGGCCATCAGCGCCCGTCCGGCGCCTTTGCCCTTTGCGTCAGGAGCCATGAGTATCGTGTGCTCCATCGTGCGGGCATAGCCCGGGCCGTTCCGAAACTGTCCGTAGGTGGCATATCCTATGACCCGGTCATCCGCCTCGGCCACCCAGAAGGGCTGCGCCTCGATCAGCGACCTGACCGCGTCGTCGCTGTATTCGTTTGGTTTGAAGCTGACCGTGGTGTGGCGGATGTAGTGATTCAGGATCAGGGCGACCTGGCCCGCGTCGTCGGGTGTGGCCGCCCGCACCGTCACGCCAGGATCCTGTTGCCCTCTGGGGTCGAAATCGTCGCGATCAGGCGTTTCTCCGGCCCCTCGCGCACGGCGACCTGCGGCAGGCGGTGAAGCGCGGGGAAGTCGGCCAGAAGATCGTTCGCGCGCGGATGAAACACGTCGAGCCGGCTGAGACGGAAGCCGTGGTCCGGCAGGCGCCGGGCCGGGTGCATTCCGCCGGACCATTCGATCAGCGCAGGCGACGCATCGTCATAGGGCAGCCGGCCGAATTCGGGCACGGCCATGGTCCAGCTCAGATCGCCCCGCGTCTGCGGCAGCTGCCGGCCCGAACCCGCGGGTGCGTTTTCCAGCGCCGCCCCGATATCGTCGGTCCGGCAAATCCAGTTCATCAGGCGCGGCGCGCCGTCGTAGGCGTCGAGATTGAACCAGCGACGATGCTCGGGCCTGGGCGCGTCGGGGTCGACGGCGATAACCTCGAGATAGACGTCATGGCCGAGCGAGAGCAGACGGTTATGTGTTCCCATCGCGGGATGCTTGCCGCCCGAAGACATCTCGG
Source organism: Kangsaoukella pontilimi (assembly GCF_009830125.1). Classification (GTDB taxonomy): domain Bacteria; phylum Pseudomonadota; class Alphaproteobacteria; order Rhodobacterales; family Rhodobacteraceae; genus Kangsaoukella; species Kangsaoukella pontilimi. The sequence continues at coordinate 753,548 of NZ_WUPT01000002.1, read as the reverse complement.
CGCCCAGCACCGCTTCGACGAAGGTCGTGCCTTCTTCCAGCGTGCGGGCCACGACCGCGAGGTGATCCAGTTCGAGCGTAAACATTGCTGCGATTTCTGGAATGTATCCAGAACCGTGGCAAGACGGAAAACACGCGGCAGGCGATTGCCTGCCGCAGGGTCAACCTATGCGCTGCGCGCCTCGCGGATCAGACGCAGGATGTCGGCGGCGGCCTCGGGGATATTCGTGCCGGGGCCGAAGATCGCCTTGACGCCCACCTTCTTCAGGAATTCGTAATCCTGCTGCGGGATCACGCCGCCGCAGATCACGATGATATCCCCCGCGTCCCGGTCCCGCAGCGCCTCGATCAGTTTGGGCGCAAGCGTCTTGTGCCCCGCCGCCTGGGACGAGATGCCGACCACGTGGACATCGTTGTCGATGGCGTCGTCGGCGGCCTCTTCCGGGGTCTGGAACAAGGGGCCCACATCCACGTCGAAGCCGATATCCGCGAAGGCAGTTGCGATCACCTTGGCACCCCGGTCGTGACCGTCCTGCCCCATCTTGACCACCAGCATCCGCGGACGCCGCCCCTCTTCCTCGGCAAAGGTCTCGACGTCCTTCTGGATCGCGGCGAAGCCTTCATCGCCCTCGTAGGCGGCACCATAGACACCGGCAAGCGTCTTTACCTCGGCGCGATGACGGCCGAAGACCTTTTCCATGGCCATGCTGATCTCTCCTACGGTTGCACGTGCGCGCGCCGCCTCGACGGCGGCGGCCAAGAGGTTGCCGCCCTCGCGCGCGGCCTGCTCGACGCCGTCGAGCGCCGCGTCGCAGGCGGCCTGATCGCGGCTGGCGCGGGTTTTCTCGATCCGCGCGATCTGGCTGGCGCGGACCTTGTCATTGTCGATGTCGAGAATGTCGATCGGGTCTTCCTTGTCCTTGCGGTACTTGTTAACGCCGACGATCACCTCTTCGCCCCGGTCGATCATGGCCTGCCGTCGCGCGGCGCTTTCCTCGATGCGAAGCTTGGGCATCCCCGACGCCACGGCCTTGGTCATGCCGCCCATCTGGTCGACCTCTTCGATCAGCTCCCACGCCTTTTCCGCCAGTTCCGCCGTCAGGCTCTCGACGTAGTAGGACCCGGCAAGCGGATCGACAACGTTTGTGACGCCGGTCTCTTCCTGAAGGATCAGCTGGGTATTCCGCGCGATCCGCGCCGAGAAATCGGTGGGCAGCGCGATGGCCTCGTCGAGCGCGTTGGTGTGGAGCGACTGCGTGCCGCCCAGAACCGCGCTCATCGCCTCATAGGCCGTGCGGACCACGTTGTTGTAGGGGTCCTGCTCCTGAAGCGAGACGCCGGAGGTCTGGCAGTGGGTGCGGAGCATCTTCGAGCGCGGGTTCTTCGGCTCGAACTCGTCCATGATCCGGCTCCAGAGAAGCCGCGCGGCGCGAAGCTTGGCCGCCTCCATGAAGAAATTCATGCCGATGGCGAAGAAGAAGCTGAGGCGCCCCGCGAAGCGGTCGACATCCATGCCGCGCGCGATGGCGGCGCGGACGTATTCCCGGCCGTCGGCGAGGGTGAAGGCAAGTTCCTGCACGAGGTTCGCGCCAGCCTCCTGCATGTGGTAGCCCGAGATCGAGATCGAGTTGAACTTGGGCATGTGGTCGGAGGTGTATTCGATGATATCGGCCACGATCCGCATCGAGGGTTCGGGCGGATAGACATAGGTGTTCCGCACCATGAACTCTTTCAGAATGTCGTTCTGGATGGTGCCGGACAACAGCGCCTGATCATGGCCCTGTTCCTCGCCCGTCACGATGAAGCTGGCGAGGATCGGGATTACCGCGCCGTTCATCGTCATCGAGACCGAGACCTGATCGAGCGGGATGCCGTCGAAGAGGATCTTCATGTCCTCGACGCTGTCTATGGCGACCCCCGCCTTGCCGACATCGCCCAGAACGCGCGGGTGGTCGCTGTCATAGCCGCGGTGCGTGGCGAGGTCGAAGGCGACCGAGACGCCCTGCTGTCCGGCGGCGAGCGCGCGACGGTAAAAAGCGTTCGATTCCTCGGCGGTCGAGAAACCCGCGTATTGCCGGATGGTCCACGGGCGGCCCGCATACATCGTCGCCTTGACGCCCCGCGTGAAGGGCGCGGCGCCGGGTGTCGAGCCCAGATGGTCGAGCCCTTCCAGATCGTCCTCGGTATAGAGCGGTTTGACCCTGATCCCCTCCAGCGTCTCCCATGTGAGGTCGTCGATGGCGCGTCCCCGAAGCTCTTTCTCAGCGAGCGACTTCCAATCGGTCATGCGGATATCTCCCAGGCGTGGAGGTTTCTGGTGAAAAGACCGTGACCGGACGTCATTGGTCTTAAGTTTCCGGCCGGGCGGCCTATATTGAATAGCGATGGAGGAACGATGTTTCTGACCAACGCTCTGAAAAGACTAACGCTTGCTGCTCTTGTCGCGCTGCCATTTGCGGCCGGCGCGACCGATGGCACGGCGACGGATTCCGCCGCCGACATCTGGGGGGCGGACCGCGCGCGCATCTTCGATGCCAGCGAGGTGACGCTTGACGAGTTCAAGTGGATCGCCCGGCCCGTGATCGTCTTCGCCGACACCGCAGCCGACCCTGCCTTCAGCCAGCAGATCGAGCTTTTGACCCAGCGGATGGACGAACTGATCGCGCGTGATGTGGTGATCATCACCGACACCTCGCCCGACGACCGCTCGGAATTGCGCCGCAAACTCCGTCCGCGCGGCTTCATGCTGACGCTGATCGGCAAGGATGGCGGTGTGAAGCTGAGAAAACCCTTCCCCTGGGACGTGCGCGAAATCAGCCGGTCCATCGACAAAATGCCGATGCGCCAGCAGGAAATCCGCGACGCCAAGCGGGGGCGGTAAGGCATCACTCGAACTCCATGATCACGTCGTCAACGGCGAGGCTGTCGCCCGGACCGGCGTTGATCTTGGACACTTTGCCCTTTTTCTCGGCGCGCAGGATGTTTTCCATCTTCATCGCCTCGATGGTGCAAAGCGCCTGACCTTCCTGCACCTCCTGCCCCTCTTCCACGTCGATCTTCACGACGAGGCCCGGCATCGGGCAGAGGAGCATCTTGGACGTGTCGGGCGCGATCTTTTCCGGCATCAGTGCGGCCAGCTCGGCCTGACGGGGGGACATGACTCGCACGGTGACGTCGGCGCCGCGATAGCGGATGCGGAAGCCGCCGGTGCGCTTGTCGGTCTTCAGGATCAGTGTCTCACCGCCCACTGACAGCACCGCGAGCGACTGCCCCGGAACCCAGTCGCTTTCGACGCGAAGGATCGCGCCGTCGGCAAAGCGCACATCTGCCCCCTTGGGGTCGGCGGCGATGGTAACGGCGAACTGCGCGTCATCGACGCTGACCACCCAGTCGGTTCCGACGCGGCGCTCGTGGTTGCCCATACGGCCCGTGACGCGGGTGCGCCGGATCTCGGCGACGCGGTGCATGGCCACGGTCGCGGCAGCGATCCGGCGGAGCGCGGTATCGTCCAGCGTAACGCCTTCGAAGCCGTCAGGGTATTCTTCCGCGATAAAGGCGGTGGTCATGTCGCCCGAGATGAACTTCGGGTGATCCATGACGGCGGCGAGGAACGGGATATTGTGCCCGATCCCTTCCAGCTCGAAACTGTCGAGGGCGTTCCGCATGACCTCGATCGCATCCGTCCGCGTCGGCGCCCATGTGCAGAGCTTGGCGATCATCGGATCGTAGAACATCGAGATCTCGCCGCCCTCGTAGACGCCGGTATCGTTCCGGACGATCCCGTCCGCGCCTCGCGCCTCGGCGGGTGGGCGGTAGCGGGTCAGGCGGCCAATCGACGGCAGGAAGCCGCGATAGGGGTCCTCGGCATAAACGCGGTTCTCGATGGCCCAGCCGTTGATGCCGATATCCGCCTGCGTCAGCGACAGTTTCTCGCCCGCCGCCACGCGGATCATCTGTTCGACCAGGTCGACGCCGGTGATCAGTTCGGTCACCGGATGCTCGACCTGAAGGCGGGTGTTCATCTCGAGGAAGTAGAAATTCTTGTCCCCGTCCACGATGAATTCGACCGTGCCGGCGCTGGCATAGTCCACGGCGGCGGCCAGCGCACAGGCCTGCTCGCCCATTGCCTTCCGCGTCTCGGCGTCAAGGAAGGGCGACGGCGCCTCTTCGACAACCTTCTGGTTCCGGCGCTGGATCGAGCATTCGCGCTCGTTCAGGTAGATCGTGTTGCCGTGAGTGTCGGCCAGCACCTGAATCTCGATATGGCGCGGCTGGGTCACGAATTTCTCGATGAAGATGCGGTCGTCCCCGAAGGACGACGCGGCCTCGTTCTTGGACGACTGGAAGCCCTCGCGCGCCTCGTCATCGTTCCAGGCGATGCGCATTCCCTTGCCGCCGCCGCCGGCGCTGGCCTTGATCATCACGGGATAGCCGATCTCGTGGCTGATCTTCACCGCCTCGTCGGCATCCTCGATCAGGCCCATGTAGCCCGGTACGGTCGAGACGCCGGCTTCTGCGGCGAGTTTCTTCGACGTGATCTTGTCGCCCATCGCTTCGATGGCACCCACGGGCGGGCCGATGAAGGCGACGCCCTCTTTCTCAAGCGCGGCGGCGAATTTCGGATTCTCGGACAGGAAGCCATAGCCCGGATGCACCGCCTCGGCGCCGGTCTGGCGGATCGCCTCCATGATCTTGTCGATCACGATGTAGGACTGGTTCGCGGGCGGCGGGCCGATATGGACGGCCTCGTCAGCCATCTTGACGTGCAGCGCGTTCGCGTCGGCGTCTGAATAGACCGCGACGGTGGCGATCCCCATCTTGCGGGCGGTCTTGATGACACGGCAGGCGATCTCGCCCCGGTTCGCGATCAGGATTTTCTTGAACATGTCTGTCCCCGTTGGATGGTGCGCATACGAAAAACGGCACGGGCCGGGGCCCGCGCCGTTTCCGCGCGTTCTGGTCTGTGTGCTGTCAGTGCCGCCTTAGCGGCAGAGCTGAGGCGTGAGGTCGTCGCAGAAGACGCCGGCTGCGCCGCCGACGGCCGCGCCGGTGACCGCGTTGCCGCCGGTAAGCTCAGCGCCGACGGCACCGATGGCTGCGCCCGAGACGCCGCGTTCGAGGTCGTTATCGCCGCAGGCGGCAAGGCCGAGGGTTGCGACGATTGCGAGAAGGGTGAGGGGTTTGCCCATATTGATCTGCCTTTGTGTTGGTCAATCTGCCCGGAATGAACGACACATTTCGCGTTGTTATGCCATGACACAAGGCCGATTCCGCGCCGGATCGCGCGATCGGCGAACCATCGCCCAGAGAAAGGACCGAGCGGACCGGCACAAGGGGGAGCGCCGGTCCACCCGGAAGGGGAAGGGTAACGGTTATGACTTTCACGGGCGCCAAAACTGCAACTGCTGGAGGGGAGCGCCCTGCCCTGAACTGTGCCGCAATCTTTCGTATGGGCAAAGCACGGATGCCAGACGCGGTCGCTTTGGGCGGCGACTCGCTGAATTCCGGAGGAGACAGGCAGAATCATGCCGTCCACGTCCCGTCGAAGGCGTCGGGGAACGAGACTTGCGCTCGGTCCACGTCGATCCTGAGGAGCGCGTCATAGCTTTCGGGGTCGAACGGGTCTTCTGCGGGCACGACCTCGCGCCCGAAAAGCCAGGACAGGCGCCCCGCATCAAGATTGCCGCGCTCGAAGGTCTCGTCCCCGAAATAGTCCCAGAGACAGGCCATGAAGGCAGCATCGGCCCGCTTGTCCGCCGGTTTGCGGTCGGCATGGCGTTCGCGCCGCTTGAGCGGTGTAACCCCCTTGGGGTTCGCGCGACGGATGGTGAATTGGAAATCGGTTCCGGGGAAACGGCCGGGAAAGCCTTTGTGTTTCAGCATGACGGGGCCCCCGGATACGGCCGCGCGTCACTTCCCCCTCTGAAGAGGGAGAGGGTCTGACCCCCCCGCGAGGGAGAGGTCAGACCACAAGATGTATTACATCTTGTCCATGGTGGGCTCAGCCATGATCGGCTCGGGCTCGACAACCACGACTTCTTCCTGCTGGGCGCAGGCGGTGACGAGGGTGAGGAGGGAAAGCGCGATGAGCGACTTGATGGTGGTGGACATAACTGTCTCCTTCGATCTGTAGCGACTGCATTCTCAGCACAGTCGACCGCAACTAGGTTTTCAGCCGGTTGGCCGGCTTCCGCCAACTTATCCGACCGGGACGCAAAGAAAAATTTATCCCCTTCGCGCTGAGCGGATATTTGCTGAATAGCGGCAGAGACGCAACCATGTGTCATTTCGCGACCAATGTTTTCAGATCTCTCGGGAATGTGGCGGAAGTGCATCATCAGAGCGGGATGTTGTCGTGCTTTTTCCACGGATTGCTCAGTTTCTTGCCCCTGAGCGACGCGAAAGCGCGGCAGACACGTCGGCGCGTCGAGTGGGGCAGGATCACCTCGTCGATGAAGCCGCGTTCCGCTGCACGGAACGGATTTGCGAAGTTTTTCTCATATTCCGCGGTGCGCTCGGCGATCTTCTCGGGGTCGCCCAGCTCGGAGCGATAGAGAATTTCAGTCGCGCCCTTGGCCCCCATCACCGCAATCTGAGCGGTAGGCCAGGCATAATTGAAGTCGCCGCGCAAATGCTTGGACGCCATCACGTCATAGGCCCCGCCATAGGCTTTTCGGGTAATCACGGTCACTTTCGGGACCGTCGCCTCGCCATAAGCGAAGAGCAGTTTTGCGCCATGCTTGATGACGCCGCCGTATTCCTGACTAGTTCCCGGCAGGAATCCGGGCACATCGACCAGCGTCAGGATCGGAATTTCGAACGCGTCGCAGAATCGGACGAAGCGCGCGGCCTTCCGGCTCGAATCAATATCGAGCACACCGGCCAGCACGAGCGGCTGGTTCGCCACCACGCCGACGGTCGACCCTTCGAGCCGGACGAACCCCGTGATGATGTTCGCGGCGAAGTCTTCTTGGATCTCGTAGAAGTCGCCCTCGTCCGCGATTTTGTGGATCAGCTCCTTCATGTCATAGGGCTGGTTGGGATTCGTGGGTATGAGCGTGTCGAGGCTTTCTTCCACGCGGGCCGGGTCATCGAAGAAGGGCCGCGTCGGCGGGGCCGTGCGGTTTGACAGCGGCAGGAAGTCGAACAGGCGGCGAATCTCGATCAGAGCCTCGACATCGTTCTCGAAGGCACCGTCCGCGACCGAACTCTTCTTCGTGTGAGTCGATGCGCCGCCCAGTTCTTCGGCGGTAACGACTTCGTTCGTGACTGTCTTCACGACGTCTGGACCGGTGACGAACATGTAGGACGTGTCTTTCACCATGAAGATGAAGTCGGTCATGGCGGGCGAATAGACGGCGCCGCCCGCGCAGGGCCCCATGATCACGCTGATCTGCGGCACCACGCCCGAGGCCATGATGTTGCGCTGGAACACTTCGGCATAGCCGGCGAGCGAGGCCACGCCTTCCTGAATGCGGGCGCCGCCCGAGTCGTTGATGCCGATGACCGGCGCGCCGTTCTGCATCGCCATATCCATGATCTTGCAGATCTTCTGGGCGTGGGTTTCCGACAGCGATCCGCCGAAAACCGTGAAGTCCTGGGAAAAGACATAGACCTGCCGGCCATTGATCGTGCCCCAGCCCGTCACGACGCCGTCGCCCGCAGGCTTGGTCGCCGCCATGTTGAAATCGGTCGTGCGGTGGGTAACGAACATGTCGAATTCCTCGAACGAGCCGTCATCGAGCAGAAGCTCGATCCGCTCGCGCGCGGTCAGCTTGCCCTTGGCGTGATGCGCCTCGATCCGGGCCTCGCCGCCGCCAAGGCGGGCATTCGCCCGGCGGGCTTCCAGTTCGCTCAGAATATCGGACATGATTGCGCCTCCCTCTTCATTGATCCGACCTAACGGGGGCTGCAGGCGGAACAAAGAGAAATCTGGCAAATTTGCAAATTGTGCGAATAGCGAAGCCAATTATTTGCAAATTTCGTGTGCGCTTTTGCACAAGTCTCTGCGACTGGACAGAACGGTTCAGTAGACCTAATTCAGCGCAATGTCAGCGATCCCGAAGGTCCGATTTCTGGACCGTAGCACGCCGCCCCATATCGTGACACTCGTTCTGATTGCCGGTCTCGGCGCGATGAACATGTCCGCGTTTCTGCCGTCGCTTCCCGCGATGACCCGGTTCTTCGAGACGGAATACGGGATCATGCAGCTTGCGGTGTCGCTCTATCTGGCCGCGACGGCGGTTCTGCAGGTCTTCATCGGTCCAATCAGCGACCGTTACGGTCGCCGCAGCGTGCTTCTGGTGTCGACCGGCATCTTCGTCGTGGCCACGCTGGGCTGCCTTTTCGCGAACACTGTCGAAGTCTTCCTGTTCTGGCGGCTGGTGCAGGCGGTCGTCGCCGCGGGGCTGGTCCTGAGCCGGGCCATCGTTCGGGACATGGTGCCCCAGAACGAGGCCGCGTCGATGATCGGCTATGTCACCATGGGCATGGCCCTCGTTCCGATGGTCGCCCCGATGATCGGCGGCGCGCTGGACGAGGCGTTCGGCTGGCAATCGACCTTCTGGTTCCTGACCGCCGCCGGTCTGGGTGTGGGAGCGCTGATCTGGTTCGATCTGGGCGAAACGGCCTCGGGCGAGGGACGGAGCTTCCGCGCGCAGTTTCAGGATTACCCCGAGCTTTTCGGATCGCGCCGTTTCTGGGGCTATGTATTTACCGCTGCCTTTGCCTCGGGTGCATTCTTTGCCTTTCTCGGCGGCGCACCGCTGGTGGCGTCCGACGTGTATGGTCTCTCATCCTTCTGGGCCGGGGTCGGGTTCGGTGCGCCGGCAGTCGGCTATGCCGTGGGCAATTTCCTGTCGGGTCGTTATTCGGTGCGCTTCGGCATCAATTGGATGATCAGGGTCGGGGCATGGATCAGCCTGGGCGGGCTGCTGGTCGCCAGCGCTCTCAACGCTGTCGGGCTGAATGGCCCCGTCCTGTTCTTCGGCTTCTGTACCTTTGTCGGCCTCGGCAACGGGTTGATCATGCCGAACGCCAGCGCGGGCATGCTGTCGGTCCGGCCGCACTTGGCGGGTACGGCCTCGGGCCTCGGCAGCGCCATCATGATCGGCGGCGGCGCCGGTATGTCCGTCTTTGCCGGCATCTCGCTTGCCTGGGGCAATGGCAGCCTGCCGCTTCTTCTGCTGATGGCGATAACAACGGCGCTTTCGGTGCTGTCGATCCATTACGTGATCGCGCGGGAAAAGCAGGTCGACGTTTCCGAAGCCTTGTAAGCTTTGCAAAAACGCGCCACGGTTTTGCAAAGACCGGAGGCGCGGATGGCGACCCAGAAACTCTATGCCGGCGCAAAATTGCGCGAGACCCGCACCCGGCTGGGCCTGACCCAGAAGGCCTTTGCCGAGCGGCTTGGAGTTTCGCTTCCCTATCTGAACCAGATGGAGAACAACCACCGGCCGGTGTCGTCCACCGTGATCCTGTCACTCGTGCAGGAATTCGGCTTCGACGTCAGCGAACTGGCCGCCGGGGATGGCGAGCGTGTGGTGAGCGACCTGAAAGAGGTGCTGGCCGATCCGATCTTCAAGGACGACCTGCCGCCCACGGTGGACCTGCGCCTCGTCGCGTCGAACGCGCCCGCCGTGGCGCGGGCACTTCTGACGCTGCACCGGGCCTATCGCCAGACCTCGGAGCGGCTGGCATCGCTTGACGAGGCGCTTGGCGGGACCGAAGTGCGCCCCGGTGCGTCGCCCTGGGACGAGGTGCGCGATTTCTTCCACTATTGCGACAACTATATCGACGCGGTCGACCGTGCCGCCGAAGCCTTTGCCCCGCCCGAGCATCTGGACGAAGGCATCGAGCGGATGCTGGCGCGGCACGGGTTTCAGGTGAAAGAGGTGGACGACCCGGGCGTCCTTCGCGATTTCGACCGTAAGGAAGGCGTGATCCGCCTGTCCCGCCGCGCCGAGCGGGCCACCCGGCGCTTTCAGCTTTTGCACCAGATTGCGCTTCTGGCCCATTCGGACCTGCTGGAAGCGACGCTCGACCTTGCGCGGTTCCAGTCGGACACGGCCCGCGACATCGCCAAAATCGGGTTGGCCAACTATTTCGCCGGTGCGGCGCTGCTGCCCTACAAGGCCTTCCACGCCGCCGCGCGCGAGACGCGGCACGATCTGGAACTGCTCGCCGCGCGGTTCGGCGCGTCGCTTGAGCAGGTCTGCCACCGGCTTTCCACGCTTCAGCGGCAGGGGCTGAAGGGCGTGCCGTTTTTCTTCGTCCGGGTCGATCAGGCGGGCACGATCACCAAGCGGCACTCGGCCACGCGGCTGCAATTCGCACGCTACGGCGGTGCCTGCCCGCTCTGGAACGTCCACCGTGCTTTCGAGACGCCGGGCCGCTTCCTCAGGCAACTGGCCGAGACGCCGGACGGCGTCAGATACTTCTGTCTTGCACGCGAGGTCTCGACCGGGGGCGGCGCGTTCCGTGCCCCCACGCGGCGCTTCGCCCTTGGCCTCGGCTGCGAGATCAGCCACGCGCAGGACGTGGTCTATGCCGACGGTCTGGACCTGAACGATGCCGCCGCGTTCGAGCCGATCGGGATTTCCTGCCGCATCTGCGAGCGGACGGACTGCCACCAACGCTCGGTCCCGCCGCTGGAGCGGCAACTGACCGTCGACCATGACCGGCGCGGCACCCTGCCCTATTCCGTCGAAAGCTGATCCCTGATCCAGCCCGCGAATGTCTCGACCGCGCTGTCGGTCATGCCGGGGCTGAGGATGTCGCCCGCGATCACGTGGTTGAAACTGTCATCCCCCGGCGTCAGCGTTACCGCATTGACCGTGACCGGACCGCCCCAGGCCTCGGCCACGGCGCGGGTGGCGGTGTGGTCAACGACGGTATCGGCGTCCGAGAACTGGAACAACGCGGGCGTTTCGATGGCCGCATGATCCAGCCCGCGCACATGCTCGACCAGCGCCGCCATCTGGAACAGCGCCTCTGTCGGGTAGGCGGTGGTCCAGTAGCGCGCGTGCTCCTCGTTCTGCGGCTCGAAGCTCCGTTCCCGGCCGAACAACGGCGGCACCCATGACCGCGCGGCGGGAAATGTCAGGACAGCAGAGAGCGGGTTGGCGATCTTTAGGTTCGGCGCGATCAGGATCGCGGCCTCGGCCTCGCGCCCTTCGGCCAGTGCCAGAATGGCGAGCGTCGCGCCGGTGGAGGTGCCCATGATGACAGTGCGGCCCCCGATCCGGTCGGCGATGGCCAGCGCCTCGTCTAGATCGAACATCCAGTCCGACACGTTGCCCGCCACCATCGCCGCACCGTCCCGGCCATGCCCGGCGAGACGCGTGAAGATCAGGTTGGCGCCGATGTCGTCCGCCAGACGCTCGGGCACGGGGCGGATTTCAGCGGCGGTGGCCGAAAACCCGTGAATGTAGATCAGGACGATATCGGTGGTCTCGCCCGGCTCGCCCGCCCATCGGATCGACTTTTCCGCGCCGGGCGTGATGTCGTCGAAGACACCCTCGCGCATGGCGAGATAGGCCTCCGGATCTGTGCCGATGGCGGCGGCGTCGAAGCGCGGCGCGGTGTCGATCTCTTCGCGCGGCAAAAGCCCCCAGAGCAGTGCCGGCCCCACCGCCACGATGAACAGCAGCCAGAGCGCCATGCGGCGGAGCCGCGCGCGGCGTGGCGTGATCATGCCGCGGCCCTTGCAAGCACGTCCTCGACCGAATGCGCGATCAGCGTCAGGCATTCGGGGTCGGAAAAACGGTGATCGGCGTCCTTGACCAGCGTCAGCCGCATGTCCGGACCGGTGGCATGGTCGAGCAGGCGATAGGCGACGGATGGCGGGACATCGACATCCGCAGTGCCTTGCAGAAAGCGCGTCGGGAAAGGCAGCGGCAAGGGCGTCCGCAGAACGAGGTTCTGCCGCCCGTCTTCGATCAGGCGGCGGGTGATGATGTAGGGCTCATCCGAATAGTCGGACGGTAACGCGATCTGCCCGTCCTCCATCAGCGTCCGGCGCTGATCCTCGTCGAACCCGGCCCACATGCTGTCTTCGGTGAAGTCGGGCGCAGCGGCGATGGTGACGAGGCCCGCGACCTTTTCCGGCATCGCGCGGGCGATCAGGAGAGAGATCCAGCCCCCCATGGACGAGCCAACCAGCACCTGCGGCCCATCGGTCAGGCCCGAGATGATGGCGGCGGCATCCTCGGCCCAGTCCCCGATGGAACCGTCGAGAAAATCGCCCGAGGACTGACCGTGGCCCGAATAGTCGAAGCGGAGGAACGCCTGCCCCCGTCTCCCGGCCCATTCTTCGAGGTAAAGCGCCTTGGTCCCTTCCTTGTCGGACCGGAACCCACCAAGGAAGACCACGCCGGGGCCATCGCCCTCGGTCAGGTCGTAGGCCAGTTGGCGCACGTCGCCGTGATTGAAGGTGCCTGACATCCTGCCTCCCGTCTTGACCCGAAACTGGCCGGAACGCGCGGGCGATGCAACGGCTCAGTCGGCTTGGACCTCGGACAGACGGAATGCCGTTGCGGCACCGGCAAAGCTCATGGCGGCGAAGAGCGCCACGGTCCAGACCGCGCCGAAATTGGCGGCGACGGCACCGAAGAGGCCGGAGGCGAGCAGGATGACCCCGATCACCGTATTGGACACGGCGGTATATTCCGCGCGTTTGTCGGATGGCCCCATGTCGACAAGGTAGGTCGAGCGTCCCTGCCGGACGCCGTTATAGGCCAGCATCAGCCCGAAGAGGACGAGCGGCGCGGCCCAGACGGTACCCATGAGACCGGACAGGTCGAAGACAACCGCAAGCGCAAGCGCCGCACCGCCCGCAATCCCCGACAGGATCAGAACCTGACGGCTCGACCGGTCGGCCAGACGGCCCCAGACATAGCTCGACAGAAACGCCGCCGCCGAAGAAGCGAGGACCAGTGCGCCCAGCTGTTGGAAGGCCTCCTGGCCAGCGTCGCTTGCCATGACGACGAGGAACGGCGGCGCCAGCGCCGTGCCGACGAGAAGGCCGCGGGACAGGATGAAAAGGCGCAACTCTGGCGCCGTTTTCAGGAGAGACAACTGCTCGAGCGCTGCACGGAAGGGCGCCTCGGGTTTTTTGGTGTCGCTCTTGCCCTCTTTCAGGGTCGAGAACAGAGCCGCCGCGATCAACCAGAGCGCGCCCGCGAGCGCAATAGCGGCAACCACGACGGTGAAGCGGTCCCCGACCCCGGTCATCAGGACCAGCGCGAAGGCGATGACCGCAGCCGAGGACAGGGAAGAGGCAAGGCCCGTCACGGTCCCTCGCCGGGTCTTGCCCACAGTCTTGCCGAGGATGTCCTTGTAGCTGACCGAACAGACCGACCGCGCCAGCGCAAGGATGCCCAGAAGCGCGACGATCGTGATCCCTGCCGCCGTACCGTCGAGGCTCAGACCGGCCCAGACGGTGCCCAGCGCGGCGAGCCCCTGCACCGCGCTGCCACCCGCCCAGGCCCATTTCCGGCGCTCCATGGCGTGGATGCGCGGCGCGGTGAAAAGCTGGGGCAGAAGGGCGCCCGCCTCTCTGACTGGCACCAGAAGGCCGATCCAGAAGGCCGGTGCACCGAGGCTTGTCAAAAGCCATGACAGCACCAGCTTGGGGTCGTTCAGCCCGTCTGCCGTTTTGGTCATGGACAGGGACGCGGCATGGCGAAAGAAATTCCCCGGCTCGGCGTCCTGCTGAAACTCGTTCAGACCCCCTGTGCGGTCGGTGTCGGCGACCGCATCGAAGGCGCGTTCGGTGATCGTGCTCGTTCTTGACATGGGATAATAATGCCCATCCCCCAGGCCGGTTCCCGTTGACAAGGCCGCACCCCGCTGCCACATCAGCCGGACATAACCCGCAACCGGGCGTTCCGTGGGCGCCAAACCGACGAGGAGACGTGGCTGATGGCCCAGATTTCCCTGACTTTCCCCGATGGCAATTCGCGCAACTATGACGCGGGCGTGACGCCTGCCGAGGTGGCGACCGATATCTCGACCTCACTCGCCAAGAAGGCAATCAGCGCCACAGTGGGCGGACGTCACTGGGACCTGCAATGGCCCATCGAAGCCGATGCCGAGATCGCCATTCACACAATGAAGGATGACGCGCAGGCGCTGGAACTGATCCGGCATGACCTTGCCCATATCATGGCCCGCGCCGTGCAGGAGATCTGGCCCGATGTGAAGGTCACGATCGGTCCCGTCATCGAGAACGGCTGGTACTACGATTTCGACCGCGCCGAGCCGTTCACACCCGAGGATCTGGGACAGATCGAAGCGCGGATGAAAGAGATCATCAACGCCCGCGACGACGTCCGCACCGAGGTGTGGGAGCGGGACCGCGCGGTGAAGCACTACGAGGCGAATGGCGAGCCCTACAAGGTCGAGCTGATCGACTCGATCCCAGGCGACGAACCCTTGCGCATGTACTGGCATGGTGACTGGCAGGACCTCTGCCGGGGGCCGCATCTTCAGCACACCGGGCAGGTCCCGGCGGACGCGTTCAAGCTGATGAGCGTGGCGGGCGCGTACTGGCGGGGCGATTCCAGCCGCGCGATGCTTCAGCGCATTTACGGCGTCGCCTTCAAGAACCGCGACGACCTGAAGAAATACCTGACCTTCCTCGAAGAGGCAGAGAAGCGCGATCACCGCCGTCTGGGCCGCGAGATGGACCTGTTCCACATGCAGGAAGAGGCGCCGGGGCAGGTCTTCTGGCACCCGAACGGCTGGACCATCTACACCGAGCTTCAGGACTACATGCGCCGGAAACAGCGCGCGGGCGGCTATCGCGAGATCAACACCCCGCAGGTCGTTGACCGCAAGCTCTGGGAGGCGTCGGGCCACTGGGAGAAATACCAGGAGCACATGTTCATCGTCGAAGTCGAAGAGGAACATGCCAAGGAAAAGGCAATCAACGCGCTGAAGCCGATGAACTGCCCCTGCCATGTGCAGGTGTTCAACCAGGGCCTGAAATCCTATCGCGACCTGCCGCTCAGGCTGGCCGAATTCGGCTCGTGCTCCCGCTACGAACCGTCGGGTGCTCTGCACGGGATCATGCGGGTGCGCGGCTTCACGCAGGACGACGCGCATATCTTCTGCACCGAGGCGCAGATCGAGAGCGAATGCGCGCGGTTCATCAACTTTCTGGCCGATATCTACGAGGATCTCGGCTTCCCCGATTTCGAGATCAAGTTCGCCACCCGGCCCGAAAAGCGCGTGGGGTCGGATGAAAGCTGGGATCATGTCGAGGGCGCGCTGGAGGGCGCGATCAAAGCAACCGGCCGGACCTTTACGCTTGAGCCGGGCGACGGTGCCTTCTACGGGCCGAAGCTGGACTTCTACCTGACCGATGCCATTGGTCGGACCTGGCAATGCGGTACCTTCCAGGTGGACCCCAACCTGCCCGAGCGACTGGGCGCGACCTATATCGGTGAAGACGGGGCCAAGCACCGGCCCTATATGCTGCACCGGGCCACGCTCGGTTCGTTCGAGCGCTTCATCGGCATCCTGATCGAAGAGCATGCGGGCAAGCTGCCCTTCTGGCTGGCGCCGCGGCAGGTGGTCGTGGCGTCGATCGTGTCGGATGCCGATGGCTATGTCGACGAGGTCGTGGCGAAACTCCGCAAGGCAGGGGTGCGCGCCGAGGCCGACAAGCGGAACGAGAAGATCAATTACAAGGTCCGCGAGCATTCGGTGGGCAAAGTGCCGGTCATCCTGGCCATCGGCCAGCGCGAGGTCGAAGAGCGGACCGTCTCGGTCAGGCGTCTGGGCGAAAAGCAGACCAGCGTTCAGTCGCTGGACGATATCGTCGCGACCCTGTCGAAAGAGGCGACGCCGCCCGACCTTGCGGACTAGATCAGGTACGGGCGGCGCGAGGGGCTGGCCGGATCATCCAGTTTCCCCAAGCTCCACCGGACGCGTCGCAGCAAGAGCCTCTTCTGCGGGGACCGGGCGACCAAAAAGATAGCCTTGAGCCTGGCTGCCACCCATCTGTCGGATGGCGGCAGCCTGCTCCTCGGTCTCGATCCCTTCCACGACGACCGACATGGCGAGGTTTTGCGCCAGGTCCATGACCGCATCGAGGATGAAGCGCGCCTCTTCTGATGTCTCGATTTCGCTGACAAGGGATTGATCGATCTTCAGTTCGTCTGCATTCATCGCGCGCAGATACGCCAGCGACGAGAAGCCGGCGCCAAAGTCCTCGACCGAAATGCGGCAACCGAGCTGGCGCAGCTCCAGAAGCGTGTTCTGCACGCGCGCCCAGTCGCGCAGTTCGATCGATTCAGTGATTTCGAGTGTCAGCAGATCGGGCGGCAGATGCGTCGCATCAAGCGCATCAGCAACCTCCCGGACGATCTTGCCTGACATGAGATGAAGCGCAGACAGGTTCACGCTCACCGAAAGCGCGACACCGTTCTCCTTGTTCCACCCTGCGATGATCTCTGCCGCGCGACGGAGGATGAACAGATCCAGTTCGATTATGAGACCGCTCTCCTCGGCGAGGGGAATGAATTCGTTCGGCATGACGATGCCGCCCTTCCGATGCCAGCGCACCAGCGCCTCGAACCCCGTCACGGCACGATCCGTCAAACTGACCTTCGGCTGGAAATATATGTCGAGTGATCCTTCCCGGATCGCGACGGGCAATTCGTCCTGCATGTCGCGGCGGCGGCGATAGCGTTGCTCGAGGCCACGGTCGTAGAGCGTCGCCCTGTTCCGCCCCTTCTCTTTCGAGAAATAGAGCGCAAAATCCGCGGTCCGAACAATCGCATCGCGCGGATCGCCCTCGACCCAGTCGACGAGAGAGCGGGGCGCAACACCGATGCTGACGCTGACGGAAAGGAAATCGCCGCGCAGCATCAGGCCCGCACGCACGGCGTCGAGGATGTTTTCGGCCGTGTTCGCCAGCACGAAGTGTTCCTCGGACGGCAGGATGAGCGCGAATTCGTCGCCACCGAGGCGCGCCGCGAAGCCGTCCTGGTCGGCTGCTGTGGACGCGATGGCCCGCGCGACGAAGCTGAGAATGGCGTCCCCCGCCACGTGACCGTAGGTGTCATTTATGCCCTTGAAGTCGTCCAGATCGAGCAGCATCAGAGAGAACTCGCTGCCGCTTTCGAGACACTTGCTCAGACGCTCCTGAAACGCCGCGCGATTGGGAAGCTCGGTCAGGCCATCGAAATAGGCGAGGAACTCGACGCGGCGTTCGGCGTGCTGGCGGGCCTGGCGGTTCAGAACTTCGGCCCTGAGAAGAAGCAGGGCCAAGACGCCGATGACGCCCGCCACCGCGAGAGCGATGCGCGTGAAGACAAGCTGCTCCATGAAGGCCATGACGTTGCCATCGATCAGCCGCAGGTGAAACCGCCGCACTTCGTCGTTCCATATGGCCAGATTGCCGCGAACGTCGTCACCCACGACAGTCAGGTCGAAGGTCATGGCATCCATGTCGGGAAAACCGGCGGCAGTAGCCTCGTCGCCGATGCGCAACAGCTCCTGCAGACCGGCCAACGCGGCATCTGCCGAGGGGCTGCTGACAGAACCGACGACAGCCGTTCCGAAGAAATCGGCGCGCACGTAGAGCATGTCCAGCGCAGCGCGAAACTC
Organism: Kangsaoukella pontilimi; assembly: GCF_009830125.1. Lineage (GTDB taxonomy): Bacteria > Pseudomonadota > Alphaproteobacteria > Rhodobacterales > Rhodobacteraceae > Kangsaoukella > Kangsaoukella pontilimi. The sequence goes on along the minus strand of NZ_WUPT01000002.1, from coordinate 735,930 downwards.
TGCTTCGCGCTCTTCCGACATGCTGCCTTCGACATGAGCCAGATAGGCAATGTTCTGAACCCGCTGCACGTCGCTCATCGTCACGAGGGGCAGACGGGCATGGGCCTGGTCGTAGGCTGAACTATTGGCAACAACCGTGTCGACGGACGACCGAATAGACAATCCGGCTAAAAGGATCAGTGTCACCAGCGCCATCAGGGCAGAGGTGATACCAATACGTGTCGCGAGACGATCGAGCACCCAGTCGACCGCCTCGCGGCTGATAAACCATATGCCGGATCGGCGACGCATCATTCAGATGGTTCGATCCGCGCCGCCATCCAGACAAGATGCTGTTCCCGCGCCACGTCGGACGAAGCATAGGCGCCGGCCTCCAGCACGAAAAGGATCGGTCCCCGCTCACGCCGCGAGATGGGCCGGCCGTTCACGCGTGTGGCGACAAGTATCGGTTCGGATTGCCAGACGATCCGCTCGAAAACCGTCGTGTAATCGTTCTCGGCCGTCACAAGAAGCGAGTCGGTTTCGTCGAGCCCGTAGGCGCCGAGCAGATCACTCAGCAGCACGCCGTCGAAAACCGCGGCTTCCTCACGCCAGGGGGTGGTCGTTTCGACACGGTAGGTCGGAAGAGCCTCGATCGCCGACATATCCAGTCGGTGTTCCTGCCCGTCAGCAGAGCGGAGGGTCAGGCTCGCATCGGCATGCTGAATAGGCTCAAGCGTGACCGGGGTCGGCATGGGATTGGCGATGGCGGGACCGCCGAACACGGCCATACCGCCCAGCAAAACAAGCGTCATAAGTCTCATGGTAGGTAACACTCTCACAAACACAGGTGCCGGGGAGTTACGGTCGCAGGCGTTAACCCGAGGTTGCGCAGACATGAATCCGGCGCTCTAATTGCCGCGGATTTTAGTCAAATGCGGATTTATCATTTGTTTCAGACGCTGACTTTGCCGTGTTTGACGCGCGTGTGATTGGCGCGTGATGGCGCTTTGCTCCTATGTCGGGAACAGCCGCCCCGACGTGGCTTACGAAACAATAGAACACATACCGAATAAGGAGTTTTTCCATGTCGAACACCACCAAAACCCTTGCCGTCGCCGGCGCCGTCGCTGCCGCCCTCACCGCTTCGCTCAGCGCGCCGGCCCATGCCCAGGCCAAGGAAAAGTGCTACGGCGTTTCGCTTGCCGGCAAGAACGACTGCGCGGCCGGCCCCGGCACCACCTGCGCCGGCACCTCGACGGTCGACTATCAGGGCAACGCCTGGACGCTGGTGGATGCCGGCACCTGCACCGAAATCGAGCTGCCCGCGATGGCGGATGGCACCGAGCGCGAAGGCTCGCTGGAAGCGCTCGAGCGCGACCTGCCCGCGTAAGGCACATTTGATCACCCGCGCCTCCGGATCGGTCCGGGGGCGCGATCTGACTGTCGGATTTCGCCCATGTTAGATGCTACGCACCACCGTTTCGACCGCCTGCCGGACGCGCCCGGTGTCGGCTACAAGCCGCAGCACTTCCAGGCGATCGTCAGCGATCCGGGCTGCGTCCGCTGGCTGGAAATCCACGCCGAGAACTACATGGGCGACGGTGGGCGGCCCTTGGCGCAGCTACGCCACCTTGCCGAGCGCTTCGCTTTTTCCGTCCATGGCGTCGGCCTGTCTATCGGCGGAGAGGGGCGACTCGACCCTGACCACCTCGCGCGACTCAAGCGCCTGTGCGACTGGCTGAACCCGGCCAGCTTTTCCGAACATCTGGCGTGGTCGACCCATGACAGCGCCTTTCTGAACGATCTTCTTCCCCTGCCCTACACAGAGGCGACGCTTGCCCGCGTGGCCGATCACATCGACGAGGTGCAAGAGGTTCTGGGCCGACGGATGCTGCTGGAGAACCCGTCTTCCTATCTGGCCTTCGACGAAAGCACGATGTCCGAGACCGATTTCCTGGCGGAAGTCGCGCGACGTACGGGATGCGGGCTGCTTCTGGATGTGAACAACGTCTTTGTCAGCGCCACCAATCTCGGCACCGATCCCGTCAGCTATATCGAGGCCTTTCCGCTGGACCTGGTTGGAGAGATCCATCTTGGCGGACATGACGAGGATGAGGATGACCATGGCGCACCCCTCCTGATCGACAGCCACGGACGCGAGATCGCGGACCCTGTCTGGACCCTTCTGGCGATAACACTCGAGAAATCCGGTCCGCGCCCCACGCTTGTCGAATGGGACAATGACGTGCCCGAGTGGCCCGTCCTCGAAGCCGAAGCCGCCCGCGCGGCCAAGGCGCTGAGCCTGGTGGCGTCGTGATCGTCGACCAGACGACATTTCGCACCGCCCTTCTGGATGCGACGGCCCCGCGCCCCGAGGGATTGAGCGACGGGGCCGGCGCCCCAGCAGGTCGACGCTTTGACGTCTACCGCAACAACGTTGCCTTTTCGTTGACGGAGGCGCTGGAAACAGCGTTTCCGGTTGTTGCGAAGCTGGTGGGCGCGGCGAATTTCAAGCTGCTGGCCGGCGCGTTTCTGCGCCAGCATCCGCCTCGCTCGCCCGTGATGATGTTTTACGGCAGCGACATGCCTGCCTTTCTCGCCGCGTTTGGACCGACCGCCGGCATAGGATACCTGCCCGATGTCGCCCGGCTGGAACTGGCACTAAGAGAGAGCTATCACGCCGCCGACGCCGCGCCCGTGGCACCCGCCGAGATCGGGGCGCTCGCGCCCGAAGACCTTATGGCGCGGCGCGTGACGCTGGCGCCGTCCTTTCGGCTGATCCGGTCGCGCTGGCCCGTCCATGCGATCTGGCGGTTCAACACAGAAGACGGTGCGCCCAAACCCGCGATGGCCGCCGAGGATGTAGCCGTTTTCCGTCCCGAGTATGACCCTGTTCCCGTCCTGTTGCCGCCGGGCGGGGGCGCGTTTCTGGAGGCGCTTCAGTCGGGCGCATCCTTCGGCGGCGCGGTAGAGGCGGCGGCCGAGGCCACGCCCGATACCGACCTGACCGCAATCCTGGCGCTGCTCATGAGCCATGGCGCCATCACCGACCTGGGAGATGTCCGATGATCCGCGCCCTGACCCAAATCCATGACGGCCTGTTCGGCGGGCTGGAACGCCTGACGGTGCCGGTGATGACGACACTCGCCCGCTTCGTCTTCGCGGCGACGCTTCTTCTCTACTACTGGAATTCCGGCGCGACCAAGCTGGGGGACGGCCCGCTCGGCTTTCTGTTCCCCTCCGACGGCGCCTATATCCAGATCTTCCCCAAGACGGTCGAGGCTGCGGGCTATGATTTTTCGGCGCTCGGCGCGTTTCACTGGGCCGTGGTCGTCGCCGGCACATGGGCGGAGTTCCTGCTGCCGCTCGCCATCGTGCTGGGCCTTTTCACGCGGCTCGCGGCGCTCGGCATGATCGGCTTTATCGTGGTCCAAAGCTGGGTCGACCTGTTCGGCCACGGCGGGATCGCACAAGGCACGCTCGGGGCTTGGTTCGATCGGATGCCGGACAGCATCATTCTGGACCAGCGCGCGTTCTGGGTCTTCGTCCTGCTCTACCTCGTCTTCCGGGGCGGCGGCCCCTTGTCGGTCGACCGCCTGCTGAGCGGTCGCGCCGATGGCCGGGATGCCGCGCGGCAGGCAGCCGCTTAAGTCGACAGATGTGCGGCCTGAGCGGCCTTGTCCCAGCCAAGGGTCAGGCCGCCCGGCCCGTCGATGACCGGCCGCTTCATCAGAGCCGGATGCGCCTCTAGGAGCGCGTCCGGATCGCCCGCCCTCTCCGCCTCGTCCAGACCGCGCCAGGTGGTCGAGCGGGTGTTCACCAGCTTCTCACCGAAAGCGCCCAGAAACCGCGCGCGCTCGGCGGCGGTCAGACGCTCGGCCCGGATGTCGCGGAAGGTGACGGGGCCCGGCGCCCCCGCTTCAAGCGCCTTCAATGCCTTCCGGCAGGTGTCGCAAGTCTTCAGTCCGTAAAGCGTGATCATTCCGGGAATCGCCTTGTCACGAATGTTTTCCTTGTTTTTTTGGCCAACGAGGCCAGAGTCAATTGCGCATCGGGCATCTGGCGACTGCATGACGCGCGGCCTGTCTGATCCGCGATGCGGCTTTGACGGCCGCCGGCTACCGCGGCGGAGACTATCGCGAAGGAAGCTATCATGCCGACTGGCACCGTGAAATGGTTCAATACCACAAAGGGTTACGGGTTTATCGCCCCCGATGACGGGGGCAAGGACATATTCGTTCACATTTCTGCCGTCGAACGCGCCGGGATGACCGGGCTGGCGGACAATCAGAAAGTCGCCTTCGAATTGATCGAGGGCCGGGACGGCCGCCAGATGGCGGGCGATCTCAAGGCGATCTGACTTTTGGACTTCAGAGACCGGCCTGACGCTGGCCGGTTTCGACCGACACGGGTTGCAGGTCGGGCCTTGGCCCAAGGGCGAGGCTGGCCTCGGTCCCGCATTGCAGATAAGCGGTTTCCCCGCCCGAGACCGTCACGGCACGGCTGATCGTGCCGCTTCCGGTGATCGCACCGATTTCCCAGGTTCCATCCGGCACCCGCACCACCAGCGGTGCCCCCACCCGGCAGGTGCCGACCGACCGCCCGTCAAGCGTCAGCGCGGGGTTGGTGAGCGCGTTGGTTACCGGGCCGAAGGTAGCGCCGCGATAGACCACGATTGTATTGGGCGAGGCGCCCGTACCGGTCCCGATGACGACGGGGTCTGTGTCCGGCGCGGCGGGGCCGACCTGAACGGCACCGGCGCAGGCGGACAGGACGAGAGCGGGGAGAAGCATGTGGGGTTTCATGAGCGCGAGGCTAGCGGGATCGCGGCTCCGATGCCAGCGATTTGGGGCTCCGCCCCCGGGCCTCTGGCCCTCCCCCGGGATATTTTCGAACAGGCGAAGGGGAGAGGTCAGTCGCCGTCGCCGCCGTCACCATCGACGAAGGGACCGGTCCCGTCGCGGAGATCGCTGAAGAGGCTCAGCACTCCGAGGACGCCGCCGAGGACGATGATCCCGAGCCCGGTCAGGAACGGGCCGATTTCGGCCGAGACCTTGACGAAAACGGCGCCGAGGCGCTCGAAAAGGCCGATGCCCGACTGAAGGCCGGGGGTGAAACCCAGCATCACCGCGCCGCCGAGATAGAGCCCCACGCCGAAGGTGCCGATGGCCCAGAGTTTGTTGAGGAGCGTCATGCGGCCCCCTGCCGTTCATTTACCCCGAAAGGTGACGGGAGAATACGGCAGAAATGTGAAGCGTCACCCGGCTTTTGACAGACGCGCATATCGCGGGCCATGCTCACGGCATTACAGAAGAGAGGTCATTCATGCCCGTCATTCGTGAAATCCGGTTCCCCCTGCCCCAGGGCTATCGCTATCGCTTTATCCTCAAAGAGAACGAGGCCACCGCCGCCGACCGCGTGCTGGATGGCCAGCTGGTCGAGGTCGGCGACAATTTCATCAAGCTCCGCACTCAGACCGAGTTGGGCCGCGTCGACAAGATCGTGCCGATGCGGAACATTCTCTATGTCGAGGAGACCTACGAGTCCGGTCAGGGCGAATAGTCCGGGCTCAGCCCGCCTTTCGTGCGGGGCGGGCCGGGTCTTCGAGCCGGTTTGCGGCGTGGCGGCGGGCGTCCTTCCAGCCGAAGAGCCATTCGGTGTGGAGCCGCGTGCTCTGCTCGAAGGGGTTGGCCTCTGTCCCCGCGCCCGCATCATGGGCGGCGCGGCCCTTTGCGGTGGCGGGGCTGTCGAGGATCAGGCCGAGGGCGGCGAGGTTCTGAAGCATGTGGGTTCCCTTCCTTCGTCTGCTTGGACAGGGGAAGAGAGTGCGGCCCGCGCGGATTGGCAGAGGGACGGGGTGTCGCAGGCTGGGCGCCGGTCCGCCGCAGGCGGCAATCGGTCCGGCGGCCCCCCACGCGATCCGCCTTCTGCAGATCACGGGATCGAGGCGCGAACGGGCGGAGCCGCAGGTATGCTCCGGCATGTTCGTCAGCCGGGGACCGTGGCCGCCCAAACGCCTCAGGCCGGGCCGAAGAGCGCCCGCGTGGCCCATACGCCTCCCGCCGAGGACACGGCGATCAGGACCGTACCCCAGGCCCAGTCGGTGGCGACCATGTGGGGCTGCCAGTCACGGAGCGTGGCGTAGTTGGTCATCTCGTAGGTGCCATAGGCGACCGCCCCCAGAAGCGCGCCCTGCCAGAGCGCCCGGACGATGTCGCCGTCCCGGAAGGCGGGCCATGAGACGAGGATCAGCAGGCCCAGGACATAGAACAGGTAGAAGACGGCCGCCGCGGCGAAGCGCGGGCTGTCCAGCACCTGATCGCCCAGCGCCTCGCGGAACATGGGCGCGATGACGGTGTTGAGCATGACCGCGTCGAGGGCGAGGAAGATGACGGCGGTGACGGCGTAGAGGGTGAGGACTTGCATGGGCGTGGCTCCTTTGGGGGAGGAACGCGGGGGGTGGGGGTTTGGTTTCGGGGGGCTGCGCTTTGGAACATGAGTCTCAGAAGAGTATACGTCGTAATCACTTGCTCGCCTCACGGTTGCAACCTATCCTGCCATCCAATCAGAGGAAATTCATGGGCCTATTATGAGCGAACAAAAAAATTATCCCCAGCTTCCAAAGCCTATTTGGTGGGGCTTTCGTGAAATACTAATTTCAAAACCTTCCGTCCAACTTACACCCAAAATGCTGGCAGTACGATTTGAAGTGCAAGAAACGGCAGCCAAGGCGTACTTGAGGGAACTTCAAAAGATTGGAATGGTGGACGAGGATGGAAAGCCGTCTGAATTAGCGCTCAAATGGCGAATTGACGAGACATACAGTGACGCTGTTCAAGGCATCCTTTCACATGCTTACCCAGACGAACTCCTTCAGACTTTAGATACGAAATCTGTTGATAGAGAGAAGGCAAAACAGTGGTTCATGCTTGATGGACTCGGCTCTGGCTCGGCGAATAACAAGGCTGCAACCTTTGCAATGATTGCGTCACCTGAGCCGGGAGAACCGCTCACCACCAATCAGAAGCAAGAAAAGGCCACGCCAACTATAGCATCTGCAAAGCCCAAAACGAAGCCAAATGATGCCCATATATCCGCACAAAAAGAGGATAGCAGCATTTCTTCATCAAAAGAAATACCGTTGAACGTTAATGTTCAGATTCATATCAGCGCCGATGCGAGCAATGAACAAATTGAGAAGATATTCCAGTCAATGAGAAAGTACCTCTACTGAGATGCAAATTAGGGAGTTGCAGGAATTCCAGGAAGCCCTTCGGGATATCGGTGTAACCAAGTCTTCGGTCGAAGCAAGCGAGCCAAAGACAGCAATTGGAACCTCAACGGATAGCCACACAAGAGAAGAGATTGTATTGTTTCAGTCTCTCATCACCGAAGCAGAAATTGCTTCGGTCTCATCCGACCTTTTTGCTTCGGGATACTATAATTTGTCTGTTTCGGAAGCTTTCAAAGCAATCGACAATTTCGTCTCGGAGAAGGCTAAAAGGCCAAGAGGTTCGGGAACAGCACTAATGGAGGAGGTTTTTTCTCCTTCAAAGCCTAAACTAGTATGGACTTCTCGGACAACCAAGTCAGAGGACGATGAACAAAAAGGCTATCATCGTTTGTATGCCGGAGCGATGCTTGGAATTCGCAATCCAACAGCACATGAGTTCGATTGGGTCGAAGAAGCAGAAACCGCGTTAGAACTCATTGTTTTTGCTCAGCACTTACTGAAAAAAGCAAAGCTAGCGAAGTTGTCCAAATAACTCCTTCACCCCTCAACCACTCCCATGAACTCCCGCCATTCCCCCTTGCTCATGCCCGAGGTCTCCTGCGTGACCTGTTCACCCTTGAGCATACGCCTTACGCAGTCAATCGCCTTAGAGGAGAGCGTCGCGCCGCCCATCCGGTAGTCCTCGAAAGCCGCGTAGGCGTAAGGAACCCAGTCCTTGACGAGGCGGCACATTTCCTCGGCATAGACGCGGATCTCGTATTGGGCGTGGGCGTCGGCGCGGAGGCGGAGGAAGTGGAAGAGGTTGTGGAGGTCCACCTTCCAGTACCACTGGGTGTAGATGTTGGCGGGCAGGTTCATGCGGGCAAGCTCGCGGGCGAGGCCCTGCTGGCCCTCCTGCCCGATCATCTCCTCGTAGTGGTCGTAACAGCGCGCGGCGTCGCCCTTGAGGTATTCGAGTACGCGTTCGGCCTCGGCGCCGGTCAGCGCCTCGCCCCGGCCCTGATTGTTGACGGTGGATTGCGCGGCGAGGTCTTCGGCGCGGGGAATGTAGAACTCGCGGTCGAGGATCGAGTAGCGGGCGGAGTATTCGTTGACGTTGGCGGTCCGGTGCCGGATCCACTGGCGCGCGACGAAGACGGGCAGCTTCACATGGAGCTTGACCTCGCACATCTCGAAGGGGGTCGAGTGCCAGTGCCGCATGAGGTAGCGGATCAGCCCCTCGTCATTGGACACGGCCTTGGTGCCCTTGCCATAGCTGACGCGGGCGGCCTGCGTGATGGCGGCGTCGTCGCCCATGTAGTCGATGACCCGGACGAAGCCGTGATCGAGCACCGGATAGGCGGTGTAGAGATGCGCCTCCATCCCCTCGGACACGGCACGCAGCGTGGGGCGCGGGCTGGCCCGGAGGTCGTCGATTTCGGCTTGTTGTTCGGGCGTCAGCGGCATGAGGTCCCCCCTAGGTCAAACGAGTCGCCCGGACACCTTATCTAGTGCGGTCAGCCCCGTGAACCGCAATATGCGCCCATATGTTGCGAAGCGGGGACATTTCTGCCGATGAGGCACGCGGGGGGACAGAAATATTGACTTATCCACAGGTTCTGCGAGGATTCGCCCAAAATAACCTTTAAAGGGCAGTAGAGCAGATGAAATTTCATATCCTTTTGGCGACGACGTCGATGCTGGCTTTGGCGGCGTGCGGCGGATCGGGCGACAGCGATCTCGGCGGCGGTGGCGGCGGCGGCGGTGGTGATGGCGGCGGTGGTGGAGGTGGCGGTACCGGCACCGACGCAACGGTGCTACCCGGTTCCGACACTTGTGAAGGTGCGTTCGTGTGCAACGAAACCTTGCTGGCCGTCAGTTATAATGATGGAGGAACGCCTGGCGATCTGACCGATGACATCGTTCAGATTCAGGGAACGCCTTTCGACGAAACCCCTGATGGCGCGACCTATGTCTATGCCGGGACGACATCGAGCGGCTACGTTGACCTCGCAGGTCACGCGGCATTCGTGAACGACGAGTTCGGCGTCGATGCTACGCCTTTCAACAACTATCTGGCTTTGTTTGCGACGGCCTCTGACAGCAGCATAAGCGTCGGTCAATCAAGGGTCATGGACGGCTATCGTGACCGCGGATATGGCGGCGTCTTCTACGTTTTGAACGAAGCCGGAAATCTTCCCGAGAACCAGCTTGCGACCTATTCGGGTCAATATGCAGGTATTCTGATCACGCTCGGGCCGAGCGGCGGCGCGAACCAACAGACGTCCGGGGACGTGGACCTGTGGGTTGATTTTACGGATAGTTACGTGAAAGGGTGGGTCACCAATCGGACGACCGTCGGAGGTGAGGCACTTAATGGCCTTATCTTTGATGATTCCACGCCGATTACCGCAGGTGCGTTCCAAGGCAATGCCATCGGATTTGATGCCGATGACGGTGAGGAATGGAGCGGAACCTACTGGGGCGTGTTTGCAGGAGGCGAAGGCGCACCGACTATCGGCGGCGGCTTCGAGGTGAGCGGTTCCGACGATGGCTTCCCGGATGTAGATTTGATTGAAGTCGGGACGTTTATTGCCGAGAAAGACTTCGGCTCCTGATTTCACTTTCGACGGGAAATGTCATGAGAAATTTCAGCAGGGCCGCTCATGCGGCCCTCTTTTTACTAACTACATTCGTTGTCATCTTCGCTGATGAGGCTATCGCTCAGACGTCCGAAGAAGAGCAGCAAGTGGTGCTGAACGCGGCTCAGGCGCGCTTTGTCGCGCGGCAGGCCCTGACACAGGGCAATCTTCCGCTTGCCAAAGCGCTGTCCGACGCCGTTTTGGCCCAGACCCCCGACGATGCCGAGATGCTGATGATCCGCGCCATTCTGGCGCGGCAGGCGGGCGATCTGGAAATGGCGCGGGACGCGGGCGCGCGGGCCTATCGGAAGACCGACAATCCCGCGCTTCGCTTCGATGCGGCAATGCTGGTCGCGGACCTTCACGCGCGGGACGAGAACTATACCCGCTCGCAAATCTGGCTGCGGCGCGCCGACCAGGCGGCCCAGAACGACCGCCAGCGCGCGGTGACGGCCAATGCCTATCGGCAGGTGACGCGCCTTAATCCGTTCAGCGTTCAGCTTCGCTTTGGCGTGCGGCCCTCCAACAACGTCAATAACGGCGCCGAAACCACGGTCATCGAACTCGGCGGTCTGCCCTTCCGTCTCGACGACAGCGGCCAGCAACTTGGTGGCTATGAGGCGACGGCGGGCGTGTCGCTGGCCTACAGGCTCTCCGAATCCGAGACGCAGCGCACCCAGGCACTGGGCGAGCTCTATTTCCGAAAAGTCTGGCTGGATTCCGCGGCGAAAGAGGCCTCGCCCGCCTCGGAGAATTCGGATTTCGACTATGGCACGATCATCGCGGGCATCCGGCATCAGCGCCTGATCTGGCCCGAGACCGGCCCCACCTCGATCACCGCGCTGCTCGGGCAAAGCTGGTACGGCGGCGAAAAGCTGGCCCGCTGGACCGAGGTGACCGCGAACCAGATCGTACAGCTGGAAGAAGGCCGCGGTCTGAGTTTCGGTGTGAACCTGCGCGACGAGACCCGGCTGGACAGCGACATCAACAGCTCCAAGGCGCTCGGCCTCTCCGTCGACTACCGCCAGCCGGTCGAAGGCGCGGGCAGTTGGGGCGCCGGTCTGGCTGTGCGGAATGTCTGGTCCGACAGTGCTACGGTCGACCTGTTCTCGACGACGCTTCGGGCGGATCGCAACTTCGGGCGCGTGGGCCCGATCGAGCCGACACTGCGGGTGTCGGTGGAAAACCGGAACTATCACAAGTGGCTCTCGACGCCGGGCGGCCGGCAGGACCGCTCGCTTACGATCGACGTGGGGGCCACATGGCCCGAGGCGCAGTATTACGGTTTCGTGCCGCAGGCGTCTGTCCGGGGTCGGCGCACCTGGTCGAACGTGGACATCTACGACCGGAATGAATTGTCCTTTGGTATGACTCTCGTCTCGCGGTTTTGATCCGCGCGCCCCTCGTCAAACCGGCCCGCACGCTCTACCCTTTTGGAAAGCCCGCTCAGGCGGGCCGAACGACTGCGAAGGAGCCCCGAGATGGGAATTGAGTATCTGCACACCATGGTCCGCGTGAAGGACCTCGAGAAATCCAAGGCGTTCTACGAGCTTCTGGGCCTGGTTGAACGCCGCCGGACCGAGAATGAGAAGGGCCGTTTCACGCTGGTCTTCATGTGCCCGCCCGATCAGGCCGATGGCCGCGCGGATGTCGAATTGACCTATAACTGGGACGGCGATGACGGGCTGCCGTCGGACAGCCGCCATTTCGGGCATCTCGCCTATCGCGTGGATGACATTTACGACATGTGCCAGAAGCTGATGGATGCCGGCGTGACCATCAATCGTCCGCCCCGCGACGGGCACATGGCCTTTGTCCGCTCGCCGGACAACGTGTCTGTCGAGCTCTTGCAGAAGGGCGATTCCCTTGCCCCTCAAGAGCCTTGGGCGAGCATGGAAAACACCGGGCACTGGTGATCCGCCTAACTGCGATAGCCCTGTCTCTGGCGCTGGCCCTGCCGGCGCCGGCCTCTGCTTGCCGGCTGGCGCTTTTGCTGGCGGTGGACGTTTCGTCGTCGGTGGACGCGAACGAGGACCGGCTTCAGCGGAACGGCCTGGCCTCGGCCCTGATCTCGCCCGAGGTACAAACCGCCTTCTTCAGCGATCCGCGCCCCGTGGCGCTGGCGGCCTTCGAGTGGAGCGGTCGCTGGCGGCAGACGACGATCCTGCCCTGGCGCGAGATTCGCGGTCCCGCCGATCTGGTCGCGGCCGCCGAGGAGGTGGCAGCCTCTACCCGAAGCGAGACGCGCTTTCCAACGGCGCTCGGCTATGCGCTCGGCCATGCAGCTTCGCTTCTGGAGGAAGCGCCTGTCTGCGATCGGCAGGTGATCGATGTCTCGGGCGACGGGCGCAACAACGAGGGGTTCAAGCCGGAACTGGCCTACCGGAACTTCCCGCTCGACGGGGTGACGGTGAACGCGCTTGCCATCGGCGGCAGCGTCACGCTGGACGAGATGGTGGACTACTATCGGAACGAGGTGATCCGCGGTCCCGGCGCCTTTGTGGAAGAGGCGCAGGACTACGCCGATTTCGAGCGGGCCATGCGCCGAAAGCTCGAACGTGAGGTCGCGGCGATGGTCGTGGGCTCGCGCCGGTGAGACGGCTGGCGGCCATCGCGCTCGTCGCGCTTTGGCCCGGATTTGCCGACGCCGCCTGCCGTCTGGCTCTGCTGCTCGCGCTGGATGTCTCTGGCTCGGTCGACGCACGAGAATACGCTCTGCAGATAGAAGGCGTTGCCAGCGCGCTCGACGATAACGAGGTGCGCCGAGTTCTTCTTGCCATGCCGGAGGCGCCGGTCGCGCTGTCGATCTTCGAATGGTCCTCGGCCAGCTACCAGAAGGTGGTGCAGGACTGGGTTCTGCTGACCGACTCCGAAAGCCTGAACCGGGTCATCGCAGCGCTTCGCAATTGGCAGCGGATGCCCGCACCCGAGGCCACCGGATTGGGCGCCGCGCTTGAATTCTCCTATCGGCATTTCCAAAATGCGCCCGCCTGCTGGGACCAGACGCTCGACGTCTCGGCCGATGGCAAGAACAACGACTGGCCCATTCCCGAACGGCTACGCCGAGGCGGCGAGCTGGGCTCGATGAAGGTAAATGCTCTGGTGGTGGCGCCGGATTTCCTCGTCACCTATGACACGTCCGGAAGCGGCATTCAGGGACTGCGCGACTATTTCGAGAACAACATCATCTATGGCCCCGGCGCCTTTACCGAGGTGGCGATGGGCTTCGATGACTATGCGCGCGCCATGCACCTGAAGCTCTTGCGCGAACTGGCGACGCTGCCGCTGGGGGCGCTGCCCCGGCCTGCCCCGTTCAGAACCGTCCTGAACCGGACGACAACGCCGCGCCCTCAGTAAATGTAGCGGATCTGATCGCCCCAGAAGCGTTCGATTCGCCCCAGGGCACCGTTCACGTCGCGCAGGTGCCCGTCACCGACAATAGGGTCCTTCGCAAGGCCGTCCGCCTGCCGCTCGAAAAGTTCGTCCACGATCCGGCAGACCTCCCGCCCCTTGTCGGTCAGGCGCACCCGAACCGAACGACGGTCGATCTCGCAGCGCTGGTGGTGCATGAACCCCATCTCGACCAGTTTCTTGAGATTGTACGAGACATTCGAGCCCTGGTAGTAGCCGCGCGATTTCAGCTCGCCCGCCGTCACCTCGTTGTCGCCGACGTTGTAGAGAAGCAGCGCCTGAACCGCATTGATTTCCAGAAATCCCAGACGCTCGAACTCGTCCTTGATGACGTCGAGCAGCAGGCGATGCAGCCGCTCGATCAGGCTGAGACTGTTCAGATAATCCACCTTATAGCTTGTCGGCGGCGCGTCGGTGATCGCGTGATGCATGCTCATTTCGGGTCTCGTCTTCTGCTCGCTTTCAGAAGGAAATCGCCGAAAAATGCCAAAATTCGGTTAAAGCATAACGAAATCGCAGAAAATCGTCAGGACTTGCGGATCGTGTGGGTGTCTTCCGCAAAGGCCCGGACCTGATCCAGAAGGTTGCTGAACGTATCGGGCGCAGGCGCCTGACCGCTGACCCACTGGTAAAGGTCCTGATCGTTCTCCGACAACATGACCTCGTAGAGGTCCAGCGTCGCATCGTCGAGCGTCGCCAGACGCGCGTCCGAGAACGGCCCGAGAAGCATGTCCATCTCGCGGGTGCCGCGCCGCCACGAGCGGATCGAAAGCCGTTTTTCCCTTGTCTTTCGGTCCTCTGTCATGCGGCGCTGTCGGCTACTGCGGTTCTCAGGCGCTTTTCGAGGACGCCGATGCGATCGGCGGCCTGACTCATCTGGGTCCGCAGCATGCGCATCTCCGCCATCACCTCGCGAAGCTCAAGCGGTTCGCCCGAATCGGAAGGGCCATCGGGCCCGTCGCCTTCGCCGGTCAGAAGCCACGGCATCGACACGTTCAGAAGACCGGCCAGCATCTGAAGCCGGTTCGCACGTGGCTCGGACAGGTCGTTCTCCCATCCATCCAGCGTCTTCGTCGCCACGCCGAGTTTCTTGGCCAGGTCCTTCTGGCTCAGTCCCTGCCCTTCGCGCGCTGCTGCGATGCGGTCGCCGAAAGTGGCCGCGTCGTTGGAATACCAGTTCACGTCTGATGTGTCGGTCATGGGTACGTTCCTAATGGCTTGCGGGTGGGATACCCACTACCTATGACAAAGCGACGTAGACTTCTTCACGGACACGACCATGTCATTCCTTTCTGCGACACTAGACCGCGTCAAACCTTCACCCACCATCGCGGTCACGACTCTGGCGGGCGAGCTTCGGGCGCAGGGGCGCGACGTGATCGGCCTTGGTGCCGGCGAACCTGATTTCGACACGCCCGAACATATCCGTGAGGCCGCAAAAGCCGCCATCGACGCAGGAAAAACGCGCTATACGCCGGTGGACGGCATCCCCGAGCTGAAGGCCGCTATCCGCGACAAATTCCTGCGCGATAATGACCTCGACTATCCGGTGGCCGACATCACGGTCGGCACCGGCGGGAAGCAGGTGCTGTATAACGCTCTGGTCGCCACGCTGAACCCGGGCGACGAGGTGATAATCCCCGCGCCATACTGGGTCAGCTATCCCGACATGGTCAAACTGGCCGGCGGCGAGCCGGTGATCGTCGAGGGCGGGCTGGACGCCGGCTACCGGATCACGCCCGAACAGCTTGAGGCCGCGATCACGCCCAGGACGAAATGGCTGATCTTCAACTCGCCCTCAAACCCCACGGGCGCGGGCTATGACGAGGCCGCGCTCAGGGCGCTGACCGATGTGCTGGAGCGTCATCCCCATGTCTGGGTCCTGACCGATGACATGTACGAGCACATCGCCTTTCCGGGCTTCGAGTTCCGCACGCCTGCACAGGTGGCTCCCGCGCTCAAGGACCGGACACTCACAGTCAACGGCGTCTCCAAGGCCTACGCGATGACCGGCTGGCGGATCGGGTACGCGGGCGGGCCGTCCGAACTGATCAAGGCGATGCGAAAAGTGCAGTCGCAGTCCACGTCCAACCCCTGCTCGGTCAGTCAATGGGCAGCCGTAGCGGCTCTGAACGGCCCGCAGGACTATATCCCCATGAGCCGTGATGTGTTCCTCCGCCGCCGCGACCTTGTCGTCGCGGGGCTGAACGCGGCTGAGGGTGTGACCTGCCCCGTGCCCGACGGCGCGTTCTATGTCTACCCGTCCATCGCCGGCTGCATCGGCAAGACGACGCCGGCCGGCAAGAAGATCGAGAACGACGAGGATTTCGCCACAGCCCTTCTTGAAGACACCGGCGTCGCCGTGGTCTTCGGCGCGGCGTTCGGCCTGTCGCCCAATTTCCGCGTCAGCTACGCAACCTCGGACGAGGTGCTGGAAGACGCCTGCCGCCGCATTCAATCCTTCTGCGCGGGCCTGAAATGAGCGACTCCGCCCTGCCCGAGCTCTACTTCCGCATCCGCGAGAACGGTGCCCAGGTGTTTCGCGTGGATACCGAGAGCCGCAACCGCCGGATCGAGATGGATCAGATCGCCGTGGTCAATATCCGCAACGGTGAGATCAAGCCGCATGGCGAACGGGAGATCACGGACGACGAGCGAGCCGGCATCGATGCATGGGTCGCCGAGAGGAAGGAAACACTTCGCGCGCGCGATCTCGACGATGCCCGGCGCATGGTCGACCGGCTGAACCTGACCGCACTCTGGATGCAGCAGCGCGCAACCCCGGAAGAGATCGACGAGGTGGCCGATGCCCTTCTCCTGGCCATGCACGATCTCAGGGGCGTCATCGTCCGCAAGAAGTCGGACAAGCTGAAGTCCGAGACCGACTGATCCTTCGCCTGTTCCGAAATATCACGGGGTGAGGCGCGTCAGCGCCGATGGGCAGAGCCCCTGCCTAGGGCGACCACTGGCGCACCTGCCCTGTCACACCGTCCCATGCGCCAGGCACAAGCGCGCGCCCCAGCACCCGGTCGGGGTTGGTCGGTGGCGGCATCAGCACGTCCTCGAGTTTCGCAAAGCCGAAGCGGCCATAATAGGGCGCATCACCCACAAGGATCACCCTGTCCCAGCCTTCGGCTGCCGCGAGGCTTTCCTCGATCAGAAGCGCGCCCAGACCCTCGCCCTGTCTGGTGGGATGGACCGCAATCGGACCCAGCAGAAGCGCCTGCGCGTCACCTACATGTACCGGCCAGTAGCGGATCGCCCCGGCGAGGACCCCGCCCTCGTCTCGTGCCACGCGGCTGAGCGCGCCCACCGGATCGATCCCGTCGCGCAATCGGTAGGACGAAAGCGCCGTGCGGCCCGGCGCGAAGCAGAGGTCGTAGAGCGCCTCGACCTCCCACCAGTCCTCGTCGGTTTCGCGCTTCAGCGAATACACCCGCGCCACCTTTCGCCATTCGGGGTGGAAAGGCGCGTAGCACGAGGCTAGGTCAGGCACAAACCCGAAGGAGGTGCCCCTTGTTCTATCGCCCCGAAGACGGCCACGGTCTGCCACACAACCCGTTCAACGCCATTGTGACGCCCCGGCCCATCGGCTGGATCTCGACGCGGGGGGCCGATGGATCCGAAAACCTCGCGCCCTACTCCTTCTTCAACGCGGTCGCCTATGTGCCGCCGCAGGTCATGTTCGCCTCGACCTCAGCCAAGCCGGACCGGGGCGACACAAAAGACAGCGTGGCCAATATCCGGGACACGGGCGTTTTTTGCGTGAACGTCGTGGAATACGCGATGAAGGACGTGATGAACACGACATCGGGCCTCTGGAACAAGGACGTGGACGAGTTCGACAAGGCCAGGATCGAGCGCGCGCCCTGCGAGGTCATCCCCTGCAGCCGCGTCGCCGCCGCGCCGGCCTCACTGGAATGCCGGATGACGCAGATCGTGAAGATCGAGGGTGAGCACAATTTCCTCGTCCTCGGTGAAGTCGTGGGCGTCCACATGCGGGACGACTGCCTGAAGGACGGCATGTTCGATATCCTGAGCTTTGAGCCCCTCACGCGGCTCGGATACCGCGACTATTCGCGCATCACCGAGGTCTTTTCGCTGAAACGGCCGGGGGAGTGATCCCCGCCGGGCCGGACGCGGATAGCCGCTACACCCGCCCGACCTCACCAAGCTGTGACCTCGTCCCGTTGCGATGGCCTCTCGGCTTGCTATCTTAAAAGACAAGCAATCCATAGGTGCGGCATGACACGGTTCAATCCGACACGAAGACGGCTTCTTGCAGCGGGCGCGGCGAGCGCAGGGGCGCTGATCCTGCCCGGCCTCACCGTTCCGGCCCGTGCGGCAGGTCTTGCGCCCACGCCGACCATGCGCGGCGGTGCGAACAACTACCGCCCCGGCGCACCCATCGTCGAGCGCATCGGCGGCGGCGGGTTCCTGATGTCCGGCACGGTGCGGCGCGCTGGCGACGGCGCGCCCATCGCGGGTGCGCGCATACAAATCTGGGCACACACGACTGAAGGGCACGAACGCGACTGGCACAGCCACGGCGCCACTCTGACCGACGCAGATGGCGTGTTCCGCATGGACATGCCCCAGATCGTCCCCGCCTTCGGTCAGGCACACGGGCATCTGGCCTATGACAGCGACGGCTTCGAGACCGTTTTCCTGCGCCCCGTTATGGCGCGCTCCAGCGATACGGCGCTCGAAGCGCATTTCGTGCTGAAACCGGCCTGAAACCGCTGTCGACGCTTCGCCCGCTGCTGATCTGGGCCGTCCTTGCGACTCTGCTGATTGCGCCGGTCGCGGTGGCGGCCAACAGCCCGCTTCTGGCATGGCGGGACCCGATCTATATCGCGGGCGGTTTCGCCGGCATCGCCGCGCTGGCCCTGCTTCTGCTGCAGCCGCTTCTTGTCGCCGGGCTGTTGCCGGGCGCGCCGCGCGCCATCGGTCGCAAGATTCACCTCTGGTCCGGTCTCCTGCTCGTCGTGTCGGTCGTGCTGCACGTGGCCGGTCTCTGGGCGACGAGCCCGCCGGATGTGACCGACGCGCTGCTCTTCCGCTCGCCCACGCCTTTTGCCGTCTGGGGCGTGCTGGCGATGTGGGCGGTTTTCGGAGCGGCGGTGTTGGGTCTCGGACGCAAACGACTAGCGCTGCCGCCGCGCATCTGGCGCATTGCACATGCCGCCCTTGTCACGGTTGTCGTGGTCGGAAGCGTCCTTCACGCCGTTCAGATCGAAGGCGCGATGGGGTCCGTTACCAAGTTGATCCTCTGCGGCGCTGCCGTTCTGGCGCTCGGGGCGGCGTTCCTGAGGCTCAGAAGCTGGGCTGCGTTCCAGGCGCGCACGGCGTCGGGGAGACGAAGCTAGCGCCGCCCTTCGCGAAGCCATGCGCCGATAGCGAGCGCGGCGGCCAGAAGCAGCATCGCCCATGCCGGCAAGAGCGGCGAGACGCGTACATCCGCCGTAACATAGGCATCGCGCGGCGTGATCCCCAGCCAGCCACGGCCCGCCGCCGCGCGTCCTTCGCGGACAAGGCGCAGACCCGGCACGCCATCCTCGATCCGGCGGACACCGCCGCGCATCGCATCCACAACCGGTTCCAGCCTTTCGGCAGAGGCGATCGTCTCTTCGAATTCGCGGGGCGACGCCGGGCCCAGGGCGACGACCGCCTCTTCCACGCCATCGCTCAGCCGGTAAAGCCCGATCTCGGGCGCCGTCCACTCGGCGGCGAACCGACCCGGCGCCGTCTCGGTCAGGTCCAGCGTGACCGTCTCGCCATCCGGCCCGATCACGGTGAGCGGCCCGACTCCATCCTCAAGCGTGCGGCGCAGGATCGACATCGTCTGCCCTTCGGCGGTGACCGTCAGCGCCTCTTCCTCAAGATCGGGTTCCTTCATCATCCAGTGCGCCAGCCGCCGGAGAAGCTCAAGCTGCGGCCCGCCCCCGTCATAGCCACGAGACCAGAGCCAGGCGTGATCCGAGGCCAGAAGCGCCACGCGCCCCTCGCCCACCCGGTCAAGCACCAGAAGCGGGCGGTCTTCCACGCCGGTCATCACTGTGTCGCCCCGGTCCGAGACCACATCGACGAGGCGCAGCCAGCGGCCCCAGTTCGGCTCGGTCTCGAGGTCCGGCGCGAACCCTTCGGTGACAGGGTGACGCTGCCCCAACTCGCTGACAGTGGGCCGGTAGACCTCTTCCAGAACGCGGCCCGTGGGCGCGGCGGGCAGGATGTCGGACAGCGGCGAGCGGTAGATCGACTCGGCGGTGGCATAGTCCGGTCCCGCCGCGATCAGAAGCGCGCCGCCGTCTTCGACATAGCGCCGGACGTTGTCGAGATAGATCGACGGCAGGATGCCCCGCCGCTTGTAGCGGTCGAAGATGATCAGGTCGAATTCGTCGATCTTGTCGAGGAACAGCTCCCGCGTGGGAAAGGCGATCAGGCTGAGTTCATTGACTGGCACGCCATCCTGTTTCTCGGGCGGGCGGAGGATGGTGAAATGCACCAGATCGACCGACGCGTCGGACTTCAGGAGGTTTCGCCATGTGCGCTCGCCCGCATGCGGTTCGCCGGAAACGAGCAACACCCGAAGCCGGTCGCGCACGCCGTTGATCTGTACAACAGCAGCGTTGTTCCGCGTGGTCAGTTCGCCCGGGGCTTCGGGCAGGGTGAATTGCAGCACGTTGATTCCGCCATGGCGAAGCGTCACCGGAAGGTTAAGATCCTCGCCGATGGGCACATCGAAGACTTGTGGCTCGTTGCCATCCACGGCGATTTCGATCTGGGCGCGTTGGGGCAATTGGGCGGGGACGTCGCCCTGATCCTCGATCCTGAGAGTCAGCGTGATCGGCTCGTCGATGATGGCGAAGGCGGGCGCGTTCCGGACGATCAGGCGGCGGTCCCAGTCGCCGTCCTCGCCGGTCAGAAGCGTATGGACCGGCGCGGGCACATCCGGGGCCTGCTCCACGTCATGGAGCTGACCATCTGTTACCATCAGGACGCCCGCAATCCGCGCGCGGGGCTCTTCCGCCATGGCCTGCGTCAGAGCGTCCATCAGAAGGGTGCCCCGGTTCTCGTCGGCATCACCCAGCCGCACGACGCGCAGTTCCGTGTTGGGCAGACGCGCAACCTCGGCCTCGACCCGTGCCACCGCTTCGGCGGTCTGATCGGGCCGTGAGGCGATCCGCTGGCTTGCGCTTTCGTCGACGACGAGGATGACGATGTCGGACAGAGGTTCGCGATCTTCGGTCTGAACCGACGGGTTGCCCACCGCGATCAGAAGTGCGGCCAGCGCCAGCCCGCGCAGCCACCAGCCCCTGAGCCCCCGCCAGAGAGCAAAGCCGACAAATAGGGCCGCGACGGCAGCCAGGGCCCAGAGAACGGGCCACGGCAGGAGCGGATCCAAAATGATCGAGCTATTGCCCACGTTAATGCGCCTCCTGCCGAATCATGAATATCTGTACCGCAGGGCGATGCAGGGCCGAGGTATTAACCCGTGTGTGAGTGTGGGGGTCGGTCAGGCGTTGTCCGCCCGGTGCATCCGTCGGAATTGCAAGGGTCTCCCCCCTCCGCGGACGCCCGGGCAGTGCGGGAAAGCCCGGCTCGATGCGAAAGGCGGAGAACCGCTGCAGGGAGGCGGGTCGGGCCTTCTCGTGCTGCGTGAGCTGGTGCGCCATCCTCATTGTCCCAGCCTGTCCAATAGCGCCGGCACATGGACCTGATCGGATTTGTAGTTGCCGGTCAGCACGTGCATCACGAGGTTCACGCCGAAGCGATACGCGATCTCGCGCTGGCGTTCCCCGGCAAAGCCGCGCCCCACGGGGAAGATCGGTACGCCACTGTCATCCACAGCCCAGGCTGACGCCCAGTCGTTGCCTCCGATCACCACCGGGGTCACGTTGTCGTTGAGGTTTCGGAACGGCATCCCCTCGGCCCGCTCGGCGTCGGCGGGCGATGCCTCGACCCAGACATCGCGGCTGATGTGCCGTCCGGGGAAATCCTGCAGCAGATAGAAGGTGCGCGTCAGCACGTGGTCTGACGGCACCGGCTCGAGCGGCGGAATATCCAGCGGCAGCGCCAGTTCCTGCAGCTTGCGGCCATTCGGGCTGGTTCCGCCGAACCGCGCCGTGTCGGCATCCCGCGTGTCGAACAGGATCATGCCGCCGGTGCGCAGGTAGCGGTTCAGGTTCGCATAGGCGTCCAGAGACGGGCGCGGCTGATCCGGCGTAACCGGCCAGTAGAGGAACGGAAAGACCGAAAGCTCGTCAAATTCGAGGTTCACCGCCGTGGGCTCGATCGGCTCGATCGAGGTGCGCCGGAAGAGAACGCGGGACAGGCCCCTCAGCCCTGCCTCTGACACCTGATCGACCCGGTCATTGCCGGTCACGACATAGGCCAGCGTCACCTCGGACGCGGCGCGAAGCGCGCGCTCCAGTTCGGTGTCTGTCATCTCTTCGGATTGCGCCAATGCGGCGCCCGGCTGCGTCGCCGCAAGGACCAGCGCCAGAAGAACCGCAGCCGCCTGCCCCGCGCGCGGACCGCTCAACCGCCCCGAGAGCCAGAGCGCGGCCAGCACATCGGCCAAAAGGAAGGCCAGCGCCGCCGACAGAACGATACCCTTGAGCGGCGTTTCCGACACGGTGGCCAGCCCTTCGATCCGAGTGCCGTCGGGCCAGACCGCTTCGCTGATCGCGGTATCCGCCGTGGCCACGTTCAGCGCCAGCCGACGGTCCTCGCCCGCATAGAGACCGGGCGGCAGATCGCGGCCCGGGCCGCCCTCGGCCAGTCTTTCGCCCGGAACGCCCGGCATCGTGCCAGCCTCTTCGACGCGGCCAAAGGCGGTGATCGCCTGATCCAGCGTCCACGACGTTCCGGCAAGATCGGCAGCAGACGGGTCGCTCGGGCGGGACGAGACGGCAAGCCGTTCGAGCATAGAGACGAACAGACCCGAAAGCGGCAGGCTGGACCATTCGGCATTCGCGGTGACGTGGAACAGGACGACCTGCCCCTCGTCGAGCCGCTTGCGGGTCACAAGGGGTGTGCCGTCGGCCAGCGTGGCGATGGTGCGCTCGGCCAGTGTCGGATCGGGCTCGGCCATGACCTGCGCCGAAACGGTGACGTCCTCGGGCACGGTCAGGCCGAAGAACGGACTGTCCGGCCCGAAGGCGCGGAGCGTCTTGGGTTCACCCCAGCTCATCGCACCGCCCACGTTCCGGCCGCCGATGCGGAGACGCACGGGCATAAGCGGCTCGTCGCCCGAGCGGCCCACATCCGAAGCGGCAAGCCGCGGTCCCGCAAAGCGCAGGAGAAGGCCGCCATTCCGGACCCAGCCTTCGATGGCCTCGGGCTCGGTACCGCCAAGCTGGGCGATATCGGCCATGATGATAACGTCGGGGTTGGCGAGAACGATATCGTCGATGGACCCGTCGATGATGTCGGTGTTCGGGATCAGCGCCTGTTCCAGGTAATGCGTGGGCGACAGAAGCTGCAGGCCCTCGCGCTCGTCCCGTGGCGACAGGATCGCGATCTCGCGGCGGCGGAGGCCGTCATCGGCAAGGCTGACGGCGCCGGCGGAGCGAAGGCCCTGGATCTCGAACCGGGTGATGCGATTCCGAAGCTCGGGCTGGAGCGCGATGGAGGCGGTCGCCACCGTCTCGCTCGGTGCGAAACCGAGTGTCGCAGTGGCAAGGTCGCGGGGTGTGCCGGCGGGGTCCAGACCGTGCGCGGCGACCGTCACGCTGTCGGGGCCGTCCGCGCGGCTTCGCACCGCTTCCAGAACAATCTGCCCGTCCTCCCACCGCGCCGGACGGAGCGCCATCACGGGCCGCGCGGACTGGAACACCGTGATCTCGCCCAGATCGGCCAGCCTGTCTCGCAAAGCCTCGCGCCCGTCCCAGGACAGGCCGTCCGACAGCCAGAAGGTCTCGACCTCCTCGTCTAGGCTCGCGGCCCATGCCGCAAGCGCATCGGAATCGGGCAGCCACGGCGCGGGCTGAAGACCGGGCAGAGCCGCGCTCCACGCATCCGCCGCACGCAGCGGCAACCCACCCTCGGCAGGCAGGTCCGTCAGGACGACGATGGCGGTTTCCCGACCGGTGGCCTGCGCGTCCGTCAGCGCCTCATCCACGCGCGCGATGCGGCGGGACCAGTCGGGTGCGTCGGCCCAAGTGCCGTCCATCACGATCAGAAGCGGTCCGGTGCCGTCTTCGGAAGTAACCGGGTTCAGGACCGGTCCGGCGAACCCAATGATCGCGGCGCCAACGGCCAGCATCCGCAAAAGAAGCAGCCACCAAGGCGTCTTGTCGGTCTGTTGTTCATCATCCTTGAGCCCGAGGAGCAGCGCCACCCCCGGGAACCGGCGCCGGATCGGCGCTGGCGGCACAGCACGCAGGATCAGCCAGAGGATCGGCAGCGCCAGCAGCCCAAGGAGAAGCCACGGCACGGCAAAGCCCAGAGGTCCGATCGTCCACATCAGACGTCCCTCCGGTCAGCCTCGGCCGGAACATATGCGGAGCTGTACAGGGTCAATGCACACGCTCCAACGCACCGTAAAGCCAGAGAAGCGCGCCCGACGCAGGCCGGTCCGTATGGTAGCAGAGATACTGCCAGCCCGTGTTCCGCGCGAGCCGCGACAGCGCGTCCTTACGGGCGGCAAGACGCTCCAGATAGCGCCCGCGCAGGTCGCCCGCCTTCAGCGTCTCATGGACCATCGTGCCGCCGATACTCTGGAAAATCGTCCGCCCGTCGAAGGGGAACGCCTCTTCCTGCGGGTCGAGCACCTGGCAAAGCGCGCCGGAAATCCCACGGTCGGCGGCGCGGGTCAACGCGCGCTCGACCGGCGCGAGGTCGCCCATGAAGTCGGAAAAGAAGACCGCCCGCGACCGCGCCGGAATGCCCCGAAGCTCGGGCGCCTCGTATTCGTCAGCCTCGGCAGGCGAGGCCAGCGCGTCGGTCAGGCGCAAAAGCTGAACCTGCCCCGTCCGCGGCGGCAGACCGGCATTGGTCAGACCCACACGCTCACCGCCCCTGACCAACAGAACGGACAGCGCAAGGGCCAGCCGCCGGGCCGTGTCGGCCTTTGTGGCGATGTCCTTCGCACTGGAAAATTCCATCGACTGCCCGGCGTCGAGCCAGAGCGCGACCGACTGCGCGGCCTGCCATTCCTTTTCACGCACGAACAGCGCGTCATCGGCCCGGGCCGAGCGCCGCCAGTCGATCATGCGCGCCTCGTCGCCCGCATGGCTGGGACGGTATTGCCAGAACTGGTCGCCCTGCCCCGTGCGCCGCCGCCCATGCTCGCCGGTCAGGACCGACGCGGCAAGATGCTCGGCCGCCGCGAGAAGCGGCGGAAGCGGGCCGGCAAGCGTTTCGGCCTCTTGTCTGAGCCCGGCGCCTGTTCTCACGCGGCCGCCTCGATCCGCGTGACCTGAGCGGTCACGCTGTCGATTACGTCCGACAGCGCCATGCCCCGCGCCCGCGCCGCGAATGTCAGCGCCATGCGGTGTGTCAGAACCGGCGTCGCCATGGCCGCCACGTCCTCGGCCGACGGCGCAAGCCGCCCGTCCAGAAGCGCCCGCGCCCGAACCGTCAGCATAAGCGCCTGCGCCGCACGCGGCCCCGGGCCCCAGCCGACATTGTCGCGCACGATGTCGCTTGCCGAAGGCTCATCGGGGCGGCACGCGCGCACGAGGTCGAGGATCAGCTCGACCACCGCCTCGCCCACCGGCATCTGCCGGACCAGCTGCTGCGCCGCCATGAGCGAGACCGCATCGAACACGCGCGTCGACTGCGCCTCGGCGGTGCCTGTGGTGGCCATCAGGATCTCACGCTCGGTGTCGCGGTCGGGGTACGGCACGTCGATCTGTACGAGGAACCGGTCCAGCTGCGCTTCAGGCAGGGGATAGGTCCCCTCCTGTTCGATGGGGTTCTGGGTGGCGAGCACATGGAAGGGCTGCGGCAGCGCATGGGCGGCACCGGCCACGGTGACCGATTTCTCCTGCATCGCCTGCAACAGCGCCGATTGCGTGCGCGGGCTGGCACGGTTGACCTCGTCCGCCATCAAAAGCTGACAGAAGATCGGTCCCGGGATGAACTTGAAGGCCCGGCTACCATCGGCCCCGGTTTCCAGCACTTCCGAACCGAGGATATCCGCCGGCATCAGGTCGGGCGTGAACTGGACCCGCTTGCCATCGAGGCCAAGGACCGTCGACAGCGTGTCCACCAGCCGCGTCTTGCCAAGCCCCGGCAGACCGACCAGAAGCCCGTGCCCACCACAAAGGATCGACGACAGAACAAGGTCGACGACCCGCTCCTGCCCGATGAACCGCTTGGTGATGCTGGCCTTGGCCTCACCGAGCTTTTCGCCCAGCACTTCGATCTCTCGGACAAGGTCGGCAGGATCGGACATGGCAAAGGCTCCCAAAGTTTCTATGCTCTCAGTAAAGGGAAGTATGGCCCGTGGCACAAATGGCAAAAGGCGAAATGACACAAAAGATCGTGAAACCCGACCCCGAGGGCCTCGCGGCCAGCGCCCGTGCCGCCCAAAAAGGCGGTTTGCCGCCGGTCCATCTCTGGAACCCGCCCGATTGCGGCGATCTGGACATGCGGATCGCGCGGGACGGGACGTGGTTCTACCTCGGCACACCCATCGGCCGGCCCGAACTTGTCCGGCTCTTCTCGACGATTCTCAGGAAGGACGGCGACCGCTACGTGCTCGTCACCCCGGTGGAAAAGGTCGGCATTCAGGTCGACGACGCCCCCTTCGTCGCCGTGGATTTCGAGGCGATGGGCGAGGGCGACGCACAGGACCTGACCTTCGTCACCAATGTGGGCGACCGCACGACCGCCGGCCCCGATCATCCGATCCGTGTCACGCGCGATCCGGAAACGGGCGAACCTTCGCCCTACGTCCATGTCCGCGCCGATCTTGAAGCGCTGATCGACCGGAAGAGTTTCTATCGCCTCGTGGACATCGGCTGCCACCGGGACCATGAGGGCGCATCCTGGTTCGGCCTCATGTCCGGCGGTGTCTTCTTCCCCGTCATTCCTTCGGCAGAACTTCCATGAAGCTGGCGGCGAATCTGACGATGCTCTTCGGGGACGCCCCCATGTGGGAGCGGATCGACGCCGCCGCGGATGCGGGGTTCACCGGCATCGAAATCCTGCAGCCCTACGGCGAAGACCCGATCGATCTCCGCCACACGCTCGAAGCCGCCGGGCCGGGCCTTGTGCTGATCAACACGGCCGAACCCGACTGGGAAGCCGGCGGGCGCGGGCACGCGGCGGTCCCCGGTCAGACCGACGCGTTCAGAAAGCATCTCGACCGGGCGCTCGCTTTCGCGTCGGACGCGGGCGCGGAGATTATTCATATCCTCGCAGGCCGCGCAGAGGGTGCCGAGGCCCGCGAGACCTACCTCGCGAACCTCGCCTTCGCCTGCGACAGCGCCCCGGACATGGCCTTCACCATCGAGCCCCTGAACCCCGCCGACCAGCCCGGCTATTTCCTGAACGACTTCGAACAGGCGGCGGATATCCTCGACACGCTCGGCCGCGCGAACCTGTCGCTCCAGTTCGACACCTACCACGCCCACCGCATCACCGGCGACGCACGCGCCGCATGGACGCGCCATTGTGGTCGTGTGGGCCATGTGCAGGTGGCGGGACCCGATCGGCACGAACCCGGCGCCGATGAGATCGCCCTCCTTCAGGCCATTGCCACTTCCGTTTACACAGGTTGGATTAGCGCCGAATACCAGCCCAAGGCCGACACCGAGGAAGGCCTCGGCTGGATGACCGATCTGATCTGAAGCCAGCCTTACCCACTTCGCCTGTTGCGAAATATCCCGGGGTGAGGCGCGTCAGCGCCGAGGGGCAGAGCCCCTGACGAAGAGCATCACGTATCGCACGCCCGGAGGGCGGGCGATTCCGCCGGATCAGCCCCGGCTCTCCACGCGTCCCCGCCGGTCGCGGCGAAGATTGGCGTAAAGCACATGGTTCCGCCAGCGCCCCGCGATCTGGAGATAGCTTTGCGCCACGCCCTCGTACTTGTAGCCGCATTTCTCCAGAAGCCCGCGCGAGGCCGCATTCTCGGGCAGGCAGGCGCTTTCGATCCGGCTCAGATCGACCACTTCGAAGGCGTGATGCACCAATGCCGTCAGGGCCTCCTTCATGAAACCCGACCGCGCAAAAGGCTCGCCGATCCAATACCCGATCGTCCCCGCCTGGGCCGGCCCCCTCCGGATGTTGTCCAGCGTGATCGCCCCAAGGATACGCCCATCCGTCCGCCGCTCCAGAAAGAGCGGGATGGCGGTACCTTGCGCGATGGACCGGTTCGCCCAGTAGACCCGGTTGACGAAACTCTTCCGGGTCAGGTGATCCGACGACCACTCCGGCTCCCACGGTTTCAGGAAGGACGCGCTTTCCTGCCTCAGCGTCGCCCAGGGTTTGTAGTCGGCGTGAACCGGCGGCCTCAGGATCAGCCGCTCCGTGTCGATACGGACCCGCCCCCGCCGCCGGATCATCACGCGGCAAGCCTCTCCGCAAGACGCCCGATTTCCGGCGCGCCGGAGACCGGACCGTAAAGCGCCATGGCCGGACGCCCGGTCTCCACCAGACCGGCCACAAAGTCGCGAACATCCCCGGTCGTCACCGCGTCGATATGGGCCACGGTTTCGTCAATGGCGGGGACCCGGTCCCAGATCGCCAAGAGCCGCGCCATCCGCTCGGCCCTGCTGGACGGGCTCTCGAGCCCCATCAACAGTCCCGCCTTCATCTGTGCCCGCGCGCGGGCCACTTCGGCAGGCGTCATGTCATCGGCCGAGCGTTTCAGCTCGTCGATGGTCAGATGCGCCAGATCGCCCAGTTCCTCGCCGCTCGTCCCTGCATAGATCGTAAGAAGCCCGCTGTCGGAATAGGCGCCGATCTGGCTGAAGATCGTGTAGCAGAGCCCACGCTTCTCGCGCGCTTCCTGAAACAGCCGCGAGGACATGCCTCCCCCGAACGCCGTCGCGAAAAGCTGCGCGGTCCAGACCGCCTCGTCACGATATCCCGGCGTCTCGAAGGCCAGCGCGAAATGCGCCTGCTCCAGCCCCTTCTCGACCCTGCACTCTCCACCCCGGAACGCTGCCGGCTCGAAGCTGCCGCCATCATGGGCCGGCAAATGACCGAACGCCGCCTCGGAGGCGCGCACAATGGCGTCGTGATCTACACCGCCTGCTGCAGCGACGATGATATTCCCCGGTGCATAGCGCTCGGAAACGAAGCGCGACAGGTCGTCCGCCCCGAACCGCTCCACCCGCTCGGCAGGTCCCAGAATCGTGCGCCCCAGAGGCTGCTCGGGAAAGGCCGTTTCCTGCAACCAGTCGAAGATGATGTCGTCCGGCGTATCCAGTGCCTGACCGATCTCCTGCAGGATCACGTGGCGCTCGACCTCGATCTCGCGGCCCTCGAAGATCGGGTTCAGCACGATGTCGGAAATCACATCCAGTGCCAGCCCGGCATCTTCGGCCAGCACGCGCGCGTAATAGGCCGTCATCTCGCGGCTGGTATAGGCGTTGATATAGCCGCCCACATCCTCGATCGCCTCGGCGATCTGCAGCGCGTTCCGCGTCTTCGTCCCCTTGAACGCCATGTGCTCGAGGAAATGCGCGATCCCGTTCTGATCCGCACGCTCGTGCCGCCCGCCGGCATTGACCCAGACTCCGACCGAGGCCGATCCAAGCCCCGGCATATGCTCGGTCACGACGCGAACCCCGTTCGCCATGCGGTGCAATTCAACGGTCACGTGCGGCGCATCTCCCTGATCACCCGTTCGATTTCACTCAGGTCGTTCGGGACCCGGGTGATCCGTTCCGGACGGTCATAAAGGTCGCTCATCCGCGAGGGAAGTGGCGGGCGCAGGCCCGTGGCCGCCTCGACCGCGTCGGGGAACTTGGCCGGATGCGCCGTGGCGAGCGTGATCATCGGCTCGGCACCCAGAAGCTCTTCAGCCACCTTCACCCCCACGGCGGAATGCGGACAGAGCACCTCGCCCGTCCGGGCGCGCATGGCGGTGATCGTCGCGCTCGTCTCTTCTTCCGAGGCCCGGCCCGAGGCGTAAACCTCGCGCAGCACCTCGATCGCGCCCTGGCTCACGGGAAAACCGCCCGCGCTCTTCAACTCGGCCATAAGCTGCGCCACGGCCGCCCCGTCCCGCCCGTAAGCGTCGAACAAAGCACGCTCGAAGTTGGACGACACCTGAATATCCATAGACGGGCTGATCGTGGGGCTGACACCCTCTTTCTGATAGCGACCGGTCTCAAGCGTCCGGTGCAGGATGTCGTTGCGGTTCGTGGCCACTACCAGCTTGGCGATGGGCAGCCCCATGCGCTTTGCGATGTAGCCCGCGAAGATGTCCCCGAAATTGCCCGTGGGCACGGTAAAGCTGACTGCCCGCTCGGGCGCGCCAAGCGACAGGGCCGACGAGAAGTAATAGACCACCTGCGCCAGCACCCGCGCCCAGTTGATCGAGTTGACCGCCGCCAGCCCCACTTCGTCCCGGAATGCCACATCGGCGAACATGTCCTTCACCGCCGCCTGGCAGTCGTCGAAATCCCCGTCGAGCGCCAAAGCATGGACATTCGCCTCGACCGGAGTCGACATCTGGCGCCGCTGAACCTCGGACACGCGGCCATGGGGGTAGAGGATCATCACGTCGACATTGTCGAGCCCCCGGAACGCCTCGATTGCCGCAGAGCCCGTGTCGCCCGACGTCGCGCCCACGATAGTCACCCGCTCGCCCCTGCGCTTCAGCGCGATCTGGAAGAGCTGGCCGATGATCTGCATCGCGAAGTCCTTGAAGGCCAGCGTCGGCCCGTGGAACAGCTCCAGCAGGAAATGGTTCGGTCCGAGCTGAACCAGAGGCGCCCGTGCGTCGTGGCCGAAGCCCTCGTAGGCGCGCGCGATCGCGCCCCGCAACTCGTCCTCGGTGAAACAGTCGCCCACGAAGGGCGCCATCACCCGATAGGCGATCTCTTCATAGGGCGCACCCGCCAGCGCGGCGATCTCGCCCTGCCCGAGCGTCGGGACGCTCTCGGGCACATAAAGCCCGCCATCGAGCGCAAGGCCGGTCAGCATCGCCTCTTCGAATGTCAGATGGGGCGCGTCCCCCCGTGTGGAAATGTATTTCATCGGTCTCGTTTCTCAGACGTCTCGTCGCTGGATACGCCAGATCAGGAACGCCGTCATCCCCAGCCAGACGGCGGCCAGTCCGAACCATTGCACCGCATAGCCCAAATGGTTGTTGGGAATGCCCGCAGTCGTCACCGGCATCGGGGTGGCGCGAGCCGCACCCTCACTCTCGATGGATCGCGCGACGACCAGAACCGGCTCGGTCCCGAGCGCTTGCGCCAGAACCGGAACGTCCCGCGCGAACACCAGCCCTTCTTCCAGATCCGGCGCAGGCGTGAAGCTGTCGGTCTCCTCGGGCCAGTGCAGGTTGCCCCGGACCATCATCCTGATCGGTGGCGGTGCGTCCTTGGTCTCGACGCCGGCGACGGGCAGGAAGCCCTCGTCCAGAATGACGCGCCTGCCGTCATCGGTCTCGAACCCCGACAACAGCCGATAGCCCGCCCCGCGCTCTTTGGTGGAGACAAGCGCATAAAGGGCATCACCGGTGCTCTGTCCGCTCACCGCCACCGGCAGATAGCGGTCAGTTTCCGGTTGCGGAACCTCGGGGATCGCCACCGGCAGCGCGCCGATCCGCGCGTCGATCTCGGCCAGAACGCCTTCCTTCCACGCCAGCCGCTCAAGCTGCCACAGCCCGAGCGCCACCAGAACCGTGGCTCCGAGAAGACCGAAAACAAGGGGAATGCCGAACCGCTTCATCGTCCCTCAACGCAAAAGGCGCGAAACACCCGCCCGCGCCTTCTTCTTGGTGAAAATACTCCGGGGAGCGCGAGGGGCAGCGCCCCTCGCCTACCGCGACGCGGGCGAAGCCCGCGGCGCAACCCGATCAGCTGCCCCAGATATAGATCGCGGCGAAGAGGAACAGCCAGACAACGTCGACGAAGTGCCAGTACCAGGCCGCCGCCTCGAAGCCGATATGCTTCTCGGGCGTGAAGTGGCCCGCCCGCAGGCGCAGGTAGCAGACGAAAAGGAAGATTGTGCCGATGATCACATGCGCGCCGTGGAACCCCGTCGCCATGAAGAAGTTCGCGCCATAGATGTTGCCCGAGAAGCCGAAGGCCGCATGGCTGTACTCATAGGCCTGGAATGCGGTGAAGATGATCCCGAGAACGACCGCGATGATCAGGCCGTTGGCCATGTCCTTGCGGTTGTTCTCATGGACCAGCGCATGGTGCGCCCAGGTCGCGGCGGCACCCGAGCACAAGAGGATCAGCGTGTTGATCAGCGGCAGGTGCCAGGGGTCGAAGGTCTCGATCCCGGCCGGCGGCCAGACACCGTCGACCGCCGGGCTCATGCCGGTCGGATCCATCGGGTAGAGCGCGTGCTTGAAGAAGCTCCAGAACCACGCCGCGAAGAACATGACTTCCGACATGATGAACATGATGAAGCCGTAGCGCAGGCCGAGGCGAACCACCGGCGTGTGGTCGCCCTGGTTCGATTCGGCCACGACTTCGGACCACCATGCGAACATGACGTAGAGCGTCCCGGCGAGGCCGATGAAGAACATGAAGGGCGTGATGTCGTGCATCCAGAGCACCGCCCCGAAAAGCATCACGAAGCCCGACAAGGCCCCCAGGAAGGGCCAGAGCGAGGGGCTCAGAATGTGATAGTCGTGGTTTTTCTCATGCGCCATGGTCGTGTTCCCTCGGGCGTGTTCTAGTTCGTTGTTGTCTGAAGCGTCCCGTCTTCCAGAGCCGCCTGCCGGGGCTCGTAGTCCTCGGGCAGATCGGTTTCATGGAACGTGTAGGACAGCGTGATCGTCTTTGCAAACCGGGCGTCGGGGTCGTCCAGAATGTCCGGCTCGACAAAGAAGCTGACCGGCATGGACACCCGCTCACCGGGTTCGAGCACCTGCATCTCGAAGCAGAAACAGGCGATTTTCGAGAAATAGGCCCCCGCCGCGAAGGGCGCGACGTTGTAGCTGGCCGTCCCCGCGATGGGCCGGTTTGTCGGGTTGTAAGCCTCGTAGAAGGCAAGCCCCTCTTCCCCGATCCGGATCGTCATCTCGCGCTCGACCGGCTTGAACTCCCAGGGGAAGCCTGCCTCTTTCGAGGCGTCGAAGCGCACCCGGATGGTCTGTTCGAGAGGCTCGTCCATCGCGGCTTCGGCCACGTCGGTCGCCCCGCCCCAGCCGGTCACCCGGCAGAACCAGTCGTAAAGCGGCACCGAGGCCCACGCGAGCGACCCCATGAACAGGACGACGCCCACAAGCTGCACCACCGTGCGGTTCTTGGGGTCCATTCCGGCCATGTAGCCGCGGAGGCCCGTCTTGTTTCCCTCGGGGCGATCGCTCATTGCGCGGCCTCCGTGGGGATCATTTCGGGGCGGACCACGTGGTCGAAGCCCTGGATCGAGTCGCCACGGGTCACCTTGACCACGGTCAGCCCGAAGACCACCGCGATGAAGAAGACCAGCGTCAGCGCCACACCCACGTTGCGCGACAGGCGGCGCTGATGCAGCTCATGGGTTGCTTTGATCTCGGTCATAGGCCACCCCAAGTCCGCAGCGCCGCGTCGATCATGAGCGCACCGAAATGGGCAAAGAGATAATAAAGCGAGAAGCGGAAAAAGGCTTTCTCGGTCTTGTAGTTGTCGGCCTCTGCCGCAGCCTCGTCCCGGCGCCAGATATCGACGGCGCCTTTCAGGAACCACGCGTTCAGCGCAACGGCCACGATCAGCGTTACCGGACCACCGACCGGGGTCAGCGCCAGCCAGACACCAACGGGCGCCAGCAGGACGGTATAGGCCAGGATGTGACGCCGTGTGGCCGGACGGCCATGGGTCACGGTCAGCATCGGGACGCCGGCGTCGTCGTAGTCGGACTTCATGAACAGTGCGAGAGCCCAGAAATGGGGCGGCGTCCACATGAAGATCAGCGCGAACATCAGGGCGCTTTCGATCGACACGCCGCCGGTGACCGCAGCCCAGCCGATCATCGGAGGAAATGCGCCTGCGGCCCCGCCGATCACGATGTTCTGCGGCGTCCAGCGCTTGAGCCACATCGTGTAGATGACGGCATAGAAAAAGATGGTGAAGGCCAGAAGACCGGCTGCGAACAGGTTCGTCGCCAGCGCCAGCATCACGACCGATATGCCGGAAAGGGCCACACCGATCGCCAGCGCCTCGCCCGGCTCGACCCGGCCCGACGGAACGGGGCGCTTGGCTGTGCGGCGCATGACGGCGTCGATATCGGCGTCGTACCACATGTTCAGCGCGCCAGAGGCGCCCGCGCCAAGGGCGATGAACAGAATTGCAGTGAAGCCCTCGAACGGGTGCAGCCCGCCCGGCGCGACCAGAAGCCCGGCCAGCGCCGTGAAGACCACGAGCGACATCACCCGTGGCTTCAGAAGCGCGACGTAGTCCCCGAATGTGGGTTCATAGTCGCGGCTGACGGCATTGACGCTGACTTCGGTCATCGCGGCCCGGCCTTAGTTCGCCGATGCGAGCTTGAGAGCGGCCGGCTTCGGCACGATCTCGCCCGCTTCGATGGCGGCGCGCGCCTCGTCCAGCCAGGTCTGGTACTCGGCGTCGGTCACGGCGATCACGGTGATCGGCATGTAGGCGTGGCTGATGCCGCAAAGTTCCGAGCACTGGCCGAAATAGACGCCTTCCATGCCCTCTTCGACCTCGAACCACAGCTCGGCCAGACGGCCAGGAACGGCGTCCTGCTTCACGCCGAAGGCAGGAATGGTCCAGGAGTGGATCACGTCCGCGCCGGTCACCTGCATCACGACGGTCTTGCCCGTGGGCACGACGACGGCGGTGTCGGTGGCCAGAAGGAACGCTTCGGGGCCGTAGCCGAAATATTCCAGACGCGCGACGGCTTCGTCATTGAAGACCTGCGGCGCGGTCAGCTCCTGATCATCGCCAAAGCCAGCAGCCTCGTCGTTGATCTTGTAGGAGCCGTCGATCATGTAGCTCTCGAAGGCGATCTCTTCGTCGATATACTCATAGCCCCAGTACCACTGGTAGCCGGTGACCTTCACGATCACGTCGCCTTCCGGGATTTCCTGTTGCTTGAACAGAACCGGCAGCGAGAATGCACCGATGAAGACGAGAATGACGATGGGAACGACCGTCCAGGCGACCTCGACCGGCGTATTGTGCGTGAAGGTCGCGGGCTCGGGGTTCGCACGCGAGTTGTAGCGCACGATCACGGCCACGATCAGGGCAAGCACGAAAAGCGTGATGATCGTGATGATCACCAGGAGCATTCCATCGAGCCACTGGAGGTCGCGGGCAAGTTCGGTTGCAGCCGGCTGGAAGCCGATGCCGCCCTCGGTCGGCGCACCGACCACAGGCAGTCCCTGAGCGGCGGCGGCGGTAACGGTGGCGGTCAGCCCTGCAAGAGCGGCAGCCAGACGGGTGGAGACGGTCGAAAGACGCATTGATCCTCGGGTCCTGTTACTGTGTCGTTCCCCGGCCCACCGACGCGGCGGAAGGGCCTGTTGTTCTTGCGCGCCTAGAAATCATATTAGGGGGGTAGGAACAAGGCTCGGCATTGCGGCATTCAGCCGCCCGGGCCGCGACAGAAGGACCTCCGCCAATGCAAGACGCCAGACAGTTCCGCCCTTTTGAAGACAGGCTGGATGAGGCGCGCGCGCTGCATCTTCTGCGCGAGGCCGTGGCCGGCGCGGACGATGGCGAGCTGTTCATGGAGCGCCGCCGGTCCGAGGTTCTGGCCTGGGATGACGGGCGCGTGCGCACCGCCAGCTATGACGCATCCGAGGGATTCGGCCTCCGCGCCGTGCGGGGCGAAACCGCGGGTTACGCACATTCCACTGACCTGAGCGAAACCGCACTGAAGCGCGCCGTCGAGACCGCGCGCCTTGCAGTGGGCGACGGAGGCGGCACGATGGCCCCGCCGCCGCCGGCCACCAACCGCAAACTCTACGGAGACGCCGATCCGATGGCGGATGCCGAGTTTCCGGTGAAGGTCGACACGCTGGCCGAGATCGACGCCTATGCCCGCGCGCTCGATTCGCGTGTGGTGCAGGTCACCGCGACGCTGGCCGCCTCCCTGCAGGAGGTCGTGATCCTGCGCCCCGAGGGACACGCGGTCACCGACACGCGGCCGATGTCCCGTATGAACGTCTCGATCATCGTCGAAGAAAACGGCCGCCGCGAAAGCGGCAACTCGGGCGGCGGCGGGCGCCATTCGCTGACCGGCCTGATCGAGCGCGAGCACTGGGAGGCCGCGGCGCGCGAGGCGCTTCGGATCGCCTTGGTTAACCTCGAGGCCGTCCCGGCCCCTGCCGGCGTCATGGACGTGGCGCTTGGCCCCGGCTGGCCCGGCATCCTTCTGCACGAGGCCATCGGTCACGGGCTGGAAGGCGACTTCAACCGCAAGAAATCCTCGGCTTTCGCTGGCCTCATGGGCCAGCAGATCGCCGCGAAAGGCGTTACGGTCCTCGATGACGGCACGCTGCCCTACCGGCGCGGCTCGATCAGCGTCGACGACGAAGGCACGCCCTCGAACGCCACGACCCTGATCGAGGATGGTGTGCTGGTCGGCTACATGCAGGACCGTCAGAATGCCCGGCTGATGGGTGTCGCGCCGACGGGCAACGGTCGGCGGCAGAGCTATGCCCATGCGCCCATGCCGCGGATGACGAACACCTACATGCTCTCGGGCGACGCGACGCCGGGCGATATCGTGGCCGACGTGAAGGACGGCATTTACGCCGTAGGCTTCGGCGGCGGGCAGGTGGACATCACGAACGGCAAGTTCGTCTTCTCCTGCACCGAGGCCTACCGTGTGAAGGACGGCAAGATCGGCGCACCGGTCAAGGGGGCGACCCTGATCGGGGATGGCGCGACGGCGCTGCAGAAGATCCGTGCCGTCGGCAACGACATGTCGCTCGACCCCGGCATCGGGAACTGTGGCAAGAACGGCCAGTGGGTGCCGGTGGGCGTGGGACAGCCGACCCTTCTCATCGGAGGGCTGACGGTGGGCGGCTCGGCGGCGGGCTGATCGCGTGGCCCTGTCGCCGCTCTTTCTCGCCGGTCCACGCGAGATCTCGTGGCGCTGGTGGCATCATCTCGTCGCCACTACCGTCATGGTCGGGGTGGCTTTGGCGGTAAGCTGGTCGGGGAGCCTCGTCTGCACCGCCCCGCGCGAGTTGATGGGGGAATGGCCCTGCGCCGCGCTGCTTCTCCTTGGTCTTGGTTCGGTCTACGGGCTGCCGGCCCTGCCGGTCGGTGTCCTAGTGCTCTGGGCGCTGCGGAGCTATGGGCTCGCCGGACCGGGCCCCGTGGCCGCAACCGGCGCGGCTCTAGGCGCGCTGATGACGGCGTGGCTGTTCGGTCCCGGACAGGTCGAGGCGGCTCTTGTCACCGCATTGGCCGGGGTGGGTGCCATTCTGGCGCTTCTCTACAGGATGGTGCTGGCCCTGTTCGCGCGTGGCGCCGAGTAACCGGCGCGACGCCGTCAACGCCGCGCCACGATACCCCCGACCAGATCGCCACCCGCACCCGTCAACGTCACGTTGCCGGTAAGGTAGTTGCTTTCGGTCGTCAGCGGATCGCCTCCGAGATCCTGATAAAGGAGCCCGTCATAACGGCCCTGCATCGAGGCCACCCCGGTGTTCGGATCGTAGTCTGCTGTATAGGCCGCGCCCGAATAGGGTTCGCTCCAGCTCGGCGCCAATGGATCGGTCTCGGCAAGGACGATATCTTGCAGCGAATACGTTGCGGTCGAAACGTCCACGATATCTCCGCTCATCGTTTTGCTGGAGAAATCCACATCTAGACTTGCAATGCCGGACACGATCTCCTCGGGGCTGAAGCCCGACCGGTAGATTCCCCTCATCTCGCCGTTGAACGTGACGATCCCCGAACCGACCGTCCTCATCTCGAGATACTCTCGATTCGCAAGCGTCGTCGTGCCGATCATCTCGAACGGCTCGAACGAGCCCCAGCCGTCGAAGTCGATGTCCCAGAAGATGATCGCTGCGAAATCCAGATCGGCGTTCGCGTCATGATCGGTGTTGAAGATGATCACCCGCGCGGGTGCAGGGGTCGTATAGAGGTCGTTCAACTCGGCTTCGAAGATGTCTGTCGGGCCGCCTTCCTCGTCGATCCTGTCTCCGAGGGTGAAATTGATGGACGGATTGTAGTCGAATGGCGGCTTCGCGAATGTTCCGGCGCGTATCCGCATCCGGTCGATCTGGCTCTCCGAGGTGGTATTGTAGCCACCCGCCGTGATGTAGATTTCACTGAAGTGAAAGTTCGACAAAGTGTCATGGATGCTCTTTCCGCCGGACGTCCTGAGAATAGCGAGGCTGGACCCGACGCCGAGCCCATCACCGAAACTGTCATTCAATCCGAAGATGCTGAGCTGGCTCGACGTCCGAAACGGCTCGGGGTCCGGTGGTGGTGCTGACGGCGCCTCCTCCACCACAGCCCCGCAGGCCTGCAAGGCCGCCGCTCCGATACATGCGCAGAATGCGGTCCGAATGCTCATGCCACCCTCCCCTTTTGGCAGACCGACCGTTACCGGAGGTGTCCGAACACGTGTCGGTCATCAGGAATCCTCTTCGAAAACACGTTCCCACCCCTTGATACATATCAAATCATATATTTTCGCTCTGCCATCAGGTGCCTTGCACTGCCGGTCAACCGGCATGTTAAGACTGCGATCAAGCCCGCCTCCGCATTGCGAACAGACCGTCAAATGAGCCAGCCGATCCGCCGTGCCGACCCTGCAGACCTTGGCCCACTGGCCAAGCTCTGGCACGACGGTTGGCATGAGGCGCACGCCGCGCATGTACCCGCGGAACTTGTCCGCCACCGCACCCCCGAGACCTTTGCAGCCCGACTGGCCAGGTACGGCGACAGGCTCAGGACCGCCGGGCCGTCAGGCGCTCCGCTCGGTTTCTGCGTGGTGACCGGTGACGAGATCGATCAGCTTTTCGTCTCGGACAAGGCGCGGGGCACCGGCCTTGCCCAGACTCTAATCGAGGACGGCGAGGCGCGGCTTGCCGCCGCCGGAATTCGCGACGCGCACCTGCTTTGCATCCCCGAGAACACGCGCGCCATGCGCTTTTACGAGCGTATGGGCTGGACGAACCACGGGGTAAGCATCCAGACCGTCGAGATCGAGGCCGGCGGCTTTCCCCTGTCCGTTGCCGTCTTTCGCAAGACGCTCGAATAACAACCGCGCCGCGAAAGTACCCCGAAAAATCCAAGTTTCGTCAAATTCGCTACGCATTTTAGGTGTTAGATCAACCTGCGTCGGTTTTTGACGCAAACGTAAGCGGTTGGCATCGCCTTGGGGAACATTACCGATCCCCGGAGCGGCGGAGCCCTTGGTAAAGAGTGTGTTGATATGAATTTTTTTGAGAAAGCACAGGCGCGTGCCCACGCCCTCAGGACGCTTGGCCTGAGCGGTCATCCGAATGCGGAAGAGATCCGCGCGGCCTATAAGCAGCTGATTTTCGACAATCAC
Organism: Kangsaoukella pontilimi; assembly: GCF_009830125.1. Classification (GTDB taxonomy): domain Bacteria; phylum Pseudomonadota; class Alphaproteobacteria; order Rhodobacterales; family Rhodobacteraceae; genus Kangsaoukella; species Kangsaoukella pontilimi. The sequence continues at coordinate 697,071 of NZ_WUPT01000002.1, read as the reverse complement.
CCGGACCGCGCGAGCGGATCGGAAGACCTGTTCCACAAAGTTCGGGATGCCTATGCCATACTGAAGGACGACGCCGGGTTTTCCTCGGCTGATCTGAAGCGGCAGGCGCCAGCCGACATGGGGGACACCAATATCCGGTCCGAATATTCTTCCGAGGATCGCGTCGCGCCCCGTCCCATGCGGACAGCGATGTCCTCGCGGATCACCGATCTGGATCAGGCTCATGCCTCTGAATGCCGCAAGATGCTGGATGAGATCGACTGCTTGGCGGAAACCGATGATGGCGAGGCCTCGCTTCGTGCCAGTATTCTCGACGTGATCAAGGCATCCGATGCGCCCTTCGTGCCGCAAACGAACCACCTGCCCTACGCGGTGCGCCAGAGCGGGCGCAGGATCTCCTACATGGTTGGTGAGTTGATCGCCGAGGGGGTAAACCGCGTCGCGGTTCCGACGGGCGTCTTCACCGACCCGCGAAAGGCTCTTCCCGCCATCGTCCGCTTCAAGTCCGATAAATCCGGGATCGGCACCCATGTCGTCGCGCCCGGCACTCTGGCCGAGTCCTTTCCCGGCGCGAAAAGCGTCCGGGTGCATTTCGGTATGGCGACATGGCCCAAATCGGCGGCCGCAGAGGCCCGTATTCCCGCATAGCAAGTCTTACTGTTCCAGGGGGCATACATTACCCAGGGTGGCTGTTTCAGACCTGTCATGGGCGCCGGTTCATCCGGCGCCCTTTTTTTTCGCGCGCAGGATCGCAGCGGTAAGGTCCACCGGACCTTTCCGTGATCCGCTTCGGCCACTCGAACTTGCGCCCTCGGGCAGGATCGCGGCGCAAAAGTCCACCGGACCTTTCCGTGATCCGCTTCGGCCACTCGAACTTGCGCCCTCGGGCAGGATCGCGGCGCAAAAGTCCACTGGACTTTTTCGTGATCCGCTTGGGCCACTCGGGCTTGCGCCCTCGGGCAGGATCGCGGCGCAAAAGTCCACTGGACTTTTTCGTGATCCGCGATCCTCCCCCAAAATAGCGAGGTCAGGAAAATTTGAGATTAATTCCCCGTTAACCGCTTCCTGTCAGAAGAGGATCAGCAAGAGACGGAGACAGGATGGCCAAGGATTTATCCCCTTCCACCCACCCTCTCACCCCACCCCTCACAGAGGAAGAGTGGCTAGACTGGCTCCGCCTCTTGCGATCACGCCGCGTCGGCGTTTCGACCTTCTTCCGATTGATGCAGGAATACGAAAGCGCCGCTGCCGCGCTTGCGGCCCTGCCTGGGATCGCCGCGGACGCGGGTGTCGAGAACTACTCACCAGCCTCGTTGGACGCCGCCCGGCGCGAACTCGATCAGGGCCGCCTTGCGGGCGCACGGCTTGTGGCCTTCGGCAGCCCTGACTATCCGCCCCTGCTGGCCGATATCCCCGACCCGCCTCCGTTTCTCTGGGTGCTGGGTAACGGTCCCTTACCCGTGGATGCGGTCGCGATTGTCGGCGCGCGGAATGCCTCCTCCCTCGGCACGCGCATGGCGCGGCGGCTGGCGGCTGGTCTGGGCGCGGAGGGCATCGCCGTCGCCTCGGGTCTTGCACGCGGCGTCGACACAGCCGCCCATCTGGCAAGTCTCGATACAGGCACCATCGCGGTGATGGCGGGCGGCGTCGATGTGGTCTACCCCGCCGAAAACGCCGTTCTTGCGCAGGAGATTCAGGACAAGGGCTGGCGCGTCAGCGAAATGCCCCCCGGCACGACACCGCAGGCGCGGCACTTCCCCCGGCGGAACCGCATCGTCTCCGGTCTGTCGCGCGCCGTGGTCGTCGTGGAGGCGGCGGCGAAATCCGGCAGTCTTATCACCGCGCGGACCGCGCTCGACCAGGGGCGCGATGTACTGGCGGTTCCCGGTCACCCCTTCGACGCGCGGGCATCTGGCTGCAATATGCTGATCCGGGACGGTGCCGTTCTGGTGCGGTCGGCGGAAGACGTGATCGAAGCGCTGGCCCATCCTGGCACCGTCACAACGGCAGAGGCGGAGAAAACCGCCGCGCCAGCCCAGACCAGCCTGCCCTTCATCGACCTTCACAAGCAGATTCTGGACCGGCTCGGGCCAAGCCCCGTGCCGGATGACATGATAATCCGCGACCTTGCCGCGCCACCGGCCAGTATCGCAGCCGCACTCACGGATCTCGAGATCGACGGGCAGGTCGTGCGAGGCGCGGGCGGGATGGTGTCGCGCGTGTCCTGAGCCACAGGGCCGGCACCGAATTCTGCGCCCCGTTGACAAGGCTACGCGCCATCCCACATGTAGCGCCGCTATAGTCCGGTGCTTTCCGAAAGGGTTTTCATGCCAGTTGTCGTTGTCGAATCGCCGGCCAAGGCCAAGACAATCAACAAGTATCTCGGCTCTGACTACACCGTTCTGGCAAGCTACGGACATGTGCGCGACCTGCCGCCCAAGGACGGTTCTGTCGATCCCGACCACGGATTCGACATGAAATGGGAGGTCGCGAGCGACTCGAAAAAGCATGTGAAGGCCATTGCCGACGCGCTGAAGGACGACCCGGCTCTGATCCTCGCCACCGACCCCGACCGCGAGGGCGAAGCGATTTCGTGGCACCTGGAAGAAACGCTGAGGAACCGAAAGGCGCTGAAGGCGGACACGCCCGTCAGCCGTGTCGTCTTCAACGCGATCACCAAGAGCGCCGTCACCGAGGCGATGAAGAACCCGCGCCAGGTCGACCGCGATCTGGTCGAGGCCTATCTCGCCCGGCGGGCGCTGGATTACCTCGTGGGCTTCAATCTGTCGCCGGTTCTCTGGCGGAAACTGCCGGGCGCGCGCTCGGCGGGCCGTGTGCAGTCGGTCTGCCTCCGCCTGATCGTCGAGCGCGAGATGGAGATCGAGGCCTTCAACGCGCAGGAATACTGGACGGTGAAGGCCGCGCTGACCACGCCCCGCGGGCAAGAGGTCGAGGCGCGTCTCACAGTGCTTGGCGGCGACAAGCTGGACAAGTTCGACATCCCGAACGAAACCGCCGCCGAGCTGGCCGTGCGGGCGATCGAAAGCCGTGACCTTACCGTGTCGTCGGTCGAGGCCAAGCCTGCCACGCGAAACCCGTCCCCGCCCTTCATGACCTCGACGCTTCAACAGGAAGCCAGCCGCAAGTTCGGCTTCGGCGCGCGCCAGACCATGCAGATCGCGCAGCGCCTCTACGAGGCGGGACACATTACCTATATGCGGACCGACGGCATCGACATGGCGCCCGAGGCCGTGGCGGCCGCCCGCGACGCGATCAAGAACCGCTACAATGCGGATTACCTGCCGGGCGAGGCGCGGGTCTACAAGAACAAGGCCAAGAACGCGCAGGAAGCGCATGAATGTATCCGCCCCACGGACATGACGGCGGATGTGGACAGCCTGTCCCTGCGCGACGGCGATCAGGCCAAGCTCTATGACCTGATCTGGAAGCGGACGCTGGCGAGCCAGATGGCCTCGGCCAGAATGGAGCGGACGACGGTGGATATCGCCTCCGCCGACGGTCAGGTGGTGCTGCGCGCGACGGGTCAGGTCGTGCTCTTCGACGGGTTCATGCGGGTCTACGAGGAAGGCCGCGACGATGTCGTGGACGAAGACGACAAGCGCCTGCCGCAGATGTCGGAAGGCGACCGGATGACCAAGGGCGCGATCACGCCCGACCAGCATTTCACTCAGCCGCCGCCCCGCTATACCGAAGCGACACTGGTCAAGCGGATGGAGGAACTCGGGATCGGGCGGCCGTCCACCTATGCCTCGATCGTCACGACGATTCAGGACCGGGGCTATGTGACCAAGGACAAGAACCGGCTTTTCCCCGAGGACAAGGGGCGGCTGGTGACGGCCTTCCTCGTCAACTATTTCCGCCGCTACGTGGGCTACGATTTCACGGCTAAGCTGGAAGACGAGCTCGACGACATCACGTCGGGCGAGCGGGACTGGCAGGAGGTGCTGGCCCGCTTCTGGCGCGACTTCAAGGCCGCGATCGAGGAGACGAGCGAACTTCGGATCACCGACGTTCTGGAAAAGATCAACGAGGTGCTGGAACCGCATCTCTTCCCGCCGACCGAGGATGGCTCCGACCCGCGCCTTTGCCCGAACTGCGGCGAGGGGCGTCTGTCGATGCGGACCGCGCGCTCGGGCGGGGCGTTCATCGGCTGCTCGCGTTATCCGGACTGCAAGTACACCCGCGCCTTCGGCCCTCCGGGCGCCGAGCCGGAAAGCGCGATCCCGCCCGAGGGCAAGCTTCTGGGCGAGGATGCGGGCGACCAGATCTGGGTCCACAAGGGCCGCTTCGGGCCTTACGTCCAGCGGGGCGAGGTGACCGACGACAACAAGAAACCGCCGCGCCAGTCCGTCCCCGACGGCTGGGCACCCGAAGAGGTGACAATCGAGCAGGCGATCAAGCTTCTGGAACTGCCCCGCAAGGTCGGAGAGCATCCCAATGACGGCGTCCCGATCTGGGCCAATATCGGCCGCTATGGTCCATATCTGAAATACGCCGAGTCGACCTCGCACAAGGGCGGCGTGAACGCCAATCTCGAGTCCATCGAGGATGTCTGGGAAATCGGCATGAACCGCGCCGTTCAGCTGATCGACGAAAAGGCTGCGTCCCGCGGACGCGGTCGCGCCGCGAAGACGCTGAAGGAACTGGGCGACCATCCCGATGGCGGCCCGGTCGCGATCATGGACGGCAAATACGGGCCCTACGTGAAATGGGAAAAGGTCAATGCGACCCTCCCCAAGGACACCGACCCCGAAAGCCTGACCATGGAGCAGGCGGTCGAGCTGATCGCCGAGAAGGCCGGCAAGAAAAAGGGCGGGCGCCGGAAAAAGGCCAGCTGACCGCCGCCGATAGGGCCCGGTCTCAATAAGATGTGACTTGAGAAAACCGGGCGAAAGGCGTCAGGGTCACGCCAAGTCCGAATGGGCACCGAAAAACGAAAGAGCAGTCGATGACCTTCCCCAAACAATCGCGCCGCCGGTTTCTGGCAACCGGTGCGGCCGCATTGGCGGCGCCAACGCTTGTCCGGGCCGAAAGCGCCTCGCGCAACGCGTCGAGTTTCACCGCCCAGGACTGGCGCGATCATTTCCAGAGCCTCGGCACCGGCGCTATCGTGGCCGACACGATATCGCGCGCGCTGCATTACTGGAGCGCCGACGGAAGCGATTATCGCGTCTACGCGACCTCTGTGCCGAAAACGGACGAGTTGACCAAGCGCGGCTATACCGAGGTTGTCCGCAAGAAGGTCGGCCCGGACTGGACGACGACGCCATCCCAGCGCGAGCGCTACCCGGACTGGCCGGAATACATGCCGCCGGGCCCGGAGAATCCACTTGGCACCCACGCGATGTATCTCGGCTGGCCCGCCTATATCATCCACGGCACCCACGACACGCGAAAGATCGGACGCCGGAGTTCGGACGGCTGCATCGGTCTTTACAACCCGCAAATCGCCGAGCTGTTCTCGATCACCCCGGTCGGCTGCCAGGTCCGGGTAATCTGATCCGGACGCGGCACGACCGCGCTCAGTAGAGGCGCTGCGCGAGGTCGGCAGGATCGGCGTTCGGAACCTCCCAAAACGCCCGGGCCTCGGGTGGCAGCTTGGAAAGCGCCAGCTTGAGTTCACGGTGGTTTACGTGCCGCCAGAGGCACCAAGCTACCACTTCTATTGCATTCTCGGGGGTCAGGTTGTGATCGCGCCGCACCTGCCGCGCTTCCGCGTTCATGTCCTGAATGTCGGCAAAAGGGGCGGGATCGGCCACCGGCGCCCAGTTCCGCGTGAAGATGGCGGACAGAACGGCCGGAAGGATACTTGCGAAGGCAAGCCCCTCCTGAACCGTGAGCCGGCGCCGGAAGACCTGAAAAACGGCGTCCACGACGGTATAGGCCGAATTGTCGGAGACCAGATCGGCGCGCGATTTGAGATCGTCGAGAAAGGCGCGGAAATCCCGCGTCGCATGTCGATAGGCCCAGGGCATAGGCATCGTGTTTTCCTCTAGCAACTGCGCATGGAGCTCGGTCAGACTATCAGGGTTTCGCTTTCGTGTCGCCGCGCTGCGGCGATTGACTCCCCCCGCTCCACGGGCGAGAAACTCCGGGAACCTGTTAGGGGAGCGGCAATCCATGAAAAAAGTCTATTCCAGTGCAGCCGAGGCTCTGGACGGTCTCTTGCGCGACGACATGTTCATCGCAGCCGGCGGCTTCGGCCTTTGCGGCATTCCCGAGCTACTGATCGACGCCATCGTCGAGGCGGGCGTGAAGAACCTGACCATCGCATCGAATAATTGCGGCGTGGACGGGTTCGGACTGGGCAAGCTTCTGGATACCAAGCAGATCAAGAAGATGCTGTCGTCCTATGTGGGCGAAAACGCCGAGTTCATGCGGCAGTACCTGTCCGGCGAGCTTGAGCTAGAATTCAACCCGCAGGGCACGCTGGCCGAGCGGATGCGCGCGGGTGGCTGCGGCATTCCCGGTTTCTACACCAAGACCGGCGTGGGCACCGTGATCGCCGACGGCAAGGAAGTGAGAACTTTCGACGGTGAGGATTACATTCTCGAGCGCGGGATCTTCGCCGACCTGTCGATCGTCAAGGCGTGGAAGGCCGACGACACCGGCAACCTCGTCTTCCGGAAGACCGCCCGAAACTTCAATCCGCCGGCGGCGATGTGCGGCAAGGTCTGTGTGGCCGAAGTCGAGGAAATCGTCCCGCGCGGGTCGCTCGACCCCGATCACATCCACCTGCCCGGCATTTACGTGCATCGCATCATCCAGGGCGAGCACGAGAAAAGGATCGAGCAGCGGACCGTGAGGTCGCGAGAGGACGCCTGAGATGGAGAGGAGGGTTAGCGCCCAACCCGGCGAGTTGAGCCACGACGACGCGATCAACCTGTTCTCGTCGTCCAAGGTTGCAATGGTCCTGACCAATCCGAGGATCGAGGACAATCCGATCGTCTACGTCAACAGGGCCTTCGAGAGGCTGACCGGGTACACCTCGGAAAGCGCGGTAGGTCGCAATTGCCGCTTCCTGCAAGGCCCGGCGACCAAGGATTCGGACGTTCAGGCGCTGCGAGACGCGATTGAGCAGAACCTCGATATTTCGATCGTTCTGAACAATCACCGTGCGGATGGCAGCGAATTCAAGAATTCGCTACTGATCTCTCCGATCATCGAAGAAGACACCGACGAGACGCTCTATTTTCTCGGCCTGCAGCGCGAGGTCGAAGCCGATCCCTCCGGCGAGAAGATCGCCGTCATGGAAGAGCTGATCTCCGAAGTGCAGCATCGGGTCAAGAACCACCTGTCCATGATCCTTGGACTGATCCGGATCAAGGCCCGTGAGGCGACCGCGAAGGAAGAATTCGACGACATCGCCCGCCGGATCGAGAGCCTTCAGTTGCTCTACGAAGAGCTGGCGGCGGCGCAGATGCGGGGCAATACGGATCGCGTGCAACTCGGCTCGTATCTTGGCCGGGTGGCGGCGGCGACGTCGCATATCGACGGGCGCGCCGGCGTCCGGATGAATATCGACGTTGCGCCGGTGGTTGTCGAAACCGAGATCGCCGTCCGTATCGGTCTGATCGTCTCTGAAATCCTGACGAATACAATGCAGCACGCCTTTGCCGACCAAGGCACAGGTCTGGTGGAGTTGCGGGTGACCGAAACCAATGACGACGGCATCCGCTGCATGATCACCGATGACGGCATAGGCATTCCGGCTGATGTAAAGTGGCCCAGCCGCGACAGCCTTGGCGGCCGTATCGTACTTGGCCTCTGCGAAGGCATCGGCGCCACGCTGAACGTGGGTCGCGGCGCTGTCGGCACCGTCATCACACTGGACGTACCAAACGCCCGAAAGAAGGAGCTCTGAAATGCCCTGGGACCGTAATCAGATGGCCGAACGGGCCGCGCAGGAACTTGAAGACGGGATGTACGTGAATCTTGGCATCGGCATCCCGACGCTGGTCGCGAACTATGTCGGCGACAAGGACATCACGCTTCAGTCGGAAAACGGCATGCTGGGCATGGGTCCGTTCCCTTTCGAGGGCGACGAGGACCCCGACCTGATCAATGCGGGCAAGCAGACGATCACCGAGCTGAGCCGCACAAGCTATTTCGATAGCGCCACGTCTTTCGGCATGATCCGGGGCGGCAAGATCGCGGCCGCTGTTCTGGGCGCGATGGAAGTTAGCGAAAAAGGCGATCTGGCGAACTGGATGATCCCCGGCAAGCTGGTCAAGGGCATGGGGGGCGCCATGGACCTTGTCGCTGGCGTGGGCCGCGTGATCGTGGTCATGGACCACACAAACAAGCACGGCGAGTCGAAGATCCTCAAGGAATGCACACTTCCGCTGACCGGCAAGGGCGTTGTCGACCTGATCATCACAAACCTCGGTGTGCTCGAGGTCGATCACAAGGGCCTGCACATCGTCGAATGCGCGCCGGGTGTCACCAAGGACGACATCCGCGCCGCGACCGAGGCGAATATTGTCTGAGTTCGAAATCCAGACCGAGATCGACGGCTCGAAAGGCCGCTACGTAATCCGGAAAGACGGCGAAGAGGCGGAAATGACCTTTTCGATCATGTCGCCCGGAATGCGTATCGTGGACCACACGGGCGTACCGGACGCTATGCGCGGCGAGGGCGCGGGCCGCGCTTTGGCCGAGCATCTGGTCGCGGATGCGCGGGCGAACGGCTTCAAGATCGTGCCGCTTTGTCCGTTCGTGAATGCAGAGCGGCGCAAGCATCCGGACTGGGCCGACGTCTTCAGCGTCTGAAGACGGGAGACCGTCGCACCCCGCTGAAAGAATTGTTCGGATTTCCGAAACAAATTCATATTTCCGCCCAAATTTGTCGCTAGCCGAAGGCGGATGGCCATGAGCAGTACATCCACCCGACGCGCGCGGGCGCAGAACGCCGACACCCCCTTCCGGCGGCGGCGCGATATGGCGTTGCTGGGTGGTCTCGTTCTACTCGTGCTCGCGGGACTTGTCGGAACCGCGATGGCCACCGGCTGGGACGAGACTCTGGACGCGCTCACATCTCTGACCGTCCTTCAGATTGTGCTGCTTCTGGCGCTGAGCCTTGTGAACTACATGCTCCGCGGACTGCGCTGGCATCTGTTCTCGTCCCGCCTCGGAACCGGGCTGTCGCTGCTGCAGAACCTCAGGCACTTCATGGGCGGCTTCGCCATGTCGGTCACGCCGGGACGGGTGGGCGAGCTGGTTCGGATGCGCTGGATCGGCCGCGAAGCGGGATGGAGCTTTGATCGCACCGCGCCCCTCGTGCTGGTCGACCGCGCGTCGGATCTCGCCGCGATGGCGATCCTGCTGGCCATCGCGATGACCTTTACAACCACCGGCGTCTCGGGCGCGATGCCCGTGGTGATCCTGTCGCTCATCCTGTCATGGATGGCCTCGCGCCCGGCGATACTGCGGCAGGCCGCCGCTTGGGGCCACGGCATGACCTTGCGCCGCCTTCCCCGCCTTTTCGCTCGGGTCCGTCGTGCCGCACGCGCCATGGGGCGCTTTACCTCGCCCGGCACCATGGTCGTCGCGACGTTTCTCGGCGTGGCAGGCTGGGCCGCCGAAGGGGTGGCCTTTCACCTGCTTCTGGTCTGGATGGGCGCCGATATCGGCCTTGGCACCGCCATCGCGATATTCGTGTTTGCCACACTTGCCGGCGGTCTGACCGGCGCGCCGGGCGGCCTGGGCGGGGCCGAAGCCGCCATAGTCGCGCTTCTCGTCCTCGACGGTGTCCCGCTCGAGATCGCCTTGCCCGCCACCCTCATCATCCGGGTCACCACCCTCTGGTTTGCCATTGCCATCGGCCTCGGGGTCTTCCCCTGGGCCGAGAGACAGTCGAAGAAGAGTTTAGATGCGCTGGAAAACAGTTGAATACAGCGGCTGGGGCCGCGTCGAATCCGCGACGGGCGAGATCGCCCGGCCCGAGCGCGCAAGCACCCTTGCCGCACTGGCCTCCGAACGGCCCGCGCCCGCCATCGGGCAGCGCCGGTCCTATGGCGATGCCTGTCTGAATGACGGCGGCGCGGCGGTAGACATGACGCGGCTGGACCGTGTTCTGGACTTCGACGCGGAAAGCGGCCTGCTGACGGTCGAGGCGGGCGCGACACTTGGCGACCTCGCCCGCATCTTCGCGCCGAAAGGCTGGCTACCGCCGGTCATGCCGGGCACCGGTTTCGCCACCGTGGGTGGGGCCATCGCCATGGATGTCCACGGCAAGAACCACCACGGCGCGGGTTCTTTCGGGCAGCACGTGACATCGCTGGTTCTGATGACGCGCGAAGGCCCGAAAACCGTGAAGCCGGGCAGCGCGCTCTTCAAGGCGACGGTCGGCGGCCTGGGGCAAACAGGACCGGTCCTGTCGGCAACGATACAGATGCTCAAGGCCAAAGGCGACGTGATGATCGTGACCGAACATCGCATCCGCAACTGGGACCATTTCCTCGACCGGTTCGCCCGGACCGACACCACCTATTCCGTCGGCTGGATCGATGCCACCGCGCGCGGCGCCGCCCTCGGCCGTGGCATTCTGGAAGAGGCCGAGACGGGCGGCGGGCTGGTGAAACCCGCAAAGCGCGGCAAACGGGTGCCCTTCAACGCACCCGCCTTCACGCTGTCGCCGCCAGTCGTGCGGGCCTTCAACGCGGCCTATTGGCGGCGCGTGCCGGATTCAGGGCGCACCGTGGTTAAGCCGATCGACGACTTTTTCTTCCCGCTCGACAAGATTCTCGACTGGAACAAGCTCTACGGCAAGCAGGGTTTCCACCAGTTCCAATGCGTGGTCCCGCTGGATCAGGCGCCCGCGCTGAAAGCGATGCTGGACCAGATCGCAGCCTCGGGCCTTGCTTCGCCTCTCGCCGTGCTGAAGCGGATGGGTCCGGGGCGCGCGGGCTACATGTCTTTCCCGATGGAGGGTTACACGCTTGCCGTCGATTTCCCGAATGTCGCGGCGGCGGAACGCCTGATCCGCGCGCTCGAAGGCGACACGGTCGCGGCCGGCGGTCGTATTTACCTTGCCAAGGATGCTCTGGCGAGCGGCGATGCGGTGCGCGCCATGTATCCCGAGCACGGCAAATGGCTGAAGGAAGTGACCAAAGCCGACTCCGACGGCGCCTATCAGACCAGCCTTGTCCGACGCCTGAAGTTGAGGAGCGCGCCATGACGACCTGGATAATCCTTGGCGGGACCTCGACCATCGCCCGCGTCTTCGCCCGTAGTGCCGCCGAGCGCGGCGAGGGCGTTATCCTTGCAGGCCGCGACTTGGACGACCTGAACGCCAGCGCCGCCGATTGCGCCGCACGTGGCGCACCAGTGGCAGAGGCCGTTGCTTTCGACGCAAGGGACCGGAAGAGCATTCTGGGCATTGTCGAGCGCGCCAGGACGCTCGACGCTTTCAGCGTCGCGGTCTTTGTGGGCTCTATGCCGCCGCAGGACCAGATTGACGCCGAGCCCGCGCTGATCGAAGGCACCGTGACCGACAGCTTCACTGGCCCCGCCGAATGCCTGACCCGCCTCGCCCCGCTGATGGAGGCGCATGGGAAGGGAACGGTCGTCGGCGTGGGCTCGGTCGCGGGCGACAGGGGCCGCGTGGGCAACTATGTCTACGGTGCCGCCAAGGCGGGCTTTCATGCCTATCTGTCAGGGCTCAGAAACCGGCTTGGGCGGAAGGGCGTGCATGTGGTGACGGTCAAACCCGGCACCGTGGACACCGCGATGACATGGGGGCTGGACAAGCTGCCGTTCCTTGCGCAGCCGGACAAGATCGTCTCAGACATCTTCCGCGCGGTCGACCGCAAGCGCGACGTTATCTACACACCGATCATCTGGTGGCCGGTGATGACCGTGATCCGGGCGATTCCCGAGCGCATCTTCAAGAAGATGTCGATCTGACGCTCCGCCCTATTGCGACGCCGCCCGGGCGGTGACGAAGACGCAGCCGTCCGAGACCAGATCGGGTGGCGTTAGACAGAGCGATCGCGCAACGGTCCAGGCGGCCAATACCTTGGGCACATATCCCCGTGTCTCGGCATAGGGCGGCACGCCGCCATGTTCTGCCACTGCGCCCTCCCCCGCATTGTAGCCGGCAAGCGCAAGGATCGGGTCGCCGTCGAATTCCTTGAGCAGCCAGTTCAGGTAAGCGACGCCGCCCTTTATGTTCTGCCGCGAGTCCATGCTGTCACTGACGCCGAACCGGGCTGCGGTGGCTGGCATGAGCTGCATGAGGCCCTGGGCGCCGGCATGGCTGACCGCCTCGACCCTCCCCGCGCTTTCCACCGCGATGACCGCCAGAACCAGCGCCGGGGAAACATCGGTGCCGATGGTCGAGGTCAGGATATCGACGCCGTGACGGTCGGCGATATCTCTCAATGTCTGAAGTCGGGGGGTGCGGATACGCATACCGGCCTGCTCCACGGCCGCAATGGCATCCGAAAAGCGCCGCGCCGGATCGACACCAAGGGTGGGCGACACGACTTCCCAATACCAGGAGTATTCGGCCGGCTCCTGCGGCAAGAGCCCCTCAGGCAGTTGGAACGCCGCGGCAGGCCTTGGGTCACCGGGGCGGCGTGTGGTCGAACCGGGCGTGATACGAAAGACCTCGGCCTCGGGATCGATCTGGACGGTGATCCGCTTGCCGCCGCTCTGCCCCGGCGGTCCCACTCGGCGGAAGGTGAAATCGCCCCCCTCCTGCGCAACCTGTGCGGCTGCGGGTGTCACAGAGCCAGGCGCGCCCCCAGCAGCGAGCAGTCCGGCCACCAACACGCCTGCAATTAAGACAGGGCGTTTACCGCTCCATCGGACATTTCCCCAAGAACGCGCGCCGGGCATGTCCGGAAAATCGGGCATATTGTGCACGCTCTGCGGATAGTCTTGCGAATTCGTTCCCATTGCTGCTCTCATAGGTCGGAATGAATATTTATTATTATTATTTATCAGATACTTACGATTTTCCTGCGGTTTAGCCCCTCGGCAACAAAATTGTACGATGGACGCCAAACTCTCGCCCCATTTGACCACGCATATTCACCTCATGCCAAGGCGGCAATGGATCGTTGTTGAGAGGTCGGTCCCTTCAGTCGTCAAGGTGTTCTGAAACTGAGCGTACTTGAATGGAGGGACACATGAAACTGTTCAACGCTTTTCTTAAAGACGAATCCGGCGCCGTCACGGTGGACTGGGTTGTTCTCACCGCTGCTATCGTTGGTCTCGGCATCGCCGTCATGAGCTCGGTAGGCGCCGGTACCACTGCCTACGCTGACAAGATCTCTTCGCACCTCGCGAAGCGCAGCGTCACCACGACCTACTAAGTTCGACATCGGAGACTGAAATATGAAACTCTTCAACGCTTTCCTGAATGATGAATCCGGCGCCGTCACGGTTGACTGGGTTGTGCTCACCGCCGCCATCGTTGGCCTGGGCATCGCCGTCATGAGCTCGGTTGGTGCCGGCACCACGGCCTATGCCGACAAGATCTCTTCGCACCTGGCGAAGCGCAGCGTCACCACCACCTACTAATCAGGTCGGTCACTACGCTTTGGCTTAGGCCGCGCGCAGGCGCGGCCTTTTCCTTTTTTATCAGATGGTTACATAAGATATTTACAAGTAATCGCCAAATTCAGGCCACAATCGAATGAAAGAACGAGATGGTTAGGACCGCACGCGGTCCATTAAGATTGGAGATTGAGTGATGGAGAAACTGATCCGCACCTTCGCTCGAAGCGAGGACGGCGCCGTCACGGTGGACTGGGTTGTTCTGACAGCCGCAATCGTCGGCCTCGGGCTGGCCGTTATCCTGTCAGTCGCGAGCGGAGCATCCGACATGGCGACCGGCGTCGGCGGGCACCTGAACGACGGCAAGGTCACAACAACTTACTAAGGCGGAAGCGATGCAGGCCGGGTCCGGCAACACTGCACGAGATCTTCACGGTCTATCCACGCTTTCGCCACAATCCTGGGTCACTCCGGGAACAGAATGACTTGGGGGCACGGCCATTTGACGCGCCAGACCCGCTGAAGAGAGAGGATTTGTCATGCGTTTGGTGTTCGGACTTGTGCTTCTTGTCGGTATCGCGCTGGCCGGTGGCGCCGTCTACATGGCCAAAGGCTATATCGGACAGCAGCAGGCACAGCTCGCCGCGGCCGAACAGGCCAAGAAAGCGATCGTACCCACTTCCGAGGTTTTCGTCGTGAAGAAGCGGCTCAACTACGGTCAGAAGCTGACGCCTGCGGACGTCAGGGCAGTACGCTGGCCGAATGCAGCGATCCCCGAAGGCGCATTCGTCAGCATGGAACAGCTGTTCCCCGAGGGTGAAAGCCGTCCTCGCGAAGTTCTGCGCGTGATCGAAAAGGACGAGGCGATCCTGTCGGCCAAGGTGACTGAGCCCGGCGAGAATGCCGGCGTCGCGTCGCGCCTGTCGCCGGGAATGCGCGCCTTCACGATCCAGACCGACGTGACATCGGGGGTGTCGGGCTTTCTGCGCCCCGGTGACCGCGTCGACGTCTACTGGACCGGCACACTCCCCGGCGGACCGCGGGTCACCCGCCTGATCGACGCCAATATGCAGATCATCGGCATCAACCAATCCGCCGACGAAGACCGCTCCAGCCCGGTTGTCGCACGCACGGTGACCGTTGAGATCACGCCCCGCCAGGTGGCGGCGCTGGCGCAAGCCCAATCCAGCGGACGCCTGTCGCTGTCGCTGGTCGGTGTCGATGACGGCACCGTTTCGGAATTCGTCGAGGTCGACCAGAACCAGCTTCTCGACATCGAAGAGAAGCAGGTCGTCGTCGCACCGCAGGAAGAGAAGTGCTACATCCGGCACCGCCGGGGCACCGAGACGGTGCAGATCGAAATTCCCTGCACGAACTAGTCAAAACTTGCCACATGAAGAAAAGCGCGCCACCATATGAGGTGGCGCGTTTCATTTGTGTCGCAAGAATTGGCTGCTGTGTTGCGACTTATCCACATAAGGTTTCGCATTCAACTGCCTGATTGTTGCAATAAATTAACCATTGCCGCATCGTGGCGCCATGCGGGCGGAGAAACCCGGTGAATGAGGCGTGATCGGGAAAAAGGCAGGTCACATGAAATTTGATAGTCTTATAAAGGCGGCAGCCCTAGGGATAGCCGCAACACTTGTGACTGCGGCGCCGTCGAGCGCTCAGTCACTGTCCATCATGGAGGGCGTCGTATCGACACCGCTGCAGGTTTCAATGAACCGCGCAGTCGTCGTCGAGGCCGACAACCCCTTCGCGGAACTGAGCATCGCGAACCCCGGCATCGCCGATATCTCGACGCTTTCGGATCGCACGATCTACATTCTGGGCAAGGCTCCGGGGCGCACGACGCTCACGCTGCTCGGCCCCGACGGTCGTCTGATCACGAATGTCGAGATTCACGTGACCCCGGACATCGCGGAGTTCAAAGAGCGGCTGCGCCAAATTCTTCCCGGCGAACCGATCGAAGTCCGCACTGCCAATGACGGCATCGTTCTTTCGGGCGTCGTGTCCTCGATCACCAAACTCGATCGTGCGCTCGACCTCGCCAACCGTTACGCACCTGACCGGGTCTCGAACCTGATGGTCGTTGGCGGCACGCAGCAGGTCATGCTCAAGGTGCGCTTCGCCGAAGTGCAGCGCCGCGTGATCAAGGACCTGTCCTCGGGCCTCAACCTGGTCCAGGCTGGCACCGATGCGGTCGTCTCGGGCGCAGCCGGCTCTGGCGCGCTCGTCGCCGGCACCAATATCGGCACTCCGGCATCGACGGTTCTGAACCTCGACGCCACAGCGGTCGGTCAGCTTGCCACGGGCTTCGAAATCGGAAGCGTCGCCTTCGGCGTCCTTCTGGAAGCGCTTGAGCAGAAAAGCCTGGTCCGCACCCTGGCCGAGCCGAACCTGACCGCGCTTTCGGGCCAGGAAGCCAGCTTCCTCGCCGGTGGCGAATATCCGATCCCCGTCTCTGACGGCGACGGTGGTGTGACGATCGAATACAAGCCCTTCGGTGTGCAGCTCAGCTTCATCCCGCGGGTGGTCGACGGTCACCGCATCAACCTGGAACTGAACGCGGCCGTGTCGTCGATCGACATCGGCACCTCGGTCACCAACTCGGGCTTCGAAGTGAACGCCTTCACCCGGCGCGAGACCAAGACCACGGTCGAGATGCTGGACGGTCAGAGCTTCGCGGTTGCCGGTCTTCTTGAAGACGACTTCAACGACGCCGTGGCGCAGGTTCCGTGGCTTGGCGACATCCCGATCCTGGGCGCGCTGTTCCGTAGCTCAAGCTACGAGCGCAACCAGTCGGAACTGGTGATCATCGTGACGCCGCATCTGGTGACCCCGACCCGTGGCGAGGCGCTTGCCCTGCCGACGGATCGTGTTCGCATCCCGACCGAGGGCGAACTGTTCCTCTTCGGACAGACGGCCCGTCCGGCTGGTGCGCCCCGCTCTGGTGCCGCCGCCGAAGTCGCGAAACAGGACTTCACCGGGTCCTATGGCTACGTGATGGAGTGAGAGAGATGACGCTCAAGATCAAAACCCTCCTTGTCGGGGCCAGCGCACTTGCTCTCGTAGCGTGCAGCGACAGCTCCTCGTTCGACAGCGAAGCGGGCGCGTTCATCGATGAAGGTGGCTTCGGCAACCCCACGATGAACAACACCCAAATCCACAATGGCGACCTGACCTTCCTCGCCAACCTGAACCAGCGGTTCTCGTCCGAGGTGCCGACCCAGGTGACCTTCCCCTTCGATGAGGCCACGCTCGATGCAGATGCACGTGCGATCCTCAACGAGCAGGCCAACTGGATCCGCCAGTTCCCCGAGATTCGCTTCAGCGTCTACGGGCACACGGACCTCGTCGGCTCGAACGCCTATAACCAGGCGCTCGGTCAGCGGCGCGCCAACGCGGTGGTCAACTACCTGGTCAGCCAGGGCGTCAACCGCTCGCGTCTGAAGGCGCTCGTTTCGTTCGGCGAAACGCGCCCGGTGATCGATACCCAGGACCGCGAACGGCGCAATCGCCGCACCGTGACGGAGGTGTCGGGCATGGTCGAGAACGCACCGATGGTGCTGCATGGCAAGTACGCGCAGATCATCTTCCGCGACTACGTGGCCAGCGCTGTGCCGCCGTCGCGCGTGTCGGGTGGTGGTATCGCTGCAATCGAAAGCGGCGGCTAAGCCCACCTGCATACACTGTTTCAAGGGGCGGCCAGTGGCCGCCCTTTTTATTCCAATCGTCTTCCAATACCGAATAATTACGGTTTTTTAGCCTCAATGTCGCCAAGATTGCCGGTCAGATCTTTGACCGTGGGGTGACCTGCGTGCGGGAATCGCTCGCGTTCGCTTCACGCCGGAAAACTGGGGCCTCGTGGAATTCGGGGGCGCCCCGGACACGGAAGGACATGAGGCTATGACGACGAACGCGGCACTACAGGACGAACCGGCGCCCTTGATGGCGTGCACGATCTCGCGTGACGTGCAGAATTTCGAGCTTTTGATCGAGGATATGGAAGCCGAGTGCGGTGAAGGCTGGGGCGACCTGTCCTTCGAAGACGCGTCGCTGTTCCTCAGTCAGCCGGATGCCGAGGGGATGGAATTCGTCGCTCTCGCCATCGACCAGGAAGACGAAGAGAATCTCGACACTCTGATCGACCTCGTGAAGATGGCGCGGGAGCGGGATATCCGCGTCCTCGTCATCGCCGAGGAAGTAAGCCCCATCGCGCTCCACAAGCTTCTGCAGGTCGGCGCCGAGGAATTCGTCCCCTACCCGCTTCCCGACGGCGCGCTGCACGATGCGCTCGACCGGATGCGCCGTGCGGCGCTCCGCCGCGACGACTCGGACCTGCCCGAGGAAATGCGGACCAAGATCAAGGCCACCGGCGACAAGAACGGCGTTGTCCTCGCGGTACAGGGTCTGGCCGGCGGCACCGGATCGACGACCTTTGCCGTGAACATGGCCTGGGAGCTTGCCAATGTGGAAGAGGATGGCGAGACGCCGCGCGTTTGCCTGATCGACCTCGATCTGCAGTTCGGCGCTATCGCGACCTATCTGGACCTGCCCCGCCGCGAAGCGGTCTTCGAGCTTCTGCAGGACACAGCATCCATGGACAGCGACAGCTTCCTGCAGGCGCTTCTGACCTTCAACGAAAAGCTTCAGGTCCTGACCGCACCGGGCGAACTGATCCCGCTTGATCTGATCAGTGCCGAGGATGTGGAACGCGTACTGGAAGTCGCGCGCACCAATTTCGACTACGTCGTGATCGACATGCCGCAATGCGTGGTGCAGTGGACGGAAACGGTGCTGAACGCGGCCCATGTCTATTTCGCTCTGACCGAGCTCGATATGCGCTCGGCGCAGAACACGCTGCGCCTGATCCGCGCGCTTAAGAGCGAAGACCTGCCCTACAACAAGATGCGCTATGTGCTGAACCGGGCGCCCAAGTTCACCGATCTCAGCGGCAAAAGCCGCGTGAAACGGATGGCCGAGAGCCTCGACATCAAGATCGAGGTCCTGATGCCCGATGGCGGCAAGCAGGTCGTTCAATCAAACGACCACGGTGTGCCGCTGTCGGAAGTCGCCGGGAAAAACCCGCTTCGCAAGGAAATGCAGAAGCTCGCCCATTCGATCCACGAATCGAACATGTCGGTTGCCGAAGGCGCCTGAGCCGAAAGGATAAAGTCCCGTGTTTTCCAAATACAAGAAAGACACCCCCGGCGTTCCGAGCGTTCCCGAGGTCAAGAACATCCCCGGAGGCACCCCGCCCTCGGGCAAGCCGATCCAGCAGGCACACCCCGAAGCCGGCACGCCTGTCCAGCGCCGGCAGAATGTCTCGAAAACGGTCGGGCGCGTCGCGCCTGCCGACAAGGAAAAAAAGCGCAAGGAGCGTCTGGGCGAGATCAAGCTCGAGCTTCACAAGCGGCTTCTGGATGACCTGAACCTCTCGGCGCTGGAAACCGCCACGGAAAGCGACCTTCGCGCCGAGATCGTCGCCATCGCCGGCGAGGCGCTGGACGAGATGGGCGTGGTTCTGAACCGCGAGGAACGCCAGACGCTGAACCAGGACCTCTATGACGAGGTGACGGGCCTCGGGCCTCTGGAGCCGCTTCTGAAAGACGACAGCGTCAACGATATTCTGGTCAACGGCCCCCAGCAGGTCTTCGTCGAACGGGCGGGCAAACTGGAGCTGACCGACACCACCTTCAAGGACGAGAAGCACCTTCTCAGGATCATCGACAAGATCGTGTCCGCCGTGGGTCGTCGTGTCGATGAACAGAACCCCTACGTCGACGCCCGCCTTGCCGACGGGTCGCGTTTCAACGCCATGGTCCCGCCGATCGCGGTCGACGGGTCGCTGGTCTCGATTCGTAAGTTCAAGAAGGAAAAGCTGTCGGTCGACGATCTCGTCAACTTCGGTGCCTTCACCGAGGAAATGGCGGCCTATCTGCAGGCCGCCGTTGCGACCCGTCTGAACGTCATCGTCTCGGGCGGTACGGGTTCGGGTAAGACGACGACGCTCAACGCGCTTTCGTCCTTCATCGACAACTCGGAACGCATCCTGACGATCGAGGATACGGCAGAACTTCAGCTGCAGCAGGTCCATGTGGGCCGGATGGAAAGCCGTCCGCCCAACGTCGAAGGTAAGGGCGCGGTCAGCCAGCGCGACTGTCTCAGAAACGCGCTTCGTATGCGTCCCGACCGGATCATCGTAGGGGAAACGCGTGGCGAAGAGGTCATCGACATGCTTCAGGCCATGAACACCGGCCACGACGGGTCGATGACCACGATCCACGCGAACTCGTCGCGCGACGCCGTCAGCCGTCTGGAAAACATGATCGCGATGGCCGGTATCGAAATGCCGATCAAGGCCGTCCGCAGCCAGATCTCCTCGGCCGTCAACCTGATCGTACAGGCAAGCCGCCTTCAGGACGGCTCGCGCCGCATGGTCTCGATCTCGGAAGTGACCGGCATGGAGGGCGAGGTCATCTCGATGCAGGAGGTCTTCCGCTATCAGCGCGTGGGCCTCACCCCGGACAACAAGATCATCGGCCATTTCACGGCCACGGGCGTCAGAAGCCACTATTCGGAGCGCTTCCGGATGTGGGGCTACGACCTGCCTGCGAACATCTTCGAACCCTTCTCGGCGGAGTAACGGACAATGGTGATTTCAGCCGAACCGCTTATCTACGGCGCGATCTTCATCGCGGTCCTGATGCTCGTTCAGGGCATCTATCTGACCGTTTTCGGCAAGTCGATCAGCCTGAACAACAAGGTCAATCGCCGCCTCGAAATGCTCGAAAAGGGCGCGGGCCGCGAACAGGTGCTGGAACAACTCCGCAAGGAGATGTCGCAGCACATGAAGTCGCGCTCGATCCCGCTCTATGCGATCCTTGCCGACAAGGCGCAGAAGGGAAACATCGCCTTCACGCCCGGTCAGCTGGTCATGCTGATGGGCATTCTCAGCGTCGTGGCGTTTTTCCTGCTGACCTTCGGCACGGCGGCGTCGCTGCCGATCCGTCTGGCCGTGTCGATCGTGATGGGCGTGGGCGCAGTTTATGTCTGGGTCAACAACACCGCCAAGAAACGCCTCGCCATGATCGAGGAACAGCTCCCCGACGCAGTGGAACTGATGGTCCGGTCGCTTCGCGTCGGCCACCCCTTTTCGTCGGCGCTCCAGATCGTCGCGAAAGAGGTACCCGATCCGCTTGGCTCGGAAATGGGCGTCATTTCGGACGAAGCGGCGTATGGCCGCGACGTGGGCGAAGCGCTCAAGCACATGGCCGAGCGGATGGATATGCAGGACCTGCGTTTCCTCGCCGTGTCGGTGACGATCCAGCAGACCTCGGGCGGCAACCTGGCCGAGATCCTCGACGGTCTCGCCAAGGTCGTCCGGGCACGTTTCAAGCTGTTCCGCAGGGTCAAGGCGATTACCGCCGAAGCGAAATGGTCGGGCACCTTCCTGTCGGTCTTCCCGCTGGTGGCGCTCGTCATGATCAACGTGCTTCAGCCGAACTACTACGACGACGTCAAAGAGACCTCGCTCTTCATCCCGGCCTGTCTTGTCGTCGCCGGCTTCCTCATCGCCAACATCTTCGTGATGAAGGCCCTCGTGAATATCAAGGTGTGACCCGATGGAACAAGTGATGCGCCTCTACGAACAGGGCAACGCGATCCTCGTCGAGAATTTCGGCGAACTCGGGCCGCTCCTGCTGATCGGCGTCCTGGGCATGTTCCTGGTGCTCCTGACGCTGCCGATCGTCCTGAAGAAAGAAAAGGACCCGCTCGACAAGATCCGCAACGCCGCGCGCGAGCTGGAAAGCGGCACCAAGGACAAGGCGCGGCTGCGCCGTGGCAAGGCCGGCAAGGACAAGCTGGCCAAGTATTCAGACTTCCTTGAACCGAAGAACCAGGAAGAATACTCGGCCGTCCGCCTGAAACTGCTTCAGGCCGGCTACCGCACCAAGGATGCCGTCCGCACCTATCACTTCCTGCAGTTCGCTCTGGGGATCGCGGGCGTGGTTCTGGGCGGTATCTATGCCGTCTACTCGGCCACGACGGGCGAGCCGTCGACGCAGGCTCTCATGGTCTCGGTTCTCATCCCGGGCGCCTGCGGATACATGCTGCCGAAATACTGGGTCACGAAGCGCCAGCAGGAACGTCAGGAGCAGATCCAGAACGGCTTCCCCGATGCGCTCGACATGATGCTGGTCTGCGTCGAGGCGGGTCAGTCGCTCGACCAGGCGATCATCCGCGTGAGCAAGGAAATCCGCGCCGGCTATCCGCCACTCGCCGACGAATTCGAGATGGTCTCGCATGAGATCAAGGCCGGTAAGGACAAGATCACCGTGCTGCGCGACATGACCGACCGCGCCGGCGTTCCGGACGTGGCCAGCTTCGTGACCGTGCTGATCCAGTCGGCCAGCTTCGGTACATCAATCGCGGAAGCGCTTCGCGTCTATGCGGCGGAAATGCGCGACAAACGCGTGATGCGTGCCGAGGAGAAGGCAAACACCTTGCCGACCAAGATGACGCTTGCCACAATGATGCTCACGGTGCCGCCGCTTCTGATCATCCTGATCGGGCCGTCGGTCTACGGTATCGTGCAAACGCTAAGCAACGTGAGTTTCTGAACGGCCCATGCGCCTGTCACCGATCGGAACCGCCATCCTCGTGATGGCCCTGGCCGCCTGCGAGAATTCGGGCGGCCTTTCCCAATCCGACGACAGCCCCTTCGCGCCGCCGACGGCGGCGGATGGGCTGGAACAGTCGGTGGACGGGCTTGTCGTCGGCCATCGGCTGATGGCGGCGGGCGAATACGAACTGGCGCTCAAGGCCTATCTGCGCGCCGCGGCGTCCGAGGGGATAAATGTCGATGTGCTGTCCGCCATCGGTTCGGCCAACCTGCAGCTCGGGCGCCTGAACCAGGCCGAACAGATCCTGCGCCGCGCTACGGAACTGGACGAAACCTTCCCGCCCGCATGGAACAATCTGGGCGTGGTACTGATGGAAAAGGGCGAATATGGAGAGGCGAGCCGGGTTTTTCGGCTGGCTTTCGCTCTTGATAGCGGTCGCAGCCCCGAAATCCGCGACAATCTCCGCTTAGCGCTCGCAAAACTGGATAATACACCGTATTCTGAGGATGAGGATAATTTCCGCCTCGTTCGGCGTGGGCCCGGCTTTTACCAGCTCCTGTCGACAGCCGAGACCCCGTAAAGAGGGCCGGCACTGGCGGATCGAGCAGCGAGAGGGCAAGGCAGATGCGCCGTATTACCGTCCTGACCACCGCCGTGCTGTGCGCGGCCGTTCTGAGTGCCTGCGAGCGCGGGTCTTCCAAGGAAGAGATCGAAGAAGCGTTAAAGGACGTCAACGTCATCGACGAGACGAACCTCAATGATGTGATGCTGACGGTCGCCGACCCCGACGAGGCGGTCGCCTATTTCGCCCGTACGAGCGCGGCGAACCCCGACAGGATCGAACTGAAGCGCGGGCTTGCCGTGTCTCTGGTCCGCGCGGGCAAGCCGACGATGGCCGCCACCGCGTGGTCCGAGGTCCTTCAGATGGAAGGCGCGAACCACGACGACCGCGTGGAATACGCCGACGCGCTGATCCGCTCCAACCGATGGGCCGATGCCGAGGCAGAACTGGACAAGATTCCGCCCACCCACGAGACCTTCAAGCGCTACCGGCTGGAGGCGATGGTCGCCGACAGCAACAAGGAGTGGAACAAGGCCGACAGCTTCTACGAGATCGCCGTCAGCCTGACGACGCGGCCGTCCGGCACGCTGAACAACTGGGGCTACTCGAAGCTGACCCGCGGTGACTATGCCGGGGCCGAGCAGTTGTTCGGCGAGGCGCTGACCTATGACAGTGGCCTCTTCACGGCCAAGAACAACCTTGTTCTGGCCCGTGCGGCACAGCGGAAATACGACATGCCCGTGGTGCCCATGACCCAGATCGAGCGTGCGCAGTTGATCCACACCGCCGCTCTTTCAGCGATCAAGCAGGGCGATGTGAACACCGGCAAGAGCCTGCTTCAGGAAGCGATCGACACGCATCCGCAGTATTTCGACGCGGCCGTGCGCAGCCTCGAAGCGCTTGAAGCCGAACGCCTGAACTAACGCCCGGGGCCGCACCATGCTCGAGACTTCCGCCACCACCGCATTGTGGTTCATCCCCTTCGTGATTCCGATCACCGTATGGGTGTCATGGAGCGACATGGCGCGCATGAAAATCCCCAACAAGGCGGTCCTTGCCCTTCTGGCGGTCTTCGTGGTCGTCGGGCTGATGGCCCTGCCAAACCTAACTGAGTACCTCTGGCGCTACGCCCATTTCGCGGTGGTACTGGTGATCGGTTTCCTTCTGAACATCTTCAGACTGGTCGGCGCGGGCGACGCGAAATTCGCCGCCGCCATGGCGCCCTTCGTTGCGCTTGGCGACTGGATGACCTTCATGTTCCTGTTGGGCGGCACGATCATCGCCGCCTTCATCCTGCACCGGATCGCCAAGGCCAGCCCGCTGCGCGCCCGCGTACCCGACTGGGAAAGCTGGAAAAAGCGCGAGTTCCCCATGGGCCTCGCGCTTGCGCCTTCGCTTCTTTTCTACCTGATCATTGCCGCGCTGCAGGGCTAGCGCACGATCCGGAACAAAGCCACCCGCTCGTTTTCGCCCACGACCTGATAGTCGAAGGGCGCTTCAGACAGCTCGAAAATGATGATCTGGCGGACCCGCTCGGCGAAGCCGCATTTCGGCACGACGACGTAGTCGGCGTTCCCGATACCGCTCAGCTCGCCATAGTACCACGGCGCTCCGTTCTGCAACGGGCGGAACGGCTCATAGAGCCAGAAGGCGGAGAGGATATCAGCTGTGAAGAGCGAGGCCCCCTCTTCGACACCCATATTACGCAGATCGGTCGAGATGGTGCGGAGCCAGTTCACGGAGCCGGCAAGAAACTCGCAATTCGGGAAGGGAATGCCCGCGATCTCGGTCGGCTCGGGCATCTCCATGAGATCGGCGTAACGGTCCCACGGCTTCCCCGGCGCGTCGAGGAACTGCTCGGCCTTCATCGAATAGCCACGGTCGCGACGGACATAGATGTCCTCCTGCCCCGGACCGCCGGCGAGCATCGGCTCGAACATCGCAGGGTCTGACCCGAAATGCCGCAGCGGCGAGACGGCCAGCGTCAGGGTCGACGGCAGATAGAGGATGCAGGCCAAAGCTGCGACCAGCAGGAAGCGGCTCGCGTCGCTGTCATCGCCCAACCGGCGGGCCTTTGTCGCCATGGCCACCAGAAGCGCCGACACCGGCACAAGCCATTTCGGATCGTTCCCGAAATTCTGCCAGGTGATGAACATGAACCCCGGCAGAAGCAGCAGCAGCCCGACCGCTTGCGGGCGATGCCCGGCGCGATGGAGAAACAGGAACGCCATGAAACCTACGGCGGTGATCGCCAGATTTCCGGGCGCGCCGACGATGTCAGCGAAGGGTACGCCAGTGTGAGGACGCACCTCGGACCCCGACACGTTCAGCAGGTCGGCGGCGTAGCCGAACCAGTAGTCCGGGCCAAGCGCGACAAGAAGGACCGCGCCGAAGACGACCCCCGCGACCAGCGCCGCAACGATTTCGCGTCGGCGTTCCTGCAGGAGAAGCGCCACCAGAACGCCGGGCACGAGCGCGACGAAGAAGGTGACCTTGAGCAGGATGAGGAGGCTGAAAAGCAATGCCAGCAGCACACCGTCGAACAGCTGAGCGGGCCGCCCCTGCCGGGGCAGCAGCGCCAGCAGAACCGCGAGCGAGGCGATGACCCAGGCCCAGCGGTTGTAATGCATCGACATCGAGATGCCCGGCCCCGTCCCGCCATAGGTCAGCGCCATCGCGAAAAGGACCATCAGCAGGCCAAAAACATAAGCCGCAAGAGCCGGAAGGCGGGTCAGACCGACATAGAGGGTAAGCGGCAGCAGACAGACGGCAAAGGCCACCTGACCGTAAAGGATCGCGTCGCCCACCGAATAGCCGAGACCCATGAAATGCGTGAACGGCACAAAGCCCAGAATGCCAAGCGGTGTGACAAAGTCGACATGGGGCCAAAGCCCTGAATTCATTCTGAAAAGCACATCCAGAAGGTGCATCGTGTCACCTTCGTGCGACGAAAGGTAAAACCCGTCAGCGCCAAGTGTAAGCCAGCCGAAAAACGCAGCCGAGACACAAAGAATTGCGATCAAAATAAGCGGATTAGGCCTGCTCATTCCCCATCCTTTTCCATTTTTTGGCCACATTAGCCGGTCAATGTCGGTCCAGCAAAGGCTTGCACCAGTTATTGTTCGAATTCGGGCAATAGCGTGGCGGGCCAAGAACTGTATGAGGCTCGGGTGAACCCATGAATATGCAAACGACGAATGTCATCGCTCCGCCGGCGCCGCGCTCGCTTGAAGGGATGCAGCTTCCGCAGGTGATGATGCGGGACATTCTTCTGAAGACCATCTTCCGCATGAACCTCGAGACGGTGCCGGAAATCTCCAAGGCGATCTGCCTGCCGATCCCGGTCACGCAGGAACTCGTGGACCTTGCGCGCCAGCAGAAACTGCTCGAATCCACCGGCACGCTGCACGCGGGATCGGGCGGTCAGATGGGCTTTCAGCTGACCGATACGGGCAAGTCGCGCGCGCTCGATGCGCTTGGACAATCCGAATATTACGGCGCCATGCCCGTCCCGCTCGACGTCTACCGCGAGCAGGTCAAGCGCCAGTCGATCCGCAACATCCAGGTCACGCGCGACCAGCTTCTGGGCGCCATGGGCCACCTGATCCTGCCGAACGAGCTTCTGGACCACCTTGGACCGGCAGTGTCGGCCGGTCGCTCGGTGCTGATGTACGGCCCGCCGGGTAACGGTAAATCGTCGATCTCGAACGGGATCCGCGACGCGCTCGGTGACAAGATCTACGTGCCGCGCGCCATCGAATATGCCGGTCAGGTCATTACCGTCTATGACCCGATCGTGCACAACGCCGCGCAGGAAATGGAGGAAGACCCCAATTCGCTCCGCCGCACGTCGAACCGCTTCGATACGCGCTATGTTCTTTGCGACCGCCCGACCGTGATCACCGGCGGTGAACTTTCGCTGTCGATGCTCGACCTCGTCTACAACCCCACCGCCCGGACCTATCAGGCACCCTTGCAGCTCAAGTCCACCGGCGGCGTCTTCATCGTCGACGACCTTGGCCGTCAGGAAGAACCGCCGCAGGCGCTGGTCAACCGCTGGATCGTGCCGCTGGAAGAGAGCAAGGACATCCTTGCCTTCCAGTCGGGCGAGAAGTTCGAAGTACCGTTCGACACGCTGGTGATCTTCTCGACCAACTTCCACCCGAACGAGATCTTCGACAAAGCGGCGCTTCGCCGGATCTTCTTCAAGATCAAGGTCGATGGTCCGTGTCAGGAAGACTACCTGAAGATCTTCGCCATGGTCGCGCGCAAGCGCAAGATGCCGCTGGACGAGGATACGCTGGTCTACCTGATCAAGAACAAGTACCCGCAGATCGACAACATCTACGCGAACTATCAGCCGATCTTCCTGATCGACCAGATGATCGCCATCTGCGAGTTCGAGGGCATTCCCTATCAGATGTCGCCGGAACTGATCGACCGGGCCTGGGCGAACATGTTCGTCAAGGAAGAGAAGATCGTCCACTAGGCAGGTCAGATCGCTCTCATTCGCAAATACTTCCCGCGTATCGCCGTCGTCATCGTTGCGGCGGCGATCAGCGGTTTTCTGGCGAATGGCGGTCTGAACCTGTTCCGGGGGGCGCCCACGGATGCCGAGATAGATCAGCTTCTGGCAGAAAGCGGCGTCAGCGAGACGTATCTCGCCATGAAACGCTATTTCCCGGAAGAGGCCGCACTCTGGCGCGAGCGGATGGGCGATCTCGTTCTCGAGCGGCGGAAGGGCATCTACAATACAACCGCCCCCCTTGCCGTTGGCGCGGACATCCGCAGCCGGAACGCGCCCTATCTGGCAAACGCGCCCGATGCTCTTCTCGTCGAGGTTCTCGAACAGCAGCACGCGCTTTTGGCCCTCTACAGCGCCGACCGCGAGGCGTGCGGTCGGCTAGCACTTGAGGGGCCGGCCGGCCTGTCAGCGGTGGAGCGGCGCAAGATGGCGCCCGTCGTCAATGAAACAACGGTGCTCTATCAGGCCATGCACGCGGGCAAGACCAACCCCGTTTCCCGTGGACCTTCGACCGATCTGGATTGGGAGGCCTTCTTTCAGGACATGCGCGCCGCGGGTTTCAGCGATGCCGATATAGAACTGATGATCGCGCCCGATCCCGCGAACCCGCGCTATTGCGACACGATCCTCGGGTTTCTGAAGACGTTGACGGTGATGGAGTTCGACGGCGCGGACCGCATCCGGGCCGAGATGGCCGTGGCAATGCTGGGAAGCTGATCGCCGCGCCCCTATGGCCCGGACGACGACACAGGGCGCGTGCCCGATCATGACCTGAATCAAGGAAGCACGGCATCGACGCGGGCAAACCCAGCCGGGAAAGGAGCCCCGGCATGGATGTCGCCCCCATACTCGATCTGGTTGGAGAGCCTGTGGGCGCCGCGCTGGCCGGGCTGACCGCAGGCATGATCTTCGGCGTCTCAGCCGAGCAATCCCGCTTCTGCCTCCGCGCCGCCGCGGTAGAGGTCGCGCGCAGGCAATGGGGCGGGCGACTTGCCGTCTGGCTTCTGACCTTCTCGACCGCGCTTCTCTGGACACAGCTCATGGACGTGACGGGCGTCATCGACCTCGAAACAAGCCGCTGGCTCGCCTCGCCGGGCACCGTCACAGGGGCCGTTGTGGGTGGCCTTGTCTTCGGTGTGGGCATGATCCTTGCGCGCGGATGTCCGGGGCGCCTGCTGACACTCGGGGCGACGGGCAATCTGAGAGCGATCCTGTCCGGTCTTGTCTTTGCCGTGGTCGCGCAGATGAGCCTTTATGGCGTTCTGTCGCCGCTTCGCGAAGCCATCTCGGGCGCCTGGACGACAGGCGGCCCGAACCCGCATGTGTTGTGGGAACTTGGCCTGCCAGCGAGCAGCGGAATTGCCATCGCGCTTGTCTTCGCCGTCGCAGCGCTTGTCATCGCCTTTCGGAACCGCGTCAGCCTGACCACGCTCTTCTTTGGCTGCGGGGTCGGCTTTGCCGTTGCGGCGGGCTGGTTCCTGACCTTCACGCTTTATCAGGCCAGCTTCGACCCAGTGCCGGTCGGCAGCCTGACCTTCTCCGGCCCGTCCGCAGATACGCTGATGTTCGTCCTGTCGTCGGACCGTGCGCTCGACTTCGACGTGGGTCTGATCCCCGGCGTCGCCATCGCCGCGTTCCTGTCGGCCTGGGTGTCGGGACGGCTGGAGTGGCAGGGCTGGGACGGTGCAGGCGCGATGCGGCGCTATCTGACCGGGGCGGCGCTGATGGGGTTCGGCGCGATGACGGCGGGCGGCTGCACCATCGGAGCGGGCGTCACGGGGGGATCGACTTTCGCCTTCACCGCTTGGCTGGCGCTGACGGCAATCTGGGCGGGCGGCATGATCGCCGACAGGCTGATCGACCAGCGTCCCGCCGCGGCGTCACCGGCGGTTCCAACCTGAACCGATCGTCCGGCCATTGGCGAGGGCACGTTTCAGGATTATGTCGGGGGCATGAGCCCCCTTCCCCGGCAATTCCACGACTGGTTCACGTCCCGCGGATGGTCGCCCCACCCACACCAGATCGACATGGCCGCGCGCGCGGACGACCCCGCGCTTCTGCTGATCGCCCCCACGGGCGGAGGCAAGACGCTGGCCGGATTTCTGCCGACACTGGCAGAACTGGCTGAGGGCGGGCATGAGGGGCTTCACACGATCTATGTCTCGCCGCTCAAGGCGCTGGCCGCTGACATACGGCGAAACCTTTCGACGCCGATTGCCGAGATGGGCCTGCCCGTTCGGGTCGAGGACCGTACCGGCGATACCGGGCAGACCCAGAAAAAGCGCCAGCGTGTCGACCCGCCGCACATTCTTCTCACGACGCCGGAAAGCCTCGCGCTCTTGCTGACCTACGAGGACGCGCCGCGCATGTTCGCGGGGCTGAAGCGCATCGTCGTGGACGAAATTCACGCATTGGCGGAATCGAAGCGCGGCGACCAGCTGATGCTCTGCCTTGCCGAACTGGACGCGATGTGTCCCGGCCTCCGCCGCGTGGGCCTGTCGGCCACGGTCGAAGACCCCGCCGCCATCGCGCGCTTCCTTGCCCGGCACCCCGATCCCTGCCACATCCTCCACGCCGACCCCGGCCCCGCGCCGGACATCGCAATGCTGACAACCGACGCGCCGCCGCCCTGGTCCGGCGGCGGTGGCGCCTACGCGATCCCGCGCGTTCTGGAAGAGGTGCGCAAGCACAAGACCACGCTGATCTTTCACAATACGCGCGCGCAGGCCGAGATTTTCTTCCATAACCTGTGGCTCGCCAATGACGACGCCCTGCCCATCGGCATCCACCACGGCAGCCTTGCCCGCGAGCAACGGCAAAAGGTCGAGGCGGCGATGGTCGCGGGCGATCTGAGGGCCATCGTCTGCACCGGAACGCTCGATCTGGGCATCGACTGGGGCGATGTGGACCTGATCATTCAGGTCGGCGCGCCGAAGAACGTCAAACGGCTGGTGCAGCGGATCGGGCGCGCCAATCACCGCTACAACGCGCCGTCCAAGGCGCTGATCGTGCCAGCCAACAGGTTCGAGGTGGTGGAATGCGTGGCTGCGCTGGACGCCGTGCGGGCCGCCGATCTGGATGGAACGCCGAAGGGGCCGGGACCAAAGGACGTGCTTTGCCAGCATATCCTGATCCGGGCCTGCCGTGGCCCGTTCGACGCGAGCGACGCCTACGACACATTCCGGACCGCAGGCGACTATTCCGCGCTGACGCGCGACGACTTCGACGCCTGTCTCGATATGGTGGCGACGGGGGGCTACGCGCTTCGGGCCTATGACCGTTGGCAGAGGCTGCGCCAACGCCCCGACGGGCTTTGGGAGTTGCGCGACCCCCGCGCGGCAAAACACATCCGCATGAACCTTGGCACGATTCAGGACACTGACACGCTGAAGGTCCGGCTGAAGAATCGGATGGGCGGGCGGCCTTTGGGCGAGATCGAGGAGGGCTTTGCCGCGACCCTGACGCCCGGCGATACGTTCCTGATCGGCGGGCAGGTGGTGCGCTATGAGGGCCTGCGCGAGATGACGGTCGAGGTCACCCGCCGCGCCGACAAAGCCCCCAAGATCGCCACTTTCATGGGAACGAAATTCGCCACTTCCACACAGCTCTCCCGCCGCATCCTGCGCATGTTCGAAACCCGCAACTGGGAGGGTCTGCCGCAGCACACAGTCGACTGGCTGACGCTTCAGGCGAGGCGCTCGAAACTGCCCGAAGCCGACCGCATCCTTGTCGAGAGCTTCCCCCATGACGGGCGGCAGAACACGGTGATCTACGGTTTCGCCGGACGGAACGCCATGCAGACGCTTGGCCTGCTGGTCACGCGCCGGATGGAGGACCTGGGCCTTGCGCCGCTCGGCTTCGTTTCGACCGACTACGCTGTCCTGATCTGGGGTCTGGACCGGGTGCCTGATCCCGCGCCCCTCTTCGACGGTGACGACCTGCGCGCTGCGTTCGAGACATGGCTGAACGGCAACGCGGTGATGAAGCGGACCTTCAAGGCCTCGGCCACGGTCGCGGGGCTTCTGGAGCGAAACATCGGGCCGCAGAAGCGAAGCGGTCGGCAGGCCACATTCTCATCCGATATCCTGTATGACACGCTGGTCAAATACGACCCCGACCACCTGATGCTGAAGATTACGCGGGAAGAGGCGATGCGCGGCCTCGTCGATTTCGGACGGATCGAGGAAATGCTGGACCGGACGCGGGGCCGCGTGGATCACCGCATTCTCGACAGGGTCACGCCCTTGGCTGCGCCGCTATTCCTCGAACCAGGGCGTGTTCCTGTTGCGGGCGAGGGCCGCGAACGGCTGGTCGAGGCCGAGGCCGAACGGCTGATGGAAGCCGCCGGCATCGCCGACCCCAAACCGGCGAAAAAATCGTGGCGCGTGCCCTACTGAGCCGTGTGACAGGCTTGCAAACAGTCCCGCGACGCGCCAAGAACGAAGCATGAACTCCGCCGATCTGATCCTCTCCGGTGAAACGCTGACCGCCTGCCCGTCGGGGGCGCTTTTCTGGCCGCGCGAGCGGATGCTGGTGGTTTCAGATCTCCATCTGGGCAAGTCCGAGCGGATCGCACGTCGGGGCGGCGGCCTGTTGCCACCCTATGACACGCTCGAGACACTGACGCGGCTTCAGTCCGACATTCAGGCGCTTCGGCCCGAGACGGTGCTCTGCCTTGGCGACAGCTTTGATGACGTGGCTGCGGCAGAGGCGCTGGACGACAGCCACCGCGACACGGTGCAGAGGCTTCAGGCCGGGCGCCGCTGGCTCTGGGTCGAAGGCAACCACGACCCAGGCCCGATCGACCTGGGCGGCACGCATCTGGCCGAGTTTCGCGCGGGCGCGCTGGTCTTCCGGCATATCGCGACACCCGGCGAGACATCGGGCGAGGTCTCGGGCCACTACCACCCGAAAGCCTGTCTGCGCGCCGTGCGGCGCCCCTGCTTTCTGACCGATGATCAGAAATTAATCATGCCAGCTTATGGCGCATACACCGGCGGACTGGCCTGGACGACGCCCGTGCTCCGCAGCCTTCTGGCCGATCGCGCGACCGCCTTCCTGACCGGGCGCAAGGTTCTGGCCGTACCGGTCCCCCGCACCGCCTGAACCACCCCTGACGAATTGCGATAGTACCAGCGCATACCGAATTTGGCGCTATACTATATAATCGAATCGTTATATAAATTAAACATTATGGAAGTGACCAAAGCCTTTGCCGCCCTCTCGGACCCGACGCGCCTTGCCATCGTGACGCGGCTGGCCGAACGGGGCGAGGTCGATGTCATGGACCTGGTTCCGGATTTTCCGATCAGTCAGCCGGCGATCTCGCGCCATGTCAAAGTACTCGAGGAAAGCGGGTGGGTCACACGCCGAAAGGTGGGCACGCGGCGCCCGATCCGGCTGGCTCCGGGACGGCTGGACGAGATCATCGTCTGGTCGGGACGGCTGCGCGCCACGCTTCGGGCCAATTACGCGCGTCTCGACGACCTTCTTGCCGAAAAGGACATCCCAGAATGAACAGAATGACCATGGTCATGTCGGGCGAGACCGACCTTGTCGTCACCCGCCGCTTCAATGCTGCGCCCAATGCGGTCTACGACGCGCATCTCAATGTGGAGAAGGTCAGGCGCTGGATGCTGGGGCCCGAAGGCTGGACCATGCCGAGTTGCGAAATGGACCCGCAAGAGGGTGGAACCTTCGCTTATACTTGGGAGGACAGCGCCTCAGGCGAGCGTTTCACGATCCGCGGGCATTTCGTCAGGCTCGACCCGCCGCACCGTATCGAGCACATCGAGGCAATGGAGATGCCGGGGATGACCACGCCCGAAAGCAGGGTCGTGACCGAGTTCGCCAAGGACGGCGACGGCACGGTGATGACCATGACGATCACATACGACAGTGCGGAAAGCCGACAGGGCGCCGTGGAAAGCGGCATGGAGGAAGGCATGGCCTGGTCCTACGACAACCTCGACCGGATGGTGTCGGCTTAGGCTGTCAGCCCTTCGGGTTCGGCCAGACTATTGGCGCGGCAGCAGGCTGTCACGGTATTCGCCAGAAGACAGGCGATGGTCATCGGGCCGACGCCGCCCGGCACGGGGGTGATCGCGCCCGCCACCTCGGCGCAGCTTTCGAAATGACAGTCGCCCACAAGCCGCGTCTTGCCCTCGCCCTTCTCGGGCGCGTCGATGCGGTTGATACCGACGTCGATGACGGTCGCACCGGGCTTGATCCAGTCGCCCGGCACCATCTCGGGCCGGCCCACGGCGGCGACCACGATATCGGCCCGGCGCACGACCTCGGGCAGATCCTTCGTGCGGCTGTGGGCGATGGTCACCGTGCAGCTATCGCCCAGCAGAAGCTGTGCCATCGGCTTGCCCACGATGTTCGACCGGCCGATCACCACAGCATCCAGACCGGAGAGCGAGCCGTGATGGTCCCTCAGCATCATCAGGCAACCAAGCGGTGTGCAGGGCACCATGGATTTCTGCCCCGTACCCAACAGCCCCACATTCGAGATATGGAAGCCGTCCACGTCCTTCGCCGGGTCGATGGCGTTGATGACCAGGTCTTCGTTCAGATGCCCGGGAAGCGGAAGTTGAACGAGGATACCGTGGATCGACGGGTCGGTGTTCAGTTGCTCTACCAGCGTGAGAAGCGCCTCTTCGCTGGTGTCGGCGTCAAGCCTGTGCTCGACGCTTTTCATTCCGGCTTCGACCGTCGCCTTACCCTTCGAGCGGACATAGACATGGCTGGCCGGATCGTCGCCCACGATGACCACAGCCAGACCGGGGGTCAGCCCATGCTCGTCCTTCAGCCGCGCAACATGGGTCGCGACCTTTTCCCGGACAGTCGCAGCAAAGGCCTTGCCGTCGATCAGTGTGGCGCTCATGGGAAATCCTTTCTTCTGCGTCGGCGACAGGGCCGCCGACGCGATACCTAAATGCCGGACAGGCCTTAGAACAGACCTTCGATCTCGCCTGCGTCGTTCAGACGGATGTTTTCCGCCGCCGGGCGCGAGGGCAGACCGGGCATTGTCATGATCTCACCGCAGATGACCACAACGAACCCGGCCCCGGCCGAAAGCCGAACTTCGCGGATCGGCACGGAATGGCCCGTGGGCGCGCCGCGAAGGTTCGGATCGGTCGAGAACGAATACTGCGTCTTCGCCATGCAGATCGGCAGGTTGCCGAACCCGGCCTCTTCCCACTGGCGGAGCTGGTCGCGGATCTTCTTGTCGGCCAGAACCTCGTCCGCGTGATAGATGCGCGTGGCGATGGTCTTGATCTTGTCGAAGAGCGGCATCTCGTCGTGGTAGAGGGGCGCGAACTGGCTTTTCCCGCTTTCAGCGATCTCGGCCACGCGCTTTGCCAGGGCTTCGGACCCCGCGCTGCCATCGGCCCAGTGCTTGGACACGATCGCCTCCGAGCCCTGCTTCTTGACGTAGTCCTGCACCGCCTCGATCTCGGCATCCGTGTCCTTGACGAAGTGGTTGATCGCCACAACGACCGGCACGCCGAACTGCTTGAGGTTCGCGATGTGACGGCCAAGGTTCGGGCACCCCGCCTTGACCGCATCCACGTTCTCGGCACCCAGGTCGGCCTTGGCGACGCCGCCGTTCATCTTCATCGCGCGGACCGTGGCGACGAGCACCACGCAGTCGGGGGCAAGACCGGCCTTGCGGCACTTGATGTTCATGAACTTCTCGGCGCCGAGGTCGGCACCGAAACCGGCTTCGGTCACGACGTAGTCTGCCAGCTTGAGCGCCGTCGTGGTCGCGACCACCGAGTTACAGCCGTGGGCGATGTTGGCGAAGGGGCCGCCATGAACGAAGGCAGGGTTGTTTTCCAGCGTCTGGACAAGGTTCGGCTGCATCGCGTCCTTGAGCAGGACCGTCATCGCGCCATCCGCCTTGATGTCGCGCGCGTAAATGGGCGAGCGGTCGCGGCGATAGGCCACGATCATGTCGCCGAGGCGACGTTCAAGGTCCTTCAGGTCGGTCGAAAGGCAGAGGATCGCCATGACCTCGGAGGCCACGGTGATGTCGAACCCGGTCTGGCGCGGGAAGCCGTTCGAGACGCCGCCAAGCGAGGTCACGACGTCGCGAAGCGCGCGGTCGTTCATGTCGAGCACACGGCGCCAGGACACGCGGCGCTCGTCGATTTCCAGCTCGTTGCCCCAGTAGATGTGGTTGTCGATCATGGCGCTGAGCAGGTTGTGCGCTGCGGTGATCGCATGGAAATCACCGGTGAAGTGAAGGTTCATGTCCTCCATCGGCACGATCTGGGCATAACCGCCTCCGGCCGCGCCGCCCTTCATCCCGAAGTTCGGCCCGAGCGAGGCCTCGCGGATACAGACGGCGGCCTTCTTGCCGATGCGGTTCAGGCCATCGCCAAGACCGACCGTGGTCGTGGTCTTGCCTTCGCCTGCGGGCGTCGGGTTGATCGCGGTCACGAGAACCAGTTTGCCGTTCGGGCGGTCTCCTAGCGACGCGATGAAGTCCTGGCTGACCTTGGCCTTGTCATGGCCGAAGGGCACGAGGTTGTCCGCGCTGATCCCCAACTTCGCGCCGATCTCCTGGATGGGCTGTTTCTTGGCTGCGCGTGCGATTTCGATATCGGTTGTCATGGGTTTCACCCGTCCCTGTCCGTGCACCGTGGAATACGGCCTTGTTGTCGCTATACGAGAGTCGCTTGGAATGGAAAGCGAGATTTCCGACACATTCCGCATCGCTTGCGTCGGAAGGCAAATCAGCCGCCGGGCTGCCACGCCCTCTGGTCGGGTATGTGAAGCCTGAGCGTTCCGCCCAGAACCAGCGCCCCTTCCCGTTCGACCCAGGCGGTCACGCCTCGCCGTCCCTTCGCCGCCGCCTTGAACCCCTTGCCGTGGCCCGGCCGGGCCTGTTCGATGGTGCGGGCAACAAGGCTGCAGGGACGGTTCTGCATGTCGACGGTCAGCGTCGCGCCATCCTCGGCCTGAAGCCGGGAAGACGGCGGGATGTAACTGAAATCTGGAATGCCCCGGACGACAATGGTCGCTCCCAGCCAGCGCGGGTCAAGTTTTTCGAGGTCGAGGGCCGACGCGATGGTGGCCAGTTCTTCCTCGGAGACGATCGACACCTGCCGTGTGTTCCGGATCTCGGTGCCCTTCGGATATTGCGCCGTGACGCGGCTGCAGGAAGGGCGCGTCAGGCCTGAATGTACCTCGCCGCTTTCGACGCCCGCGAAGGTCAGCGACAGGCGCTCGCTGCTGTTTGCCTCGATCTCGGGGGCGTCCCTGTGAGGGACAAGACCCAGCCAGACGATGGTTGCAGTGTAATCGGTGGGGACAAGCGCGGGCATGTCACCCGTCATGCCGCCTTCCGAAACGCGCGGCAATACTCATGTCGGCCAATTTACCCTTTGAACGGCAACGCCCCGCCGATCGGGGCGGGGCGTTGTGACTGGCTGTAACGAAGAGCGATCAGATCAGGCGCTCGGCTCGGGTTCGAGCCCGCTGTCGCCATCCGGCTTCTTCTTGGGCTTGGTCTTCGGAATGGCCGTGATCGACGCGGTACCGCCGGTATCCGGCTTGTCCCCGTCGTCGTCGCCACGGTTCAGCGGCTCGCCCGCCATGACCTTGGTGATCTCGTCGCCCGTCAGCGTCTCGTATTCCAGAAGACCCTGCGCCAGACGTTCGAGGTCGTCGTGCTTCTCGGTCAGGATACGCTTCGCGGTCTCGTAGCCCTCGTCCACGATTTCCTTGACCTTGGCGTCGATGCGCTTCTGCATCTCCTCCGAATGCCCCGACCCGCCCTGATAGCTGCCCAGATAGGACTGCTGCTCGTTGGCATAGTCGATGTAGCCAAGCTCTTCGGCAAAGCCGAACTGGGTCACCATGGCCCGCGCGATCTTGGACACCTGCTGGATGTCGGACGCCGCGCCGGAAGTCACGTTCTCCTTGCCGAAGATCAGCTCTTCCGCCACGCGCCCACCCATCGCCATGGCGATCTTGGACTTGTACTTGGTCAGCGTCACTGAAAGCTGGTCCCGCTCGGGCAGCGACAGAACCAGACCAAGCGCGCGGCCGCGCGGAATGATCGTCGCCTTGTGGATCGGATCGTGCTGCGGGACGTTAAGCCCCACGACGG
The DNA here is from genome assembly GCF_009830125.1 of Kangsaoukella pontilimi. GTDB lineage: Bacteria > Pseudomonadota > Alphaproteobacteria > Rhodobacterales > Rhodobacteraceae > Kangsaoukella > Kangsaoukella pontilimi. Next base: position 659,698 of record NZ_WUPT01000002.1, on the reverse strand, counting down.
CGTGTCCAGCCTCGTGATAGGCGGTCAGCTTCTTCTCGTCCTCGGACATGACCATGGAACGGCGTTCGCTGCCCATCATCACCTTGTCCTTGGCGTTCTCGAAGTCTTCCATCGTCACGAAACGGCGGCCCACACGCGCGGCCATAAGCGCCGCCTCGTTCACGAGGTTGGCAAGGTCCGCACCCGAGAAACCGGGCGTACCGCGCGCGATGATCCTTAGGTCCACGTCAGGGCCAAGCGGCACCTTGCGGGCGTGGACGCCGAGGATCTTTTCCCGGCCCTTGATGTCGGGGTTCGGCACCTGCACCTGACGGTCGAAACGACCGGGACGCAAGAGCGCGGGGTCAAGAACGTCAGGACGGTTGGTGGCGGCGACGATGATGATGCCTTCGTTCGCCTCGAAACCGTCCATCTCGACCAGAAGCTGGTTCAGCGTCTGTTCGCGCTCATCGTTGCCGCCGCCGTAGCCCACGCCACGGGACCGGCCCACGGCGTCGATTTCGTCGATGAAGACAATGCAGGGCGCGTTCTTCTTGGCCTGCTCGAACATGTCGCGGACACGGCTGGCGCCGACGCCGACGAACATCTCGACAAAATCGGAACCCGAGATGGTGAAGAACGGTACTCCGGCCTCGCCCGCGATGGCGCGTGCGAGCAGCGTCTTACCCGTACCCGGAGGGCCGACCAGAAGCGCGCCTTTGGGGATCTTGCCGCCGAGGCGCGAGAATTTCTGAGGGTTGCGCAGGAATTCGACGATCTCTTCCAGCTCGTCTTTGGCCTCGTCGATGCCGGCGACATCGTCAAAGGTGACCCGGCCATGCTTTTCCGTCAGTAGCTTCGCCCGGCTCTTGCCGAAGCCCATCGCCCCGCCACGGCCGCCGCCCTGCATCCGGTTCATGAAGTAAATCCAGACACCGATCAGCAGAAGGAACGGCAGGAAGGTCATCAGGATCGTGACGAAGCCCGACTGCTCCTGCGGTTCGGCCCGGAACGAGACGTCGTTGTTGACCAGAAGGTCGGTCGCACCCGCGCCCTCGGGCTGGATGGTGACGTAGTCGTTACCGTCGGCCCCGCGGAAGACGATCCGCTCGCCGTCGATGGTGGCATTTGAAACTTCGCCGCCCTCCACACGCTCGACAAAATCGGAATAGCTGACCGAGCGCTGCGACATGGTCGACTGACCACCCGAGATCAGATTGAAGAGCGCCAGGATCAGAAGAAACAGAACGACCCAGAAGGCGATGCTACGCGCGTTGTTCAAAGGACTCTCCTTTGGAAACTCGAGACAGGCCGGAGGGCCTGTGGAACCTCACCATTACATAGCCACGGGGCCCGGATCTTCAACGGGATAACAACGAGGCTGCAAAATCGTCGCGCCCCTGTGTTTCGGCCGTCCAGCCGTTGGAGAGCCCAGCAAGCGGCGCGGCGAGCAATTCCGAACCCCTCCAGACCGCCGGGGAGGCCAGAAGCGACTGCCGGGGAAGGCCCGTATCGCGCCAGCCGGGACATTGAGACAACGCCTCGCCCAGTGCACGAACCTCCAGCCCCTCGGCATGGGGGCCGTTCAACCGCCAGCGGCCGTCCCAAATCCGGTTGGTTGGTCCCTCCAAGCCTTTGATCGCGTTGAACTCTCTCGCGATCCTGACGGTCATGTCCGTGGGCATGATCAGGCAGCCATGAAGTGTCATGTTCCGGGGCGATTCCAGCGCGGCGATGACGTCAGACAGCGCGTCGCGACGCGGCGGATAGGTGTCCGCGGACACCCATTTCAACGCGCCCGAGATGAGTTTGCGCAGGATTTCCGGATTCTGGCGGCGGAGTTTCGCTCGGTCGAAAACGATGTCACCGCCAATCACTTGCGACAGGCCGAGCGCGATCTCCCGCACATGCTCGGCCAGGGCCGTACGGGCGAAATCGAGGTTCAGCATGGAATATCCGATGACTTCGACATCGATTCCCAAGGGCTCCAGCGCCTGAAGTGCGCGCCGCGCCTTGATCCGGGAGAAGCCCTCGTCCTCGTTCGTGGGGTCGTCGACCCAGCGGATACCCCGCCGGTCGAGAAAGGCGCGCAGGTCGCTGCGGCGTTCGAACAGAAGCGGGCGGTCGAAGCGCATATCGTGCCGGTGAAAGACCTGTGGCATGCCGCTGAGGCCATCCAGCCCCGCCTCTCGGGCAAGCCGCATCAGGAACGTTTCGGCCTGATCGTCGAGCGTGTGCCCGAGCGCGACGGTATCAAGCCGCTGGCGATCCGCCCACCGCGCCAGCAGGCGATAGCGGGCTTGGCGCGCCTGATCCTGAAGATTGCCCTTTCCGTCCCAGTCGCGCCAGCGAAGCGTCCGGTGGGGAATGCCCAAGCCTTCGCAGAAGCGCGCGACATAGGCCGCCTCTTCCGCCGCCTCGGGCCTGAGCCCATGGTCGATGGTTGCCGCCATCAGATCGGCGCGGCCCCATTCAGCCATCAGATGCAAAAGCGACAGACTGTCCGACCCGCCGGAAACCGCGATGCCGATCCGCCGTGGCCCGCCCGTCTCTCCGAAACGCCGGTCGATGACGTCGAGCAGCCGGGCGTCAGAACTCACGAACAGCCGAGCGACGCCCGCGCCGCCTGTGCCTCGACCGATGCGTCGCTTGACGGGAAGCGTGTGGTGACTTCACCGAGCGTGATGCAGGCCTCGGTCGTCTGGCCGAGACCGTCGAGTGCAAGGCCGAGCTTCAGAAGCGCGGTCGGCGAGGTCTGGCCGTTCGGCGTGCCGGAATAGCTTTCGAGATAGGCTTTCGCGGCCGAGGACGTGCGGCCGAGGTTCTGCAAAGCCTCGCCCCTGAGCAGGTGAGCAAGCCCTGACAGCGGCCCGCCCTGATAGGTGTTGGTGAAGGCTTCGAGCCGGTCTGCTGCCGTCTGCCAGTTACCCTCGTCATAAGCGGCCTTGGCGCGCTCGAAATCCTCGCGCTCGGCCACGGCAAGCTCGACCCCGCCGGTGGCCGCCGCGATGCCGGTGCCTGTACCTGCGGGTGCGGATGGCGCCGTGGGTGCGGGTGCCGCCGTCTGAGGCATTGCGCCACCCCCAAGTGTCGGCGTGTCGCCGAGCGAGGCAATGTTGCAATTCGGCTCAAGCTCGCAGAGCCGGAATTCCAGATCACCCACCCGGTTGGTCCCGTCGCGGACAACGCTGTCCACGCGGTTGGTCAGCTCTTCCGTCCGCGCCGTCAGCCGCTGGATCTCGGCCTCCATCGCGTTGACGCGGTCGATGATGCCGGTGCCTTCCAGCGTCACGCCCGAGCCGCCGGTGGTCGACAGCTCGCGTTTCAACTTCTGCATCTCGACGAAAAGAACGGTCAGATCCTGCCTTATGTCGGCAAGGGTCTGATCACGGTCCTGAGCGGCGGCGGGGCCGCCCAGGAAAAGAAGGAAAACCAGGAACCAACGCATGGGACATTACCCTCTAGATCAGACGCCCGCGCCAGCCGTCAAAACGGTGACCGCACGGCGGTTCTGGGCATAGCAGCTTTCATCCGAGCAGATGGCGAGCGGACGCTCTTTGCCATAGCTGATGGTGCGAAGCCGGCTCGAGGCAACACCGCGCGACACCAGATAGCTGCGCACGGCTTCGGCGCGGCGCTCACCCAGGGCGATGTTGTATTCCTGCGTGCCCTGCTCGTCGGCATGGCCTTCGATCAATGCGCTGTAGGCGCCGTTCTGGGTCAGCCAGACCGCCTGCTGGTCGAGGACAAGCTGCGCTTCGGTCGACAGCGTCGACTGGTCTACGGCGAACAGAACGCGGTCGCCGATGATCTGGTTGAAATAGGCCGGCGAGGTCGGGTCATTGACCGAACCGGCGACACCGGCCCCGGCAGCAAGCCCGCCATTCGCGCCTGCGCCCGAGCCCGACCCGAAACGGTCGGCATTGGTGCAGGCCGTCAGCGCCGCGAAGGCGACGAGGGCGATGAGAATTCCGGAAGTCTTCATGAAAGCACCTGTAAGGTTGGGATTGTTATGATCTGCTCTGCCTCAGGGTACCATCCCGCAAAGGCGAAGGGAACGGGGCGGACGTGCACCGGCTGTGCAGCCGCGCCGGTCATGGCAACAAGGGCGACCATGCCGGGTCGGACGCCGCCGTCGACGTCGGCACGCGCTTCAGGTTCCGCCCCGAGATATCGACCGAGAACATCGCGGGCTCGCCATCCGCGCCAGCGCTTTCGCGCGTGAACATCAGGACACGGCCATTCGGCGCCCATGTCGGCCCTTCGTCGAGGAAGGACGCGGTCAACAGGCGTTCCTGACTGCCATCGGTGCGCATCACGCCGATATGGAACCGGCCCGCATTCTGTTTGGTGAAGGCGATGTAGTCGCCCCGCGGGCTCCAGACCGGCGTGCCGTAGCGCCCCTGACCGAAGCTGATCCGCGTAGCCTCGCCACCGCCGGCCGGCATGATGTAAAGCTGCTGGGTGCCCGACCGGTCGCTCTCGAAGACGATCCGGCTGCCATCGGGCGAAAAGGACGGCGCGGTCTCGATCGACGGCGCGCTGGTCAGGCGCGTGCGCTGACCGCTGCTCAGATCCAGACGGTAGATGTCGGTGTTGCCAGCGTCGGAGCGGGAATAGACGACGCTCCGCCCATCCGGCGCGAAACGCGGGGCAAAGGCCAGACCTTCGGCCTGCACATCCAGCGGACGCTTGGTCACCGATCCGACCGACAATTCGTAGATCGCCGGAAAGCCGCTTTCATAGCTCGTGTAGAGCACCCGGTCACCCGTCGGCGAAAAACGCGGGCTGAGCACGAGGGACGACGCGTCCGACAGGTACTGAACGTTGGCCCCGTCGTAATCCATGATCGCCAGCCGCCGCTGCCGTGCGTTTTTCGGGCCGGTCTCTTCGACATAGACGACGCGGCTGTCGAAATAGCCGCCCTCGCCCGTGATCCGGCTGTAGACCTGATCGGCCACCTTATGCGCCACACGCCGCCAGCTATCGGTGCCACCAGCGAATTGCAGACCGTCGCCCAGAGGCTGACCGCTGAAGATGTCGAACAGCCGGAATTTCACGATAAGCCGGTTGTCGCTTGTCAGCGTCACCGCACCGGTGATCAGCGCCTCGGCGTTGATCGCGCGCCAGTCGGCATAGGGCACCGGCGCATCGAAGGACGTTACCTGGCTGATATAGGCGTCGCGCGGAATGTCCCGGAAAAGCCCGGTGCCGGTCAGATCGGCCGAGACGACGCCGGTGATCTGCCGCGCAAAATCCGCTGCGGCCGCGTTCTCCGCGATGAAGGGCGCCACGGCGATCGGCACGGGCTCGATCACACCCTCGGTGATCTCGATCCTGAGCGGGCCGGACCTGTCCTGCGCGGCAAGTGCCGCTGGCAGAAGGCTGAAGAGCATGGCGATCAGAAAAGCCAGTCGTGTCATCGGAACTGCATCCCCTCGGGATTGAATGTCATTTCGACCTCGCGCCACTGGTCGTACTTGTCGGCGGGAAGCGGGAAGCCTCGCGCACCGCAGCGCAGGATGGCCCGGCGCGCGGCATCGAAGGCCGCGCGTTGGGTTGCGGCATCGCCGCCTGTGGCCGAGACCTGTCTCACATCGCCCGAGACACGGCCGGTCTGGTCCAGCTCGAACGCCACCGTCACGACCACACCCGCCGAGCGCGCACCGGGATCGACAACCCAGCAGCCTCCGACGGCGACACGAAACGCTTCCCGCTCGCCGCCGGTAAGCGGCGGACCGGAGGGGCGGGCCGGCTCTTCGGCCTGCCCCCCTTCGAGCGCCGCGCGCACCGCATCATCCGTGGACGAAGTCTCTGGCGCGGGGGTTGGTTCCGGCGTGGGGGCTGGCGTCGGCTGAGGTTCGGGCGCGGCGACGCGCACCGGGCGCTCGGGCCGGCTACGGGGCCGCATCGAACTTGCGGGCGCGAATTCGCGCGTCTCTTCGGCCTCGGTCACGATCCGGTCGCTCGCCGCCTCAGGCGCGGCGGGCGGGGTTTCTTCCACCGGTTGCTCCACCGGCGGCGCTTCCGCGTCGGGCGCGGTGTCCTCGACCACGTCTGGTGCGACTTCCGTCAGCGGTGGCGGCGCGACCTGCGGAATGGGGGCGACACGCGGCGCCGGTTCGGCCACCTGGTCGGGCAAGGGCGAACTTCCATCGATATCGGTGGGCGGCAGCGGTACCTCGGGTGCGTCATCTTCGACCACTGCCTCCGGCGCTGGCGCAGGCACGGTCACCTCTGGCTCGGCGGGCGGTGTCTCGGGCACGTCGACGGCTTCCGGCTCGGGCCGCTCCGGCGGGCGGTCGGCCTCCGGCGTCTCGGGCGCGGCATCCTCAACCGGCGCGGCGATCTCGGGCGCATCGAGCTCGACCTCTGGCGTCGGCCCCGAAGGCAGAAGCGCGGCGTATTCCGCCTCGGAGATCAGAGCGACATCGGCCACCGTCACCTCGGGAATCCGGTCACGGGCAAAGAACCCGCCGAACAGGACGATGAGGACCAGCAGGACATGCATCGCCACCGATATGATCCAGCCCTGCCGCACGACGCCGTCACCCGTCCCGTCCGTCCATGCGCGGACCGCCCACATCCGTCACCAGACCGATATTCGTGATCCCCGCCGCATTGAGCGCGCCCATCACCTGCACAACCCGCGCATAGGGAATGCCGCCATCCGCCCTCAGGAAGACACGATCCGAGGTCCGTTCGGTCAGGATCGCGCGAAGGCGCGGCACGATCTCGTCATCGGTCACCTCGGTCGTCTGGATCGTCGTCGCCCCGTCGGCAGTCAGGGTCACCGTCAACGGTTCTTCCTGATCCGTGGGCAGTGAAGAGGCCGCGCTTCGCGGCAACTCGATCGGCACGCCCACCACCTGAAGGGGCGCGGCCACCATGAAGATGATGAGAAGCACCATCATCACGTCCACGAAGGGCGTGACGTTGATCTCGGACATGGGCCGGGCGCGCCGCCGCCTTCCGCGCCGGCGCGAGCCGTTCTCGCCTGCCGTCTGGACCGCCGCGCCCATCTCAGGCGGCGTCCAGTTGCCGGCTCAGGATGGTGGCGAATTCATCGGCAAAGGCCTCGTATCCGCCAACGATCCGGTCCGCATCAGACGAGAGCTTGTTGTAGAATATCACCGCCGGGATCGCCGCCAGAAGGCCAAGCCCGGTGGCCAGCAGCGCCTCGGCGATACCGGGGGCAACGACGGCAAGGCTAGTCGACTGCGACTGTCCGATCTCGATGAAGGCATTCATGATGCCCCAGACCGTGCCGAAAAGACCGATGAAGGGCGCGGTCGATCCGACCGTCGCCAGCACAGTCAGCCCCGACTGAAGCTCTTCGCTCTCCTTCTGGATCGCCACATCCATAGACCGGTCGATCCGAACCTGCGCGCCGGGGATCATGCCGCCACCCGCCTTGTGAGATCGTTCCCATTCGGTCATGCCAGCGGCGAATATCCGCTCGGACCTGCCTTCTGGCGACGGACCCACCTGCTCGTAGAGCTGCTCCAGCGGCTCGCCCGACCAGAACGCGTCCTCAAAGACCGCCGCCTCGGCCCGCGCCTGCCGGAACAACCGGTGTTTCGTCCAGATGATCGCCCAGGACCAGACCGATGCGATGATCAGCACCAGCATCACCAGTTGGACGGTCAGCGTTGCGCGCGCGAACAACCCGAAAAACGAGAAGTCGACCTCATGCGCGACCGCGAGAGTTCCTGCTTCCATGACTGCCTGCTCTTTCTCCGGGGCCAAGCTTGTTTTTTAAGGCCCTCGTTGCGACGCAGATTATCCGAACGCAAGCGGGAATGGAACCACGAAGCCGTGAGCGCGGCGTCACGCCATAAGTTGGCGTATTTCCGCCGGCAGGCGCCCGGCACGGCCGCTTTCGGTCAGGACGGCAAGGGTGACGCGGGCGGTAAACAGCACCTTCTTGCCCCTCAGGATCGCCTGATCCACCTCGATCTTTGCGCCGCCCACGCGGATCGGCCGGGTCTCGACCGTCAGCACGTCATCGAAACGCGCAGGGGTCAGGTAATCCGCTTCGACGCGCCGGACCGCAAAGACCAGACCCGTCTCGCGCTTCAGCTTCGACTGATCCACGCCAAGCTCGCGCACCCATTCCGTCCGCCCCCGCTCGATGAAGCGCAGGTAATTTGCGTAGTAAACGATGCCCGCAAGATCGGTATCCTCATAGTAGACGCGCACATCCATCCGGTGGGTCATTGCATCTGCCCCACCCGTGCGGCGAGCCGGATGGCGTGGCTGGGATCGGTGGCCATGGCGGGCATTACCGGGTCATAGGCCGACCGGATGACCGCCGCCACGTCCGGGCGCAGAACGACCCTATCGCCCGCCCGACCCAAGGGGCCTTTCTCGCGAAAGGCTGTGTCCGACCAGAGGACGATACTCTCCGCCGCCTGCGCCAGCGCCAGGTCCTCCGCCGCCATCGACGACAGCGCCGCATCCATCCGGACAAAGACGAAGGCCGCCTTGATCGCGCCATCGGGATCGAAGCGGAACAGGCGGTACTGGTTGGCATCCGCCTCGGTCAGTCGCCCGACAAGGCCCTCCAGCTCTGGCACCAACCGGTCAAGATCGGGCGTTTCCAAAAGCTCGGACCATTCCCGGAAAAAGAACATGACAAGGTTGGCCCCCAGCTCGGGATCTGTATCCGCCATCCGGTGATCGGCCAGCGCCACGACCGCATCGATCGCGCCCTTGACGATCGACAGGGTCCTATCGTCCACCCCGAACACCACGGGCACGATGGGCCGGCCCCATCGGGCGAACAGATAGGATCCGTCGGCGCGCGTGAAGAATTTCTCGACCTCGGTTTCAGTCATGTCACAGCCCTACCTCTCCCGACGAGGGCGGGCCAGCCCCTTCTTCTGTTCGAAAATACTCCCGCGCGGAGCGCGCATCGCGACACGTGGAACACGCGGCACAAAACCTCGCGTGACGCCGCAGGCGTCTCATTTCGGAAAGCCGTCAGAATAGCTCAGGCTGGCCCGGAGCGTCCGGTGGGACCATCCCCAGATGGGTCCAGGCACCCGACGCCAGCATCCGCCCGCGTGGCGTCCTCTGGATGAGCCCCTGCTGCAGCAGGTACGGCTCGATGACCTCTTCGATCGCGTCCCGGCTTTCCGAGAGCGCCGCCGAGAGCGTTTCCACGCCGACGGGCCCGCCCTGATAGCTCTCGGCAATCAACCGGAGATAGCGCCGGTCCGCGCCATCGAGACCCAAGGCATCCACGCCGAGCCGCGTCAGCGCGCTATCCGCCAGAGCGCCGGTCAGGCGCCCTTCGCCCTCGACCACCGCGAAATCCACCACGCGCCGCAGGAGCCGCCCGGCGATCCGGGGCGTGCCCCGCGCGCGCCGCGCGATGACCCTGAGCCCGCTCTCCTCGGCCTCGATCCCCAACAGGCCCGCACCGCGCGCGACGATGCGGAACAGCTCTTCCTCGCTGTAGAACTGAAGCCGGATCGGAATGCCGAACCGGTCGCGGAGCGGCGTGGTCAACAGGCCCAGGCGCGTCGTCGCGCCCACCAGCGTGAAGGGTTGCAGTTCGATGCGTACCGTTCGCGCCGCCGGCCCCTCGCCGATGACAAGGTCCAGCTCGAAATCCTCCATAGCCGGATAGAGAACCTCTTCCACCGCCGGGTTCAGCCGGTGGATCTCGTCGATGAAGAGAACGTCGCGCGCCTCGAGATTGGTCAGGATCGCGGCCAGGTCCCCCGCCTTGGCCAGAACCGGCCCGCTCGTCATACGGAAATTCACGCCAAGCTCGCGCGCGATGATTTGCGCCAGCGTTGTCTTGCCCAGACCGGGCGGGCCGTGAAACAGGGTATGATCCATCGCGGCCGCCCGCGACCGGGCACTCTCGATGAAAACACGGAGGTTCGACCGCGCCTCGGCCTGCCCCACGAAATCGGACAGCGTTTCGGGCCGAAGCGCCCTGTCAGCGTCCTCGGGCCGGGACTCGGGACGGAGTGTCGGGTCGGAACCGTTCATACCGCCAACCTATCCGGCATTCGCGCCATCGCTCACCCTTTCGGTGCCAGACGCCGGAGCGCCTCGCGGATCAGTTGAGGCGTCTCTGCCCCGTCGAGCGCCCGCGCGGCCTCGGCCACGGCGCGCGCCGCATCGGCCGGCGCATAACCCAGATTGGACAGAGCCGACATCGCCTCGGCCTCAGCGCCATTCGAAGCCGGCATCTGCGGGACAGGCGCGACCACACCATCACCCGCATCCTCGATCACCTCCGAGGTGTTCGCCGACGCGGCACCGCCAGCGCCCATGCCCATCATCGCGGGCGCCTTGCCCTTCAACTCGTTGACCACGCGCTGCGCGATCTTCGGACCCACGCCCGGCGCCGCCTTGATCGAGGCCCAGTCGCCCAACGCGATCGCGCGCGCCACACCGTCCGGCCCGAGCGTGCCAAGAATCGCCATCGACGCCTTGGCGCCGATCCCCTGCACGCCCATCAAGAGCCTGTGCCACTCCTTCTCGGCCAGCGTCGGAAACCCGAACAATTGAAGCAGGTCCTCACGCACCAGAAGATCCGTGTAAAGCGCCGCCGCCTGCCCCACGGGCGGAAGCGCTGCAAGCGTCCGCTCGCTCACGTGGACGACATAACCGACCCCCCGCACATCGATCAGAACGTGATCGCTGCCCCGGTATTCAACCCGACCGGCCAGTCGCCCGATCATCGCGCGCCTCCCACGGCGGCCGCGACCTGCCGAGAACGGCTCTGACAGAGATGCGCGTGGCAGATCGCGATGGCGAGCGCATCCGCAGCGTCCGGCCCGGCGATCTCGACACCGGGAAGCTGCAGCCGCACCATGTGCCCGATCTGGTCCTTTGTGGCATGGCCGACACCGACCACCGCCTTCTTGATCGCATTGGGGGCGTATTCGCCCACGACAATACCCGCCCGCGACGGCACCAGAAGCGCGATACCCCGCGCCTGACCCAGCTTCAGAGTGCCTGCGGCGTCCTTGTTGACGAAGGTCTGCTCAACGGCAGCCTCATCCGGCGCAAAGCGCGCGAAAATATCCGACAACTCTTCGAATAGCGCGGCCAGCCTCTGGCCCAGCGGTCCGGCCGACGTGCGGCAGACCCCGTTGGCGACATGTACAAGCCGGGACCCGGACGTCTCGACGACACCCCATCCAAGGGCGCGCAGCCCCGGATCCAGCCCCATCACACGCATGCCTCACCTGCTCGTTCTGCTTTTGATCACGGTTAGCACGAAACGCGAACATCTTCCAAGAGCTTTGCGGATGGCAGCCCCGAATCGTGCCCTTGCCGGCCCGCCGGTTGTCGAAGGCGTTGCCCGCGTGCAACGGGCGGTTGGGATACGACGATAAGTCCTGCTCTGTGGCATCAGTGTGCCTTGTACGCTCGCGACACCTTAGGCGTCAAATGCCGCCGGAAAGCGCCACTCCGAATGCTGAAAACGACATCTTCGATCTCTGAATTGTTTATCTATTACGAACACTTAACCGCGATTTCGACCTATGACGTTTTTGCATCCCTGACATGCAAGAAATGGGCTTGCCGCAGGCGACGCGCCACCATAACTGCCGGCAGTCTTCAACGCAGCTTTGCGCTGCCTCAAACACAAAGGATGACCGTGATGGCCCTTCTCGATGACCCCCGCGCTGCTGGCCGCCCGGCAGTCCTGTCCGACACCATTTCCCGCGCCGCCTACCGGATCGCTTCGGCGATCATGGAATGGCATTCGGATCGCCGCACCCGCAAGGCGCTTCTCGAACTGTCGCCGGAAGAGCTCGACGATATCGGTCTCACCCGCGCCGATCTCGACAAGATGCTGCGCCGCACCGGCTACTAAGCACCTTCGCGCCAGAAATGGCGAAACGGCCGCGCCCCTGCCGGACGCGGCCGTTTTTTGTGCGTGTCGGCAGCGGACGTGCCGCAGAGCTTTAGCGCACGAGGGAAGAAATCTGTTCTGACAGCATAAGCGTGACGGGATCGGGCGTCATGATCCATGCGCCGGCCTGCTCGACCGCGTTTCCGCCCGCCAGCCGCTCGACCCGCTCGTCATAGGCATCAATTCCAAGCTGCGCGTGCAGGAACCCCTTGAACACCAAGACCACGATCGCGATCAGGGCCAATCCGCGCAAAGCCGATCCGCTTTTCCTGCGATGCGGCTTGGCGATGACCAGACCGTCGTCATTCACGGTCGTCACGTAACCCTGGCTCAGCTTCGTGTGGCGCCGGTTGATCCGACGCATACGACGCTCGAATTCATCGAACTGATATGCAGACATCTGGCAGCCTCCGGTTTGCCGACCCCCCGGTCGACCTTGGAAATAAGACCGGAAATTGTGGCGCTAATGTGGCGCAAAGGCTTGAAACGTCTTACTTTCGCTAAAATTCAGCGAATTCTGGACAATGTCAGCGTCGTCCAGTCGACAATGTCTTCACGGTGGACGGTATTGAACCCGGCCCGTCGATAATGCTCGAGAATCTCTTCCGCCTGATCGGTCAGAAGCCCGCTCAAGATCGCATGACCACCGGGTGAAACGGCCCGCGCCATGTCCTCGGCCAGCATCAGAAGCGGTCCTTTGAGGATATTCGCGAAGACAAGGTCGAATCGCGCCTCACCGTCAAGCATCGGGTGGCCAAAGCCCGCCGCCTCCACACAGGTCACGCGGGTCTCAAGCCCGTTCGCCTCAAGATTGGCCCGAGCGACATCGACAGCGACAGCGTCGATATCCGACGCGACAACCTGGCCCGGCCATACCGAGGCCGCCGCCATCGCGAGAACGGCGGTCCCACAGCCGATATCGGCCACACGGTCCGCAACCAGCCCCTCCGTCACCAGCCGGTCCAGCGCCCGGAGACAGCCGAGCGTCGTCCCGTGATGCCCCGTGCCGAACGCCATCGCCGCCTCAATCCTGAGTGCGATCCGCCCCTCGGGCACCTTGTCGGCGTCATGCGCGCCGTAGACAAAGAACCGTCCCGCCTCGACAGGGCTCAATTCGCGCCGCACATGGGCGACCCAGTCGGTCTCGGGCACTTCCGAGACCACGAACTCGCCCGCGCTCCATGCCGCCGCCAGAAGCGCCAGCGAGACCGCGTCCGGCGCTTCGGTGAAATAGCCGCCCACTTCCCAAAGGTCGCGCCCGTCCTCGATCTCGAAGACGCCGACACCCACCGGTTCCGGAACGACCTGTTCCAACGCCTCGCCAAGGGCCTCGGCCTGAGCCTTGCCCGATACTGTCGTCAATGCGGTCCACGTGGTCATGATCGGCGCCTACGCCGCCCGACGGCACCGCGTCAATCCTTCTTCTGTTCAGAAGTACTCCGGGGAGGGCTGGAGGGGCAGCGCCCCTCCAGCCGGTCGACGCCGAAGGCGGAGAAAAAAAGGGATCAGGCGCCCGTGCCGATCGGGCAGGTGACGCCCGTCCCGCCGATACCGCAATAGCCTGCCGGATTCTTGGCAAGGTATTGCTGGTGGTAATCCTCGGCGAAATAGAACTCGGGCGCATCGCGGATCTCGGTCGTGACCGCGCCATAGCCCTTGGCCTTCAGCCGGGGTTCGAACATCTTCAGCGTCTCCTCGGCGGCAGCCCGCTGTGCCTCGTTGAACACGTAGATGCCCGAACGGTACTGCGTGCCGACATCGTTGCCCTGACGCATGCCCTGGGTCGGATCATGGCCTTCCCAGAAGACCCTGAGCAGCTCCTCATAGGAAATTACCGCAGGATCATAGACCACGCGCACAATCTCGTTATGCCCGGTCGAGCCGGTGCAGACCTCCTGATAGGTCGGGTTCGGCGTGTGACCGGCGGCGTAACCCACCATGGTCAGATACACTCCGTCCAGCTTCCAGAACATCCGCTCGACGCCCCAGAAACATCCCATACCGAACATTGCCACCTCATGGTCCGCCGGCACGTCGAGCGTCAGCGCGCGCCCCGAAACGAAATGCGTCTCGGCCGTCGGAATGGCGTTGTCGCGGCCCGGAAGCGCCTCGTCGGCGGCAATCATTTCGGCCTTTTTTCTCTTCAAGAGAAACATGCGGTCACTCCTTTGTTCATGCCGGGAATATAGGTGCGGACGCGCGGCTTCGCTACTCTGCCGGGGCAGGAAGACCGCGCGAGAACACGGTCTCGTGACCGGGCTCGGGATGGCGCGGGATCATCAGCGCAAGGCAGAGCGAGGTGAACGCCATTCCTGCGGCCAGCATGAATACCCCGCCCGGCGACACGATCCAGAGATACCCCAGAAGCGCCGGCAGGAAGACCGCCGCGATATGGTTGATCGTAAAGGCCACTGCCGCCGTGGGCGCGATGTCCCGCGGGTCCGCGATTTTCTGGAAATAGGTCTTCTGCGCGAAGGCCAGCGCGAAGAACAAATGATCCAGAACGTAAAGAACGGCGGCCAGAACCACGCCCCATCCGAACCAGTAGATGCCGCCATAGGCCAGAAACACGCAGATCAGCCCCACATATTCGAAGGCCAGAGCGTTCCTTTCGCCGAAGCGGCCCACGGCGCGTCCCATGAGCGGGGCGAAGATCATGTTGGCCAGAAAGTTGATCAGCATCAGCGCCGACACTTCGTGCACTTCGAAGCCGAACCGCTCGACCATCATGAAGGCCGCGAAAACCAGGAAAATCTGCCGACGCGCGCCCGCCATGAACTGAAGCGCGTAGTAGAGCCAGTAGCGGCGGCGGAAGACCATTTTCTTGATCTGGGGGTCCGGCGCCTCGAACTGCGGAAAGGCGATCATGCAATAGATCGCGATGGCCACGCAGGCCCCGCCCGAGATCAGGTAGACGGTGTTGTAGCTCAGGTCGAACACTTCCCATGTCGCCACGAGCAGCCCGTAGGACAGAAGCGACGCGCCCGAGCCGATAGCCACGATGATGCCAAGCATCTGCGGCGCGCGGGCCTTGGGAAGCCACTGCAGCTGAAGCGACTGGTTGACCGTCTCGAAATAGTGAAACCCGATCGAGGAGATGAGCGTGACCATCAGCAGCCCGCCATAAGTCGGAAACCACGCCGTCACCGCCGACGCCGCGCCCAGCATCAGCAAAGAGACCAGACCCAGCACCTGTTCGCGCATGAACATGATGACGAAGATCACGCCCACCGCCAGAAATCCGGGAATCTCGCGCACCGTATGCAGCCAGCCGATTTCGACCCCGGTAAACCCCGCCTGTTCGATGACGAAGTTGTTCAGAAGGGCGGACCATGTCGAGAATGCCAAGGGCATCGCTGCTGCCATGAGGAACAGAAGCGTGATCGGGCGGCGCCAGAAGGGGAACGCCGTGGCATCCTGTAGGGTCGCTGTGCGCATGGTAGAGGGCCTACGCCCTTTCCGCTTCCCTTGGAAGCCCGATCAACCGCGAAGCATTCGCCTCAGCGTGGCATCGCGGTGAAGAAATGCCCGGTTCAGCGCGCCGGCCACATGAAGCGCAATCAACACCCAGAGAAGCGCCGCCAGAGTCTCGTGAATCTCGAAGGCGGTTTCCTCGATCGCCTCCGACACCGGTGCGATGGCGGGAAGCGTGATGCCGCCGAAGACGACCGTGTCGAGACCGGTGGCCGAACTGCCGATCCAACCGGTCAGAGGCATCGCTAGAAGGCAGGCGTAAAGCGACAGATGCACAGCCTTGGCCAGACGCTCGGCCATCGGCGGGGCTGGCAGGACCGGGGGCACAGGCGATAGCCGATGCCAGACTATGCGCAGCACCGTCAGCCCCAGCACGGTGATCCCGGCGGTCTTGTGCCAGCCGAAATACTGAAGCGTGGCAAGCGAGACCTCCATCTCCTCGATCCACAGTCCCAGCCCCCCTGCCGCGACAACCGCCAGCACCGTCAGCCAGTGCAATGACCGGGTTGCGATGCCGAAACTCTCAGGTCCGTTCTTCAACGCCATCGGATCACTCCTCTCGCCGTATGCGGGCGAGGATGGTCAGGTCGACCCGATCGCCGGCCATGCCGGACCAGCCATCCGCCCCGAAGGCCGCGCGCGAGAGGCTGCCGGTGACGACGATGGCAAGACGTCGGCGGTCGCCCGGCTGGGTTCCCTTCTGCCGGTAGAGCTGTGCGCGGAACGTCACCGGCCTCGTGATGCCACGGACCGTCAACAGCCCGTCCACCTCGGCCCCGTCATCGTCAGGGCGGATGGCCGTGCTTTCGAAGGTGATCTCTGGAAAACGATCCGCCCAGAGCACCTTCCGGCTTTTCATGCCCTGAGTGGCAAAGGGAAAGCCAGCCACCGCGCCCGTCACATCAAGCGCGACGGCGACATGGGTATTCGCGGCGCTGTCGAAGTCGATGACCATGTCGGCGCGCTTGACAGGCATCGTGCCCTTCACCGTATCGGGGCCGAGTGTCCATGCGAAGCCCACGACCGAGGTGTCGGTCTCTAGGGCATAGGCATGCGGCGCCGCTCCCGCTACCAGCGGGGCCGCCGAAAGCGCCAGACAGGCCAAAAGTCGGGTCAGCAGATGTCGCATACGGGGGCGTCCCCCTCGAAAGATCGCCCTGCCAGTCTAGCGCGGTATCGTTTCGCCGCGCATCACATTTGAGCGACCCGCGAACTCCCGGCGAGACCGGTCAGTAAAAACTCTGAGGATCGACGTCGATGGACAGGCGGAGATTGGCCGAAAGCTTGAACTGCCCGACCCATGCGGCAAGCGCCGGTTGCAGTGGCGCCCCCTTCTCGGCCTTAACCAGAAGACGGACACGGTGTCGCCCCCTGATCCGGGCGATGGGCGCGGGCGCGGGGCCATAGACCTGAGCGCCGATCCGGCGGAGCGGCTCGCACCTGTCAGCCAGCGCCTTGCCCAGATCGAAGACCTCCTGCACGTCGGGCGAGGACAAGACGATCCCCGCCATCCGGCCGAAGGGCGGCACACCGGCCCGGCGGCGTTCCTCGGCCTCGGCGCGCCAGAAATCCTCTTCGTCGCCGGACAGGATCGCGCGGATTACCGGGTGTTCCGGCTGATAGGTCTGCAACAACGCCCGGCCCGGACGCTCGGCGCGGCCCGCCCGGCCAGAAACCTGCCGCATCAGCTGGAATGTCCGCTCGGCGGCGCGCAGGTCCGAGCCCTGCAGCCCGAGATCGGCGTCAATCACGCCCACAAGCGTCAGCAGCGGGAAGTTGTGCCCCTTGGCCACGATCTGCGTACCGATGATGATGTCGGCCGCACCGGCGGCGATGCCCTCGATCTCGGCCTTGAGCGCGCGGGCCGATCCGAAAAGGTCCGAGGACAGCACCGCAACGCGCGCGTCGGGGAAAAGCTCGGCCACCTCCTCGGCCATGCGCTCGACGCCGGGGCCGACCGGGGCCAGCCGGTCCTCGGCCCCGCAGGCGGGGCATTCGGTCGGCACGGGGCGGGACTCGCCACATTGGTGGCAAACCAGCCGCTTGAGGAACCGGTGCTCGACCATGCGGGCGTCGCAATGTTCGCAGCCGATCTGATGCCCGCAGGCCCGGCAGAGCGTGATCGGCGCATAGCCGCGCCGGTTCAGGAACAGGAGCGCCTGCTCACCCGCCCCAACCGCCTCGCGCACGGCGCCTGCAAGCGCGTCCGAGATCCAGCGGTTGGACGGCAACTCTTCGGCACGCATGTCGATCGAGGCCAGTTCCGGCATCACGGCCGCGCCGAAGCGCGCGCTCAGCGTCAGGCGGCGGTACTTGCCCGCCTCGGCATTGGCCCAGCTTTCAAGCGACGGAGTGGCCGAGGCCAGCACGACCTGCGCCCCGGTGATCGACGCGCGCAGGACTGCCATGTCCCTTGCGTTGTAAAGGACACCGTCCTCCTGCTTGTAGGAGGTGTCGTGCTCTTCATCGACGACGATCAACCCAAGCTCGCGAAAGGGCAGGAACAGCGCCGAACGCGCGCCCACGACAAGCTGCGCGCCACCCTCGCCCACCATGCGCCAGGCCCGGCGGCGCTCGGTCATTGTGACACCGGAATGCCATTCGGCGGGGCGCGCGCCGAAGCGCGCTTCGACGCGGGACAGGAATTCCGCCGTCAGCGCGATTTCGGGCAGCAGCACCAGCGCCTGACGGCCCGACGCAAGACAGGCCGCCACAGCCTCCAGATAGACCTCGGTCTTGCCGGACCCGGTCACGCCTTTCAGCAGCGTCGTGCCGTATTCCCCGCTTTCGATCCCCTCGCGTAGCGCGTCAGACGCCGCAGCCTGCTCGGGCGTCAGGTCGCGTCTCGGCGCGCCGGGGTCCAGACGGGGATAGGGCGTGTCGCGGGGGCTTTCCTCTTCGCGCACGACGCCCTGCTTCACCAGCCCTTTCACGACCGAGGTCGAGACCCCCGCCATCTCGGCCAGCTCGCCAAGCGTGAAGGACAGGCCTCCGTAGCTGTCCAGCACCTCGACCACGCGGCGGCGCGCGTCGGTCCAACGGTCAGGCTCGCCCTGCCCGCGCCGATAGACTGACCGCATGGACGGCGGATCGCCCAGACCCGGCGAGCGCGTGGCCAGCCGCAGCATCGCAGACATCGGCGTCAGCGTGTAGTCGCCCGCGCGCTCAAGAAACTGCCGCATTTCGTCCCGCATCGGCACGGCATCGAGAACCCGGATCACAGAGCGCACCCGCGACAGGTCGTAGCCACCCTCGCCCGGCCCCCAGACGACGCCGAGCACCTTGCGTGGTCCCAGCGGCACCTCGACGAAGGCTCCGGTCAGGCAGCCGCCCTCGGGCGCCTTGTAGTCGAGGCGCCGGTCCAGCGGCTGCGCGGTCAGCACCGAGACCAACGCGCCTTCGTCGAAATGCTCAAGCATCATCGGGCTTGTGGTATGCTGTTGGCAGCGGGGAGCAGCATGGCAACCTGACTGTGGAACGGGTCTCACCCACCGAGCCGTGGGTGGTCCATCCTTGCCACGAAACCGCCCGGCTTCGCCAGGGCCAGCGTCGGACCACCCCGCGCTTCGCTCGCAATCCCAATGATCGGACGAGGACCGTGCGCACCTCGGTTCCTCCGCGCAACACCCTCCCCGGCGCGGGTAGGCTAACCCCGCGTCGCTTCACGCGCAGGTGATGGACCGAGAGGGGGCGTTGGCTTGCAGCGAAGAGCGCCTATCTTAAAAATGAAGACATCATGAGTCCCGGTCCCCACCCTGCCGGAGACAAGACCACTGGAGGAAACTATGGTGAAAGTAGCAGTTCGCGCGATACGCCGGACCGACATCGCCGCCAGAGCCTTTTGGCTGACGGTCCTCGCAACCGCGTTGATCCTGGCTCAGACACTGAGCGCGGCGGCGCAATCCCGTCCCAACACCTTTGCCGACCTTGCCGAGCAGGTCAGCCCGGCCGTCGTCAACATAACGACATCGACGACCGTCGCCACGACGGCAGAACCCGGCCCCATCGTTCCCGAAGGCTCTCCCTTCGAAGAGTTCTTCCGCGACTTCATGGACCGCAACGGTCCCGGCCAGCGCGGGCCGCGGCGCGGTCAGGCCCTTGGTTCGGGCTTCGTAATCTCGGAAGACGGCTACATCGTCACGAACAATCACGTGATCGAAGGCGCTGACGAAGTTCTGATCGAGTTCTTCGAAGGTTTCGAGCTTGAAGCCGAAATCGTCGGCACCGACCCCAACACCGACCTTGCCCTTCTGAAAGTCGAAAGCGACGAGCCGCTGGCCTTCGTCAACTGGGGCGACAGCGAGGAATCGCGCGTGGGCGACTGGGTCATGGCCATGGGCAACCCGCTTGGTCAGGGCTTCTCGGTCTCTGCCGGTATCGTGTCGGCCCGTGGCCGCGCCCTGCAGGGCAGCTATGACGACTTCATCCAGACCGACGCGGCGATCAACCGGGGCAACTCGGGCGGTCCGCTCTTCAACATGGATGGCGAGGTCATCGGCGTGAACACCGCGATCCTGTCACCCAATGGAGGCTCGATCGGCATCGGCTTCGCCATGTCGAGCCGTGTGGCCGAGAACGTCATCGCGCAGCTTCGCGATTACGGCGAGACACGCCGCGGCTGGCTGGGCGTACGCATTCAGGATGTCACGGACGATTTGGCCGACGGGCTCGGCCTGGCCGAAGCGCGGGGCGCCCTTGTCACGGACGTGCCGGAAGGCCCCGCCATGGATGCCGGCATGGAAGCGGGCGACGTCATCCTGTCCTTCGACGGGCATGACGTTCAGGACACCCGCGAGCTGGTCCGTCGGGTCGGCAATACCGAAATCGGTAAGGAAGTCCGCGTTCTGGTGTTCCGCAATGGCGAAACCGAGACGCTCCGCATCACGCTCGGCCGCCGCGAGGAAGCCGAACGCGCCGTTCCCGCCTCGATCAACCGCGAAGAGCCGACCACGACCGAGTTTCTCGGCCTGACGGTCTCGGACATGACCGACGAACTGCGCGAGCAGCTTGGGCTGGCGGAAGATGCCGAAGGTCTGGTCGTCGCGAATGTGACCGAAGACAGCGAGGCCTTTGAAAAGGGTCTCCGCGCCGGCGACATCATCACCGAAGCCGGCCAGGAACGTGTGGCCTCGATCAGCGACCTTGAGGATCAGGTCGAAGCTGCCCGCGACGCAGGGCGCAAGTCGCTCCTGCTCCTCGTCCGACGCGAAGGCAATCCGCGCTTCGTCGCGCTGTCGCTCGACGAAGAATAAGCCGATCGAAACTCAACAAAGAGGGGCGTCCCGGTTCGGGGCGCCCTTTTTTGATCTTGATTGTCCTGTCTCGACCCTTCAGCAATCCTCAATGCCTGCCTCCTGGCAGGCAGCACACAAAGGCAGGACCTCATGGATATCACCATCGGCCAAATCGAGACCGAAGACGATTTCGAGGCCGTGCGCGGGCTGGTCCGTGAATTCTTCGGCTTCGCGCAAAGTGTGGACCCGCACGCTCATGAGGCATCGGGATTCGCAGGGTTGGAAGCGGAACTGGCATCGCTGCCGGGCATCTGCCGTCCGCCCAGTGGCGCCTTCCTACTTGCCCGCGTGGACGGCGCGCCCATGGGGTGCGGCGCGTCTTTCGATCACGGTGGCGGAAAGGTCGAGGTAAAGCGCATGTATGTCCGGCCCGAAGCACGGGGCCTGTCGCTGGGTCGCGGCATCGTCGAGGGGCTGCTCAACCGCGCCCGCGCGCTTGGAAACGACCGGATCGTTCTCAGCACCTACTACAAACTGGAAGCGGCTCAGGCTCTTTATGCCAGGATGGGCTTCAGCCGCTGCGCACCAACATAAGAGCTTCCGCCCGAGTACGAAGGCAAGATCATCTTCATGGAGCGTGCCCTCTGACGAAAAGCCGCTCGGCGGTTTGACCCATATCAGGGCGCGACCCCTCCCGATTTGCGATGCTTCGCACCACGAACAGGGAGAGGCCAATATGCCCGATACCAACACTGCGACCCAGTCAGAAGACGCCCGCGCCAGCGCCATTCTTGCCTTCGAGGCAGGAGAGTACCCCTATCCCCAAAAGATGGGTCGGTCGGAGTACGAAGCCGAGAAGGCCGCTCTTCAGGCCGAGCTTCTGAAGGTGCAGCTTTGGCTTCAGGACACCGGGCAGAAGGTCGTGATGCTGTTCGAAGGTCGTGACGCGGCGGGCAAGGGCGGCACGATCAAGCGCTTCACCGAGCACCTCAACCCCCGGACCGCGCGCGTCGTGGCGCTGAACAAACCCACCGACGAGGAACGCGGCCAGTGGTTCTTTCAACGCTACATCCAGCACCTGCCCACCGCAGGCGAAATCGTGCTCTACGACCGCTCATGGTACAACCGTGCGGGCGTCGAGCGGGTCATGGGGTTCTGCGAACCGGGCGAGTATCTCGAATTCATGCGAGAGACGCCCGAACTCGAGCGGATGCTGACGCGTTCGGGAATACATCTCTTCAAATACTGGTTCTCTGTCACGCAGGGCGAACAGGCCCGGCGCTTCAAGTCGCGCGAGACCGACCCGCTGAAGCGCTGGAAGCTGTCGCCGATCGACCGCGCGAGCCTCGACAAGTGGGACGACTACACCGAGGCAAAGGAAGCGATGTTCTTCTACACCGACACCGCCGACGCGCCGTGGACCGTCATCAAGTCCGACGACAAGAAGCGTGCACGGCTGAACTGCATGAGGCACTTCCTGTCCACATTCGACTACCTCGACAAGGACGCCTCAGTCGCCATGCCGCCCGATCCGCAGATCGTCCACAGCGCCAGCCATGTGGTCCACGGGGCCGACCACATCCTGTCGTCCAGCCTGCATCCCGCGACGCGAAGGGGGTAAGGCAAGGAAACCATGTGATTATGTCTTGCTGCGTTGTGGTCACACGTCGCAAAGTGGGGCATGCGCCTCCAGATCACACTCTTTGGGCCTTTCGGTACGCGCCTTGACGGGACGACGCTGGAAATCCGATCACGGCGCGCCCAGGCCATTCTGGCGATGCTGGCGCTTTCGCCGAACGGCTGTGTCGCGCGCGACAGGCTGGCGGCCACGCTTTGGCCGGACCGCTCCGAGGCGCAGGCAAAGGCATCGCTTCGTCAGGAGCTTTCGAATCTCCGCAAATCACTGGAGTCCGGCCGCGACCTGCTGACGGCGGATGCCACCGTCGTGCGGCTCGACATGGACGCAGTCGCGCTTGGGCTGGAAACGCAGGGACGCGGCGAGTTCCTCGAAGGTATGGATATCCGCTCGGAGCCATTCGACGACTGGCGGCGCGGTGAAGCCTTGCGCCTCGAGAAGGCTCAGCCCGCCACCACTGGCGACGCGCTGTCCGTTCCCGACATCTTCGAGAACCCGGCGGTCCTTCTTCTAGGGTTCACTCCGGCGTCGGATGAATCCGAAGACATCTCTTTCGCTACCGGACTTGTGGTCGACCTGCGAACATCGCTGGGTCTGTGGCGATGGTTTCCCGTTATCGGTCCGGAGGCCGTGGGATGGAAAACCGAGCATGATGGCGACGTTCGGGAACTGGCCGGCAGCGTTGGCGCCGCCTACGTGATCGGCGGCATGATCCGGCGGTCCGGGGAAAAAGTTCGCGTCTCGGCAAGCCTTACGTCGGCCAATAGCGGACGTCTGGTCTGGTCGGACACCTTCGATGGCGAAATCTCCGACATCTTCGCCCTTCAGGAGGAGATCTCTCACGCCGTTGTGGCGAGGGTCGTCCCGGAGATCGAGCGCTCAGAAGCAAAGCGCATCGTCCGGCGCCCGCCTGACAGCATCCACGCCTGGCAACTCGTTGCGCGGACCGAAGAAATCGAACGCACCGCCGGCGAAGGCTATGGGACCCCTGAGGCAAACGCGTCGATGTTGCCGTTCCTCGAAGAAGCCACACGACTGGAGCCGGACTATGCGCGTGCTTGGACGAGGCTGGGCCGGCAGCATTTCAGGGCTGCAATGCAGGGTTGGACCGAAGACCGGACAAGTGCGATCGACCGTGCCGTAGAACTATGCGCCAAGGCCGTCGCTCTCGATCCGACCGAATGGGAGAGCCAAGCGTACCGGGCCCTTACCCTCATCTTCGGAAAGCACGACTTCGGACCGGCACGATTTCATGCGATGGAGGCTGTCCGCCTGAACCCGTCCGCGACGCTTGCGCGCCATGCGTGTGGCTGTGCACTGGAATGGATCGGAGAGCCGGAAGCGGCTCTCGAGCATCTATACGTGATCTTCGACCTCGACCCGAACTACACGAACCGCGCAGCCGTTCTGGGCGACATCACAACCTGCGAGTTGTTCGTCGGCAATCTCGAGGCCGCCGAGGTCGCCGCCCGGAAAATCATGAACATTGCGCCCGACTATGCGCGCGGGCTGCAACGCGTGGTGATGACGCTTGGCCATACGGGCGACTTAGAAACCGCGGAGCGCGTTCTGTCTCGAATATACGAGCTGATGCCCGAATTCGATGAAGCCTACGTCCGGCAGACATATCCTTATGCGCGTCCGGAGGACACGGAAGTCATTATCGAAGGGTTGAGGCGCGCCGGCTGGACGGGCTGACGCGCGCTGGTCGGTGATTACCGTGACAGGATATCGGCAACCGTGATCGTCTCGGCTTCGTCCCGGGTCAGACCCATGTCCCGGAGCTGAGAGGCATCCAGCCGCGCGATAGCCTGCCGCTCGCGGTAGGCCGCATTCAAGCGAACAAGCCATCCGATCGGCGAATACGGACGACGCTTCGGAAGGCTGGACATAGGGCGGGTTTGAGCGGTGGTTGCGGTGAACATTGGAAAGCTCCTTTGTGTCTTGATGCATCCCTTGTCCCCCACCACCGTCAGACAGGCGCAAAGTTCGCCGGGCAATCTCCGTAAGAAATGCGTAAAACGGCGTAAAAAATTGGTCTTCGTTTCCCACACAAGCATCTGGGAGCCGTTCGCCAATCACTCGTGCGGCGCATTGTGACGGCCCGGACCAGCCCTATATCCAGAGAATGAACGCGCCCGGGAGGTCCTGCATGGCACGCACATTCATTCTCATGGCGGCGATGACCGCCTTCGTGGGCTTCGTCGGCCTGATGCTGGGCGGCGAGACGGGTCTTCTGATCGCGCTTCTGGTCGCGGCGGGCATGAACTTCTACGCCTACTGGAACTCGGACAAGGCGGTCCTCAGGATGCACGGCGCGCGCGAGGTCGACGCAAGGACCGCGCCCGATCTCTGGAAGATGACCGAAGACATGGCGCGGGGCGCGGGCATGCCGATGCCCAAGCTCTATGTCCTCGAAACCGACCAGCCGAATGCCTTCGCGACGGGCCGAAACCCAGAGAACGCCGCGGTCGCTGTAACGCGGGGGCTGATGCAGAACATGAGCCGGGAAGAGGTGGCGGGCGTCGTCGCGCACGAACTGGCGCATATCCGGAACCGCGACACGCTGACCATGACCATTACCGCCACGCTGGCCGGTACCGTGTCGATGCTGGCCAATTTCGCGATGTTTTTCGGCGGCGGGCGCGACCGGCCCATGGGCATGATCGGCACGCTGGCGATGATGATCCTCGCGCCCATGGCCGCCGGCATGGTGCAGATGGCGATCAGCCGGACCCGCGAATACGAGGCCGACGCGGCGGGCGCCGCGATCTGCGGAAACCCGATGTGGCTGGCCTCGGCGCTGAACCGGCTGGGTGTCCTGTCAGGCCGGATCGACAATATTCAGGCCGAGCGCAACCCGGCCTCGGCGCATATGTTCATCGTGAACCCGCTGCACATGCAGGCCTATGACAGCCTCTTCGCCACCCATCCCCCGATCGAGAAGCGCATCGAGAAGCTGCGCGAGATAGGGGGCGGCCGCGTCACCTCGCGCCGGGAAGGACCCTGGACCTGACCGGTGCGGACTTACCTTGCGTAAGCTGACGGAAGACAATCCGCAATTTCCCTGCTAAACTTCGGTTTTTCGAAGCAATTTACGGGTGCGGATTTGGCTGGAAACCTGATGTGGTACCTGATCATGGGCGGGCTCATCATCATTCTTGCCGTCTCGGTGATGAGAGTGCTTGGCGGCCTGACCTGACGAGAAACGAAAGACCCGCAGCGCGCCCTTACAGCCGCTCGCGGTAGATAAGCTGCTGCGCGGCCCCAGCCCCCGTCAGATAGACCGACGTCACGACCAGCCCCCAATGTGCCCAGCTTTGCGGGTCGAACTCGACCCAGGCGGCCCAGCCCGCAAAGGCGGTCCATGCCAGCGCCATAGGCAGCGTGATGGCGCGCCAGCGCTCGGTCCGGACGGGGTGGACGAACTTGATCGGCAGGAACATCGCGATGGCCAGCACGGTCACGATGAGCAAATCGATCCAGAAATTCGGCTCGACCGCGAACAGCACAAGAACCACCATGTTCCAGCACCCCGGAAAGCCGCTGAAGCTGTAATCGCTGGTCTTCATCCGCGTATCCGCGAAATAGAGCGCCGAGGTGAAGGTGATCACGATGATTGCGAACCACCCCGTCCAGCCGGGCAGGAGCCCGGACCAGAACAGCGCGAAGGCCGGGATGAAAACATAGGTCAGATAGTCGATGATCAGGTCCAGAAGCACCCCGTCGATGCGGGGCGCATTTGTCGCGACATCGGTCTTGCGCGCCAGCGGTCCGTCGATCCCGTCGACGAAAAAGGCGACCACGAGCCAGAAGAACATCATCGCCCAATCGCCCGCCACGGCCTCGAGCATGGCGAGCATCGCGAAAACGGCACCTGTGGCGGTCAGAAGATGGACGAGATAGGCTTGGGTCGTTTTCGTCATACCGCCGTGATGACGGAAACGGGCGCAAAGGGCCAGCAATTTTGCCAAGGTGACGCGTCCTGAAGTCCAAGATCCGGAACCGCCCGGACCGGTTGAGGGTTGTCATCCGACCTGTCAGTCTGACGGTCCGGAAATGATGGGAACGACAGGGCAGAGAATGGCAACCGAGACCAAACCGACACTGGAGATCCGACACGCCGAGCTGTCGGATGTGAACGGCATCATCGCCCTCTCCCGCCGGGTCTATCCCGAAGAGGTGCCCTATACGCGGGGTCAGGTCTCGGGCCAGATCAACGCCTTTCGCGAGGGCACCTTCGTTGCAATCTACGACGGCGAGGTCGTTGGCTATGCGGCCTCGACCATGGTGCGCGAAAACCGCGTGATGGCCCCCCACACATGGGACGAAATCTCGGGCGGCGGCTATGCCTCGCAGCACAACGGGACGGGCGATTGGCTTTATGGCATGGAGGTCATGGTCCACCCCGAGCGGCGGCGGCTCAGGATCGGCAAGCGGCTTTATCAGGCGCGGGAAAGGCTCTGCGTCGATCTGGGTCTGAAAGGGATCGCCTTTGGCGGGCGGATGCCGGGCTTTCGCAAGAACCGCAAGACATGGGCCGAACCGGACGCGTATCTCGACGCCGTAAGGACCGGTGAGATCAAGGACTCGACGCTGAACTTCCAGATGCGGAACGGGTTCGAACCGGTTCGCGCGCTGCCCGGTTACGCGCCCGACGACCTGCCGTCTGGCGGTCATGCCGCGCTCATGGTCTGGCGGAACCCCTACTACGACCCTGACGCGGGCACGCAGCCTATCACACGCGCCAATCCCGACGTGGTGCGCGTGGCCTCTGTCCAGTTGCAGGCGCGGACGCTGAAATCCCCAGAAGAATTCTACGAGACCGTGGATTACTTCACCAATATCGCCGCTGAGTACGGCTCGGATTTCGTGGTCTTCCCCGAGCACTTCACGCTGCAACTTCTCTCCTGCGAGGACGAGGAACTGCCGCCTGAGCGCGCGATCGAGCGGACGACCGAACACACCGCCCATTTCGTCGAGCGGCTTCAGGCCATGGCGCTGAGCCGCGCGATCAATATCGTCGGTGGTAGCCACGCGACCCAGGTCGAGGACGGCGATATCCACAATGTCTGCTACGTCTTCCTGCGCGACGGCACCGTCCACCGGCAGGAAAAGCTGCACCCGACGCCTGACGAGCGGGAAAGCTGGAACATCAAGGGCGGCGACAGCATCGATGTGATCGAGACCGACTGCGGTCCCATCGGTGTGATGATCTGCTACGACAGCGAATTCCCCGAGGCCGCGCGCCGTCTGGCCGACGAAGGGGCGCGCATCCTCTTCGTGCCCTACAACACCGACACGCGCCACGGCCATCTGCGCGTCCGCTACTGCTGTCAGGCCCGCGCGATCGAGAACCAGTGCTATGTCGTGACCTCCGGCATGGTGGGCAATCTGGACAATGTCTCGAACCTGGACATCCAGTATGCGCAATCGGCAATCATGACGCCCTGTGACTTCCCATTCGCACGCGACGGCATCGCGGCCGAGGCGTCCGAGAATGTCGAGATGATCATCGTGGCCGACCTGAACCTCGCCACCGTTCAGTGGGCGCGCGCGCGGGGATCGGTCAGGAACCTGCGCGACCGGCGCTTCGACCTCTACCGTACGCGGTGGAAGGACGGCGGCTAGCGCGCTCTCGGATGGGCGGACTCGTAGACTTCCATCAGGCGCGCAGTGTCCACGGCGGTATATGCCTGCGTGGTGGACAGCGAGGCGTGGCCCAGAAGCTCCTGAATGGTCCTGAGGTCCCCGCCAGCGTTGAGGAGGTGCGTGGCGAAGCTGTGCCGCATGGCGTGCGGCGTGGCGCTGGCCGGAAGGCCCAGCACGGCACGCATCGCTTCCATCCCCTTCTGCACGACACGAGGGCTGAGCGCCTTGCCCCGGACACCGCGGAAGAGCGGCTGGTCCGGCGATAGATCGAATGGACAGGACGCGGCATAGTCGCTGACCGCCTGCCGTACCACCGGCAGAACCGGCACGATCCGCTCTTTGCCGCCCTTGCCCCTGATCCTGAGCGTGTCGGACAGTGAGGCATCCGCACCGGTCAACGACAGCGCCTCGGATATCCGCAGCCCGCAGCCGTAAAGCAGCGTCAAGACCGCCGTGTCGCGCTTGGCGACCCAGTCCTCGCGGGCGAGTGTTTCGACCGTCTCTATCATGCGTTGCGCAGCATCCTCGGCCAGTGGGCGGGGCAGTTTCTTCTGAAACTTGGGGCTGCGCGCCATCAGAACGGGTGTCGGGTCGAAGCCGTCCCGCTCGGCGCACCAGCCGACAAAGCCCTTGACCGCCGAGAGCGCCCGCGCCAGCGACCGCGCACTCAGGCCGCGCGCCCGCTCGTGGGCCATCCACGCCCGCATGTCGCGCAAGGTGAGACGGGAAAGCGCCGCACGCCCGATCGTGTCGCCTTCATGGTTGACCAGAAACGACAGAAATCCGGCCACGTCCGCGCGATAGGCATCGACCGTCTTGTCAGCCAGACCGCCCACGCCCCTGATCTCGGCCAGCCAGTGGTCGAGCGCGTCGGCAAGACCGGCAGGGATCACCCGAGCCAGCGCCGCATGGCGCGTTCGAAGACACCGCCGAAAAAGCTGAGCAGGTCCGTGCCCTGGTTCGGCGAGAAGTGCTGTGGATCATCCGACGCAAATGCCAGCATCCCCGGCAGACGCCCTTCTCCAAAATCGAGGAGGATGCAGGCCTCGGACGCCACCCACGCATTGTTCGGGCCGAAGATCACAGCCTCGGCGGGCGAGGTCGGGCGCAGCGTGACCTGCCGCACCGGGCGCCCGCGTCCGATATAGGTCTCGACGAAGCCCGGCTCGACCACGGCGAGGATCTCGCCCATCTGGCCAAGTGCCGCGTCCGCCGACCCGGCTTCGTGACTTTCGAGCACAAGCCTGACCTGACCCACGCGCAGGATATCGGTGATGTCGGTGCCGAGGATGCGCAGGAAGCTCTCGAAGTCGAGCGGATCGAGGAAGGCAAGGATCGCACGGTGAATCTGGTTCGTACCCGCAAGGTTCTCATAGGCCGCCGCGATGACGGACTTGTGGGTCTCTTCAAGGCGGCTCAGCCGGTCTTCCAGCCGGTCCATGGCGACGCCGCGCAGGTCTACGATATTGCCGCCCATGGCACGCTCGTTCGCGGCGATCAGAGCCCGCATCACGTCGGGATCGCTCAGGATCATGTCGGGGGCTTCAAGAATGCGCGTGCGCACGTCGTCGGTCAGGACGGCCGGTTCGCTCATGGGTATGCCTCTGCTCGCTTGTCCCGGCTCTTGCGACCGGGCTCATTGGGGCCAAGGTGGCACGGGGCGCGCGCCCGCTCAAGAGTCTTGCGCGCCCCACCGCCGGAAACGGTGCCGCCGCGCAACGCTCAGGCGAACTGCTCGCGAATAAGCCGTTCTTCCAGACCGTGCCCCGGATCGAACAAGAGCCGGTGCGACACGCTGGGTTCGCTGCGGACCTCGACCCAGTGCACGTTCCGCACCGGTCGACTGTCGGCATCTGCCATCACGGGCCGCTTTTCCGGGTTCATGACGTCGAACCTGACAACCGAGCTCTTGGGTACCAAGGCGCCCCGCCAGCGCCGGGGCCGGAACGCGGCAACGGCGGTCAGCGCCAGCACCTCGGACCCGATGGGCAGGATCGGGCCATGCGCCGAATAGTTATAGGCGGTGGAGCCCGCAGGCGTCGCGACGAGGGCGCCGTCGCAGACAAGCTCGTCCAGCCGTGTCCTGCCGTCGACGCTGATCTTGAGCCGCGCCGCCTGAGGCCCGGCCCGGAGGAGCGAAACCTCGTTGATCGCAAGCGCCTCGGTGACGCTGCCGTCCTCGCTGCCTGCGCGCATGAACAGCGGATTGATGACCTCTTCATGGGCCTCGGCCAGACGTTCCAGAAGCCCGTCTTCACGGTATTCGTTCATCAGGAAACCAACAGTCCCGCAATTCATGCCGTAGACCGGTTTGCCCAATGGGCGCACGTCGTTCAGGGTCTGCAGCATGAACCCGTCACCGCCGAGCGCGACGATCACTTCGGCCGCCTCGGCCTCGGTCTGGCCGTGCTGCCCGGTGAGCACCGAAAGCGCCTCCTGCGCGACATCGGTGTCGCTTGCCCGAAAACAGATTGCCTTGCCCATTTTGTCCGCACTTCCAATGACGTTCGCGACGATTGCCGCGAATGCCCCGAAATACAAGCCGAAGGCCGAGTTTCCGCGATGAAATGCCGGTTTACCGTCTTTCGGACCAAGCGGAATGGGGGTAAGACACGCGCCATCTGCTGACGCCAGCTCCGAAGGGACTTGCCACATGAACGCGCCGCATCGCGACAACGGATTCTTCACCGAAACGCTCACCACCCGCGATCCTGAAATCTGGGACGCCATGGAACGCGAATTGGGCCGCCAGCGCGACGAGATCGAGCTGATCGCGTCCGAGAACATCGTCTCCGCAGCGGTGCTTGAGGCGCAGGGCTCGGTCATGACGAACAAATACGCCGAGGGTTACCCCGGCCGCCGTTACTATGGCGGGTGCCAGTTCGTGGACATCGCGGAAAATCTCGCCATCGAGCGCGCGAAGGAACTGTTCGGCGTCGGTTTCGCCAATGTTCAGCCGAACTCGGGCAGCCAGGCGAACCAGGGTGTGTTCACCGCCCTTCTGCAGCCGGGCGACACGATCCTCGGCATGAGCCTCGATGCGGGCGGTCACCTGACCCACGGCGCCAAGCCGAACCAGTCGGGCAAGTGGTTCAACGCCATTCAATACGGCGTCCGCAAGCAGGACATGGAGCTGGACTACGACCAGGTAGCCGAGCTTGCCGCCGAGCATAACCCCAAGATGATCATCGCGGGCGGCTCGGCCATTCCGCGCATCATCGACTTTGCCCGCATGCGCGAGATCGCCGACAGCGTGGGCGCGTACCTTCTCGTGGACATGGCCCATTTCGCCGGTCTCGTCGCCGCGGGCGAATATCCCTCGCCCTTCCCCCACGCCCATGTC
Organism: Kangsaoukella pontilimi; assembly: GCF_009830125.1. Taxonomy (GTDB): domain Bacteria; phylum Pseudomonadota; class Alphaproteobacteria; order Rhodobacterales; family Rhodobacteraceae; genus Kangsaoukella; species Kangsaoukella pontilimi. Next base: position 628,490 of record NZ_WUPT01000002.1, on the reverse strand, counting down.
GCGACGACGACCACGCACAAGACGCTGCGCGGCCCGCGCGGCGGGATGATCCTGACCGATGACGAGACCATCGCGAAAAAGGTCAACTCGGCCATCTTCCCCGGCATTCAGGGCGGCCCCCTGATGCATGTGATCGCAGGCAAGGCCGTTGCCTTCGGCGAGGCGCTTCGCCCCAACTTCAAGCTCTACCAGAAACAGGTCATCGCCAACGCGCAGGCGCTGGCGGATGAGCTGATGAAGGGCGGCCTGGACATCGTGACGGGCGGCACGGACACCCACGTCCTTCTTGTCGACCTGCGCCCCAAGGGCGTGACCGGAAAGGCGACCGAGACTGCCCTTGGCCGCGCGCACATCACCTGCAACAAGAACGGCATCCCCTTCGATACGGAAAAGCCGACCATCACCAGCGGTATCCGTCTGGGATCGCCGGCCGGTACGACCCGCGGCTTCGGTGAGACCGAGTTCCGGCAGATCGGGCGCTGGATCACCCGCGTCGTGGACGGCCTTGCCGCCAATGGCGAGGATGACAACAGCCCCGTCGAAACGACTGTGCGGGCCGAGGTGCAGGAGCTCTGCGATCGGTTCCCGATTTATCCGAACCTGTAAGCCGTCGCCGGAGGTGTGACCCCGTGCTGAACGCCGTCGTCCATCCGTCAGAGCAAAGCGGGACGCCCCTTCTGATCGCCCATGGCCTTTTCGGCTCGGCGCGAAACTGGGGCGTCATCGCCAAGCGGTTGTCCGAGGAGCGTCCGGTGACCGTCGTCGACATGCGCAACCATGGTGAAAGCCCTTGGTTCGACGTCCATGGCTATCCCGAAATGGCCGACGATCTGGCCATCGCCACGGGTGGAACCGCACATGATGTGATCGGCCATTCGATGGGGGGCAAGGCGGCGATGGTCATGGCCCTGACCCGCCCCGAACTTGTGGGCCGGCTTGTGGTCGCGGATATTGCGCCGGTAGCCTATTCCCATACGCAGATGCACCTGATCGACGCCATGCGCGAGCTTGACCTGTCGACGGTCGAAAAACGCAGCGACGCAGACCGCCAGCTTGCCGCGCTTGTGCCAGATGCCGGTATTCGCGCCTTCCTCCTTCAGTCGCTCGATCCCAAGGAGCGGCGCTGGCGTCTGAACCTAGACGCGCTCGCCGATGAGATGGACAAGGTCCTCGGCTTTCCCGATATCGACGGCCGTTTCGAAGGCGCCACGCTGTTCCTCTCGGGGGCAAACAGCGACTACGTTCAACCCGAAGCGCGCGACAGGATAAAGGTCCTCTTCCCCAACGCCGTCTTCGCGAAAATTCCCGACGCCGGACACTGGCTTCACGCTGAAAAGCCGCGGGAATTCGAGGCCGCCGTCAGCGCCTTTCTGGCAGGTTAAACCCCATCCAACCGCTCGGTCGTTTTTTGGTGTTTTTGCCGGGAACCATTGCAGCAGAAGCGCGTTAGCGACTCATGGTTCCCCATGGCGCTTGTTGTCCCTGTACAGCGCCCATTCCCTGACGGACGGGGGGGCTCGACCGGGCGGATGAAGTTCCCGCATCCGTCCGGTCCATTTTCTTCCGGCTTCAGATTCCGATTGCAGCGATGACCGTCGTGGCAGCGCCACTGATCACCGTGCCGATCCCCCTGCCGACATCGCCCACGAAATTCTCGGGCGCGGACAGTCTGGAGCCGTGAATGAAGTCACCAAAGGCCAAATAGACTGCAAGACAAACAACTGCAGCCGTAAAGACGCGCATATGCATCACGTTCCCCCACGACAGCTTTTCAATGGGGATTATCATAGCATAAAAAGCACGCGATTTGGAGTCCGTCGCGGAACGTCTACTGGTTGAAGACAGACCCCATGTTGCCGCTCACAGCCCCGCCCAGACCCTGAGCACCGCCAGAAATGCGGCCACCAACGCCGGTCGCGGCACCATAGCCGCCGGCGAAACCGCCCGCGATACTGGTGCCCAGAAGCCCGTCGACCAACCCCGCGCTCTTGCCGAGCGTGTAGCCGACGCCAAGGTTGCGACCTGTCTGCTTTTCGAAGAAGTAGAGCGCGAAAATCGCGATCAAAAGAAGTGGAAATACACGTTTCATCATCGCCCCCCAGCAATGTGGACCGAGGATAGCATGTTTTCGGGCCGGACGAAGAGTCCAATGCCTGTCCATTGCGTTTCCGCACAGGTGTTGGGGGATGCGTCAAATGCGCCGCAAGATATTGTTGATGTTTCCGGCCGGTTTCGCTACGAGGAACGCACAGGTGCGTAGACGCGGTACAGCATACTGACGGGAACGGGGCTCGGACGCATAGGCGACCGGCCCCGTTTTTCACTCCGGACAGTCAATCGTGAGGAGGTCTGCTGCGTTTGGACAGGATAAAGGCGCCAGGTGCTCAGACGCGGTCTTTGCATTGCGCCCGCGAGGGGCGCGCCCTGACGCCTTCCTGAACCTGTCCACCCGAGGGCGGTTTGGCCCAGTGGTACCCTGCGTCTCCGCCGGCACCCGACCTTCGGCGCTTCGAAAAGCCCCTCCGGCCTCGCTCCGGCCTCGGCTCCTCCCGTTCCGGTCCAGGTCCGAAAACCCTTCCTTTCCCGGGGCTTGCCGGTTCCGCTTTCCCGCTGTGGCGGAGGTCATGTGATCCCCGGCCCATCGCGCTTCCGCGGCCCTTCGGCCCTTGCGACCCGCCCCTTCGCTTACGCTCCGTTGCGGTAAGGACAAGGTCGCAACTGGCGTCGCTTTTGCCAATGAAAAAGCAGTGCAGCATGAAAAATCGCTGGGGATAAGCTGTTGATATCGGGGGGACATCCCGGTGGACATGTCGGGAAAAGCGCGGTGTTCCAGAGGCTTCCCTGTGGACAGGTCGGTTTTCGGCGCCCAGCCCCCTGTTTCTGCGCCTGCAAAGGCGATTTTCGGCCCTGTCGGGGCAAATCCACTGGGAATCGCCGCGACTCACCCCCGCCTGAACGGTGCAGAGCGGTCGCACTTGCCCGCGAATCGCACGCCCCCGCGCCCCCGCGCTGGCGACAGGCCCGGCGCTGTCCTAACGTCGGCGCGAAAAGACCCGGAGACCCCCATGCTTCACCGCCTTGCCCTTGCCCTCGCCCTTCTCACCCTGACCACGGCCTGCGTCCCCGTTGTGATCGGCGGCGCCGCCGCCATCGGCGCCGACACCATCGCCGAAGACCGTAACGGCGGCGACGGGCTGTTCTAGGGAACCCAAAGGCGGGGGCAGCGCGTTCTCCTCTCAGTCGAGAAGGAGATAGAAATGACACGCATCATGCTGACCCTCGCCGCCCTGACCATGCTAGCCGCCTGCCAGACCGTCGAAGGCGCCGGCGAAGACATCGAAACCGCCGGCGAGGTGATCCAGGAAGAGTCGAACCGCGCGCAGTACTGAGTGCGAAAGGCTCGGCTGAGAGAATGGCCCGGCGGGGAACCGCCGGGCTTTTTCGTGCGCAGCGGTCGCGAACGCGTAGGGCGGGCTTTCAGACCGGCATTTCTCGGGAACGGTGGCGGTCGGTTCCGTTCGGGGGAATGACACGCCTCGGCGGGGTGAGCCGCGCCCTACGGGTTGGTTCTTATGGTTCGCTTTGTTCAATGCGCTGCGCCCGAACCGAGGGGGTGAGGACCGTCTCGGAAAACGTGCAGTGGACGTATTCAGGTCCGAACGGGCGGAGCCCCGGGGGCGAAAAGCGCCCGCCCTGATGGGGCAGTTCAGTCGCCCTTCTTTCCTCCAAGCCTTTCTGCAACGCCAACCAGTGCGGAAACAATTGCACTACCCTTGTATTCAAACTGATCAGCGGACTGGTTTTTCATATGCTCACGAAGGAGGTTCATCTTGAGTTGAGTTTCTTTCTCAAAAACTTCGTCGTCCGTAAGAGAGGTAGTGTTGGCAGAAGCTGCCGACACATCCTTAGCGACGATACTCAGCTTGGCAAACTCTAGTCGTTGACGGTTAATCCTAACTATTTCATAAATGAGCCGACCAACAATATATCCGCAAGCTTCGATCAGCGCAAAGGCAACTAAAACAAATGGTAGTCGCGTAAGAAAAATTGTCCAGACATCAATGGATTCCTCATTGCGCCATAGTTGAGTCAAATCAATAGCGCTCGAAAATAATGAGTTCAGTATTACGAAGAGTACAATTACAAAAGGCATTGATAGCCCGATATACCATCGAATGTTCCTGTTTCCCTCACGAACGAAGCCCGAAATCTCACTTGGGAAAAGCCTTACCTCCCGCGTAAGCGTTTCGAGTTCTCGCCGTATTTCGGCCGTTTCATCTAGAAGCTTGTTTTTGTCCTCACGGGCACGCTTCACGTCGCTACGGGCAGTTTTCACATCCTCTAAAAGGGTTTCGAGGCTGTTCGACGCCGAGCTAACTTTGGTGTTGAGATCATCGAGCTGCGACCTTGACTTGCCGATCTCAGATTCCAACTGAGTTTTTTCAGAAGATAGCGTGTCTCTGGTATCCTTGAGAGCATCATAATTGCTTTGCTTCTCAGCTAGCTCCGCCGCTCTCTGCTCATGCTCTTTGAGTTTCCACTCAAAGGCATGGAACTCGGATAGAGTAAGACCAGTCGCAATGACTTTAGTTATCTTGGGGCTAGACGACCATTTTCGGCCAGGTCGAAACTGAAAACCTGACACGAGCTTGCCAAGCTGAAGCGACACAACACCAGTTTTAACATCGACACTTTCCTCATGAAAAGTACCGTCAACATGAGTAACAATTATCTCGAACTTATCCCAAGAATTATAACCTTCTGAAAAAACCTCAATCTTTGTCAGAAACACAGGCTCATTAAATATATATTTAAACCAAGTATGCTTACCGTCTATTTGGGCAGAAACGTCAGCATTATTGACAAGCTGCGTTGTCTTGCTGCTCTCCTTTGAAAAAAATTCTATATCAAGTGCTCTAGGTTTCAATTCCGCATTCAAGTCTTAACTCCCAAAACCTGTCTGACAAGCTTCAAGGATGCTCGCAGTTGCGCTTGACGTCAACGTACAGGCGCCACACCCAAAGTAAGAATTCCAAGGCAGCAAACGCGCAGTGTGAAAGCTAGCTGTCCATCTTCAACGCATTTATGAAAGCTTCCTGCGGGATCTCGACCTTCCCGAACTGCCTCATTCTCTTTTTGCCCGCCTTCTGCTTCTCCAAGAGCTTCTTCTTCCGGGTCACGTCGCCGCCATAGCACTTGGCGGTCACGTCCTTCCTCAGCGCCGACAGCGTCTCGCGGGCGATGACCTTGCCGCCGATGGCGGCCTGGATCGGGATCTTGAACATGTGGCGCGGGATCAGCTCTTTCAGCTTCTCGCACATGGCGCGGCCGCGCATCTCGGCCCGGTCGCGGTGGACCATCATGGACAGCGCATCGACGGGCTCGTCATTGACCAGCACCTGCATCTTGACCAGCTTGTCCTCGCGGTAGCCCATCAGCTGATAGTCGAAGCTGGCATAGCCCTTCGTCACCGATTTCAGCCGGTCGTAGAAGTCGAAGACCACCTCGTTCAGCGGCAGGTCATAGACCACCATCGCCCGCGCACCGGCATAGGTCAGGTCCTCCTGAATGCCGCGCCGGTCCTGGCAGAGCTTCAGCACGTCGCCCAGATACTCGTCGGGGACAAGGATGGTGGCCTTGATCCGCGGCTCTTCGATATGGGACACGAGCGTCGCGTCGGGCATGTCGGCGGGGTTGTGCAGGTCGAGCTTGGAGCCGTCCTTCATGTAGACGTGATAGATCACCGAAGGCGCGGTGGTGATCAGGTCGATGTCGTATTCCCGCTCGATCCGGTCGCGGATCACTTCGAGGTGCAGAAGGCCCAGGAACCCGCAGCGGAAGCCGAAGCCCAGAGCAGCGGACGTCTCCATCTCGTAGGTGAAGGAGGCGTCGTTGAGGGCCAGCTTCTCGATGGCGTCGCGGAGGTCTTCGAAGTCGTTGGTGTCGACGGGGAAAAGCCCGCAGAAGACCACCGGCTGAGACGGTTTGAAGCCCGGCAGTGGCGTGTCAGTGCCCTTCTTCTCGTGGGTGATCGTGTCGCCCACCTTGGTGTCGCGCACCTGTTTGATGGACGCGGTGAAGACGCCGATCTCGCCGGGGCCAAGCTCCTTGATGTCCTGCATGGCGGGGCGGAGCACGGACAGCTTGTCGATGCCGTAGCGCGCGCCCGTCTGCATCATGCGGATCATGTCGCCCTTGCGGATCACGCCGTCGATCACGCGGATCATGACGACGACGCCGAGGTACGGGTCGTACCAGCTATCGACCAGCATCGCCTTCAAGGGCGCGTCGCGGTCCCCCTTGGGCGCAGGCAGGCGCGTGACGATGGCTTCCAGCACGTCGGGAATGCCCAGTCCGGTCTTGGCCGAGATATGCACAGCCTCCGACGCGTCGATGCCGATCACATCCTCGATCTGTTCCTTGACCCGGTCGACATCGGCGGCGGGCAGGTCGATCTTGTTCAGAACCGGCACGATCTCGTGGTCCGCGTCGATCGCCTGATACACGTTGGCGAGCGTCTGCGCCTCGACGCCCTGCGAGGCATCGACCACCAGAAGCGAGCCCTCGACCGCCTGCATCGAGCGGCTGACCTCGTAGGCGAAGTCGACATGGCCCGGCGTGTCGATCAGATTGAGGATATAGGTTTCGCCATCCTTTGCCGGGTATTCGATCCGGACGGTGTTGGCCTTGATCGTGATGCCGCGCTCACGCTCGATGTCCATCGCGTCAAGCAACTGATCCTTCATGTCGCGTTCGGCCACGGTGCCGGTCAACTGGATCAGCCGGTCGGCGAGCGTCGACTTGCCGTGGTCGATATGGGCCACGATCGAGAAATTGCGGATATGAGCGAGGTCTGTCATGGCCGAGGATATGTAGCGGAATTCGCCCGTTGTCGAGGGGGCGTGATCCTGCCCCGCCTCTGCCATGATGTTGCCCGTTTCGAGAGACAAAAAGCCTGTCAAAGGCGGAATTGTCCCGCCATTCGGAATGATCAGGGGCCAAATGGCAGAGGCTTCGCATATCTCGGACCCCGGCGTACCGGCATCGGACGACCCGCAACTCGCGCTGGAAGTGCTGCCGCTGGTCTCGCTCGTAGTCCCGGTGAAGGACGAGGAGGCCGCCATCGGTCCGTTTCTGGATGGTATCGGTCCGGCGATTGCGACTCTGGAGGACACCTGTCTCTTCGAGTTCGTCTTCGTGAATGACGGTTCGACCGATGCCACCGAATTCATCCTTCGGACGGCCATGCTGGACGACCCGCGCATTCGCATCGTCAACCTGTCGCGCAATTTCGGCAAGGACGCGGCGCTCGCCGCCGGTCTGGCCGAGGCGAAGGGCGCCTGCGCCATTCCTATCGACGTCGACCTGCAGGACGACCCCGCCGTCATCCCCGAGATGATCCACCTTTGGCAGCAAGGCGCGCGGATCGTGAATGCCCGCCGCTCCGACCGGTCGTCGGACGGTCTGATCAAGCGCTGGACCGCACGGCAGTTCTACCGCGTCTTCAACATGCTGGCAGAGCGGCCCATTCCTGCGGATGTGGGCGATTTCCGCCTGCTCGACCGTCAGGTTCTGGCTGTGCTCGACGCCATGGGCGAAAGGGCACGCTTCAACAAGGCGCTGTTCGGCTGGGTCGGCTTCGAAACGGCAGAGGTCGAGTACACCCGAGCGGGCCGCGCCGCTGGCCGGTCGCAATGGAGCATGTGGCGGCTCTGGAACTTTGCGCTCGACGGCATCTTCGCGTCGTCAACGAGGCCGCTCCGCATCTGGAGCTATGTGGGCTTCCTGACCGCTCTCGCGGGCTTCCTCTACGCTGCCTTCATCCTGTTCGACACGATTCTGACCGGGCGTGACACGCCGGGCTACGCATCGACCGCGATATTCATTCTCGTCTTCGGCGGGCTGAACCTTTTTGCGATCGGGATCGTGGGCGAATACGTGGGCCGCATCTATGGCGAGGTGCGCGCGCGGCCGCTTTACATCGTCCGCTCGGTCGTGGGCGGCGAGGACAAGACGTGACAGCCAGAGCCGAGCGCCTGCGCGAAGTGTCGACCTTCGCGATGGTCGGCGTCGCGGCCACGCTCACCCACCTGCTTGCTGCCTGGGTTGCGCATCGCCTCGGTCTCGCACCGCAGGGCGCGAACATGGCCGGCTGGCTGACCGCCGTTCTTGTCAGCTTCGTCGGTCAGGCGCGACTGACCTTCCGCGTGGACGGGGCGCTCGGCCCCTATCTGCCGCGTTTTCTGACGATGTCCGGACTGGCCTTTGTCATCTCGTCCCTTGTCGTTGCAGGCGCCGACCGTGCGGATCTCCCTTTCTGGCAAGCTCTCATGCTGGTGGGCCTGACGGTCCCGCCTGCAAGCTACCTGGCGCAGCGGCACCTCGTCTTCTCTCGCTCCGGCGAGACAAGCGTCGACCCGGGCCAGATCATCGCTTTTGTCACCGGAATCGCGATCTTCGCTTGGTTCAGGGACGCCTATGTCAATCACGACGTCGCCTGGTACCTCGTGGCAGGACGTCAGTGGATCGAGGGCGCACGGCTTTACACGGACCTGTCCGAGGTGAACCCGCCCCTGGCCTTCTACCTGATGCGTGCCGCGCTCCATTTCGGTGACCTGTTCGATCTTGCCCCGGCCGCCTCACTCGCAGCCTTCATGGCCACGCTGACGACCCTGTCGCTGGCATGGGTGACGGCGCTGACACCCCGCGACCTCCCCCGGCGATGGTTGTTCCTGACGGCGGTCGCAGCAGCCACCACCCTGCCCTTCCTCGCGCATTTCGGTCAGCGCGAGCACATTATGCTGATTCTGATCCTGCCATGGGTGGCGGCGGCACTGTTCCTCCACGCTCCGTTCTCGGGACAGGGCGCGGTGCTGCGCGGACTGGTCGCGGGCGTGGGCATCTGTCTGAAACCCCATTTCCTGGTCTACCCGGCGCTGCTCGCCCTTTTTGAGGCAATCCGCGAACGCAGCCTCCGCCCTATCTTCGCACCCGGCAACCTTGCCATGGGCGCGGTGGGTCTAGCCTATGTCGCAGGTGTGACGCTGTTCCACCGGGAGTATTTCACGATCATCGTGCCGGATGCCCGGCTGGTCTACGGCGCTTACACACTGCCCTTCGACCTGTTCCTGCGCAATCTCTGGCCCTTGCCTGTCACGCTGGCGGTGGTGGGCCTCGCACTCGGTTCCGGCACGGAGCCTGGCCCGCGCCGGGCGCTTCTGCTGTTTCTCGCAGCGCTCGCCGCCTATGCGCTTCAGGGCAACGGTTTCAGCTACCACGCCGCACCGGCGCATGCTCTGGCGGTCATTGCCCTTGCGCTGATGGCCGCCCAGGCCACACAGGTCGCGCGGGCCATCGCGGCGCTCGGCGTCATCGCTCTGTTCCTGAACGCCTTCCTGTCGGTCGGCGCCTATCGAAACCCGCTGTCGACCCCGCTCGAAACACAGCTTGCAGCACAGGGCATCGCGCCCGAGCGCCTGCTGGTCTGGTCGCCGTCGCTGCTGCCCGCCTTCCCCTTGGCGCTGGAGACAGGTGCGGACTGGACCGGCCACGCCGCCTCCCTATGGCTCCTGCCCGGCACGCTGGACATGGTCGAGAACGGCGCGACGGAAGACGACCCACGGCATGCCGTCCTTCGACGGAGCCGCGAGCAGATGGCGCGCGACCTCGCCCGCTGCCCCGATGTGCTGATCGTCGACCGGGTCCTGCCTTTCCGCGAGGCTCCGCTAGACATCCTCGCCTATGCCGGCAGCGCGACCGCCGAGGCGGTCAGACGTAATTACGATATCGTCGGGCAGGACGCGCGCTTCGACATCCTGACCCGAAGCACGCCCTGCCCCTGACCCGGCCTCATACGCCGAGGCACCAGCGCATGATCGCCTTCTGGGCGTGAAGCCGGTTCTCGGCCTCGTCGAAGATCACCGAATGCGGGCCGTCCATGACGGCGCTGGTCGCCTCTTCTTCGCGGTGGGCGGGCAGGCAGTGCATGAAGAGCGCATCCGGTTTGGCATGGCGCATCAGTTCCTCGTTCACCTGATACGGGCGAAGCTGGTTGTGGCGCCGCTCTTTCGTGGTCTGGCTGTCATGCATCGAGACCCATGTATCGGTGACCACGAGGTCGGCATCCGTCACCGCCGCAATCGGGTCGCGCACGATCTCGACTTTCGAGCCCTTCGACCGGGCGAGGTCCATGAACTCGGTCTCCGGGTCGAGGGTCGGCGGCCCCGAATAGGTCAGGTCGAAACCGAATTGTCCGGCGGCATGGGCAAAACTGGCGAAGACGTTGTTGCCGTCGCCGCACCAGGTCACCTTCTTGCCGGCGATGGACCCGCGATGCTCCTCGTAGGTCAGGATATCGGCCATGATCTGGCAGGGGTGGGTGCGGTTGGTAAGCCCGTTAATGACCGGCACTGTGGCATGATCGGCCAGTTCGAGAAGCGCATCCTCTTCGAACGTCCGGATCATGATCAGGTCCACATAGCGCGACAGAACCCGCGCCGTGTCGGCGATGGTCTCGCCATGACCGAGCTGCATCTCGCTGCCCGACAGGACCAGAACCTCGCCGCCCATCTGCCGCACGCCCACGTCAAAGGACACGCGGGTCCGGGTCGAGGGTTTCTCGAAGATGAGCGCCACCATCCGCCCGTCGAGCGGCAAATCGTCGTCCTTCGCCCCCTTGGGTCGCCCGGCGCGGGCCGTCTTGATCGCCTTCGCCTGCTCGATCATGGACCGGAGCGCGTCGGGGTCGGTTTTGTGAATATCTAGAAAATGGGACATATCGGATATCTCTTTTTCGGTCGGGGCTTGGGGGCTCTGCCCCCGGCCTTTGGCCTCCCCCGGGATAATTAGGAACATTCGAAGATCACGCAGGCGCGAGCGCGGCTGCCGCGCGGTCGAGACGGTTCACAGCCTCGGCGATCTCGTCATCGGTGATGGTGAGGGGCGGCAGCAGGCGCACGACGTTGTCGCCCGCAGGAACCGTCAGCACGTGCTGCGCATAGCCCGCCGAGACCACATCTGTGTTCGTGACCTTGCACTTCAGGCCAAGCATCAGGCCCGAACCGCGCACCGCTTCGAAGACCTCCGGATGACCGGCCACCAGCCCTTCGAGCTTCTGGCGAAGCGCGCCGGCCTTGCGATTAACCTCATCAAGGAAGGCGGGCTCGGCCACCGTCTCCATGACCGCGTTGCCCACCGCCATGGCGAGCGGGTTGCCGCCATAGGTCGAGCCATGCGTGCCCGCCGTCATGCCGCACGCGGCCTCTTCGGTGGCCAGAACGGCACCGAGCGGGAAGCCCCCGCCGATGCCCTTGGCCACCATCATGATATCCGGCGCGATCCCGGACCATTCGTGGGCAAAGAGCCGGCCGGTCCGGCCCATGCCGCATTGCACCTCGTCGAAGATCAGCAGCGCGCCGGTCTCATCGCAGAGATCGCGCAAGCCTTTGAGGCACTGGTCCGGCACCGGCACGATCCCACCCTCGCCCTGCACTGGCTCGAGGATCACGGCGGCAATCCGGTCGGTCAGCGCGGCATGCAGCGCATCGTGGTCGCCGAAGGGCAGATGCGTGAAGCCCGGCAGAAGCGGGCCGAAGCCCTTGGTCATCTTCTCGGATCCCGCCGCCGCGATCCCGGCCGCGGACCGGCCGTGGAACGAGCCGGTGAACGCGATGATCTCGGTTCTGGGATCGTCCGTCTCGGACCAGTATTTCCGCGCCATCTTGACGGCAAGCTCGCAGGCTTCGGTTCCGGAATTGGTGAAGAATACCGTGTCGGCGAAGGTCGCCTCGGTCAGGCGGTCGGCCAGCTCCTGCTGGCCCGGGATGTTGTAGAGGTTCGAGGTGTGCCAGAGCAGACCAGCCTGCTCGGTCAGGGCTGCCACCAGCTTGGGATGGGCGTGGCCGAGCGCATTGACCGCGATGCCGGCGCCGAGATCCAGATATCGGGTGCCGTCCTCTTCGATCAGCCAGGCGCCTTCGCCTTTGACGAAGGTCATGGGAGCACGGTTGTAGGTCGGCAGGATCGACGGGATCATCGCTTGGGTCCTTGAATACGGAAGTGACAGAGGTGCCGCGCGTGCGGCAGCGAGTCAACGGATTTCAGGGGTGATGCGCGACAGGCGCGCGCGGACGGAAACGCTGAGGATCAGCGTCGGCGTCGGAGGATATGGCGCGTGTTGAACGACATGAAGCGCCGGTTACCCGACGCCCCGTGGTGGAGTCCAGAGGAATTTGGAGGCTAGTCCCGAGTAGTTTCGAACGTGCCATAGGCATAACCGGTCCCGCCTGGGCCCGTGATCGAGGCCACAACGCCGCCGCCGATATCATCGGCATTCCAGCCGAAGACATTTCCTTCGAAGCTGTGGAACGCGCTGGATTCCGCACCGTTGAGCGTGAAACTTCCAGCGACACCATTGCCGGAAACGCTGCCCGAAATCGTGCCCGTCGCGCCACCGTCCACCTGCAGGGTCTTACCGGAAGTGATGTAGTAGATATCTCCCGCTGTCGTGCCCGAAATGGTTCTGCTGTCAAAGTCTACCAGCATGCTCATGGTGCCATCAGTCGCAGCGCCCGCGGGTATCGTGTAGCTGGTGACATAGCCGATTGTTTCGAAATCCCCCGAATAGGATACAGGGCCGGAACCGGTGGGAAGCCGGTCGAGCGGCGTTTCCAATCCGAAAACGCCCTGCCCGTTCACGGTCGACATGATGTTACGGTTGTCCGAATAGGCTATGGTTCCTGTATCATCGAAGGTGAAAAGCGTTACGTACCGCCCGTCAAAGAACTCACCCCAGCTTCCCGAAGTCTCTCCCGGAGTGCCATCTGCAGGCAGGTTGACCGTCCCCAGTCCTTCGATCTGAAGCGTCAAAACCGTCATATCCTCACTCAACGACATGCGGACGTCGCGAAGCACCGGGGCGCCGCCGAGGAATGTCGCAACCGCCATATTGCCGGTCGCGCCCTTGGTGTTGCTCGCCGTGAAGTCGGGGTTGCCGCGCATGGCCTGAAAGACCGCAAAAGGGTCATTCAAAAGAGAACCGGTGGGTTCTGTGCGGTAGACTTCGCCAAGCGACGCGAATGCTGTGGCGCTGCCGAGTCCGCCACCTCCCCCACCTCCCCCGCAGGCAGACAGACCGGTTACAGCCAAAGCAATGAATACGCACACTTTCTTCTGCATCGGAAACCTCATAAATCAAATGCTCTTCGATGTTCGTTAAGGAAAATTCCGGCATTTTTTTGGCGCGGGATGGTTTCCGCACGGCCAACGAACCGGGCGATGCCGCGATTGTTGCCGGATTGCATCCAATCGCCCGCCCCAAATGACGGCGCCCCGGAAAGAACCCCGAAAACAAGCCGAAATGCCCGTGGGATCGCCTTGTCCCTGCCGGAGGGCATGACTAGTATAGGGCCTTCAGTGAAAAACGCCTTGGAGACGGGTATGTCTTGGACGGACGAGCGGGTAGACCTTCTTAAGAAGATGTGGAGCGAGGGCCAGTCGGCCAGCCAGATCGCCAAGGAGCTTGGCGGTGTGACCCGCAATGCCGTCATCGGCAAGGTCCATCGTCTGGGTCTTTCGAACCGCGCCGGTGCAGCGCCTGCGCCTGCGCCCGAGAAGAAATCGGCACGTGCAGCACCCGCCGAACCGGCCCCCTCCAAGCCCGCCGCGAAGCCCGAAGAGAAGGTCGTCGAAGTGACGGTTCAGCCACGCAAGCCCATCGTGCCGGCCGGCCAGCCGCTGCCGCCGCAACCCTCGGCAAACGAGATCAGCCCCGAAGCGCTGGCCACCGTCCGAGAGGTCGAGAAATCGGCGAAACGCATCAGCCTGATGGAACTGACCGAGCGGACCTGCAAATGGCCGATCGGCGACCCGGCGACGGATGATTTCTGGTTCTGCGGCCTCGCCGTTCAGCAGGGCAAGCCCTACTGTGAGGCGCATGTCGGCGTGGCCTTCCAGCCAATGTCGAACCGCCGCGACCGGAGGCGCTGACCGCGTAAGGGCACGTTAACCCTGCCAACGGTTTGAAATCGAAAATTCGAAGGTTTTCGGCTATCCCACGCTCGGGGGCGGACAAGTGGTCTGCTGAATGCGGGTAGTGAGTGCCGATTTCAAGGACATGATGCCGTGGCGGCTTATGCTTGCCTCGGGCATCGGTGTTTTTCTCCTGATCAAGACATTCCTGGCTGCGCCGATGATGCAGTCCATGCTGATCAGCAGCTTCGATACGAATGGCGAGCGGTGGAGCCGTTACTTTGCCGCTCAGATGGACGGCTTCGAGATGTGCCTCGCGGATACACCGCCCGGTGCTCAGTTCGAGGGTCTCTCCGACCGGCATTCGACTTTCGCGATGACCTTGCAGGCCGCTCTCGCAGCCGGCAGCATCAAGCAGATCGACGTTCTCAAAAAAGACTGCGACTGCAAGATCACGCTCCTGTCGCCCGATCCCGCCGCGACCCTTTCGGCGGACGTCGAACGCGAAAACCTGGAGCTGTTGCTTCAGGCCTTCCACAGGCTTCTCGCGCATCAAATTCACGGCGATCTGGTGCTGGGCGACCCCGACAGGGCCGTCAGCCTTCCCACACCTTCAGTTGATGGCGAAGGACTGGAGCACGAGGTCTTTCAGATGCTGGGTGCAGCCGGAAACAAGACCTGGCTTGGCAGTACGACGACAACCACGACGAACATCGCGGATGAAGATCACGGTGCGCATGGCATTCTTGAACAGGGTGTCGTCGACCATGGTGTAATGATCCGCCTCATCACGGATGTGACTTCGGCCGCCTCGAACCTCGCCGTTCTCTTCTGGTCGCTCGCGGTCGGCGCCTCCTGCCTGACCGCGGTTCTCGTCTATGTGGCGACGCGGCTCCTGCATCGCAGTCATCGCCACGGGGAGATGTCCGAACGACAGGCCCGCTATCTGGCCGAACACGATAGCCTGACCGGGCTGTTGAACCGCCGCGGCTTCCACAGCCGGGCCGAAGCCATGATCGCCAAGGCGCATCGCGAGGGAAAGCGGCTGTGCCTGGCTCAGATAGATCTGGATAAGTTCAAGGACATCAACGATCTGCATGGTCACGCCGCCGGCGACGAAATGCTCTTGTCCGTGACCGGAATGATCCGGCGGGTGTTTCCCGAGAATGCGCTGGCGGCGCGTCTGGGCGGCGACGAATTCGCGGTTCTGATCATGGAAGGTCAGGTGGCGAACGGATGTGAGAACTTCCTCGAAGGCGTGGATACCTCGGTGGTTGCCACCATGGACCTTGATGGGGCCCACCACACGCTGATGGCGACGACCTCCATCGGCTATGCTTTCTACCCACGCGACGGAAAAACGCTTTTCGAACTGATGAAGGCCTCGGATCTTGCGCTTTACAACGTGAAGCGCGAGGGACGGAACGCGACGGGCCGCTATCATCCCAACCTCGGGCGCGCCTTCGAACGCCGCATCTGGGAAATCGACGGCATCCTGATGGCCGCGCAGACCAGCCAAATCGTCCCCTATTATCAGCCTCTGGTAAATGCCCGGACGCTGGAAATCGAAGGTTTCGAATCTCTCGTCCGATGGAAGCACCCAAAGCTGGGCCTTCTCACGCCGGAACGGTTCTCCAATGCTCTCAGGGATTCGGCAGCCTGCCGCGCGGTCACACGCGCCATGCTTCAGATCATCACCGATGACCTCGCCCGTTGGCACGAAAAGGGCCACAAGTTCAGCGTTGGCCTCAACATCGCGGAAGCCGATCTCAAGAACCCCGACTTCGTGGATGACGTCGTTTCAACACTGGACAAAAAGGGGCTGCCCCATCGCAGCCTTGCCATCGAAGTCACCGAACAGGCCGCGAACCGCTTCAATCTCGACGTTCTGGCCGAGCAACTCACCCGTTTCCGCGAGCATGGCATGTTCGTTGCACTGGACGATTTCGGAACGGATGGCTCGTCCCTCACCATCCTCAAGAACCTGCCCTGCACCGCCATGAAGATCGACAAGTCTTTCGTCTCGGGCATGACGACCGATATGGACGACCTATCGATCGTCCGCTCGCTGATCGACCTCGGTCACGACCTCGGCCTCAAGATCGTGGCCGAAGGAGTCGAATCCGAACATCAGCGCAAGGTCCTCGTAAATGCCGGGGCCGATCTGCTTCAGGGCTATCTCTTCGGAAAACCGGTCGAGGCCGCAGTCATCGACCAGATGCTGACGAACTGGCCCGTGGCCCGCGTGGTCACCACCCGCGCCGCCTGACCCCTTCCCCCGACGCGGACAAGGAGCTATGTGGCGCGGTTATGAGCCAGAACCCGCCCGACCTGCGCCCCGACCTTGCCCGCGCCCGCGTGACCGAGACGCCGCGCGATGGCCAGCCGACCATCGGCATGGTCTCACTTGGCTGTCCCAAGGCGCTTGTCGACAGCGAGCGCATCCTGACACGGCTCCGCGCCGAGGGCTATGCGATCAGCCCCGACTACGGCGGGGCCGATGCAGTGATCGTGAACACCTGCGGTTTCCTCGACAGCGCCAAGGCAGAAAGCCTCGACGCCATCGGCGAGGCGCTGAATGAGAACGGGCGCGTGATCGTCACCGGCTGCCTTGGCGCAGAGCCCGAGTATATCACCGGCGCGCATCCCAAGGTACTGGCCGTGACAGGGCCGCATCAATACGAACAGGTGCTCGACGCGGTTCACGCCGCCGTCCCGCCCGCGCCCGATCCGTTCATCGACCTGATGCCGACAGCCGGTGTGAAACTCACTCCGCGCCACTACAGCTATCTCAAGATCTCCGAAGGCTGTAATCATACCTGCAAGTTCTGCATCATCCCCGACATGCGCGGGAAACTGGCTTCGCGCCCGCACCGCGCTGTCATGCGAGAGGCGGAAAAACTGGTCGAAAGCGGTGTGCGCGAGCTTCTGGTCATCAGTCAGGACACCTCGGCATATGGCACCGACTGGAAGGATCGCGAGGACAAGTTCCCGATCCTGCCGCTCGCCCGCGACCTCGGCAGCCTCGGCGCCTGGGTACGGCTCCATTACGTCTATCCCTACCCCCATGTGCGCGAGCTTGTCCCGATGATGGCAGAGGGGCTGATCGCACCCTATCTCGACATTCCGTTCCAGCACGCCCATCCCGACACGCTCCGCCGCATGGCGCGGCCTGCCGCCGCCGCCCGCACGCTGGACGAGATCGCCGCATGGCGCCGCGATTGCCCCGACATCACCCTCCGCTCGACCTTCATCGTGGGCTATCCGGGCGAGACCGAGGAGGAGTTCCAGACCCTTCTCGACTGGCTGGACGAGGCGCAGCTCGACCGGGTCGGGTGCTTTCAGTATGAGAATGTTGAAGGCGCCCGTTCGAACGCGCTGCCAGACCATGTCCCGCCCGAGGTCAAACAGGACCGCTGGGACCGCTTCATGGCCAGGGCTCAGGCCATTTCCGAGGCCAGGCTCGCCGCCAAGGTCGGCAGGCGCCTGCCCGTCATCGTGGACGAGGTCGATGAAGACGCCGCCACCTGCCGCACTATGGCAGACGCCCCAGAAATCGACGGGAATCTCTTCATCGACGAAGGCTTCGAAGGGCTTGCGCCGGGCGACGTTCTGACTGTCGAGGTGGACGAGGCCAGCGAATACGACCTCTGGGGGCGTCCCGTCGGCTCCTGAGCCGCTTGTCCCCACCGCTCGGCAGCGCAAGCAGCATACATCGGTTAACCCTAACGTCCATTAAGGTGAATGCGCGCCCGCCCCCAACCGCCACAGCCATTTCTTCTTGGCGAAAATACTCCGGGTGAGCCGCGAAGCGGCGGGGGCAGAGCCCTCAGGACAGCGCTCCGAACACGTCGCGCTCGATCAGATCCTGCAGCTCGCCGAAATAGCCGTTCGATCGCGCGGGCTGCGTCGGGTCCGACGTGATGACCACCGTCACACCCAACTGGGGCGAGACCGCAATAACCTGTCCGCCGAAGCCACGCGCAAGCGCATAGGATGCGCCGCCTGCCCGGCCCAGAAACCACCCGTATCCATAGGCGAGCCCGGACCAGGGCGACCGCGTCCTCGGAACGAAAGACTGTTCGATCCACTCTTCGGACAGCACTCTTTCGCCCTGCCAGATACCACCTTGCCGGATCATCTCGCCGAACCGCCCCATGCCTTCGACGGACAGCGCCATTTCGTTGCCGCCAAGGTAATATCCCTGCGGATCGCGTGTCCATGCGGGCACCTCGATCCCCAACGGATCGCCCAGCCAGTCCCGCGCGAGCGACAACAGGCTCCGTCCCGACGCCTCGGCCAGGATGGCACCCAGAACATGGGTCGAGCCCGTGGAATAAAGCATCCTGCCGCCCGGGTCCGCGACAAAGGGACGGGACAGCGCATCCGCCACCCAGTTGCCGCTCGACACCCAGGCCCCGTAATTCGCGCCCGATGTCCGCTCCAGACCTGCGCGCAGAGTTACGAGGTCTTCCACCGTAATCCCGGCCACGCGCGGGTCAGCGCCCCTCGGCAAAAGCGCAGGCGCCGCCTCGCCGATCGTGGTCGCGGATGACGGCAGGACCCCTCGATCAATGGCCGCGCCCGTCAGGCTGGCGACGATGGTTTTCGACACGGACTTTATGTTGACCGGTCGGTCAAGCGCCGGTCCCGACATACGCTCCGCAGCCAGCCGCTCGCCCTCCTTCAGCACCAGAAAGCCGCGCACACGGCCAAAGCCGCGCGCCTTCTCAAGAGCCGGAGCCAGCCGGTCGGTCGCAGCAATCGCAGGCGCCGCAAGACAGGCGCCAAGACCCGCCAACGCCTGCCGTCTCGTCATGAGGAAATCACAGGTCATCTCTGTGATATGGACCGCGCGGCACGCGCGAAAAGCCCTATGCGGTGACCAGCCGCACCAGTATGGCCACCCAGGCGACGCCGGCCGCGATAGCGGTCAGGAAGACACCCGCGCTTCCCGCGTCCTTCGCTCGCCCTGCCAGCGGGTGCCGCTCGGTCGAGATATAATCGACGGTGTATTCGATAGCCGTATTCATGGCTTCTGCGGCCAGTACCAGAACCCCGAGCGCCAGGATCAGCGCGCGCTCGCCCCCTTCGAGCGGCAACCAGATCGCCAGTCCGCCCGAGACAAGGTTGGCCCAGACCCAAGACCGGAACGAATGCTGGTGAACCCAGGCATCGCGGACGCCCGCAGCGCTCCAGATTATCCGCCACCGAAGGCGCTCGAAAAAGGCACGTATCGCGTTCATGCTCTCTAGATGACGCCCGGCGACGATCCGGTCAATCTGCGGCGCCCATCACCCTGGCAACTGAGCGGACCAAGTCGGCATTCCTGCAATAGTCGGGCAGCCCCGTCTCGCCTCTATCGAGCCGCGCCTCGCACCCCTCCGGGTCAGTGCACCCGGTGCAGGCCAGCACCGCCGCACGCACCTCGCCGGGCGAAATGGCGCCGCTTTGCAACGCAAGATCGAGGTCCGCACCGTTCCGGTCGGCCATGCGATCCAAAAGCCGCTCGTGGCGCTCCAGTCTGGTCAGAATGCTCATATCTTTCCTCCTCTGTCGGAGGGTGGTCTAGCACTCTGCCGGCCTGCGTACGCTGATCTGGGTCAAAACCGGCTCAGTTCGCCGCGACGGTCCGGCGAACGACCGTGATCCGGTCGGCATTGGGCGGATGTGTTCCGAGGAAGCGGTCGCCAGGATCAGGAGCGCGCTGGAAATACAGCACGCCCCGCACCGGATCGTATCCCGCGCGGAGAGCGATCCGCGCCCCGAGCGAATCCGCCTCCAGTTCGAATCCCTTGGAGTAACGCCGCGCACCGATGGTTCCGCCAATATTCTGGGCGGTTTCCACCCCTGCCGTGTCCAGCCCCACGATCGAGCCGAGAACGGTCCCGATCAGGGCGCCGGTCGTGCCCGAGGCCTGCGTCTGCGCGATATGTCCTTCGATGTGATGCGCGGCCTCGTGGCTCAGCGCAAAGGCAAGCTCGTCACGGTTCTGCATCTCGCGGACCAATGCCGGCGTGAAGGCGATGATCGGCTGACCGCTGCGATCATAGGTCTGGTAGGCATTTGGCGGCTGGTTCGGGCGGTCGTCCAGCACGATCCGGAAATCGCAATTGGCGCGCGGCTGCATCTGACGGCAGGCGGCCTCTGCCACCGGCTCGACCCGCCCCACCACGGCGCGGAAATCGGCAAGGCTCTGCGGCGACCCTGTCCGGGCGACCGGTTCCGGCGCCAGCGGGCCGGTTCCAGAGGGAACATTGGGCTCGACAGGCGCGCAGGCGGCCAGTGTGAGAACCCCGAGAACGAAAGCGCCGGTACGGATCATGCGGCATCTCCTTTAACCATTACCTAGAACAGTCTTCCCTCAAAGCCATGTCGGCGCCAAGGCGTTTTCCACCGCTTGCGAAACACCGCCGATCAGGTCACGCTCGGACCCATGTTTACCATCGAACACGATTTCGACGCCACGGTCGTCACCCTTGTGGACGAACCGTCGAGCCACCGGCAGGAAGACGTCACCATCACCGCCTTCGAGGATTGCGTGACGATCGAACAGCTCGATCCCCGCACGGACCGAATAGACAAGATCACGCTGTCCCTTTCGCAACTTGCGGACCTGACCGCTGCGCTGAACCTGCCCGAAGGTGTCTACCGCAGGACCACGGACAAGACATGACAGCGTTCTTCTTGGCGAAAATACTCCGGGGGAGTCGCGCGCCCGCGCGACGGGGGCAGAGCCCCCGCCCAGCGCGACGCGCGTCAGCGCGGCGCAATACCTGCTTCGGAACCAGGACAGATCGATGACCACCGGCTTTTTCTGGGACGAACGCTGTTTCTGGCATTCGGGCGGCAATTATGCGCTGACGACGCCGGTGGGCGGTCTCGTCCAGCCGATGGCCGCGGGTGGGCTGCCCGAAAGCCCGGAGACCAAGCGGCGGCTCAAAAATCTTCTCGAGGTGACAGGCCTGTGGGAGGTACTGGATACACGCTCTGCCGCACCGGCCTGCCCGGAAGACCTGCTCCGCGTGCATCCGCAGACCTTTCTGGAGCGGTTCAAGGCCGTCTCAGACGCAGGCGGCGGCGAACTTGGGCTCCGCACGCCCTTCGGTCCGGGCGGATATGAGATCGCGACACTCTCGGCGGGGCTTGCGCGTGCAGCCCTCTTCTCGGTTCTCGACGGGCAAAACCTGAACGCCTACGCGCTCTCCCGCCCGCCCGGGCACCACTGCCTTCCCGACTGGCAGAACGGCTTCTGCCTTCTTGCCAATATCGCCATCTCCGTCGAAGCCGCCCTGGCCGCGGGCAAGGCGGACCGCGTCGCTGTGCTGGACTGGGACGTCCACCACGGGAACGGGACCGAGGCCATTTTCTATGATCGGGCCGAGGTGCTCACGGTTTCGATCCATCAGGAGCGCAACTACCCGCTCGACACCGGCGATTTCTCCCAGAGGGGTGACGGTCCGGGAAAAGGCGCGAACCTCAACATTCCGCTTCCGCCCGGCACCGGCCACAAGGGCTGGTGCGCCGCGGTCGAGCGGCTGGCCCTGCCCGCCATTCGTGCTTTCGAGCCGGATGTGATCGTCGTGGCCTGCGGCTTCGACGCTTCTGCTTTCGACCCTCTGTCGCGAATGATGGCCAGTGCCGAAACCTTCCGCCGGATGACCCGTTCCACCAAGGCCCTGGCCGAGGATATCTGCGGCGGGCGGCTGGTCCTCGTCCACGAGGGCGGCTACTCCGAGGTCCACGTCCCCTTCTGCGGCCATGCCGTCCTGGAAGAACTTTCGGAAAGCGTCATCCGCGCGCCCGACCCTTTCGCGGACACACTGACCAAACGGCAACCCGGCCCGCGTTTCGACGCTTTCGTGGACGGGCTGGTCGGCGAGATGGCCGAGGCGCTCGGTCTCTGACCGAAACACTCGGTGGGGCTGGAATTTCCGGACGCACCGTCATACCTCCCCCTGAAAGGGAGACACCGATGACCCGACATGACCCCGCCACGGTCGCCTTTCTGAAGTCGCGCCGCTCGCGGCCGGCCAAAACGCTGACCGCACCGGTCCCGGATCGCGCGGCGTTGAGCGATCTTCTGACCATCGCCGCCCGCTCGCCCGATCATGGCAAGCTCGAGCCGTGGCGCTTTCTTGTCCTAGAGAAGCCCGCGCTGACCCGCCTGTCGGGAACCGTTGGCCCCCGTGGCGCAGAACTCGGCATTGCGCCCGAGAAGATCGAGAAGCTGGTGGCGCAGTTCGCCAATGCCGATCTGGCCGTCACTGTGGTGGCCAGTCCGAAACCCTCGGATAAGATCCCCGAGATCGAACAGACGCTGTCGGCGGGTGCGGTTGCGATGCAGCTTCTGAATGCTGCCCTCGCCTCCGGCTGGGGCGCCAACTGGCTTTCGGGCTGGATCAGCCACGACCGCGACTGGCGCGAAAAAGAGCTGGGCCTGATGCCGCACGAGTGGATCGCCGGCTTCATCCATATCGGCACCGAAACATCGGCCCCACCCGAAAGGCCCCGCCCCGACATGGACAGCATCGTCGAGTGGATCGAAGCGTGATTCTGAACTCGATACTTGCCGCCCTCTCGCAGATGTCGGACCCGCGTTTCCGCTCGGTCCTGATGCGTGGGGTCGGACTGACGCTGGCGCTTCTGATCGGCGCTTACGTGCTGGTATTCTGGCTGATCCAGTTCCTCCTGCCGGACAGCTTCACCCTGCCCTTCATCGGTGAGGTCAGCTTCGTGGATGAGCTACTGTCCTGGGGCTCTGTGGTGCTGATGATGTTGCTTTCGGTCTTCCTGATGGTACCCGTCGCCTCGGCCTTCACTGGTCTCTTTCTGGATGACGTGGCCGACGCGGTCGAGGCCCGGCATTATCCCGCGCTAGGCCCCGCGCCCCGCGTGGGTTTGGCCGAAGGCATCAGGGAATCGCTCGGGTTTCTAGGCGTCCTGATCGCCGCCAACCTTGTGGCCTTGGTGGCCTACCTCGTGCTGGCGCCCTTCGCGCCCGTGATTTTCTATGCTCTGAACGGCTTTCTTTTGGGCCGGGAATACTTCGCCATGATCGCAGTCCGCCGCCTTGGCAGGTCAGAGGCGAAGGCCGCCTTTCGCCGCCATATCGGAACGATCTGGATCGCGGGTGCGCTCATGGCGGTGCCACTGACCGTGCCCATCGTGAACCTGATGGTACCGATCATCGGTGTTGCGGCCTTCACGCATCTCTACCACCGACTGCACGCCACGACGCGCTAGCGACGGCTCAGCCTGCCTCGCCCGCATCATCCATGCGGTTGAAGAAGTCGAGGTCGCGCACTCCGATGCCACCCCAAAGGATCACCGCCGAAATCGCCGCCCACAGGACGACAGCCCAGATCGTCGTCAGCCGCGCCTTGCGCTTCATCGAGAAACTCGACGCGGGCGATCCGGCATGCGTGCCCGGCACTTTTTCACCGACGTCTCCTTGCGTCTCCAGCCGGATCGGCAGGACGACGAAGAGCACCATGAACCAGATCACGGCGAACAGAACGATGGCAGAGACGATCGACATCAGACTTCTTCCAGCTCGATCAGGGTGCCGTTGAAGTCCTTGGGATGCAGGAACAGCACCGGCTTGCCATGGGCCCCGATCTTGGGTGTGCCGTCACCAAGGACCCGCGCGCCTTCGGTGGTCAGGCGAAGCGCCGCCTCGGCAATATCCTCGACCTCGTAACAGATGTGGTGAATGCCGCCCGAAGGATTCTTTTCCAGAAACCCGGCAATCGGAGAGTTCTCGCCCAAGGGGTATAGAAGCTCGATCTTCGTATTCGGCAGCGTGATGAACACCACGGTCACGCCATGATCGGGCTCGTCCTGCGGCGGGCCGACATCGGCCCCGAGGGTGTTTGCATATTGCGCCGCCGCAGCCGTCAAATCCGGCACCGCAATGGCGACATGGTTCAAGCGTCCGATCATGAGATGACTCCTTTCGCAAGACTTATGCGCAGAATGCGGTATAAGGCCAAGTGACAGTCAGACGCAGAGGGTGGCTGCAGAGATGTCGGCGGTTAACGATTCCTTAGGTTAACTTTCGCCATTGTTGATCAGGAACGATCTGCCAGGGATGGGTTTGGCGATGCCTGAGACACTAGACGACTTTCTGATGACGCGGCCGCCCACGGCCGAACGCCCCCTGCTTGGCCAAACCATCCTTGTGGTCGAAGACAGCCGCTTTACCTGTGAGGCGCTGCGCATGATCTGCCAGCGATCGGGCGCGCGGATCAGGCGCGCAGACAGTTTGCGGTCAGCAGAGCGGCATCTGAGGACTTATCGCCCCGGCATTGTCCTGATTGATGTCGGGCTGCCGGACGGATCGGGCCTAGACCTGATCAGGAAGCTCTCGGGCCCGACCGGAGAGGCGGCATCGGGGCCGGTGGTCCTTGCGATGTCGGGCGACGACACCCGCGCGGACGAGGCGCTGGCAGCCGGCGCGCAGAGCTTCATCGCCAAACCGATCACATCGATATCGGCGTTTCAGACCGCCATTCTGGCCGAGTTGCCGCGCACCGCCCGGCCTACGGCAATCCGGCCCGTTTCGACCGACGAGGTCTTTCCCGACCGCATCGCCCTCCGGGACGACCTGTCACTTGCCGACGATCTTCTGTCAGGCCCCATGGACAGCGAGACCCAGGACTATGTGGCCATGTTCCTGTTCGGGGTCGCGCGGGCCAGCAACGACGACGAACTGGAGGCCGCGTCACAGGCGCTCAGAGCCGCAGCGGCAGCCCACGACCGAGCGCCTGCCGGCGTCGACCTGCTGCGCCGGCTCGTTGCCAATCGGCTTGCGGCGGAACACACGGTCTGATCCGGCAACAGCCGGGATTGATCGAAGCATCACGTTCGCCTATTGTTCCACTTCCACACCGGCCTTGAACGGACCATCATGTTGGATATGACGAGCAGCGCGGCACAAGACCTTGGTAAGTTTCTGGGAGAGGACCGGTTCGGGACCGTTCTGGCCGATCCGCCGTGGCGCTTCGTGAACCGGACCGGCAAGGTCGCACCGGAGCACAAGCGCCTGGCCCGTTATCCCACGATGACCCTGGACGAAATCTGCGCGCTACCGGTGGCGGATCATCTGGAGGACCGGGCGCATTGCTATCTCTGGGTGCCGAACGCGCTTCTGCCAGAAGGGCTTCAGGTGCTGACGGCCTGGGGGTTCGAGTACAAGTCGAACATCGTCTGGCACAAGATCCGCAAGGATGGTGGCTCGGACGGGCGCGGCGTCGGCTTCTACTTTCGGAATGTGACCGAGATCCTTCTTTTCGGCACACGTGGCCGGAACGTGCGGACCGAGGCAGCGGGGCGGCGGCAGGTCAACATGATCCAGAGCCGCAAGCGCGAGCATTCCCGCAAGCCCGATGAACAGTACGAGGTGATCGAAAGCTGTTCCTGGGGACCGTATCTTGAGCTGTTCGGGCGCGGTGTCCGCCCGGGCTGGACGGTCTGGGGCAATCAGGCGGATGCCGATTACAAACCGGACTGGAAGACCTACAGCTACAACTCTTCCGTCGCGGCGGAATAAGCGCGGAACGCCCGCGCCCCGGGCGCGTTGCCTCCTCAGCAACGAGGAGTGCCGCCATGCCCGACATCTACACAGCCATCAAGAAAGACCACGACGCGCACCGCCGTCTTCTGGAGACCATCGCCGATACCAGCGGTGCGTCCGACACCAGGAAAGAGGCCTGGGACGAATTCTATCACGACGTCAAAAGCCATGCCGCAGCCGAGGAAGAAACCTTCTATTCCAAGCTGATTTCCAAGACCTGGGGTCAGGACGCCGCGCGCCATTCGGTGCACGAGCATCAGCAGCTTGACGATCTGATGGAAGAGCTGCGCGAGATGGACATGTCGGAAGGCGCATGGCTGACCAAGTTCAAGGAGCTCAAGCACGAATACGAGCACCACATGGACGAGGAGGAAAACGAGGTCTTCAGCCGCGCCAGGGAAGTCATCTCGGATGACGAGATCAAAGGTTTTGGCGAGCGTTTCCTTGCCCGCAAGTCCGAAGAAGCGGAGCTGATCGAGGAGAAGCGCGAGGATTCGCTCGAAGACTGACCGGTTGCCGTCAGTCGTCGGTTACGAGACCGTCCGGCAACCCGATCAGCAGAAGCGGACACGGGTTGCCGACCCCGCGCAGAACGCGGTCTTCCAGTTTCGACCAGTGTGTGGTCGCCTGGCCGAACTTGTCCGCCACGAATTTCCGCGCGAAAGCCTGTGGAAAGGACGCGCCACGGGCGACCTGCTCGGCGACGGCTCGACGTTGGGCGACGGTCCGGGGCGCGATTCCCAAGGCGTCGAGATCGGTCTCGTCGGTAAGGCCCCGCGCCTCCATCCAGGCCGTGACACGCGGCAGGACGCTTTCCTGCAGAGAGGCCCCGCGCGTCACGACGATGCCGACGCTGATGGCAGAGAGCGCGTGGAGGCGCTGAAAATTCTCGAGGTCGCGATCGAAGAACGGATCCTTGTTGTTCCACTCGATTTCAAGCGCAAGCGCGCCCGCCTCGGCGAACTTGACGTGGTCGACTTCGTGGCTGACGCCGGCGCGCGCGCGGCCGTCGATCACGGTCTCTATGGTGAAATTGTGCTTGCGCCAGTTGAGATCAGACAGTTCGTGGCGAAG
This sequence comes from Kangsaoukella pontilimi, assembly GCF_009830125.1. Classification (GTDB taxonomy): domain Bacteria; phylum Pseudomonadota; class Alphaproteobacteria; order Rhodobacterales; family Rhodobacteraceae; genus Kangsaoukella; species Kangsaoukella pontilimi. Next base: position 601,870 of record NZ_WUPT01000002.1, on the reverse strand, counting down.
CCGCTGGGTCGGCCCGGCCTCGCCGCCTCCGCCGGTCACGATTTCTCCGAGAGAAATGCGAAACTCGGCCAGGACGCGGGTGAGCAGGTCGAGCTCGGTCGGAAAATCATGCGCGAGGATCGCCTCGGCATGGTTGCAGGCCAGAACGTCGAAACCGGCATTTGTCAGACGCGATAGCATGGGCGGACCATCGCGCCCTTTTCAGGGCTTGTCGAGTTGTCCGGATGTCCGGTCACGCCGCATCGTCGGAGGGGGCGCTGCCCCCGCGCCCTTCCGGCGCCCCCCGGGATATCTCAAAACAGGCGAAGGGGCGGACAGTACCCTTAATAGTGTCTGAAGCGCTCGGGGGAGGCGGACCGCTTTTCGATCTGGACGCCTTGAAAGCAAAGCGCCGGACCAGTGGGACAAGCCCGTTATGGGACGAAGCTGAACCCCCGCTCATAGGCGTGGAACCCGTCATAATCCGCCTTGCCGATCTCGAGCCCCGACTGCCGCAGGATGGCGTAGGCCATGGACAGATGAAACCAGAGGTTCGGCAGAGCGAAGAGGTGCAGGTATTCCTGTCCCCGCTGCGTCAGCTCGGCATCGCCCGCGATATGGTTGATCTGACTCTCCGCGGCACCGTCGAAATCGGCGCGTGTGAGGCGCATGACCTGTTCCGATGCGACGCCGAGCCGGGCATCAAGACCGGTCGGGCCGGGCGGGAAATCTCCGGTCAGCATATCGCGTGGCCAGTCCTGGCCGCAAAGCGGATAGGTGGCCCGCAGCGCGAAGATGCCGACCGTCCTGAGCTGTGTGCCCGCGTCGAACATGCCGGGCACCAGTTGCTGCTCCAGAAGCGCCGGAACCCCCGCGGCCTGCACCCGCGCCAGTAGGTGGCGTGCCCGGGCGATGGCATGAAGGCTGGGGGGGACGGCGGCGTCGTACATCAGTCCTCGGGCGGCAGAACGCGGAGGCGAAGCTCGCGCAACTGCTCGTTCGTCGGTTCTGAGGGCGCCCCCATCATCAGGTCTTCGGCCCGCTGGTTCATCGGGAAAAGGATGACTTCGCGGATGTTCTGCTCATCGGCAAGAAGCATTACCATCCGGTCGATGCCGAGCGCACAGCCGCCGTGGGGCGGCGCGCCGAAGCGGAACGCGTTGACCATGCCGCCGAAACGCTTGCGCACCTCGTCCTCGCCGTAGCCCGCGATCTCGAAGGCCTTGAACATGATCTCGGGGCGGTGGTTCCGGATCGCGCCGGAGACAAGCTCGTAGCCGTTGCAGGCCAGGTCGTACTGATAGCCGAGCACGCCGAGCGGATCGCCGTCGAGCGCATCCATGCCCCCTTGCGGCATCGAGAACGGGTTATGGCTGAAGTCGATGTCGCCCGTTTCGTCGTCTTTCTCGTACATCGGGAAATCGACGATCCAGCAGAAGGCGAAGCGGTCTTTCTCGGTCAGGCCCAGTTCCTCGCCGATGACGGTCCGGGCGCGGCCCGCGACCGCCTCGAAGGAGGACGGCTTGCCGCCGAGGAAGAAAGCCGCGTCGCCCACGCCAAGGCCAAGCTGCTGGCGGATCGCCTCGGTCCGCTCGGGGCCAATGTTCTTGGCCAGCGGACCGGCGGCTTCCATGCCGTCATCGCCATCCCGCCAGAAGATGTAGCCCATCCCCGGCAGACCCTCTTTCTGGGCGAAGGCGTTCATCCGGTCGCAGAACTTGCGGCTGCCGCCGGTGGGGGCGGGGATGGCGCGGATTTCGGTGCCATCCTGTTCGAGGATCTTGGCGAAGATCGCAAAGTTCGAGCCGCGAAAATGCTCGCTCACGATCTGCATCTCGATCGGATTGCGCAGGTCCGGTTTGTCGGTGCCGTATTTCAGCAGAGCCTCGGCATAAGGGATCTGCGGCCAGACCTCGTCGACCTTGCGGCCGCCGCCGAACGCCTCGAATGCGCCCTTGATGACCGGCTGGATCGTGTCGAAGACGTCCTGCTGCTCGACGAAACTCATTTCCATGTCGAGCTGGTAGAAATCGGTGGGCGAGCGGTCGGCGCGCGGGTCCTCGTCGCGGAAACACGGCGCGATCTGGAAATACTTGTCGAAGCCCGAGACCATCAGAAGCTGCTTGAACTGCTGCGGAGCCTGCGGCAGCGCGTAGAACTTGCCCGGATGCAGGCGCGACGGCACGAGGAAGTCGCGGGCGCCTTCTGGGCTGGAGGCGGTGATGATCGGCGTCTGATATTCGCGGAAGGACTGGTCCCACATGCGCTGGCGCAGGTCGCGCACAACGTCCGAGCGGAGCGTCATGTTCTTCTGCATCTCGGCCCGGCGCAGGTCGAGGAAGCGATAGCGAAGACGCGTCTCTTCCGGATATTCCTGATCCCCGAAGACCATCAGCGGAAGTTCCTCGGCGGCGCCGAGCACTTCCATGTCGCGAATGAAGACCTCGATCTCGCCGGTGGGGATCTTGGGGTTCACCAGTTCGGGATCGCGCGCTTTGACATTGCCGTCGATCCGAATGCACCACTCGGAACGCAGCTTCTCGACCTCATTGAACACGGGGCTGTCGGGGTCGCACAGAACCTGCGTGATGCCGTAGTGGTCGCGCAGGTCGATGAAGAGCACCCCGCCATGGTCACGGATGCGGTGGACCCAGCCGGCAAGGCGGACGGTCTCGCCCACGTGAGAGGCATTCAGTGCGGCGCAGGTATGGCTGCGAAAGGCGTGCATGGTCTGTCCCTTCGGGGATACGCGTGTCGGAGTTCGCGCCGATACACCGTCTCGGGCGCGGGAAGTCAAGCGCGAGGGGCCTCAGAACGGCCTTTGCACGTTGCCCGAGTAGAAATAGACCCCCATCCCGAGCAGAAACAGCGCCACACCCGCGACCGAGTGCAGAACGACCGCCTCGGGGAAGTTGCCACGCACCCGGTACGACCATGCGAAGAGAAGGCCGCCCGCGAAGGTCAGCGCCAGCACGATCCAGCTCCAGTACATCACATGGGCCAGCGCGAAGATGTTGGCGTTCAGGACGATTTGGGGCGCGATCCGGCTTGGCAGGATGGGGGCGTATCGTTCGAAGAAGAGGACGCGGAACACCACTTCTTGCGGCAGGGCCGATACGACCGGATAGCCGAGCGCGATCATCGCCATCAGTTCGGGATTGCGCCGGACGATCATCCAGAGCGCCTCGGGTCGCGTGGCCTGCATGATGCCATATCCGACAGCCAACGTGACCAGGGCGGTCATCACGACGAGGGGCGTGCTCATCCTGAGAAGCCCGCGTGTCAGCAGCAACAACCGGAAGCCCGGCGTCAGGAACAAGAGGATCAGCCCCACCCCCGTGACGGTAAACAAAGCCGGAAACATCCAGCGCGGCGGCAACAGCACGGCAACCGCGAGGGGCGCCACAATGAAAAACAGCACGAATTCGACCCAAAGCCGCCCGCGCCCGATCCTCGCCCACCCGGAATCCGTCATTGCCATGCCCTTTGCGTCACTTCCCCTTGCGCCCCCGGCTTCAATCCCTATAACCCACGCCAATTTGCGGGTCAGAACAGGGGCAGCCGATGCCGAAGAGAACCGACATCCAGTCGATTATGATCATCGGAGCCGGGCCCATTATCATCGGTCAGGCCTGCGAGTTCGATTACTCCGGCGCTCAGGCATGTAAGGCGCTGCGCGAAGAAGGCTACCGGGTGATCCTGGTAAACTCGAACCCGGCGACGATCATGACCGATCCGGGCCTTGCCGATGCCACCTATATCGAGCCCATCACGCCCGAGGTCGTCGCGAAGATCATCGAGAAAGAGCGTCCCGACGCGCTTCTGCCGACGATGGGTGGCCAGACCGGCCTGAACACGTCGCTGGCTCTGGAAGAGATGGGAGTACTGGAGAAATTCGGCGTCGAGATGATCGGCGCCAAGCGCGAGGCCATCGAAATGGCCGAGGACCGCAAGCTCTTTCGCGAGGCTATGGACCGGATCGGGCTGGAAAACCCCAAGGCCACCATCGTCGCCGCACCGAAGAACGCCAATGGCCGTTACGACATCCCCGCCGGTCTGGAACAGGCCATGGCGGCGCTCGAAGACATCGGTCTGCCCGCCATCATACGCCCCGCCTTCACCCTTGGCGGCACCGGGGGCGGCGTGGCCTACAACCGCGACGATTATTTCGAAATCTGCCGGCGCGGGCTGGAAGCCTCGCCCATGGCGCAGATCCTGATCGACGAAAGCCTGCTCGGCTGGAAGGAGTACGAGATGGAGGTCGTCCGCGACAAGGCGGACAACGCGATCATCGTCTGTTCCATCGAGAACGTGGACCCGATGGGCGTGCATACCGGCGATTCGATCACCGTCGCGCCCGCGCTGACCCTGACCGACAAGGAATACCAGGCGATGCGCTCGGCCTCGATCGCGGTTCTGCGCGAAATTGGCGTCGAGACTGGCGGCTCTAACGTGCAGTGGGCAGTGAACCCCGCCGATGGCCGCATGGTCGTGATCGAGATGAACCCGCGCGTGTCGCGGTCCTCGGCTCTGGCGTCCAAGGCGACCGGTTTCCCGATTGCCAAGATAGCGGCGAAACTGGCCGTGGGTTACACGCTCGACGAGCTCGACAACGACATCACCAAGGTGACGCCTGCGTCCTTCGAGCCGACCATCGACTATGTGGTCACCAAGATCCCGCGGTTCGCCTTCGAGAAGTTTCCGGGCTCGAAGCCGGAACTCACGACCGCGATGAAGTCCGTGGGCGAGGCCATGGCCATTGGCCGCACCTTCCACGAATCGGTGCAGAAGGCGCTTGCCTCGATGGAAACCGGCCTGACCGGCTTCGACGAAATCGAGATCCCCGGCGCGCCCGACCGCGCCGCCATAACCGCCGCGCTGTCAAAGCAGACCCCCGACCGGATGCGGGTCATCGCACAGGCCATGCGCCACGGCCTGACCAATGAAGACATTCAGGCCGTCACGTCTTTCGACCCGTGGTTCCTCGACCGCATCCGCGAGATCATCGACGCCGAAGAACGGGTCCGCAAGGACGGCCTGCCGGTGACCGAGGAAGGTCTCCGCCGGCTCAAAATGCTGGGTTTCACCGACGCTCGGCTCGCGAAGCTGACCGGCCGCACCGAAGACAATGTCCGCCGGGCGCGCCAGAACCTTGGCGTCACGGCAGTGTTCAAGCGGATCGACACCTGCGCCGCCGAGTTCGAAGCGCAGACGCCCTACATGTATTCGACCTATGAGATGCCCGTGATGGGCGACGTCGAATGCGAGGCGCGCCCTTCGAACAAGAAGAAAGTGGTCATCCTCGGCGGCGGTCCGAACCGGATCGGTCAGGGGATCGAGTTCGACTATTGCTGTTGTCACGCCTGCTTCGCGCTGACCGATGCGGGCTATGAGACGATCATGGTCAACTGCAACCCCGAGACCGTGTCGACCGACTACGACACCTCGGACCGGCTCTACTTCGAGCCGCTGACCTTCGAGCATGTCATGGAAATCCTGCGCGTCGAGCAAGAGAAGGGTACCCTTCACGGTGTCATCGTTCAGTTCGGCGGTCAGACACCGCTGAAGCTGGCCCGCGCGCTCGAAGCGGAAGGCATCCCGATTCTCGGCACCACGCCCGACGCTATCGACCTTGCCGAGGACCGCGAGCGGTTCCAGGATCTGGTGAACCGTCTCGGGCTGAAACAGCCCCGGAATGCCATCGCCTCCACAGATGAGGCGGCGATGGAAGCCGCCGAGAAGATCGGCTATCCGCTGGTGATCCGCCCGTCCTACGTGCTGGGCGGCCGCGCGATGGAGATCGTCCGCGATACCGCGCATCTTCAACGCTATATCCGCGACGCTGTGGTGGTCTCTGGCGACAGCCCGGTCCTGCTTGATAGCTATCTGGACGGTGCGACCGAGGTGGACGTGGACGCGCTATCGGATGGCGAAGCGGTGCATGTCGCCGGCATCATGGAGCATATCGAAGAGGCCGGCGTCCATTCGGGCGACAGCGCCTGTTCTCTGCCGCCTCATACCCTGTCTGACGAGATCGTGGACGAGCTGATCCGCCAGACCGAGGCTCTGGCCCGCGAACTGAAGGTCGTCGGCCTGATGAACGTGCAATACGCGATCAAGGACGGCGAGGTGTACCTGATCGAGGTGAACCCCCGCGCCAGCCGGACCGTGCCTTTCGTCGCCAAGGCGGTGGACAGCGCGATCGCGTCTATCGCCGCCCGGCTGATGGCAGGTGAGAAACTGTCTAACTTCCCGGTGGCGAAGCCGCATCAGCCGGTCTCGGACGATGTGACCATACCGATGGGCGACCCGATGAGCCTCGCCGATTTCCGCACGCCATGGTTCAGCGTGAAAGAGGCCGTCCTGCCCTTCGCCCGCTTCCCGGGCGTCGATACGCTGCTTGGCCCTGAGATGCGCTCGACCGGCGAGGTCATGGGTTGGGACCGGTCCTTCCCCCGCGCCTTCCTCAAGGCACAGCTGGGTGCCGGCACGCATCTTCCCGAGGAAGGAACGGTTTTCTTCTCGATCCGCGACGCCGACAAGACACCGCAACTGATCGACACGGCGCGGATGTTGCACGGGCTGGGCCTGAAGATTCTCGCCACGCGGGGGACCGCCGCGTTCCTGACCGAGAACGGCATTCCCTCGGACGTAGTGAACAAGGCCTATGAAGGTGGGCGGACCATCGTGGACGTGCTGAAGGATGGCGGCGTATCGCTGGTAATGAACACCACCGAAGGTGCGCAGGCGATTGAGGACAGCCGGTCCATGCGGAACGTCACGCTGATGGACAAGATTCCGTACTTCACCACCGCCGCCGCCGCCCATGCCGCCGCATTGGCCATGGTCAGCCGCGCCGAAGGCGAACTGGACGTTCGCAGTCTGCAGGGGTGAGCGGCGTCACGGAAAAGGTCCAGTGGACCTTTTCAGCCGGGAACGGGCGGAGCCCCGGCTAGGCCGCGCTTCGTCCGAAGGAAGATGAAACGTGTAGTGGACGTTTCAAGCTGCGAGCGAACGAAGCCCCCGGCAGCAGCGGGCTGACGTCGAACGGTCGATTTCCCCACCCGATATTGCGCCGGCTTCGCCGTCGCGGTGGGCCGCTTCGCGGCGATCAATGCCTCCGGCGGGAGTATTTCGGCCAAGAAGAAAGCGACCCAGCGTCACGCTTGCCCCAACGGCAAGCCGGACGCTAGACCGGGGCACTTTCCGGAGGTCAGCACATGCATACGCCCATCATCACAGGCACCGGCGTTTTCACGCCCGAGAACGTCATCACAAATGACGAACTGGTTAAGGCGTTCAACGCTTATGTCGATCTCTGGAACACGGAGAACGCAGAAGCCATCGAAGCAGGCGAGCTGACCGCCAAGACCTATTCCTCCGCCGAATTCATCGTCGCGGCCTCGGGCATCGAGCAGCGGCATGTCATCGACAAGGACGGCATTCTCGACCCGGCCCGCATGTGTCCCCGACTGGACGCACGGCCCGACGATGCGCCGTCGCTCATGGCCGAGATGGCGGTGGACGCGATCCGCACAGCGCTGGCCCAGGCCGGGCGCGAGGCGCATGAGGTCGATCTGATCCTCTGCGCCGCCTCGAACCATGAGCGCGCCTACCCCGCAATCGCGGTGGAAATCCAACAGCTTCTGGGCGCGTCGGGCTTTGCCTACGATATGAACGTCGCCTGCTCTTCGGCGACATTCGGGCTGCAGAGCGCCGCCGATATGATCCGCGCCGGCAGCGCGCGCTGCGCCGTGGTGGTCAGCCCCGAGATCTGCTCGGCCCATCTGGAATGGCGCGACCGTGACTGCCATTTCATTTTCGGCGACGTGGCAACCGCCATGGTGATCGAGCGCGAGACAGCCGGGTCGACCGGCTTCCGAGTCCGCTCGACCCGCGCGGCGACGACCTTTTCGAACAACATCCGGAACAATGCCGGGTTCCTCCGCCGGGCCCATGATCAGATGGATGACCGCCGCGACATGCAGTTCATGCAGGAGGGCCGGAAGGTCTTCAAAGAGGTGCTGCCGCTGGTCTCTACACATATCGCGGATCACATGGCGGCGGACGGCATCGGCGCGGGCGATCTGAAGCGGCTCTGGCTGCATCAGGCCAACAAGACGATGAACGATTACATCGGGAAGAAGGTCCTGGGCCGCACGCCGGAACCGCAGGAGCAGCCGAATATTCTTCAGGACTATGCCAACACGTCATCGGCAGGATCGATCATCGCCTTCTCGAAGTACTCGGATGATCTGGAACAGGGGGATATCGGGCTTCTCTGCTCTTTCGGCGCGGGATACTCCGTGGGCTCCGCGATCCTCGAAAAGGTCTGAGACCGGGTCTTGTCCTGACCCGGGCTGCAGGATAGGCCGCAGCCATGGCGAAGCTCTATTTCAACTACTCGACGATGAACGCGGGCAAGTCGACGCTTCTGTTGCAGGCGTCCTACAACTACCGCGAACGGGGGATGCAGACCTATCTGCTGACCGCCGCCATCGACGGGCGCGCCGGTGAGGGGCGCATCGCCAGCCGCATCGGGATCGGCGCAAGCGCCGACACATACACGCCCGAGAGCGATCTCTTCGCGATGCTGGAGAAGCGCAAGAAGCAGGGACCTGTGGCCTGTGTGTTCATCGACGAGGCCCAGTTCCTGACCCGTGAACAAGTCTGGCAACTGGCCCGCGCGGTCGACGATCTGGGCCTGCCGGTCATGTGCTACGGCCTACGTGTCGATTTCCGGGGTGAGCTGTTTCCGGGCTCGGCCGCGCTTCTGGCGCTGGCCGACGAGATGCGCGAGGCGCGCACCATCTGTTTCTGCGGCAAGAAGGCAACCATGGTCGTACGCCAGGACGAGGATGGTCACGCCCTGACCGACGGCGATCAGGTCCAGATCGGCGGAAACGAGACCTATGTCTCGCTCTGCCGCCGCCACTGGCGCATTGCCACGGGCGACCTGCCTGCCTGACCAGGTTCAGACCCCGTTCGGCAGACCGCGCCCTTCGGCCCAAGCCTTCAGGTTGTCGACCGCCATCAGGCCCATCGCCTCGCGTACGTCCTGAGCCGCAGTGCCGAGATGCGGCAGAAGCGTGACGTTTTCCATGGTCAGAAGCGCCTCGGGCACCTTCGGCTCGAACTCGTAGACATCAAGGCCCGCCCCCCCGATCTGCCCCGCCTGCAGCGCGGCGATCAGCGCCGTCTCGTCCACCACGTCGCCGCGGGCGATGTTGACGAAGATCGTGTGTGGCCGCATTGCCGCCAGCGCGCCTTCTCCAATGATGTGGTGCGTCTCGGGCGTAGCAGGCACGGCCACCACGACGACATCCGCTGCGGCGACCGCCTCAAGCGTGTCGAGTTGTCGGGCCGGAACACCCGGATCGGCAACAGTCGAGCGGTTGTAGAACACCACGTCCATGCCAAAGCCCAGATGCGCGCGCTTGGCGATAGCCTTGCCGATCCGGCCCATTCCGACGATGCCAAGCGTCCGCCCGCCCAGATGCATTCCGAGAAGCTGGGTCGGGTGCCAGCCCTCCCAGCGGCCCGCCCGCACCATGCGTTCGCCCTCGCCTGCACGGCGGCAGGTCATCAGGATCAACGTCATCGCAATATCCGCCGTGGCGTCCGTCACCGCGCCCGGCGTGTTGCTCACGGCGATACCGGCGGAACGCGCGGCCTCCGCGTCGATATGGTTATAGCCGACGCCGAAATTGGCGAGGATACGCGTCTTCGGCTCAGGGCAGGCGGCAAAGGTGTCGGCCTTCAGCGCATCGCCGAGCGTCGGCAGGATCGCGTCATACGTGCCGAGCGCCGCCGCCATCTCGTCCTTGCCTACGAGTGTGACGTCCTCGCGGACGGTGACGTCGAACATCTTGCGCGCCGCCTCAATGACGCGGTCAGGCAATGGCCGTGTGATCCAAAGCGTGGGCATCAATACATCCTTCCACCGATGGGGACGTCCTTGTCCGGCGCAATCAGAACAACCTCGCCCTCGTCATCCGGCACGCCAAGAACCAGAACTTCGGACATGAACTTGCCGATCTGACGCGGCGGGAAATTCACGACGCCCAGCACCCTACGCCCGGCAAGACCCTCCGGCGTATAATGCTTCGTGATCTGGGCCGAGCTTTTCCGCTCGCCGATCTCCGGCCCAAAATCGACCCAGAGCTTGATCGCGGGCTTCCGCGCTTCCGGATAGGGCTCGGCCCGTGTGATCCGGCCCACGCGGATATCCACCTTGAGGAAATCGTCGAAGGTGATGCTCATTGGCCAAGCTCCCGGCTCCGCCGAGCCGCCGCCGCGACCGCCCGTTTCAGAAGCGGCGGAAAGCCGGTCTCGGCGTCCATCAGCACTTCAAGCGCCGCCTGAGTCGTGCCGCCTGGGCTGGTGACGTTAACGCGCAGTTCGGAAGGGGTCTCGTCCGCTTCCTCGGCCAGAACTCCCGCGCCCCCAACCGTGGCCCGCGCCAGCGCCATGGCAAGCTCAGGTGTCAGCCCTTCGGCCTCCCCCGCCGCGGCCAGCACCTCGATCAGGTGGAAGACATAGGCCGGACCCGAACCGGAAACCGCCGTCACGGCATCCATCTGCGCTTCGTCGTCCAGCCGGACGGTCTGTCCGACAGCGCCTAGCAAGTCTTCCGCCAAAGACAGCGCGCCCTCGTCCACGGCCTGATTTCCAATGATCGCCGTGATTCCGCGACCGACGGCAGCAGGGGTGTTCGGCATGGCTCGGATCACCGCCGCCTCGCCGCCCAGCTCCGCCTCGAGCGTGGCAATGGTCGTTCCCGCAGCGATCGAAAGGAAGACGGTACGCCCGGACAAGGCCGCGACCTGAGGCAGCGCATCACCCATCATCTGCGGCTTGACCGCAAGGATCGTCATGGCCGGCGCCTCGGGCAGTTCCTCGTTCACACGCACGCCAGCCTCGGTCAGCCACGGGGCCGGCGCAGGGTCGATCACCCAGACGGACGCCGCTGGCAACCCGCCCGCAAGCCAGCCCTTCAGCATCGCTCCGCCCATCTTGCCGCAGCCCAAAAGCACAAGGCCGCGTTCGGAAATCTCGTCCTGGTTCATACCAATGCCCTCCTCACGCCTCTGTGCTTAGAGCAATTCCGGAACCGAGAAAAACCCCCATGCCTTCTTTGGGTCCGGAAAATCCTCGGGGGTGAATTGGCCGCAGGCCAAGAGGGGGCAGACAGCCCCCTTAGCTCGCCGTGATCAGGCCGCACACTTACCAATGGTCAACGAAAAAACCGGACCGCTGGGCGATCCGGTTTCTCTCGACGGTCCGCAGGCCGGGGGGTCAGCCTTGATACGCGCGGATACCTCGATACGCCAAATTTAGGCTCTTCCGTACGCTTCCGCAATGGCGACGCCCATCGCTTCTGCAGGAGTTTCGTTACCCCAGGCCACAAGCTGGAACGCGGGATAGAACCTTTCTGCCGACAGAACGGCGGCGCGGATCATGGTGTCGATCTGTTCGGGGCTGGCCATTTGTCCACCTGCAAGGACGAGGCCGTAGCGCCACACCATGAGCTTCTGCTCCGCCCAATAGGCGAAGGCGCCGGCCCAGCACATGTCGTTGGTCGCGTTCAGCGTTTCATAGAGATCGCCCAGCTTCTCATTCGGCGGGTCCATCTCGAAGGTACAGATAAGGCGAAGGGTTTCATCCATCGGGGACCAGGCAAGCGTGATCGAATAGGTCCGCCACTGTCCCTCGACCGCCATGGCGATCTGGTCATCGGCCACCCTGTCAAAGTCCCACTCATGGTGTTCGGCAAGGTGTTCGACAATGTCGATCGGATGCAATTCATCCGTCGAAAAATACTGCTCGGAAAGCGACATGCGCGGCCTCGTTCGTTATTGCTGGATGGCGTCTTGCGGCCACCACAGCTTGGTGCCTGCTCTAGGTCCGGCGGAAATTCCCATCGTCCCTACGAGATATGGTGTTCGGAAAGGCCGACTCTGTAAAGCACTAATTTGAGAAAGTTGCGCTTCATCCCGACGGTCCGCTTTTGGGACCCGACGATGCCGCTGGCGGCAAGGGGCCGGTTCGATCCGGCCCGCCGAGTAATCGCTGGGGTTTTTGCGACGGTTGCCCGTCCGCAGGAAGCGCTCAGCCCTTAGAGGCGGCTTCCAGCGCGTCGAGCCGGGCTTTCAGCGCCTCGTTCTCTTCGCGCGCCTTCTGCGCCATGGCGCGCACCGCGTCGAACTCTTCGCGGGTGACGAGGTCACGGTCGGCCAACCAGCGGTCCATCAGGCCCTTCATGGCCGTCTCCGCCTCTTCCCGCGCGCCCTGTGCCACACCCATGGCATTCGTCATGAGTTGCGAGATGTCGTCGAAAATCTTGTTGCGGGTCTGCATGACGCCTCCGGAATTGTCCTCCCCCCTATATGGGGGCGGGAGGGGTCTCTGCAAGGTTGACGCCGCCCCCGGGCGCTGTCACGAGATCAGCGATGTTGTTCGCCATACCCTTTCCAGACCTGTCGCCGACGCTGGTCGAAATCCCGCTGGGGTTCATGACCCTCGCGATCCGCTGGTATGCGCTGGCCTATATCGTGGGCATCGTGATCGGCTACCTGATTATTGCCCGCGCCATCGCCCGGCCCGAACTCTGGCCCGAGCACAAGGCGCCGATGGACCGGCAGGCGCTGGAAGACCTGCTGACCTGGATGATCCTGGGTATCATCATCGGCGGGCGTCTGGGATACGTGCTGTTCTACGAGCGGGACTATTTCCTCGCCAATCCCGCCGACATCCCGAAGGTCTGGATGGGCGGCATGGCGTTCCATGGCGGGTTCCTCGGCGTGGTGGTGGCCGGTCTGGTCTTTGCCAGGCGGCGCGGCATCCCGATCCCGCAACTGGCCGACGCGCTGGCCCTCGCAACGCCTGCGGGCCTGATGTTGGGCCGGGTCGCGAATTTCATCAACGCCGAGCTTTGGGGCCGTCCGACCGACCTGCCCTGGGGCGTGATCTTTCCCGGAGAGGCGGCACAGAACTGCCCAGGCGTGATCGGCCCCTGCGCCCGCCACCCGTCGCAGCTTTACGAGGCGGGACTGGAGGGGCTTGTCCTAGGTCTTCTCCTGCTATCGCTCGCCTTCGGACGAAACTGGCTGAAACGGCCGGGGCAGATTTGCGGGCTCTTCCTGATCGGCTACGGCGCGGCGCGCTTCTTCGTCGAGTTCTTCCGGGTCGCGGACGCGCAATTCATCTCGCCGGACAATCCGCTTGGCCACGTCGCCTTCCTTGGCGAGTTCGGCCTGTCCATGGGACAACTCCTTTCGGTCCCCATGATCCTTGTGGGCGTCGTCATCGTGATGCTCGCCCGCCGCGACCGGCGCAGCGGATAGGCGCGGCGTGACCCCCCTTGAGACCGCATTGATCGAGCGCATCTCGCGGACCGGCCCGCTGACAACAGGCGAATTCATGGCCGAGTGTCTGATGCATCCCGCACACGGCTATTACACCACGCGCGACCCGCTCGGCGCCGCGGGAGATTTCATCACCGCGCCCGAGATCTCGCAGATGTTCGGCGAGATGCTGGGCCTGTTCCTAGCCCAGTGCTGGCTGGATCGCGGGCGCCCGGACACCTTCCGGCTGGTCGAACTCGGCCCCGGACGCGGCACGCTGATGGCCGATATCCTGCGCGCTGCGGGCCGTGTACCCGGCTTTTCCGACGCGGCCGACCTGCACCTTGTCGAGGGGTCGCCCACGCTTCGCGGCATCCAGACCGACCGCCTTTCGGGCCTTGCGACGCCCACCCATCACGACAGCATCGCCACCGTGCCGGATGGCTCGCTTTTCCTGGTAGCCAACGAGTTTTTCGACGCCTTGCCGACGCGTCAGTTCCTGCGGGACGGACCCGCCTGGCGAGAGCGGCTTGTCGGCGTCGGGGACGGCCAGCTTGCGTTCGGACTGTCAGACAGCACCCGCCCGCCCTTTCTCGAACACCGGCTGGCCGACACCAGCGCAGGCGACCTTGTCGAACACGCGCCCGCCGCGGCGGCGATGGCCGGGGATATCGGCCGCCGAATAGCGGATGCAGGCGGCGTCGCCCTGATCATCGACTACGGCGACTGGCGCTCTCTCGGAGACACGCTCCAGGCCGTCCGCCGTCACGAGCGCGTGTCGCCCCTGACAGCGCCGGGGGAGGTCGACCTGACCTGCCATGTCGAGTTCGAGACGCTGGCCATGGCGGCAGCGCCGGCTGCCCATAGCACCATGGTCGCACAGGGCACCTTTCTGGAACGCCTTGGAATCACTGCCCGCGCGAACGCGCTTGCCGCCCGCGCGGATGCCGAGACCGCCGAAACCGTGGCCGCCCAGCATCGCCGCTTGACGCAACCCGGTGAAATGGGGACGCTGTTCAAGGCCATGGCCCTATACAGACCCACAGACCCCACGCCCCCCGGCTTCGACGAATGACGCTCGAGATCCTGACATCTGACCGGCTCGCGCCTGTGACGCACGGCTTTTTCACGCGGAAAGGCGGCGCGTCTTCGGGCGTGTTTTCGGGCCTGAACTGCGGCTACGGGTCGTCGGACCAGTCCGAAATCGTGACGATCAACCGCGCGCGCGTGGCGCAGGCGATGGACGTCCCGGACACGCATCTGGCCACTGTTCACCAGGTCCACAGCGCCAACACCGCGACGCTGGACGAGGCGCCCGGCGGCGAGACGCTGACGGCCGACGCCATGGTGACGGCGACGCCGGGCCTCGCGCTCGCCATCCTGACCGCCGATTGCCAGCCGGTCCTCTTCGCAGACGGCGATGCCGGTGTCGTCGGTGCGGCTCATGCCGGATGGAAAGGTGCGCAAAGCGGCGTCCTCGAGTCGACGATCGACGCGATGGAGGCGCTCGGCGCCGACCGCGGCCGCATCACCGCCGTGATCGGTCCGTCGATCAGCCAGGGGGCGTATGAGGTCGGACCCGAGTTCCTCGAGCGCTTCCTCGACGACGACCCAGAGAACGGGCGGTTTTTCGTAAACGGAGAAGGCGACCGCTATCATTTCGACCTTGTCGGATACGGCCTGATGCGCCTCCGCAGCGCGGGCGTCGCCGAAGCAGAGTGGATCGGACATTGCACCTACTCCGACCCGCAGAGATTCTTCTCCTACCGGCGGAGCGTCCATAACCGCGATCCCGATTACGGGCGCCTTATTTCCGTCATTCGCCTCTGATCTGCGCCTGAATTACCCCGCTTCCGTCATGGGATCGCCCCAATGCTGGGCGACAGTGTTCTGGACCGGGCGGCTCCCCCGCCCAGATGCGCCAGGAGGGTGACAGGATGAAAGCGAAACCGCGCTGGATGAAGACGGTTCTGACCGCGACAACGCGAGAGATACCCACGTTACCCTATGCCCGGCAAAGCCGCAAAACCGCCAGGTCGCGCAACGTGCGCCGCGCGTGACGGAGCCGCTCGCCCGTCCGCCCATGGTTATCCTGAACCGGAAAAACGAGTTGAATTGATGAGTTACACCCCGCCGACCCTTCCCCCCCTTCCCGAAGGACCCCGCAGTCGGATCATTTCGGAGCCTCGGCCGTCAGCACGCCGGACCAGCCGACCGCGGCCGGCCTCGCGCCCGACCCGTTTCAGCCGGCGCTACGAGATCGAATGGCTGGAGGATGGCGAGGTCCAGTGCGAGACGCGTACCGCGCTGGCACTTCCGGCCTTCGAGCAGGCATTCGGCGCGTTTACCCATGGCGTCCTCATTCAGACCGCCGACGGTCCCGTCGCGGTCGAAGACCTGATGCCCGGAATGTGGCTTGAATGCGCCAATGGCAGCCTGACCCAGCTTCTGTGGAAAGGCTCGATCACGCTTGTGCCCGGTGCGCCCTCGTCCATGGACGAGCCCGACCGGCTTTATCGCGTGATGCCCGACGCCTTTGGCCTCGGCCGCCCGGTGCAGGACCAAACCTTCGGCCCCCATGCCCGGCGCATCAACCGCGACCCGAAACTGCGCGCGTCGCTGGGAACAGAGGCGGCTCTTGTGCCGCTCTCGGCCGTGGCGGACGGCATGTCGGTGATCGAGGTCTGGCCCGTCGCGCCTACCCGCGTCTACCACCTTGTCTGCGACCGCCATGAGACGCTTCTGGCCGCCGGTCTGGAAATCGAAAGCTATCACCCCGGACCGGAAGTGCCCCTGTCGCTTCCCGAAGAGATGATGGCCCAGTTCCTGACCTTCTTCCCGCATGTCGAGACAATCCGCGACTTCGGCCGACTGGCCGCGCCGCGGGTTGGTGCGGACGAAATGAACGCGCTGGTCGCCTGACCTCAGGCGGTCTGGCTCAGCCGCTCTTCCAGAACTTCGAACGGGACGCCGGGCTCGTCCTTGGCGTCCCGGATGACCAGCGACGTCTTGACGCTCGCCACATTCGGCGCCGCGGTCAGTTGACCGGTGAGAAAGCTCTGGAATGTCGACAGATCGGGCGCCACGCATTTCAGGATGAAGTCAACCTCGCCGTTCAGCATGTGACACTCGCGGACAAGCGGCCACGACCGGCACCGGTCCTCGAAGGCGACAAGATCGGATTCGGCCTGGCTCTGCAGGCCGACCATGACGAAGACCTGCACCTCAAACCCGAGCGCACGCGCATCGACGGCAGCGTGATAGCCCCGGATGAAGCCCTGTTCTTCCAGCGTGCGGACGCGGCGCAAACACGGCGGAGCCGAGATACCGACTCGGCTTGCCAGCTCGACATTGGTCATCCGGCCATCCGCCTGCAATTCGGCCAGAATCTTCCGGTCGATGGGATCAAGTTTGGGCCCGGGCATGCGTCCTCCACATTTTTTCGAACCTTACCGAGCGCGCCAGATGCGCGCAATAATGTTTCGCGATTTGGGTGTCATGACTGGCCGGGTCAAGGGCGACATCTACGTCGCACACCCTTTCGTCCCGGCGACGAGGCGTCTATATCGTCAGGACTGCCAAGCCAAGGGGAACATCATGGGTGACGTCAAGACATGCCGCGTCCTGATCATCGGATCGGGGCCTGCCGGATACACCGCCGCAGTCTATGCCAGCCGCGCAATGCTGGAGCCGGTTCTGGTGCAGGGCATTCAGCCCGGCGGGCAGTTGACCATCACCACAGAGGTCGAGAACTGGCCCGGCGACACCGAGGTGCAGGGCCCCGACCTGATGGCCCGAATGGAAGCGCACGCACGCTCGGTCGGAACAGAGATCATTTCGGATCACATCCAAAGCCTCGACCTGTCCAAACGCCCTTTCACGGCGGCAGGCGACAGCGGAACAACCTACAAGGCGGATGCGGTCATCCTTGCCACCGGCGCGCAGGCGAAATGGCTTGGCCTGCCGTCGGAAGAGCACTTCAAGGGCTTCGGCGTCTCGGCCTGCGCGACATGCGACGGGTTCTTCTATCGCGGACAGGAGGTAGCCGTTGTCGGCGGCGGCAACACGGCGGTCGAAGAGGCCCTGTTCCTCACCAATTTCGCATCCAAGGTGACCCTCATCCACCGACGCGACTCGCTTCGCGCCGAGAAAATCCTTCAGAAGCGTCTCTTCGCCCATCCCAAGGTCGACGTGATCTGGGACCACGAGATCGACGAGGTGCTGGGCGCCCAGGACCCGCGCGGTGTCGAGGGTCTGCGCCTGAAGAACACCAAGACAGGCGAGACGCAGGAGATCGCGGTCAAGGGTTTCTTCGTGGCCATCGGCCACGCACCGGCGTCCGAACTGGTCAAGGATCAGCTTGAGCTGCATCACGGCGGTTATGTCGTGACCAAACCCGACTCGACCGCCACCTCGATCCCCGGCGTCTTCGCGGCCGGCGACATCACCGACCATGTCTATCGTCAGGCCGTCACCAGCGCCGGCATGGGCTGCATGGCCGCTCTGGAAGTCGAGCGGTTCCTGGCAGAGGACGAGGACTCGGATGTCGAGGCGGACACGACCGCGCCCCTCGGCTACGGCGCACCGGTCTCGGCGACCGAATAACGAAACATCCGTTTCACGGCCCGCCCCGACCCGACGACATCGGTCGGGGCGAGCCCGTACACCACGGACGCCGGTCTTATTTACGTTAAATCCAACTCATTGCCTTGCGACGACGCGCCGTCGCGGGATAGGTCACCGCAGCAAGTTTTTCAGCAGGCTCGTCCCATGCAGATACCGAACCACGCCCCGATCCCCGAGTTGTTCGTGTCCTACGAGAGCGCGCAAAAGCTCAAAGCCGAGGCGGGCGACCTTCCGTCATGGGACCTGAGCCCGCGCCAGATCTGCGATCTCGAACTTCTGATGAACGGGGGATTTCACCCGCTTAAGGGGTTCATGACCGAAGCCGATTATGACGGCGTTGTCGAAGAGATGCGGCTGGAAAGCGGAGCACTCTGGCCGATCCCGATCACATTGGACGTATCGCAGGCCTTCGCCGACGGCGTCGAGCCGGGGCAGGATATCGCGCTCAGGGACCAGGAAGGGGTGATCCTCGCCATCCTGTCGGTGACCGACAAATGGAGCCCCGACAAGGCGCGCGAGGCGGAAAAGGTCTTCGGCGCCGACGATATCGCACACCCTTCGGTCAACTACCTCCACAACACCGCCGGCCCGGTCTATCTGGGCGGTCCGGTGACCGGAATTCAGGCGCCTGTCCATTATGACTTCAAGGCGCGACGGGATACGCCGAACGAGCTTCGGGCCTATTTCCGCAAGCTGGGCTGGCGTCGGGTGGTGGCCTTTCAGACGCGCAATCCGCTTCATCGCGCGCATCAGGAACTGACCTTCCGCGCCGCGCGCGAGGCGCAGGCGAACCTGCTCATCCACCCTGTGGTTGGCCTGACCAAGCCGGGCGACGTGGACCACTTCACCCGCGTCCGCTGCTACGAGGCTGTGCTGGACAAGTATCCCGCCGCTACCACGACGATGAGCCTTCTGAACCTCGCCATGCGCATGGCCGGTCCGCGCGAAGCCGTCTGGCACGGACTCATCCGCAAGAACCACGGCTGCACCCATATGATCGTGGGCCGAGACCATGCCGGTCCGGGTAAGAACTCGGCAGGAGATGAGTTTTACGGCCCCTATGACGCGCAGGAGCTGTTCCGCACCCATCAGGAGGAAATCGGCATCGAGATGGTCGATTTCAAACAGATGGTCTACGTGCAGGACCGCGCCCAGTACGAGGCCGCAGACGAGGTACCGGAGGGGGCCACGGTCCTGAATATCAGCGGCACGGAACTCCGCCGCCGCCTTCGCGAAGGGCTGGAAATCCCGGAGTGGTTCTCCTTCCCCGAAGTGGTCTCGGAACTCCGCCGGCGCTACCCGCCCCGCTCGCAGCAGGGCTTTACAGTCTTTTTCACCGGCTTCTCGGGTTCGGGTAAATCGACCATCGCCAATGCGCTGCTGACGAAGCTGATGGAGATGGGCGGGCGCCCCGTCACGCTGCTCGACGGCGACATCGTGCGGAAGAACCTGTCCTCGGAACTGGGCTTCTCGAAGGAACACCGAGACCTCAACATCCGTCGCATCGGTTTTGTGGCCAGCGAAATCACCAAGAATGGCGGCATCGCCATCTGCGCCCCCATCGCGCCATATGCCGCCACGCGGCGGGCCGTCCGGGAAGAAATCGAGCAATACGGCGCCTTTGTCGAGGTGCACGTGGCTACCTCGATCGAGGAATGCGAGCGGCGCGACCGCAAGGGTCTCTACCGGCTGGCGCGTGAGGGCAAGATCAAGGAATTCACCGGGATTTCAGACCCCTATGACCGCCCCGAAGACCCCGAGGTCCGGCTCGACACCGAGAATGTCGAGGTCGATCACTGCGCGCATCAGGTCTTTCTGAAGCTGGAACAGATGGGGCTTGTCGCCGCC
This sequence comes from Kangsaoukella pontilimi, assembly GCF_009830125.1. Taxonomy (GTDB): domain Bacteria; phylum Pseudomonadota; class Alphaproteobacteria; order Rhodobacterales; family Rhodobacteraceae; genus Kangsaoukella; species Kangsaoukella pontilimi. The sequence continues at coordinate 582,071 of NZ_WUPT01000002.1, read as the reverse complement.
TAGACGAGGAAGGCAAACCGCCGCGCGGCATCTGCCCAGAGCGCCTCGTTCCGCGCAGTGAGCAGGTTGCCGCTCCGGATCGTAGGATCGTAGGCGCGGCCATCAAGCAGCCGTGCGACGCCCCCCGCCTCTTCCACGATCAGCGCGCCCGCCGAGTGATCCCAAGGGTTCAGGGATGCGGTCAGAATCGTGTCGACACGCCCGCCCGCCAGAAGCCGATATTCATGGGCCGAGCAGCGATAATTGCCGCTTCGCGCGAAATCCGCCGAAGTCGTCAGAATTTGCCGCCGCCGGTCGCCTGTGAACATGAAGGCCGGGACCAGCGCATGTGCCTGCCCGACCTTTTCTGCACCGCCTGCCAGAGACAGCGCCGTCCGACGTCCGTCACGCGTGATGCTCCACGCCCCGTGCCCGCGCCGGGCGACCATCCAGTCATCGCCAATCGGATCGTAGATGCCGCCCCATAGGGTCCGGCCCCGCTCCATCACGGCAAGGATCACGCCGAAGACCGACAGGCCATTCGCGAAATTCCATGTACCGTCGACCGGGTCAACGACAACGGACAACTCCGCATCGCCAAGATCGGCGAGACGGGTCCGCCCCTCGGAAATGCCCTCTTCCCCGAAGGTGACCGCGCCCGGCAAAATCGCTGAGACGGCCTCTTCCAGCCGTCTCTCGCTTTCTCTGTCCGCGATGGTCACCAGATCATCAGGTGCGGATTTCGTATCGATCTCACCCGCATCCAGCGCCCTGAACCGCGGCAGGATTTCCTCTGCCGCGATGTCCCGCGTCGCGGCCATCAGGCGCGCTTCTGCCTCGGCGTCGAAGACGCTCACGCGGCCAGTCCCCGCCCTTTGAGAAGCGCTTCAGGCCCCGGCATCCGGCCCCGGAATTCGGTGTACAGCTCGGATGCCTCACGCAGACCGCCGACCGAAAGGATATGGGCCTCCAGCTTCTTCGCGGTCTCAGTATCGAAGGCGTCGCCCGCCTCCTTGAATGCCTCGAACGCATCGGCGTCCATCACCTCGGACCACATGTAGCTGTAGTATCCGGCGGAATACCCGTCGCCCGAGAAGACATGCGCGAAATGGGGCGTTGCGTGGCGCATCGCGATGGCGCGCGGCATTCCGATGTCGTCCAGGACCTCGGCCTGACGCTGCATCGGATCCGCCGGCGGTTCGCCCGTGTGAAAGGCCAGATCGACCAGCGCCGAGGCGACGTATTCGACCGTCTGGAACCCCATGTCATAGGTCGCCGCCGCCAGAAGCCTGTCCAGCAGGTCCTTGGGCATCGGCTCGCCCGTCTCGGCATGGGTGGCGAACTCGGCCAGAACTTCGGGCACCTCCAGCCAGTGCTCGAACAGTTGCGACGGCAACTCGACGAAATCCCGCGCCACAGACGTGCCCGAGATCGATTCGTAGGTCACGTCGGACAGCATCTGGTGCAGCGCATGGCCGAACTCGTGAAACAGCGTCCGCGCATCGTCATAGGACAGAAGCGCGGGCTGACCATCGGACGGCTTGGCGAAGTTACAGACATTGATGACGACAGGCCGGGTGTCGCCGCCCACTTTGCGCTGGCTGCGAAGCGCCGAGCACCACGCGCCCGACCGCTTCGAGCCGCGCGCGAAATAATCCCCGATGAAAACGGCCAGATGCTCGCCATCTCGGGTGATCTCCCAAGCGCGGGCGTCCGGATGGTTCAGCGCCACACCTTCCAGCGGCTTGGCCTCGATCCCGAACAGACGGTTGGCGCAGGTGAAGGCCGCGTCGATCATGTTGTCGAGCGACAGGTAGGGCTTCAGCTCGGCCTCGTTCAGGTCGTGCTCTTCGCCGCGGCGCCGCTCGCTATAGAAGCGCCAGTCCCAAGGCTCAAGGTCGCCCTGTTCGTCATCGTTATGCATCATCGCCTGAAGGCGCATGGCATCGGCGTCGGCCGTGGCGCGCGCCGGTTCCCAGACCTGCATGAGCAGGTCGCGCACGGCATCGGGCGTGCCCGCCATTTGGGTTTCCAGTTTGAAACTGGCGAAGTCGTCATAACCCAGAAGATGCGCGCGCTCCTCGCGAAGGGACAGGATCTCGGCAGCAATGGCGCGGTTGTCTGTCTCACCACCGTTGGCGCCCCTTGAGGTCCACGCAGCCCACGCCCGCTCGCGCAGATCGCGGCGCGGCGAGAATTGCAGGAAGGGCACGATCAGGGACCGCGACAGCGTGATGGCGGGGCCATTGACCTCTTTTTCCTTACCCGCCGAGCGCGCTGCGTCGACGACAAAGCCGGGCAGCCCTTCAAGCTCGTCCTCGGTCAGTTCCATGAACCATCCGCGCTCATCGGCCAGAAGGTTCTGCGTGAACTCGACCCCGAGGGCCGACAGGCGAGACGTAACCTCTTTCAGACGGTCGCGGGCATAGCCTTCAAGCTGCGCGCCCGAGCGGACAAAGCTGCGACGGGACAGCATCAGCACGCGGGCCTGCTCATCCGTCAGGTCGTGGTTTTCACGCTCATTCCAAAGGGTATCGACGCGCTTGAACAGCGCCTCGTTCATCACGACTTCCGACGAATAGGCCGACAGCTTGGGCGAAAATTCCCGCTGAAGCGCCTCGCGCTCGGGGTTCGCGTCGGTCCCGGCCAGATTGTAGAAAACCGACAGGACGCGGCTGAGAGTATCGTCGGCCAGTTCCAGCGCTTCGATCGTGTTCTCGAAGGTCGGCGGTTCGGGGTTGTCGGCGATCGCGGCGATGTTCGCGCGCGCCTCGGCCAGTGCGGCATCGACGGCGGGGGCGAAATCATCGTCCGAGACGCGGTCGAAAGGGGGAAGACCGAAGGGCGCATCCCATTCGGCAAGAAGCGGGTTCTGAATGTTCTCTGTCATGCCTTTGACCTAGGCGACCGCCGGCGAAAAATCCAGCATATCAACCGGATTTGCCGCAGACAGGGCAATCGGGACGCGGTTTGACGGTGATCGTCCGGGTATCGGCGTAAAGCGCATCATAGATCATCATACGCCCCAAGAGCGGCTCGCCAGCATTCGCCAGCAGCTTGATCGCCTCGACAGCCATCATCGCGCCCACGACGCCCGGCAGAGGCCCAAGGACGCCACCCTCGGCACAGCTTGGCGCAAGGCCCGGTGCGGCGGCCTCTGGGAACACGCAAGCATAGCAGGGCGCGCCTCGTGAAGGATCGAAGATGCTGATCTGCCCTTCCCACTGCGAGATCGCAGCCGAGACCAGCGGCAGCTCTGCGCGAACGGCCGCCTCGTTCACCAGATAGCGGGTTTCGACGTCGTCCGTGCCGTCGAGGATCAGGTCATAATCCGTAAACAGGTCATCCACGATGTCAGCCGTCAGGCGCCGGTGGTAAGGACGGACGGTCACAAACGGGTTCTGCGCGGTCAGCGCGATTTCCGCGGAAAAGACCTTGGGCATCCCGATGCGCTCGTCGGTGTGGATCACCTGCCGCTGCAGGTTGGAATTCTCGACCACGTCGTCGTCGATCACACCAATGGTGCCGACACCGGCGGCGCACAGATACTGCAGCGCCGGCGCACCGAGACCGCCCGCTCCAACGACAAGCACGCGCGCCTCTTTCAGACGTTTCTGGCCAGGCCCGCCGATTTCGCGAAGCACGATATGGCGGGCGTTCCGTTCCAGTTCGGCAGACGATGTGCTGGGAGCCGCCTTCGCGCGATTCTCGGGCAGAACACGCTTTCTGAGCTGCGCCAGTCCCTTGGAATAGACCCAGACGACGGCGCCCAGAAGGCCGAGCACCGCCCACTCGCCCGCCGAGCCACCCGTCGCTTCACGCAACGCATGGCCCTCGGGCAGGGCGACATGCACGGCCATGACCGCCACATAGAGCAATCCGATCATCAGAAGCCGCGCTGACACCGGCATGTTCATCCGGCTGCCGATGAACCAGAGGAAGACGGCAAGGGCGAGGACCAGCGCCATCAGCGCCGCCCGGTCGAGCCGAAACCGCCCGCGCCACGCTCGGTCTCGCTGAGGCTGTCGCTGAGGACGAAACCGGCCTGCACCACCGGCGCGACCACGGCCTGCGCGATGCGGTCGCCGTGGGCGATCGTCACCGGCTCCTGCCCGAGATTGATGACGATGACGCCAAGGGGGCCGCGATAATCGCTGTCGATGGTGCCGGGCGTGTTGGGCAGGCTGATCCCGTGCTTCAGCGCAAGCCCCGATCGCGGACGGATCTGCATCTCGAAACCTTCGGGAATTTCCACCCTAAGTCCCGTCGGGATCAGCGCGCGCGCCAGTGGCGCCAGGGTCACGCCGACGTCGCGCGCCTCGGGCGGGAAATTCGCACGCAGATCGGCACCCGCCGCACCAGCCGTCTCATAGCCCGGAAGCGGCAGGTCCGTATCTGCATCGGGCAGCCAGGACAGTCGGACAATTGGCGTCATGCGGGTCCGAGAGCCTCTGCAATCCGCTCTGCCAGCCGCTTGGCCACCTCGGATTTCGAGGCGCGCGGCCAGACTTCGGCGCCGTCTGCGTCGATCAGCGTGACCGCGTTCTCGGTTCCACCCATGATTCCCGTCTCGGGCGAAACATCATTCGCGACGATCCAGTCGCAGCCCTTCCGGGCGCGTTTCGCTGTCGCGTTTTCGACGACGTCATTGGTCTCGGCGGCAAAGCCGATGACCAGCTTGGGCCGCCCTTCGGCCCTCTGCGAGACGGTGGCCAGAATGTCGGGATTCTCGGTCAGGGCCAGGGTCGGCACATCGCCCGTCGCGGTTTTCTTTATCTTGGCGTTGGACGCGCCTTCCACACGCCAATCCGCAACTGCGGCGGCGAAAATGGCGGCATCGGCGGGCAAGGCGGCCTCGACCACGTCCTTCATCTGGGTCGCGGTCTCGACAAGGCGCAACTCGACTCCGGCAGGCGGCGGGACACTCGCCGGACCCGTGACAAAGGTAACCCGAGCGCCCAGGCGGACCAACGCCTCGGCGATCGCACTGCCCTGCGCGCCCGACGAGCGGTTCGCGATGTAGCGGACCGGGTCGATTGGCTCATGCGTCGGCCCCGACGTCACGATCACATGCCGCCCCTTGAGCGGCCCGTCGGTCAGGGTGGCCTCAACGGCATCAGCGATCTGCGCGGGCTCGGCCATCCGACCCGGCCCGAACTCGCCACAGGCCATGTCACCTTCGTCGGGACCTATCCGGATGATCCCGTCCGCTTCAAGCTGGGCGACGTTTCGCTGGTTCGCCGGGTGCAGCCACATCCTGACGTTCATCGCGGGCGCGATCATCACGGGCGTGTCGGTCGCCAAAAGGACCGTCGAAGCAAGGTCATTGGCATGCCCGCCCGCCATTCGCGCGATCAGGTCCGCCGTCGCCGGCGCAACCACCAGCAGATCAGCCGAGCGGCTCAGTTCGATATGACCCATCTCGGCTTCGTCGGTCAGATCGAACAGGTCGGTATAGACCTTGTCGCCCGCCAAAGCCGCAGCCGATAAAGGCGTTACGAATTCCCGTGCGCCCGCGGTCAAAACGGGCGTGACGGAAGCGCCCCGCTTCTTCAACTGACGGATCAGGTCGAGCGACTTGTAGGCCGCTATCCCGCCCCCGATGATCAGAAGAACGCGTTTTCCAGCAAGCATCGACGGCTCCTTCTGCGGCCGGCCTCAAGTGTTACGAAGGTCGTGCGCGGACGGCAACCCGCGACGCGCATAAGAAAAGGCCCGCTGCATTTGCAACGGGCCCAGTCGGAACACACACTTGAAGGAAATTACACCAGAAACTCGTGAACCTCGCGCGACTGCGATTCGAGGTTCTTGCGCATCTTGCCGAAAGCGGCGGCTTCGAGCTGACGCACACGCTCTTTCGACAGGCCCAACTCGTTGCCGAGACTTTCGAGCGTACGCGGCTCGTCGCGGAGCTTACGTTCCTGAACGATAAAGCGCTCGCGCTCGTTCAGAGAGGACAGCGCCGACACCAGCCACGCGCGCAGCGTATCGATGTCCTTGTCATGCTCAACCTGCTCGGACTGACGCGCATCCTCGTCCTCGAGGGTTTCGATCCACTCTCGGCCCTCGTCATCGGCCGACTGGGTGGCATTCAGCGAGAAATCGGACCCGGCAAGACGGCCTTCCATCATCTCCACATCATGCAAAGGCACACCGATTTCGGTCGAAATCATCTGACGCATCGCCTGACGGTCAACAACCTCGCCCCGCGCTGCCGCCTCACGCTCAAGCCGGGCCTGAACGCGGCGGAGGTTGAAAAACAGCGATTTCTGGCTGGAGGTCGAGCCCGTGCGCACCATCGACCAATTGCGCATCACGTAGTCCTGGATCGACGCCTTGATCCACCAGACGGCGTAAGTCGAGAAGCGCACGCCCCGGTCAGGGTCGAACTTGTCGGCGGCCTTCATAAGGCCCAGACCCGCCTCCTGAATGAGATCGTTCATCGGCGCGCCGTAGCGCTTGAACTTGGCCGCCATCGAAATGGCCAATCGCATATAGGCTGTGATCAGGCGATGCAGCGCTTCTTCGTCGCGCTCGTCGCGCCAGGCATAGGCCAATCGCAACTCCGTCTCCGCGTCGAGAAGCTCGGCCTGCATGGCCCGCCTGGAAAGTGTCTGATCTGAAAAACCGTCAAGCGCCATTCGTCTTCCCCCGGTTGCTCGACCGAATATTTCGTCCGGTCTGATCCACTTTTCCTGTTGTTACGTGCGGACCTTGCCATTGGATCAATTCGCACTGCGTTTTTTAGTTCCCGAAAAGATCGGGATTTCCCAAATGGATAGCGCCGAGGAGTTAAGCGACCCTTAACCGCCTGTTAACTATACCCGCTCTAGCTGGTTGCGGATCACGAGGACGGGATGGTCGCGCGCAGCTACACAGTCGCTTTCGAGGGGATCGACGCCCGCCTCGTCGAGGTGCAATGCGCCCTGACGCCCGGAGTTCCGTCCTTCTCGGTCGTGGGCCTGCCGGACAAGGCAGTGTCCGAGGCCCGCGAGCGTGTGCGCGCCGCGCTCAGCGCGATCTCCATTGCGCTGCCGTCGAAGCGGATCACGATCAACCTGTCCCCGGCGGACCTGCCGAAAGAGGGGTCGCATTTCGATCTGCCCATTGCGCTGGCGCTTCTCGCCGCGATCGGCCTTCTGCCCGAGGATACCGTCGCGGGATATGTGGCGATTGGCGAGCTGTCGCTCGATGGCGGACTTGTGCCTGTCGCGGGCGCGCTCCCCGCCGCCGTGGCCGCAGGCGCCGAAGACCTGTCGCTCATTTGCCCCGAAGCAACCGGGAGAGAAGCCGCGTGGGTCGCGGGAACGGCGGTCATCGCCACATCCACACTTGGCGCTGCGATTGCACACCTGACCGGCCAGACCGTCGTCGCGCCATCGGACCCCGGCGAGGTTCGGGACGGCGCCATCTCCCCGGACCTGTCTGATGTGCGCGGACAAGAGCGCGGCAAGCGCGCATTGGAGATCGCGGCAGCCGGACGGCACAACCTGCTTTTCGTCGGCACACCGGGTTCAGGCAAGTCGATGCTGGCCGCGCGACTGCCCGGCATCCTGCCGCCCCTCGACGCTGGCGAGGCGCTGGAGACCTCGATGATCCTGTCCCGCGCCGGCATGATCGAGGCGGGCGGAATTTCGCGGCAGCGTCCGTTCCGTGCACCGCATCACACGGCCTCCATGGCCGCTATCGTCGGCGGCGGTCGCGGCGCCTTGCCGGGTGAGGTCAGCCTCGCGCATAACGGTGTTCTCTTCCTAGACGAGTTGCCCGAGTTTCCCCGAAACGTGCTGGAAACCCTGCGTCAGCCGCTCGAAACCGGTGATGTCACCGTCTCCCGCGCGAATGCCCATGTGCGGTATCCGTGCCGATTCCTTCTGGTCGCCGCCGCCAATCCCTGCCGCTGCGGCTACTTATCCGATCCGGGACGCGCCTGCGCGCGCGCACCGGCCTGCGGCGACGACTACATGGGCCGTATCTCGGGCCCGCTCATCGACCGTTTCGATCTGCGGGTCGAGATGCCGCCGGTGCCCTTCAGCGAGCTTGAAGAGGGCCCAACCGGTGAGGCGTCCGAGACCGTCGCGGCCCGCGTGGCTGGCGCGCGCGCGCGGCAGACCCAGCGCTATGCGGATGAGGGCGAGACGCGGCTGAACGCGGATGCATCAGGCGACCTCCTGACCCGTGTGGCGACACCTGACGAAGCCGGGCGCGCGCTTCTGTCCAAGGCGGCGGACAGGATCGGCCTGTCCGCGCGAGGCTATCACCGCGTGCTCAGGGTCGCCCGGACTATCGCCGACCTCGAAGGCAGCGACGCCGTCGCCCGGCACCACGTGGCAGAGGCGCTTGCCTATCGTCTGCCGTCAGCCCCGGCGCTCTAGCCGCGCGTCGATGGCATCCCAGATCGCCCCGGCGACGTTGATGCCGTCGAAGCGTTCAAGCTCTTGGATGCCAGTGGGCGAAGTCACGTTGATTTCGGTCAGGTAGTCGCCGATCACATCGATGCCGACGAAGACCTGCCCCTTCTCATTCAGAAGCGGCCCGATGGTATCGCAGATCTCGCGGTCGCGCTCGGTCAGACCGACTTTCTCGGCGCGGCCGCCCACGTGCAGGTTCGAGCGTGTCTCACCCTCGGCGGGCACGCGATTGATCGCACCGATCGGGTCGCCGTCGACGAGAATGATGCGCTTGTCGCCCTTGGTAACGGCGGGGACGAATTTCTGGGCGATCAGAGGCTCGCGGTTGATGCCCGTAAAAAGCTCCCAGAGGCTGACGAGGTTACGGTCGTCCGGGGTCAGGCGAAAGACGCCCGCGCCGCCGTTACCGTAGAGCGGTTTGAGGATGATATCGCCATGCTCGGCCCGGAAGGCGCGCAGCGTATCCAGATCGCGGGCGATGCAAGTGGGCGGGGTGAGGCCGGGAAAATCGAGCACAAGGAGCTTTTCGGGGTAGTTCCGGACCCAGAAAGGATCATTCACCACAAGCGTGCTCGCGGCGAGTTTGTCCAGGATGTGCGTGGTGGTGATATAGCCCATGTCGAAAGGCGGGTCCTGCCGAAGCCAGACCACATCCATCGTGGAAAGATCAACCGTTTCCGGCGCACCCTGTCTGGCGTGATCGCCCTTCACCCGTTGCACCGACAGGCTCGACGCCATCGCTGTGACCTTGCCGTCGTTCCAGGCAAGCTTGTCGGGCGTGTAGAGGAACATGTCCCATCCACGCGCCTGTGCCTCTTCGGCCAGCCGAAATGTCGAATCGGCGTCGATATTGACCCCGTCGATTGGGTCCATCTGAAAGGCGACGCGCATCGGAACCTCCGTAAAACTCTGGCAGCGACGCGCCATCTAATGGCGGAAGCGCAGAGCGTGTGCAATGTCGGAGGGAACGTCGTGGCCGCCTAACCCATGGTGATATTCTCCACCACTGCTGTTCGCCCATGGCTGTCCACGAAGGCGGCGTCGATACGTGCCGGCGTCAGAAGCCCCTGCGGTTCACGGGCAAGAAATTCCTCTGCGGCGGCGGAGATGCGCCCGATCTGGCGGCGCGTCAGGCTTTCCGCCGCCCGGAAACAGTCGCGCGATTTCTTGACCTCGACGAAGATCACCTCGGCACCGCGGCGGAAAATCAGGTCGATCTCGCCACCCCTGCCGCGCCACCGGCGGGCAGCCGCGCTATAACCCGCTTCGCAGTACTCGCGGCAGACCACGTCTTCCGCGGCAAGCCCCGCGTGATAGTTCGTCAATCCGCGATCATGAAAACTCATCAGGACACCTCCAGTCTCAAGTGTGGTGTACGCCCAGGCCAGTGAATATTCGTTTAATCGCCCTTGAGTTTCAGCCCCATGGCGTATGCCTCCCGCTTCGGGATGCCCAGTCTTTCGGCCACTTCTGCCGCCGCCTCTTTCAGTCGAAGGCTTTGCATCGCCTCCGCCATGGCCGCTTCGATATCGGCCTCCGAAGTTTCCCGATCAGGCGCAGGTCCGATGACCAGAACGACCTCGCCTTTCAGCGTCATGTCCGGCACCTGATCCAAGAGCGCACCCAAGGTGTCGCGCCGCACCTCCTCGAAGCGTTTGGTCAGTTCGCGGCAGATGACCGCCGGACGATCGGCTCCCAACCCCTCGGCTGCCGCTTCAAGGCTGTCGGCCAGCCGGTTCGGCGTCTCGTAGACGATCAGACTGCCGGTGAGTTCTGCCAATCCCCTGTAGAAGGCCCGCCGCGTCGTGGCACCGCTTGGCGCGAAGCCGGCGAAGGTGAAACGGTCACTAGGCAGCCCGGCCACCACGAGCGCCGCCAGCGCGGCGCTGGCCCCTGGCGCCGCCGTCACTGCATGCCCTCCCGCCGCCGCGTCCCTGACCAGCGCATAGCCCGGGTCACTGACAAGGGGCGTGCCCGCCTCGGAGGCATAGGCCACCGACTTGCCTTCCATCAGGGCCTTCAGGATCACCGGACGCATCTTGGGGCCGTTGTGGTCGTGGTAAGGCAGCACGCGTCTGTCTCCGAGCGCGACGCCGTGGATCTCCATGAGACGCCGAAGAGATCGCGTATCCTCGGCCGCCAACACATCGGCCGCAGCCAGGATATCAAGCGTCCTGAGCGTGATGTCGCGTGCATTCCCGATCGGTGTCGCGACCATGTATAGCGCAGGCGGAAGCGGCTCGACGCCGGTTTGGTTTGTCACACGCCCTCCGCGATTTACTTGATCCGTGAATATCCCTAGGGTCGCGCCAGTCCGGTCGCCCTGTCAGCGAGGTAATGAGATGGTCGCGCTTTTGTCCCTTCGCCGCAAGGCCTTGTCCCTGATCGCAGGCGCGGTCGCATTGGTCGGTTTGGCCGCATGCGACGTGCCGACCATCGGCGGAGGACCGTTGATCAACACTTCCCGCGCCGTTCCCGTAGCGCTCCTCGTGCCGAAAAGTTCTGCATCGGCTGGTTCCCTTGCCGTCTCACTCGAAAATGCGGCCCGGCTTGCGGCAGGCGATCTGGAGAGCGTCGAGATCGATCTGCGCGTCTACGACACGGGCGGGACCGCCGCCGGTGCCGCCGCCGCCGCAGAGCAGGCGTTGGATGACGGCGCGCGCATCTTCGTGGGACCGCTCTTCGCCGAAGCCGCCGCTTCAGCAGGTCAGGTGGCCGCAGGACGAGGCGTCAACGTGCTTGCGTTCTCGAACAACCCTTCAGTCGCCGGCGGCAACGTCTTTATCCTGGGCAACACGTTCCAGACGTCGGCAGACCGGCTGGTCCGCTACGCACAGTCCCAGGGCAAGGGCGACATCTACATCGTACATGCCGCCGATCCGGCCGAAGAATCCGGCCGCGATGCGATCCAGCGGTCCATCGCCGCGAATGGCGCGCGCCTTGCCGGAACCAGCAGCTTCGCCTTGTCGCAACAGGGCGTTATCGATGCGATCCCCCAGATCGCGAATGGCTATCGCAGCTCCGGCGCCAGTGCGGTCTTCGTGACCTCAGGCACATCAGGCGCCTTGCCATTCCTGGCCGAGCTTCTGCCGGAAAACGGGGTCGACGCTGACAACGCCCAGTTTATCGGTCTTCAGCGCCTTGATATCCCGACAAGCGCGCTCAGCCTCGGCGGGCTGCAGGGCGCGTGGTTCGCCACCCCGTCGCCCGGTCTGACCGCGCGCTTCAACGCACGTTATCAGGCGGCCTACGGCGCGCTGCCTTCGCCCGTCGCGGGGCTGGCCTATGACGGGATCGCCGCCATCGGCGCGCTGGTGGCGCAGGGCAACTCGAACGCCCTGACCGCCGAGGCGTTGACCCAGGGCCAGGGCTTTGCCGGCGTTAGCGGCCCGTTCCGCTTCTTCCGGTCCGGCACGAACGAGCGCGGCCTCGCCGTGGCGCAAATCCAGAACAACCAGGTGATCGTGATTGACCCCGCTCCAAGAAGCTTCGGCGGCGCTGGCCTCTGAGCCCGGCCCCGCCGAGGACCCAGCGGTCGACCTGATCGCACCCGCCAAAGAGATCTTTGACGCCGCCGCCGTCCGTGCGGCGATCGACGCCGAACTGGACGGCGACAGCGACGGGCGCGCAGTCCGGACCGTTACCGTACAGGTACTGAAAGCCGCGATCGCCGCGGGACGCGACCGCATCGCCGCTGAATTCGCGGAGGCACCGAAATCGGCGCGGCCGACGGTGCTCGCCTATGCCTATCTGACGGATGGCGTGGTCCGTACCGTTCTGGATGTGGCGCAGACGCGGCTTCACCCCAACCCGAACCCGACCGAGGGCGAGCGGATCGCCGTCCTCGCCGTGGGCGGCTATGGCAGGGGCGAAATGGCTCCCTTTTCGGATGTGGATCTTCTGTTCCTGATGCCGTGGAAGACGACACCCTGGGCCGAAAGCCTGATCGAGTCGATGCTCTACGTCTTCTGGGACCTGCATCTGAAGGTGGGCCATTCCAGCCGGACGATCCGGGACTGCATTCGCCTCGGGCGCGAGGATTACACCATCAGAACCGCCCTTCTGGAGCATCGCTTTCTGGATGGCGATCGTGCGCTGGCCGACGAGTTGAAGGCCAAGCTCCACAAGGATCTTTTCAAGTCCACCGCCTCGGACTTCATCGAGGCCAAGCTGGCCGAGCGAGCCGAGCGGCACCGCAAGCAGGGCGGACAGCGCTACATGGTCGAGCCGAACGTGAAAGAGGGCAAGGGCGGGCTGCGCGACCTCCAAACTCTCTTCTGGATCGGGAAATACATCTACAGCGTCGATGATGCCGCCGAGCTGGTGGACCTCGGCCTCTTCCGCAAGGACGAGTTCGACCGTTTCGTGGCCGCCGAAGCCTTCCTCATGGCGGTGCGCTGTCACCTGCATCTTGTCGCAGGCAGGGCCATGGACCAGTTGACCTTCGATGCTCAGGTCGAGGTCGCCCAGCGGATGGGCTATGTGGACAGGGCGGGCCGGCGGGGTGTCGAACACTTCATGCAGGAATACTTCCGCCACGCCACCTCGGTGGGCGAGGTCACGCGCATTTTCCTGACCGCGCTCGAAGCCAGCCACGTGAAACGCGCCGCATCGCCCTTCACGATGTTCCGGCGCCGCCGACAGTTGAAGGACGGCTATGTCCTGAAACACGGGCGCCTGATGATTTCGGGGGAAAAACGGTTCCTGAAGGACAAGCTGAACCTTCTTCGCATCTTCGAAGAGGCGCTCCGCACCGGGTACCTGATCCACCCCGACGCCATGCGGCTGATCTCGGCCAACCTGCACATGATCGACGACGAGATGCGCTCGTCACCAGAGGCGACGCGCTTGTTCCTCGATCTGCTTCTGAAACACGGCAACCCCGAGCGGGCGCTCAGGCGGATGAACGAATTGGGCGTGCTCGCCGCTTTCATCCCGGAATTCGCGCCGGTCGTGGCGATGATGCAGTTCAACATGTATCACAGCTACACGGTGGACGAGCATACCATCCAGTGCATCTCGACCCTTGCCCAGATCGAGCGCGAGGAGCTGGTCGAGGAACTGCCCATCGCCAGCCGCATCCTGAAAGAGGGCGTTGACCGGAAGGTGCTCTACACTGCGCTCTTTCTCCACGACATCGGCAAGGGCCGGCCCGAGGACCATTCGGTCCTGGGCGCACAGATCGCGCGCCGCGTGGCGCCACGCCTGGGCCTCAAGAAATCCGAAGTCGAGACGGTGGAATGGCTGGTCCGGTATCACCTTCTCATGTCCGACATGGCGCAGAAGCGTGACCTTGCCGAACCCCGCACCATTCGTGATTTCGCCAAGGCCGTGAAGACCAAGAAGCGGCTAGACCTTCTGACGGTTCTGACCGTCTGCGATATCCGAGGCGTCGGGCCGGGTGTCTGGAACAACTGGAAAGCGCAACTCCTCCGGGCGCTATACCGTCAGACGGCGGTGGCGCTGGAACAGGGGCTGGAGGCGGTCAACCGCGAAAGCGCCGAGGCGGAGGCCAAGCGCGCCGTCCGCGAGGCGCTGTCGGACTGGGATGCCAAGGCGCTTCGCAAGGAAACGGGCCGTCACTATGGCCCCTACTGGCAGGGGCTAACGACCGAGACTCAGGTGGTCTTCGCCAACATGCTCAAGGATATCGAGGACGATCAGATCCGGATCGACCTCATGCCCGACGAAGACCGCGACGCCACGCGGGTCTGTTTCGCGCTGGCCGACCATCCGGGCATCTTCTCGCGGCTCGCCGGCGCGCTGGCGCTCGTGGGAGCCAACGTGGTCGACGCGCGGACCTATACCTCGTCCGACGGCTACGCCACGGCCGTGTTCTGGGTGCAGGACGCGGAAGAGTCGCCCTATGACGCGTCGCGGCATCCGCGCCTCAAATCGATGATCGAACGGACGCTGCATGGCGAGGTTCTGCCCCGGAAGTCGCTTGTCGACCGCGACAAGATGAAGAAGCGCGAAAAGGCCTTCAACGTGCCGACGTCGATCACCTTCGACAACGAAGGCTCCGACATCTACACAATCATCGAAGTCGACACCCGCGACCGACCCGGTCTCTTGTACGACCTGACCAGGACTCTTGCGGAATCGAACGTCTATATCGCGAGCGCCGTGATCGCGACCTACGGCGAACAGGTTGTCGACTCGTTCTACGTCAAGGACATGTTCGGCCTTAAGTTTTACGGCGCGTCCAAGCAGCGGACCCTTGAAAAGCGCCTGCGCGACGCGATCGAGGCCGGCGCCGAACGGGCCCGCTCCTGATGGCACCCATCGGGCTGGCGCGGGGTTTCATGACTGTGGGTCTCTGGACCCTGCTCAGCCGGATATTCGGGTTTATCCGGGACATCCTGATCGCCGCATGGATGGGCACTGGCCCGGTGGCCGAGGCGTTCCTGGTGGCCTTCGCACTTCCGAACATGTTCCGTCGCTTCTTCGCGGAAGGGGCGTTCAACATGGCATTCGTGCCGATGTTCTCGAAAAAGCTGCAAGCTGGCGAGGGCGCGCAGTCCTTCGCGCGGGACGCATTCGCAGGTCTGGCGGCGATCCTGATCCTGTTCACGATCCTCGCCACCATCTTCATGCCCTGGCTCGTTTTGGCGATGGCGTCGGGCTTCGTGGGCGATCCGCGCTTCGAGATGACCGTCACGCTTGGCCGGATCGTTTTCGTCTACATCCTGTTCATCTCTCTCGCCGCGCTCTTGTCAGGCGTCCTGAACGCGTCCGGCCGGTTCATCGCTGCGGCCGCGGCACCTGTTCTTCTCAATATCATCCTGATCGGGACGATGATCGGCGTGGAAACCGGCGTGATCACCGGCACCTTCATCAACCCTGCGCAGGACGGTGCGGCCTTCGGCTCCGCGCTCGCGGTGGGAGTCGTCGTGGCTGGAATCGCGCAGCTGGCGCTGGTCTGGTGGGCGGCCGCGCGCGCGGGCTTCCCCCTCAGACCCAAACGCCCGGTCTGGACACCGGAGCTGAAACGCCTTGCCGTGATCGCCGCCCCTGCCGCGCTGGCAGGCGGCGTGGTGCAGGTGAACTTGCTGGTGGGCCGACAGGTGGCCAGCTTTTTCGACAGCGCCATCGCCTGGCTCAGCTATGCCGACCGTCTGTACCAACTTCCCCTCGGAGTCGTCGGCATCGCTATCGGTATCGTGCTTCTGCCCGACCTTTCACGTCGCCTGCAGGCCGAGGACACGGCAGGCGGCAAGAACGCCTTCAACAGGGCGGGCGAGATGTCGCTGGCTCTGGCCGTCCCGTCCGCCGTCGCGCTTCTGGTCATTCCGGTCACGCTGGTCGAAGTCCTGTTCCAGCGAGGTGCTTTCGGGGCAGACGATACAGCGGCCACGGCACTCGCCTGCGCCATATACGGGCTTGGCCTGCCGGCCTTCGTTCTGCAGAAGGTTGTGCAGCCGCTTTACTTCGCGCGGGAAGACACGAAGCGCCCGTTTCTCTACGCGCTCGTGGCGCTCTTCGTGAATGCCGGCGTCGCGATAGGTCTCGCCCCCGTCATCGGCTTCATGGCCGCCGCCATCGGCACGACGATAGCGGGTTGGGCGATGCTGTTCCTGCTCTGGCGCGGATCGCGCGCCATGGGAGACGCCGCCGTCACGGACGAACGTTTCCGCAAACGGGTCTGGCGGATCGTAGGCGCGTCGGCCGTCATGGGCGCGGCGCTTTGGGTGGGACAGTTCACCCTGTCGCCGCTGATCGAGACACCCGGTCTCAAGTTCGTGGGGCTGGCCATTCTGGTCTCAATCGGTATCGCCGTTTATGCGACGGTCGGATTGGCAATCGGCGCGTTTCAGAAGAGCGATCTCAAGGCCGCCTTCCGCCGGTAACCTCTGACTATCGCTGCCGAAGGCGCGCCAATAGCCTCCGAAACCCACCACGCGCCAGAACCGGGGTCAAAGCAAAGCCCATGGCGAAGCCGGCGATCTCGGCAACCCAGTCGTATGTGCCTCCAAACAAGGCACCGAACACAAGCTGGATACCGAGGAGCAAGCCGATCAGCGTGAAGGCGCGATACTGGTTCTGACCCGCCGCGCCATAGCTTGTCCACAAAAGGAAAGTGTAGGCCCCGATCAGCCCGTAGACCGACGGATAGCCGCCGACGAGCGGGCGCGGATCACCGGTCAGCCCGGCAAAGACCAACGCCCCGAAGGCTCCGCAGGCCACGAACAGGACAAGCACGGCGAAATTGCCGAAGACCTCGCCCACGAGCTTGCCAAGGGCCAGCAGGAAGACGATCACCATCAGCGCATGAACGAAGCCGTAATGCACAAACGGATAGGTCACGAAGCGCGCCAGATGTTCGGGCGGCCACTGCCCGGTTTCGATCATGGCCTCCAGAACCGGAGCGAAGAAGGCGAATTCCCGGATCGTCTCAAGCCGCCAACCAACACCGCCCGCCCCGCCGACATACCCGCGCGCGCCTGCCGACAGCACGACCTCGACCGCAAAGATGGCGAGCGCCAGTGCCGCCACCGCAGGGGGCAACGGGTTGACCAGCGGCTGCATCTCTTCTCGGTCGGACATCGTGCGATTGCCTTTCTTGACGGGCCTGCCCCCTCTCGGTAAGCCGCGTGGACGCGAAAATCCACCGCGAAACAAAGGATCGACCCATGACCGAGGCCGCTTTCACTCCGCGCGTCTTTTCCGGCATTCAGCCGTCCGGCGGGCTGACGCTCGGCAACTATCTCGGCGCGCTCAAGCGCTTCGTGGACATGCAGAACGCAGGAACGCACGAGTGCATCTATTGCATGGTCGACCTGCACGCGATCACCGTCTGGCAAGACCCTGCCAAGCTGACGGCGGCCACCCGCGAGGCGGCGGCGTTCTTTATCGCCAGCGGCATCGATCCCGAACGTTCGATCCTCTTCAACCAGAGCCAGGTCAGTGGTCATGCCCAGCTTGGATGGCTCTTTTCCTGTGTGGCGCGCATGGGCTGGATGGGCCGCATGACCCAGTGGAAGGACAAGGCGGGCAAGAACAGCGAGAACGCCTCGCTCGGTCTCTTCGCATATCCGGCGCTGATGGCCGCGGACATCCTGCTGTATCACGCCACGCATGTGCCCGTGGGCGAAGACCAGAAACAGCACCTCGAGTTGACGCGCGACATCGCGGCCAAGTTCAACCACGATTTCGGCGTGGATTTCTTCCCCATCACCGAGCCGGTGATCGAAGGCCCCGCCACCCGCGTGATGAGCCTCCGCGACGGCACCAAAAAGATGTCGAAATCCGATCCCTCGGACATGAGCCGGATCAACATGGGCGACGATGCCGACACCATCGCTCAGAAGTTCCGCAAGGCGCGCACCGACCCCGAGGCCCTGCCCTCGGACTATGCCGGACTGAAGGAACGCCCCGAGGCGCGGAACCTCGTCGATATCTTCGCGGCGCTCTCCGGCCGGTCGACCGATGACGTCATGTCGGAAGTGGGCGGCATGGGCTGGGGGCAGTTCAAGCCGATGCTGGCCGATCTGGCGGTCGATAAACTGTCCCCGATCACTGGCGAGATGAACCGACTCATGGCCGATCCGGCGGAAATCGACCGCATTCTGGGCCGTGGTGCCGAGCGCGCTGACGCTATTGCTGCGCCAATTTTGGCGCGCACGAAAGAGATCATGGGGTTCGTCGCGTCGCGCTGACATTGGAACAACGGCAGCGCCGACGGCGTTGGCAGGCTGGCAACAGTCGCGGCCCATGCTTGGCCGTTGGCGAAGTTGTTACTGGAAACCCGTCCATTAACAGGACGGAATCCCGCACCGAGATATAGTGATTCTGCGCGCTGAAACAGGATTTGACCACATGCTGACGAGACGCCACTTCCTGGCGACATCCACCGCCCTCTTCTCGGCCCCCGTCGCCACTTCGGCTTTCGGACAGGATGCCGAGGTCACGCTACCCGCCGATGCAGTTGACCCGGCCCTCACCGCCGCTGACGGCGACACCGCGGCCGAACTGGCCGAAGTTATCGAAGAACCGGTGCGCCAACCGGTCTCGAACAGCCGCATGTGGTCCACTTGGGACGCGCGCGTGACGCCCGCCAATTACGATCCGTTCACGACCAATCCCTGGGGATTCCACTCGCGCTTTCTGCCGCAGCGGGTCGAGGCGCGCTCGAACCTGCGTGTCGGCGATATCCACGTGGATGCCAAGGCCCGCTATCTCTACCACATCGACGGGCAGGGCACGGCGATGCGCTATGGCGTCGCTATCGCGCGCGGCAACCTTTACGAGCCGGGCACCTACACGATCCGCGTCAAGAAGAAGTGGCCGACCTGGCGACCGACCGAGGACATGATCGAGCGTGAACCGCACAAGTACGAGCAATTTGCCGACGGCATGGACGGTGGCCCGTCCAATCCGCTCGGCTCACGCGCCTTCTATCTGTTCGAAGGCCGCCGCGACACCTATCTGCGCATCCACGGCACGCCGCAGCCGCGTTCGATCGGCGGACGGGCAAGCTCGGGCTGCGTGCGGATGGTAATGGCGCACATCATCGGGCTCTACGACAATGTCGAGATCGGCGCGCGCGCCTATCTTTACCCGGTCAACGGGACGCTGGCGGGCTGACGCCGCCAGCCCGCGATCACGCGCTTTCTTCGGCCGTCGCCTGACACAGGTGGCGGCCGCGTTTGCTTCTGAGAGGCAGAAGCGTGGTTTCGACCGGACCGTCATGCTCGTACCAGAAGCAGTTGTCTTCTTCGAGAAGTGTCACCCGCGTGAGGTCCTGGTTCGGCGCGGCAAGCTCGGCCATGCCCTCGGGCAGTTCACGGAAAAAGTCGCCATCCCGACCGCCAGTGGTCGCGCAACCGGCAAGAAGTCCGGTCGCCAGAAGGGCGCAAGTCAGTTTCTTCATCTGTCGCAAATCCTGCGGCTTAAATCCTGATCTCCGATAGGCATCCGACACCGGCTGCGCAACGGTATTTCCAGAGATAGGGCAAGTTCGGCATTTGTCGTGTGTCTTCGGACACTGGACCGCCGGACAGCGAATCTTGCGCGTCTTTTCTCAATGCCCCTTGGACTCTCCGCCGCCGCCCGTTAGACCATCGCGGTCAAGCGGGGAGCACACCATGCCAGACGATCTGATCAATTCCTTCATGACCGGCCCGGACGAGAACGGCCGCTTCGGACAGTTCGGCGGACGGTTCGTCAGCGAAACGCTGATGCCGCTGATCCTGGACCTCGAAGCAGAGTACGAGAAGGCCAAGACCGACCAGAGCTTCTGGGACGAGATGAACCATCTCTGGACCCACTATGTGGGCCGCCCCTCGCCGCTCTATTTCGCCGAGCGTCTGACGGAGCGCCTGGGCGGTGCGAAGATCTACCTCAAGCGGGACGAGTTGAACCACACCGGCGCGCACAAGATCAACAACGTGCTCGGGCAGATCATCCTGGCGCGCCGCATGGGCAAAACGCGGATCATCGCGGAAACCGGCGCGGGGCAGCATGGCGTGGCTACCGCCACCGTCTGCGCCAAGTTCGGGCTGAAATGCATTGTCTACATGGGCGCCCATGACGTCGAGCGGCAGAAGCCCAACGTCTTCCGCATGAAGCTTCTGGGCGCCGAGGTCGTGCCGGTGACTTCTGGCCGCGGCACGCTCAAGGATGCGATGAATGACGCGCTCCGCGACTGGGTGACCAACGTCCGTGACACTTTCTACTGCATCGGCACCGTTGCCGGTCCTCACCCCTACCCCGCCATGGTGCGCGATTTTCAGTCGATCATCGGCAAGGAAGCCAAGGAACAGATGATGGCCGCCGAAGGCCGCCTGCCCGACACGATAATCGCCGCAATTGGCGGTGGCTCGAACGCGATGGGCCTGTTCTATCCCTTCCTCGACGACAAGGACGTCCGCATCATCGGCGTCGAAGCCGGCGGCAAGGGCGTGAACGAGAAGATGGAGCACTGCGCCTCGCTCACCGGCGGGCGTCCGGGCGTGCTGCACGGCAACCGCACCTACCTGCTCCAGGACGATGACGGCCAGATCCTCGAAGGCTTCTCGATTTCGGCCGGTCTCGACTATCCCGGCATCGGGCCCGAGCACTCGTGGCTGCACGATATCGGCCGCGCCGAATATGTCGCGATCACCGACAAGGAGGCGCTGGAGGCGTTCCAGCTCTGCTGCGAGACAGAGGGCATCATTCCGGCACTCGAACCCAGCCACGCGCTGGCCCATGTGACCAAGATCGCGCCCGATCTGCCCAAGGACCACATCATCTGCATGAACATGTGCGGGCGGGGCGACAAGGACATCTTCACCGTGGCGCGTGCGCTCGGTTGGGGCATGGATGAGGCCGACTGACCCTTTTTCCAAGGCTTTCCAGAGGTACAGGGCTGTCCCAAGGGGCGGCCCTGTTCCGTTCCAGCGCCTCATAAACCTGAGTTTATGGCCTTATTTCCCGGGTTTATTCCCCGGTGCCTAAACCTCATGCCAATGGTGTCCGGGTGCGGGTCCGTCAGTTTGCAGCCCTGTTCAGGTCACGTCTCGTGGCCCCACCCAAAGGAGCATTGATATGAAATTCCGGACCACAACGATCCCCGTCGCAACCGCCTTCGCCATCTGGATGGGCGCGGCCCATGCCGACACGTTCAACGACTCCATCGTCGCGAACCTGACCGACCTTGGCTACCAGTTCATCGAGATCAAGAACGGCCCCACCCAGGTCAAGGTCGAGGCGATCCGTGGCACCGAAAAGCTGGAAGTCATCTATGACCGCGCAACCGGCAAGATCCTCAAGCAGGAACGCGAAAGCGCCGAAGGTGACGAAGTCGGACGGAACGGCGTCCAGATCGATACGCGCCGCGACGATTTCCTCGACGACGATGATCACGACGACGATGATGATGATGATGACGATGACGATGACGATGACGATGACGATGACGATGACGATGACGATGACGATGACGATGACGATGACGATGATCACGACGACGATGAAGACGATGACAACAGCGGCTCGAATTCTGGCAGCGACGACGACGATGATGACGACGACTGACCCCACCCAAGTCGTCTGATTGGCGGGGCTCTTGCATTCGTGCAGGGGCCCCCTCAAGTTTGGAAAACCATGTTTCGCGCACTTGCCCTGTCTCTGATGCTTGTTCTCACGCCCGCGGTGGCCGCGGCGCAGAGCGAAAACGTGCGCGACAGGATCGTGGTCGAGTTGACAGAGGACGGCTATCAGCAGATCCGCATCAGCCGGACTCTTCTGGGCCGGATGCGCTTTGTCGCGACCAAACCGGACTATCGCCGCGAGATCGTCGTGAACCCTGCGACCGGCGTCATCCTGCGCGACTACATCCGTATCATCACGTCGAACGCCAAGGGCGGATCATCGGGATCGGGCGGCGGCCACTCCGATGACGATGATGATGATGATGATTACGACGACGAGTATGACGACGATTACGAGTACGACGACCGCGATGATCGTGACGACGACGACGATCGCGAGGATCGGAGTGGCTCGAACTCGGGCAGCGATAGCGACAGCGACGATGACGACTGATGAGGCGCGGGGCTGACGGGATACGGGCGACAGGACGCAGCAGGCGCAAATATGTACTTGGGGCCGTCCTCGTGCTTCAGGCGCTCTGCGCAGTGTTCTTCGTCGGCCAGATCCTTATCTCGGTGCTGGGCCTGCCCATCGCTCCCATCGACTGGCAGCTCTACGAACTGATCGAAATCGGCGCGGCGATCGGCCTGACGGTGGGCGTCGCCGTCGGGGTGATCGCCCTTCGTCAGGCACAGGCGCGCTCGGCGCGGGCCGAGAAATCCCTGCGGCAGGCGCGGAGCGCATTCCAGACCGTTCTGGAAGAACATTTCGACCAATGGGGCCTTACACCGGCGGAGCGGGATGTAGCGCTTTTCGCGATCAAGGGTTTCTCGACCAACGACATCGCGGATCTGAGAGGCGTCAGCGACGGCACAATCAAGGCGCAGACGGCCGCGATCTACCGGAAGGCGGGTGTCAGCGGACGAGCCCAGCTTCTAAGCGTGTTCATTGACGACCTTGTCGCGGATGAAGGGCCGGTCCCGGACAAACCCGCATCCAAGACCGCAGGCGATCACTCTTCCGCGGCGTGATCCATGAGCACATCGATGGGTACGATATCCAGCGCCCGGCGATGCGTTGCCGCAAGGTTGATCCGGGGCGCGGCGCCTTCCTCGGCCGCCTGCAGGAAACGGCCAGCGCAGAGGCACCATCGGTCACCGGGCTTGAGCCCCGGAAAGCGAAACTCTGGCCGGGGCGTGGTCAGGTCATTACCCACATATTTCGAATAGGCGAGAAACTCGGCGGTCAGCACCGCACAGACCGTGTGGCTGCCGTGGTCCTCGGCGCAGGTATTGCAGGCGCCATCCCGAAAAAAGCCGGTGACAGGAGACGTCGAGCACGGCTCAAGCGGCTCGCCCAGGACGTTGATCGGCGGTTCCTTTTCCACAGGGCTGATCCCTTTTTCGTTCCCTGCAGGACAGCTAGCGCGCGGCGCGGGACGGTCAAAATGATCGGGCGTCACCCCAACGAATTCGCTGTCCGTGAAAGCCGACCCGCGCCACCGATACAGGCTCTTCCCTGATGTCATGCCAGATGCGCACAAGCGCGCCATTGCCGCCATCACGCTCCATCGCGATTCGCGCGACAGGCACGGGCGAGGCTTCCATCACCTCCTGGACGCGCGCCTTCGTCTCGGGCGGGAAATACTGCCAGGCGATGGTGTGGAAAACGACGGGTCGCGCATCCGGCGGGTGCGTGCCCAAGAGCTGCGACAGCCCGTCCGCCGCGTCACCGGTCAGGATCTCCGCCGGATGTTGACGGGCAAGTGCGATAGCGCCCTCGGTCAGGTCGATCCGGAACGGCTGATCCGCCCAGAGATAGGACAAGAGCCTCAGCCGCCCCGCTTCGGTCAGAGGGTCGACAGGGGCAAGGTCGACGCCGCCCCGGCGCACGACCTTCGGAAGGTCACGCGGCGGTACATTGCCCTCCCACTCGGGTCGGTGCCGGACGGGGCTCTCTGCCTGACCGATGAAACCACCGGGCACGTCGATCCGGAACTGATCGCAGCGCAAGTTCAGCCCGCCACTGGCCCCGATTTCGTAAAGGGCGACCGGTCTGTCATCGCCCTGGCTGAGCATCGCCAGCGCCGGAAGAATAGCAGCCGAGCGGCGCACTTCGTTCGTCTGGGGCGGCGAGGAAAGCCAGTCGAGGATACGGGTCTCATGGTTGCGAAACGCGGCTTCGATTCCCGACCAGAGCGCATCGTCGCTGACCTCTGCCGGCGGGTAAACGTCATCGAGCGCCAGCCCTTCAAGCCTGAGCGCATGAAGCGCACCTGCCAGCCTGAGCGGCAGGCCGTCCGCGCCCGGACGAGGGTCGCCTTCCCAGCCCAGCACATGCGCGCCGACGGCAGTATCGTTATTCAGCCGCGCGGTCAGAAGCGTCATGAGCCGGACCATGAACGGCGAGCCCAATGCCTCACAATGGGCGATCTGTTCGTGAAAGGCGTCGCGGACGCTCACCGGAACCGGTCCACGAGCTTCTGAAGCGGGCTTCGCGCGTCGTCCTCAGGGGCATCTTCCTTGGGAGCGGCCTTGGGTTCCGGAGCGCTTTTTTCGGTCTTGCCACCACCGCCTGACCTCGGCGGATTCAGCCTAAGCGCGACGGCATTCTGGAAACGCCCCGCATCGCCACCGGCCAGCGCCGCCGCCCCGTCCGAGCACCCGCGCAGCATGTCATCGAGCCAGTCCTCATCCGCCTTGGGGAAGTCCTTCAGCACATAGCCCGGCACGGCGTCCTTGTGGCCGGGGTGGCCGACGCCCATGCGCACACGGGCATAGTCCGGACCGATATGCTGGTGGAGCGACCTCAGACCGTTGTGTCCGGCATGTCCGCCCCCCTGCTTCACCCTCAGCTTGGCGGGGGCAAGGTCGATCTCGTCATGGAACACCACCACATCCGCGGGCGTCAGCTTGTAAAAGCGCATCGCCTCGCCAACCGACTGGCCGGAGAGGTTCATGAAGGTCTCCGGCTTCAGAAGCACGACCTTCTCGCCGTCCAGTACGCCCTCGCTGACGCTGCCCTGAAACTTGCCGCGCCACGGAGAAAAGCCGTGATCATCGGCGATCCTTTCCACGGCCATAAAGCCGATATTGTGCCGGTTCCGGGCGTATTTGCCGCCGGGATTTCCCAGTCCCACGAAGAGCTTCATGCGCGTGATCCTTTCGCGCGCGACCCTATCTTTCCGCCTTCAACGCCGCAAGCTCGGCCCGGAGGGCGCGCACCTCGGACAGGATTTCAGCGCTCTCCGTTTTCATCGCTTCCCGCTCGTCATGGGCGGCGTCGGCATGTTCCGACTGCATCGCGTCGACGATGACACCGATGAACAGGTTCAGAACGGCGAAGGCGGTCAGGATGATGAAGGGCACGAACAGCACCCAGGCCCAGGGGTAGACCTCCATCACCGGACGGACGATGCCCATGGACCAGCTTTCCAGCGTCATGACCTGAAACAACGTATAGGACGAGGCGCCAATGGTACCGAACCAATCGGGAAAGGCGCTGGCGAACAATTTGGTCGAGATCACCGAGAAAACGAAGAAGATCAGGCCCAGCAGCGCCACGATCGACCCCATGCCCGGCAGGGCTGACAAGAGGCCCGCCACGACCCGCCGCATCGCCGGCACGGTCGAGACCAGCCGCAGCACCCGCAGGATGCGGAAGGCGCGCAGAACCGACAGCGGCCCCGTGGCGGGCAAGAGGGCGATGGCGACGACGGCGAAGTCGAAAATGCGCCACGGGTCGCGCCAGAAGCCCCTGAAATCGACAATCAGCCGCGCCGCGAGCTCCAGCACGAAGATGGCAAGGATCGCCCGGTCCAGCGCAATCAGAAGCGGGCCGGCCGCTGCCATGGCGCTCGGACTTGTTTCCAGCGCAAGCGTAATGGCGTTTATGACGATCAGAACCATGATCACCGGCTCGAACAGCCGGTGCGAGATCAGGCGGGCAAGCATTTGGCGCATGGGCGGACCCTTGTGACGGACTAGCCGTCAGATGGGACCAATCCCGCGTCGCGGCAAGAGCGGCTGCTGCGGCTTAGCGTCCGATACTCTGGAAGGTGCGCCGCTGATCGGGACCGAATCCCAACCACCCGCGCGTGACCGCTGCAAGGTGTTCGACAATCCGCACGCGCTGCGGCTGCCCCTGAATGGCAGCGGCCATGGCAGCGGCCCCGACATAGGCTTCGAGATCGGCATCCATCTCGACCGGTGGCGTCAGGGGCTGCGCGGTTGTCGCATCGAAGACCTGTATCGTGAACGAAATGTTGTGCACCGCAGCGGGTGCGTAGGCGATGGCCGATGGTGTGACCGCATGGAACTTGGACACCGTCGCCGTGATCGTCACGGGACGGCTGCCGCGCAGGTCCGACGCGCCCTGTGTCAGCGCCTCGTCGAAGATCTGCGCCACCTGCGCGCGGCGGTCGCCATAGGGCTCACCCCACCAGACGATGTCGCCGCTTGGCGCATAGGTGTTATTGTTGGATACCTTGAGCGTTTCTGGAACCACGGCGATGACGTCCGCCAGTCTCCAGGAACGGGACGTCTCGGCCGGGATGTTGTCGGCGTACCGGACACCCCACTGGGCGCCACAGGCCGACAGGGTGAAAAGCGCGGCCAGCGCAGTGATCCATGCCTTGATCGTCATCTGCTCACTCCTCGTGACGCATCTTCGTCGTCTTCGGCACAATCTGCGTCAGACCGTGCGGAAACGCACCCCGTTTCTCCGATGTCTGAGAAACCGCTCCGGCATTGTTCCACGATTGCCGCAATCCTCACGCCCTTCTGTCCTTGGGAGACCCCATGACGACATAGGTGGTGATCGACGACAGTTGCGGAAGCGTGCCGAGGACATCGGTATGAAAGACCTTGTAGGCGGCAAGGTCCGCCGCCTCGACCCTGAGAAGGTATTCCACCGTCCCGGTGACGTTGTGGCACTCGACCACCTCTGGTGCATGGGCAACGGCGCGCTCGAACGCTTCCTGCGCCTCTTTCGTGTGCTTCGACAGACCCACCGCCATATAGGCCACGAACCCGATGCCCAAACGGCTCCGGTCGATCACCGCCCGGTATCCTGCGATCACGCCCGAGCGCTCAAGGTCCTGCACCCGCCGCAGACAGGCCGAAGGCGACAGACCGACACGGTCGGCAAGCACGAGATTCGAAACCCGTCCATCGGCCTCAAGTTCGCGCAATATTCTGCCGTTTATATCATCAAACTTCGCCATTAATTGCATTTATTTGCGCATGACGCCCATTTTCGCAATTAAAAATCTACAATTAGAGCAGACAATTGCAAGATCATGACCGATCTGCTTCTCTCCCTTGCCGCCTTCGCGCTTGTGACCTCGATCACGCCGGGGCCAAACAACCTGATGCTGATGACCTCCGGCGCGAATTTCGGTTTCCGCCGGACGCTGCCGCATATGCTGGGCGTCGGACTGGGCTTTGTCCTGATGGTCTTCCTGGTTGGCATGGGGCTTGCCGGCGCGTTCCAGGCGATGCCGGTCCTCGACACCATGCTTACGGTGGCCTCCGTCCTCTACATGACCTGGCTCGCCTGGAAATTCGCCCATGCTGCAGCGCCAAGAACGGATGGCGGCGGACGGCCGATGACATTCCTCCAGGCCGCCGCGTTCCAATGGGTGAACCCCAAGGCATGGGCCATGGCAATGACCGCCGTGACGCTTTACGCACCCTCCGATACGGCCTTGGGCATCCTCGTGGTCGCCGTGATTTTCGGATCGATCAACCTGCCCTCGGTCAGCGCATGGTGCCTTCTTGGGGTCGAGATGAAGCGCTTTCTGACCGACCAGCGGCGGCTCACCGCCTTCAACTGGACAATGGCGGCGCTCCTTCTTCTGTCACTCGCCCCGGTTGTCATCTGAGTTTTCGCTCGCCCGGAATCGGGTTTTGTGGCACACTCAGTTCATCGAGAGCGCGAATAACGCGCCGGATGCAGTATTGGGGTAACATATGTATCGTATCGCAGCAGCGACCGCCGTCTTGGCGGCCATTCTCGCAAATCCGCTCTTCGCAGCACAGATCGAGCGCGCCTGTCTGAATTCCGACAGGGCTCAGGGCAACCGCGCGCTTTGCGGCTGCATTCAGGACGCGGCCAACCTGACACTGACCGCACGCGACCAGCGGCGCGCGGCCACGTTCTTTGCCGATCCGCATCGCGCACAGGAAGTCCGGCAATCCGATAGCCGGAATGATGAGGCCTTCTGGAAGCGCTACCGGAACTTTGGCCAGACCGCCGAGACCTTCTGCAGAAGCTAGTCGGCGTCCCGAAACTGAAGCGCGGCCCTCAAGTGACGGGCCGCGCCCGTGATAAGATCGAGCGCCTCGTCGAAATCGCCCGTGTAATATGGGTCGGGCACCTCGGAAGTGGGGGCATCGGGCAGATAGTCCAGCATCAGCCGGACCGGCGTGGCATTCCCGGATGGCCGCAGACGCTCGATATCGGACAGGTTCTGCCGGTCCATGGCCACGATCAGGTCGAACGCGTCGAAATCGTCCACAGTGAACTGCCGCGCCCTAAGGTCCGACATGGGAAAGCCGCGCGCCTCAGCCGCTCGGATCGCTGGCGGATGGGGCGGGTGACCAATATGCCAGTCCCCCGTCCCGGCACTGTCCGCCTCGACCTCTGGCGCGATGACGCGGAACACCGCCTCGGCGGTCGGAGACCGGCAGATATTGCCGAGGCACACGAACAGAACACGCGACATGGGATCACCCTTCTCAACAACAGCACAGAAGCAATAATACAAGACTGTCGGATGGGCTGACATTCAAGTGCACTAAACAAGGCCAGTCAAAGGACGGAACGCATGAAAATCGTGATCCTCACCGGTGCTGGCGTCTCTGCGGAAAGCGGGCTCGGTACCTTTCGCGACAAGGACGGGCTTTGGACGAAATACGACCTGAACGAGGTGGCGACACCCGAGGGGTTTGCGCGCAACCCGGCGCTTGTCCATCAGTTCTACAATGCACGGCGCTCCAATGCGGCAGGTGCCGTCCCAAACGCTGCACATGATGCGCTCGCGCGGCTAATACGGACCCGACCCGACGATGTGACCCTGATCACCCAGAACGTGGACGACCTGCACGAACGCGCCGGCGCCACCGCTATTCACATGCACGGATCGCTTTTTACCGCGCGGTGCCATGCCTGTGCTGCCACTTGGCCCGCACCGCAAGTGATGACGCCGAATGATTCCTGCCCCGAGTGTGCGCGACCAGCCACAAGGCCGGATGTGGTCTGGTTCGGAGAAATGCCCCAGCACATGGAGCTGATTCACGACCGCCTGCTCGACGCAGATCTCTTCGCGGCGATCGGTACCAGCGGTCAGGTCTATCCGGCGGCGGGATTCGTGGACCTTGCCCGCGAGGCGGGCGCCGAAACGGTCGAGATCAATCTTGAGACCACAGACATCGGCGGGCAGTTCGATTCCCATATCGTGGGACCGGCCAGCGAGACCGTCCCCGTCTGGGTGGACAACATGTTGGGCGGCTCCCGGACGGGCTGAAGCGCAAAAGAAAAGGCCCCGCCAGTGGCAGGGCCGTTTCCCGTTCCCTCGTCGTGACTTGTGGCGTCAGGCTGCTGCCTGAGCCTTCACGATTTCTTTTTTGATTTTCAGCGCGTTGGCCGAAAGTTCGGCATCCTTCGCCTTCAGAAGGAAGGTGTCCAGGCCGCCACGGTGATCCACCGTGCGCAGCGCCGCCGACGACACCTTCAGACGGAAGGTGCGGCCGAGCGTTTCGGACATCAGCGCGGTTTCCGTCAGGTTCGGCAGGAAGCGGCGCTTGGTCTTGTTGTTGGCGTGGCTGACATTGTTGCCAGTCATCGGGCCTTTTCCGGTCAGTTCGCAGCGGCGCGACATCGTTTCGTCCTCGATCTTGCGTGTTCAGTCCGGGGGTTGGTCCCCGACAATACAAACGGGCAGCGCCATCGGCCCTGCCCCAGAATCCGTCCGCGCGGTTTAGGGGAGGTCCTGTCAGGCGTCAAGCCCTCTCATCGCGGGTCAGCACGTCGAGAACCTCGACCGCGGCGGCACCCGGCGCGCGCTTGCCGACCGCAACCTCTTCCGCCAGAGCCTCCATTGCCGCTTCGGCCTCGGGATCGGCCTGAAGCCGCCTGAGAAGACCCTTTCTGACCTCGTCCGCGAACCAGCCCCGCGCCTGACGCGCACGCCGCGCATCCCAGAAGCCCGAGGCACGGCGATACTCGGCCAGCTCGGTCATGGCGTCCCATGCCTCGTCCAACCCCGACCCTTCAACGGCCGAGACGATCATCGCCTTCGGAAAGCCCGGCGCATCGCCTTCCCGCGCGCGCATCAGTCTCAGCGCACCGGCATAGTCCGCCGCTGTCCGGATCGCCGTCTCGCGCAGCGCACCGTCGGCCTTGTTGATCAGGATGAGGTCCGCGATCTCCATGATCCCGCGTTTGACTCCCTGCAATTCGTCCCCGCCCGCGGGCGCAAGGAGCAGCACAAAGAGGTCGGACATATCCGCCACGATGGTCTCGGATTGCCCCACGCCCACCGTCTCGATCAGCACGATGTCGAACCCCGCCGCCTCGCAGAGCGCAATGGCGTCGCGGGTCCGCCGGGCGACACCGCCCAGCTCGCTCTGGCTGGGGGACGGGCGGATGAAGGCGCCCGGCGCGCGGGAAAGCTGCTCCATCCGAGTCTTGTCGCCAAGGATCGAGCCGCCTGTCCGCGCCGAAGACGGATCGACGGCCAGAACCGCGACCCTCTTGCCCGCGTCTGTCAGTTTCAGCCCGAACGCCTCGATAAAGGTCGACTTTCCGACGCCGGGCGTCCCCGACAGACCGATGCGAAGCGCTTGCCGCGACGGATCGGCCAGCTTTTCCAGAAGCGCGTTTGCGTCCGCCCGATGGTCCGCGCGCCCGCTTTCGACAAGCGTGATCGCACGAGCCAGCGCGCGGCGGTCGCCGTCCCGGACGCGGGCGGCCAGTATGTCGACATCCTGCACCATGCGGGCCGGACCTTGGCGCGGAGCCGGGGCACTGTCCAGTGGGCCTTTCGTCCGATAACCGCGCCTGCGATAACCACGCCATGTCCGACCGCCTGCCGATAGAAGACGCGCTTCCGTCCCTGCTCGACGCCCTTGGCCGGGCGGGACAGGCCGTGCTTCAGGCGCCGCCCGGTGCGGGCAAGACGACTCGTGTCCCGCTCGCCCTTCTCGACGCCGGTCTGGTCACTGGCCGGATCGTGATGCTTGAGCCTCGCCGCCTTGCCGCACGCGGCGCGGCCCACCGGATGGCCGACCTGCTGGGCGAAGAAATCGGCCGGACAGTGGGTTACCGGATGCGCGGGGAAACCCGCGTCTCGGAGGCCACCCGGATCGAGGTCGTCACCGAAGGTGTGCTGACCCGCATGATCCAGAGCGACCCGACCCTCGACGGCATTGGTGCGGTCCTCTTCGACGAATTCCACGAACGCTCGCTCAACGCAGACCTCGGCCTTGGCCTCACGCTGGAAATCCGCGCGGCACTCCGGCCCGACCTGATTCTGCTGGTCATGTCCGCCACGCTCGACGCCGAGCCGGTGGCCGCGCTCATGG
Source organism: Kangsaoukella pontilimi (assembly GCF_009830125.1). Lineage (GTDB taxonomy): Bacteria > Pseudomonadota > Alphaproteobacteria > Rhodobacterales > Rhodobacteraceae > Kangsaoukella > Kangsaoukella pontilimi. The sequence continues at coordinate 551,020 of NZ_WUPT01000002.1, read as the reverse complement.
GAGATGCGCCCGTTATAACGTCGGAAGGCGTCTCCTACCCCGTCGAGACGCGCTGGCTCGAGACGCCCGCCGGACGCGACACCCGCCTGCCTGACCTTGTGGCCCTGCACCTGCCGCCGCTACTGAAGGAAACCGAGGGCTCGGTCCTGGTCTTTCTCCCCGGAGAACGCGAAATCCGCGACACTCAGGCGCGACTGTCAGGCAAGATCGAAGATATTCCCTGCCTGCCGCTCTATGGCTCCTTGCCGATGGCGGAGCAACGCAAGGCGGTGACCCCCGGCAATGGGCGGCGCGTGGTGCTGGCGACCTCCATTGCCGAGACCTCTCTCACGATCCCCGATGTGCGGGTGGTGATCGACGGCGGCCTTGCACGCCGCGCCCGTTTCGATCCCGGCTCGGGCATGTCGCGGCTGGTGACCGAGCGCGTAACCCGTGCCGAGGCCGACCAACGGCGCGGACGGGCCGGTCGTGTCGCGCCGGGGCTGTGCCTCCGCCTCTGGACCCGTGGCGAGGACGGGGCGCTCGCCGCCTTTCCGCCGCCCGAGATCGCCGCCGCCGACCTCACGCCGCTGGCGCTGGACCTTGCCGAATGGGGCAGCGACGACCTGCCATTCCTGACCCCGCCGCCCGAAGGCGCTCTGATCCGGGCACGGGAGTTGTTGATGGACCTTGGCGCCCTGACGCCGGAGGGAACGCTTTCGCCGCATGGGCGCGAGATCGCGCGAATGCCGGTTCACCCTCGTCTGGCGCACATGCTGGCCCTGGGCGGCGGCGACGCCGCACCCCTCGCCGCGCTTCTGTCCGAGCGCGATCCGCTGCGCGGCGCCGGCGCCGACCTCGACACACGACTGAAGGCGCTTCGCGGTCGTGATCGCGCACCCGCACTAGACCGCATCCGCGCCGAGGCGAAGCGGCTGGGGAAAACCGCGCGTGACAGGGGGCCCGCCGATCCCGCCACCCACCTTGCCCATGCCTACCCAGACCGCGTCGCGCTTCGGCGTCCGGGCAGCGATCCCCGTTGGCAGTTGTCGAACGGCAAGGGCGCGCGGATGGATCCTGACGATCCCCTGGCCGGGTCGCGGCTTCTGGTCGTGGCGGACACCGACGGCCACCCGCGCGAGGCGCTGATCCGGCTCTGCCTCCCAATCTCCGAAAGCGCGCTCCGCGACGCGCTGGCAGACCGGATCGCCACGGAACACACCGTCCGCTGGTCCGGCCGCGCGGGACGTGTCGAGGCGGTTGAAGAGGAACGGCTCGGCGCGCTCGTCCTGTCGTCGAAACGGTGGGAAAACGCCCCAGAGGACGCCATGGCCCGCGCTATGCTGGACGGCGTGCGTGCACTGGGGCTGCGCTTCACGAAAGCGGCGGATCTCTTCCGGAAGCGGGTCGCATTGGTCAGAGCTGCTGGCCACGCCCTGCCGGACATGTCCGACGAGGCGCTGATCGACGGGCTGGACGATTGGCTTGCGCCCTATATCGGCGGGCTACGAAGCGCGCAGGACTGGGCCGGGTTCAACGTCTTGCCCGCGCTTCAGGCGATGCTGTCCTGGGAAGAAACCCAGATGCTCGACCGCGAGGCGCCGGCGCATTACATCACCCCGCTCGGACGCCGGATCGCAATCGACTATGACGACGAGACGCCCAACATCGCTCTTCGCCTGCAGGAGATGTTCGGAGAGACGCGCCACCCCACGGTCGCCGGGCGCCCGCTCCGCGTCACGCTTCTTTCCCCCGCCGGGCGCCCGCTGCAGACGACGATGGACCTGCCCGGTTTCTGGGCGTCGTCCTATACCGATGTGCGGAAGGACATGCGGGGCCGCTATCCGAAACACCCCTGGCCCGAAGACCCCACCGTCGCCGACCCGACGCTGCGCGCCAAGCCGCGCAACGGCTGAGGCGGCGCGTCTCGCGACACGCCGCCCCTGCAGTCAGGTCTTGTCAGACTAGAGCCGGTATTTTCCCGACGGCGTCACGGCGAAGACATCGTCGGCAAGGTCGTACTTCACCATGAACCGGCCGATCGTGCTGAAGGTCGCCGTGCCCACATCCGACCCGTGATCCGAGGTCCTGAGGTCACCCGAGGCGACCGGGGCCAGCATCCTCTTGAAGCCGCCAATCTCGATCTGCTGCGGCGTGAAATGCGCGGCGATATTGGCCTTGATCTTCATCCGGTTGTCCGTGCCGTAAAGGCTGGCCATCAGGACGTCGAGAGTATGTTCCGTGCAGTTTTGAAACCGTGGATCAGCGGGGTTGGCCAGAACCGAGTAATTCGCGTTATGGAGCTTGGCGTAGCTCGGGCTGGCGATTGTCGCCAGGAGTTTGTCCTGAAGCCGTTCGTCGGGGATGATGATACCCGCGTCCAGCTTGTAAGCGCCGGCAAAGAAGTCGGCGGGCGAGTCCTGCACCAGCTTGCTGACGGTCAGATCCTCTGAGGTCTGGTAAAGGTTGTAGGCGCGGTAGCCGAAACCCTTTTCGCCATTCTCCAGCGTGATGTGGGAATAGACCCAGTAGGCAACATGGGTATAGCGGATGCCATCGGGCAGGTCCGCAGGGTCGCGCCCGGTGCGGGCCACGATGGCGACCCGCGCGCCCTTGGCGGCCAGTTCCTGCTGCACCTTGTTGGAAAAGGCAGCGACTTCGTGAGCGGGGAGGATCGCCTCCCCGGCCTCGCTGCTGCCTGCCGCCGCGAAGGACGGCAGGAGCGTGATCATGGCTGCGAACGCAAGTGCGATAAGACGTTTCATGGCAGGTCTCCCCTTTTGGTTCCGTTAGTCCAGACGCGGCGCGTGATCGGGCAGGATCACGGGCTCGGTCGCCTGCACACGGCTACCGGCGGTCGCCATGTCGCTGCCCAGAAGCAGGACGCCCTCGCCCACTTCTTCGAGCGCAATCCCCGTGACGGCGATGACCGAACCGGCGGCCAGGACCGGCACCGCAACGGCAACCGAAGCGCCCGAGGCGACGGCGGTCGAGCCATGAGCCGAAGCCGCCGAGCCGTGCCCGGCAGACGCGCCGGCATGTTCGACCGACTGCGCCGAGTGCTGGCCGCTGGGGCCGGCGGCAGCGGGGGTGACGGTAAAGGCGAGCGTAGCGGCAGCGGCGGTCGCGGCGATCAGAGCTTTGAGTGACATTGTCGTTCTCCTTTTCGTGAACAATGTTCACAACAGATACGAACGCCGCCCGATTCCGTCAATCCATTTCTTGAACAGTGTTCACAGAAATTTTGTAAGAGACTGTTTTTAAGAGATACTTTTCTTCTTCTCCTGATGACTTCCGGCGCCTTGAGCAGGATGAAAGCGCCTAAGACCCATGAAATCAGGTCTTACGGTGACAGGCTCCGGTACGAAAAAGAGGTGTCAAAAATGAAAACCCCGGCTCCTTGGCCGGGGCTCTCGGATTCTCGAAGTTCGCGCGCAGCGATCAGAAGCCGCCCGTGAAAGAGGTGCAGCACCTTATGCAGCGCGCGCCTCGTCCATCGAGGCGCGCAGCAGGATCAGCTGATCAGAGAGGGCCTTCTTCGAAGAACTCCTCTTCCCAGCCGGTGAACTCACCACCAACTGTCTGGCCGTTGATGGTACCGGCACCGCCACCACCGATATAGGTGCCGTTATCATAGAAGGCGCCCAGGAAGCCGAGGTTGCCGGTCACGCCCTCGCCCGCGATATCCGAGGACATCGCGAAGAAGCTGCCTGCCATTTCACCGGTCACATCGCCGGAGAAGCTTCCACCAGGCGCTTCCTCGTCGCTGTAGTCCGCAAATCCACCTTCGATGGAGCCCGAGATGCTGTTGCTCTCGAACGCCATGGTGAGGTTCATGTCGTAGCCGCCTTCCATCATCTCACCGGAAAACTCCACGTAAGCGAAGAAATTGACGTCTCCCGTCAGAAGGTCTTCGGGCGCGGTCTGCTGACCGTAGTAGCCGCCGGCATAGCTGCTTTCAGAGTAAAGATTGACACGGTTCTCGTAGAAGCCGCTTACTTGGGCAAACAGGAAGCCCGCCGGACCGCTCCAACCACCTTCTTCCGGTGTGTCGAACTCGATTTCTGCGCCACCGTTGACCGAGAGGAACGCACTCGATTCATCATCGGCGATACGCACCCGTACCGACGTCACCGTGCCGTCCGAAAACCCATGCAGCCGACCAGACCGTCGCCCGGCGTATTGCTGTAGACGACATCCGCGTTCTGCGGACCTTCCGAGCCACTGGCATAGGTCGGCGTATAGACCGAGGCCGCCGTGGTGAGGCCGTTTTCTTCAAGCGCATCCGACGACGCGATGGTGTCGCAAGCAGAGAGCGCAATCGCTGCAGTGGTCAGTAGGAGAACGTGCTTCATTTTCTGTCCCTTTAGAAAGCGTTTCCAAAGGGTAAAGAGACGGAAAACAGGGCGGGAATGCCGCGCGCCGGAGGTATCTTGCAGTGCAATACCGCCGATTGCGGCTTTGTGTTGAGGCAGCGAAAACGCCCGCTCTACCAGCGGTCGAGCGCCGCCTCGTCTTCGTCCTTGGCAGCAACCCAGGACGTTCCATCCGCCCCTGTTTCCTTCTTCCAGAAAGGCGCGCGGCTTTTCAGGTAATCCATCAGGAACTCGGCCCCTGCAAAGGCATCGGCGCGGTGCCGCGCGGCGGTGGCAACCATCATGATCTGCTCGTTGGGCCGAAGCGCGCCATAGCGATGAATGATCATCGCCCCATCCAGCGAAAAGCGCGCGACAGCCTCGTCATGGATCTTTTGCAGCGCCCGCTCGGTCATCCCGGGATAATGCTCGATCTCCATAGAGCTGAGCGTTCCACCCTCATCGCGCACCAGCCCTGAAAAGGTCACGACCGCACCGGCACCGGCTGCCGAGGCTGTGAACGCCTCAACCTCCGCGCCCATGTCGAAGGGCTCGGCCTGAACCCGAACGCTCATCCGCCCGTCATAGGTGGAAAGAAAGCCACTTCCCGCACGCCCGTCAGAGACGCGGTGAACTCGGTCAGGTCCTGATCGACAGCCACGCGTACAGCCGAAATATCGGAAAAAGCCAGCGCGTGGGCTTCGCTCCGCGCCTTCAACTCTTCGACCAGATCGGCCACCGTGGCGGCGTCGGTTTCGATCCGCTCTTTCGGGGCACCGATCCGCTCGCGCAGCCAAGCGAAATAAAGAACGTCGATCATGGCTCATCCCTGAGATACGGCATGGCCTTGCGGAGATAATCCCAGCCGGTGATCGCCGTCAGTGCCGCTGCAATCCAGAGAAGACCGACACCCAACCACCAGAACCACCAGTACAGGTTCGACAACAGGCGGAGGCCCACCGGGTCGTCGCCACCCGACATGATCTCGGCCACGATATCCCGGTCCATGCCGATCGACCGCTCGATATACATATGCTCGAAGACACCGGTGGAAAACAGCACCGCGATGGCCACCATCTGAACCGTCGTCTTCCACTTGGCGAGCTTCGTGACCTTCAGCGTCCCCGCCGTATCGCCCAGAAACTCGCGAAGGCCCGAGACGAACACCTCGCGGAATACGATCAGCGTGGCGGGTAACAGGATCCACGGGTCCATCCCGTAACGCCGGTCGCTGTTCAGCGCCACAATGACAAGGAAGGCGATCACCACCATCGCCTTGTCGGCAATCGGGTCCAGCATGGCGCCCAGCTTGGTCTCTTGTTTCCAGGCCCGCGCAAGATAGCCGTCGACGAAATCGGTAATAGCCGCCGAGACAAACAGCAAAAGCGCAAACCAATCCGCCCAGGGACGGTCGAAATACAGGAACATGACCACGACACCGGGCGCGGCAAGCAGCCGGAGCAGGGTCAGGATATTGGGCACCGTCCAGGTCATGTGATGGAGATACTCTCGCTGAGGTCTAAGTAAAAGGGGCAGTAAAAAGGTAAAGAGCGCTTGCGTCACGCAGCGTTAACCAAGTTACGATACGTGTCGGTCATGTTCGAGAGATTGCCCATACGCCTGAAATACACCCGTGCCGAGTATATCTCGGACGCGGTCGTCCATGTTCTGGGCCTCGCTCTGGTGACAAGCGCGGTGCCCGTGCTGATCGTGCTGTCGGTCCTCGTGGACGGGCGCGGCTATGCCGTGGTCGCGTCGTCAATCTACGGCGCTTGCTTTCTGGCGATGATCCTCTGCTCGGCACTCTACAACATGATGCCGCACCCGGACTGGGAGTGGCTTTTGAAGCGGCTGGATCATTCGGCCATTTATCTGAAGATCGCCGGCACATTCACCGCATTCGCGCTGATCGCGGGGGACCATCTATGGCTCGTGGCGCTGCTCTGGACAGTGGCGGCGGCCGGTGTCGGCCTGAAACTCTTCGCCCCTTACGGCTTCCGACGGATCGGCCTGACGCTTTATCTAGGCATGGGCTGGGTCGGCGGCGTCCTCGGCTGGGGCGTCTTCGCCAGCCTGCCGGTGCCTGCCGTGGCTCTGATCGCGGCGGGTGGCGGGCTCTACACGACCGGCGTTATCTTCTACGTCTGGGACCGCCTGCCGCATCACATGGCGATCTGGCACATCTTCGTCCTTTTGGGCAGCCTCGCGATCTATGCGGGCATGACGGTCTCGGTGTTGGCTGGCTGAGGACCACTCCTATCCGGCTGTCCAGCCCTGCGCCTCTGCCACTGCCGCCTTCAGGAACAGAATGTCGAACCCCGCAATCACCCTGTAGCCCCGCGCGAACAGCGCGTCCGCCTGCGCCTTGCTCAAAGCCGGCCCGCCAAGCGGTAACCCGGCCTCACTGGCCGCAGCCTCGATCCGCGCCGTCGCCGCCACCACGTCCGGATGATCGAACTGCCCGGAGACACCATAGGCCGTGGACAGATCGAAGAATGCCGGCACAAGGATGTCGATCCCCGGAACCTTGCAGATCTCCTCGATATTTTCGACCGCTTCGCGGGTCTCGATCAGCAGCATGCAGACCCGGCTCTCGTCCACCGTCGCGCGGTAGTCCATCAGGCTCACACCCTCGAAGCTATGGGCAAGGAACGGCCCGAAGCCACGCGCACCAGACGGCGGATACCGAAGCGACGCCACCGCCCGCGCCGCATCTTCCGCCGTCCGGATCAACGGAAAGCATATCCCCTCGGCCCCCAGGTCGAGCGCGCGCTTGACCTGCCAGTCCTCGTTCTCGGCAATGCGCACCAGGGCCGCACAACCTGACCGCGCTGTCGCAGCAATCATCGCATGAGCCGAGCCATAGTCGACCGCGCCATGTTCGAGGTCGATGATCACGGCATCCGCCCCCGCCGCCACCATCGCCTGAGTGACTGTGGCCGAGGGTATCGTGCAGATATGGGCGGTCAGCCGCGCCTCGCCATCCGCCAGTTTCGCCTTGAAGCTCGCCATCGCTCCCCTCCGACATGTTGGTCCTAAGCCAAGACTACCCCAAAAGACGCCCCTGTCATTCGCCTGTTCGCAATTATCCGGAGAGCGCGAGGCGCGTCGCCCATTGCTGCTCGGACCAATGGCGCAAAAATAGACGACCTGTCGTCAACCGCGAACGCGCAGCGTTTGCGATGATCACGTGCGCGCGCCAGCGCGCGCCGCCGGATCAGCCCCTGTCGTGAAAAAAGCCGTAGATCGTCTCTGCCAGCGCGTCGGAAATCCCTTCCACCGCCTTCAGGTCGGAAAGCGCCGCGCGGCTCACTGCCTTGGCCGAACCGAAATGCTCCAGAAGCGCGCGTTTGCGCGACGCGCCCACGCCCGGCACCTCGTCGAGAGGCGTCGCGCCTACCGCCTTTGAGCGTTTCGCCCTATGCGCGCCGATGGCGAAGCGGTGCGCCTCGTCCCGCATCCGCTGCACGAAGTAAAGGACCGGATCTCCTCGCCGCAGGGCAAAGGGCTGCTGGCCCATCCGGTGGAACTCCTCCTTGCCGTGATCGCGGTCGACACCCTTGGCGACACCCACCATCGGCACGTCCTCGACACCCAATTCACGCAGGATTTCGTGTACCGCGCTGACCTGCCCCTGCCCGCCGTCGATCAGCAGGAGGTCGGGCCATGTCTCGCCCTGCCGGTCCGGGTCTTCCTTCAGGAGCCGCTTGAAACGCCTAGTCAGTACCTCTTTCATCATCCCGAAATCGTCGCCTGGGGTCAGGTCGTCGCCCTTGATATTGAACTTCCGATACTGGCTTTTGACGAAACCCTCCGGCCCCGCCACGATCATCGCGCCCACCGCATGTGCGCCTTGAATATGGCTGTTGTCATAAACTTCGATCCGTCGCGGCGGGCCGTCCAGATCGAAGGCCTCGGCCAGCCCGGCCAAGAGCTTGCCCTGCGTCGCACTTTCCGACATGCGCCGCGCCAGGCTTTCTCGTGCGTTTCTCAGCGCCTGCGCCACCAGCTCACGCTTCTCGCCCCGCTGCGGCACCAGGATCTCGACCTTGCGTCCTGCCTTCTCGGACAAGGCCTCGCTCAGCAGATCGGCATCTTCGACCGGGTCCGACAGAAGCAACTGCCGCGGTGGCTCTTTCGTGTCGTAGAACTGCGCCAGGAAGGCCTGCATCACCTCGGCCGCGTCCGCGCCCGCGCCGGTGCGCGGATAGAAATCCTTGTTTCCCCAGTTCTGGTTGGCCCGGATGAAGAAGACCTGAACGCAGGCCTGTCCCCCCTCCATATGCAGCGCCACGACATCCGCCTCGGCCACGCCTGCCGGGTTCACCGTCTGGCTCGACTGCACGAAGGTCAGCGCCTTCAGCCGGTCTCTCAGCGCCGCCGCCCGCTCAAACTCCATCGCGTCGGACGCCGCCTGCATCTCGGCCGCCAGCGTCTCTTGCACACGTGTGGTACGTCCCCTCAGAAACCGCTCGGCATCCGCCACCAGCGCGCCGTAGTCCTGTTCCGAGATATATCCGACACAAGGCGCCGAGCAGCGCTTGATCTGATAGAGCAGGCAGGGCCGTGTCCGGCTTTCAAACGTCGAGTCCGAACAGTTCCGGAGCAGGAACACCTTCTGCAACTGGTTCAGAGTGCGGTTGACCGCACCCGCACTGGCGAACGGGCCGTAATAGTCGCCCTTCTCCTTCTTCGCGCCCCGGTGCTTCTTGATCTGGGGGAAGCCGTGCTCTTTCGAGACGAGGATATTCGGGAACGACTTGTCATCGCGCAGAAGAACGTTGTAGCGCGGCTTCAGCTGCTTGATCAGGTTCTGCTCCAGAAGCAGCGCCTCGGCCTCGGTCCGGGTCGTCAGCACCATCATCGACGCGGTGTCCGCAATCATCCGTGCGATCCGGGGGGTGTGGCCGGTCGGACGGGCATAGCTCGACACCCGCGCCTTCAGATTGCGCGCCTTCCCGACATACAAGACCGCACCCTTTTCATCGAGCATCCGGTACACGCCCGGGCTCGACGAGAGCGTCTTGAGGAAGGTCTGAATGACCTCGTGGCCGGTCTTGGTCATGGCTGTCGCGCTGCCCCGGTGTGATTCTCGGAGTGGCTGCACAAAGCCACGTCCCTGCTCAAGAGGAAACCTGTCCACCAGATCTGTGGATAACCTTCGGGACAAGTTTCTGCACCCCGAAAATTCTTGTTGGTTTCAGGTGGGTTCTCGGGATTGCTTAATTTTTAGTCAATTCTGTAGTGCGTTGATTTCATTATATATTTTTTTCTGTTAGCGGCAAAACACTGAAAACATTAAAGATTTCCTAACAGAAATGTGACACCCGAATCTGGCCGTGCACAACTTTCGCCGGGATCGGAATTGTCCAGTCCCTAAGTCACTCGACGCCCAGAACATCAGGCGTTTTCCAGCCGAGATGCTGACCCCCGTCGATGCAGAGAAGTTGGCCCGTCACGGCGGGTGCATCGAGGAAATATCCAAGCGCATGAGTGATGTCAGACGGCCCTGCACCGCGGCGCATCACGGTGGCGGCGCGCTGCTTTGCAAAGTGCTCTTCGGACTGCCGCGCGCCCTGCATCGTGGGTCCGGGACCGATCGCGTTGACACGAACACGCGGCGCCAGCGCCTGTGCGGATGTCCGCGTCAGCGCCCAGAGCCCCATCTTGGCGATCGTGTAGGTCATGAACTCGGGCGTCAGCTTGCGCACGCGCTGGTCGATCATGTTGACGATCAGCCCGCGCGCCGTCGGCTCGTTCCACTCGCCTTCAATCTCGGGGTCGGGGACAGCCCTGGCGAAATGCTGGGTCAATACGAAGGGGGCGCGGAGGTTGGACTCGAGATGCCGGTCCCAACTTTCGCGCGTTGACGTTTCGATATTGTCGTATTCGAAGATCGAGGCAGAGTTGACCAGCACGGTCAGCGGACCGCCAAGCGCTTCGGACGCCCGACCGACAAGGCCCTGTGTCGCATCCTCGTCCAGAAGGTCCGCCTGCACCGTCACGGCGTTCCGGCCCATGTCCCGGATCAGGCTGGCCACCTCTTCGGCGCCCTCGGACGAGCTGTTGTAATGCACCGCCACATCATGACCGCGCTCTGCCAGATAAAGCGCCATGGCCCGTCCAAGCCGCGCCCCTGCGCCTGTTACGAGTGCCCGTTCCGTCATCCGCCGCTCACCACCAACCAATAGACATACCCGATATAGAGCGCCGTCAGCACAAATCCCCAGAAGCGCGTCATGTTCAGCGTTTTCGAGAACACGAACGGGGCAAGGATCACTGCCGCACCGAGCATGACCCAGAGGTCGAAGACAAGGAAGCCGCGCTCGACCGGGATGGTCCCGAACAGGCTGGCGATCCCGATGATTGCCAGCAGGTTGAACATGTTCGACCCGATCACGTTGCCAAGCGCCACATCAGCCTGTTTGCGCAGCGCCGCCATCACCGTCGTCGCAAGTTCGGGAAGCGACGTGCCGACGGCCACCAGCGTCAGCCCGATCACCGCGTCTGACACGCCATAGCGCTTTGCGATCACCAGCGAGCTGTCGACAAGGATATCGGCCCCAAGCGGAAGCCCGATCAGACCCAAAACGAGAAAAAGCGAAATCTTCCACCAGCGCATCTCGGGATCGACGCCCTCGAGCTCTTCTTCCTGGATTTCGACGCGCTCGCTCGCTTCCAAGGCACGCACCTCGCGGCGATGGGCCAGCGCCTCGCGCGCCTGATCACCAAGGATGACGGCCAGAATACCGAGGAACACCGCGCCGTGGACCCACGTGATCGGTCCCAGAAAAGCGCCCACGATGAAGACGACCGTCACGCCCAGCATAGTCACATAACTCTTGCGGCTATCGCATTTCGACGTGGCGAGACCGGCCATGAGTGCGGGCACCCCGAGCACAAGCAGAATATTTGCAGTGTTCGAGCCGACGACATTCCCGAGGGCCAGTCCCGGCGCATTGTCCTTGATGGCCTTGATCGAGATGAGCAATTCGGGCGCCGAGGTACCGAACGCCACGATTGTCAGGCTGACGATCAGAGCAGGGATACCCAGGCGCAGCGCCGAGTTGACCGCACCCCGCACCAGAAGGTCCCCGGCCAGCAGAAGGATGACAAGGCCGATACTGGCGAAAAGGAATTCCATGCGCTCAGGCCTTCCCGCAAGGACAGGGATCCTTGCCGATCCGGAAGCGCCCGCAGTTCTTGCAGCGCGACGTCGTGAGCCGCCGTGCACTCTTCGGCAGAAGCAGGCTCAGTTTGCCGAACATGCCGAGGACGGCAATGAAGACCAGAAACAGAATGACGATCTTGGACAGCATGCGCGGCTCAGACCCCGAACCGCGCAAAGGCGGCACGCGCCTCGGCTTCGGCCATGACATCGGCTGCGAAATCCGCGCCGAACCGTGCCAGAAGCGGCTTGCGCTGCTGATAGGCTCTCAAAGCGACATCCTTGCCGAATATCTCTTTCATCTTCGGCACCAGATGCCCGACGCCATCCACCAGCCCCGTGTCGATTGCCTGACCGCCGACCCAGACGCTTCCGTCGAACAGCTCGGTCCCGATGGTCAGCTTGTCGCCGCGTCGCGCCTTCACATGGTCGATGAAGGCGGTGTGGATATGCTCCTGAAGATCCTTCAGCCGGGCGACATCCTCTGGCTTTTCCGGTCGGAACGGGTCGAGCAGGCTTTTCGACTTTCCCGCCGTGTAGACCCGCCGCTCGATCCCGTGACGTTCGATAAACTGATCCAGCCCGAACCCCGCCGAGATCACGCCGATTGAGCCGACGATCGAGTGATGGTCCACCCAGATCTCGTCGGCTGCCGAGGCGATGTAGTAGCCACCCGAAGCTGCCACGTCCTCGACAAAGGCATAGACCTTGACCTCTTTCTCTTCTGCCAGCCTGCGGATGCGGGCGGCGATGAGAGATGATTGGCTGGGGCTGCCTCCGGGCGAATTGATGGCAAGCGCCACCGCCTTGGGCTTTCCCTTGGTGAAGGCCTTCTGCAGCATGCCGGCCAGCCCCGCGTCGTTCAACGTCGCGCCACGGCCCTGCGCGGCGATCATGCCCTGAAGGCGGACGACCGAGACGACGGGAGGCGATTTGACGAAAGGGATGAAACGCTTCATGCCGTGCGATGTAGGCCGACCAGCGCCGGTCAACAAGGTGGCCGACGCGCTGATCTCGGAAATGTTGCCCCGCGGGCTCTGCCAGACGCCCCGCGCATTTAACGCAAAGCCGGCGCGCCTCAGGTATCCAGACGGAACTTCAGGAACGTCTCACCGTCATACTCGATTTTACCGAGCGGCTGTGCGCCCAACCGGTTTAGCGCACCGAGGTTCTTCCGGGACGGCGGCAGAAGAAACGTCACGAAGGGGATACGCTCGTCGGCAATTGCGATGTCCAGTGCCTTGCGCGTGATCTTCCGCCCCAGACCGAAAGCGTCATGCGTCAGAACCAGACCGAAATCCCACTCGTCGCCCTCCTTCTGAAAGCCGCCCCAGCCGACATACTGGCCGTCATGCAGGATGGCCCAGTGGCCCAGACCGTCGCGCGCCCAGCAGGCTTCCTTGGCGGCAACGAAACCCTCAACGGTCTCTTCAGTCCACGCGAAGGTCAGAAGCGGCATATGCTCGGCCACGCGCGGGTCAGACATATGGGCGACGATCTCGGCCGGGTCGATCTCCGTCAGCCGGACAAATGCGATGGAGCTTTCCAAGACAGGTTCTCTTCAGCGTATGCGCAGTCAGGCCTTCAGCCGATAGCCGGTCCGGAAGATCCACCAGACCACCGCGAAACAGGCCAGCGTGAAGATCGTTATCGCCGCAAGGCTTGCTGCGACTGGCACGTCAGACATGCCGAAGAACGACCAGCGGAACCCCGAGACCAGGTAAAGCACCGGGTTGAACAGTGACACCGTCTGCCAGAAGGGCGGCAGCATCGAGATCGAGTAGAACGACCCGCCCAGAAAGACGAGCGGCGTCACCACGAGAAGCGGCACAAGGTTCAACTGCTCGAACGTCTTGGCCCAGATGCCAAGGATGAACCCCAGAAGCGCGAAGGAGATGCAGGTCAGGACAAGAAACGCCACCATCCAGACCGGGTGCTGAATGGTGATGTCCACGAAGAAGAACGACGTGGCGAGGATGATAAGACCGATCATCAGCCCCTTGAGCGCTGCCGCGCCGACATATCCAGCCACGATCTCGAAGGCCGAGAGCGGCGCCGACAGAACCTCGAAGATCGTGCCGATGAATTTGGGGAAATAGATACCGAAGCTGGCGTTCTGAAGCGACTGCTGCAGCACCGTAAGCATGATCAGGCCCGGAACGATGAAGGCGCCATAGCTGACGCCCTCGATCTGGTCGATCCGGCTGCCGATGGCCGCGCCGAAGACCACGAAATAGAGCGACGTGGACAGAACCGGCGAGACAATGGATTGCACGAGCGAGCGGAAGAACCGCGCCATTTCGAACCGCCAGATCGCGATGATGCCATACCAGTTCATGCGTTTTCCTTCACGAGGCTGACGAAGATTTCTTCCAGCGACGACTGGCTCGTCTGCACATCTCTCAGGACCAGCCCCGCCGCCTGCATGTCCTTCAGAAGCGAGGTGATGCCGGTCCGCTCGCCGCGGGTGTCATAGGAATAAACCAGCGTGTGTCCATTTCCTTCGAGAGACAGGTCGTAGCCGGACAGGGCGCCTGGAACACGCTCGACCCCTTCGGCCAATTCGATCCGCATCTCTTTCCGGCCAAGGCGCTGCATTAGCGCCTCTTTCTCTTCGACCAGAAGAATTTCGCCCTTGTTGATCACGCCGATCCGGTCCGCGATGGCCTCGGCCTCTTCGATGTAATGGGTCGTCAGGATGATGGTGACCCCGTCCTTGCGAAGCCGTTCGACCACGGCCCACATGTCCTTGCGCAACTCGACGTCCACACCCGCCGTTGGCTCATCAAGGAATAGTACCCTCGGCTCGTGGATCAGAGCCTTGGCGATGAGCACACGCCGCTTCATCCCACCGGATAGTTCGTTGATGCGGTTGTTGCGTTTGTCCCAGAGCGAGAGGTCACGCAGAACTTCCTCGGTCAGGGCATCGTTCCGGGGCTTGCCGAACAGTCCGCGCGAGAAGTTCACGTTGTTCATGACGAATTCGAGCGGCTGCAGATTGATGTCCTGCGGCACAAGCCCGATCAGCTTGCGCGCCTCACGGTAACCCTCCACCACGTCATGGCCGCCCACGGTGATCGACCCCGAAGTCGGGTTGACGATGCCGCAGATCGTCGAAATCAACGTGGTCTTGCCCGCCCCGTTCGGCCCGAGAAGCGCAAGGATTTCGCCCTCTTCGATATCCAGATTCACGCCTTTCAGCGCCTCGAACCCGTCATCATAGGCTTTGCGGACATCCTTGATCTGGACAATTGCGGACATGAAACGGTCTCCTTCGGCGCGTTACCTAGCCCTGTGCGGCAGAAGGTAAAACCATCAAATCCGTAGAGGTAACTGTTGAGCTTTGCATAGGTCGGCGGCTCGGATATGCCGGGCGGCGGAAACGCAGGAGGGCATTCCATGGAGCAGCAAAACGGCGGATGCCTCTGCGGCAAGGTCCGTCTGACCACAACCGGCACACCGGTCAGGTCAGGAATTTGCCATTGCCTGGATTGCCGGAAACACCACGGCGCTGTGTTCTATGCCTCCGCGATCTTCCCGAAGGATGCCGTACGGATCACGGGCGAAACGCAAAGCTACCAAGGGCGTCATTTCTGCCCGCATTGCGGCTCGTCGGTCTTTGCCGTCAGCGACAACGAGGTGGAAGTCCATCTTGGCACGCTCGACACACCCGACGCCTTCCGGCCCACTTACGAGCTTTGGGCCGTGCGTCGCGAAAGCTGGCTGCCCCCGTTTGACGGCGTCACCTCGCACAAGCGGGACAAAGAGACCTGAAAAACGGAAAGGCCCGCCGGGTGGTCGCCGGCGGGCCTGAGTGTCGGATCGAAGAGACGGCTTAGTTCGCCTCGGCCCGCGCCGCCAGTGCGGCCGCGTATTCCGGACCGAGTGCCGAAAGTCCCTTCAGGATGTCGATCGCATAGGCGAGCTGATAATCCTGCTCGCGCAGCTCGGCGGCGGCTTCGGCCTTTTCGCGGTCCGCCTCGATCTGGCGGCGCTCGTCCTCGGTCAGGCTGTCATTGCCAAGGCTGCCGCGCAGGTCGGCCTCGAACCGGCCACGGCGCGTCTCTTCCTCCTCGGTCTCGGCCTCGTCGCGGCGGGGCGGCTGCTCGACCACGATATCGGGCGACACGCCAAGCGCCTGGATCGAGCGTCCCGACGGCGTGTAGTAACGCGCGGTGGTCAGGCGCATCGCGCCGTCGCCCCGAAGCGGCATGACCGTCTGGACCGACCCTTTGCCGAAGGACTTGGTACCGACGACAATGGCCCGGCGGTGGTCCTGAAGCGCACCAGCGACGATTTCGGATGCCGAAGCCGACCCGCCGTTGATCAGAACGACGATCGGCTTGCCCTCGGCCAGATCGCCTGGCTCGGCGTTGAAACGGTCGCCGTCCTGCGGGTCGCGGCCTCGGGTCGAGACGATTTCGCCCGCATCGAGAAACGCGTCCGACACGCGGATCGCCTGGGTCAGCAGACCGCCGGGGTTGTTACGCAGGTCCAGAACAAAACCGTTGACGTTATCCATGCCGCCGGCCTCTTCCACCTTCTCGGCCAGTTGCTCGGCCATGGAGGGATAGGTCTGGTCGCTGAAGGTCGTGATCCGGAGGACAACCGTCTCGCCCTGAATGCGCGAGCGCACAGCGGTCAGCTTGATCGTGTCGCGGATGATCGAGACATCGAAGGGCTCGGGCTCGCCTTCACGCACGACCGTGACGATGATCTCGCTGCCCACCGGGCCGCGCATCATGTCCACCGCTTCGTCCAGTCCCAGGCCCAGAACGCTCTCGCCGTCCACATGGGTGATGAAGTCGCCCGCCTCAATGCCGGCCTCGTCGGCAGGGGTGCCGTCGATGGGCGAGACGACCTTCACGAAGCCCTCTTCCTGCGTGACCTCGATGCCAAGCCCGCCGAACTCGCCACGGGTCTGCACGCGCATGTCGGCGGCATCATCCGGCGACAGGTAGGACGAATGCGGGTCGAGCGACGTGAGCATCCCGTTGATCGCGGCTTCGATCAGTTCGCTCTCATCCACCTCTTCGACATATTGCGAGCGGATACGCTCGAAGATGTCCCCGAAGAGGTCCAGTTGCTCATAGACCGAGGCACGGCGCTCGGCGTCCTGCGCCAGAAGCGGCCCGGCCACCTGCGTGGTCACAACCGCGCCCAACATCACGCCGGTCAGCGAAGCCAGTATGAATCTTTTCATTCGTTATCCTTCCTCCGTGCTCCGGCGGAAACGATCCGCCGGATCCATCGGGGCTTGAGCTCGTCTTGTTTCAATATAAAGCGTTTCTGTTCCGCGTTGACCACCGGCAAGCGGATCTTCGATCAAATTCTGGTTAGCATCCGCTTCGGTGCCGGGCATGAGACCGATTGGATCGCCCGCGGAAACAATATCGCCGCGTGCCACGAAGACCTCGCCAAGGCCCGCCAGAATCATGGTTTTACCCGGCGCGGGCTCCAGAATGACCACGTGACCCTGTCCCGGAAGCGTGCCCTCAAACCGGATCGTGGACAAAGCGGGGGCCGTCACAAGCGCCAGCGGCGGCGTCTCGACCACCCATCCAGGCCGCGTCACGCCGGCGGCGTCTGGCTCTTTGTAGCCGCGCCGAACCTGCCCCCGGACCGGAAGCTCCCAGAGCGATCCGCTATCATTACCTGACGCTTCACCGCCGCCCACCAGCGTGTCCGCGAAGGCCGAGAGGGTCTCGGTCGAATTGATGAGAGCCTCCATTGCGGCGGTGTCCGTTGCCAGCGGCTCGGGCCGGTCGTCCCGTTCGGCGATGGCGTTGGCAAGCGCCGTCCTCGCCTCGCGGATACCTTCGGCCCCATCCTCAAGCTGCCGGAGCGCAGCCCGCTGAAGCTGCGCCAGCGCGTCGATGCTGGCAAGGTCGGCGCTCATCGCGTCGACCTCTTCGCCCACCGCCGGCACCATGGCCGACGCAGCGCCGGCCGCGCGAAGCCGGTCCAGCGCACCGCCCGGATGGGCGAGTGTTCGCGCCGTCCCGAGCCGCGCCTGCGTGTAGAGCACCACCGTCAGGTCGGACAACGCACGCGTCCTGGGGGCAAGCCGCTCGCGCACCTGACGCTCTTCCGCTGCCGCCTGACGCAAGCCTTGCCGGAGCGCGGTCAGACCAAGCTCATAGGCGCGCACGGTCTCGGTCAGGGCGCGGATTTCGGCGCCGCTCCCTTCTGCTTCGCTCAGTGCCAGGGCAGCCTGACTCAGAAGGTCGGACGCCCGCCGCGCGATGCTTGCGGCATCGTCTTCGGCCCAAGCGGGAGGCGCAAACGCCAATAGCGCGCACAGAACAAGCGTCGCGGTGGGCCTCATGTCCGAAGCAGGCTTTCCCCGGTCATCTCGTCGGGTTTGGGCAGGTTCATAAGGTCGAGCAGCGTCGGCGCCAGATCGGCCAGGCGCCCGTCGGCGAGCGAGGCGCCCTCAGGCGCTCCAAAGACCGCCACGGGCACGAGATTGGTCGTATGCGCCGTATGCGGCCCGCCCGTCTCGGGATCGACCATTGTTTCACAATTGCCGTGATCGGCGGTCAGCACCATGGCGCCGCCCGCTTTCTCCAGCGCCTCGACCACCCGCGCCAGACCACGGTCCACAGCTTCGCAGGCGGCGATGGCGGCATCCAGATCGCCGGTATGGCCCACCATGTCGGGATTGGCATAGTTCGTCACGATCAGGTCATACCCCGCCTCGATCGCCTCGACGAAACGATCCGTCACCTCGACCGAAGACATCTCTGGCTGCATGTCATAGGTCGCCACCTTGGGCGATTTCGGCATGTTCCGATCCTCGCCCGCCTCCGGGTTTTCCTTCCCCCCGTTCAGGAAGAACGTGACATGCGGGTACTTCTCGGTCTCGGCCAGCCGGAATTGCTTCATCGCGTGCTTCGCCACCCATTCGCCCAGCGTGTTCACCAGCTTACGCTTGGGGAAGACCGTGGTCATGTAGGCGTTGTGGTCGGCGGAATACTCGACCATGCCCAGAAGCGCTGCGAGATCGGGTCGCGAGCCCGCGTCGAATTCTTCGAATCCCGGCTCGCCGACAGCGCGCAGGATCTCACGAGCGCGGTCGGCGCGGAAGTTGATGAAGAAGATGCCGTCGCCGTCACTGACACCCTCGTAGTCCCCGATGGCGAAAGGCTCGATGAACTCGTCATTCGTCCCGGCGTCATAGCTCGCGCGGATACCTTCAACGGCACCCTCGCGTCCTTCGCCCTTGCCGTGGATCATCGCGTCAAAGGCGCGGCTGACGCGCTCCCACCGGTTGTCTCGGTCCATCGCATAGTACCGCCCCGAAACGGTGACGATCTTCACGCCCTCGGGCAGGTCGGCGGCCAGCTTCGCCACCTGCTCGGCTGCCGATTGCGGCGGCACGTCCCGGCCGTCGGTAATCGCATGGATCACCACCGGCACGCCCTGGTCGGTCAGCGCCTTCGCGGCGGCAACGATGTGATCCTGATGGCTGTGGACGCCGCCCGGGCTGGCCAGCCCGATCAGATGCGCAGTGCCGCCGCTTTCCTTCATTTTATCTGCGAAATCCAGGATCGCAGCGTTTTCGAAGAACGAGCCGTCCTCGATCGCAAGGTCGATCTGGCCGAGGTCCATCGCAACGACCCGTCCCGCGCCGATATTGGTGTGACCCACTTCCGAGTTGCCCATCTGCCCGGTCGGCAGCCCCACATCAGGGCCATGGGTGATCAGCGTCGCATGAGGACAGGTCGCCATGATCCGGTCATAGGTGGGCGTGTCCGCCAGCGCCGGGGCGTTCGCGGTCGTGTCCTCACGCAGCCCCCATCCGTCGAGAATGCAAAGAACCACGGGCGTCGGTTTGCTCATGTCGTGCCTCGTTTTCTGGTTGTCCGCCTTCTAGCGGAAACGGGGCCGGGGTGAAAGCCGCGTGAGAACTCTGTCCATCCGATTCACCCGACTGGCTTGGTGCTGCCCGCCGGTCTCAAACCGCCAGGTGGCGCGGCTATTCCTTTCGGGTGATCATGCCGCCGATCATCAGGTTTGACTGATCCGTCACGGACAAAACGCCACCGATCTCGGACTGGTCCTGCCTGTATGGCAGCATAGAATACCAGCCGTTCATCTCCGGCGCGCCGGCGTCCCCTGTACCGGGAACACTTACCGCAGGCCCGTTGTAAGGCGTGTGCCAATAGGGCGGCGGAGAAGGAGGCGGATACCCGGTGCGGGGCTCGAACTCGATATCGTTCAGCTGCCCCTTAGGAGTCTGTATGGAAGAGACACGCCCGGATATCGTCTGCTCGGCAATGTCGAGCGTGAAGTTCACCTGTCCGTCGACTGCGGCAGCG
Organism: Kangsaoukella pontilimi; assembly: GCF_009830125.1. Taxonomy (GTDB): domain Bacteria; phylum Pseudomonadota; class Alphaproteobacteria; order Rhodobacterales; family Rhodobacteraceae; genus Kangsaoukella; species Kangsaoukella pontilimi. The sequence continues at coordinate 531,194 of NZ_WUPT01000002.1, read as the reverse complement.
GCACTTCCCGCGGCGTAATACTCGCCTTGCATGCGCCCGCTGTAGGATGCCGAGCCGGTGCCGGGGTTGTTGTAAAGCCCCGTCGAGCGACCCAAGATGGTCGCTCCAAAAACCGTCGATGCATCTTCTCCCAGAAAGGGTTCGAACTCGGCAGTCCAGAAGGCATATGTAGAATAGCCGGGTCCAAGTCCCTCCGGTCCGTCGAGATTAAAAAGCGTGACGTTGATCGGCACGCTGGATTGCGACCACACTCCATCCTGTTGGTATTCGAAGGCGAGAGTTCCCGCGAATGTGTCCGTCGCCCCGCCTTCTTCGTCGATGCGGTCCGCGAGACTTAGATTGATCTCGAAATTCCGCGCATATAGCGCCGTGTATCCAACGCTCGTTCGAACTGCGAGCACATCGGTCAGTGCGGGGTCCTCCGTCTGATACCCTCCCACTTGCAGGGTCCCCCCGAACTCGGAGGCCCAAACGCTTGTAGGGCTATCGCGGTCGCTTCTTCTGGCGACAACCGTTGTGGTGCTGTTCAAATATATTGGTGTCTCGTACACCTTTCCGTTCAGGCCGAGGATGTTGAGTTGGCTTACGGTGCTGGGTGGGGGTGGCTCAGGTGGGTCTTCCGGCTCTGACGGTGGCGGAGAAGAGGTACCGCCACCTCCGCCAGAAGAGCCGCCCGTGCCCGAAGCCGGCGGTCCGCACATACCGAGCCTGCCCAGGCAATCGAGAAACTCGCCTAGACCCGAGATGCTCCCACCGCAGGCAGACAAGGACATGAGCAGGACGAATGGTGCGCACCGCGACAAGGCACTTCGCTGCCCAATCGGCCAGAAATTCTTCGCCATCTTACCCCCCTTATCGACAGACGAAAACGCCCAGCAACAATGAGAGTATACACATTTTTGCATATATAGTGCTTGATCGAAATCAAGCGGCTCGCGCGCATGATCCTCAGGGTTTCGACGCGCGAAATCGTGGAAAGCGCATTCCTATTCAGGCAGAGCGCTGACAGGACTCAGATCTCGCCCTCGCCCTCGGCATCGTCCCCGCCATATTCGGTCTCGACGACGCCCGCATCATAGCCCTGCTCTTCCAGCCAGCGGTGGAAGACGCTTGTGTATCCGTGGGTCACGTAGACCCGTTCGGCGCCCGTGGCGGCAATGGCGCTGTTCAGACCGTCCCAGTCGGCGTGATCCGACATGACGAAGCCTCGATCCGCCGAACGGCGGCGGCGCACGCCGCGCAGCGCCATCCAACCGCTGGCAAAGGCCGTCGAAGCCGGCTGGAACCGGCGCATCCATGTGGTGCCAAACGCCGAAGGCGTGGCCAGCACGAAGGCGCCCGGATAGGCCTTGGCGTCGAGGTCAGGTGTCACCCGCACCGTCTCTGGCAACGTGATCCCCTGCCCCCGCAGAACCTCGTTCGTATTCTCGATGGCGCCATGCGTCAGGATCGGTCCGATAGACGCGTCGAGATGGGCCAGAATGCGCTGCGCCTTGCCAAGCGCATAGGCACCGCAGACCGAAAAGCGCCCGGCATCGCGGTTGGCGGCCCACCAGGCGTTGACCTCGGCCGCAACGTCCTCGGGCCGGTCCCATTTGAAGACGGGCAGCCCGAATGTGCATTCGGTAATGAAGCTGTGGCAGGGGACCGGCTCGAATGGCTCGCTCACCCCGTCCGCGACCACCTTGTAATCGCCGGAGACGACCCAGACCTCCCCGCCAACCTCGACCCGGATCTGCGCCGAACCGGGCACATGGCCGGCCGGATGAAAGCTGACCCGCGCTCCGCCGATCTCGGTCACGTCGCCATAGCGCGTGGTCTGAAGCGCGATGTCGCCCAACCTGTGCCGCATGACAGGAGCGGCGGCCTCGGTCGCAAGATAGCGTTTCATCCCCCACCGCGCATGATCGGCGTGGCCGTGCGTGATGAGCGCCCGGTCGACGGGACGCCACGGATCGATGTGGAAATCGCCCGCCGGACAATAGATGCCCCTATCGGTGAATGTCAGGACAGACGCAGCCATGGCACCTGACCTAGCCCGGAACCGTGATTGGAACAGGGCGCGCCGCTCCGCGTTTTCCGTCAAAGGAGACCGATATGTCCGACACGAAAAAGAGCGGCGCAACGGCGCCGCAGGTGAAGAAGGCCATCGACGAAAACCGGGGCGACCGGATCGAAAACCACCCCGCCGCAGCGCCTCTCGGGACGGATGCCGAGGCCGGTGCCGCCGAGACGGCCCGAGAGGAACTAAAAATTGCCCGGCGCGAGGCCGCAAGGCACACATCAGGCAAGTCGGAAGGGTCGTGACACCTCAGGTCGCAAGGATTGGGATGCCTGCGCGCAGAAGGGAGGCCGCCCGCTTTTTGGTTAAATTGACCTCCCTTTGCCGAAAACCTAAGCAAACAAACACGTTCCGGCGACACTGCAGCATCAAACATTGCCCCGCGGCGCTCTCGCGTGCACCGCATTGCGGAACTTTGCCGTAATCGACTTACTTTAACTCTCGACACGAATGCGCGTAAAAAGACAAAAATGTCGGGGGAGAGATGGGAAACGCCTACTTCAACGAGATGTATGATGGCAGCGAAGTGCGCGTGCCATACGAAGGGCTAAGCGGATGGGCCGACGGGATGCCGGCCGAGTTCCGCTCCCTCAAACAGACCGAAGCCGAGGCACTGTTCCGCCGCATCGGCATCACCTTTGCCGTCTATGGCGAGGGCGGCGATCCCGACCGACTGATCCCGTTCGACATGTTCCCGCGCGTTTTCGCGGCCGATGAGTGGCGCAAGCTGGAACGCGGGATTAAGCAGCGCGCGCGTGCACTCAACGCCTTCCTGCTCGACGTCTACGGTCGTGGCGAGATCGTAAAGGCGGGCCAGATCCCGTCACGGCTCGTCTACCGCAACGAAGCATTCGAGCACGCGGCGGTGGGCTTCAAGCCGCCGCGCGGGGTCTACAGCCACATCGTCGGCATCGACCTTGTCCGCACTGGACCCGACGAATTCTACGTGCTCGAAGACAACTGCCGCACACCCTCCGGCGTTTCCTACATGCTGGAGAACCGCGAAATCATGATGCGGATGTTCCCGCAGCTCTTCCAGGAAAACCGTATCGCCCCGGTCGAAGGCTATCCGCAGCTCTTGAAGCGGACGCTTGCCAGCGTCGCTCCCGACAAATGCGAGGGCGAGCCGACCATCGCGATCCTCACGCCCGGCCATTTCAACTCGGCCTATTACGAGCATTCGTTCCTGGCTGACATGATGGGTGTCGAACTGGTCGAGGGGCAGGACCTCTTCGCCTCCGGCGATTTTATTTACATGCGGACGACCGAAGGCCCGAAGCGCGTGGACGTCATCTATCGCCGCATCGACGACGCCTTCATCGACCCCCTGTGTTTCCGCCCCGACTCGATGCTGGGTATTCCGGGGCTGATGAATGCCTATCGCTCGGGCGCTATCACCATCGCCTCGGCGCCCGGAGCCGGCGTCGCCGATGACAAGGCGATCTATACGTTCGTGCCCGACATGATCCGCTTCTACCTTGGCGAGGAGCCGATCCTGAACAACGTGCCGACGTGGCAATGCGGCAAGAAGGACGATCTGAAATACGTTCTCGACAACCTGCCGGAACTTGTCGTGAAAGAGGTGCATGGCTCGGGCGGCTACGGAATGCTTGTCGGACCCAAATCGACCAAGGCTCAGATCGAGACCTTCCGCGCCAAGATCGAGGAAGACCCTGGCAACTACATCGCACAACCGACACTGTCGCTTTCGACCTGCCCGACCTTCGTGGAGGAAGGCGTGGCACCCCGCCATGTCGACCTGCGCCCCTACTGCCTTGTGGGCGAGCGAATCGAACTGGTGCCCGGCGGACTGACCCGCGTGGCGCTGACAGAAGGCTCGCTCGTGGTGAACTCAAGCCAGGGCGGCGGCGTCAAGGATACATGGGTGATGGCAGAATGACCCTACTTTCGAGACACGCAGAGAACCTCTTCTGGATCGGCCGCTATATTGAGCGGGCGGAAACCAACGCCCGCCTGCTTGAGGTCGGTCAGCGAAACGCGCTGATCCCCAATATCGGAGGCGGCTACCGCAACGAATGGGATTCGGTCATCAGGGCCAGCGGCACAGCGCAGCTTTTCCGCCAGAAATACGGCGAACCCGTGCAGCGCAATATCGAGAGCCACCTGTTCTTCGACAGCGACAACCCGTCCTCGGTGGCCTCCTGTTTCGAGGCGGCGCGGGAAAACGGGCGTATCGTCCGCACAGCACTGACCAGCCAGACCTGGGATGCGCTGAACACTGCGCATCAGGAGATGACAGCCCTCAAAAGACGCGAGCGCAGCTCGATCGAAAAACACGAGATGATCGATTGGACGCTGCAACGCGCAGCACTGATGCGCGGCACGATCGAAGACACGCAGCTTCGCGTCGACGGCTGGGATTTCATGAATATCGGCCTCTATCTCGAGCGCGCGGATTCGACAGCACGCCTGCTCGACGTGAAGTATTTCGTGCTTCTGCCGCAGGTGGACCTCGTCGGATCGGGGCTCGACAACTACCAGTGGCGGACGATCCTCAGGGCCATGTCGGCGCACCGCGCCTTCAACTGGGCCTATGGCGGTGAAGTGACGCCCGCGAAGATCGCCGATTTCCTTATCCTGAACCGGAAATCTCCGCGTTCGCTGATTACCTGCGCGGAAGAGGCCTGCTGGCATCTCGACCGGCTGGCCCGCGCATATGGCCGGGCGACCGAGGCGCAGACCCGCGCCCGGACGATCGTGGCTTACCTGTCGGAGATATCGGTGGAGGACGTGTTCGACGAAGGGCTGCACGAGTTCCTGACCCGTACGATCCGCGAGATCGGTGAACTGGCGTCGATCATCACAAGCGTCTACCTGAACGGGGAGGCAAACTGATGCGCCTGAACGTCACGCATAAGACAACCTATCGCTTCGATCAGCCGATCCGCCGCGTGGTTCAGTCCCTGAGACTTTGGCCGAGCGAATTCGAGGGGCAGATAGCGACGGAGTGGAACGTGGACATTCCCGGCTCGGTTCGGGGATCAGCCTTCCGGAACGGCGCGGGCGACTGGATCGAGACGTCGACCGTGACAGGTCCCATTGACGAAGTAATGGTGACGGTCACCGGAACCGTGGAGACGACCGACCTGTCAGGCGTCCTGCGCGGTCATCGTGAACGCGTCCCCCCGGAGGCCTATCTCCGGACAACCCGCTTTACGCGCCCTGACACTGCGCTAGCGAAACTGGCCGAAGGCGCGACGAAAGGTGCCGACAGCCCACTCAAGGCCGCTCATGATCTTGCGAACGCGATCCGCGACGCCATCGCCTACACGCCGGGTGAGACGGACTCGCATACCACCGCGAGCGAGGCTTTGGCGAAGGGTGCGGGGGTCTGTCAGGATCACACGCATGCCCTCATCGCCGCCGCGCAGACACTCGAGATCCCGGCACGCTACGTCGTCGGATATCTACACGCCGAGGGCAGCATCGCCGAGGCGAGCCATGCCTGGGCGGAACTATGGGTAGAGGGGCTGGGCTGGGTCGGGTTCGACCCCGCGAACGGCGTCAGCCCGGACGAGAATTACATCCGGATCGGCTCCGGGCTCGATTCGGTGGATGCCGCACTCATTCGCGGCGTGTCGCAGGGCGCGGGTTCCGAGGAGTTGGACGTCGACGTGCAGGTTTCAGCCGCGGATCAGTGAGCGCCTGAGCCGCCGGCCCCCCGGCGGCGCGGATGCGGACGGTCCGGCATCTCTTTCAACAGGCCGCCAACGCCCATGGCCGCGATGCTCCCATCGCTGACGGGCAGGCCTGCTGCGAGCCGCTCAAGCACCCAATCCGCGCCGTTGAGCGCAGGCGATCGGGCACAGCCGGGGAGGCCGACGACCGGGGTATCGTTGAGATACCCGAGGAAGAGAAGGTTGCCGGGATCGACCGGCATTCCGAGCCGTTCCACCCTTCCCCCGGCGGTGACGAGGGCCGCAGGCACGACGTCGTTCCTGTCCGAGGTGGCCGAGGCGCCGAGGATGAGGATCAGATCGGCCCCGGCGCTATCGCGAAGGCTGGAGGCGACGGCGTCCGTGTCGTGCGGCACGGTTTCCGAAGCGGCCAGTTTCATTCCCAGACCGTCAAGGCGCGCCCGAACTGCCGCCTCGCCCTTGTCGAGAACACTTTGCTTCATGCCGGAAGTCCGTGTCTGAACCAGTCGCGCCTCCGCCCCTCTGAACGGATGAAGCGAAAGCACCGCGCCCATGAGCGCAGCCTCGCCTGCGGCAATGACGGATTGCGGCAGACCATACGGAATGATCTTCACGGTGGCTGCGAGCTGGCCGGCCTCGATGCGGGCAAAGGGCGCGAGTGTCGCCAGCGTCAGCCCTTCATCCAAAGCGTTCAGAGCGTGAACCTTCCCGGCATCGACCACCAGCACGCCCGAGGCTTCGGCAACAATATTGACACGTCCTGCATGCGCCTTGGTCCCGCTTAGCCCAGGCCCGACAAGCGCCTGCCCGATCCGTGCGGCCGCTTCGTCTTCGTCAAGATCGCCCGGATCGAGTTGCGCGACGATGACCTCGTCGAACCCGGCCTCGGCCAGTGTGCGGCACGCCTCGTCCGACAGGCGCGTGCCTTTTTTCAGTAGGCCGTCCGAAAGACGCAGGGAATGCGCGAGGATTGCGCCCCGGGCGCGGTCCACAGGGATCGGGCCGAACTTCATCGGAAGAAGGTCTGGTCAGCGCGCATGACGGCAGCAGAACCTGTGGGAAGGGCGTTGTAAAGGACAGAGGTTTTGCGCCCCGCTTCGCGGGTCGCGGTGATCGGATGCTGCCGCATCCTATCCGGGCGAGGGACGCTGTCCCTCGCGCTCCCTGGGATATTTCCGGGCCGATAATGAGACCGGTCAGCCACCCTTGCGGGTGTCGGGTCGGCGGAGACGCTCGGTCATTTCCGCCATGATCGAAATGGCGATTTCTGCGGGGCTGACCGCGCCGATGTCGAGGCCCACCGGCCCGTCGATGCGGGCGATGGCATCTGCGGGCAGACCCGCCTCTGTCAGAGCTGCGACCCGTTTGGCGTGGGTTCGTGTCGAGCCGAGCGCGCCGATGTAGAACGCCTCGGAAGCGAGCGCTTTCTCAAGCGCCGGCGTGTCGATCTTGGGATCGTGACTGAGCGTGACGACGGCCGTTCTCTGGTCGAGGCCATAGGCCTCAAGCGCCTCGTCCGGCCAGCCGTCCAGAAAGGTTTCACCCGGAAAGCGCGCAGGCGCGGCAAAGCTGTCGCGGGGATCGGACAGAACCACGTCATAGCCCGCCATCCGCGCCATGGACACGAGCGGTTGCGCTATGTGGACCGCGCCCACAACGACAAGCCGGAGGGGCGGGTTATGCACCGCCCGGAAGACGTCGCCATCCAGCGCGGAGCGGTCGGTGCGGAAGCGCTCTTCCAGCTCGCCATCGGCCGTGTCGCGCGGCAGCAGGCGGCGGGTCCAGTTCGTCAGGTCCACCTCCCAGACCACAGGTTCGCGCGCGGCACGGGCCGCGACCAGCGCTTCGAGTTCGGGACGGGTCGGGCCTTGTCCCAGGTCGAGCGGCTCGACCAGAACCTCGATCTCGCCGCCACAGGCGAGACCGACCTCGAAGGCCGTCTCGTCACTGACGCCGAAGGACAGGCGGCGGCAGGTGCCGTCGGCCATGGCATCTGCCGCCTCGAAAATAACCGCGCTTTCGACGCATCCGCCCGACACCGAACCTTCGAACGCCATGTCACCGTCGATGACCAGTTGTGCCCCTACAGGGCGAGGCGACGACCCCCAGGTCCGGATCACCGTGGCCAGCGCCACCTTTCGACCCGCCTGAAGCCAGTCCAGCGCGATTTCGGGGATGCGATCGTCACTCTTCATCATTCTGCCCGCAATTACGCGCCTTTAGCCGCCTTCTGCCCCGATCGGGCAAAATCCGACAGAAATCGTAGGCTGGCGCATTTGTGCCACAGGCCAAAGCTAAACATGCAGAGCCGGTTTTGACAGTCACTGATACCGGCCGTCCCGTGTTATGTTGACCTTAGGTAAAAGATTTTCATTTCCAAGGCGCATATTGCGTCAGAGATTGCAGTTCCTCCCTGACTGGACGGCCGTGCTTGCACGGCCTTTTTTTTAGTTCACAGGTTCGACGCCCTCGGGTTGCCCCACAACGACAAACCGCAGGTTCTCCGGCTGATAGATGCGCGCCGCTACCCGGCGGACATCTTCCAGCGTGACCGCATTCACCTTGTCGTTCCGCGTGGTGATGTAGTCGGGATCGAGATCCATCGTCTGCATCCCTACCATGATCCGCGCGATCGGCGCGTTACCCTCGAAGCGAAGCGGATAGGCCCCTGTCAGATAGGTCTTGGCCTCTTCCAGTTCGGTCTCGGTGACACCTTCCGCAGCGATCTTGGCCCATTCGTCACGCACAACGTCAATGGCCTCGCCTACGCGATCATTGGCGGACGCCATGCGGCCCACCAGCAGATCGGCATTGTCGTAATTGGCAAGCCACGCACCGACGCCATAGGTCAGGCCACGCTTTTCACGGACTTCCTCGGTCAGTCGGGACTGTCGCCCGCTGCCGCCGAAAATGGCGTTGGTCACGAAGGCCGCGAAGAAATCGGGATCGTCGCGCGGGAGGCCCACATGCCCGAAGACGGCGACCGATTGCGGGGTCTCGAAGGGGATCACGGTTACCCCACCGGTCAGGGCGACATTCGCCGGGCCCGGCAGCGGCGCTCCGGCCTCTGGCAGGTCGCCCAGAAGCGTGTCGAGCAGCGCGCCCAGCTCGTCGGCGGTGATGTCGCCCGATGCGCCCACATAGACCCGGTCGCGCGTCAGGGCGTTCTGGTGCGCGGCGACGATATCGTCGCGGGTCAGCGCGGTGACGGATTCGAGCGTGCCATCTCCGGTTGTGCCGTAGGGATGGTCACCGAAAGCGAGAGCATCAAAGGCACGGCCCGCGATCTCGTTCGGGTCGGTCGCGTCCGAGCGGATCACTGACAGGACCTGTGCTCGCACCCGCTCGATCGCGTCCTCGTCGAAGCGCGGGTTGACCAGCGCCTCCCGCAAAAGCGCGACCGCCTCGTCACGGTTCTCGGTCAGGAAGCGGGCCGAGATACTGATCCCGTCGCCATAGGCGTCGAAATCATAGCTGGCGGCAAGACCGTCACGGGCGGCGGCAAAGGCGCGGGCGTCCATGTCCCCTGCCCCTTCCTCGATCAGGCCGGTCATCAGGTTCGTGACGCCGCGCTTGCCCTCGGGGTCGAGCGACGTGCCGCCGAGGAAGCGGATCTCCAAGGCGAGGAAGGGGATCGAGTCCTCTTCCACCAGCCAGGCTTCGATGCCGCCGGGCGACGTGACTTCCTGAATATCGACGGCGGCACGCGCAGGCAGGGCCGCGAAAAGGGTCAGCGCGAGGGCCAGAAAAACGCGGGTCATTGGGTCACCTCGTCAGTGCCGGTCGCGGGAGCGGGCATAGCCCATCCGGTCACGGCGTTTCTGCGGTCGAAAACGCGTCGGGCGGCCGCGATGATGTCTTCACCGGTCACCGCATCGAGGATGTCAGGCCACGCCTGCACATCTTCGACAGTCAGGCCCGACGTAAGAGCCGAGCCATATCGGCGTGCCAGCCCGGAGATATCGTCCTCGGCATAAATCTGAGACGCCCGGATCTGCATCTTGATCCGGTCGAGCGCCTCGGGGTCGACACCTTCTTCGAGGAATTCCGCCACGGCGCCGTCGAGCGCCTCTTCCGCCTGCTCAAGGCTGAACCCATCCGCGGGCAAGATAACAAGACCGAAGTTCGTGTCATCGAGCGACTGGCCGGAATAAAAAGCCGAAGTGTACAGCGCCTGCTGCGTCTCGAACTGCAGCTTCTCGGCCAGAACAGAGGTGGTGCCGGAGCCGCCCAGAACCTCGGCCAGAAGCGTCAGCGCAGCGGCCTCTTCCTGTGCGCCGGGGTCGCGCTCGGGCGCCATATACGTCCGGATCACGTAAGGATTCGCGATGCGCGGATCTTCGTAGATGATACGCCGCTCGGCCAGCTGTGGAGGTTCTTCGACGCGCTGGCGCGGAACCACGATATTCGGATTGGGCGGGATAACTCCGTAATACTGCTCAGCAAGGCGCAGCACCTCTTCCGGCTCGACATCGCCCGCCACGATCAGGATCGCGTTGTTGGGTCCGTAATGCGCCTCGTAGAACTCTTGCGCATCTTCCAGAGTCAGCGCTTCGGCCTCGTGCTTCCAGCCGATGATCGGGCGGCCATAGGCGTGGTTCAGGTACTGCGCTGCGCGCCGCTGCTCACCGAATAGCGCGCCGGGCTCGTTCTCGGTGCGTTGATTTCGTTCCTCGATGACGACGTCGCGCTCGGTTGCGATATCCTCGGGCACCAGTGCAAGGCCGTCCATCCGGCTCGCTTCCATGCGCATCATCAGTTCCAGGCGGTCGGCGGCGACGCGCTGAAAATAGGCCGTGTAGTCATAGCTGGTGAATGCGTTGTCGCTGCCGCCGTTCAGCGCCACGGTCTCTGACAACTCACCCGCCTCAAGCTCGTCCGTCGCCTTGAACATCAGGTGTTCGAGGAAATGCGCTATGCCCGACTTGCCCGGCGCTTCGTCTGCCGAACCGACCCGGTACCAGACCATGTGAACGACGGCGGGCGCCCGGTGATCCTCGAGCACGACGATTTCCAGCCCGTTCTCCAACTCGAACGTCGAGACGTCAGCCGCCTGTACCGACTGGGCGGCAACGGGCAGCAAGGCGATGGACACGAAGGCGGCGATGAGGTTGCGCATGGGCACTCCTTGCGGCTGGTACACCCTAGAATTGAGTGCGGACGCGCCCCGGTTCAAGTCACCGCTGACGGGGTTGTGAGGTCACTCGTCGTCAAGCGGCGGCGGCGGCACGCTGGACGTGCGGATACCGGCGCGGCGCATCCTCTCGAGCTCGGCATATTGGTCAAGTTCGAAAGGCTCATAGACCTGGTAATAGATGTTCACGTTGAAGAGCCGCTCCAGAAGCCGACCGTCGTTCTGACGGCGAAATTCCAGATCGGCGGCGGCCAGTTCGGCGCGGATATTCGCATCGCGGCCGTACCGGCCCGTATAGGCCAGCAGCGCGCCGTCGCCGCCCGCGCCGCGGGTCAGCGCCGCCGGGTTGCCGCCAAGCGCCACGATGGCATCCCGCTCAGGAGTCAGGTCGGCACGGTTGCCCGCACCCGGCGTAGGTTCGGGCAGGCTGGCCATGTCTTCAGGCATCTCGAGCGGTTTCGCCGGCAGAATGGCAAATTCGTCAGGTCCCGCAGAACGGGGCTGAGAGATGTTCAGAAGATTGGGCTCGTCACCACCTCCACCACACGCGCTGAGCGCGAGGGCGGCAATAATGACCGGCAGACCGCGAGAGACCATGGACGGCTCCTGTTTCCTGAACGTGTCTTACCCGTCCTTTTTGACGGCGTCACGCCCCTTGGACCCATCGGCAAGGAAGATCAGCCCTGCCGCGCCCAGAAAGATCGAGATATCGGCCACGTTGAAGGAATAGGGATTCTCGAACCCGCAGCAGGACATGTTAAGGAAATCGGCCACGGCCTTTTGCGGATAGACCAGACGGTCGACCACGTTGCCGATGGCACCGCCCACGACCAGACCGGCTGATGCCTGCACCCAAGGCCCCGGCCTGTCGCGGCGCATCCACCAGACGACCCAGCCAGTGATCGCAAGGGCGACAGCGATCAGAATCCAGCGCGTCACGTCGCTGTCGCCGGAAAAAAGGCCGAAGTTCACCCCCCGGTTCCACGCCATCTTGAAGGTCAGGTAGGGGGGCCAGACCTCGATCACGCCGCGCGTCTTCAGGTCCATCAATTGGACCACGGCAAGTTTGGTCGCCTGGTCGAGGACAAAGACGATCGCTGCCGTCCACCAGAGAGGGGCGAGCGCGCGCATCAGTGCCGGAAGTGGCGCATGCCGGTGAAGACCATGGCAAGCCCCGCCTCGTCCGCCGCCGCGATGACCTCGTCATCGCGCACTGATCCACCCGGCTGGATCACAGCCGTCGCGCCCGCTTCAGCTGCCGCCAGAAGACCGTCGGGGAAGGGGAAGAACGCATCCGAGGCGACGACCGAGCCCACCGCCGTGCTCTCGGCCAGTTCCATCGCGCCCGCCATGCGCTCTGCCTTGAGCGCCGCGATGGTCGAGCTGTCCAGACGACTCATCTGACCCGCACCGATACCAACGGTCGCGCCGTCCTTGGCGTAGACGATTGCGTTGGACTTGACGTGCTTGGCCACCGTCCAGGCAAAGCGCATGTCGGCCAGTTCGGCCTCGCTCGGGGCACGCTTGGTCACGACCTTCAGATCGGAAGCCGGGACGTGGCCCGTATCCTGATCCTGGACCAGCCACCCGCCCGAAACCTGCCGCACGGCCAGCGCCGCGGCGCGCGGGTCGGGCAGACCGCCGGTGGTGAGAAGGCGCAGGTTCTTCTTGGCCGCAAAGATCTGCTTGGCCTCCTCGCCCGCATCAGGCGCGATCACGACTTCGGTGAAGATCTCGGTTATCAGCCGTGCCGTCTCGGCGTCGAGCGGGCGGTTCAGGGCGACAATGCCGCCGAAAGCACTGGTGCGGTCGCAGTCGAAGGCGCGGCGGAACGCGTCGGCCAGCGTCTCGCCCCGCGCCACTCCCGAAGGATTCGCGTGCTTGATGATCGCGCACGCGGGGCCGTCCTCGGGCGCGAATTCCGCCACGAGATTGAACGCCGCGTCGGTGTCGTTGATGTTGTTATAGCTCAGCGCCTTACCCTGATGCTGGACGGCCGATGCAACACCGGGCACGTCGCGCCCGTCGGTATAGAAGGCCGCCGCCTGATGCGGATTCTCCCCGTAACGCATTTCCTGCCGAAGCGTCCCTGCAAAGACCCGGCGGCGCGGCATAGCCTCGCCAATCGCGCCCGCCATCCATGTGGACACCGCCGCGTCATAGGCGCCGGTTCTTGCATAGGCCGTCTGGGCCAGCTTCTGGCGGAACGCCAAACCGGTTTGCCCGTCATTCGCGTCCATCTCGGCCAGCACCGCGTCGTAATCCTCGACATCGACCACGACGTTGACGAAGGCGTGGTTCTTGGCCGCCGCGCGGATCATCGCCGGGCCGCCGATGTCGATATTCTCGATGGTGGTGTCGTAATCGGCACCCGCCGCCACGGTCGCCTCGAACGGGTAGAGGTTCACGACCAGAAGGTCGATCGGGGCGATGTCATGCGCCTCCATCGCGGAAACGTGCTCGGCATTGTCCCGAAGCGCCAGAAGCCCGCCATGGACCACCGGGTGAAGCGTCTTGACCCGTCCGTCCATCATCTCGGGGAAGCCGGTCAGGTCGGCAACATCCGCCACATCCAGACCCGCCGCGCGCAGCGCCTTGGCGGTGCCGCCCGTCGAGACCAGTTCGACGCCCCGCGCCGCCAGCCCCTTCGCGAATTCCTCCAGCCCGGTTTTGTCCGAAACCGAGATCAGCGCCCGGCGTACCGGCTGCAAATCACCCATGAAACTGTCTTCCCCGTATTCAGTTCACCGTCAGCAGACCGTCCATGGCATAGTCGCGCACCGCCGAAGGCGTCTCCTGCGCTTTGGCCAGGGACCAGCTGACGCGGGTCGAATACTCCATTGCCCGCCCGGTGAGAACGACCTGTTTGGTCGCACGCGGGGAAAGGCGGGATTTTTCAAGGTAGACACTGGAATCGAGCGCCATGCTCGCATCGCCCCTGAACCGGAAAATCCAGATCTCGCCGGATTTGAGCGCCATCGATACCGCCGTGCCGTTCATATCGAGCGTGGCGTCCACATCCGGGTGCAGATGGAACCGGACGGCAAAGCCGATCCCCTTCAGCTTGGACTTGTCGAAAGCCAGATCGAACCGTTTCTTCGCGGCGGTGTCGGCGGCGACAAGTATGTCCTCGCCCCTGAGCGAACGGCCGTCGTAGCCCAGATGCAGCGTCCGCTGGTGCAGCAATCCGTGGCTGCCGACATATCCGTCATGGGACAGCGACAGCCGCGTCCCGCCATCGACCTCGTCGCGCTGGCAGAGGACCTCGCGCGGGGCGTCGACCAGGTACTCGGCGGCCCGCCCCGAAACACGGCCCGCCTGCCCCAGCCGCGACGACGAAAGACCTTCCAGACCCAGCGTCGAGTGGCTGGGTGTGGCCCGGCCCGCCCGGCGCCAGCTTTTGCCGAAGGTCGCACCCGAGCCGCAATTCACGATCAGGGGGCGCCTGCCGGAGGTCACCTCGATCGCCAGCGTCGATGCATGGGCGTTGACCGATGCATCCGGGCGCGGAGGGCGTGCCGCGTCGATGATGACGCTCGTCCGCCCGTGGCTCACGCGGGCAAACCCCATGGCCAGCCCTGTCTGTGCTCCGGCACGCACGCCGGACGTGGCAAGCGAGCGGTCGAGTCGCCCTTCCAGCCCGCGCCCGCCTCCGTGAAAACGCGCCAGACCGCCATCGGAATGGCGAAGCGCCCGTAGAACCGGGGCAATCGCAGCAATAGAGGCCAGATGCGCCGCACCAGGTGACCGGCCCGCATCCTGAAGCGCGGCGGCGGCCCAGTTCAGAAGCGTGAAGACCTCCAAGAGCTCTTCGGGGTTGCGCGTAGACAGCCCGCCATCGGCATCGATTTCATTGGCGCATTCACGAGCCAGACCACGCATCGCGTGCTCGACATGGCCGTCCATACCCGTCAGCGCGAGACCCGCATATATCAGCCCCGTCAGCGCCTCGAACCGGGGCAGTCCCGGGGAAGCCGCTTTCCAGCGGCGGCTTAGAAAAATCGTCTGCGTGGCAAGAGAACGGAAATAGGCCTCGCTCGCGTCCCGCTCCTGCCCGTTCAGAAGCAGGATCGCATGGTTGATCCAGCGGATCAGCCTGCGCCCGGTCAGGTCGGGGGTCCAGCCCGGCCCTTTGCCGCGCCCGTACCGCGCAACCCACTCATGCGTCCATTCCCGCGCTCGCGCGCTGGCGTGCATGTCGCCCACGGCGGCCAGATCGTCGAGCCACGTGAACCCGTGCAACTCGGCCTCGAACCCGTCATCGGGCATCGGCAGGTCCCAGATCATCGTCTCGGGCGCTTCGACGAGGAACCCCGCGAACAGGAAATTCCCGCCGGTCAACTGGCGACCACGCGCGAAAGAGCCGATGGTGCGAGGTTCAGGCGTGCTGGTGAACGCCGTTGCCGGACGCGACAAGGTCGCGGCGCGGGCGTGAAAACGATTCATCCATCGCGTCTGGCGCGATGCCCAGCTTTCATCCTCGGACACGTTCTGTCCTGCCTCTTGAAG
Source organism: Kangsaoukella pontilimi (assembly GCF_009830125.1). Lineage (GTDB taxonomy): Bacteria > Pseudomonadota > Alphaproteobacteria > Rhodobacterales > Rhodobacteraceae > Kangsaoukella > Kangsaoukella pontilimi. The sequence continues at coordinate 515,830 of NZ_WUPT01000002.1, read as the reverse complement.
CTCCTGTTCCCGGAGCGATTGGCAAAAGGATAGCCAGCCTGCGTCATCCTGTCATGGCAGAATTCGCCCTCAGGCGGGTTTTTGCACCATCGTGACGAAGAAACCATCGATGCCGCCGCGTCCGGCCCAGTGGTCGGGACGGATGCGCAGGCCAAGCGGGATACGCCACGCGGGGTCCAGTCCGGAAGCATCGGGCGTCACAAAGACAAGGTCCGGGTGACGGGAGGCCATGGCGGCGGCGCGCTCCTCGCCTTCCTCCGGCAAAAGACTGCAGGTGCAATAGACCAGCCGCCCGCCCGGCTTCAGCCAGCCGAGCGCCCGGTCGATCATTCGATCCTGAAGGGCGACCAGTCCGGCGATGCCCTCGTCCGATTTGGCATAGCCAAGATCGGGGTGACGGCGAAGCGTGCCAGTGGCCGAGCAGGGCGCGTCCAGAAGGATCGCGTCGAAGGGCGCAGGCGGTGACCACTCGAAGACATCCGCCGTGACGCATTCGGCGCTCAGACCGGTTCGCGCGAGGTTCTCGGCCAACCGCTCCATCCGGGCGGGCGAGATATCCAGCGCCGTGACCGTTGCTCCTGCCCCCGCCATCTGCATCGTCTTGCCGCCGGGAGCGGCGCAAAGGTCGAGCACCCGCTCGCCCGGTTGCGGGTCAAGCACGCGCGCCGGGATCGCGGCGGCAGCATCCTGGACCCACCAGGCGCCCCCGTCGAAGCCCTCAAGCGCGGACACCTGACCGGCCTTCGCCAGCCGCACGCTGCCGGTGGGCAGGAGTTCTCCGTCAAGGCGCTTGGCCCAGCCTTCGGCATCTTCCTTGACGGTCAGGTCCAGCGGCGTCTGGGCGGCGAAGACAGCTTCCATTGCCGCAACGGCCTCTTTCCCCCAAGCCGCCACAAGACGCTTGCGCAACCATTTCGGCACGCTCGGGACCGGAAGTGCTGTCCAGTCCAGATGCGCCCTCAACACGTTCCGCAGAACCGCGTTGACCAGCCCCGATTTCGGCCCCTTCGCCAGCGACACCGCGTCATTGACGACGCCATGAGGTGCCTCGCCCGCCTCGAACAGCTCGAAGACGGCAAGGCGAAGAATATTGAGGATCGGGTCCTCGGGCCGGTTCCTGAGGTAAGGGCCCAGCACCCGGTCGCTCCTCTGCGCCCAGCGCAGCGCCTCAGTCGCGAGCCTCTGCGCGCGGGCCCTCTCGGCGGGGGACAGTTCGGCAAGAAGACCGCCCGTTACCTCGGCCATCAGGCGGCCGCCCTCGGTCACCGCGGTCATCAACTCGACCGCGCGGCGCCGCGTCATCAGACCGCCCTCACCCATCCGTCACCTGCCTTGTTCCAGAACGCGGCAGCCGTATATGAAGAACCGACCGCCCTCAAGGAGTGGATGCCATGACCGACGACACCGATCAGACAAACGCCCTTCCTCCCGCCGCGCAGCGCGCGCTGGCCGAAGCCGAGGAGCGGCGGAAAAAGGCGGAAAAGCAGGAACTGCCGACCGAACTCGGCGGACGCGACGGGCCTGAGCCCGTCCGCTACGGCGATTGGGAGAAGAAGGGGATCGCGATCGACTTCTGACGCTCAGTCGAGCTTCAGGTCGGCGAATTGCCCGGCGCCCCGGTCTGAGGTGAAGCGCAGCGTATCCCCCCGCATCTCGACCGTCTGGCAGTTGTCACCGATATTCTGGCTGCCCCAGAACAGGCTCCGGCAGAAATAGCCGTCACGCCAGACCCAGTCACCGGACACGTTCTGGCCAAACGCCCTGCCGACAATGTCGCCCGTTTCGGTAACGCGGACCCGGATCGCAAAGCGCGTCAGATCACGCTCGGCTACGACCCTCAGAAACTGGTTCTTGTCGTCGATGCGTTGGAACCCTTCCGCAAAGGCAGGCATCCCAACGAATGTGGAAACAACCATGGCGGCAGCCGTACGGCGCATCGTGATCCTCCTTGTCTGACGCGTTATCTACGCGCCAGACAGGGTTTTGGATCACTTGAGGCCAAGCACATCCAGCATATCGAATTCACCCGGGCCGCGCCCCTGCCCCCAAAGCGCGGCCTTGAGCGCGCCGCGGGCAAATAGGCTCCGGTCGGAGGCCACGTGGCGCAGCACGATGCGCTCGCCCGGTCCGGCGAAGATCACGTCATGTTCGCCCACGATGTCGCCGCCACGGATAGCCGTGAACCCGATATCGCCTGTCTTCCGCGCTCCGGTGATCCCGTCGCGCGCCCGGTCGGCAACGTCGTCGAGCGACACACCCCGCCCGGCGGCGGCGGCCTCGCCCAGCATCAACGCGGTCCCCGACGGCGCATCGACCTTCTGCGCGTGATGCGCCTCGACGATCTCGATGTCGAAAGAGGTATCCAGCGCCTCGGCCACCTTTCGCGTCAGAACGGTCAGAAGGTTGACGCCAAGGCTCATGTTTCCCGCCCGGATGATCGTCGCGTGGCGCGCCGCAGCTTTCAGCCGCGTCAGGTGCTCTTCCGCAAAACCGGTGGTGCCGATGACGTGCACCGCGCGCGCCTGCGCCGCCAGATCCGCATGGGCGACCGTCGCGTCGGGCGAAGTGAAATCGACAATTGCCTGCGCGTTCGCGAACGCCTCGAGCGGATCGTCGCCCACGGTCACGCCCATAGCCGCGCCACCCATCGCCTCTCCCAGATCGCGCCCGATCCAGTCATGCCCCGGACGCTCCAGCGCACCGACAAGCCGCGCCGCCTCGGACTGGCTGATGACCTCGATCAGCATCCGCCCCATCCGGCCGGATGCGCCCGTAACCACGATCCCTGGTGTCTGATCCATGAGCCTCTCTCCTTCGCCTTTCTCTTACGCGTGACCGCCGGGATAGAAAAGCGCCGCTTGCTTGCGCGTTGGTCAACCATTAGATGCGGGACATGTCCCGCTCCCGCTTCAATGATGGCCCCGGCCCCTCGCAACGCCAGCTCCGCGTCGGTGAACTGATCCGGCGCCGGCTGTCCGATGTGCTGTCTCAGGGCGACATCCACGATCCCGAACTGAACGCCATGTCGATCACCGTGGGCGAGGTCACCTGCTCGCCCGACCTGCGGATCGCCACCGCCTATGTGCTGCCCCTCGGCGGCGACAATCGCGACGGCGCGCTGGCGGCCCTTCGGCGCAATCGCTCGGAAATCCGGCGTGCTGTCACGAAGGGCCTTCAACTGAAATTCGCGCCCGATATCCGGTTTCAGATCGACGAGACCTATGACCGGCTCGACGACACCCGCCGACTGTTCTCCGATGAAAACGTCCGCCGCGATCTGGACCGCGATTAGCCTCGCCATCAGCGTGGCGTCAGCGGCGGCGGGCGATCCGGCCCCTCTCTGCGAGAGCATCCAATTCGACGACCTGCCCTTCACGATCTGTACGGCTGATCCTGCAACGGACGATATCCGGCTCTTCCTGAGGGACGAAAACGGCGCAACCCTTGGCACCTTCGGCAAAGTGCAAGACAGCCTGCCCGAGGGCCAGACCCTGACATTCGCGATGAACGGCGGCATGTATCACCCCGACCGCCGCCCCGTCGGGCTCTACATTCAGGGCGGCGAAGAGATCGCGCGGATCGTCACACGGGAAGGGCCCGGCAATTTCGGACTTTTGCCGAACGGCGTCCTCTGCCTGAACGACGACAGCGCGCAGGTCATCGAAAGCCGCGCCTTCGACACAGAGCGGCCCGCATGCCGCGACGCCACTCAATCCGGGCCCATGCTGGTGATCGACGGAGCGCTGCACCCGCGCTTCCTGAAAGAGTCCGACTCGCGCCACTACCGGAACGGCGTCGGCGTTACGCCGGACGGCAGACTGGTCGCCGCAATCTCGGACGTGCCGGTCACATTTCACGAATTCGGACGTCTGTTCCGCGACCGGCTGCGAACTCCCAACGCGCTCTTCCTCGACGGCCGCGTTTCACGCCTTTATGCGCCGGCGCTCGACCGACACGATTTCGGCTTCCCCATGGGTCCGATCCTGGGCGTCGTCACGTCCGGCGATTGACGGACGCCCTCTGCCGGGGTAGCAGGCCGGCCTTCGGAAACCGAGTGAGGTGCATATGGCGCGCCGCAAGAAAGGCCGTGACGTCTCGGGCTGGCTGATCGTCGACAAACCGGCGGGCATGACGTCGACGGCGGTAGTGAACAAGGTCAGGTGGGCGCTTGGCGCGAAGAAGGCGGGCCATGCCGGCACGCTCGACCCGGCGGCGACCGGCCTCTTGGCGGTAGCGCTCGGAGAGGCGACGAAGACGGTGCCCTATGTCACCGATGCGCTCAAATCCTACCGCTTCACCATGCGGTTCGGTCAGGCGACGAACACCGACGATGCGGAAGGCGAGATCATAGACACCTCCGACGCGCGCCCGACAGATGATGAGATCACCGATGCGCTGCCCGGCTTTGTCGGCGACATTGAGCAGGTGCCCCCAGCCTTCTCGGCGGTCAAGATCGACGGTCAGCGCGCCTATGCCATGGCGCGCGCAGGCGAAGAGGTCGCCCTTGAAGCGCGCCCGCTCTTCGTCGAAAGCCTGACGCTGGTCAGCCGCGACGACACAGATCATGCCACGCTCGATCTGGTCTGCGGCAAGGGCGGCTATGTTCGCTCCATCGCTCGCGATCTGGGCGGGGTACTCGGTTGCCTCGGTCATGTGACCACTCTCAGGCGGCTTTGGTCCGGGCCCTTCGATCTGGAGGACGCGGTCACCTTCGAACAGATCGAGGATCTGGCGGGGGATCCCGAACTCGACGACTACCTCCTGCCCCTCGAGGCCGGGCTTTCCGACCTGCCGGTCGTGCGCCTTTCCGCCGAGGGAGCGGCACGGGTCGCAAACGGCAATCCGGGCCCGGTGACCTCGTCCGAGGCTGATTTCGGAGACCTTGCCTGGGCCAGCTTTCAGGGCCGGCCGGTGGCCATCGGCGTCTACAAGGCGGGCGAACTCTACCCGAGCCGCGTGTTCCGGCTGTGACCGGCGGGCGGATCAGCCGTGACCATTGCACCGGCGACGTCGTCAGCAGCGCCGAGTACTCGAAATGTCTGCGATACCGCTACACGCTGACCCGCACTTGGGACCCGGCCGGACAGCGCCTGCTCTACATCATGCTGAACCCGTCCACGGCGACCGAAGCCCAGAACGACCCGACGATCGAGAGGTGCCAGCGGCGGGCGGTGCGCCTCGGCTTTGGGGCCATGCGAATCTGCAATCTCTTTGCGTGGCGTGAAACCTCGCCCGCTGCGCTCAAACGGGCCAAGACACCAGAAGGACCCGAGAATGCCGCGGCCCTGACAGAAGGCGCCGATTGGGCCGATCTGATCCTCTGTGCTTGGGGCGTCCACGGCACCCATCGCAACGCCGATGAGACCGTCCTCTCTGCGCTATCCGCCACGGGGCGACCGCTCTACCACCTTGGCCTGACCAAGCATGGTCAGCCACGGCATCCCCTGTACCTGTCCTACGAGGTCAAACCACTGCTCTGGACCCGGGCCGAGGGCTTCGCGGCCCCCGATGGCGCAGGCGGCGCCCTCCGCAAGAGCAGCACATTGGCCTGATCCGCATCCGGCGCACCGCAAAGCCGTGCCGCCAGACGCCCATCGATCACGATCTCACCGTGCTGGCCATCAGCGCTCGGGCGGACAGCCACGTCAGGCAGAACGGCGGCGTCGGGCGATACCCAGATCTCCACGCATTCGCGATCCGCGCTGAAGCCCTGCAATTCGGCCCAGCGGGACCGGACCGGTCTCAGCGCATGGCGTTGGCTGGAGCCAACAATATCGGACAGCCGCATCTCGGCCCCGTCAGGTGCCAGGATGACCACATCCTCGAAGGGCGGCACGCCCAGTCCTGGAAAGGCGACCTCCAGATAGGAGCCGCCGTCGAGAAACAGCAGCCGCACGCCGAAGTCATCGGCAATCGCGTCGAATTCGGCGTCGGGATCGTTCAGGGCGATCCGGCAAAGATCGGTGCCCGGTCTGAAATCCGGGATGACGAATTCAGCCACATCGCCCGGAACTTCGTGCAAGGCGGGCGGATCGGCGTATGGCGGGCGCCCGCCGCCACCATCGGGTGCCGACATGAGCGACACGGCACCTCGTTCGGTCAAAGGCACAGGACTCTCTCGCAGGAATGCCAGAAACGGCACCGATAAGAGAGTGACCACAAAGGCCCAGAGAAGACTGTCCAGCATCGCGCCCCCCCAACGGGAATCAGACGCCTTCACTCTGGACTCTTCAGGTTGAGAAAGCGTTTCTGCGCATCAGGTCACGCTGCCGGCGAGACTGTCAGGATATCGTCGGCCTCAATCGTGATCGGCGCTGCGCCCACCTCGACCAGCATGACGACGACCCCGTTCAGCGACACCTCGTAGGTCACGTCGCCCGACACATCGACTGCGGCAACCTCCACCAGCGGCGACGGCGTCAGCCCCGCGTCGTAGTACAGGACAAGCCGGTCCGCGAGCGGGTCGTAGTCTTTCACAATGGGAGGATTCTCGTCGACCCAGATGCCCGAGACGAAAGTGTCGCCAGCGCCGTCCGCAGGCCCCGTGGAGTACTCGCCCCAGGCCTCGTCCCCCTCGCCCATGACGATGATATCTGCTCCGTCCCAGCCTTCGAGCTGATCTCCAGAGTCTGTATCGTCGTCCGGCGCCGTCTCGAAGTCGCCGGAAATCCCGATCAGCGTATCGGCGCCCGGCCCGCCCTCCAGTACGTCCGCGCCAACGCCGCCGACCAGACTGTCATTCCCCGGTCCGCCTTTCAGGTAATCGTCGCCCGCATCGCCCAGAAGAGTGTCGGTCCCCTTGGCGCCTTCGAGCGTATCGTTCTCGGTTCCACCATCGAGGTAATCGGCATTCTCGCCGCCCCGAAGGAAATCGAGCCCCGGCCCGCCGAAGAGACGGTCGTCTTCGCCCCCGCCGAATAGCGAGTCGTCGCCGATGCCGCCCTCAATCGAGTCGTTGTCGGAATTTCCGTCGAGATAATCGTTCCCGATCCCGCCGGTGATCGTGTCGTCACCGCCCCGGCCGAAGATCACATCGTCGAACTCCGTCCCTTCCAGAAGGTCCGGAAGCGCCGTGCCCTCTTCGGTCGCCTCGGGCTCTTCGCCCGCGCCGCCACCGCCGCTGCCGCCCGAATCCGAACCGCCGCCTCCGTCACCTCCGCCGATGCCGCCGATGCCGCCGAAAAGAGCGGCCAGGAGGCCGACGCCCAGAAGGGCCAGAAGAATATCCATGGGCTGCTCGTCGCCTCGTTTAATTGCTTGCAGTATCACCCGCTTTCCTCGTTCCGGCAATAGAGCCCGGAAAGGGGCTTTCCAAATGCGCGGCGATCCCCTATACGCCCGCATCGCTCCATGGGCCCTGCTGGACGACATCCCGGCTTGCGCCATCAACACGAACCTGAAAAGGAGACCCCGATGTCGATTACTGCTGAAGAAAAAGCCAAGGTCATCAAGGATTTCGGCACCAAGGACGGCGACACCGGTTCGCCCGAAGTCCAGGTTGCCATCCTGTCGTCGCGCATCGCGACCCTGACCGAGCACTTCAAGACCCACAAGAAGGACAACCACTCGCGCCGTGGCCTTCTCAAGCTCGTGGCCCAGCGCCGCAAGCTTCTCGACTATGTGCGCGGCAAGGACGAAGCCCGCTACCAGGACCTGATCCAGCGTCTGGGCCTCCGCCGCTAAGAGCGCACCGGAATTCAAAACGAAACGCCCGCCCTCACCGGCGGGCGTTTTTCGTTTCGCAAAGCCAAACTAAAACCAATTCGACTAAAATTTTCTTCTTCTTGGCGAAAATACTCCGGGGAGTGTGAGGGGCGGCGCCCCTCACGGCCTCAATGAGTCATCTGCATGCCGCCCTCGGGCCGCTCCATCACCTCGAAAGTGACGTCGACTTCGCCCGCGCGATCGAAAACAAGCGTGACGTCCAGCGTGTCGCCCACGGGCAGGTCGTCCGGCCCAAGGCCCATGACCATAACATGCAATCCGCCCGGCCGGAACGCCACCGTCTCACCCGGCGCGATTTCCACCGCATCGAGATGCACCATGCGCATCACGCCATCTTCTTCCCGGCTTTCGTGGATCGCGATCATCGGCACATCTGCCATGACGTCCAGCAACAGATCCGCCTCGCCCCCCCCGTTGGAGATCGTCATGTAACCGCCAGCGGCGCGGGCGTTCATGAAAGACTTGAAGATGTGGGCACCATCGATCGTCAGGTCACCCGCCGAGGTTTCGTCGGCGAGAGCGGGGCTGGAGGCTGCGATAAGCGAGGCCGCAAGAAACGCACGAAGCATTGAACCTATCCTTGTGATTGACCGGCGTGCCGTCGGCGGCGCGCCCTCGACATATATGAAAAAGTGAATGCGACTATAAGAGCAAGTGCACCGATTGCCGCGCCCGTGCCGATTTTCGATCCGCCCGGCGCGAATGTCGCGGCAACCGGTACCGAAATGGTTCCGCCGTCCTCAAGAAAAACGACACGCTCGCCAGCGGGCTCGAAATCGTCGAACACCCTGAGCGTGACTTCCACCGGATCGCGGCCGGTGCGCGGGAAACTCAGCTCCAGCGGGCCCAATCCGTCGACCCGCCACGCGAAATAGCCGAGATAGGCGCGCAGTTCGGCCAGCTCCATGCCGCGCACCGTCTCGGGCGAGGTGCAGACGGCAATGGACACCTGACCATCATAAGGGTCGGCGAAGGGCGGCAGGAACTTCGGATCGTGCAGCATCATCGACAGGGCCTCGACCTGCACTTCCTCTCCGTTCACCCGAAGCGCAGAACCGGCAAAAAGCCTGTCGGCGGTATCGAAAGTCCCGTCGTACAACGCGTCGATATCAACGGTGCCGTCAGGTCCGAGCATCTCACCGGCGCCTTCTCCCATCACGGCGGGCAAGTCTTCGGCCGGAAGGCTCAGATAGAAGGACACTTCGCCCGCACGACGATCTATCAGAAGGGTCACGCCGTCCTCGCCCACGGCGAGACCGGGCAGGCACCAGATCGCCCCCACGAGGGCCGCAAAGGCAGGCAGGCGTGTCATGCGACCAAACGTGGGGGCAACAGTCGAAATGTCGAGTGCGGTTTTTCGTTTTCTTCCAGTCCGAAACCCGATATGGCCCGCCTATCTGTTCGGGCGGCGACCAGACCCCACCGTCGCCATAGGGAATGGAAACGAAACCCAATCGGGGTCGCGGGCAATGGGGCCCGCACGCATGACGGCCATCCGGGAACGCCCGTGAGATGGCCGAGATAGGAAACCACATGTTCAACGAAGTTAAGAAATCCATCCAGTGGGGCGAAGAAACGCTGACACTGGAAACAGGAAAGGTCGCCCGTCAGGCAGACGGGTCGGTGATCGCCACCTATGGCGAGACCAGCGTCATGGCGAACGTCACCTTCGCCAAGGAAGCCAAGCCCGATCAGGACTTCTTCCCGCTGACCGTCCACTACAACGAGAAATACTACGCCGCCGGCAAGATTCCGGGCGGCTTCTTCAAGCGCGAGGCGCGCCCGACCGAGAAAGAGACGCTGACATCGCGTCTGATCGACCGTCCGATCCGCCCGCTCTTCGTGCCGGGCTTCAAGAACGAAGTCCTCGTCATCTGCACCGTGCTCAGCCACGACCTCGTCAACGACCCCGACATCGTCGCGATGATCGCCGCCTCGGCCGCGCTGACGCTTTCGGGCGCGCCCTTCATGGGCCCGATCGCGGGCTGCCGCGTGGGTTATGAGGATGGCGATTACGTCCTGAACCCGACCGTCGACGACATGCAGGATCTGCGGAACAACCCCGACCAGCGCCTCGATCTCGTGGTCGCCGGCACCAAGGACGCGGTGATGATGGTCGAGTCCGAAGCCTACGAGCTGTCGGAAGACGAAATGCTCGGCGCAGTGACTTTTGCCCACGAGCAGATCCAGCCCGTCATCGACCTGATCATCGACCTGGCCGAGGACGCCGCGAACGAACCCTTCGATTTCACCCCCCCGGACTACTCGGACCTCTACGAGGCCGTGAAAGCCGCCGGTGAGGACAAGGTGCGCGCCGCTTACGCGATCACCGATAAGCAGGAGCGTGTCGCCGCCGTCGCCGCCGCCAAGGAAGCGATCAAGGCTGCGCTCACTGAAGAGCAGCTCGCGGACAAGAACCTCGGTTCGGCGCTCAAGAAGCTCGAGTCGACCGTCCTTCGCGGCGACGTCGTCAAGAACAAGCGCCGCATCGATGGCCGCGCCCTCGATCAGGTTCGTCCGATCGTGGCCGAAACCGGGCTTCTGCCCCGGACCCACGGATCGGCGCTCTTCACCCGTGGCGAGACGCAGGGCCTCGTGGTCACCACGCTCGGCACCGGCGACGACGAACAGATCATCGACGCGCTGCACGGCAATTTCCGCTCGAACTTCCTGCTGCACTACAACTTCCCGCCGTATTCGGTCGGCGAAGTTGGCCGCTTCGGACCTCCGGGCCGCCGCGAAATCGGCCACGGCAAGCTGGCCTGGCGCGCGCTTCAGGCGGTTCTGCCGGCTGCGACCGACTTCCCCTACACGATCCGCATCGTTTCCGAGATCACGGAATCGAACGGCTCGTCGTCGATGGCTTCTGTCTGCGGCGGCTCGCTGTCGATGATGGATGCGGGCGTCCCGCTCAAGGCCGCCGTTGCCGGCGTCGCCATGGGGCTCGTTCTGGAAGATGACGGGTCCTACGCGGTCCTGACCGACATCCTTGGCGACGAGGACCACCTCGGCGACATGGACTTCAAAGTCGCGGGCACGGAGAACGGCATCACGTCCTTGCAGATGGACATCAAGGTCGCGGGCATCACGCCCGAGATCATGAAGACCGCCCTGGCCCAGGCCAAGGACGGCCGGATGCACATCCTCGGCGAGATGAACAAGGCGCTTTCCGAGACGTCCGAGTTCTCGGTCCACGCCCCCCGCATCGAGACCATGCAGATTCCGACGGACAAGATCCGTGAAGTCATCGGCTCGGGCGGCAAGGTCATCCGCGAGATCGTGGAAGTCTCGGGCGCCAAGGTCGACATCAACGACGACGGGATCATCAAGATCGCCTCGCCCAACGGCGACGCCATCCAGAAGGCTTACGACATGATCTATTCGATCGTGGCCGAGCCGGAAGAGGGCAAGGTCTACAAGGGCAAGGTCGTGAAGATCGTCGACTTCGGCGCCTTCGTGAACTTCTTCGGCAAGCGTGACGGCCTCGTGCATGTCAGCCAGATCGAGAACCGCCGCCTGAACCATCCGTCGGATGTGTTGAAGGAAGGTCAGGAAGTCTGGGTCAAGCTCCTGGGCTTCGACGACCGCGGCAAGGTCCGCCTGTCGATGAAGGTCGTCGATCAGGAGACCGGCGAAGAAGCCACGAAAGAAGCGGAAGACGCCGAGTAATTCGGAACCGGGTTTCGCCCCCTTCGGGGCCGACCGGCGCCGCTCCCCTATGGGAGCGGCGTTTTTCTTGTTCAGGGGGCTGTCTGCCCCCTCGGCCCCTTACGGGGCCTCACCCCCGAGGATATTTGACAACAGGCGAAGAGGCGGGCCGGTTGACCCTAATAACTGTTAAGGTTAACGGCCCTCGCCTTCGCCTGTTCGGAAATATCCCGGGGTGAATTGGGCCGGAAACGGCCCAAGAGGGGCAGCGCCCCTCAGTAGGGCCTCACAGCATAGCCCGCACGCTCGAGCGCCCGCAGCACACCGGTCTCGCCAGAGAGATGCGCCGCACCAACCGCCAGAACCGCATCCCGCCCGCCGATCAGGTCGTCGAGAATTCCCTCCCAGGCCACATTGCGCCCTTCCAGAAGTGTCTCTTCGATATCGTCGAACATCTGTTGTCCGTTGGCGATGCCTTCGCGGTCGATGAGGATGCGGCTGACCTCCCACGAGGCGCGGGTGCGCCCGTCGAAATACATCTCGACCAGCGTTGTCGTGTTCGCATTGGTCGGGTCTGTGGTGCCAAGCGTGATGCGCAACCCTTCGAGCTGTTCGTCGATACTGTCGCCGGTGAACGCCTGAAGAACAGCCTCAGGCCCCTCCAGCCCCGCCACCTCGAGTCCCGCCGCCTCGGCCACGGCCTCCAGACGTCGATCAAGCCCGACCTCGCCCGCCTGCATTACCGACAGAGCGCAGGTCGGCACGGCCAGGATCAGCGACGCATACCAGGGCTGGAATTTGGCAGCGACGATCCCTGGAATGCCACGGGTGGCGAGTTCGGCTTCAAGTTGCGCCCATTCTTCGGGCGCCAGCAGGTCGACCAGGCTGGGACCGCTGGTGAGAAAAAACATCTCGGGCCGCGTCGCGGCCAGTTGCGCCAACCCCGCCTCGCTTTCTCTTGTGGCCTCGACGATCAGCACATCGCTTTCCTCGATGACCGGGGACAGTCGCTCAACGATCGGATCGAACCGCGCATCAGGGATATGGAGCGTGCCCACGACGACGACGCGGCTGTCATCGCGGGAGGCCTCCCACGTCAACCCCTCGGAATAGGCATGAGGCGCAACAAGCGCATCGAGCCGGGCGGTTTCCTCAGGCGTGAAGCTGTCGGTCAGATCGGTGGTGCCGCAGACCTGCGCCGCAGCAACGACGGGAAAAAGAAGAGAAATCAAAAGAAATACGGATCGGAGCATGACGGTCCCTTGCTTGCAATGCTGAACCGATCATGGCAGCACGCAGGTCCGGACGAAACAGCTACCTCATGCCATTTTTTGCGCATCGCGGCTGTTGACAGCTTCGTGAGCCTTCCTTATCTGCGCATCGTTAGCACTCACCCAAGGCGAGTGCTAAAGGGAGTAATAACGAACGAAGGAGCGTTCTAAATGGCATTCACACCGCTGCACGACCGCGTTCTGGTCCGCCGCGTCGAAAGCGACGAGAAGACCAAGGGCGGTCTGATCATCCCCGACAGCGCCAAGGAAAAGCCTGCCGAGGGTGAAGTCATCGCCGTCGGCGAAGGCGCGCGGAAGGATTCCGGCGAGCTGATCGCCCCAGCCGTCTCGGCTGGCGATCGCATTCTCTTCGGCAAATGGTCGGGCACCGAAATCACGCTCGACGGCGAAGAACTGCTGATCATGAAGGAAAGCGACATTCTCGGCATCATCGCCTGAGATATCGCACTTCGCTGAACACATAATCCAAGACAACCAGGAGCAAGCAACATGGCTGCTAAGGACGTCAAATTCGACACGGACGCCCGCAATCGCATGCTGAAGGGTGTGAACACCCTCGCCGATGCGGTCAAAGTCACTCTCGGCCCCAAGGGCCGCAACGTCGTCATCGAGAAGAGCTTCGGCGCGCCCCGCATCACCAAGGACGGTGTGTCGGTCGCCAAGGAAATCGAACTCGAGGACAAGTTCGAGAACATGGGCGCGCAGATGGTGAAAGAAGTCGCCAGCCGCACCAATGATGAGGCCGGCGACGGCACCACCACCGCGACGGTTCTGGCTCAGGCCATCGTCAAGGAAGGCATGAAGTCGGTTGCCGCCGGCATGAACCCGATGGACCTGAAGCGCGGCATCGACAGCGCCGTCGCAAAAGTCGTCGACGCCATCAAGGCCGCCTCGCGTCCCGTCAAGGACAGCGACGAGGTTGCTCAGGTCGGCACCATCTCGGCCAACGGCGAAGCCGAAATCGGCCGCCAGATCGCCGACGCGATGCAGAAGGTCGGCAATGACGGCGTCATCACCGTCGAAGAGAACAAGGGTCTCGAGACCGAAACCGAAGTCGTCGAAGGCATGCAGTTCGACCGCGGTTACCTCTCGCCCTACTTCGTCACCAACCCCGACAAGATGGTTGCGGAACTGGAAGACGCGATGATTCTTCTCCACGAGAAGAAGCTGTCGTCCCTCCAGCCGATGGTCCCGCTTCTCGAGCAGGTCATCCAGAGCCAGAAGCCTCTCCTCATCATCGCCGAGGACGTGGAAGGCGAAGCGCTGGCGACCCTCGTCGTGAACAAGCTCCGCGGCGGCCTCAAGATCGCTGCCGTCAAGGCTCCGGGCTTCGGCGACCGCCGCAAGGCCATGCTGCAGGACATCGCGATCCTGACCGGCGGCCAGGTGATCTCGGAAGACCTGGGCATGAAGCTGGAAAGCGTCACGATGGACATGCTGGGCACTGCCAAGCGCGTCTCGATCACCAAGGACGAGACCACCATCGTCGACGGTCACGGCGAAAAGGCCGAGATCGAGGCCCGCGTCAGCCAGATCCGTCAGCAGATCGAGGAAACCACCTCGGACTACGACCGTGAGAAGCTTCAGGAACGTGTGGCCAAGCTGGCTGGTGGCGTTGCCGTCATCCGCGTCGGCGGCATGACCGAAGTCGAAGTGAAAGAGCGCAAGGACCGCGTCGATGACGCGCTCAACGCCACCCGTGCCGCCGTTCAGGAAGGCATCGTGGTCGGCGGCGGCGTCGCCCTCGTGCAGGCTGGCAAGACCCTCGAGGGTCTGACCGGTGCGAACAGCGACCAGGACGCCGGCATCGCAATCGTCCGCCGCGCTCTCGAAGCACCGCTCCGCCAGATCGCCGAGAACGCCGGCGTCGACGGCGCTGTCGTGGCCGGCAAGGTCCGCGAGTCGTCGGATGTCTCCTTCGGCTTCAACGCGCAGACCGAGGAGTACGGTGACCTCTTCAAGTTCGGCGTCATCGACCCGGCCAAGGTTGTCCGGACCGCTCTGGAAGACGCGGCCTCGATCGCCGGTCTCCTGATCACGACCGAAGCCATGGTCGCCGACAAGCCCGCCAAGGAAGGCGCGGCCGGTGGCGGCATGCCCGACATGGGCGGCATGGGCGGCATGATGTAAGTGATTTCCGGCGCGCAACGCGCGTCGGAAATTGCGTCAGGCCGACAGGCGTTTCGCTTCAGCGAAATGCCGAAAGGCCAAGTGGGAAAGGCCGATGGGCGGATGCCCGAATGCCAACCCACACCGCTAGGGAAAGGGCCACCTCCGAGTGGCCCTTTTTCGTGGGCCGCAGAGGTCAGTCACCGCGTCAGGGCACCAGCTTTTTCTGTACTGCGAAGGGGCTCAGGCCCAGCCATGTCTGGATCGTGGACGAGATCTCCGTTGGCCCCGTAAATTCCAGCTTGTCCCGCTCCGCCGCCACATCCGTGACACCCATCCAGATCGCCGTCATCGTCCTCAGGTCGGTGGACACGTAAAGGTCCACCTCGAACCCCGGATCGGCCCAGCACAGGTCCACCTCGCCCGCAGGCTCGATCACCAGCCACCAGTCCCGTTTGGTCGACGGAAGGTCGTGGTACATGAACTGGACCACCGTCCGTTGCCGCGGCAGCGGATCGGGGTTGAGGTTCCGCCGCATGTCCCACATCAGAAGCGAGGGATCGAGGTTCTTTAGCGAAAGCGACGACTCGACCCATTTCTGGCCCCACATGCCCATCGCTATGACCACCTCGCGCAGGTCCCGCCCGGCCGGAGTCAGATGATACTCGAAGACACCCCGCTCCGATGGCAATGGCCGCCGCTCGACGATCTTGGCATCCTCCAAATCCTTCAAACGCTGGGACAAAAGCGTGGGCGACATCTTTGGCACGCCCCGCCTGAGGTCGTTGAACCGGGTCGATCCGGCGATCAGCTCGCGCATCAGGACCATTGTCCATCTGGTGCAGAGCACCTCCGCCGCCATCGCCAGTGGGCAGAACTGCTTGTATCCCGCTTGTGCCATTTTGTGTCCCTCCATCCGTTCGTCGCAGCCTAACAGCCCCGCCGGACCCATCCAGTCCAGAAACTGTACCGGCCGCTCCAGTTCCGTGACTGGAGAGGCACCCGGCGTCTCTGACAGGCTTTTCCCAGATGGGCCGATCATCCCGACCGGCCCGGACAAGGAGACCGATATGAGCATTTACCTTATCGCCGACATCAAGATCACCGACGACGGCTGGGTTCCGGAATACGCCACCCATGTGCACGACCTAGTTGAGCGCCACGGTGGCCGTTACCTGTCCCGCAGCGGCAATATAGAAACGGTCGAGGGCGAACCGGGCGACAGCAGCCTGATCGCCATAATCTTGTTCCCCTCGCGCGAGGCTCTCGACGCCTTCGCCGCAGACCCCGACTATGCGCCATTCGGAAAGGCACGGCAGGCGGGCAGCGTCTCGACCTTCCGGGTGATTGACGACACCGACATCGCGGGCACGATCCCGTATCTGAAGGCAGGCTAGGACGGCGTACGCATCACTGGCTCTTGCCCCATGACCGCGCTGCCGCGCGACCGGTTCTCCGGCAAGTCACCGGCCAATGACAAAAAAGACCCGCCGCACCACCGCGGCGGGTCTTCAATATTGCAGCTTTGGCGCGCCGAAATCGCCTAGAGCATCATGTCCATCATGTCGTGCTCATCCTCGCCCTCGTCCTCAAGCGGTGCGTCTTTGAACTTGACGAAGGGCAGGCCCGCCTCCGCCGAGAAGTCGTCCTGAGCCGACCCCGCCGTCGGGTTGTGACCCGAGTTGCCCGCCGTGTCGTTCCCGAAATTGTGGCGGTCGGCGGCGGTGTCGCCCGGCTCGTTGTTGCCCTGGTGATTGGCGCCATGCCCGTGCCATTCCGTTGTAAAGCCCGCCGGGCCTTCCGGGTTGGGCGGCATCCAGGAAATGACCGGGGTAAGGGGGGAAATGAGTGTCATGCGTCCTCCGAGACTAGGCTCTGATGTGGCGCCCCCGCATCAGCGCTAGGGCAGGAATGGGGCGGAATTGCGGCAGGCGATCCGCCCCAATAGCACTCGTCGGCAAATGTCCGCGCACCGATGGGCGGACGTGCCCAAGGGACCCATGCAAATTTGGAAAGTCATAAAATGTCAAAAACACACCCCAAACAAGAAATCTTCTTGCGCTGCGACTGCATTGCCCCTATCCCTTCGCAGACGCAGAATAAGGACGATTCCGATGCCTCGCGACGGTGCCATGCCCGAGACCCAAACGCCCCTTCTGGACAATCTCCTGACCCTGACCGGGGAGGCTCTCACCGCTGCCGACGCGCTTCTCGCAACCGCGCGGGACAAGGTTCGCATCATGGTCACCGAGGACGGCAAGGTCTCGGCCCGCCTGATCGAAGCCAATCAGACCGCCGCCCACGGCCTCGCCTGGCTCGCCACCTATGTGCAGGCGCTCTCCCAGATGCAGCAGTGGGCCAACGCCCTGACCGAACAGCGTAAATTCGGAGAGCTCGAGGCGCTGATCCACCAGATCGCCTTTGGCGAATACCTCTGGCAGCTCTATGGCGGCCTGCCAATGAGCCAGGGTGAAATCCTCCGTCCGCAGGACATGGGCCTCTCTCAGGACGACCAGCGCGCCATGATGTCCCCCGCCGTCATGACCCTGACGCAGCACGGCAACACCGAGGCCGCGCGCCTCCGCCTCGTCGAGATCATCCGCGAGCGCACCGCCGACATCACCTATGGCGCCACCGGGCTCGACGACGAACTGGAGATGATCCGCGAGCAATTCCGTCGCTTTGCGAAGGACCGCGTCGAGCCCCACGCCCACGAGTGGCACCTCAAGGACGAACTGATCCCGATGGAGATCATCGACGAGATGTCCGAGATGGGCGTCTTTGGCCTGACCATTCCCGAGGAATACGGCGGCTTCGGCCTGTCCAAGGCGTCGATGTGCGTCGTCTCCGAGGAACTCAGCCGCGGCTATATCGGCGTCGGCTCTCTCGGCACACGGTCCGAGATCGCCGCCGAGCTGATCCTCTGCGGCGGCACCGAGGCGCAGAAGGAGAAATGGCTCCCCGGTCTCGCGTCGGGGGAAATCCTGCCCACGGCGGTCTTCACCGAACCGAACACCGGCTCCGACCTCGGCAGCCTCAGAACCAAGGCCACCCGGCAGGGCGACGACTGGGAAATCACCGGCAACAAGACGTGGATCACCCATGCCGCCCGCACCCATGTGATGACGGTGCTGGCACGCACCGTCCCTGGCACCGATGATTATCGCGGCCTTTCCATGTTCCTCGCCGAAAAGACCCCCGGCACCGATGCCGAACCCTTCCCCGATACCGGCCTCTCTGGCGGCGAAATTGAGGTCTTGGGCTATCGCGGCATGAAGGAATATACCGTCAATTTCGATGGCTTCGCGGTCGCAGGCGAGAATCTGCTCGGCGGCGAAGAGGGGCAAGGCTTCAAGCAACTGATGCAGACCTTCGAATCCGCCCGCATTCAGACCGCCGCGCGCGCCATCGGCGTCGCACAATCGGCGCTCGACGTGTCGCTCCGCTATGCCGAAGACCGCAAGCAGTTCGGCAAGCCGCTGATCGCCTTCCCCCGCGTGGCGTCCAAACTCGCAATGATGGCGGTCGAGATCATGGTGGCGCGCCAGCTCACATATTTCTCGGCCCGCGAGAAAGACGCCGACCGCCGCTGCGACCTCGAGGCCGGCATGGCCAAGCTCCTCGGCGCCCGCGTGGCGTGGGCCGCGGCGGATAACGGGCTGCAGATCCATGGCGGCAACGGCTTCGCGCTGGAATACGCGATCAGCCGCATCCTCTGCGACGCGCGCATCCTGAACATCTTCGAAGGTGCCGCCGAGATCCAGGCCCAGGTCATCGCCCGCCGCCTCTTGGCCTGAAGGAGCGGCTAGGCCCGCCCCAAAAGGTCCACCAGCCGCGCCCGCGCCTCGGGCAACGGCCGGTCGCCCATAGCGGGCTGAAGACTGGCCGAAAGAAAATGCCCCGTGACGGCGAGACCCGCGACGATCTCGTCCCCCGACCCTGTTCCCTGCCCCAGAAGCGCCGGAGACAGCGGCAGTAGCCGCTCGGCCCACTCCCCCGCTCCGGCCTCGGACACCGCCCGGCCCGACCGGGGCGAGACATAGACCAACCCCTCCGTTGACCCGGTGACGGCGCAGGCCGACAGGTCCAGCCCGAAACCCAGCGCCTCCAATAGCGCCACCTCCCACCGGACATAGGCAATCGGCCAGAACGGGCTGTCACCCATCATGTCCAGAAGCGCCGCCGTCCGTTCGTGCAGCCCCTCATGCACCTCCCGCTCGGGAAGCGCGAAGCGCAACAGACCCGTCACCGCGTTCAGCCCGGCTAGCGCCCGGCGATCCGACAACAGAACGGCCCGGCTTTTCAGAGGCTCCACCGTGAAAGCGCCCAGATGCTCCTCCAGCCGCGCCCGCCAGGTCAGGTCAAGATCGGCGCCCGGCTGCAGAAGGGGCGCAATCTTGCGGCTAACCCCGCCACGCACCACACCGGCGTGGCGGCCATGGGAGGCGGTCAGCACATCGAGAATGACCGAGGTTTCCCCATGCGGCCTGATCCCCAACACGATTCCCTCGTCCCGCCAGTCCACCCGCTGCCCTTCTTCTGTTCGAAAATACTCCCGCGCGGAGCGCACCGCGACGGCGAAGCCGGCGCAATCCTACTCCAGCCCCGGCTGGTCGAGCAAATGGCGTCCCGCGCGATCCTCGACCTCGATCACCCAGAGGTCCGGGTCCGTGCCCCGCTGCCGGGTGACCGAGGCATCGACGTCGGCCTCATTTCCCTCGACCAGCACGACCCAGCGCCGCTCTCCGGTCATCAGGTCGAAGGATCGTTGAAAAGCAACGGCGCGCCCGTCGAGCGTATTCAGCTTGACCAGAACAGCACCCGCCGTGTGATCGCCCCGCGCGACGACAAAGGCCGGGATATCCGCCAACCGGCAGCGCGTCAGATAAGCCGCCACCCAGACCTCCGACGTCAGGCGCGCGTTCACCACCGGGCCCGCATTCTTTCAAAGAATGCGCCCCGCTCACGCCCCATCGGAAAAATCCAGACCCATCTCGGAATAGCGTTCCGCCTCGTCCAGCCAGTTGGGCCGGACCTTGACGGTCAGGAACAGGTGCACCTTGCGGCCAAGAAACGCCTCGATCTCTTCCCGCGCGGCCTGCCCGACCGCCTTGATCGTCTCGCCCTTCTTGCCAAGAACGATCCCCTTGTGCCCGTCGCGGGCGACATAGACGATCTGGTCGATCCGGGCCGAGCCATCTTCGCGCTCTTCCCAGTTCTCGGTCTCGACAGTCAGTTGATAGGGCAGCTCCTGATGCAGCCTCAGGGTCAGCTTCTCCCGCGTCATCTCGGCGGCGATCATCCGCATCGGCAGGTCCGCGATCTGGTCCTCGGGATAAAGCCAAGGGCCTTCAGGCATCTCGCCCGCCAGCCACCGCTTCAGATCATCGACGCCATAGCCTTTCTCGGCCGAGATCATGAAGGTCTCGACGAAACCGAACCGTTTGTTCAGGTCCTCGGACAGCCCAAGCAGGGCTTTCCGTTCCACACGGTCGATCTTGTTGATGGCAAGTGCAGCGCGCGCGCCCTTGCCGCGCTCTTCCAGCCCCTTCAGCATAGCTTCGACGCCCGGCGTCACACCACGATGCGCCTCGACCATGACGACGACCACATCCGCATCCGCCGCGCCCGACCACGCCGCCGCGACCATCGCCCGGTCCAGCCGCCGTTTCGGCGTGAAAAGTCCAGGCGTGTCCACGAAGACGATCTGGGACGCGCCCTCGATCGCCACGCCCCTGATACGCGCCCGCGTCGTCTGCACCTTGTGCGTCACGATCGAGACCTTGGCCCCGACCATCCGGTTGAGAAGCGTCGACTTGCCCGCATTGGGCTCGCCGATCAGCGCCACGAAACCGGCGCGCGTCTGTTTTGTATCGTCCTGCATGGCCGCCGCTTAGTCGATTCGAACGAGCGGGGCCAGCACGACCGCCGCCCGGCACCCGCCCCGCCGTCATAATGCACCGAATTCGCCGAAAATGCGCTCGATTTCGCGCTCAGGTTGTCGGGCATGGAATTGATTGCCGTAAGCCTCATTGTCGTTTCAGCCTACCTTGTGCGCAATTACGCGCATTCCACAAAGGATCAGACCGCACCACTGCCACCGCCCGTTGCTGCATCGCCGCCGCAAAAGCCCGCGACGGATCTGCCCCCCACGACACGGCCGAAACCCCGGCCGATCCCGTCAAGCACCTGGACGGACCGCACGCCCACACCCGCCGGGGCGCGCCCCGCGTTGACAGCGAAAGCCCGCCGCGCCCGTCAACTGGTGGAAGATGCACGCCGCCTCGACCGTTGCATCCTCACCGGCAAGGCCTGGGTCGTCGACGGCGACACGATCGTCATCGACGGCGTCCATATCCGCATCGCAGGGATCGACGCGCCCGAACTGAACCACCCCTACGGTCAGGCCTCGAAATGGGCCATGGTCCGGCTTTGCCGGGGTCGAACGGTTACAGCCCGCATCCGCCCCGAGCTGTCCTATGACAGGGTCGTGGCCCATTGCCGCCTCGACGATGGCACAGACATTGCCGAGGCCCTGGTCGCTCAGGGCCTCGCGCTGGACTGGCCCGCATTCTCGAAGGGGCACTACAGCCGGTTTGAACCGCCTGGCATCCGCAAGAAGCTCTGGAAGACAGCGATCCGTCAGCGTGGTTGAGTTACCTGGCCCAGAAGAGCCTTGGCCGCCGCCTTTTCGACCTCGCGCTTCACGGTGCCTTCGGCCCGTGCCGCACGCCCATCGGCCAGCCGCGCCTCGATGGTGAAGACCGGCGCATGGGGCGGCCCTTTACGCGCGATCTCGACATAATCAGGCGGCGCCTCGCCCCTGCCCTGAGCCCATTCCTGCAGCGCCGATTTCGGGTCCTTGGCATCTTCCGCCACCGTCGCGGCCCGATCCCCGATGATCTTCAACAGAACCGCCTTGGCCGCACCGTATCCCGCATCCAGATAGATCGCAGCGATCACCGCCTCGAAGGCGTCGGCAAGAGTCGCCACCCGGCGTCGACCGCCCGTCTTCATCTCACCGGGCGAAAGCCGCAGCACAGCGCCCAGCCCGATCTCGTCAGCCATCTCGGCGCAGGTCTCTTTCCGGACCAGCATGTTGTAGCGCGGCGCCAGCACCCCTTCAGACGCGGTCGGGTCGGCCTCCAGCAAGGCCTCGGCCACGATCAGGTTCAGCACCCGGTCGCCCAGAAATTCCAGCCGCTGGTTATTGGGTCTGACAGCGGTGCCGACGGAAGGATGTGTCACCGCCTCGATCAGCAGTTCGGGTGACCGGAACCGATGCCCCAGCCGCGACTGAAACGCATCGAGCTCGCGGCCCGGCTTCATCACTCGATCGCCTTGAAGAAGCGATCCCCCCGCCAAGTCCAGACGAAGAGAAGCGAACGCCCCGCCGACGAGAAAATCACCCGGTCCGCCCGGCCGATCAGGTTCTCGTACGGCACGAGACCAACGCCCGACGGCGGCTGCACACGGCTGTCGGTCGAGTTGTCGCGGTTGTCGCCCATGAAGAAGAAATGCCCCTCCGGCACCCGGAAGACGCCCGTGTTGTCCACCCGGCTCGGCCCGGCATCCAATACGGCGTGCTGCGTGCCATCGGGCAGCGTCTCGATGAAACGGTCCTTGGTACAGTCGTCCCCGAAGCGGACGCGCGGCTCGAGGCAAACGGGCGTCCGGCCCGCCGGTCCCTGCCGCTCATAGGTCTCGACAAAGGTGCCATCGGGCACTTGCGGCGCGGGCGAGCCGTTGATGTAGAGAATGCCCGACCGCATCTGGATCGTATCGCCCGGCAAGCCCACGACCCGCTTGATGAAATCCTGCCCATTGGTCGGGTGGCGAAACACCACGACATCGCCGCGCTCGGGCTCATCCCCAAACAGACGCCCGTCGATAGGACACATGGAAAACGGACAGGACACCGAGGAGTAGCCATAGGCCATCTTGTTGACGAACAGGAAATCCCCGATCAGCAGCGTGTCCTTCATTGACCCCGACGGGATCCAGAACGGCTGGAAAAACAGGGTGCGAAATACGCCCGCGATCAACAACGCATAGACGATCGTCTTCACGGTTTCGACGACGCCGTCCATCAGCGTTCCGGTCTTCTCACTCATACGGGCTGTCCGTCCATGAAAAAGGGTTCGCGCTTTCTGGCCCCCGGCCCCGCCCCTGTCAAGCAAGCCGCCGCGTCGTGGGGCGCGCGGCGTCGTCCTCGGGCAGGGCTTCGATCACGACAAAGGCCTGCGCCCAGGGGTGGTCGTCGGTCAGCGTGACATGGATCGTGGCCACATGCCCCTCCGGCGTCATTTCGGCCAGTCGCTCGGCGGCCCATCCGGTCACATGCATCACCGGCTGGCCGGACCTGAGGTTGGTCACTGCCATGTCCTTCCAGGCGATCCCCATGCGCAGACCGGTGCCCAAAGCCTTGGAACAGGCCTCCTTCGCCGCCCAGCGCTTGGCATAGGTGCCGGCCACATCGCGCCGCCGCTCGGCCTTCCGCTGCTCGGTCTCGGTAAAGACCCGGTTCCGGAACCGGTCGCCATAGCGATCAAGCACCCGCTCGATCCGCTCGATATTGCAAAGATCGGTCCCGATACCAAGGATCATGTCGCGCCTTCCCTTTTCCGGGGCCATATGGGGCTGCCAGCAAGGTTTTGGCAACCATGTCGCGCTATGCCCGGCCCCATGCATCGCGCCCTTACCCTGATCGCCCTCCTTGCAGTCACAGCCTGTGGCGGCCTCGCCTGGAACACCACCGTGGCCAATGATCCCAACGTCCGCTGGGCCATGGTGACAAGCGTCCAACCCGGCTTCACGACGGAAACCGACCACGTCGCCCGCTGGGGCAACCCCACCCAGAAGATCCGGCAAGGCGCGGAAACCCGCTTCGTCTACCGCGACATGACCAATCCCGAGGGTTACGGCCCCCCGCAATTTGGCCGCTCGGACGCCTATGTGGTTGTGGTCTTCCACTACGGAACGGCTGTCGGCGCCTACTCCAGCGATACGGAAGGCTGCCGCGCCACCTTCTCGCCCCGCCCGCCCGGTTACGGCTTCGACAACCCGACAACGGTCCACCCGGTCAACTGCATCCTCGCCGGCCCGGCGACAGGCAGCCGGTCCGACCCGACCGGCACCGACACCCAACGCCAGGGCCCGCTCTCGCCCGCATCTTCGCCTGTTCGAAAATATCCCCGCCGGAGGCAGCGCGCCGCGGGGACCGCGGCGCAGATATCGCGTGCGCGCGTCAGCGCGCTCAGCTCGGTCAGGCCCGTGCGGCGTCCATGATGCGCCGCATCTCGGCGATTGCGGGGCCAAGCCCCCGGAAGATCGCCTCGCCGATCAGGAAATGCCCGATATTCAACTCCCGTATCTCGGGAAAAGCGGCAATCGGAGCCACCGTATCATAGGTCAGCCCGTGACCGGCATGAACCTCCAGCCCAAGCGAATGGGCGAAGGCCGACATCTCGCGCAGGCGCTCCAGTTCGGCGTCACGCTCCTTAATCCGTCCCTCGGCATGAAGATCGCAATACGCCCCTGTATGCAGCTCGATGACCGCCGCACCGATCCGGTGCGCCGCCTCGATCTGACGCCGGTCGGCAGCGATGAAGATCGAAACGCGACAGCCCGCATCCCTGAGCGGCGCGATGAAATGCGCCAGGCGGTTCTCGTCCTGCGCCACCTCCAGACCGCCCTCGGTCGTCCGCTCCTCGCGCTTCTCCGGCACGATACACACCGCATGGGGCACATGACGAAGCGCGATGTTCTGCATCTCTTCGGTCGCGGCCATCTCGAAATTCAGCGGCACGGTCAGTTCCTCGGCCAAGGCCTCGATATCCGCATCCGAGATATGCCGCCGATCCTCGCGCAGGTGCGCCGTGATCCCATCGGCACCTGCCTCTTCGGCCAGTTTCGCCGCGCGCACCGGATCGGGATAGGCCGATCCGCGCGCGTTCCGCACCGTCGCCACGTGGTCGATGTTGACCCCAAGCCTCAACTTACCTGCGCCAGCCATGGCCGCCCCCGTCTCGTCGCCTTACCTGCCGAGAAGGTGCACCAGACGCGCCGAAAGTCGACAAGAAAAACGCCCGCCGAGGGACCGGCAGGCGTTCTAATTAGCGGTAAAGGCAGCGCGCTCAGTGCACGTTGACCGGCGCGAAATCATTCTGACGCGCCAGGACGAAGGCCAGCTCACGTCCTTTAACCAGGGCAAGACGCTCGCCATCCGAGGCGTGAACAGCATAGATCTGGGCATCGCCATCGGCCTGCTCCTGCACTTCGGCGGGAAGCGTCGCGATATCCACAGGACGGACATACACCGTCCGGTCGGTATCCATATCCTTGAAATCAAATGGTGAATTCATAGCACCAGTCCTCCGTCAACCCTTGTCGATCCTGATTTCCTGCACCACGCGGTTGGGTTCTGCCCTGACCAGTTCGATATGCAGCAAACCATTGGCGAGCGACGCTCCACTGACCTCAACGCCGTCGGCCAGCAAAAAGGTCCGCTGAAACTGACGCGCGGCGATTCCGCGATGCAGGAACACGCGCCCGCTCGTGTCGTCGGCCTGACGGCCCCGCACGACCAGTTCCTTGTCCTCGACCGTGATCGACAGATCGTCATCGGCAAAGCCGGCCACGGCCAGCGTGATGCGGAAGGCGTGATCGCTTACCTGTTCGATATTATAGGGGGGATAGCCGTTTTCGGTCTTGGCCGTCCGTTCGACCATGCGTTCCAGCTGATCGAAGCCCAGAAGGAACGGGTGGGTTCCCAAGGTCAACTTGCTCATGCGCGTCCTCTTCACCAAAGCGACACTTCTGCCCAGCCCCCGAAGGCGACCGGTCTTGAGCATGATATGGGGGTGCTGCCCTGTTGCCGCAAGGGCGGACAAAGGACTACCACCTTTTAACGCACGCAGGCTATGGTCGGCCTCAGCGATCCGAACGATGATGGCGTCATGGCCCAGGACATCCCAAAAACGATGAACCACGAAGAGGTTCTCAGCCTGAAACTTCAGGTCCTCAAGCGTGAGCATCGCGACCTTGACGAGGCGATCCAGGCGCTATCGGAAAAGCCCGGTGGCGATCCCCTGACCATCCGCCGCCTGAAGAAACAGAAGCTGGTTCTCAAGGACAAGATCGCCCGGATCGAAGACGAACTGACCCCCGATATCATCGCCTGAGCGATTGCGGCCCCCCAGCCCTGCGGCTAGTGTCCGGCTGAACCGGAAGAGGGGCTCGGAATGACCACAGATGTCGGCATTATCATGGGCAGCCAGTCGGACTGGCCGACGATGCGGGGGGCCGCCGAGATACTCGACGAACTCGGTGTCTCTTACGAGGCGCGGATCGTATCCGCCCACCGGACGCCCGACCGCCTCTGGTCCTATGGGAAAGAGGCCGCCGACCGTGGCCTGAAGGCGATTATCGCCGGCGCTGGCGGCGCGGCGCATCTGCCCGGCATGATGGCGTCCAAGACCCGCATTCCCGTCATTGGCGTGCCTGTAGAAACCCGTGCGCTCAAAGGTGTCGACAGCCTCTATTCCATCGTCCAGATGCCTCGCGGCTTTCCCGTCGCCACCATGGCCATCGGCGCGGCGGGTGCCGCCAATGCGGGTCTGATGGCTGCGCAAATCCTCGCCCTTTCGGACGCAGACCTTGCGGCGCGGCTCGACGACTGGCGCGCCGCGCTTTCGGCCTCGATCCCGGAGGTCCCCAGCGATGACTGACGCGCTCAAGCCCGGCCAGACCATCGGCATCCTCGGCGGCGGACAGCTTGGCCGGATGCTGGCCATGGCCGCCGCGCGCCTCGGTCTGCAAACCCATGTCTACGAGCCGGGCGCAAATCCGCCCGCCGCACAGGTGGCCAACCGCACGACCACTGCGCCTTACGAAGACCTAGACTCGCTTACTGCCTTCGCCCAATCGGTCGACGTGGTCACCTACGAGTTCGAGAACGTCCCCGCCGATGCGCTCGACGCGATCGAGGCGGTCGTCCCGATCCGGCCAAACCGACAGGCACTGGCGGTCAGTCAGGATCGGCTGACAGAGAAGACCTTCCTGACCGAGATCGGGCTCGACTGCGCGCCCTTCGCACCCGTCCATGATGACGCTACGCTGGCACAGGCCATCGCGCTGACCGGCCTGCCGGCGATCCTGAAGACCCGCCGCCTCGGCTACGACGGCAAAGGACAGGCGCGGATCAGGGAAACGCACGACACCACGCGCGCGTTGGCCGAGATGCAGGGCGCCGAAGCCATTCTGGAAGGTATGGTCGCCTTCGACCGCGAAATCAGCGTGATCGCCGCGCGCGGCGCCGACGATACCATCGCGTGTTTCGAGCCAGGCGAGAACGTCCACAAGGATGGCATCCTGCACACCACAACGGTCCCCGCCGATATCGACGAGGCACTGCGCGAACGCGCTTTCGGCGTCGCTGGCACAATCCTGACGGCGCTCGACTACGTGGGCGTAATGGGGGTCGAGCTCTTCGTCGTGGGCGACCGGCTGCTGGTCAACGAGATCGCCCCCCGCGTTCACAATTCCGGCCACTGGACCGAGGCGGGCGCGGTCATCGACCAGTTCGAACAGCATATCCGCGCCGTTGCGGGCTGGCCTTTGGTCGATCCGGTGCGGCACTCGGACGTGGTGATGACCAACCTCATCGGGGATGATGTCGACGACGTCGCGGCCATCGCCGCCGAGACCGGCGCAAGGCTTCACCTCTACGGCAAGGCCGAGGCGCGCGCCGGTCGCAAGATGGGCCATGTCACGCGGGTTCTGCGCCCGGCCTCCGACCGGGTCTGAGGCGCATGGGGCGCAAGGTCAGGCTGGCCGTCCGGGGCCTGATCCTGCACCGCGATCGGCTGCTTCTGGTGAACGCGTGGCCCGGCGGGAAAAGCGATCTGCTCTGCGCGCCGGGTGGCGGGGTCGAACCGCATCAGTCCCTGCCAGACAACCTCCGCCGCGAAATCCATGAGGAAACCGGCCTGACCGTCAGCGTCGGCCCACCGGTCCTCGTGAACGAGTTTCACGACCCCGACGGAGACTTTCACCAGGTCGACATCTATTTCCGCTGCTCGCTGATGGACCCCGACATGCCCGCCGACTGGACCGACCCTGAAGGCGTAGTGACCGAGCGCCATTGGGTCACGCGGGAAGACCTTTCGCGGCTTCGCGTGAAACCCGACAGCCTCGCCGACGTCGCGTGGGACCATGACGGGGTAGCGGCCTACGACCCGCTGGAGCCGATCCTGCGCTGAGACGAGGCCAGCACGCCAAGCGCGACGCCCCCCAGAATGATCGCCGACGACAGGACAAGCCGGGCTGTCAGGCCCTCGCCCAGAAACAGCACGCCCCCCGCCACCGCAATCACCGGCACCGTCAGTTGCGCCAGCGCAGCGACCGAGCGGTCCAGTCCCGGCAGCACCGTGTACCAGAGCGCATAGCCGAGACCGGAGGTGACCGCGCCCGAGACCACGGCGAGCACGATGCCCTGCCCCCCGATCCCGCCTCCGGCCATGGCCCATACCAGAAAGACCACCGGCACGGCGCACATGAAATTCGCCGCCGTCTCGCCCATGGCATCCTTGGCCCCGCGCCCAGCCAGCGAATAAATACCCCAGCCGAACGCCGCCGCTGCCATCATCGCCACCGGAACAAACGCGGGAGCCGTGACGTCCCCCGGCCAGACCAGCCACGCCAGACCGCCAAGCGCCATCGCCGCGCCCAGCCAGCGCAGCACGGGAACATGGTCGCGAGACAGGACGGCGGCGGCGAACATAGTCAGTTGCACGCCTCCGAACAGGATCAGCGCGCCAAGCCCGGCATCGAGCGAAACGTAGGCAAACGAGAACCCGATCAGGTAAAGCGCCAGCGCAGCCGTCTCCAAGACGCGCCCCTTGGCCCGAATGGGTGGCACACCGCCCCGCAGGATGACCAGCGCCGCCAGCATCACCGCCCCGGCCAGCACCCGCACCGCCGCAAAGGCGGCCGGGCTGGTGGCGTCATCCAGAAGCGCGGCGCGGTTCAGCAGGGAATTGGCGGCGAAAGCCACCATGGTCAGCGCGGTCAGCAGGACAAGGCGCATAGGCGGCCCGCTCCCATCCGCGCGCCGGGCCTCAGCCCTTCGCGCCCTCGCGCACCGTGTCGATCATCAGCTGCACATTCTCGGGGTCCGCATCCGGCGTGATCCCGTGGCCGAGGTTGAAGATATGCGGCCCCTTCGAAAAAGCGCGCACAATGGCCCGCGTCTCGTCGATCAGCGCCTGCCCGCCCGTCACCATATGGGACGAGGCCAGATTGCCCTGCACGCAGCCATCGACCTGCACATGCTCGGCGGCCCATTCGGCATCGACGGAGTTGTCGAGCGCGACGCAATCGGCACCCGTCGCCTTGGCAAACCCGACATAGCGCTCGCCCGCCTCGCGCGGGAAGGCGATGATCGGCGTGTCGGGGTGGCGTGCCTTCAGCGCCGCAATGATCCGCTTGGCGGGCGCCAGCGCATAATCGTCGAAATCCTGCCCTTTTAGCGATCCGGCCCAACTGTCGAAAAGCTTGACCACCTCGGCACCGGCCTCGATTTGCGCCGACAGGTACTCGATGGTCGCCTCGGTCACGCGGTCCATCACGGCCTCGAACACGGGCCGGTTCTCGGCCTTCAAAGCATGGGCCGGACCCTGGTCCTTGGTGCCCTGCCCCGCGATCATATAGGTCGCCACGGTCCAGGGCGCGCCCGCGAAGCCGATCAGTGTGGTCTCTTCGGGAAGCTCGCGCGACAGGATGCGCACCGTCTCGTAGACCGGCGCCAGATGCTCGTGGATCGAGTCGGCGGGCTTCAGCGCCGCCGCCTCTTCGGCCGTGGTGACGGTCGACAGGCGCGGCCCCTCGCCGGTCACGAACCACAGGTCCATGCCCAGCGCATCCGGGATCAGCAGGATATCGGCAAACAGGATCGCCGCGTCGAAGCCATAGCGGCGGATCGGCTGAAGTGTCACCTCGGCGGCAAGCTCGGGGTTGTAACACAAGCTCAGGAAATCCCCCGCCTCGGCGCGTGTCGCGCGATATTCCGGAAGGTATCTGCCTGCCTGCCGCATCATCCAGATCGGCGGCACGGGCAAAGTCTCTCCGGCCAGCGCGCGCAGGATCAGCTTGTCTTTCATTGTGGTATTCCCCGGAATTCTGTGACCATCTTGGTCACAGCCGCAGGCACCCTTGTCAATAGAACGGATTGTCAACTTTTCCTGACACCACTACACCAAGCATATGACGACGTTCCCAGATTCCGCCCACCCGTTCCGTATCGGCACCCGTGGCTCGCCCCTTGCACTCGCACAGGCCCATGAGACCCGCGCCCGGCTGGCCGCCGCGTTCGACCTGCCCGAGGACGCGTTCGAGATCGTCGTCATCAAGACCACGGGCGACCGGGTGCTGGACCGTCCGCTGAAGGAGATCGGCGGCAAGGGGCTGTTCACCCGCGAGATCGAGGACGCGATGCTGGCGGGCGAGATCGATATCGCGGTGCACTCGATGAAGGACATGCCCGTCGAACAGCCCGGCGGGTTGACGCTCGACTGCTACTTGCCGCGCGAGGACGTCCGCGACGCCTTTGTAGCGCCGTCCGGCGGCACGCTGGCCGCGCTGCCTGCCGGAACCCGCGTCGGCACCTCCAGCCTCAGACGAAAGGCGCAGCTTCTGAACAAGCGGCCCGATCTTGAAGTCGTCGAGTTCCGGGGCAACGTGCAGACCCGCCTTAAAAAGCTGGAAGACGGAGTTGCACACTGCACCTTCCTCGCCATGGCCGGGCTGAACCGGCTGGGCATGGCCCATGTCGCCGCATCGGCCATTGAAACAGATGAAATGCTGCCCGCCGTCGCACAAGGCGCCATCGGGATCGAACGGCGCGAGGACGACGCGCGCGCGGCCGAAATGCTCGCCGCCATCCACGACACGCCAACCGGCCACCGCCTTGCCGCCGAACGCGCCTTCCTTGCGGCGCTGGACGGTTCCTGCGAAACGCCGATTGCCGGGCTGGCCGAGCTCTCCGGCGAAACGCTTCGGCTTCGCGGCGAGATCCTCCGCACCGATGGCTCCGAGGCGATCGCGGGCGAACGCAGCGGCCCTATCGCGGACGGTGCCGCCATGGGTCGCGATCTTGCCGCCGAATTGCTGGGCAAGGCGGGCGACGGATTCTTCGACTGGAAGTGATCGTCAGATCGCGAGCGAATGCCCATCGCTCTTGACGTCCCAGGCATCCAGAGCGCGCGCAAGAATACGGGTCAGCGGCCGCGCCTCAGGCTGTACCTCTATACCGCGTGCCGTCTTCCTCAGAGCATCCGGATAGCTCTTCAGCAGAGGCGTCAGACACGCCTCGACCGCCGCCGGATCGGCGCCTGCACGGTCAGCGGCACGGGCGGTGTCGATGCCGAATTCGCACATCAGCATCTCGATCAGAACGCCCCGAAGCGCATCGTCCCTCGACAGAACGACGCCCCGCGCAGTGGCGACCATACCCGCCTCGACCGCGCCCACCCATTTCGACGTGGCGGGCGCATTCTGCGCGAAACCGCCCGGAAAGCGCGAGATCGACGATGCCCCGAGCCCCAGCAGGACCTCGGCCTGATCGTCGGTGTAGCCTTGGAAGTTCCGGCGAAGCCGCCCCTCTTTCAAAGCCACGGCCAATCCGTCTTCGGGGCGCGCGAAATGATCGATGCCGATATCCATGTAGCCATCCCAACGGAACAGCCGCGCCGCCGTTTCGAACAGCGCCAAGCGCTCTTCGGGCCGCGGCAGCAAATCGGTCGGAATAAGCGCCTGTCGCCGCGCCATCCAGGGCACATGCGCATAGCCATAAAGAGCGATCCGGTCGGGGTTCAGCGACAGCACGCGCTGCACCGAGTCCGAGATGCGCGCATCGGACTGGTTCGGCAACCCGTAGAGGATATCGACGTTCAGACTGTCTATTCCGCGCGCGCGCAAACCGTCCACGGCCTGTTTCGTCGTGTCGAAGCTCTGATCGCGCCCGATGATCTTCTGAATATCCGGATCGAAGTCCTGGACGCCGATACTCGCTCGCGTCAGGCCAACTTCAGCCAGCGCGTCGAGCCGCGCCTCATCGATCTCGTTCGGGTCGATCTCGACCGAGAACTCGGCCCCGTCCGCAAGAGGAAAGCTTGTCTCGATAGCGCGGGCAAGGTCGCGAATCGTCTCCGCCTCGAGAAGGGTCGGTGTGCCTCCGCCCCAATGCAGGCGACTGAGCGCCACTCCCTCGGGCAAACGCGCGCGCATCATCTCGATTTCGCGCTTCAGCGTCTCAACATAGGCCCGGACCGGGCTGGCTGTGGATGTACCCTGCGTTCTACAGGCGCAGAACCAGCAAAGCCGTCGGCAGAAGGGAATGTGGAGGTATAGCGAGATACGTTCACTAGCGGGGACTGCGCCGAGAAATTCAGCCATTTCTTCCGGGCCGACATCAGCCGTGAAGTGGTTCGCCGTCGGATAGCTTGTGTATCGCGGCACCCTTGCGTCGAAAAGACCATGGCGTCGCATTTGCGTAGAAGTCATCATGACAGTTAGACTAGACACGCGAACAGGTCCGTACTTTGACACGGATCAAGGGAACCGGAGGGATCATGACCGAACTGCCGCCAGATCTGGCGCGTATGAAGGACTGTAGTCAGTGCCCGATCCGCCACCGCGCGGTCTGTGCACGCTGCGAACCGGACGAGCTGAGCCGTCTGGAGGAAATCAAGTACTACAGAACCTTCGAAGCCGGTCAGCCGATCCTCTGGGCGGGCGACCGCATGGAGTTCGTGGCGTCGGTGGTCTCTGGCGTCGCGGCGCTGACCCAGACGATGGAGGACGGCCGCCGCCAGATGGTGGGCCTTCTGCTTCCGTCCGATTTTGCCGGCCGTCCCGGGCGAGAGATCGCCAAATTCGACGTCACTGCCGTGACGAAGACGACGCTCTGCTGTTTCCGCCGGAAGCCTTTCGAGCATCTGCTTGAGACCACGCCCCATGTTTCGCAGCGATTGCTGGAAATGGCTCTGGACGAGCTCGACGCTGCGCGGGAATGGATGCTGCTTCTCGGGCGCAAGACTGCACGGGAGAAAATCGCCAGCCTTCTCGCGATTATCGCCCGGCGCGCCTCGATCAATGGCGACACCCGTGGCGGCAATGTCGAGATCGACCTGCCGCTCACCCGAGAAGCGATGTCGGATTATCTGGGCCTGACGCTAGAGACCGTGAGCCGACAGATCTCGGCGCTGAAGAAAGAGGGCGTGATCGAACTTCAGGGGAAGCGGCGGGTGATGATCCCGGACATGCGGACCTTGATGGCCGAAGCAGGCGACGACGAAGACGGCGGCGCGCTTCTCTGAGGCCTCAGGTTCCGGACGTCTCTACCCCCAGGCCATCCCCAAGAGATTCGCTGTCTCACGCTACGCCGGACCGACCGGCGCCGCGCGTACTGTCAGCTCCAGAGAATGCTCTTTGCATACTCGGGATACTCGCGATCATAGGCGTCGGCGTCGAAGCCCTGCTTGAACTCGCGGATGAAATCGCCCGCCGTTGGCACGCCCCCGCTCTCATCACCACGGGACCACAGGGCCGATCGGATAACCGCCTTGGCGCATTGGAAATACATCTCTTCAATGCTCACGACCGCCACGGTCTTCGGGCGCTGACCGTCCCTGTCGAACCGCGCCGTCATCCCGTCATCCGCTGTCAGTACCGCGCGCCCGTTCACCCGCACCACATTGCTCGATCCCGGCACCATGAACATCAGGCTGACGCGCCCGTCGCGGACGATGTTCCTAAGTGAATCGAGTCTGTTGTTGCCGCGCCAGTCAGGCAATAGAAGCGTCCGGCGATCCGCCACCGCGACAACCGGGCCGTCATCGCCGCGCGGACTGGCATCGGTCCCTTCCGGTCCGACAGTGGTCAGAACGACAAAGCGGGACGCCTCGATCCACCGGCGATAGGCCGGCGTCAGCTCGGTTGCGACCTTGTCGAGCGAATTGGGCGATGCCGCGTCATAAAGCCGTTCCAGCGTCTCGATATCGTCTATGGGGGTCATGCGCGCCTCCTTCGTCGCGCATGTTAGCGCCAACAGTCGCGCCTGTCAGCGGTTTTTGCTTTGTGTCCGGAAAATCCCGTGAGAGGCGCGCAATCTGCGAGCCGGGGGCAGAGTCCCCGGTTTCAGGCCCGCCCGATCAGCGCGACAGGCGCCATCGCATCCCGCTCATAGTCCAGCGCCGGCCCTGTTGCGGCCTCTGTCGCGCGCTTGAACTCATAGAGCATCTGCCCGTCCTCTTCCGAGGAGGCGACGATCAGACATTGAGACTTCATGCGCGCGCCATCATAGATGTCGACAAGACCGCGCAGACTTGGTGCGTCGTCGGCATCGAGCGCAAAGCCATCGCCCCAGTACCGCAAGATCGTGAAGTCGCGATCGCCGACGCGCACGCGCATCCGGCTTTTCTTTCTCAGTCCGGCCTTTTGTGCAGCGATAAGACCTTCCCGAACGTCCTTAGGCAGGTATTCAGACATGACAAAATCTCCCCCGCTGCTCAGGAGATGGCGCAAATGCCGATTCGGTCAAGAAGTGTCTGAATTCGCCGGTGTTTCGGACACGAACCGAACCACTGTTGGACCATGCCGGGCAGATTGGTTCCTCAGAAGAGACGCGCAGACTTAACGCCGTATTAGGCTGAGCGTGCGATGGCGCACATGCGCCGTGCCGTGGCAGGGCTGGTCCCGGACGGCAATCGCCCAATATTGAGGGACAAGCAAAGGAGAATTTCATGGGTCAGCTTGTCGAAGGCGTCTGGAAGGACGAGTGGTACGATACGAAGAAAACCGGCGGCAAATTCGTGCGGTCGAACGCCAGTTTCCGGAACTGGATCACCGCCGAAGGGAGTGCCGGGCCCTCGGGTGACGGCGGCTTTCCCGCCGAAGCGGGTCGTTATCATCTCTACGTGTCCTATGCCTGCCCCTGGGCACACCGGACACTCATCTTCCGCAAGCTCAAAGGACTTGAGGACCTGATCTCTATTTCGGTCGTCCATCCCGACATGCTTTCTGACGGCTGGACGTTCGACGATGACTTCGACGGCGCGACCGGTGACACGCTCTTTGGCCTGCCCTTCGCCCGTGACATCTACCTCAAGGCCGATCCCAATATTTCTGGCCGCGTCACCGTGCCGATCCTCTGGGACAAGAAGCGCGAGACGATCGTATCGAACGAGTCTTCGGAAATCATCCGCATGTTCAACTCGGCCTTCGACGGTCTGACCGGGAACACCGACGACTATTGGCCCACGCATATGCGCGACGCCATCGAGGAGGTGAACAAACGGGTCTACTCTACGGTCAACAACGGCGTCTACAAATCCGGCTTCGCCACCAGCCAAGAGGCCTATGACGAGGCGGTCACCGCGCTGTTCGAAAGCCTCGACTGGCTCGAAGACCGGCTCGCATCCAACCGCTACCTGATGGGCGACCGCATCACCGAGGCCGACTGGCGCCTTGTCACGACGCTGTTCCGCTTCGACCCGGTCTACCACCTGCACTTCAAGTGCAACCGGAGGCGGCTGATCGACTATCCGAACCTCTGGGGCTTCGCACGCGAACTGTACCAATGGCAGGGCGTGGCCGAGACGGTCAACTTCGACCACATCGTGCGGCACTACCACTACAGCCACGAGACGATTAATCCCAACCGCATCATACCGATCAATCCGGTGCTGGATTGGGACGAGCCTCATGGCCGTGGACGGCTGAAAGCGGCCTGACCCCCGTCAACGCTCCGGGCCTGCGTCAGCAAGCCCGGCCATGATACGCAACGATCGCCGCCAGATCCCCTGGCGGCGTTTTCTCTTCCACGAATGCGGCAGCGTTCGGGAAGTGGTTGAAGACCGATCCGTCCGAAAAGAAGGTCGCCCGCGTCACGAAGACGATCGCGGCGCTTGGCCGCCGGTAACTGGCATAATCCGCCACGGCCATAGCCGCCCCATCCGTCAGCATGATATCCAGTACGATCACATCGACGGAATGCTCGGTCATATAGGCGACCGCCGCCTCCTGACTGTGGACCAGCGTCACGGCATGGCCCTGACGTTCCAGGTACTTTGCCCAGATCACGGATAGTGTCGGATTGCTCGCGACGATCAATACCACCTTAACCACCTTCTGCGGGATCGCCCGCAGCAGAGTTTCTCCCCAGCTTTTTCATTTTGTGGCCGGAAGAATTAACAGAAGGTTAATGCTTTGCGGTCTTCCGTTAATCACCGGCGTTTTCCCGCCGATCCTTCTTGCCGGGAACCCCTTGCCTGATAGGGTCGCCCGGAAATTCAGCAACGGACTCCACATGCGCGCTGTTAACCTTTTTCTCGCCTGCCTTCTCACTTCCGCCACAGTCGCTCTGCCCGCTCACGCCCAAAATTGCGGCGGCAGCTTCGGCGGCTTCATCGACGAGCTAAAGACCGAGGCGGTGGCCAAAGGTCATGACCGCGCCACGGTCGACCGGTTCTTCCGCAGTGTCTCGCAGGACCCCGCCGTCATCCGCGCCGACCGCAGGCAAGGCATCTTCCAGATGCCGTTCACCGATTTCGCCCGACGCCTCATCAGCCAGAGCCGCGTCCGGAACGGTCAGGCCAATGCCCAGAAATGGGACGCGGTCTTCGACCGGATCGAGCGTGACTACGGCGTCTCGCGCGGCGTCCTTCTGGCCTTCTGGGCCTTCGAGACGGATTTCGGCGCCGTTCAGGGCGACTTCAACACCGTGAACGCCCTTGTCACCCTCGCGCATGACTGCCGCCGGCCCGAATTGTTCCGGCCACAGGTGTTCGCGGCCCTCGAACTTTTCGAGCATGGCGATCTCGACCCGGCCACGACAACCGGCGCTTGGGCCGGCGAGATCGGCATGGTTCAGATGCTGCCCGGCGACATCATAGAGTTCGGTGTCGACGGTGATGGCGACGGGCATGTCTACCTCAAGACGTCCCCGCCCGATGCGCTGATGTCCGGCGCGAACCTTCTCAAGGGTCTTGGATGGCGCGCGGGCGAACCGTGGCTGCAAGAGGTCTCGGTCCCCGCCGGTTTCGACTGGAGCCTGTCGGGCCTCGACACCACAAAGCCCGCTTCGGACTGGGAGCGTATGGGTATCCGGGCGCGATCGGGCGCGCTTGCCGCGCCGTCTCTCGATGCGTCGCTTCTGGCACCGCAAGGTCGGGGCGGGCCGACTTTCCTCGCCTATCCCAACTTCAGCGTCTTCTTCGAATGGAACCAGAGCTTCGTCTATGTCATGACCGCAGGCTATTTCGCCACGCGTCTCGAAGGCGCTCCAGTCTTCGATGCGGGCAACCCGGAACCGGGACTGGATCAGAACCAGATGAAACGCCTTCAGCAGAAACTGGCGGCGCGTGGTCATGACGTCGGCGGCGTCGACGGCATTCTAGGCTTCAACACCCGCCGCGCGGTTCAGGCCGAACAGGAACGGTTGGGGCTTCCGGCGGATGCCTGGCCTACGCGCGCGCTTCTTGACCGGCTGTAATCAGCCGGTCACCGGCACACGGTCACAAGAGAACCGCCTGTTCCGACACAGGACAGAGACACAAACGGCTTCTCGCTGAAATTGCCGAGCATGGCCAACGCCACGAAAATCGCACCTGCGATCGCGTACTCGCTCATCGCACACCCCCAAAAGGTCACTTGTTACATTCGGGTGCATGCGCACCCCCACCGGTACCAAGTCTATCCGTGCATCGAGGGTTTGAAAAAGCCTGCAAATGGCAACGAACCGGTTCCGATGAAGAAACCGGGAATCCGCGCATTCCGGTGCGCTACTCGGTGATCTCCGATACCGTCCGCACCGGAAATCGCGTTCCGTCCGCAATGATCAGCACCAGTCGACCGGCATTCTCGACCATTCGGTCGCAGCGTGCCGAGCCATTGTCGAAGGCAACGCAGACGCGGCTTTCGCCTTCGGTGCGCCAGGTGCCGGCCCAGACCGGCCCGTCATCGGTGTAGGTGTAGCCATAGCGCCGGTCAGCCGCGTAACGGGATTTCGAGCCATCGAAATACTCGATCACTTGCCCCGACAAACGCGCAGCCAATGCCTCGGACTGGAAGGTTCTATCCCCCGGCCGCGCACCATCCTGTGCCTGAGCAATGACTGGCATGAGGGCGAGAGCAAGAATGGCGAAGCGGCGCATGGGAGAAGAGTGGCCGAAAACCCGGCAGCCGACCAATCACGATGTCGTACGAGGTGACGCTATTCGGCGGCCAGTGGAATATCGCGGCGGCCGATCTCGGCGATGTCGCCCACAACGTCCCGCATGACATTCAGAAATCCGTCATATTCTGCATTGGGGCGGACCTGCCGCTCATCCATGTAGAGCGCGCGATCGATCTCGACCTGAACTACGTGCTGCCTACGCGCGGGGCGACCGTAATTCTGAGTCACATAGGCTCCGGCAAACGGCGCGTTCCGCGCCACGCGGAAGCCTGCGCTGGAGAAGGCCGCTTCGATCCGGTCCACGACCTCGGCACCGGCGGCGGCGCCAAAGCGGTCGCCCAGAACGATCTCGGGCCGCGCGCCCCGGTGGTGGGACAGATTGTCGATGGCCTCGTGCGGCATCGAGTGACAGTCGACGAGAATCGCTTCCCCAAAGAGCGCGTGACTTTCGCCGAGCAGCCGCGACAGAGCGCCGTGCCACGGGCGCCAGACATCGTGGATTCGGGCCTCTGCCTCGTTAGCCGAGATCTTTCCGCGATAGATCGCGCGTCCATTCGCCACGACGCGCGGCACGACCCCCAACCCCGACGCCACCCTCGGGTTGTGAGCGCCCCGGCGGACGCCTTCGATCAGCGCGGGGTCAAGCTCGTCCGCGGAGCGGTTCACGTCGAGCCACGCCCGCGGGTATGTCGCTGTCAGCAAAGGCGCGCCGAAATCGGTCGCAGGAGCAAAAATCCTGTCTACAAAGGCATCTTCCGACGATCTCAGCGTGCGCTCGTCCAGAACCGACCCGCGCACGAACTCCCACGGATAGGACCGGCCGGAATGCGGCGACGCGAAGACGACGCTCGTCGATCGGATATCCGGCAGGGTCAGGGTGAAGGGCTGCAAGGGCGCGCTTTCTCTTCTTCCGTTACATTGGTTATAGGGCGATTCCGGCGCGCGCCAAAAGCCCTTGAAAGGGAGGATTGATCCGATTATAGAGCCTCCGACCGGCGCGGGGCTTCCCCCGCGTCTTGTTCTTTAGGACAGGCCGGAAACGGCGGACACGGGCGGTTAGCTCAGCGGTAGAGCACTACGTTGACATCGTAGGGGTCACTGGTTCGATCCCAGTACCGCCCACCATTCACCGTCGCTTCGGGCTTGGGCCCGCTGCGGCAGAACCGGAACCCGAGGCGCCGACATCGCGCCGCGACTGAGAGAGGATAGGGCCATGAAGGTTCGCAACTCGCTTCGTTCGCTCAAGAGCCGGCACCGCGACTGCCGCGTCGTGCGTCGCAAGGGCCGCGTCTACGTGATCAACAAGACGCAGCGCCGGTTCAAAGCCCGCCAGGGCTGAGCCCGTCCAGCAGACTGGACCAGGATTGTGGCCGTCCCCCGGGGCGGCCTTTTCCGTTTTCGCTCTGAGGCGTTCGGGCGCCGGCAGGGTTTGCGCCGCTGACGCGTCGCGGTGGGCAGGGGGGCTGTCTGCCCCCCTCTTCGCGCTGTCGCGCGAATTCACCCCCCGAGGATTTCCCGGACCCAAAGAACTGGTTTTGGTGCAGAGTGGGATATCGAGGGCGATCCTTGACGAGACGTCCGCCTCAGGGAACCCGCTTCATCGCCTCCGCCTGACGGGCCAGTTCATCGACCAGTCCGCGTGGGCCGTGACGCGCCATTGTGAGAGCTTCATCAAGGCTCGCCCCGTCGACCGCCATTTGCGCCAGTTTCGCCATAGAGTAGGTCGGGACCATGGCGATCCCAGCCATGGCGGCGCGTGACAGGGCGAGCAGCGCCAGATGGATCATCTGTGCCCCGAGAACGCCTGCACCATCCGCCGGCTGTCCTTCCGCGATGCGTTCGCAGGCGGCGACATCGACCGACATGTAACTGCGGCAGATCATCGGACGCGCGTCATAGGCGCGGCACATCCGTGTTTCCGGGTCGAGCGCAGGGCAGGCGTTTTCGTGCCATTGGCGACCGTCGGGCTGTCCGATGAGCGGAAGCAGGGCCTTATGGAGGCGGCGCGCCTCATCGGCGCCGATGGTCCCGCCATCCTCGCCCTTGAGGATACAGCAGAAGGCGCACCCCGCGCGACAGGCCGCGTTCGCGGCAATTCCGGAATTGGACGAAAGCTGAGTGTGCGCAACCTCCTCCGCAATCTGCCGTGCGGCAGCACCGTCGCGGATGCGTCGGAGCGCCTCTGAAACCGGCATGCCGTGGGATTCGGCCGCATCGATCCATGCATCCATCATCAGCCGCGCCTGACCGAGCGCATGGGACGGTGCGCCTTTGACACGCGCTGCCTTGAGACGCTTTCTCAACTGCGTGAAATCCGTGACCTTTGCTGCCATCGGTCCGTCCTGCCCTGCCCGGTCGACCTGTTACATGCGGGATCATCCAGAGGTATCTCTGGGCGGGCAACCCGAAAGTCATGTGCGCATTCGCGCAAAAACTGCGCGAATTGCTCGGTTTTCTATTTATTCTCAAACACTAGATTACAAGCAATCCAAGGACACATGTCAAACCACTCGAAAGGCTTGCTCAATGCTCTCTCAGATAAAGGGCCTTCATCACGTCACCTCGCTTGCCTCCTCGGCAAAATCGAACAATGCGTTCTTTACCGACATGCTCGGCCTGCGTCGCGTCAAGAAGACCGTCAATTTCGACGCCCCGGACGTCTATCACCTGTATTATGGCGACGAAACGGGCTCTCCCGGCAGCGTCATGACGTATTTCCCGTTCCCGAACGCCGCGCGCGGACGGCCTGGCACCGGCGAGGTCGGACGGACGTCGTTTTCCGTCCCTAAGGACAGCCTGAAAGGGTGGGCCGATCGGCTGACGGCGTATGGTGTCCGCGATCTCAAAACCGACACCCGCTTCGGAGAAGACCGGCTGTTGTTCAACGGCCCCGATGGTGACGCGTTCGCACTGATCGGAACGGAGGGTGACGAGCGCGCACCCTGGACCGGCAACGGCGTGAGTGAGGACATGGCGATCCGGGGGTTCCATTCTGCGGATATGCGCCTTCAGGATGCTGGCGCTTCGGCAGAACTCCTTAAGTTCATGGGGTATGAAGAAACCGACAGGAAGGGAAATGTGATCCGTTTCAGGGTTCCCGACGGCAACGAGGCGAACACGATCGATATCGAAACGCTCCACGGCGTGAACTGGGCCGGCCAGGGCGCGGGGTCGGTGCATCACATTGCCTTCGCGGTCGAGAACCGCGCGCGGCAACTGGAGGTGCGTGAAGCGCTTCTGGACACAGGATACCAGGTGACACCGGTCATCGACCGGGACTATTTCTGGGCGATATATTTCCGTACGCCGGGCGGTGTCTTGTTCGAGGTCGCGACAAACGAGCCGGGATTCGCCACGGATGAGGATACCGCGCATCTGGGCGAGGCCCTGAAACTTCCCTCGCAGCACGCGCATCTCCGCGACCGTCTGGAGCGCTATCTGGAGCCGATCGAATGAGCTATCACGCTGCAAGAGCTGACGGAGAGGCGGGCGCGCCTCTCTTCCTGACGTTTCACGGGACAGGCGGCGACGAACATCAGTTCCACCATCTGGCCCGCGAATTGATGCCCGGAGCCTATGTCGTCTCGCCTCGGGGGGACGTCAATGAAAACGGCATGAACCGCTATTTCCGCCGGACCGGCGAAGGCGTCTATGACATGGACGATCTGGCCCGCCGGACGGCTGCCATGGCCGACTTCATCGAAGCGGAGAAGAAACGGACGGGTGCGGACCGTGTGGTCGCCATGGGATATTCGAATGGCGCGAACATTCTGGTCGCCGTGATGCTCGACCGGCCGGATCTGGTGGACGACGTCATTCTGATGCACCCGCTCATCCCGTGGGACCCTGCCGAGCAGCCTGCACTCTCGGGGCGCAAGGTGCTGATCACCGCGGGTCGGCGCGACCCGATCTGCCCGGCGGCGATGACGGAAGCGCTGGCGCGCTATCTGGAGGGGCAGGGCACCCTGCTGACGGTCGACTGGCACGATGGGGGACACGAGATTCGACAGGGGGAACTTGCTGCGATTCAGGCGTTTCTCGGCTGAACCGGGGTTTTGCGCCGCTGACGCGTCGCGGTAAAAAGGGGGGCTGTCTGCCCCCCCTCTTCGCGCTGACGCGCGAATTCACCCCCCGAGGATTTTCCGGACCCAAAGAAGACCAATCGCCTAACGTTAACCGGCATTAAGGTTAACCAAGCACGCCTGTCGCGGAAGTCGCTTTGGCCCGCAGCTTCTTTTGTTCGAAATACTCCGGGGGAGGTGCGCGCAGCGGGCCGGGGGCGGAGCCCCTCGCGACGCTGCTGTCAGAAAGGTGTCTTCGCCGAAAAGGTCATGCCGGCCCCACCGTCGGGGTGCCTGAGGCGCAGGCTTTCCGAATGCAGCATAAGGCGCGGGTGGTCCCGCGCGGGTCCGTCGGCGTAGAACGGATCGCCCAGAATGGGATGTCCGATCTCGGCCATATGCACGCGGAGCTGGTGCGAGCGCCCTGTCTGCGGATGAAGCCGGACGCGGCTTTCGCCATCCCGCGCTCTGAGAAGGCGCCACTCCGTCCGTGCGGGCTTGCCCGACTCGAAATCCACCTTCTGCCGGGGCCGGTTGGGCCAGTCGACGATAAGCGGCAGATCCACGGTTCCCTTCTTATCCCGCATCTCGCCCGCGACCCGCGCGACATATGTCTTGCGCATCTGCCGCTTCTCGAATTGCAGCCCGAGATGCCGCTGCGCATGGGGCGAGAGGGCAAAGACCATGACGCCCGAGGTGTCCCGATCCAGTCGGTGCACCAGAAGCGCCTCCGGGAAGGTCGCCTGAACCCGTGACAGCAGGCAATCGGCCAGATCCGGTCCCTTGCCCGGCACCGACAGAAGGCCGCTCGGTTTATTCACCAGGAGCAGTTCGTGATCCATGTGGATGACGTCCAACGGATCATCCGGCGGAGAATAGTTGTCAGTCATGGGCGTCAGCGTGCGGGTGGCAGATCGTAATAGTCGCCCTTGTCCTCGGTGAAGATCTGCCGGGTGAGGGTCAGGCCCGTCGGCCCGTCGACTGTGCCGAGCGCGAACGAGATATGGTCGTCATCGTCGTGCTTCCAGAACATAGAGGCGCCACAGGTCGGGCAGAAGCCCCG
Organism: Kangsaoukella pontilimi; assembly: GCF_009830125.1. Taxonomy (GTDB): domain Bacteria; phylum Pseudomonadota; class Alphaproteobacteria; order Rhodobacterales; family Rhodobacteraceae; genus Kangsaoukella; species Kangsaoukella pontilimi. The sequence continues at coordinate 472,696 of NZ_WUPT01000002.1, read as the reverse complement.
GCGCGCCTTGTCCGAAGACTGGTACCATGACACGTCGCCCGAAATTTCGAGCTGGTCATCGGGCACGTGGCTGGATGCCCAGATGTGACCCGATGTCTTTCGGCACTGGCTGCAATGGCAGGCGGCCGGGTTCGCGGCCTTACCATGAGCGGTGAAGCGGATGGCGCCGCAAAGGCAGGAGCCAGTCAAAGGCATGAAACATCTCCGAAAACCTGATCGAGAAGGGGCTGCAGGAGGTCGATGTCGTCCTGGGTGAAAGCGTCGGGACGATCGCTGTCGATGTCGAAGACGCCAAGTATCCTTCCGGCCTGGTTCCGCACGGGAAGCACCAGTTCCGAGCGCGTCGAAGACGAGCAGGCGATGTGACCCGGAAACGCCTCGACATCGGGAACGAGTTGCGCCCTGCCCGTTCGGGCTGCCGCTCCGCAGACACCGCGTTCGAAGGGAATGTCGAGGCATCCATGCCCGCCCTGGTAAGGCCCGATCTTCAGATGGCCGGGCCTGACGACCCGGTAAAACCCGGTCCAGTCGAAGCGTGCGTCCGCGTTGTGCACCTCGGCCACGACCGTCGCCATGAGCGCCACGGCATCGGTTTCACCCTCGGTCAGGGCAAGAATCCGACCGGCCAGTTCGCCCTCGGCAAATACCGTGTCCGCCGCACTCATATGTGTTCGCTCGCGATGAACATGTCTTCGCCTCCTCCGATACTTATCGCGCGCCGGATGCCAGATCGGGTGACCCGGCGCAGAGCCGTCGCAGTTCGTGATTACCTTATTACGGGATACCCCGGTTTCCGCCATGAACGCCATGGGTACCGCGGCGACGACCCTATTCACTTTACGCTGCTTCGGGTCGCCGATGGTCCGGCCGGCATGACCGAAGACCTTCCTCACGGCGGGCACGTGGGCCGGGATGAGACACCCAGACGCCCACGCACAGGCCACATATTTTGAACTGCGCGCACAGATCGGACGCCCTGCGGTCTGCTCTCAGGACCAACGCGGCAGCACCGTCGGAACCGGAAGACGGAATGGATATCGTCACCCGCCCGCTATCCCGGTCCGGGTCTGATCCTGCTTACAGAATGGTAACGGCTTCCGTCTAGGTTGACGTCGGAAAGAACACGCAGGAGCCGGCTTATGAAGATGAGCGCCTCAGAAAAACAGGACTGTCTTGTGATCAAGGTGGACGAACCGCGAATCGACGCCGCCGTTGCGGTCCGGTTCAAGGATGGGATGCGGGACCTGACGGAACATCCGGCCCGGCGGGTCATTCTTGACCTCAGCTCGGTGGATTTTCTCGATTCCAGCGGCCTGGGCGCCGTGGTCAGCGTGATGAAACACCTCGGGCGCGGCCGGCAACTCGATCTTGCCGGCATGACGCCCGCGGTCGACAAAGTGTTCCGCATGACACGCATGGATTCGGTGTTCGACATCTATCCGGACACCAACGCCGCAATTGATGGGGCCGCTCATGCCTCATGACTTGGGGTCCAGCGGGGCGACCTCATCTCCGCCAGTAACTGCGGCTGGAGGAGTGCTGTCACGCACCGCCTTCCGCGCCACATTTGAGAACGTGCGCCTCGCGATTGAACGCGCGATGACCACGCTCGAGCCGCTTCACCTTCAACCGGAAGAGGCAAGTTCGATCGAGCTGGTACTTGCGGAGGCGCTGAACAACGTCGTCGAACATGCTTATGCGCCCGGCGATGAAGGGCACATCAAGCTCGTCCTGCGGCACGGACGGGCAGGTCTGCTGATCGAGATCCGGGACAATGGCCGACCCATGCCGAACGGTCGCGCTCCCCTCGGCGACAATCCGAAGGATTACGCGCGCGCGGATGACCTGCCCGAAGGCGGTTTTGGCTGGTTCCTGATTCGAGAGCTGGCTCGCGACCTCGTTTATGACCGCGAGAACGGTGAGAATTTTCTCATCTTCCGCATGGCGATTGGACGTCGCTGACCACCGGCTCGCGACCGCCCACAACCAAGCAGATCTTTCAACAATCGAGCAATTTTAAGCACTAAGCGGCTCTCTAGGAAACAATTACTCAAAGTCGCCGCAATTCCACCGCATTGGCGACAAGGCCGGGAGTCATTCCTGCCTCGTAGCTTCGTTTGAGCTTCCCTCGGCATCGCGTTTTTTCAGCCCCCACCCAGTGCGCGGTGTCGAGGTCTCAAACCTTTCCCAACCTTGCCTTTCCAGCGTCTCAGTCCTAGGTCGCGCACTGGGACGAGGAGACGTGAATGCGTGATTTTCATTTGCCGGGGCGCTCGCCGGTCTATGCGACCAATGGCATGGTCGCCACATCGCACCCGCTGGCCGCGGTCGAAGCTGTTCAGGCGCTTCGCGACGGCGGCAATGCGGTCGACGCAGCCATAGCCGGCGCGGTCCTTCTTGGGCTTTGCGAACCTCAAATGACAGGGATCGGAGGCGATATGTTCGCCCTCGTCAAACCTGCCGGTTCGAACGAGGTCATCGCACTCAACGCCTCGGGCCGGGCGCCCGCAGCCACCGACCCCGACGCGCTGCGCGCAGAAGGCCTGAACAAGATTGCGCCGGGGCATCCCGCATCGGTCACCATTCCCGGGGCCATCGACGGGTTCTGCAAATTGTCCGAGCGGTTCGGCCGCCTGGGTCTCGAACGCTGCTTCGCCCCGTCGATCCGTTATTTCGAAACCGGCGTGCCCATCGCGCCCCGCGTCGCGGCCGACATCGCCCAGACGCCGGAGACCTTCAACAACGCCGCCATCCGACACTATACGAAAGATGGCCGCGCCTATGGGACGGGGGACATCTTTGCCCTGCCCGCACAGGCAGAACTGCTGAAACGTATCGCGATTGAGGGGCGGGACGCTTTCTACACCGGCGAAGCTGCCGATGACATGCTGGCCGCCCTTCGCGCGGCGGGTGGCGTCCACACCGCGGAAGACTTCGCCGCGACCGAGGCCACATGGGGAACGCCGATCAGCGCCGCCTATCGCGGACGCGACATCCTCGAGCACCCGCCCAACGGACAAGGAGCGATCGCGCTTCTGATCGCGCGCATTCTGGCCGAGTTCGATCTGGGCTCACTCGACCCCAACGGCGTACAACGCCTCCATCTCGAGGCCGAAGCCACCAAGCTTGCCTACGACGCGCGGAACCGGTTCCTCGCCGACCCCGAGCACATGACCGCACTCGACAGGCTGACGGCGCCGGAAACCGCCAGAAAGCTCGCGGACCTGATCGATCCGGCACGCGCCATCGCCAAGGTCGCCCCCCTGACCGAGGCGGTCCACCGCGACACAATTCTGATCACCGCAATCGACCGCGACGGAATGGCGATCAGCCTGATCTACTCGATCTTCGCAACCTTCGGCGCGGGCCTCGCCAGCGACCGGTTCGGCATTCTCCTTCACAACCGTGGATCGGGCTTCAACGTGACGCCGGGCCACCCGAATGAGGCAGGTCCGAACAAACGGCCGATGCACACGATCATCCCTGGCATGTCGGGCAGAAGCGGCAGAATAGACATGGCGTTCGGCGTGATGGGCGGACAGTACCAGGCCTGCGGTCACGCGCATCTGATCTCGAACATGGTCGATTTCGGCATGGACCCGCAGGAGGCCATCGACGCCCCCCGCGCATTTGCCGATCCGATTTCCGGCAAGCTGCAGATCGAGCGTGGGGTCAGCGACGGTGTGCGCGCCGGGCTGGCCGAAATGGGCCATCCTGTCAGCGACCCGCCCTCTGCCATAGGCGGCGCGCAGGCGATCCTGATAGACCATACGCGCGGCGTTCTGATCGGCGGCTCGGACCCGCGTAAGGACGGATGCGCCCTCGGCTACTGACAACGGAAAACGCCCCCGCGACGACGAGGGCGTTTTTCCTTGACCAGACGCCGGGCACCGAGGCCCGGCGGCTCAATTCATCTGGACCTGCAACGGATAGTGGCCGTCGCTGAAGTCTCCGAAGAAATCACCCAGATCCGGATGCTCGACCGGCTCGCCGGAATAATCCGCGATCAGGTTCTGCTCGGACACATAGGCCACATAGTAGCTCTGCTCGTTCTCCGCCAGAAGGTGATAGAACGGCTGGTCCTTGGCCGGGCGGCTTTCTTCCGGTATCGCCTCGTACCATTCGTCGGTATTGGAAAACCGAGGATCGACATCGAAGACCACACCGCGGAACGGATGCTTCCTATGCCGGACAACCTGGCCGAGCGAATACTTTGCGCGCGTCTTGAACATAACGGTACCCCCTATCTTTCCTGTACGCCTCTGCGCGTCATCTGTCGACAAATTCGAGTAAAATTTCAGGGAAACAGACTGTGAACCTCGTCCTGACAGTGGCTGAAATCGTCGCTCCGGTCTTTCTTCTGGCCGGTGTCGGCTTTGTCTGGGTCAAATTGGGGATCGAGTTCCGCATCCGATTCGTTACCCATCTGGCCATGACGCTGGCCGTGCCCTGCCTGATCTTCACGGCCCTGATGAAGACCGATATCGAGCCTGCCGCGCTGACAGCGGTGTCTCTCGCATCCATCGCCGCCTATGCCGTGGTCACGGTTATCCTGTGGATGACCCTTGCCGCGTTGCGCCTGGACAGACGCACATTCCTCGCCCCGCTCATCTTCGGCAATACCGGCAACCTCGGCCTGCCGCTGGCGCTTTTCGCCTTCGGTGAGACGGGGCTGGCCTTCGCGGTGGTGATCTTCGCCATCATGCTCCTGATATCGTTCACCTTCGGGGTATGGCTGGTCTCGGGCGGCGGGTCGGTCGTGAAGGCACTCACAGACCCGGTCGCCATCGCGACGGTTCTGGGCGCGCTCTTTCTCTGGCAGGGCTGGAGCACCCCGCGTTTTCTCACCAACACGCTTGAACTGATTGGCCAGCTCACCATCCCGCTGATGCTGATCACCCTTGGCGTGGCGCTTGCCCGGCTAAAGCCCGCCAATCTTGGCCAGGCCTTCTGGCTGTCGCTTCTCAAGGCGGCAGTCTGCATGGGTGTCGCGGCAGGCTTCGGTCTGTGGTTTGATCTCGCGCCTATCCCCTTTGCGGTCCTTGTCCTTCAGGTCGGCACGCCGGTGGCCGTCACGAACTACATGCTGGCCGAGAAATACGGCGCGGACGCGGACGCCGTCGCAGGGCTTGTTGTTGTCTCCACCCTGATGAGCGTGGCGCTCCTGCCGCTCCTTCTTGCAGTTGTGATCTGACGCGCCTCATTTCCCCGTTCCTTCACGGCCCGTCCTGCGCTATTCTTGCCAGCAAAACAAACATACGGGCGATTGAGGCATGAGCAGATCCCTTCGCGCGCTGATTTTGCTGTTGTTCGTCTCGGCCTGCGGCAGCGCCAACTATTCAGCGCCACGCAATCTCGACAACGCGTGCTCCATCGTGAGCGAGCGTCCGGCCTATCTGAAGGCTATGAAACGCGCGGAACGCCGATGGGGCGTCCCGGTGGCTGTGCAGATGGCCACGATCTATCAGGAATCCAAATTTATCGGGAATGCCCGCACACCGGTGCAGTATTCCCTCGGCGTCATCCCGATGGGCCGGCAATCGTCGGCCTATGGTTATAGTCAGGCGCTCGACGGAACGTGGGAGGAATACCAGCGCCTCGAAGGCGGCTGGGGCGCGCGGCGCGACGACATCCACGACGCCACCGATTTCATGGGATGGTATTTCCTCGAAACCCAACGCGAGCTCGGGATTTCCGTAGCCGATGCCCGCAACCAGTACCTTGCCTATCACGAAGGTCGCACCGGCTATCGCCGGGGTAGCTACAACCAGAAAGGCTGGCTCCTGAAGGTCTCGAACGAGGTCGCGAACCGCGCGGTTCTCTACGACGCACAGCTCCGCGCCTGCGGCAAGGCCTGACCCGCAACCGGCGGCGCGCCTCAGCGCGCGCGCCGGTCCTCTTCGAAGGAAATATTGAAAAGGGTCGAGGACAACTCGCCACCCTTCCGCATCTCGCCAAGGATCACGGTGGTCACGGCGCCCTGTCCGTCGGTCACCACCCATTGGCGCAGTTCGACAGGATCGGCGGTGAACTTGAGGGCGATCGTGCCGTATTCCGGATGCTCCGGGTCCTGCGCCACCACGGTGGTCGCCGTCCCGTCATAGCTCTTGCCGACGACCATGTTTCGCCGGGCGAGGTCCACGTTACGCTCCAGGATCACGTTCAGCGGCGTCTGGCTCAACGGATAGCGCTCGGCCTTCCCGAGGTTAGACTTCCCGTCGAAAATCCCGATCTGCCCGGCCCCCGCCATCACCAAGAGCTCTTCGGGCGGATTGTATTCGAACCGCATCCGTCCCGGCCTCTTGATGTAAAGCGTACCGGTCGAGAGCGTGCCGTCGTCGTTCACCTGCGTGAATCCGGCCTCTGCGGTCCGAAGCCCGTTCAGATAGGCCGAAATCCGGTCGAGCGACAGCTCCGCCGCCGCCACCGGCCCCGCCACAAGGGCCGCTGCCCCGCTCGTCATAATGAAAGTCCGTCTGTCCATCACGCATACCTTTACCGTTCCGGGCCGATATAGGCATCTCATGCCATCACCGCCAGCGATAGGCGATAACACGCCCCCGCAGGCGGATAACCGCCTTCATTATCGGCCCGAAAATATCCCGGGGTGAATTCGGCCCAAGGGGCCGAAGAGGGGCAGCGCCCCTGACGGCGGACGCGTCACGCGTCCGCCCACCGCGACCGGCGAAGCCGGGCGCAAAACCTATTGCGGCTCGGGCACCAGGATTTCGCGCTTGCCCACGTGGTTCGCGGGGCTGACGAGGCCGTTCTCTTCCATCTGCTCGACCAGCCGCGCGGCCTTGTTATAGCCGATGGCCAGCTTCCGCTGGATGTATGAGGTCGAGCACTTCCGATCCTTGATCACAATGGCGACGGCCTGATCGTAAAGCGCATCCTCGCCATCGGTGTTGCCGCCTAGGCCCAGCACCATGTCGATATCCGACGACGCCTCCTCATCGGGTCCCTCCTGGACGCCCGAGACATACTCCGGCGCCCCGAAGCTCTTCAGGTGGTTCACGATCTCCTCGACCTCCTCGTCCGAGACGAAAGGCCCGTGGACGCGGGTGATCTTGGCGCCGCCCGCCATATACAGCATGTCGCCCATGCCCAGAAGCTGCTCGGCGCCCATCTCGCCGAGGATCGTGCGGCTGTCGACCTTCGAGGTCACCTGAAAGCTGATCCGCGTCGGGAAGTTGGCCTTGATCGTGCCGGTGATGACATCGACCGAGGGGCGCTGCGTGGCCATGATCAGGTGGATACCGGATGCCCGCGCCATCTGCGCCAGACGCTGGATACAGGCTTCGATCTCTTTCCCCGCCACCATCATCAGGTCGGCCATCTCGTCGACGATGACCACGATATAAGGAAGCGTCTCGGGCGCGAATTCCTCGGTCTCGAAGATCGGCTCGCCGGTTTCCTCGTCGAAGCCGGTCTGAACCGTGCGGCTGAACATCTCGCCCTTCTTCAGCGCGTCGCGCACCCGGCCGTTGAAGCCCTCGATGTTGCGCACGCCCATCTTCGACATGCGGCGATAGCGTTCCTCCATCTCGCCGACGACCCATTTGAGTGCCACGACCGCCTTTTTCGGATCGGTCACCACGGGCGACAGCAGATGCGGGATGCCGTCATAGACGGAAAGTTCCAGCATCTTCGGGTCGATCATGATCAACCGGCATTCTTCGGGCGTCAGCTTGTAGAGCAGCGACAGGATCATCGTGTTGATCGCCACCGACTTGCCCGACCCCGTGGTCCCCGCGATCAGAAGGTGGGGCATCTTGGCAAGGTTCGCGATCACCGGATCGCCGCCAATATTCTTGCCCAGCGCCAGCGGCAGGCGATGGTTGCCATCGCCATAATCCCGCGCGGCGAGGATTTCACGCAGCACGACTTTTTCGCGGTTCTCGTTGGGCAGTTCGATCCCGATGACGGAACGGCCCGGAACCGTCGACACGCGCGCCGACAGGGCCGACATCGAACGGGCGATATCATCGGACAAGCCGATCACCCTGCTCGCCTTCAGACCGGGTGCGGGTTCCAGCTCGTACATGGTCACGACCGGGCCGGGCCGGACACTGACGATCTCGCCCTTGACGCCATAGTCGTCCAGAACGCTTTCCAGCATCCGCGCGTTTTCTTCCAGCGCCGCATCCGACAGGTGATGTCGCTCGATGCTGCCGGGGTCGCTCAGCAGGCTAAGCGGCGGCAGTTCGAAATCGCTGCCCTCATCGAAAAGCGACGGCTGTGCTTCGGCCCGCGCACGGCGCGAGGGCGCGGGTTTCTTCGTGCCATGCTGCACCACGGCCTTCGGCTCGGGCGTCTCTATGCGGCTCGAACGGAAGCCGGTCGGCTGATGCGGCTCAGCCACCAGTTCAGGCTCGGGCATCGTCAGGCCACGGTCGAAGGCGGAGTAGTCCGACAGCGCCCCATCCGCGCCCAGCATCGTCACGCGCGGCTCTGCAGTCGCGGCGACCGTGGCGGTCACACCCGCCTGCAACGGCGGTTCGGCGCGCAGCCCCTCGGGCCGGCGCACCCGGCTTTGCACGGCATCGGCGATCCGCGCGCTGATCCGGTCGCGCGGCTGATCATCCTCGATCAGGGCAAGATCATCAGCATCGTCATCGTGGTTCTTCTGCACCATCGCGCTGATCCGCCCCAGAAGTCCGCCCTGAGGCTGATCCGCCTTGCGCTCGCGATAGGCGCGGGTGGCGCGCAGAACGGCGGGGCTTACTTCGCCGCCGTCGACTTCGGGCATGGGCTCTTGTCGGGCCTGAACACGGGCATCCCTCCGGCGCGAGGCGACGGCACGCGCCTGCGCCCAGCCTTCGCGCGCGCCCCAGCCAAAGGCGCGCAGCGCCGTGTCATAGGCCAGGATCACGCCCCCCAAAAGATACCGGCCTGCCGCGCTCAATTCGGCACGGGTGAAGCCCAGAACGAACAGGCTCATGGCAACGCCACCGGCAAACAGCGCCAGCGCCAGCGCCTTCAGACCGAAGGCCGCCGAGACCGGCAGCACACCCAGAAGCGCACCGAGAATCGTGTCCCCGAACAGCCCGCCCAGTCCGAAGGAATGCGCCCAGTCCGCAGCCGGCACATGGGTCGACGCATAGACAGACACCAAAGCCACGCCGATGGGCGCAAAAATCAGTCGGCCAAGCGCGCCCTCTTCGCCCACATGGAACAGAAACCGAAGGCCCCAGACCCCGAACACCGCCACAAGCCCCCAGGCACCATAGCCCGCGATCACGTAAAGCGGCGACGCGATGGCCGCGCCCAGCGGTCCCATCAGGTTCCGCGCGGGCTGATCTGTGGCGTTCAGCCAGTTCGGGTCATCCGGCGAATACGAGCCGAGGATCATGGCAAACACCACGGCCAGCCCAAGCAGGGTAAGCCCCAGAAGCTCCTTGCCCCGGCGCTCGATGATCGCCTGGGTGTCGCTGTCAAACAGGGGGTCGCGGTGTCTTGCCTGATACGCCATAAGTGCTCGTCCTCACCTGAATAGGCAGTCGCGGATCCGTTCCAGACCGCGCTGCATCTCGTCCTCATCGGCCACGAGGGCCACTCTTATAAATCCCTTGCCGGGGTTCCCTGTATCGGTGTCACGGGACAGATAGGCGCCCGGCAACACACGCACGCCCGTCTCCTGCCAGAGCCGGAGCGCGGAGGCCTCGCCATCCTCGACTGGCAACCACAGGAAAAAGCCCGCCTTCGGCGCGGCGCAGCCGTCGATGCCCTCGAAGACCCGATCCGCGATGTCGTACTTGACGACATACCGCGCGCGGCTGGCCCGAACGTGTTCCTCGTCCGCCCACACCTTTTCCGCCGCACGCTGGATCGGCAACGGCAGCGGCGCACCGGCATAGTTCCGTAGCTGCCGGATATGCCGGATGCTCTCTGGACCGCCGGCGACGAACCCCGCCCGCAGGCCGGGCAGGTTCGACCGCTTGGACAGCGAATGAAAGATCACGACGCGCTCGGGGTCGGCACCCATCTGGGTGGCAACCTCGAGCGCGCCGACCGGGGGCGTGTCCCTGTAAACCTCGGAGTAGCATTCATCCGCAAAAACGCGGAAATCATGACGCTCGGCCAGAGCGATCAGGTCCTGCCAATAGGCGCGATCGGCCACGGCACCCTGCGGGTTCGACGGTGAGCACAAATAGGCGATCGTCACCCGGTCCAGCGTGTCGGTGGGCAGCGCGGTATAGTCAGGCAGAAACCCGGTCGCGGCAGTGGCCGGCACAAAGACCGGGGTGGCCCCAACGGCCTGCGCGGCCACGGCATAGACCTGATAGAACGGGTTCGGCGTCAGGACGACCGGCGGCTTGCCCCCCTTCGTCTCGGGCGAAAGCGCCAGCGCGGCGTTGAACAGCCCCTCGCGTGTGCCGTTCAGCGCCATGATCTGCCGCGCAGGGTCAAGCGTGACGTCATAGCGCCGCTTCACCCAGTCCGCGATTGCCTGAAGAAGCTCGGGCGTGCCTTCATTCGGGGGATATTTGCCAAAACCCGCAGCTTCCGCCGCGATGATCTCGGTCACGAAATCGGGCCAGGCGTGGCGCGGCTCGCCGATGGTCATATGCAGAACCTCACCGCCCGGCGCATGAGCGTCGAGAAGCGCGCGCAGGCGCGGAAATGCATATTCGGGCAGGTTCGAAAACCGCTCGGGAAACACCATGACTGCCTCAAGATCGGGGTCGTTTCGCCCCGTTTTCATCAGCTTAGACCAGTGCCCGCGGCTGGGTCCACGGGAAAAACCGTCCAAGGACCGGGCGGGGCCGGAAAATGTGGCTTTTAGGCCAGCGCGCGTTCTGCTGCGTCTTGCTCCAAAGCGCGGTCCGCCGGGTCTATTTCAAGGCGCGCTCCGCGGCGACGCCCAGCCTGAGCAACCTCTCTTCCGACAGTCCCTGGAATAGGATGCCGACGGACCGCACGCCGGTGGGCAGCGTCAGCCCTGCCAGTCCCATCAGGTTGCCGATCCGCGTATTCTGAAGCGCCAGAAGATTCTCGGCCGCGAAATGCGCCTCATCCGCCAGAACCTCGGCCAGCTTTGGCGGGGTGATCGGCACGGTGGGGATGATCACCGCATCATAGGCGGCGGTCGCATCGCGATAGGCGGCCCGCAGCCGCTCCAGCTTTTGCCATCCGGCGATATAAACATGCGCCGCCACCGCCTTGCCGCCCCGAAACCGCTCGCGGACAGGGGGGAACATCTTGTCCGGCTCCGCCTCGATCGCTTCGCCCCATGTCGCATAAGCCTCTGGCGCGAAAAGGATTCCGGCCATCGACATCGCCTCTTCGACCTCTGGCACGCGAATGCGGTTAATCACTGCGCCAGCGTCTTCCAGCCGCGCCACGGCCTCGTCAAACCCCTTATCAACAGGCGCGCGGATGTTGTCGAAGGCCGACGTCTCCAAGACTGCCAGCCGCGCACCATCGAGGGTTGCCCCGTCGAGCGACGGCGCCTGCCCGCCCTCCATCGCCGCCAGCAATAGCGCGGCGTCCTCGACCGTCCGGCAGAGCGGGCCCACCGTATCGAAGCGCGGGCATAGCGGCACGACACCATCAAGCGACAGCCGCCCCGCCACGGTTTTCAGCCCCACGAGGTCGTTCCAGGCGGACGGCGTGCGCACAGACCCGCCGGTGTCCGACCCGATCCCTGCCGCCGCCAGCCCGAATGCCACCGAGGTGGCCGCGCCCGAAGACGACCCGCCCGACACGCGCTCTTCATCGTTCACATTGGGCGGCGAGGCGGTGATCGGATTGGCGCCCAGACCCGAAAAGGCCAGTTCGGTCATGTGTGTCTTGCCGAGACAGACAAGGCCTGCGTGCGTCGCCTGGGCCAGCACCCGCGCATCCTGCTCGGGCACCCGTCCGGCCAGCAGGGCCGAGCCCGACGCCGTCTCGGTGCCTGCGCTGTCGAAGAGATCTTTCCAACTGATCGGTACCCCGTCCAGCAGCCCGCGCCGGACGCCAAGCCGCGCACGCTCTGCCGCGGCGGCAGCCTCGGCCCGCGCACGCTCCTCCGTGACACGGGCATAGATACGGGGGCTATGAGGGTGGCGGTCGATCGCGTCGAGAAAGGCCTCTGTCAGGTCACGAGGGTCGATCGACCCGTCACCGATCCCACGGCCAAGCGCCGCCGCGCTCATCATCAACCAGTCGCTCACGGACACCCCCTTTGCGTTGCACGCCAGACGGTAGCGGCAAGGCGGCACATGGACAATCCCGACCGAAGGCGCATATCTCGGCCCATGGGTCTTGATACCGATATCCTCATCGCGGGCGGAGGCCTGAACGGTACAACGTTGGCGCTGGCGCTGGCCTCCGGCGGTTTCGACGTGACGCTGGTCGATCCCGCCCCCGCTGCCGCGCGCGCCGACGACGCTTTCGACGGGCGGGGCTATGCACTGTCAATCCTGTCGCAGCGAGTCCTGGCGGGGCTAGGCCTTTGGGAGGGTCTGAAAGATCGCGCAGGACCGATCCTGGATATCAAGGTCACCGACGGGCGCGCGGGCGAAGGCCCGTCGCCCTTCGTCCTGCATTTCGACCACGCCGAGATCGAAGAAGGCCCGATGGGCTACATGGTCGAAGACCGCCATCTGCGCCCGGCCATTATCGACGCGTTGTCAGATGCAGGCGTCCGGCAGCTCGATGGTCGGCGCATTGTGGCGCAGGAGCCAAGTGAAAGCGGGATCGCCGCAACACTGGACGACGGTGCGCGGCTTGCTGCAGGCGTCCTTGTCGGGTGCGATGGCCGGATGAGCGGCACGGCGGCCCGCGCCGGAATACGCCATATGCGGTGGGACTACGGGCAGACGGCGCTTGTCTGCGCCGTGGCTCATGAGCGGAGCCATAAGGGAACCGCACATCAGTTCTTCATGCCCGCCGGTCCGCTGGCAATCCTTCCGCTTGCGGGTGACCGGTCTTCCATCGTCTGGACCGAAACGACCGACCGCGCGTCAGAGATCCAGGCGCTCGACGATGCCGGATATCTGGACGAGCTTCGCCCCCGGTTCGGCGATTTTCTGGGCGAGATCAGCTTGGCGGGCAGGCGCTTCACCTATCCGCTGGGCCTCTCCTTCGCACATCACTTCGTGGCGCCCCGCGTCGCGCTTCTGGGCGATGCCGCCCACGCCGTGCATCCGATTGCCGGACAAGGCCTGAACGCGGGACTGAAGGACGTGGCCGCGCTCGCCGAAGTCCTGACCGAGGCACGCCGCCGGGGCGAGGATGTGGGCCGACTGGATGTGCTCGAACGCTATGAGCGCTGGCGCCGCTTCGACGCGGCGACGCTCGCGCTTGCCACGGATACGTTCAACCGTTTGTTCTCGAACGACAACCCTGTCCTACGGATGGTCCGTGATCTGGGCCTCGGCGCGACCAATGCGCTGCCGAGACTGCGCCGTAGCTTCATTCGCGAAGCCGCAGGGCTGACCGGCGACCTGCCGCGCCTCGCCCAGGGCCGCCCGCTTTGACATCACCGCAGCGCGTGCGAGGGGCCAGCCCCTCGCGCTCCCCGGAGTATTTCAGAACAGAAGAAGCGAAAATTTGACTAAAATTGTCATTGGCCTTCGCCTGTTCGAAATATCCCGAGGGGGTCCGGGGGAGCAGAGCTCCCCCGGCGGATCGACCGGCGAAGCCGGGCGAAAACGAAACCTCAGGTCAGTCGAGCTTTCGGGCCTCATCGACCAGCATGATCGGGATACCGTTCCGGATCGGATACGCCAGATGCGCGGCTTTCGAGATCAGTTCCTGCGCCTTGGCGTCATAGCTGAGCGGCGCACGGGTCTCGGGGCAAACCAGAGCCTCGAGCATTCGGCGGTCGAATTCCGGTTCACTCATTGCATCGTCTCGTCCTGCCCGCCGGAGCGAAGTGCGAATTCCAGCAGGGTCACCAGCGTCTCGCGCCGTGTGCTCAGGGATGGCGCTTCGAGAAGCGCCTGTTTGTCCTCAGGCTCGAACGGGCAGAGCATGGAGAGCGAGTTCAGCAGAAGCTCGTCCTCGGCATCCTTCAGCGAGTCCCAGTCGGTTTGCAGCCCTTCGGATTCGAAGTAACGCCCCAGAAGGCGGAAGAAACTGTCCCGGTTGAACCCGGGATCGTGCTCAACCGCGCCGGTGTCTCGCGAAAAACTGTCCCAGTTCACCGCACAGCGGCGGTAGGGCGTGAACCCGTCAACCTCTTGCACGACGCGGAAACGCGAGACACCGCTCAATGTGATCATGTAGCGGCCATCCTCGGTCTCGGAAAAGGCCGTGACTCGGCCCGCACACCCTATGGCATGGAGTGACGGTGCCCCCTCCCGCGATCCGTCCCGCGGTTGGATCATCCCGATCAGGCGCTGCGGGGATTTCAGAGCATCATCGAGCATCGCCAGATAACGCGGCTCGAAAATGTGCAGCGGCAACCGGGCGCGCGGCAGAAGCAGCGCACCCGGCAATGGAAAGACGGGGATCGTTTCGGGCAGGTCGGCGGCTGAGATCATCTGCGTCACCTAGTCCGACCCCACCCGTCAGGCAAATATGATCGACGACAGCTTCCGGCGCCCATTCAGAACAACCGGGTCATTCGGCTTCAGCGCGTCGAAAATTGTGAAAAGCTGCGTCTTGGCGGCCTCTTCGTTCCACTCGCGGTCACGCCGGAACAGATCGAGCAATTCGTCCACCGCTGCCGCCGCATCGCCATTGGCATAAAGCGCCTGCGCCAGATCGAAACGCGCCTGGTGATCGGACGGGTCGGCCTCGACCTTCGCGCGAAGCTCGGCCACGGGACCGGCGGCTTCGGCCTGTTTCAGAAGCGCGATCTGTGCACGCACCGCTTCGATCTCGGGTGCGTTCGCCTTGTCCTCAGGCACGGTGTTCAGCACCTGAACCGCCTGATCCACCTGGTCCATGGCGATATGCGCGCGGGCGAGACCCGCATAGGCGGCCGCATTCGACGCATCTTCCTGAAGAACCGCCGAGAAGATCTGTGCGGCATCGGCCACGGCGCCCTGCTCCAGCATTTCCTCGGCCGCAGCCAGCGCCTCACCAAGGCCGTCGCCCTCCCCACCTTCGCCGCCAAGGGCAATCAGGCGGTCGATGAAGGACTTGAGTTCCGATCCAGGCACCGCACCCTGAAAGCCATCCACCGGCTGGCCCTGCCAGAAGGCGTAGACGGTGGGAATGGACTGGATGCGAAGCTGACCGGCGATGGCCTGGTTCTCATCCACGTTGACCTTGACCAGCTTCACCTTGCCGCCGGCATCCGTCACGGCCTTTTCAAGCGCCGGTGTCAGCTGGCGGCAGGGGCCGCACCACGGCGCCCAGAAATCGACGATGACCGGCACTTCGCGGCTGGCCTCGACCACATCGGCCATGAAAGTGGCCTCGGAGACGTCCTTGATCAGATCGTTTGCCGGCGCACTGGCGCCGTTCGGATTAAGCTCAAACATGGGTCACCCCGGATATAGCGTTGTTTTGGCTTATATGCGTATTGACGCCGAAAGACCAAGGGGCAGCCCCCTGCGCTATAGGTCGAATGTCGCGAAAACCGGGGCGTGGTCGGAGGGTCTTTCCCATCCCCGCGCGGCGCGCAGGACGCGGCTGCCATGGGCGGCGTTCGAGATATCGGGCGTGGCCCAGATATGATCCAGCCGGCGCCCCTTGTCGGCTGCGTCCCAGTCCGCGGCGCGATAGGACCACCAGCTATAGAGTTGGCCCTCGGGAATATCCTGCCGCGTGACGTCGACCCAGCCGCCCGCATCCTGCGTCTCGCCCAGATGCTCGACTTCGACAGGGGTGTGGCTCACCACTTTCAGAAGCTGTTTGTGGCTCCAGACGTCATCCTCGCGGGGGGCGATGTTCAGGTCGCCCACAAGGATGGATTTGCCGGGCCGCTCGGCGTGGAAGGCGTCGCGCATCTGGGTCAGATAATCGAGCTTCTGGCCAAATTTCTCGTTCGCCTCGCGGTCGGG
The DNA here is from genome assembly GCF_009830125.1 of Kangsaoukella pontilimi. Taxonomy (GTDB): domain Bacteria; phylum Pseudomonadota; class Alphaproteobacteria; order Rhodobacterales; family Rhodobacteraceae; genus Kangsaoukella; species Kangsaoukella pontilimi. The sequence goes on along the minus strand of NZ_WUPT01000002.1, from coordinate 456,749 downwards.
AACATCGCCGCCGGCAGGCACGTAGAAATTGTGGATGGTCACACCGTTTTCCAGACGCGCCGCCACATGGCGAGCATGTCCAAGCTGGGCGTAGTCCTCGGAGCCGGCATCTTCCAAGGGCAGCTTCGACAGGATCGCGACGCCGTTATAGCCCTTCTGTCCTCGTGCGACGATGTGCTGGTAACCCAACTCCCGGAATCCCTCGAGCGGGATTTTCTCGACAGGGCTTTTGCATTCCTGAAGGCAGAGGACGTCGGGAGCTTCTTCCCGAAGCAACTTCAGGACAAGCCCCTCCCGCAGCCGGACCGAGTTTATGTTCCATGTGGCAAGCGTGAAAGGCATGAAGAGGCTCCGGCAGATACACTACCGGAGCCTTATGGCTGACCCGGGGGTGAGGGAAAACCCCCGCTTCGGCCTGGACGCATTCAGCCTGTCAGGTGGCGCGAGCCTTCATTTCTGCGGCAAGAGTGGTCAGGTCCTTCTCCGTCGCCTTCGGCACGATGCGATAACGCGCATTCACAAAGCAGAAGACGGCGAAACCCAGAAGACCGATACAGATCAGAACGACCAGGAACTGTCCGAAGGGCTGACCGCCGAGAAACTCCCAGACGCCGCCAAGGCCTGAAGCTTCATTCGGATTGGCTGTGATGCCGGCGTACAGAATAAAGACCCCGATGATGCCGACGATGACGCCCTGCGCCATAACACCGGCCTTCAGGACCCAGTTCCAGTTAAGGGTGAACTCGTTGCCAATCAGATGCTCGCGATAGGCTTCGGTCCACGCTTTGTGGCCATAATAGATGCCAGCGCCAATGGTGCAGAGACCGGCAAAGCCCACGATCCAGCGGCCCCCCGGCCATTCCATGACGGCCGCCGCGGCCTTGGCCACGCCGGATTGATCACCGCCGGACGTGCCGGAGAACAAGAGCAGGAAGGCCGCAATGCCGAGCGCGCCGTGAATGAGGCCCGTTGTGACCTGCCCGGCACGGGCGATCAAACCTTCTCCATCGGTGCCATAGTCTTCAAGATCGTAGATCGCGCAGGTCACGCGCCAGATGGCATAGGCCACGAGACCTGCGAAGATGAGGAAGAGCGCGACCGAACCCCAACCGGTCCCCTCGAGATACTGGAAAACGGTTTGTGTCCCCTCTGCCGAGCCGCCCTGCCAGATCGTATAGAGCGACACCCCGGCCACGATCAGATAGGTCAGCCCACGTCCTGCGTAGCCCGCACGCATCATCTTTATAGCCCATGAAAAATCGGGGTCGGACATTGCTTATCTCCACTGTTTACCCAGAGGAAACAGCACAGGGCGGGATTCCGTTCCTTACTTGGCACGCCCGGAGACAAGAATCGCCTCTCTAAAATGGCGGACTTGGTTTGGTCACAATTCGCGGATAACTCTTTTCACATGAGTGAAAGTCAGATGCCGGACAACTCTCGGATGCCGTCCCTGCCTATCGGCAAATGGGGCTTCTGGGCTGTGACCGCAGGCGTCGTTGCGCTCTTGTTCGTGTTCTTCCAGATTTTCGGACCGACGCTTGAGCCCAAACCTTCGGCGGCGCAGCAGATCGGCGAAATGGCAGGCGAGATGAAGCGCGCTGCGTGGCGTTCGTTCCTTGGCCTGAAACAGCCCGAGCCGGAGCAGGAAGCCGCCCGCTCTGTAATCTCTCAATACCTGCCCCTAATGGGACCGATCTTCGGCGTCGTCGCGATCGTGCTGTCACTCATTTCGGCGCTTATGCGTGAAAACTGGCATTATCCGGTCTACGGCGCGGCGCTTGGTATCGGCGCCATCGTTTTCCAGATTGCATGGTGGGTGCTGCTTGTCGTGCTTGGCATCATGCTCTTGGTCTCGATCATCGAAAACCTGGGCGACTTCTTCAGTTTCTAGGCTGTCAGGCTCTCGGCCCCAGAAAAGGAAAAGGGGCCCGAAGGCCCCTTTGGAAAAATCGCTTGTAGATACGATTACGGCGCTGGTGCGCGGCTGCTTGCCGGAATGCCGATCTCGTCGCCCATGGCGACAAGGTCGGAGACCAGTTTCGCGGCGCTGTCGATGGCATCGCCCTCGGCCTCATCGCGGGCCTTTTCGGCCTTCGCCACACGCTCGCTCAGGAATTCCGAGGTAACCTCGCCCAGAGGCAGGGCCTCTTCGGCAAGAACGGTCGTTCCTTCCGCCGAGATCTGGGCAAAGCCGCCTGTAACAGCGAACTTCTCTTCGCCGCCATCCATCTCGACCGTCAGAACGCCAGGACGGAGCGTGGTAACCGTGGGCGCATGGTCCGGCATTGCCGTCATGTCGCCATCGGCGCCCGGAATGCGGACCGCCTTGGCCTGACCCGAGAGGAGACGTCTCTCGGGCGAAACCAGGTCGAATTGCATCGTGTCAGCCATAAGGCCCCCTTACGCCGCTTCGGCGGCCATGCGTTCGGCTTTCGCCTTCACCTCTTCGATACCGCCAACCATGTAGAAGGCAGCTTCGGGCAGGTGGTCGTACTCGCCGGCGACGACCGCCTTGAACGACGAGATCGTGTCTTCAAGCGGCACCTGAACGCCGTCGGAACCGGTGAAGACCTTGGCAACGTCGAACGGCTGCGAGAGGAAGCGCTGGATTTTCCGGGCGCGGGCCACGGTCAGCTTGTCCTCTTCCGACAGTTCGTCCATGCCGAGGATCGCGATGATGTCCTGCAGCGACTTGTAGCGCTGAAGGATACCCTGCACGTCACGGGCAACCTGATAATGCTCTTCACCCACGATGGCCGGGTCGAGGATCCGCGAAGACGAGTCGAGCGGGTCCACGGCCGGATAGATGCCAAGCTCGGAAATGGCACGCGACAGAACGGTCGTGGCGTCGAGGTGGGCAAAGGTCGTGGCGGGCGCGGGGTCGGTAAGGTCGTCCGCGGGAACGTAGACGGCCTGAATCGAGGTGATCGAGCCTGCCTTGGTCGAGGTGATCCGCTCCTGCATGGCGCCCATGTCGGTCGCCAGCGTCGGCTGATAGCCCACCGCCGAAGGAATACGGCCCAGAAGCGCCGACACCTCGGAGCCCGCCTGCGTGAAGCGGAAGATGTTGTCGACGAAGAACAGAACGTCGGTACCGGACTGGTCGCGGAACTGCTCGGCCAGCGTCAGGCCGGTCAGCGCAACACGGGCACGGGCCCCCGGAGGCTCGTTCATCTGACCGTAAACCAGGGCCACCTGCGACTCCGACAGGTTGTCGGGCTTGATAACGCCGGATTCGATCATCTCGTGATAAAGGTCGTTGCCCTCGCGGGTCCGTTCACCAACACCGGCGAACACCGAGTAACCCGAGTGCACCTTGGCGATGTTGTTGATCAGTTCCATGATCAGAACCGTCTTGCCCACGCCGGCACCGCCGAAGAGGCCGATCTTACCGCCCTTCGAGTAGGGGGCCAGCAGGTCGACGACTTTGATGCCGGTGACAAGGATTTCCGATTCCGTCGACTGTTCGTCGAACTTCGGTGCGGGCTGGTGAATGGCGCGCTTTTCCTCGGCCACGACGGGCTCGCCCTCGTCCACCGGCTCGCCGATGACGTTCAGGATACGCCCGAGCGTTGCGTTGCCCACCGGCACCTGGATCGGGCCGTCGGTGTCGGTCACGACCTGACCACGGACCAGACCCTCGGTCGCGTCCATGGCGATGGTGCGAACCGTGTTCTCACCAAGGTGCTGAGCGACTTCGAGAACAAGGCGGTTGCCGTTGTTGTCGGTCTCCAGCGCGTTCAGAATTTCGGGCAGATGGTCGTCGAACTGCACGTCCACGACGGCGCCGATGACCTGGGTCACTTTGCCTTTTGCGTTTGCCATTTCTGGTTCTCCGGTCTTTTAGAGCGCCTCGGCGCCCGAAATGATTTCGATAAGCTCGTTGGTGATGACTGCCTGACGGGTCCGGTTGAACTCGATAGTCAGTCTCTCGATCATGTCGCCCGCGTTCCGCGTCGCGTTGTCCATGGCGCTCATCCGGGCACCCTGTTCCGACGCGGCGTTTTCCAGAAGCGCCGAGAAGATCTGCGTGGCCACGCCGCGCGGCAGGAGATCGGCAAGGATCTCTTCTTCGCCCGGCTCGTAGTCGTAGACAGTCGAGGCGTCGTCGGCCTCACCCTCGGGCGCGTCGAACGTTGCAGGGATGATCTGCTTTTCGGTCGGCTTCTGGCTGATGACGCTTTCGAAGACCGAGTAGTAGATCTTGGCCACGTCGAATTCGCCCGCATCGAAGCGCGACAGGACGTCCTCGGCGATGCGCTGCGCATCGGCATAGCCAAGGCGCTTGACGTCGCTCAGATCGACATGGCCGATCAGGTGATCACCAAGGTCGCGGCGCAGTTGCTCGCGGCCCTTTTTGCCGACGGTCAGAATCTTCACGGTCTTGCCAGCCGCGATCAGCTTGTTCGCCTGATAGCGCGCAAGCTTTACGATCGACGAGTTGAAGCCGCCGCAGAGACCGCGCTCGGCCGTCATCACCACCAGCAGGTGGGTCTGATCGCTGCCCGTGCCGCTTAGCAGCTTGGGCGCGCTGTCGCTGTCACCGACCGACTGGGCCAGTTCGGACATCACCGCGTTGAAACGCTCGGCATAGGGTCGCGCCGCCTCGGCCTGCTCTTCGGCACGGCGAAGCTTGGCGGCGGCGACCATCTGCATCGCCTGGGTGATCTTCCGGGTCGACTTGACCGAGTTGATCCTGTTTTTCAGGTCCTTGAGGTTGGGCATGTATCCCGTTCCTTCCGGTCAGATCTTACGAGAAGTCCTTGGCGAAGTCCTCGATGGCGGCTTTCAGCTTGTCGGCCGCGTCACCTTTGATCTTCGGATCCTCGTTGGTGATCCAGTCCATCACGTCGGAATGCTTCGAGTGCATATGCGCCAGAAGACCCTTTTCGAACCGGCTAACGTCGGCAAGCTTGAGGTTGTCGAGGAAGCCGTTGGTGCCCGCGAAGATGACAACGACGATTTCGGCGTTGGTCAACGGCGAATACTGCGGCTGCTTCATCAGCTCGGTCAGGCGCGCACCACGGTTCAGCAGGCGCTGCGTCGAGGCGTCGAGGTCCGAACCGAACTGCGCGAAGGCGGCCATTTCGCGGTACTGGGCAAGCGACAGCTTGACCGGACCGGCGACCGACGACATCGCGCTGGTCTGCGCCGACGAACCGACCCGCGACACCGACAGACCGGTGTTCACGGCAGGACGGATGCCCTGATAGAACAGTTCCGTTTCAAGGAAGATCTGACCGTCGGTGATCGAGATCACGTTGGTCGGAATAAACGCCGACACGTCGCCGCCCTGGGTTTCGATGATCGGCAGAGCCGTCAGCGAACCAGCGCCGTTGTCTTCGTTCAGCTTGGCCGAACGCTCGAGCAGGCGGGAGTGGAGGTAGAACACGTCGCCCGGATAGGCTTCGCGGCCCGGCGGACGGCGAAGGAGCAGCGACATCTGACGGTATGCGACGGCCTGCTTCGAGAGGTCATCGTAGATGATCAGGGCGTGGCGGCCGTTGTCGCGGTAGAATTCCGCCATGGCGGTCGCGGTATAGGGCGCAAGGTACTGCATCGGAGCCGGGTCCGAGGCGGTTGCGGCCACGACGATCGAATACTCGATGGCGCCCGATTCTTCGAGACGCTTCACCAGCTGGGCCACGGTCGAACGCTTCTGACCGACAGCAACGTAGACGCAGTAGAGCTTTTTCGATTCGTCGTCGCCGGCGGCGTCGTTGTAGCTCTTCTGGTTCAGGATCGTGTCGAGCGCCACGGCGGTCTTGCCGGTCTGACGGTCACCGATGATCAGTTCCCGCTGGCCACGGCCGATCGGAATCATGGCGTCGATGGCCTTGAGGCCGGTCGCCATCGGCTCGTGCACCGATTTGCGCGGGATGATGCCCGGCGCCTTGACGTCGGCCACGCGGCTTTCCGTCGTCGCGATCGGGCCCTTGCCGTCGATCGGGTTGCCGAGCGCGTCCACGACGCGGCCCAGAAGAGCGTCGCCCACGCCGACCGACACGATGTCGTTGGTCCGCTTGACGGTGTCGCCTTCTTTGATGTCCCGGTCGTCACCAAAAATAACGATGCCGACGTTGTCGCTTTCCAGGTTCAGCGCCATCCCCATGATGCCGCCGGGGAATTCGACCATCTCGCCGGCCTGAACGTTGTCGAGGCCGTAGACACGGGCGATACCGTCGCCGACGGACAGCACGCGGCCGACTTCAGCGACTTCGGCTTCCTGTCCGAAATTCTTGATCTGGTCTTTTAGGATTGCCGAAATCTCGGCTGCCTGGATTGCCATTATCCGACCTCTTTCATGGTGTTCTGGAGGGCCGCGAGCTTGGACTTGATCGACGTGTCGATCATCTTCGAGCCCACTTTGACGATAAGACCGCCGATGAGGCTTTCATCGACGGAGATTTGCATGGTGACGTCCTTGCCGACGGCGTCCTTGAGCGTGGCTTCAAGGTTGGCGGCTTGTTCGTCGGAGAGCGGCCGCGCGGTTCTCACCTCGGCCGTGACGATGCCTTTTTCCTCTGCGATGACGTCCTTGAGGACCATCAGCAGATGCGGAAGCACGAAGAGGCGGCGCTTGGACGCCATCAGCTTCAGCGTGTTCGCGACGGTGGCGGTCAGGCCCATCTTGTCGGCCAGTGCCGCAACGGCCGCCGACTGCTGGTCGCGCGAATAGATGGGGGAATGGATCAGGTCGCGGAAATCCGCGCTATCCGCGATTGCGCCGTCGAGCGCGGCGATGTCACGCTCAAGCGCGTCGATTTCGCCGTTTTCCTTGGCCAGTTCGAACACCGCCATCGCATAGCGCGACGCGACGCCGGTGGACTGAGATGCTGATTCCGACACGTGACCCCTTCCGCCGTTGTTTTCTTGCTCTTCCCCGAGGCGACAAGGCACCCCAGGCCACAAGGAAGCTGATCGGGTGCAGCACCCGGCGCTTCAAATCAGCGGTCGTGTAGCAGACGGTTTCCGACCCCGCAACAGGGTATGGACCACTGTGGACAAGGCCCGACTCTTACAAAAACAATGACTTAGCGATAGGTGCGACGGATTGCGCGTTATTCGCGCACCGAAACCGGGGGGTCAGACGGGCTTGGCCTCGGGCTGACCGAGCCCGTCCAGCGCCTTGAGCGGGCGGCGAACCGCCTCGCGGAGGCCGCGTCGTGGCGGCGCCGGAACCTGCTTCGTGACTTCCACCATCAGAACGCCGCCTGCGTAGCGATTGGACAGTTTCCGCCCGAGGCGTTCCCACATGGGCCCGGTCTTCAGCCAGAACGGCGTATCGGTCGGTGGATGAAACAGCGCGGCCACATGGCGCGACGGCACGAGGCCAATCATCCGAAGCTGCGCTTCAAGCTGGCCAAGTGTGTAGGGGCGGCCAAAACCGAAGGGCGTCTTGTCCCGCCGCGACCACAGCCCAGCCCGGTTCGGCACGATGAAAAGCCCGCGCCCCTCGGGGGCCATGACCCTGTAGCATTCATCAAGAAGCGCGACCGGATGCTCGCTTGTCTCCAGCCCGTGCATGACGATCAGCTTGTCGATGCTGTCGGTCTCGACCGGCCAGAGCGTCTCCTCGCAGAGAACCGAGACATTCGGCAGTCCGGCGGGCCACGGCATCACGCCCTGCTGCCCCGGCATCAGCCCGATGACGCGCCGGGCTTCACCAAGGTAAGGCCGGAGAAGGGGCACGGCAAAGCCGAACCCCAGCACGTTCTGTCGCGAGGCATCTGGCCAGAGTGTGCGCACCTGATCCCGCACCGACCGCTGCGCAGCCCGGCCAAGTGCCGTCCGGTAATAGAACTTTCTGAGGTCGATTACGTCGAGATGCATTTGCCCCGGGCGGTCAACGGATCCAGATTGATGGGGGGACCATAGCCGCAAAGGAAGACATTGCCATGCCCTTCGATCTTGTCACGATCCCCTGCCGCTCGGACAACTACGCCTTTCTTCTGCGGCGGAACGGTCGCACGGCGCTGATCGATGCGCCCGAAGCCGCTCCCATCCTGTCCGAGCTCGACCGGCGCGGCTGGTCACTCGACGAAGTCTGGATCACCCACCACCACACCGACCATGTCGAGGGGCTGCCTCCCCTGCGCGAGCGTTTCGCTCCTGTCGTGCGCGGCAACGCTGCCGATGCGGCACGTCTGCCCCAATTGGATGAGGCCCACCAGGACGGCGACAGCTTCGACTTCGCGGATGCCGCGGTTCACGTGATGGACGTCTCGGGGCATACGATCGGACATATCGCCTTTCATATTCCCGACGCGAAAATCGCATTCACTGCGGACAGCCTGATGGCCTGCGGCTGTGGCCGGGTGTTCGAAGGCACGATGGAACAGATGTGGGACAGCCTGTCGAAACTGGCCGCCCTGCCCGACGATACGCTGATCTGCTCGGGGCACGAATACACCGCCGCAAACGCACGCTTCGCCCAGACGATCGAACCCGACAACGCCGCGCTTGAACAACGGGTGCGCGACATCGCCACCTACCGCGGTGCAAACCTGCCGACGGTGCCCTCGCTTCTGTCGCTCGAGAAGGCCACGAACCCGTTCCTGCGCGCGGGATTGCATGAGGTCAAATCCGCCCTAGATATGACCGGCAAGAGCGATGCCGCCGTCTTCGCCGAGATCCGGCGGCGCAAGGATGCCTTCTGAGTTCGCCCGATTTTCCGCCGTCACGGGGGGTAACATGCCTCTATCGGAGAAAATGTGAGCGCTTGTGAGGAAAAAACTCTTGAAGGTTCGGAAAACTAACCGAACTCTAACATGTAAGAGGCCACGGTCTGGACGGGGCCGCCAAACCCCTCCCGGCCCTTGACGTAAGGAGCACGGAGCGTGCCATCATTTTCGAAAACGCTCGAAGACGCCATCCATGCGGCGCTGGCAATCGCCAATTCCCGCCGCCATGAGCTCGCCACGCTGGAGCATCTGCTACTGGCGCTGATCGACGAGCCGGATGCGGCCAAGGTCATGCAGGCCTGTTCGGTCGATCTTGAGGATCTGCGGAAGACGCTGAACGATTTCGTCGACGACGATCTGTCGACCCTCGTGACCGAGATCGAAGGGTCCGAGGCCGTGCCGACCGCCGCCTTCCAGCGCGTGATCCAGCGTGCCGCGATTCACGTCCAGTCCTCGGGCCGGACCGAAGTCACGGGCGCCAACGTCCTTGTCGCAATCTTCGCCGAGCGCGAATCGAACGCGGCCTATTTCCTGCAGGCGCAGGACATGACCCGCTACGACGCCGTCAACTTCATTGCCCATGGCGTGGCAAAGGACCCGTCCTTCGGTGAAAGCCGCTCGGTTTCGGGCGCCACCGATTTCGAAGAAGAAGCTCAGGCCGCGGCCGGTGCCCCTGACGAAGACGCCAAGGAATCGGCGTTGGCCAAGTACTGCGTCGACCTGAACGCCAAGGCGACCAAGGGCGACGTCGATCCGCTGATCGGTCGCGAGCACGAGGTCGAGCGCTGCATTCAGGTGCTCTGCCGCCGTCGCAAGAACAACCCGCTTCTGGTGGGCGATCCGGGCGTAGGCAAGACCGCCATCGCGGAAGGCCTTGCCAAGAAGATCGTCGAAAAGCAGACGCCCGAAGTGCTTCAGGGTGCAACCATCTATTCGCTCGACATGGGCGCACTTCTGGCCGGCACCCGCTATCGCGGCGATTTCGAAGAGCGCCTGAAGGCAGTCGTGACCGAACTGGAAGAGCACCCCGACGCGATCCTCTTTATCGACGAGATTCATACGGTGATCGGCGCCGGTGCGACCTCGGGCGGCGCGATGGACGCGTCGAACCTGCTGAAGCCCGCGCTTCAGGGTGGCAAGCTACGCTGCATGGGCTCGACCACCTACAAGGAATTCCGCCAGCACTTCGAAAAGGACCGCGCGCTCAGCCGCCGGTTCCAGAAGATCGACGTCAATGAGCCGACAGTCGAGGATTCGGTGCAGATCCTGCTGGGCCTCAAACCCTATTTCGAGGATCACCATCACGTCAAATACACCGACGATGCTGTCCGTACGGCGGTCGAACTCTCGGCCCGCTACATCAACGACCGGAAGCTGCCCGACAAGGCGATCGACGTCATCGACGAGGCGGGCGCGGCCCAGCATCTCGTCGCACAGGACCAGCGCGCCGAAACCATCGGCGTGACCGAGATCGAGAACGTAGTCGCCAAGATCGCCCGCATCCCGCCCAAGAACGTCTCCAAGGACGACGCGGCGGTGCTGAAGGACTTGGAGGCGACGCTGAAACGCGTGGTCTTCGGTCAGGACAAGGCGATCGAAGCGCTTTCTTCGGCCATCAAGCTGAGCCGCGCGGGCCTGCGCGAACCGGAAAAACCAATCGGCAACTACCTCTTCGCGGGCCCCACCGGCGTCGGCAAGACCGAGGTGGCGAAACAGTTGGCCGATACGCTCGGCGTGGAACTCCTCCGCTTCGACATGTCGGAGTACATGGAGAAACATGCGGTCAGCCGCCTGATCGGCGCACCTCCCGGCTATGTCGGCTTCGATCAGGGCGGTCTTCTGACCGACGGCGTCGATCAGCACCCGCATTGCGTGCTCCTGCTCGACGAGATCGAAAAGGCGCACCCGGACGTATTCAACATCCTCCTGCAGGTGATGGATCACGGCAAGCTGACCGACCATAACGGCCGGCAGGTGGATTTCCGGAACGTGATCCTGATCATGACGTCGAACGCGGGCGCCGCGGAGATGTCCAAGGCCGCCATCGGCTTCGGCCGCGACCGTCGCGAGGGCGAGGATACGGCCGCCATCGAGCGGACCTTCACGCCCGAATTCCGGAACCGCCTGGACGCCACGATCTCCTTCGCGCCGCTTCCGAAAGAGGTCATCCTGCAGGTGGTCGAAAAGTTCGTGTTGCAGCTCGAAGCGCAGCTCATGGACCGCGGCGTCCATATCGAACTGACACGGCCCGCAGCGGAATGGCTGGCGAACAAGGGTTACGACGACAAGATGGGTGCCCGCCCGCTCGGTCGTGTGATCCAGGAAGAGATCAAGAAGCCGCTCGCGGAAGAGCTCCTCTTTGGCAAGCTGGCCAGCGGCGGGATCGTCAAGGTTGGCGTGAAGGAAGGAAAGCTCGAGCTTCGGATCGAGAAGAAGACCAAGCGGATCGGCTCGAAAAAGCCCCCGCTGCTCACCGCCGACTGACCAGACGATACGGTTTGATCCAAATGTGCCCCGCCTTTCGGCGGGGCATTTTTCTATGTGGATCAGGGGCTCCGCCCCTCGGCGCGTACCGCGCCTCACCCCGGAATTTCCGGGACCCAAAGAATGGAGGGCGGATTGCCTTGCATTTCTTTGGGTCCGGAAAATCCCCGCCGGAGGCACCGCGACGCGCAGAGGCGCGGCGCAAATGTCGTGTGCGGTCCGATAGGACCGCTCCGTTTGGGGACGGGGTCAGCGCTCGGTGAGTTTCAGTTCGATCCGGCGGTTCTGGGCGCGGGCTTCAGGGGTGTCGGCCGGGTCGACGGGACGGTATTCCCCGAAGCCGGTTGCCGCCAGTCGCTCAGGCGGGAAGTTCAATGCCTCGGTCAGAAACTTCACCACCGAGAGCGCGCGTCCCTGACTGAGCTCCCAGTTATCCGCGAATTCGCCGGTCCCCGACAACGGGACGTTGTCGGTATGCCCGTCCACCCGCACGATCCAGTCGATGCTGTCCGGAATCTGGCCGGATATGTCCGACAGAATTCCCGCGACCTCGGCGATCTGCGCCTGACCCTCGGGCGAAAGCGTGGCGGACGCGCTTTCAAAGAGAACCTCGGACGAGAAGACGAACCGGTCTCCGACGATCTGGATCCCTTCTCTGTCACCAAGAAGACGGCGGAGAGTACCGAAGAATTCCGAACGGTAGTCGGCAAGGTTCGCGACTTCGCTCTGAAGCCGCTCGGCCTCGATCCGCAGGCGCTCGGCCTCGGCGGCCTCGAGCTCGGCGCGGCGTTTTTCCTCTGCCGCCGCACGGGCAAGCGCCGTGTTGAGCTGGCTGCCAAGCGCCTCGATCCGGACCTGCGCCGCACTGTCGCGCGCCACCGCGTCATCCAGGAGTGCCTGAAGCGAGCCCAGTTCGGCGCGGAGCGCCGCCACCTGTTCGTTGAGTGCCGCCACCTGCCGCTGACTTTCCGCCGAGAGTGCTTCTTCTTCGGCGAGACGTTCGCGTGCGGTGGCCAGAAGAGCAGCCTGGCGTTCGCGTTCGGTCAGCGCATCCTCGGTCGCCGTCTCGGCGGCGATGCGCGCGGCAAGGGCGGCGGCCAATTGCTCGCGGATAGTGAGGGCATCGCCCGCCGCGGCGGAGAGGGTCTCGACCTCGGCGCGCAGTCGGTCGCGCTCCTCGATCAGGGCTGCGACGCGCTCATCGCGCGCTTCCGCTGTCTCGCCCAGTTCGGCGAGGCGTTGCTCGGCGGCTGAGAGGGATGCCCGCAATTCGGCCACCTCGGCCTCGGCCGCGTCCCGCTCCAAGAGCGCCAGCGCCAGCCTGGTTTCCAACTCTTCCGCCGCGCCCTGGCTTTCGCTGAGGGCGCCTTCGCTCGATTCGAGTGCGATCAGCGCCTCGGACAGCCGCGCGTTCAGCTCATCCTCGACGGACTGGGCCGCGGCAAGCAGCGTCAGGGTTTCCTCGGCCTGCCGGCGTTGTTCTTCGAGGGCGAGCGACATGGCGGTCAGTTCGGCCTCGGAATTCTCCAGTCGTTCGCGGAGCGCCTCCGCCGCCGCGGCTTCTGCCAGACGGGCCTGCTCCTCTTCGGAAAGCGTCGCCTCGGCATCAGCCAGACGGGCGCGGAGCGCTTCAGCGGCGGCCAGTTCACGGAGCCGGGCGGCCTCGGCGGCGTCCAGTTCCTCGGTCAGGGCTTCGGCCTCCGCCCTGAGCGCTTCGGCTTCGGTCGCGGCCAGTTCCGCCTGCTCCAGAGCGTTCAACGTCTCGGCCAGCGTCGTCTCACGCGCCGCGGCCTCGGCCTGCAACTCGGCCGTCATCGCCTCCAACGCCTCGCGGCGCGCAGCGGCAAGGCGGGCTGCCTCGGCCTGTGCATCGATCTCGTCGCGGGCGCGGGCAAGGGCAAGGTTCAGCGCGTCCTGCTCGCTCAGAAGAGTTGCGCGAGCTGCTTCCAGGTCTTCGACCGTCGCGGCAAGCGTGGCCCCTTCGGCCAGCGCAGCGTCCCGTTCCGCCAAAAGCGTCGCCACCTGTTCCTCGAAGCTGGCGATGGCCGCATCGCGCTCGGACAGCGCCCGCGCCTGCGAGTCAAGCTGCCCGGTCAGGTTCGCGATCAGGTTGGCCTGACGTGCACTTTCGGCCTGAAGGCTGGTCAGGTTGTCTTCGAGCCGCGCGGTTTCCTGTTGGGAGAGACCAAGCGCGCGGCTGAGAGACGTGACTTCGGCGGCAAGCTGATCCAGTTCGGTTTCCTGACCCGTGATCGTCTCACGGAGGATGCCCTGTACGATCATGAAGATCGACAGCACGAACATCAGTACCAGCAAAAGCGCCGTCATCGCATCCACGAAGCCCGGCCAGATCGAGGCCGACATCCGCTGAACCGATCGCCGCGTCAGCGCCATGGCTTACATCGCCCGGTCGCGGGCAAGCATCCGGACGGCCTTGATCAGTTCGGAGAGGTCGGCGCGCAATTCGCCAAGGCTTTCCTGACGCCCGGCGGACATCTCTTCGAGGATACGCAGCATCTGCACATCCATCGAGCGCAGGCGCATCCGGCTTTCGGCGTCCACCTGCCCGATTCCGTCTCGCTGAAGCGCTTCCAGCGCCTCGGCCAGACGCTCCTGCGCTTCGGCGTTGCGGGTCTGGTCTGGCGAGGAATGGGACATGTCGCCCTCGCCCATCCGGTCAGCCAGACGCGACACAGCATTGGCCAGCATGCCCAGCCGGTCCTCGGCGGCCTCGCGGCGGCTCTCGGTCTCGGCATAATAGGCCTGCATCTGGTCTAGGCGCATCGCCATGTGCTCGGCCAGCTGCGAAATCGCACCGGCATCCGCGCCTCCGCCCTCTTCGGCTGAGAACCCGACGCGGGTTATGGTGGACAGCCAGTCCTCCAACTCGCGATAGAAGCGGTTCTGCCCGTGTCCCGCAAAAAGCTCCAGAAGGCCGACCACGAGCGATCCCGCAAGGCCGAGAAGCGAGGATGCAAACGCCACGCCCATGCCGCCCAACTGCGCCTCGAGCCCTGTCATGAGGCGCGAAAAAGTCTCGACGCCGGTGTCGCCTTCCTGCGGGGCGAGATTCCGGATCGTGTCGACCACCGCCGGGACGGTGGTGGCAAGCCCGTAGAACGTACCCAGAAGGCCAAGGAAAATCAGAAGGTTGACGATATATCGCGTGATATCCCGCGCTTCGTCGATACGCGTCGCAACCGAGTCGAGGATCGACCGCGTGGACGTCGCACCAAGCTGCATCCGCGCGCCCTTCTTCCTTAGAAGCGCGGCGAGCGATGCCAGAAGCCGGGGCGCACTGGTGAACTGATGACCCGGCCGGTCTGACGCAAAGCCCTCGATCCAGATCACCGACGAGATCAGCTGGATCACCTGCCAGAAGCAGGCAAAGACCCCGATGACGAAGACGAACCCGATGAACCCGTTCAGCCACGGGTTGGCAAGAAACACCGGTGCGACCTGTGGATAGGCCACATAGGCACCAAAGCCCACCAGCCCCAGAACGATGAGCATCGTCAGGATCTGACGGTAGGGTCGTGTGAAATGCGGCTCGGCCTCGCGATCCGGTGATGCCATGAAGGGCCCGGTCCTGTCGCTAGTTGTTTTGCGGGAGTTTAGACACCTCGGCCCCCGGTGCCAATGGAAAACGAATCAGCGGTTTTCGACCATTTCGCGCACCGTCCGGTCGAGCCAGGACAGGTCCGGGTCCTCGATCCCCAGCTCCGCCAGATGCCGGACCGTGTTCCAGAGGTATTCCGTGTTCGGCCCGCGACCGCCCACGGCGGTCGAGATGATGCGCGCCTGCTGATCAAGCGCCATGCCGCCCACGTATTGCACGTGATCGGTGTCGACCACGTAGGACAGCGCCATGACCGTCTCGCCCCCGTCGAGAGTCACGGGAAGACGCTCTTCCAGATAGGCCGAAGAGATCAGCTCGCGCTCGCGCAGATAGTTCACCGTCTCGTCAGCGTCGTCATCCGGTACACGAAACGCCACGCCATGACAGTGGGCGCCCTCCACCTTGTCGAGGGCAAGAACAAGGCCCGGGTCCTCTTCGGTCCCGCGATGGTGGATCGAGGACATACAGAAGGTGCGCGCATACCCGTCCAGCCGTGCCAGCCGCCTCTCGGCCACCGGGAATCCCGGATGCCACATCAGCGAGCCATAGCCGAAGACCCACAAGGGGCGGTCCATGATCTCTGGTCCTTCCATCATGGGGGCCTTATTAGGGCGGTGTCACCTGAGGGGAAAGAGCAGATGAGGCGACTTCTCGTCGTCATTCTCGCAGCCGCCGGACTTTGGATGGGCTACTGGGCCGTGGGCAGCATCGCGCTGGAGCGCGCGCTGAACGGCTGGGTTGAGGCGCGTCGCGACGAAGGCTGGGCCGCCGATCTGGGCGGGCTCGACGTGCGCGGTTTCCCGAACCGCTTCGACACGATCCTTACCGATGTGGCCGTCGCCGATCCCGAAACGGGGGTGGCTTGGCGGGCCGAGTTCCTTCAGCTTCTGGCGCTGGCCTATCGCCCGACCGAAGTGATCGCGGTCCTGCCCCCGACGCACCGGCTGTCGACCCCGCTTCAGGGCATCGAATTCACGTCGGACCGCACGCGTGGGTCGATCTACCTGGGCGCCTCCACCCAACTCCCGCTCGACCGCTCGACCGTGGTGGCTGAGAACCTGTCGCTTTCCTCGACTCTCGGCTGGCAGGCCGATCTCGACGAGGCGCGCTTCGCCACCGCCAGCGTGCCTGTCCGCGAGAACGCCCATCGTGTCGGCGCCGAGATCACAGGCCTCCGCCTGCCAGAGGCGCTCGACCGCGCCCTCGACCCGGTCGATATCCTCCCGGACCGGATCGCGCGCCTCAGGCTCGACGCCGAAATGGGCTTTACCGCGCCCTGGGATCGGCGCGCCATCGAAGTCGCGCGCCCCCAGATCACCGATATCGACCTTGCGGACCTTTCGCTCAATTGGGGCGACGTGCTGTTTGAGGCGGCCGGCACGCTTTCTGTGGACGAGGCTGGCATCCCCGAAGGCCGGATTGACCTCAGGGCGGTCGAATGGCGGCGGCTTCTCGATATGGCAGTCTCGACCGGCATCGTCGATCCCGCGCTGAAGGATACGTTCGAGCGCGGCCTCGGCATCCTTGCCGCCCTTTCGGGCCGGCCCGACACGATCGACGCACCGCTCACCTTCCGAGGCGGCCTCATGGCCATCGGCCCCGTGCCGATCGGACCGGCACCCCGGATCGTGATCCGCTGACCCTTTCGCCTGTTCTGAAATATCCCGGGGGAGGCCGTAGGCCGGGGGGCAGAACCCCCTGACGCGTTACCGGCAGTAGGGACCGCTTCGATAGGACGCCAAGTCGAAATGGAAATGGTCCTGATGGAACCGGTCGGACTCCGGTCCCAGAACCGTGCCGAACAGCCCGCAGGCCCCCCGGTGCAGCCGTCGCAGAAGCCGCCCGTCGCGCCCGTCATTCCACCCTGTCAGCACGGTCACCCGGCTGCCGTCGCGCATCACCACCGACGAGATATCGATGGCCCGTCCCCGGGAATGTTCGGACAGACGTGCACCCGGCCGGCTGTTTCGGGTCCGGCAGGCGTAATGCGCAGCGACCGTCAGCTCAACCAGCCCGCCACCGCGGTTTCCGACGGCCGGAATGGCCGTTGTCCGCACCCATTGATCGAGCGCCTCAGCCGTTTCCAGCGTCATGATCGCCGGCCGCGACAGGCGCACGCCGGACACTTCCGTCACCACCCAGGCATTGCGAACGCCGCAGCCGCCCGGCCCGTCGACAGGTGCCCGCTTGACGGCGACGATGCCGCCGCCGCCCACGGTGCCACTGCCGACGCCGCCGCTGTGACAGGCCGCCAGCGCCAGTAGCGCGACAAGCGCGACCAAGGCCCTCATGGCTTCTTCACCGGACGGCCGAAGTTCGGCACATCGGTGTCCTGACCGGCCTCGACGATGCCGCGGCGTATCGCACGCGTGCGCGTGAAATAGTCGAACAACTGCTCACCATCCCCTGTCCGGATCGCGCGCTGCAGCGCGAAAAGCTCTTCGGTGAAGCGACCGAGAATTTCAAGCGTCGCTTCCTTGTTGTTGAGGAAGACGTCCCGCCACATGGTCGGGTCCGACGCCGCGATTCGGGTGAAGTCCCGGAAACCGGCCGCCGAATACTTGATGACCTCACTGTCGGTAACGCGCCTGAGGTCGTCCGCAACACCCACCATCGTGTAGGCGATCAGGTGCGGCGTGTGGCTGGTGACCGCAAGAACAAGGTCGTGATGCTCGACATCCATCGTCTCGACCAGCGCGCCCATCCCCTGCCAGAGCGCGGTCAGCCGTTCGATGGGCTCCATCGCGGTATTTCCGTCAGGTACAAGTATCGTGAAGCGGTTTTCGAACAGCTCGGCAAAGCCCGAGCGCGGGCCGGAATGCTCGGTCCCTGCCAGCGGGTGGCCTGGAATGAAATGCACCCCCTCGGGAACATGAGGAGCCACCGCATCGACCACGGCACGCTTGACCGAGCCCACGTCGGTCACCGTCGCGCCGGGTTTCAGATGCGGCCCGATCTCGCGCGCCATGTCCTCCATGGCGCCGACCGGGATGGCAAGCACCACCAGATCGGCATCCGCGACGGCCTCGGCGGCCGTGTCGACCACCCGGTCGCAAAGCCCGATTTCGCGCGCGATCTCGCGGGTCTCTGCCGAGCGCGCGGTGCCGACGATCTCTCCGGCCAGCCCGCCCCGGCGCATGGCATGTGCCATGGACGAAGCAATCAGCCCGAGGCCGATCAGCGCCACGCGGTCGTAGAGCTGGGTCATGCCGCGGTCTCCCGGAACCGCTTCAACGTGTCGACAACACGCCGGCAATCCGCTTCGGTACCCACGGTAATACGCAGGCAGTCGGGCAGTTTGTAACCCTTTACCGGGCGCACGATGATACCGTCGGCTTTCAGCGCGGTATCCGCAGCATCCGCCCCGGCTTCCGACCCGAAGCGCGCCAGCACGAAATTCGTGTGGCTCTCGTCCGAGGGTATGCCGATATCGGCAAGCGCCGCCCGTAGCCAGTCGCGCATCCGCGCGTTCTCGGCAAGGCAGCGCGCCACCCATTCACGATCCCGCATCGCCGCCTCGGCACCATCAAGCTGCACATCGGACAGGTTGAACGGTCCCCGCATCCGATTGAGCGTGTCGATAATCGCCGTCGCGCCATAGGCCCAGCCCACGCGCAGCCCGCCCAGCCCGTAGAGCTTGGAAAAGGTCCGCGTCATCAGCACGTTTTCCCGGCTTCCGGCCAGCGCAGCCCCGCCATCATAGCCTTCGGCGAACTCGGCATAGGCCCCGTCGATGATCAGAAGAACATGGCCCGGCAGACTGTCGGCGAGCCGCGCGATCTCGTCCAGCTCGATTCGTGTCGCAGTCGGATTACCGGGGTTCGTCAGATAGACCAGCCGCGTCCGCTCGGTCACCGCCGCCAGAATGGCATCCACGTCCACGCGGCGCTCGGCCTCCGGCACTTCGATGGGCTCGGCACCCGCCGCCAGCGCCAGAGTCTTGTAGAGCGAGAATCCGTGCTCGGTGTAAATCACCTCCGTCCCCGGCGGCGCATAGGCCTGCGCGGCAAGGGCCAGAATCTCGTCCGAGCCGACGCCACAAACAATGCGCTCGGGATCGAGGTCATGCACCTCTCCGATGGCTGCGCGAAGCGCCGCATGATCCGTGCCCGGATAGCGATGCAGCCGCGACACCGCGAGGCGGATCGCCTCTTTCGCGCTTTCGGGCGCGCCGAAAGGGTTCTCGTTCGACGAAAGCTTCAGAACCTGATCATGCCCGGCAAGGCTCGACGCCCCGCCCTTGTAAAGCATGATCCGGTCCACACCGGGTTTGGGTTGCAGCAGGGATGCCATCGGTCCCGTTCCTCCTTGACGCATTCCCTTTAGCCCCGCCGGACAAGAGAGGCCAGCGGCGACTGGCGCTCGCGCCGATGCCGTGCCAATCTTCCCACATGAGCCATACCGCCGACAGCCTTCACGAGCGCTATGACACCGTTTCGGGACGCTGGGGCGACAAGATGCGCAGCCTCGGCTACTACGACGGCTATCTCGGCTTTCTCTCGGCCCCCGGCCTTGCCGGAGGCACTGCCGTGGACGTGGTCGACATGGGCAGCGGCACCGCTTCCTTTGCCGAAGCCTGGATCGCGGTCAATGGTGTGCCGCGCAGCCTGACCTTGGTCGATCCATCCCGCGCAATGCTCGACCGCGGCCGAGCGGCGCTGTCCCGACGTGGGGTCGCGCCCGAAACCGTTGCCGCAAAGCTGGGCGAAACGCCACGCCTGTCCGCAAACGAGCTCCTTGTCGCCCATGTCATCGAGCATTGCCCCGACCCCGCCCGCGCGGTCGCCGATCTTGCCGCGATGCTTCGCCCCGGCGGCCGGCTGCGCCTCGTGGTCTCGAAGCCGCATTGGTGCAACGTGATCATCTGGCTGCAATGGCGGCACCGGACCTTCACGGAAGCCGAAATCACCCGCCTCATCACGGATGCAGGGCTGATCGTTGAGACCACCTATGCCTTCCCGGCCGGACCGCCCTCGCGCACAAGCCGGGGTTTGGTCGCCCGAAAGCCCGAATGAGGTCCCTTCGCCTGTTTGAAAATATCCCGGGGTGAGGCGCGAAACGCGCCGAGGGGCAGAGCCCCTCAGCTCACGGCCTTCACATCGAAGGCCGCCGCCATCAGGGTCCGTGTATACTCGCTCGACGGGTTATCGAAGACAGTGTCGGCATCGCCCGCCTCGACCACGTCGCCCGACTTCATCACGATCACCTTGTGGCTGAGCGCGCGAACAACCTTCAGGTCGTGACTGATAAACAGATAGGCCAGCTTGTATTTCGCCTGAAGCGCCCTGAGCAGTTCCACGATCTGCACCTGAACGGTCATGTCGAGCGCGCTTGTCGGCTCGTCCAGAACCACCAGCTTGGGCCGCAGGATCATGGCGCGCGCGATGGCGATCCGCTGACGCTGCCCGCCCGAGAATTCGTGCGGATAGCGATGCATCGTCGCCGGGTCGAGGCCCACCTCGGACATGATCTCGGCCACCAGTTCGCGGTTGGACTTGCCGCGTGCGACCTTGTGTATGCCAAGCCCCTCGGCGATGATCTCTTCCGCCGTCATCCGCGGGCTGAGCGACCCGAAGGGATCCTGAAAGACAATCTGCATGTCCGCCCTGAGCGGACGCAACTCGCGGCTGGACAGGCCCTGAATGTTCCGGCCTTGAAACACCACCGGCCCTTCCGACGAAATCAGCCGCATGATGGCCAGCGCCAGAGTGGTCTTGCCCGACCCGCTTTCGCCGACGATCCCCACGGTCTCGCCTTGCCTGACCGACAGCGTCGCGGCGTTCACCGCCTTGATATGCCCGACCGTCCGCTTCAGAAGGCCACGATAGATCGGGAACCAGATGCGCAAGCCGTCGGTCTCGGCCACGGTCTCGGCACCCTCCGGGACTGGTCCCGGCCGGCCGGTTTGTTCGGCCGTCAGAAGCATCTTGGTGTAGGGGTGCTGCGGGTTAGCGAAGATCTCGGCCGTCTCGCCACGCTCGACGATCACGCCGTCCTTCATCACGCAGACCCTGTCCGCGAATTTCCGCACGATGCCCAGATCGTGTGTGATGAACAGCATCGACATGCCACGGTCGCGCTTCAGATCGGCCAGCAGGTCGAGGATCTGCGCCTGGATCGTCACGTCGAGCGCCGTCGTCGGCTCGTCCGCGATCAAAAGCTCAGGCCCGTTGGCCAGCGCCATGGCGATCATCACCCGCTGCCGCTGTCCACCGGACAGCTGGTGCGGATAGGTCTTCAGACGGCCTTCGGGATCGGGAATGCCCACCTCGTCCAGAAGCTCGATGATCCGCGCCCGCGCCTTCTCGCCGCGCAGGCCCTGGTGCAGCGCCACGGCCTCGCCCAACTGCTTTTCCAGCGTATGGAGCGGATTGAGCGAGGTCATCGGCTCCTGAAAGATGAAGCTGATGTCGTTGCCGCGCACCCGGCGCAACTCGGCCTCGTCCGCGCCCACCATCTCGGCCCCGTCATAGGTGATTGACCCGGTCGTGGTGGCGCTGTCCGACAAAAGGTCCACGGTCGACAATGCCGTCACCGACTTGCCGGACCCGCTCTCGCCCACCAGCGCCACGGTCTCGCCCCGGCGAACGTCGAAGGACACGCCGCGCACCGCATGGGTCACCGCCCCGTCCTGTCGGAACGAGACATTCAGATCCCGCACATTGAGGACGACGTCACCGCTCATTGGAAGGTCTTCCTTGGGTCGAACGCATCCCGCACACCTTCAAAGATGAACACCAGAAGCGACAGCATGATCGCGAAGGTGAAGAAGGCGGTGAACGCGAGCCACGGCGCCTGCAGGTTCTGCTTGGCCTGAAGCGTCAGTTCACCCAGCGACGGCGCCGAGGACGGCAGGCCGTAGCCGAGGAAATCGAGGCTCGCCAGACCGCCGATCGCGCTGGTGATAATGAACGGCAGAAGGGTCAGCGTCGCGACCATGGCATTGGGCAGCATGTGGCGGAACATGATCGTCGTGTTCGAGACGCCAAGCGCCTTGGCCGCGCGCACATATTCGAAGTTCCTCGCCCGCAGGAATTCCGCCCGGACCACACCCACCAATGCAGGCCAGCCGAAAAGAACCGTCAGGAACACCAGCATCCAGAAACTTCGCCCGAAAATAGCGAACATGATGATAATCACGTAGAGAGACGGCGTGGACGACCAGATTTCGAGAATCCGCTGGAAGATCAGGTCCAGCCAGCCCCCGAAATAGCCCTGCACCGCCCCGGCGGCGATCCCGATGATCGACCCCAGAAGCGTGACGATCAGGGCAAACAGCACCGACAGCCTGAACCCGTAGATGACCCGGGCCACCACGTCGCGCTTGGTGTCGTCGGTACCTAGCCAGTTGTCGGACGTGGGCGGCGATGGCGCGGCGCCCCGGATATCCACGACCGTGTCATAGCGATAGGGGATGAGCGGCCAGAGCACCCAGCCTTTTTCCACATCCACACCGTCCACCTGACCGGTCGCTTCGGCCTCCTCCAGCACGCCTTCAGGGTCGTCGTAGCAGGTCTCGATCCCGCCGGTCCGGATCAGGCAGTCGACGTCCTCGTATTGGTACTGCGCCTCGATGGCGAGGTCGCCGCCGAAAGTCGTCTCGGGGTAGAAGTTGAAGATCGGGACGTACAGCTCGCCCCGGTAGCTGACCAGGATCGGCTTGTCGTTGGCGATGAACTCGGCCAGCAGGCTGAGGCCGAACAGGATGCCGAAGATGATCAGCGACCAGAAGGCGCGGCCGTTCCTTCGAAAGTTCCGCCAGCGCCGCTGATTGAGCGGCGACAGCCACATGCGCTTTCGGTTGGGTGGCGCAGGTGCGGTCGCGCCGGGAACGGGCTCGGGCTGAAGCTCGGGCATGGCCATGGTTCAGACCTCCCGCCGCTCGAAGTCGATCCGGGGATCGACGAAGACATACATCAGGTCCGACAGGATACCGACCAGAAGCCCGACAAGGCCAAAGGCGAAAAGCGTGCCGAAGATCACCGGATAATCCCGCGCGACCGCCGCCTCGAAGCCCAGCCGCCCCAGCCCGTCGAGCGAGAAGATCGTCTCGATGATCAGGGACGAGCCGAAGAAGATGCCGATGAACAGGGACGGGAAACCGGCGATGACGATCAGCATGGCATTCCGAAAGACGTGACCATAGAGGACACCGCCCTCGGACAGGCCCTTGGCCTTGGCGGTGATCACATACTGCTTCTTTATCTCGTCCAGAAAGCTGTTCTTGGTCAGAAGCGTCAGCGTCGCAAAGCCCGAGATGGACGAGGCCAGCACCGGCAGCGTGATGTGCCAGAAATAGTCCCCGATCTTGCCAATCAGGCTCAGCTCCTCCCAGTTGTCGCTGGTCAGTCCCCTGAGGGGGAAGATCTGGTAATACGACCCGCCCGCGAAGAGGACGAGGAGCAGGATCGCGAACAGAAAGCCCGGTATCGCGTAGGCCACGATGATCAGACCGCTCGTCCAGGTGTCGAAGGTCGAGCCGTCGCGGACAGCCTTCCTGATCCCCAGAGGAATCGAAATGGCGTAGGCGATCAGCGTCGACCATAGACCAAGCGTGATGGACACCGGCATCTTCTCGATCACAAGGTCCACAACGCTGATCGAGCGGAAGTAACTTTCACCGAAATCGAAGCGGATATAGTTCCACATCATCTGGGCAAAACGCACATGGGCGGGCTTGTCGAACCCGAATTCGCGCTCAAGTTCTTCGATGAATTCGGGCGGCAGGCCCCGCGCACCCAGATAGCCCGAATCCTCGCCGCCCATGTCGAGTTCGACATCCTGACGGTCGCCCGAGATACCCTCGAACACATCGCCGCCACCCTCCAGACGCGCGAGGATCTGCTCGATCGGACCACCCGGCACGAATTGCGTCAGGGTGAAGTTGATCAGCATGATCCCGAAAAGCGTCGGAATGATCAGCAGCAGCCGTCGGAGGATATACGCGCCCATGAGGTCCCGGCCTTACTTCAGCGCGCCGACGGCTTTCAATTCGGCCTGTTTCTCGGGGTTGATCCACCAGTAGTCCAGATGCCCAAGCCCGAATTCCGGCAGGTTCTCGGGGTATTCGAACATGTCGTAATAGGCGACCCAGTTCTTCTGAAGCATCCAGGTCGGCACGACGAAATAGTCGTAGCGCATGATCCGGTCGATGGCGCGCACCATCGTCGCCATCTCGTCATAGGTCTCGACCTCGAGAAGGCGAAGAGCGATCTCGTCGACCACCTCGTTGCAGTACCCCGCCGGGTTGAAGATATCGTCCCGGTCGTCGCAGCCGAATTTCTGCTGCAGACCCGAGCCCTCGGTCAGGCCGTTACGATAGGAGTCGATGCGCATGTCGAATTCGTTCGACTGCCTCAGAGACTGGTATTGGCTCGGATCGACCCGGTTATAGGTGGCGTCGACACCCAGCGTCTTCAGGTTCTCGATATAAGGAAGGATGATCCGGTCGAGCGACTGCGTGTCTTCCAGAAACTCGACCTTGAGCGTCTCGCCCGCCGCATTCCGCAAAAGCCCGTCGGATCCCGGCGTATAACCCGCCGCCTCCATCAGGCGCAGCGCACGGCGGAGGTTCCTCCGGTCGGTGGGCGACGTCCCGCTTTCATGGGGAAGAACCGCCTCTTCCGTGAAGATCTCGGGCGGGAGCCGGTCGCGGAATTCCTCAAGAAGCGCCAGTTCATCACCTTCCGGCAGACCGGCGGCCTTCAGCCGCTCGTTCTCCCAGAACGATTCGCGCTGCTGGAACAGGCCGTATTGCAGCGTCTCGTTCGTCCAGGTGAAGTTGTACATCAGACCCAAAGCGAGGCGGATGTTGCGATCCGCGAACTTGTCGCGGCGCATGTTGAACATGAAGCCGGACGCGGCCGGCGGCGTTCCGTCATCCAGCTCTTCCCGAACGACCCAGCCCTTTTCGACGGCGGGGAAGTCATAGGACGTCGCCCAGCGGATCGAGTCGCTTTCCCGGCGTAGGTTGACCACACCCGCAGTGAACGCCTGGAAGGCAGACGTGCTGTCGGTGAAATACTCGATCCGGATGCTGTCGTAGTTGCCGCGGCCTTTGCGCAGCGGATGATCCTTGCCCCAATAGTCCGGGTTGCGGCGATAGATGATACGCTGCGGCGGGCTGAGCGCTTCGTAATCAACCATGTATTCCCCGGTACCGGGGCTGATCTCCAGCCGGCTTTCATTCAGCCCGTAGCCCGTATCCTCATACCACTTCTTCGACCACACGGGCAGCGAACCCATCTGCGTGATGAGACCCTTGCGCGGAATGCCTTCCGCAAAGGTGAACTTCAGAGTGTAGGGATCGAGCACTTCGGCGGACTCGACGACCGTCTGGATGTACTGGGCGTAGGAGGGCGTGCCCTCGTTCATCAGAAGCTCATGGGTGAACAGGATGTCTTCCGCAGTCATCGGAGTGCCGTCCGAAAAGAACACGTCGTCGCGGATGTTGAAGATCACCCAGTCTTCGCTTTCGGGATACTCGATGGTGGTGCAGAGCAGGCAGTACATCGAGCCCACCTCGTCACTCGTGGGCACCATGATGTCTTCATAGCCGATGGTCGACAACGCCCCCCAGCTTCCTTTCGAGGTCGCGTAAGGGTTCATGCTGTCGAATGTGCCGTCCAGAGCGAGCGCGATCTCGCCACCAACGGGCGCATCGGGGTTCACATAGTCCAGATGCTCGATATCCGGGCCATATTTCAACTCGGCATAGTAGTTGTAGCCATGGCTCTCGATGATCGTCTCGTGGCTTTCGCCGCGGGCCAGACCGGCCGACGCGGCCAGCGCGCCTATCGCAAGGCCAGCGGTGATCCAGAAGGGAAAGGACCTGTCCTCAGCGGCAATCGCCATAGCTTTGGCGCGCGGGGCTTCCTGCTTGGTCATCGGGCATCCTCCTGTCGTGGGCCGGGGCCACTATGCTCGTTTCATTAGATGTAGCTAAAATTCCATTCGTCTAATGTTCAAGGCGATATTGGGTGAACATTTGGTGAGCGGAGCGCGCGCAGCAAAAAGGCCGGGCGCAACACCCGGCCTTTTCATGCAATTCTGAGCGTTTCTGGATCAGCCGCCAACACTGTCGAGATAGGCGATGAGGTTCGCGCGATCCTCGATATCGCCCATGCCGCGGTAGGACATCTTGGTACCAGGCGCATAGTTGCCGGGATTCGTCAGGAAGCCATTCAGGTTCTCAGGCGTCCAGACATCGGCGACAGCGACAAGGTTGCCCGAGTAGGAATACCCGGGAACCGACCCCACATCGCGGCCCACGACACCGTAAAGATGCGGCCCCGTGCCGTTGGCGCCGTCTTCGAGCTTGTGGCAGGCCGAGCACTGTCTCCAAAGCCGCTCGCCCGCGCCGGCGTCCGCGGCTGCATAGACCTCGGCGAAGTCGACTTCGACGACTTCTTCCTCAGCCCCATCGTCGCCGGTTTCGATCGTGTAGGCCTGGTGGTGATCGTCCCCATGTGCCGGATGGTAGATGAATTCCGCCACGAAACCGCCAAGCAGGAAGACCAGAAAGGTGCCGCAGAAGCCCCCAATGATCTTGGTCATCGTCATTGTGTCGAACATGTCGCGTCCAGTTCCCTCGGTATTTGGACCGCCTTCTATCCGCTTCCCCTTGTCAGCTTCAAGGGATATGAGCCGCGACCAAACGCCCTTCTTGCCGCACCGGGACCCACATGACTGGACGCATAGCCTTTCAGGGCGAGCTTGGCGCCTACAGCCACGAAGCCGCCGCCCGCACACATCCGGAACTGGAACCCCTGCCCTGCCGGACTTTCGAGGCGGTCATCGACGCGATGCGCGACCGTCAGGCCGAGCTTGCGATGCTACCGGTCGAAAACTCGACCTACGGCCGCGTGGCTGACATCCACCGCCTGTTGCCGGAAAGCGGCCTGCACATCGTCGACGAGACTTTTCTCCGCGTCCATATCAATCTGCTGGCGGTCCATGGCGCGAGCCTCTCGGACATCAAGCGGGCGCATTCCCACCTGGTCCTCCTGCCGCAATGCGCAGGCTTTCTGTCGGAGCACGGGATCGAAGGCCGGGTCAGCCCCGACAATGCGCGCGCCGCGAGGGACGTCGCCGAAGCCGGTGAAAAGGCCGACGCGGCGCTGGCATCGGAACTGGCCGCGCAGGTCTATGGACTGGACATTCTTGCCCGCAATATCGAGGACGAGGATCACAACACCACCCGCTTCCTGATCATGTCACGCGAACCGGACCTCGGCCGACGCGGCGACACCGGCATGATGACGACCTTCGTGTTCAAGGTCCGCAACATCCCTGCCGCGCTTTACAAGGCCATGGGCGGATTCGCGACCAACGGCGTCAACATGACCAAGCTGGAAAGCTACATGGTCGACGGGTCCTTCTCGGCCACGCAGTTCTATGCCGATATCGAAGGCCATCCCGATGACCCGAATGTCGCGCTGGCTCTGGACGAGCTGCGCTATTTCACTTCGGAGCTGAAGATTCTGGGCGTTTATCCCGCCGCTCCCGAGCGCCGCTGACCCGCCGCGTGCCGCGGCGGCGCCTTCGGCAAGAGTATTTGGACCAAGAAGAAGTCGAGTACGGCGCTCAGGCCCTGCCCGGTGAAGGGCGCGTTAACCTTAATGTCGGTCAGGATTGACGAAAATTAAGGTTAACGTCCGCACTCTTCGGGTCCGGGAAGTCCTGCAGCATGTCGAATTTGGATGCGAAACGCTTCTGGGCGGTGAATGCATGCCGCGGCGCGCAGAGGGGGCAGACGCCCCCTCCCTTGCTTCCTCAGTTCACGGTCACCCAGCGCAGGATGAAGAAGTCGTCCGGCCGCTGTGTCATCTCGACACCCGAACGGACGCCCCAGAGAAGCGGCTGCACATAAAGCGGCACATAGGCCACCTCGTCCTGCAGGATGCCGGCGACCTCATCCAGCATCGCCTGCCGCGTACCCTCATCCAGTTCGGACTGGATCGCCGGCAAAAGCTCGTCGACACGCGCGTTCGAGTAGTCGCCGAAATTCCAGGTGCCAAGATTGTCCTGCGGCGTGTGCGCCAGGAAGCGCACGGGATGCTCGGCATCGAACGTGCCGGGCGACCAGCCGAGGAGATACATGTCGAAATTGTCCTCGCGCAGTTCCGGCCAGTAGTTCTGGACCGGCATCGCATCCAGTTCCGCCGTGATCCCCACCTGGGCAAGCATCCCCGTCACCGCCTGGCAGACCGCCTCGTCGTTCAGGTACCTGTTGTTGGGGCATTTCAGGCCGAAGGCGAAACCGTCGCCGTAGCCCGCCTCGGCCAGAAGCGCGCGGGCGCCGTCAGGATCGTAGGCGTAAGGTGCCGCGTTTGGCTCGGAAAAGCCGCGCATGGCCGGGCTGACAAGCTGGCTGGCCGCTTCGGCATTCCCGCGCATGATCGTCTGAAGGATCGCAGGGACGTTGATCGCCTTGGCCACAGCTTCGCGGACGCGCACATCCAGGAATGGGTTGGGCTGACCGGCATTTGCAGCGTATTTCAGGGTTTCGGCCTGATGTGGAAAGCCCAGCATGATGACGCGGGCCTCGATCCCCTGAATCACCTCCACATCCGGCGCAGAGGCGAGACGTTCGGCATCCTGAATCGGCACCGGGTTGATGAAATCGACCTCGCCGGACAGGAGCGCGGCAACGGCTGTCGCCGGGTTCTGGATCGGCGTGAATTCGGCCCGCGTGATGTTGTGCTCGGGCGTTCCCCACCAGTCGCCGAAGGGTTCGAGCACCGTCCGGAGGCCCGGCTCACGGGCCGTCACACGGAATGCCCCGGTGCCATTGGCGTTGAGGGTCGCGAAGTTACCCTGATCCTTGTCGGGGCGCACCGTGCCGTTGGCCTCGGCCCAGCCGGAATCCATGATCATCCAGTTCGCGATCGAGTCAGGGAAGATCGGGTTCGGCGCGCTCGTCATGATCTCGACGGTGAAATCGTCGACCTTGCGGACCTCGCTCACCGGCGCGAACCACGACCGCGTGTCGGCCTCCTCCGACGAGGCGCGCTCGTATGAAAAAATCACGTCATCGGCGTCGAAGGCCGATCCGTCATGGAACGTCACGCCCTGACGTAGGGTAAATCGCCAGCCCTCGCCGTTGCCTACCGACTCCCACGAGGTCGCGAGCGCGGGTTCGACCGTCATGTCCTTTCCGCGCCGAACCAGCCCTTCATAGACGTTGTTCAGAAAGCCAAGCACCGGCGCCGAGTTAACCGCATGAGGGTCCATCGTCTGCGGGTCGGTGGTGCCTGCCCATCGGAATTCGGCGGCCGACGCGGCGGTTGCTGTCAGAGCCAGCAGCGCGGCTGTGGCGGCGATGGTTTTCATGGACGATCTCCCTCGGCATTATTGCGGTGTTGTTTCAGTACGATGGACCAGCATTGCCCGCCAGAACGACCGGCACAATCCGCCTCGCGACAACGTGAGCGGGAAAGGCGCGTCATCCGGAGGGCTGGGCGCGCGACAGAAGTCGGATTGTCGCCAGCGACGCTTTCAGCAGAATCGATTGATCGACCAGATGGGCCATCTCGCCGATTTGTTCGCGCTGCCGATGCGACCACAGCCGGGGCTTGTCATCGAAAACGCAAAGCGTGCCGATTGCGGTATTCGCGGGATCCAGTATCGGTGCTCCAAGGTAGCTCCTGACCGAATACCGCTCGATGAAAGGGCTTTTCAGCATTTCCGGGTCTTCGTGGGTTTCCGTAATTCCGACAAGCCGCTGTTCGGCGATGATGCGTCGGCAAAGCGGGAAGCTGGGAGGATCCTTGAAATGACCAAGATCCTCGGCCGCAAAGCCATGCGCGGCCCGGACAACGATCCGGTCGCACGCACGATCGAACACGGTGAGTTTTCCAAATCTCACTCCGGTCAGCTCGGCTGAAAGGCGTACGATGGAACACCACACCGGGTCCGCCGGTCCATCTACTAGACCGAGGTCGCGAAATTCGAAGTAAGGGCGCCGCAGCGTCATCCGCGGAAACAGGGTGAGTGTCCCATCGCAAGAAAAATAGAAGTGACGCAGCGGAAATCAATCGGCCAAAAAAAAACGCCACCGGCTTCTCAAGCCGGTGGCGTCAGTCTTCAGATGCGCAGAGGCTTAGCCGCCAAGCGAGAAGTACTTGAACTTCGGCTGGTCCTCGGGATCGACTTCGATGCCGACATTTTCCTTCATGCCCCAGTTCAGAACCTGGTGGTGGATCGGAATGTAGAGCACTTCGTCCTGAACCGTCTGCCAGATATCGGCGATCGTGGCATTCCGAGCCTCCAGATCGGTGTTCGACGCCAGGCTCACGATCTTCTCGTCAAGCTCGGGGTTCGAATACCGGGTGCCGTTCCACGACCCGTACTGGTCGCCCTTGGTATGGACGAGGAAGTTGAAGATGTATTCCGAGTCGTACGTCGGAACACCCCAGCCCAGCATGTAGAAGTCGGTCTCGAGGTTATTGATCAGCGGGAAGTGCTGTGCCTTGGACTTGGCGTCAAGGTTCACTGTGATGCCGATCTGAGCAAGCATCCCGACAGTCGCCTGGCAGATTGCTTCGTCATTGACGTAGCGATCGTTCGGACAGTCGAGCTGGATCGAGAACCCGTCGCCGTAGCCAGCCTCTTCCATGAGCGACTTGGCACGGTCGAGATCGGTTTCCGGCACCGCGTCGAGCTCTGCGGTCCAGCCGTTGACGAACGGAGGCATGATGACGCCCGCGGGCTGGGACTGATCGCGCATCACGACCTGCTGGATCGCTCCACGGTTGATCGCCATGTTCATTGCCTGACGCACACGCACATCTGCGAGCGGGTTCGCACCGTCGACCGAGTCATTGGCCAGATCATCGTCGCCCATGTTCAGACCAAGGAAGATGACGCGGTTCTGGGGTGCGGTCTTTACGACAAGACCTTCTGCATCGCCCACGCGACCGAGGTCCTGCACCGGCACGTCCTGAATGAAGTCCACCTCACCCGAGAGAAGCGCGGCGACACGGGTCGCGGCGTTCTGGATCGGGGTGTATTCGATCCGTGTCACATCGAGCGGGAACATGTCCATGCCCCAGTAATCGTCGTTACGCTCGAGTACGGTGCGCACGTCGGGTTCGCGGCTGACCAGCTTGTAAGGGCCGGTGCCGTTGGCGTTCTTCGCGGCGAATGTATCTTCACCACCTTCGACGTCCTGCACCTTTACGGCGTTGTTCGCCTCGGCCCAGTCTTTGTCCATGATGAACAGGTTCGTCATGTTGTTGGGCAGGATCGGGTTCGGACCATCGGTCACGAATTCCACGGTCATGTCATCGACGGCGCGGATTTCGACGATCGAGTTCAGAAGCTCCTTCATGTCGGAGTCTTCGGTCTTGGCACGCTCGAACGAGAAGACCACGTCCTCGGCGGTGAAGGCCGAGCCGTCGTGGAAGGTGACACCGTCACGCAGGTTGAAGCGCCAGACGTTCGGATCGTCGGTCGGGCCCCAGTCGGTGGCGAGCGCGGCCTCGAATGCACCGGTCACGTCGCGGATGATCAGCGGCTCGTAGATCTGGTGCGCCAGCGTATGGGTCGGACCCTCGTTCTGCGCGTGCGGGTCGAGCGTCAGCGAGTCGCCGGCGCGGGCCCATTTGATGGTTTCAGCCGAAGCTGCGCCCGCAATGAGCGCCAGGGCCGAAGCCGCAAGAAGTGTGTGGCGAAATGCCATGTGAGTTCTCCCTGAACTTTGTTCTTGGTGGCGCAACTGTTGCGCTTGTCAGGAAGAAGTGCAAGCCGAAGCGCTTTGACCTTGGGTCAGCTTTTCTTGAGCACGTAGCGCTTGTCGCAGTAGCCGCAGTCGACGTACCCGCTCGCCGGGTCGATGGACAGCCAGACGCGCGGGTGCCCGAGCGCCCCCTCGCCGCCATCGCAGGCGATCCGGGTCTTCGACACCTCTTCGGTTTCGGGCGGCGGAATATCGTCGGCGCGTTCTGGCGTGATCGAGGACATGGACGGCTCCGTTTCGCGTGTCGCGCCGCATACTAGCCCCGGGCGCGGCAGGCGCAAGGCGGCAATCGGCAGAAGCCTTGCCAGCGCCACGCCGGACGCCTAGCGTCCACCCAGCCTATCCATGTGCGGCTAGGGTTCCGCTGCCCTCAAAACGGGCAGGCCGGACCGAGCGCCGTCATGAGCCAACCGATGGCGGACACCCGAGGACGAAAAGACCAGAGGGGATGGACAGGGCGCGATGACGCTTGTCCAAGCTCTTGATCGGAGACCCTGAAAATGTCGCTACTCGGTCTGGCCCTCGTTCTTGCCGCCGCTCTCTGCCACGCAACCTGGAATGTCTTCGTCAAGAAGATCAACGGCGGACCCGAATTGCTCTGGCTGTTCTCTGCCGTGGCACTGGTTCTCTACGGGCCGCTGGCCTTGTGGATTCTGCTGGTCGAGCGCCCGGCGCTCGGCTGGGTGGAGCTTGGCTTCATCGCCGGCAGTTCGCTGATCCACCTCGGCTATTTCCTGATGCTGCAGGCGGGCTACCGCAAGGGCAACCTGTCGCTGGTCTACCCGACAGCGCGGGCGACCGGACCGCTTCTGTCGAGCCTCTTTGCCGTTCTGATCCTGGGCGAGGTGCTCAGTACGCAGATGGCGGTCGGCGCGGGGCTGATCGTCTTCGGGGTGCTGATGCTAAGCGGCGGCCTCCGGCGCGGATCGGGGGCTGAGTTGCGGACATCGCTGCTCTTCGGCCTTGGAACGGGACTGCTGATCGGCAGCTACACGGCCTGGGACGCCTATGCCGTCTCGGTCCTGCTCGTGCCGCCCCTGCTGCTGGACTACGCCACGACCCTTGGCCGCGTGATCCTGCTGGCACCGGTGGCGCGGCGGCGGCCGGAGCGCGTGCGCCAGCTCTGGCGCGAGCACCGGGGCGGCGTACTCGTGATCGCGGTCTTCAGTCCGCTGGCCTATATCCTCGTCCTCTACGCGCTGACCTTCACGCCCGTCACCTATGTCGCGCCCCTGCGCGAGGTCAGCGTGCTTCTGACCGTGATCGCGGGAAGCGTTCTGCTGAAAGAAGGGCATCTGAAAGAGCGGCTGGGATGGGCGGTGGTGATCCTGACGGGCATGACTCTCTTGGTGACGGGCTGACAGGCCGGGTCTTACCATTCGAACCGGAAAGCGCCGTGCGCGGGGCATGACCGCCGCGCCGCTCTCTGTCCTCCTCGTCGGCCCCACTCACCAAGCCTGACCGGAGCGCGGGACGCTGCATTTGACAGAACAACCGCCCGCGCGTCGCGTCCTATTGGTATCTGTTTGGGGGAAAGTTCATGAAATTCCATATCTTTTTTGCAATATCGGCCAGCGCCGCGCTTGCGACGTCTGCCGTCGCTGAAACAACGGTCGTCGGTGGTGGCGCTCAGGACGCCGGCGCGACGGTTACGACAGAGCCTCGCGATCCACGTGGGGGCGGTGGTACGCTAAGGACAATCAACCCGCCGAGTGAACAGGAAATCGCGAATAGCGGCGGCACCGTAAAGGGTGCGACGATTTCCGGAGAGGTCGCAGAAATAGTGATGAACAGAGTAGAAACCACAGTCGACTAGCGAGCGGATAGAGGCCGCGTCCGCGCGGCCCACTTCCACCGCCAGCCACCGACACGGCGGACACCTGTCCGCGAATTAGGGCACCTCGGCACAGGCGGGGACCCGCCTGCTGATCCCGTTGCACCGGTCAGCACCTTGGGTGTCCGACCCGCCGCTGCCCCTCGCGGCGCGCGGCCCCTTTCCTTTCCCGGGCGAACGCGGTTTGGTCGGGTCATGACCGCACCGCCCCTCTCCGTCCTCCTCCTCGGCGCGACCGGCACCGCCGGGCGCGGGGCCGCCATCGGCCTGACCGAGGCGGGTCACAGGGTGACGGCGCTGGTTCGGGAGGGGTCGGACGCGGATGGGTTGCCCGACGCTCTGAGCATACGACGCGGCGCGCCGCTTCACCTGGAAAGGCAGCACGCAGAGGGTTTCGACGCGCTCGTCATCTGCCTTGCCTCGCGCACCGGCCTTCCCCGCGACGCGTGGGAGATCGACCACGCCGCAACGGTCCGCGCCATCGACGCCGCGAAGGCCGGCGGTATCCGCCACGTGGTGCTGTTGTCGGCCATCTGCGTGCAGCGGCCCCAGCTTGAATTCCAGCGGGCCAAACTGGTCGCGGAAGAGCATCTGAAATCGTCCGGGCTCACGTGGTCCATCGTTCGCCCCACCGCCTTTTTCAAATCGCTGTCGGGTCAGATCGCGCGGGTGCGTGATGGCCGCCCTTACCTTCTGTTCGGTGACGGACAACTGACCAGCTGCACGCCGATTTCCGACCGGGATCTGGGACGGTACATCGCGGCCTGTCTGAACGACGCCGACAAGCAGGATCGTATCCTGCCCATCGGCGGCCCCGGCCCCGCCCTGACACCATTGGAGATGGGCGAGGAGTTGTTCCGCCTGACAGGCCGTGCCCCCCGTTTCAGACGGGTTCCGGTGCGCATGATGGATACCATCATAACCGCTCTGTCACTCGCCGGTCGGGTTTCGGCCAGCGCGCGCGACAAGGCCGACTTCGCGCGGATCGGGCGGTACTACGCCACCGAATCCATGTTGGCGCTGGATGCTTCAGGAAACTACAGCCGCGAAGCCACCCCCAGTTTCGGCGAGGATCGGCTCTTTGACCATTACCGCGATGTGCTGGAGGGACGCTCCAGCGTAGCGCTTGGCGACCACGCAGCGTTTTCCTGATCCTTCTCCGGTTCAGTCCGTCTTGAGAAGCATGGGCCCCATGCTACGGCCTGCAAGGATATGCAGATGGTAATGCGGCACCTCCTGAAGCCCGTCCCGACCCGCGTTCGAGATGATGCGATAACCGTCCGCCGCCACGCCAAGCTCGGCGACGATGTCACCGAAGGTCCGCCAGAAATCCACGATCTCGGCCTCGCTCGCGTTCGCTGCGAAATCGTCGGCGGTCACGTATGCGCCCTTGGGGATCACCAGAACATGATGCGGAGCCTGCGGCGCGATGTCCTTGAAGGCCAGAGTATGCTCGGTTTCCTTCACGGTCTGGCTCGGGATCTCGCCGCGCAGGATCTTGGCGAAGATGTTGTGGTCGTCATAGCTCATGGCGAGGGTCCTCTTGTCAGTCCACAAAGAGATAGTCGGTGCGCGCGATATCCAAGGCCTTTTGCCGGTCGATCCTCAGGAATTTCGAAAGGGGTTCGGCATTGTCCTCGGGCCGCGCGCGTTCGAGCATCCGATAGAATTCGGGGAAATTCTGGTCCCTGAGCATCTCGCTTTCATGAGCAA
This sequence comes from Kangsaoukella pontilimi, assembly GCF_009830125.1. Taxonomy (GTDB): domain Bacteria; phylum Pseudomonadota; class Alphaproteobacteria; order Rhodobacterales; family Rhodobacteraceae; genus Kangsaoukella; species Kangsaoukella pontilimi. Next base: position 421,671 of record NZ_WUPT01000002.1, on the reverse strand, counting down.
CGTCGTTCCGGATCGTGGGGAGCAGCGTCCGGAAACCCTCTGCCGGAGTCTGGTCGCTGGCCAAGCCGACCCGCTTGGCGTGACCTTCGAGATAGGTGTCGGAGTACTGGCACTCGATCTCGAGAAGGCGCGTCTCGCTCCGGTCCGCGTAGAAGTCGCGGAACAGGTCCAGGTTCGAAGGATCGAGACAGATCATCAGCCGGTCGGTCTCGTAATAGTCGAAGAGCATCCGCATCAGGGCACGGCGGTGCCGCGTCCGTTTCGCAAGCGTCGCCTGAATGCCCCCAAGATCGGGCAAAGGCGTCGCCTCTTCGTCGAAGAGGTATTCGACACGCGGCACGTTCGACACCGAACCCACCCGGTCCAGAAGTCGCTTCGCCACGTGCCATTTCTTGCAGGTGACGATCATGAGCGAGCGCTCGCGCCCGATGGTTGCATCCTTTTCCCAGAAACGCGGCGCGAAGCGTTCCCCGATCCGGCCCCGGCCTGTCAGAAAGGTGTAAAGCCGCTCTCCTTCGTTCGAAACGCTGAACGATCGCCCGGTCTCGGAATAGAGCGCGCCCAGCCTGCGCTTCAATTCATGCGCCTCGGTGCTGATTTTGCGCGCGAACAGGAAATCCTGCGCCAGAAGCAGGTCGTAGTGATCGTTGTAAAATGTCACCGGCATCCCGTAGTCCGAGAACATCAGGAATGTCAGTGTCCGTGTCTCGATCTCGTCGCCGGGTACAAGGTGGCGCACAAGCGTCTGGAAGAACGTCTCGTCGGGGATCCAGGTCGTGCGGAAGAACCTCAGCACGTCCTTCCGCGCCGCGCAGAAATCGAGGATCGCCTCGACGGTCTGGCGCCTGAGACACCACCACTGTGAGCCGATCATAACGCGGATGTCCGCGGGCACTCTGCGCGTCACGTGCAACCGCTTCTGAAGGTTGAACGAGGTGTAGAACCGTTTGGGCTGACTGCGTTCGTTGAACCAGTGCCGATAGATCAGCCGTTCTTCCTTGAACCCGGTCTTGATCCAGTCGGACTCGAAGAAATCGAAACTTTCGATGAAATCGGCATCCCACCGGTCCAGATACTGACGTGCGTATTCCGCCGTCTTGATCGGCATACAATCGCCTGAAGTCAGGTAGAAATGCGTAGCCCTTGGAAAAGCATGGACTGCGGCCTTGAGCGCCTCGAGCGTGGCATCCACAAGGCTCCACTCGCCCCAGCCGCATTTCTTGCGCCGGGCCGCGAAGACCACGTTGGGGTTCCCGGCCAAAGACGCGACCATGTGATCGTAATCGGCACGCGGCGAGCGCGCGTCGAAATGGATCGAAACGGTATCGCCCATCGCCGTCAGACGCTCGGCCTGTGCGACGATCGCCTCCACATCCTTGTGGCAAAGAAGGAGATACGCGATCTGCGCCATGCCCCTCGTTCTTCCCTGCTCTTGTGCCCCGAACCACAGATACCCCAAGACTTTGGATTGAAGAACCCTCCGTTTTTTGCTTCTGTCACGGAAATTGGGGCCCAAAGGGCCGGATTTGAGCATTTGAGTAGGGGGCAAGCGGGCAAGATGGGGTTTCCCGGCACCTGGATGACCGAGAGCGAAAGCATGGTCTATCGGGTCGTGCCGAAATGCGCCTGCTCGACCATCGGCCAGATCATGCATTACTCGGATCATGGCCGCTTTTTCGACGGCGACATCCACGACGCGACCGAAGGCCTGCACAAGTGGGCGCTCGAGGCCTCGAAGCCCCGGATCGAAGCCAACGTGACCGAACACAAGAGCTTCGCCTTCAGCTTCGTCCGCAACCCCTACAACCGCATTCTGTCGTCCTTCTTCGACAAGATCGCCGGCATTCAGCGGAACGGCCAACGCTATCGCGGCAACCTCGTGCCGCAACTGGCGCAGAAATACGGGATCGAGGTTGAGGGGGATTTCGACCAGATCGCCATGTTCCGCCGTTTCCTGCTTTTCGCGCGCGACACGATCCGGTTCCGCAAGCCCATGGACCCCGACATCCACTGGTCATCCATGTCGGGCCATATCTCGACCTTCATCGTGAACGGCGGCCGCTATGACCGCATCTTCTGGACCGAGCAGTTCAACGACGGAATGCAGGCGGTTCTGGACGCGGTCGAAACACCTGTTCCGGTCGATCTGGGCGAGATTCCCCGTTTCAACGAAAGCGCAGGCCACGGGCCGAAAATGGCGCACAAGGTCGAAGAGTTCTTCGACGACCTGTCGATGCACCTGACCTACGAGATCTACAAACGCGATTTCGACCTCTTCCGCTACGATTTCGAGAACCCCGGCAACAAGATGCCGGTGGGCGAGATCGACCTCGACGAGGTGCACGCCAAGCTGGGGCGGTGACTGCGTAAAGCGACCGTTCAGCGTGATGGACGGTGCAAAACATCAGTCAATCGAGCACCAAGATCAGGGATTACGAATTTGCCTAGAACAATACGCACGCGCTTTTTCTATCCCGTTGGCGCAGAGCGGCTATGGGCCCTCGCGACCAGCTATGACGGATTGAGCCGCGTTACCGAGGGCATCGTCGCGTTCGAAGGTCTGCCGGACGGCCGCACCCGAACAGGGCAGTCGATAGATGTCGATGTCTCCCTGTTTGGCAAGTTGCCCAAGCAGGCCTATCACATGGATGTTCTAGAATGCGACGACGCGGAGATGATCTTGCGTTCGGTAGAAAAAGGAGCCGGAGTGAAAAGTTGGCGGCACACCCTGTCCATTACCCCATACGAGGGCGGAAGCGTTCTGACCGACACGATCGAGATTGAAGCAGGGCTATTGACGCCTCTCTTCGCTGCATGGGCGAGATATCTATACAACGCAAGACACCAGCCCCGCCTCAGGCTTCTCGAAAGCGGCGCCTTCTAGGAGTGGCCCCAACCAGAGATGGGAGCCCCGGCAATGGACAACGAATGCATTCGCTGACCGCCCTTTCCGAAAGCGTCTAGCCAGGAAGGCCATCAACCGTGGGAACCGGCGCCAGTTGATCCGTCCATTCAGCCCGGCTGGCGTAGCAGATGCGCGCGTCTGGCCGGATGTCGAGGCGACTGTCCAAGGAGCCTGCCGGCACGACCAAAAGGGCTTTGTCCGCTTGCAGCATCGGAACTGCAGAACCGCAGGCCGAGCAGAAGCTCTTCACGTGGCGCGTGGAGGGAAGCTGAAACGTCCTGACGTGGTCAAGTCCGGCCAACCATTCGATCTCGGCTTTGGATGAGAAAAGGTTTGCGGAATGAGCCGAGCCGCTGTCTTTTCGGCAACGCGAACAGTGACACAGAAAGAAACTCTCGAACGCGCCAGAGATGAGAAATCTCACCGCTCCGCAAAGACAGCTGCCCGATACCTGTTGATCCAAAGGAATTCCTCCTGCAGCCCATTCCTCCGTCGCCCGCGCGCATCAATCACGATGGCGACTAACCCAGAGCCCCCGGCAACTCCCGCGCAAAGGACGACACCCGCTCCTGAAAGCGGTGCTCGATCGTGCCCCCCGCCAGCCGGAGCGAGCCGATCAGAAGCCGAGCCGAGAGTGACGTGGCGCGAATGTCGAGCGACACCATCAGCCGGGTCCGCGTCTTGGAAAGCGCGACAAGATCCACCACGCCGAGGCAGATCAGACCCGAGGAATGCGCCTCGACGGCGAACCCGTCATCCGGCTCGATCGAGACCAGTTCGCCTTCGATGTCATAGCGCTTGCCCTTCCAGTCGAAGGGCGCACGCCAGCGGAGGCCCACGAGACCGTCAGCGTGGCTCTCGTCGCGCAAGACGTCGATGCCGCGCCGCATCAGCCGACGCTCGAACCGGTCGAAATCGGTGACTGCCGCGAAAACGGCGTCCTTGGGCGCGTCGATATCTTCTCGGGCGGTCAGGTTCATGGGCGCGTTCTGCCGTCAGTCCAGCCGGTCGGCAAGCCAGTTCTCGATCAGGAAGCGCGCGATGGCCCCCTTGCGCGCGGGCTTAATAAGGGGATGCGCGCCGGCGAAGGCCTGCATCATGTCTTCACGGCTGACCCAGAGCGCATCCTCGATCTCGTTCGGGTCGATCCTGATCTCGGCGGATGTCGCGTGGCCCTCGCATCCGAACATCAGCGACGAGGGGAAAGGCCAGGGTTGCGAGGAGAGATAGCGCACCTCCCCCACGGTAACGCCTGCCTCCTCGAAGGTCTCGCGGCGGACAGCGGCCTCGATGGTCTCGCCCGGCTCGACGAAGCCCGCCAGCAGCGAATACATCCCCTCGGGCCAACCGGGGCTGCGCCCCATCAGAACGCTGTTGCCATGGGTGATAAGCATAATGACGACAGGGTCGGTGCGCGGGAAATGGTGGCGTCCGCAGGCGGGACAGTCGCGCTGCCACCCGGCGTTCGAGATCACGCTTTTCGTGCCGCAATTCGCGCAGAACCCGTGACTTTCATGCCAACCGAGGATCGCCCGCGCCGTCGCGACAAGCTCGGCATCGCGGCGGGTGAGACGGGTCATATTGGCGCGAAGCTCGGCAAAGACGGCACCATCGCCAAGCGCCGGATGTCGCTGTTCGGACGGGTCGTGAAATGCACCAAGCGTGTCCGGCAGCGCCTCGGGATCCCAGCCGGAGATGTCCTGCGCGAAGCGTGGCGTTCCGTTGTCCAGACCGAGGAAGACCGGCGCCTCGTCGGCATGGGTCAGAACCTTGTGATCGGCGGACACCCAGAAGGCCGCGCGCGTCTGGGCATCGAGACAGGGCTTCCCCCGCCAGACAGGCAGGACCACGGGTCCGGACGCCAGCATTTCGCCCAACCGCGCCGCATCGGCCCGCAGCGCCGCCGCCCGGTCCAGCCCCGAAGTGCCGAAGGTCACCGATTCGCCCTGTCGCATCGTCCGTTCCCGTGAGTGGTACGGCGGGTTTGGCATGACCCCGCCTGCCGGTAAACCGCGAAAGCGCCCATGCTTCCGGCATCTTGCCGCCTGCCGCAACGCCAAGCGTCGATTTCGCTTTCCGATACGGAGTGCCGTGCCAAACTGATCGGATAAATTCATCGCATCTTCAGGGAGCATTCCGTCTCATGACACGCTATGTCTTTCCGGGCATGACCCGCCGTTCCTTTCTTGCCGGCACCGCCGGCGCCAGTCTGACCATGCTGCACCCGTTCTCTGCTCGCGCCGCAGCGGGGCAGGCGCATCTGCGCATCATGGAAACGACCGATTTGCACGTGCATGTCTGGCCCTACGACTATTACGGCGACCGGCCCGTCGACACGGTCGGTCTGGCCCGCACCGCCGCCCACATCGCGGATATCCGCGCCGAAGCGACGAACGCGCTTTTGCTCGACAATGGCGACTTTCTTCAGGGCAATCCGATGGGCGACTACATCGCCTATGAGCGGGGCATGAAAGAGGGCGATATGCACCCGATCATCACGGCGATGAACACCGTGGGTTTCGATGCATCGACCCTTGGCAATCACGAGTTCAACTATGGCCTCGACTTCCTGATGAAGTCGCTTGCGGGTGCGGATTTCCCGATCGTCTCAGCCAATGTGGTCAAGGAACGGGGCGGCAGCCCGACCGCCGACACCACGCTGATCCGCCCTTATGTCATTCTCGACCGGATGCTCACCGATGGCGCGGGCGAGGCGCACCCGATCAAGGTGGGTCTGATCGGCTTCGTGCCGCCCCAGATCATGAACTGGGACCGCAAGCACCTGGAGGGCAACGTCACCGCCCGCGACATCCTCGAGACCGCGCGGGCCTATGTGCCCCAGATGCGCGAAGAAGGCGCGGATATCATCATCGCGCTCAGCCATTCGGGCATCGGTTCGGCGGACGAGACCGACATGATGGAGAACGCCAGTGTGCCGCTCGCCGCCGTGGACGGGGTCGATGCACTTCTGACCGGGCACAGCCACCTCGTCTTCCCTTCGCCCACCTATGCCGATTATGCCGCCGTCGATGCCGAGGCCGGTCTGATCCACGGCAAGCCCGCGACCATGGGCGGGTTCTGGGGCTCGCACCTGGGCGTAATAGACCTGATGCTCGAGCGTGACGCCGGCGAATGGCGCGTGGTCAATCAGTCGGTCGAGACGCGCCCCATCAGCCAGCGGAACGAGGACCGATCGATCACCGCGCTGGTGGAAAGCGAGGACAAGGTGCTCGATGCCACCTTCGCGGACCATCAGGAAACGCTGGCCTATGTCCGCCGCGCCGTGGGCAAGACCGCCGCGCCGTTGCATAGCTATTTCGCACTGGTGGCCGACGATCCCTCGGTCCAGATCGTCTCGATCGCCCAGAAATGGTACATCGAAGAGATGATGAGAGGGACGGAGTACGAAGGACTTCCTGTCCTCTCTGCCGCAGCGCCGTTCAAGGCCGGCGGTCGTGGCGGACCCGAGTATTACACCGACGTGCCCGCGGGCGACGTGGCGATCAAGAACGTGGCCGACCTCTATCTCTATCCAAACACGGTCCGGGCGGTGAAAGTGACCGGGGCGCAGGTGCGCGACTGGCTGGAGCGCTCGGCCGGCATGTTCAACCAGATCGACAAGGACGGGGACGAACAGCGCCTTCTGAACCCCGACTTCCCGTCATACAATTTCGACGTGATCGACGGCGTGACCTATCAGATCGACCTGTCAGAGCCCTCAAAATACGACTCGAAGGGCGGGATGTTGAACCCCGACGCCAACCGGATCAAAAACCTCGCCTTCAATGGCGCGCCGGTGACGGACGACATGGAGTTCATCATCGCCACCAACAACTACCGGGCCTCAGGCGGAGGATCGTTCCCCGGCGCCGACGGCTCGACCGTGATCTTCGAGGCGCCCGACACCAACCGCGACGTCATCGTGCGGTATATCGTCGAACAAGGCACAATCCAGCCGTCAGCCGACGCCAACTGGCGCTTCGCTCCCATGGAGGGCGCGACCGTCCTGTTTGAGACCGGACCAAAGGCGGCGGACTATATCGACGACCTCAAAGGCGTAGATATCGCCCCTGCAGGTGACGGAGCAGACGGCTTTGCCCTGTTCCGTCTGAAGCTCTGAGCAACCGTGCCGCGCGCCGTCACGCGCGGCACACATCCATTCTAGTCTTCGGACGGCGCCGGAGGAGTCACGCGCTCCTCCACTGTCTCACCCTCGAGGAAACGACCGATATTCGCCGTCGATGCGTTGGCGTCCAACAGGCGCTTGACCACGATCAGGATCGGAATGGCCACGATCATTCCGATGAATGACCAGACCCAGGCGAAGAAGGCGACCGCGACAAAGACCACCGGTGCGTTCAGCCGCAGGCGGTTGGCGATCACGTATGGCGTCACGAACTGGCCTTCGATGGCACTCGCCCCGTAATAGGTTGCGGCGACACCGAGCGCGGGCCAGATGTCTCCGAACGCGCCATATCCGTGCAGACCGGCGATTGCGGTCCCGAGGATCGCGCCGAGATAAGGAATGAAATTCAGCGCGAAGCCGAGGAATCCGATCACCATGTATTGCGGGATCCCCCAAAGATACATGCCTATCGCGATGACCACCCCAAGACAGAAATTGATCAGAGTGATCCCGCCCAGATAGTTCCCCAGATCGTCCTGTGCGTCGGTTAGGAGTTTGAGCGAGCGCTTCTTGTCCTCGAACCGGTCGAAACTGTCGATGATCTTGCGCGTAAACAGATCCCCCGACGACAGAAGAAAAAACAGAAGCGCCAGGGAAAGCACCACCTGAGCCAGAAGTGTCGGCCCGAGCAGCGCGAGTTGCTGAACGGTCTTGTCGTCTTCCACGACCTTGACCTTGACCGTCTGCTCTTCTTCCGGGTCCTCTCCGCTTCCTTCCTCTACCGCCTCCTGCGCCTCTTTTGCGGCTTCGGTCAGCTCCGAAAAGATGCCCGGCGGCCCGTCGCGAAGCGCGGATTGGGCATCCCGTATCGCAGAAGGCAGAAGCCTGACGCTTTCCGCCACAGGCTTCGACAGCCACGTCGCGCCTAAGAGAAGCGAACAAGCGACGGTGACGATCACCACGGCCCCGAAGACGCCGCCGGAGATGCCGCGCCGGGCAAGCCACTTCTGAGCAGGTCGCAACGCCAGATAGGCGAGCACCGCAGCTACCACCGGAATAAGAAACTGGTTCGCCACAATAAGCATATGCACAAACAGGATCAGAAAGATCCCGATCGTCGCTCTGCGCAGGGCCTTGTCGCCTTCCATGTAACCCCCCTAGGGTATTCGCGCCGCGCATGTCCCGCTCGGCTGCAAGTTATCATCTCACCGCCAGTGACCGGCAAGTGCGTTTCTCGGCCATGGCACTCCCACGACCGGCCTGCCGACCCGCCCAAAAAACCAGCAAACCTCTTGCGCATCGCTCACCCGTTGGGCAAACCTTCACGGCAATGCCGCGAGACTGGGGGGTGCGCTGGCTTCCCTTTCCGTGCGGTCCGACAAGGTGTTCGGCTGAACACATAACTACCAACTGGAGGATGCTGCCAATGTTCCATCGCGCCATTGCCGTGGCCGCCGGCATGCTTGCCGCAACGGTCGCAAGCGCCCAGACCGAGGTGCCTTTTGCCCTCGACTGGAAATTCGAGGGCCCTTCGGCGGCCTATTTCGCCGCTATCGATAACGGCCACTTCGCCGATGAAGGGCTGAGCGTCACGATCGAGGCCGGTTCAGGCTCGGTCCAGACCATTCCGAAGATCGCCACCGGCGCTTTCCCGATCGGGTTTGGCGACATCAACTCGGTCATCAAATTCCTCGACCAGAACCCCGGCGCGCCGGTGACCGCCGTGATGATGGTCTACGACAAGCCGCCCTTCGCCATCGTCGGCCGCAAGTCGCTCGGCGTGTCGGAACCGAAAGACCTCGAAGGCAAGGTCCTCGGCGCGCCGCCACCGGACGGCGCATGGGCGCAGTTCCCTGTCTTCGCCAAGGAAACCGGCATCGACGTCAGTGCCGTCACCGTCGAGCCTGTGGGTTTCCCGACCCGCGAGCCGATGCTCGCCGAAGGCAACGTGGCCGCGATCACCGGCTTTTCCTTCTCGTCGGTCGTCAACCTCAAGCGTCTCGGCGTGGCGGATGACGACATCTCGAACATCCTCATGGCCGATCACGGGCTACAGCTTTATGGCAACGCGATCCTGGTAAACACGGACTGGGCTGCCGAGAACGGCGACACCGTTCGGGCCTTCCTGCGTGCTGTTGCCAAGGGCTGGCAGGACGTCATCGACAACCCGGAAGCTGGCATCGAGTCCCTCGTCGAGCGCAACCCCGCTGCCGACAAGGCGCTGGAGCAGGAGCGTCTGCAGATGGCCATCGACCAGAACGTCGTCACCGACTGGGTCAAGGCCAACGGGATGGGCGGGATCGACCCGGCGCGGATGGAAACGGCCATCTCGCAGCTTGGCGAGACCTACGACTACCAGAACACGCCGGACGCGTCGCTCTACTTCACCGACGCCTATCTGCCTGAAGGCGGGTTCACACTGAACTGACGACAGGACCGGGCGGGAACATCTCTTTCAAAGAGATGTGCCGCATTCCTTCAGGGAATGCGCTCCGCCCGGCACCACCCAACAAAAGGCCGCGGACATGGGCGAAGCGCTGATCGACATCAAGGGCGTCACCCACGCCTACGCGACCGAGGCAGGCCCTCTGCCCGTTCTCGACAATCTGAATATCTCGGTTCCCGAGGGCGGCTTCGTTGCCGTCGTCGGACCGTCGGGGTGCGGCAAGTCCACCCTGACCCGCCTGATCGCAGGCCTGATGAAGCCCGACACGGGCGAGGTCTGGCTGCATGGAGAGCGCGTCAAATCCCCCCGCTCGACCGTCGGCATGGCGTTTCAGAACCCGGTCCTTCTGGAATGGCGGACCATTCTGAAGAACGTAATGCTGCCCCTGGAAATCGTGTCCACACCCATGTCGAAGCGCGAACAGGAAGAACGCGCCCGGCATCTTCTGGAATTGGTGGGTCTCAAGGGATTCGAGGACAAGCGGCCTTCCGAGCTTTCGGGAGGGATGCGCCAGCGGGCTTCGCTCTGCCGGTCGCTGATCCACAAGCCCGAGGTGCTTATACTCGACGAGCCTTTCGGTGCGCTCGACGCATTCACACGCGAAGATCTCTGGCAGACCATGCACCGACTGAAGGCCGAAGAGCCCTTCACCGGCGTTCTCATCACCCACGACCTGCGCGAGTCCATCTTTCTGGCCGATCAGGTCGTCGTCCTGTCCGGCCGTCCGGCCACGACGCAATATGTGATGGATATTCCGCGCGAGGGCATCCCCACGCTCGATGATCTGTACACGCCCGAGGCGGCAGACCGGCTGAACATCCTCCGCCACCAGATCGAGATCGCGCAGGGTCGCGCGCCCGCAGAGGAGGCCGCTGAATGAGCTTTCGCAAAGTCGCCGTCCCGCTCGTCGCCATGGTGATCTTTCTGGCCCTCTGGGAACTTCTGGTCTGGGCCAATGGCTGGCCGAACTACATCATGGCCTCGCCGTCGGACCTGCCCGCGGCTTATTCCCGCTTCTGGGAACTGTTCCTCGTGATGGGCTGGCAGACGCTCTGGCGGACGGTCGTAGGCCTGCTGCTCGCCATCGCCTTCGGCGTCCTGATCGGGATGATCATGGGCTTTTCGCGCACCATGCGCGACGCGCTCTACCCGCTGCTTGTGGGCTTCAACGCCATCCCCAAGGCGACCGTGGTGCCGATCGTCGCGCTTCTCTTCGTCGGCGCCCACGATTTCAACACGATCCTGATCGCCTTCATGATCTCGTTCTTCCCGATCGCGGTGTCGGTCTCGATCGGGCTTTCCACACTGGAACCCGAATACCGCGACATCCTGCGGTCGCTCGGCGCCAGCCAGTCGACCATCTTCTGGAAGATCGCGCTGCCGAAGACGCTGCCCGAATTTTTCGGCGCGCTGAAGGTCGCGGTGACGCTCGCCTTTATCGGCACAAACCTGATGGAGATCGTCAGCCCCCATGGCCGAGGCCTTGGTGCGCTTTTCGACAGCGGCAAGACCAACAGCGACTACCCGCTGATGTTCGCCGTCCTCATCGCCTTGGCCTTCCTCGGCATCGTGCTTTACTACGTCGTGGTCGCGCTGGAGAAGGTCTTCGCGGGCTGGGCGGAACGACAGCCGACCTGAGCTGGTCGCGCGACGGTCTTGCGGATTTCTTCAGATCCGCATTCCGTCGCCATCGCCAGCGGCCTTAGTAGGTGGTGGTGATCGGCGCGTCCGACATCCACAGGCTCAGCCTGTCGGCAAACGTCATTGTACCGTCGCCAACTGCCGTCAGTACCGCGATAGCCAGACCGACGATCGCGGCACAGAGAATCACCCAGTCCACTGTGATTGCGCCGGCTTCGTCAGCGAGAAACGTTTTCAGAAGTGTTCGCATTTTTTGTCCCGGATCGTTCGTTTACTTTGAATGCGCACTTCTGCATGCGACTGTGACCGGACGATGTAATAATGCCTACGAAGTTGCGCCGTTAAAGTGACGCATACGTAAAGCGCGACGATACCGCGCGGCAAAGCCCGTCGCCTTTTCTGAATTATCCCTGGTGAACGACCCTTAGGAGCGGGGCAGAGCCTTCAACCGACAAGCCGCCTGCGGTCAGCCTATCTGCGACCGGAGCAGCCGGTCGAACCACCGGTCCGGCAGAAGACGCCTCATCATCATGGACGGCCGCGCCATATAGCCGGCGCTGTAGCGGGGTTTCGGACGCTCGGCGCGGACCGCCTGCATCAGCAGATCAGTAATCTCCCGCGGGTCCGAACCCTTTCCGGCATCGTACATTGCCTGAGTCCCCTCCTTCATCGCCCGGATGGTATTGCCATAGGGCCCGGTCTCATCACCCTGATAGTTGCTCTCGAGCGCCTCGCCAAACCCGGTGCGGATGATGCCAGGCTGCAGGATGACGACGTCGATCCCGAAAGGTTCGAGTTCGAACCGCAGCGCGTCGGACCAGCCTTCAACGGCGTGTTTCGTCGCGTGGTACCACGCCCCCATGGGCGTATAGATCACGCCCCCCATGGACGAGAGGTTGACGATAAGGCCCTTGCCCTTCTCGCGCATGTCAGGGATCAGAAGCTGCGTCAGCCGCGCCAGACCGAAAAGGTTCACTTCGAACTGGTAGCGCGCTTTCTCGACAGGCGTTTCCTCGACCGGGCCGTATTGTGCGAAGCCGGCGTTGTTGATCAGGATATCCACACCGCCGGTCCGTTCGCGGATGATCTCGACGGCGGCCGTGATGTCTTCGTCGCGCGCGATGTCCATTCCGATAACGATGGCCCCGGCATCTTTCAGGTCCTGCATCTTGTCGACGCTTCGCGCTGCGGCAAATACGGTGTACCCGCTCTTCAGCAGGCGATGCGCAAAGTCCTTGCCCATGCCCGAAGAGGCTCCTGTCACCAGAACCGTATCGTATTTCCGTGCCATTCCGTCACTCCTGATCATTCAGTTCATCAGAGATAGGCATGGCGGCGCTCATTTTCACGCCTCTGCCGTCGACAGGGCCCGATCACGCCGACCGGTTGCGAATCTTCGCCAAAAGCCCTATCTGCACCCTTGAGAGGTTGGCGCGGGCAGGCGCCTCGCCAACCCGGTCAGGTCCGGAAGGAAGCAGCCGTAACGAGCCCCGCTTGGGTCGTTGTCCAGCCTCTCACCCTGAAACGCATCGGAGGATTTATGGTCATTGTGTCATCCCTCCGGGCCGAGGCCGCCTGAACAGGCACCGCCTTCCGAGCCCGAACAAACCGCCATGGTCCAAGACGGCCCTTGGCGCATGGTTACGTTTTCGGGAACTGACTCAATGAATACCGCCCCTCTTGCCGACCTTGGCTGGTCGCGCCATTTTCAGGCGCAAATCACCGACACCACCGATATTCCTGCCCGCATCGCTGCGGTCCACCGCAATGGCGTGGATGCCCTTACCGCTGATGGCCCGCGCCGCCTGAGCGTCCCGCCCGGCGTTCCGCCCCTTGCTGTCGGCGACTGGGTTCTGACTGCCGACGACAGAGTGACTGGATGTCTTGACCGCCTGTCGGTCCTGAACCGTCGTGCTGCGGGAACGGATGCCCGCGATCAGTTGATCGCCGCCAATGTGACGACACTCGGGATCGTCAGCTCCTGCAACGCCGATTTCAACGTGGCGCGGCTGGAACGCTATCTCGTTCTTGCCGCCGATGCCGGGTGCCTGCCTCTCGTCATCCTGACCAAAGCCGATACCGCCGACGATCCGCGCAGCTATCAGCGCCAGGCCGAACGTCTGTCGCCGCTTCTGACGGCGATCACGCTCGACGCCACCGATGTCGAAGATGTCGCGCGGCTTGCACCCTGGTGCAGGACTGGGGAGACCCTGGCGCTGGTCGGATCGTCCGGCGTTGGCAAGACCACGCTTCGGAACGCGCTGACCGGGCAAACCGCGGCGACGCAGGCGATCCGCGAGGATGACGCAAAGGGCCGGCACACCACCACGGCGCGCGAACTGGTGCCGACAGTGCATGGCGGCTGGCTGATCGATACGCCGGGGATGCGGGCGCTGCGCCTGACCGATGTGGCCGACGGCATCGCAGCGGTCTTCGAGGATATCGAGGATCTGGCCGCTAACTGCCGGTTCTCCGACTGCGCCCACGACCGCGAACCCGGCTGCGCGGTGCAGGCGTCTATCGCGGACGGCACGCTCCACCCCGACAGGCTGATACGCTGGCGGAAACTTCTGGCCGAGGACATGCGCAATTCCGAAAGCATCGCCGAGGCACGCGCGCGTGATAGAGGCTTCGGCAAAATGGTGAAAGAGGCTATGTCGTACAAGCGGCGCGACCGGGACGGCTAGCCCCCTTGGCCGGAACGTCCCCAGAGAATGACGCCCACGATCAGCATGACGTGAAACAGGGCCAAGAGCAGCGGAACGGCACTCAGCTGGCGCGCGCTCGTGCCCTTGGGCCAGCCGCGCGCCGCCCCCCAAAGGCCAAGGGACAGCACACCCGCGATCCCCTGCCAGCCGAGGTAGGCCGAAATCCGGTTTAAACCCAATGTGAAACCTTCGCCGTCGGGCGGCGTCGTCATGAACGAAACGAAGGAGTAACCGAAGGCCAGCGCCCAGAGTGCGAAAAGGAGCGTCACCCAGAAGCGGCGCGCATCGCTCACGGGTTCCAGCCCAGCCGCTGGTACATCGGGATTGCGGCCCAAGCCTGCTGGTCGGGCATCTCCACCGCGCAGGGCCGCACGTCCCGGAGCCGTGCGAGGGCCGGGTCGGCGTCTTCGCCCGCCTCGACCATTAGCCGCATCAGCGCCATGCCGGAGCGTCCGCAGCCGCCATAGCAATGCGCCAGAACGCGCCCACCCGCCGCGAGAATCTCGTGCGCCTCTGCGGAAACCTCGGGCCAGCGCTTCTGAACCTCTGGCGGCGGCGCGCCGAAATCCGGGATTGGCAGGTGCCGCCATTGCAGATCCGCCGCCGCCAGATCGTCGCCCAGACCCGCCGCACCGATACGCTTCAGTTCTGCCATCGTGGTCATGGTCAGAACCATGTCCGCACCCCATGCAATGATCCGGGATACGTCGGACAAATAGGCCCCGCCCCGCCCCGGTGCGGGCGAGATACCCAGCCAACCCTTGCCAAGCGGAAGCTCTGCGATGCGGAACATGGTCTCTGCCTTTCAGTCGCTCGCCAACGTTACCCCGTCAGGCACAAGCGGCAAGAGGCGGCTGTCCAGAAGCGCGGCGGTCCGGTGCCCGATCCCATCGAGATAGGCCTCATCCGTCGCCCAGCCGATGAAAGCCTGAACCGATGCCTGACGGATCAGCATGGCACGGTCCCACTGCTCGGCCTCGGGACCGATGAAGAACGGGCCGCCCGCGCCTGAGAAAAGGATCGTCCCGCCCGAGCGTTCGAGATGCGGACGCGTGGCGTCGACATAAAGATCGAACGCCGCGCTGCCGCTGATCGGCTCGTCCGGAGCCAGCAACGGGGTGGCGGTGTAATCCGCCACCCCACGGAACCGAAGCAGGTTCAGCATCACCACCGGTCCCTCGATCCCCCGCGACAGAAGCGCGACCGCCTGCGCCTCGGTCGGCTGCAGACATGGCACGGTCACGCCGGACCTCCATCGACGACCTGACCCGGATGCGCCTCGGCCCAATCCGCCAGAAAGGCCGCAATCACCTTGTCTCCGGCCAGATCGGGCGCGCGGCGCGGTAACGCAACGCCTTCCCGGAGCACCATCTCGACGCAGGTCAAGTGATCGCGCTCTTTCCGGTCGGGTGCGTTTTCGGACCCGTGGATGATGGTCGTCAGAAGCGTGCCGCCGAACCCGTTCACATGAGACATATCCGGGCTGAGCGACAGGAAGTACGCCAGCACATCTGGCAACCCCTCCCACCCGGCGACCTGAACCGGCGTCAGCCCGTCGGCGTCGGGCCGGTCGAACTCCATGCCGGAATCGACGAGGCGCCGCACGTGAGGCAGTTTTCCGGGCAGGTGCAGGATCATCCGGATCATGTTCCGACACGCGTCGGGCAAGGTCTCGGGGTCGATCCAGTCCCCCGTCAGAACCGCGCCATCCGCCACTCGTGCCAGACGCTCTTCCACGGGCGACAGTGAAGTCGCGTGACCCCGATGCTCCAACGCCTCGGCCAGATCGCCATTGCCGAAGACGCGGGCATAGGCATAGGGCGTCATCCCCTCGAACCGACGGACCGGATCGGCCCCGGCATCCAGCAAAAGCTCGATCATCTCGCGCCCGCACATGCGGCGCGCCGCCTGATGAAGCGCCGGGATAACGGACGGCAACTTGCCACCGCTGGTGTCGTCCACCAACGCGCCCGCATCCAAGAGCATCCGGACCGCCTCGACGTCGCCGAAATCCATCGCGCGAAGCAGCGCATTCGTACCGTTGGGATCGGCCCCGGCGTCAAGCAGCATCCTGAGACCGTCGTGATGACCCAGCTCTGTCGCATGATAGAGCGACTCTCCATCGTTGGGATCTGCACCGTTCTCCAGAAGCCAGCGCCCCAGCTCCATGTTGTTTGCATGTCCGATGGCACCGTAGAGCGCGGAGAACTTGTGGTCGCTTCCGGTCTCCGCGGCATAGCCGTCATTCACATCGGCACCGTTCGCCAAAAGCATTTCAGCGATGGCAAGCATGTCCGCTTTCAGATCGGGGCGTGCGTGGATGTACTTCGAGAACGCCAGATGCACGATCGGGCGACGTGGCCCGAACTCTCGCGTGGCGAGCGACGGGTTCTCATCCAGCGCGGCCTCGACCGAAGCGCGGTCATACAGAGCGCATTGCAGTCCGAACAGGTCGTCCGCCAGATCCGGCGTTTCGGCCAGCAAGCGCTCGGTCACCCAGTTCTGGCCGTGGGCGATGGCGACCTTCAGCCGCTGTTGCCGCGCCGCCCGGTCGAGTCCCACGGTCTCGGAGGCCCAGACCAGCTGGGGCCAGCTTCCGAAACTGTTCTCGACCGCGATGACATGCAGAAAGTCCGCGTGTTTCAAGACTGCGCGTCTGTCGCGGGGTGGGTGCGCCTCGATGCGCGCACGGGCATAGCGGTCACCCGCTTCGTAGGCACGCCTCAACGCCTTGGCGTCACGGCGCAATTGGTCCAGGGATTTCATCCTCGGGGCTCCTCAGAATACCGCCCGCCGGTCCGCTGCTCGGGGCATGAGAAACACCGACAGTATGTCGCGTTCTGGTTCTGAGGGGGTGCCGATGACGGCTTTCCGCGGACCGGGGCGGCCTCCCCGGAGGCAACAGTCGGGTGGTTAATTCATCCCGCGCGACCTGACAAGAGGCGCCGGAACGGTATATTCGCGTCATGAGCGACAAGAACGAGATGGCCCAGGACCGGACCGATTGGGCGGAAGATCGGACCGTCATGGCCAATGAACGCACCTTCGCCGGGTGGATGCGCACTGGCATGGCGGCGGTTGCGCTGGCTCTGGGACTTCGGGCGCTTTTCAACTCGTTCCAGCCGGAGTGGATACCAAAGGCCGCGGCCAGCCTGCTTATCTTCGTTGCCATCTTCATATTCTGGTCGGCTTGGAGAAGCGCGCGGGAAACTGTCGAGCGTCTGGACGATCACGCCGCCAATGGGCCGGACACGCGGCGGATTGGCATGATCGCCGGGCTTATGGCCGTGTCGGCGGCCGTCACTGGCATTATCCTTCTGTTTCTCTAGTCGAATTGACGCGGATCAAGGCGATCGCGGGCCGCTCTGACATAGCCTTGGGCGTAACGTCAGAACAGGAGGAAACCCATGTCCCACACGCCCCATGAGCTCGCCGAAGAATTTCCGGCCTTCACGGTCAAAATGCACGATCTCAAGGCGAACGATGCCCATTTCGCCCGGCTTTTCGACGACTATCACGAGGTGAACAGGCAGGTGCACCGCGCCGAGACCAATATCGAGCCTATCGGCGCCACGGCTGAGACGGCACTTCGCAAGAAGCGCGCCGCGCTCAAGGACGAGATCTGGAGCTATCTGACCGCCTGACCGGTGGACGGCCTTGCGCGGGCGGTCTAGTCTCCGACCACCCACGAATCCGGCAAGGATGGCATGAGCGAAAAGACCGACAGCGGCTATCAGGTTCTGGCGCGGAAGTACCGCCCCGAGACCTTTGCCGATCTCGTCGGGCAGGACGCCATGGTCCGCACGTTAAAGAATGCCTTCGCGGCCGACCGGATCGCGCAGGCATTCATCATGACGGGTATTCGCGGGACGGGCAAAACCACGACAGCCCGGATCATCGCCAAGGGCATGAACTGCATCGGGCCGGACGGAAACGGCGGCCCGACCACCGACCCCTGTGGCGTTTGCGAGCATTGCGTGGCGATCAGTCAGGGCCGCCACGTGGACGTGCTGGAGATGGACGCCGCCAGCCGCACAGGCGTCGGCGACATCCGCGAGATCATTGACAGCGTGGCCTATCGCGCGGCGTCGGCCCGTTACAAAATCTACATCATCGACGAGGTTCACATGCTCTCGACCAGCGCGTTCAACGCGCTGTTGAAGACGCTGGAAGAACCGCCTGCCCACGTCAAATTCATCTTCGCCACGACCGAGATCCGCAAGGTGCCGGTGACGGTACTGTCGCGCTGTCAGCGTTTCGACCTCCGCCGGATCGAACCCGAGGTGATGATCGCGATGCTTCGCCGCATCGCGGATGCCGAAGGGGCCGAGATCACGGATGAGGCGCTTGCGCTCATCACCCGCGCCGCCGAAGGCTCTGCCCGCGACGCGCAGTCGCTTCTGGATCAGGCGATCAGCCACGGCGCGGGCGAAACCACCGCCGATCAGGTGCGCGCCATGCTGGGTCTCGCCGACCGTAGCCGGGTTCTGGACCTGTTCGAGATGATCATGAGCGGCGACGCTGCCGGGGCGCTGACAGAGCTTGGCAGTCAGTACGCCGACGGGGCCGATCCGCTCGCCGTGATGCGTGACATCGCCGAGATCACCCACTGGATCAGCGTCATCCGCATCACGCCCGAGGCCGCCGACGACCCGACCGTCAGCCCCGAGGAACGCGCACGCGGCAGCGAGATGGCGGGCCGCCTGTCCATGCCGGTCCTCACCCGAATGTGGCAGATGGGGCTGAAGGCGCTGGAAGAGGTCGCTCATGCTCCTAACGCCATGATGGCGGCCGAGATGGCGATCATCCGCATGACGCATCTGGCCGACCTGCCCACGCCGGGCGAACTGGTCTCAAAACTCAAGGACGAGACTCCGCCCCCTGCTCCGCCGACCGGCGGTGGCGGCGGCGGCGGAGGCCAGAGCGCGGGCGCTCAGGCCGTGGCCGACCGGCAATCGTCGATGTCCCGCTCCGGTGGCGTCACGGCGTCCGGCACGCAGACGGCACTGGCGCAGGCGCCCGAAAGCGCGCTGGCCCGCTTCCCAACATTCCAGCACGTGGTCGACCTGATGCGCTCGAACCGCGATGTGAAGCTGCTGGTCGAGGTTGAAACAGGCGTGCGCCTGGTCAGCTATCAACCCGGGCGGATCGAATTCGAACCCTCATGGAATGCAGCGAGCGATCTTGCCCAGCGCCTTGGCAGCCGGCTTCAGGCCTGGACCGGCGTGAGGTGGGCGGTATCGGTCGTCGGCTCGGGCGGTCAGCCGACCATTGCCGAGGCGCGCGACGCCGCCAAGTCCGAGCTTGAATCCAAGGCGCGCGAGATGCCGCTGGTCGCGGCGATTTTCGACGCGTTCCCCTCGGCGCGGATTGAAACGATCCGCACGCCTGACGAAATCGAGGCCAAGGCCTCCAGCGAAGCGCTGGCCGAGGTCGAAGACGAATGGGATCCTTTCGAGGACAGCTAGGAGAGACAGATGTTCAAAGGTTTGGGCGGTCTTGCCGACATGGGCAAGATGATGAAAGCCGCGCAGGAAATGCAGACCAAGATGGCCGAGTTGCAGGAAGAACTGGCCAGCATGACCGTCACCGGTGAGTCGGGCGCGGGCCTCGTCAAGGCGACGTCGACCGCCAAGGGCGAGCTGGTCGGACTGGAAATTGACCCCTCGATCTTCAACCCGGACGAAAAGGAAGTGGTCGAGGACCTGATCCTCGCCGCGATCAAGGACGCCCAGATGAAGGCCTCCGACAAGAGCCAGGAAGAAATGAAGAAGCTGACCGAGGGGCTTGGCCTTCCGGCGGACATGAAGCTTCCTTTCTGAGGCGCATTTGTCCGACGCCACCCGCGAGATAGAAGCGCTCATCGAGATGATGGCAAAGCTGCCGGGGCTTGGTCCCCGATCGGCGCGGCGCGCGGTGCTGCACCTGATCAAGAAGCGGTCCCGCGTGCTGATGCCTCTGGCCGAGGCCATGCGGGTCGTGGGCGAGACTGCACGCGAATGCCTGAACTGCGGAAATATCGGCACCTCCGACATCTGCGACATCTGCCAGAGCGAGAAACGCCGGAATGGCGAGATCTGCGTGGTCGAGGACGTGGCCGACCTCTGGGCGATGGAGCGCGGCGGCGCCTTCAAGGGGCGTTATCACGTGCTGGGCGGGACGCTCTCGGCGCTTGATGCGGTTGGCCCCGAAGACCTGCGCATCCCCAAGCTAGTGGACCGCGTCACCGCCGAAGAGGTGACCGAAGTGATCCTCGCACTCAACGCCACGGTCGATGGCCAGACCACCGCGCATTACATCGCCGACCTTCTGGAATCCCGCGTACGCGTAACCTCTCTGGCCCAGGGCGTGCCCATCGGCGGTGAACTCGATTACCTCGACGACGGCACGATTTCAGCCGCTCTACGGGCACGAAAAAGCGTTTAGATTTC
Organism: Kangsaoukella pontilimi; assembly: GCF_009830125.1. GTDB lineage: Bacteria > Pseudomonadota > Alphaproteobacteria > Rhodobacterales > Rhodobacteraceae > Kangsaoukella > Kangsaoukella pontilimi. The sequence goes on along the minus strand of NZ_WUPT01000002.1, from coordinate 401,414 downwards.
TGTTTTCAACCACGTGGTCGCGCCATCTCTGACCGAAAGGAGACCAGTTTTGATTGACCATATTACCTTTGGCATTACGGATTTCGACCGCTCCACCGCATTTTATGACGCCGCCTTCGCGCCCCTCGGTGTCCGCCGCCTGTTCGATGTGCCGACCGAACACACCGATGGTGCACGTGTCACCGGCTACGGCGATGAACGGCCATGGTTCTGGCTCGCCGAACAAAATGCAACACGCGGAACGCTGCATGTCGCCCTCACCGCAACCAGTCGCGAGGCCGTCGACGCCTTTCACGCTGCCGCCCTCATGGCGGGCGGCACCGATAACGGGGCGCCTGGCCTCAGGCCGCATTATCACCCGAACTATTACGGGGCCTTCGTTCTGGACCCGGACGGTCACAATATCGAAGCGGTCTTCCACGGCGGATGATGAAGAAGGCCTGACTGGGCGCCACGCATCACCCGGGCCGCACATGCCCCGAAGCAACGCCGCTTGGCGTGGCACCCTGACCGGCACTCCAGCCCCTCCGAGCTATTTTGGTTCTTGGAAAAGGGCTCATTGGATAGAGTGACCTTAGGGAAACAAGGCCAGGGGGCAAAACGCATGACAAAATTCTTTCTCATTATCGCCGCGCTCGGGGTCATACCGGCAGGCCTCAGCTATGGCGCTTCCCCCGCCGCAACCATGGAGCTTCTGTTCGCAATACCCGTCGAAGGCGTGAACGAGACACACATCTTCAGAGCGATCATGGGGCTGTATCTGGCAAGCGCCGTTTTCTGGGCGTCGGGCGCAATGTCCTCAGCGCTCCGCACGCCTGCGCTCTGGGGCGTCGCGGTCTTCATGCTGGGACTTGCAGCAGGGCGCATCCTGAGTGTGGTCGTCGACGGCACACCCCATCCGCTTCTCTTGGGCTACATCCTGATCGAATTGGTCGTGGGCGGACTGGCCTTGATGCTACTGCGCCGCGATACTGCCTGACGCAAAAGAAAAGCCCCGGTCCAGACCGGACCGGGGCAGATTTGGCAGCCGAGGGAACCCCAAGGGAACCCTTAATTGTCGTCGTCTTCGTCGTCGTCGCTGTCCGGCAGATTGAAGAAGCTATCGGCGTCCGGCAGATCGCCCTCGTCCTCGTCATCGTCATGGCTGTCGGTCAGGGTGAAGGTCTCGAGCCCGGCAATAGCGGTCGGGATCTTGGGCTCTTCAGGACCTTCGAGCGACTGTTCGGTCGACACGAGCTTGCGGCGCTCGTCATCGGTCATCACGCCACCCTCGCGCGCCTTTTTCTCGTTCGCCTTCTGAACAGCGGCATCGAGTTCTGACTGTTTGCAGAGGCCAAGCGCCACCGGGTCGATCGGCTGAATGTTCGAGATGTTCCAATGCGTCCGCTCACGGATCGACTGGATCGTCGGCTTGGTGGTACCGACCAGCTTCGATATCTGGCCATCCGACAGTTCGGGGTGGAACTTGACCAGCCACAGGATCGAGGCCGGGCGGTCCTGACGCTTGGAGAGCGGCGTATAGCGCGGCCCGCGACGCTTTTCCTCGCCCACGGCTGCGGGGTTGAACTTGAGCTTCAGCTTGACCATCGGGTCTTTTTCGGCTGCGTCGATGTCGTCCTGCGTCAGCTGATTGTTCGCGATCGGGTCGAAACCCTTCACGCCGGCGGCTACGTCGCCATCCGCGATGCCCTGAACCTCAAGCTCGTGGAGGCCGCAGAAATCCGCGATCTGCTTGAAGCTGATCGTGGTGTTGTCGACAAGCCAGACGGCGGTCGCCTTGGCCATGATCGGTTTGTTCATCGCTCGTCTCCTGACAATAGCATCGGGGGCCGGGGAAAACGGCCGGTCCGGAGTGGACCCTATCCTCGTTTTCGGGGAAGTTGCGGCGTATATAGTCACGTCTCCGGCCCAAGGAAAGAGAAAATGCGCTGGCTTCTTCTGCTGATCGCGACAGCCGGTCTGGCACGCGCCGAGGGCGAGGCCGCCGGAGATTTCGACTATTACGTCATGGCCCTTTCATGGTCGCCGACATGGTGCGCGCTGGAAGGCGACCGGCGCGGATCGCCGCAATGCGACGATGACGCGGACAATGGCTGGGTTCTGCACGGGCTCTGGCCGCAATACGAGCGCGGCTGGCCAAGCTACTGCCCGACGGACGCGCGCAATCCCACCCGCGCGGACACGGCACGCGAGGCCGACCTTTTCGGCGCGTCGGGGAATGCGTGGCACCAGTGGAACAAACACGGGCGCTGCACGGGTCTGTCATCGGCCGAGTACTATCGCCTCGCTCGGGAAGCCTATGACAGCGTCAAACGCCCGGTTGTCTTCCGCAGAATAACCCGCGCGATCCGCCTGCCCGCCGAGCTGGTGGAAGAGGCGTTCCTCGAAGACAACCCGTCGCTTTCGGCCGACGGCATCACCATCACCTGCCGCCAGGGCCGCGTTCAGGAGGCGCGCATCTGCCTGACCCGCGACCTGGAACCGCGCGACTGCGGGCGGGACGTCAGCCGGGACTGTACGCTGGACGACGCGCTTATGGCGCCGATCCGCTAGCGGCCTTCGACCCGAAGCGCGATCTTTCCGACATGCGGCGCTTCCAGCGCGCGGTGCGCCTCTGCCGCCTCTTCCAGCGGAAATGTCCGGTCCATCACGGGCGCTACGCGACCAGCGGCCAGAAGCGGCCAGACATGGGCCTCCAATGCCTCCGCAATCCGCGCTTTCGCGGCAACCGATTGCGGGCGAAGCGTCGAGCCGGAAATCGTCAGCCGTCTTACCATGACTTGTGCAAAATTCAGCTCCACCTTGGGACCTGTCAGAAAGGCGATCTGCTGCAGACGGCCACCATTCTTCAAAGCCTTCACGTTCCGTGGCAGGTAACTTCCCCCCACCATGTCGAGGATCAGGTCCGCGCCGCCCGCTGCCTGCAGGACCTCGACGAAATCCTCCTCGCGGTAGTTGATGCCCCGTTCTGCGCCCAACTGCTCGCAAACCGCTACCTTCTCGTCGCTGCCAGCGGTCGTAAAAACCCGCGCGCCGAAGACGCGCGCCAGCTGAATAGCCGTGGTGCCGATGCCGGATGTACCCCCGTGGACAAGGAAAACCTGTCCCGCCTTCAGACCTCCCGCCATGAAGACGTTGGTCCAGACCGTGAAAAAGGTTTCGGGCAAACAGGCGGCGGCCTCCAGCGACATGCCTGCCGGAACAGGCAGACAATGCGCGGCGGGCGCAACCGCATATTCCGCATAGCCGCCACCGGGCAGAAGCGCGCAAACCGCGTCGCCCTCGCGCCACCGCGCCACGCCGGGTCCGACCGTGGCCACATGTCCTGACGCCTCCAGTCCAGGCAGGTCGGACGCATCCGCAGGCGGAGCGTAATTCCCCGACCGCTGCAGCGCGTCCGGCCGGTTCACCCCTGCATGAGACACCCGGATCAGAACCTCGCCCGGCCCGGGCTTTGGCAACGGGCGCCGTGCAGGCACCAGAACCTCGGGCCCGCCCGGTTTGCTGATCTGGATCACGGTCATGTCGCTAGTCATGGATGTCTCCCCTGCTCGGCACTCCATTCCACGCGCAGATGGAAACCGAAACCCGCTTCTTCTGTTCGGATATACTCCGGGGGGCCGCCCGCAGGGCGGCGGGGCAGAGCCCCTACCGATTTCCAAAAGAAATCGGACCCGGACCGCGTCACCGCGGTCCGCCGCCCAGACGCCCGGGCAGGTCGGCCAGATGATCCAGGTCAGGTGCCTTGATCCCGCCGAACAGGCTTTCATGCAGTTTCGACAGGGGTCGCGTCAGCGGGTTATCCCGGACCTGTGCCTTGACCTTCTCGATCCGCATCACGTCATCGATCCGCCGGTCGATGAAGGCGCGCGTCTCGCACCGGTCCGGACTTTCGTCACCCAGCCAGAACAGAACCACCGACGCCCAGACCCCCGAAAGCGTCGCACGCTTGGTATACCAGTTCACATCGCGCGAGCTGTCACCAAGTGCGGTCCACACGTTATCCGCCGTCTCCCAGATCAGCTTGGCCCCTTCCGGCGCGTGGCTCGGGAGCGAGAACAGCGCCGTCGCCCGCCGCACGGCCTCGCGGTCGCCCATCGCACCGACCCTGAGCCAGAGCGCCTCGGCCACCTTGTCGCGGAACCTGAGCCCGGACATGTCCGCAGCCTTTATCGCCTCGACCATCGCGCGGTCGGCACGACGGTGAAACGCCACGGCGAGGTCCACGGCCCCGCGCGGACAGATGACCCGCGCCTCCGCCGCCGTCACGTCGCAATCCCTCTGCGCGGCCCGAAACGCCGCCTCGGACCACCCGTCGAAGGGCACATGGTCCAGGATCGCCTCCAGAAGCCGTTCCCTGATCCTTTCGGGCGTCTCGTCCATCACACACTCCTTCCGGGTCACGTCATCACATCTGGACAACCTAGGGCACCCTTGCTATAGCGCCACCTCCTGCAATCTTGAACTCTAACTTAGAAAGGTGGTGACACCACATGCAGGTCAGTGTTCGCGACAACAATGTCGATCAGGCGCTCCGCGCTCTGAAGAAGAAGCTGCAGCGTGAGGGCGTTTTCCGCGAAATGAAGCTTCGGCAGCATTTCGAGAAGCCCTCCGAAAAGCGCGCACGCGAAAAGGCCGAGGCCATTCGCCGCGCCCGCAAGCTCGCGCGCAAGAAGGCGCAGCGCGAAGGGATGCTCTAAGCACCTGATGCACTGGGACGGTTCGCCGTCCATTAGACGACCCCCGTGGCATTGCCCGGGGGTTTGTCGTTTCAGGGGTCAGGAAAACTGCGCCCGAATCCTGTCCATGTCGAGCGGACGCTCGTCCAGCGCCTCGGGGTCCCACTCGCTGCGCTCCTCTTCGAAGAAATCGCCGCCATAGATGTGAAGCGCGCCGCTGAACTTCGAGGTCGGGTTCGACACCGAATGGATGATGTCCGCGCCAAGGGGCGCGACGTCCCCCGTCGACAGGCTCTTAGCGCCCGCTGCCTCGATCCGACCCTCCTCATCCGGCAGTCGACGCCAGAAGATATTATCCTCGCGCCCGCCATAGACCCCGATCATTGCCCACATGTTGTGATTATGCGGCGGAACGATAAGCCCCGGCGCCCAGACCGTATTCAGAATGGTCAGCTTATCCGAGACGTAGAGCGGTTTCAGCGCTGGTCCCTCCGGCTCACCCAAGGCGGCGATCAGGGCGGATGTATCGGCCAAAGCGCGTCTGGCCAGCTCCGAGACCGCCTTGTGTGTCGGGTCCTCTTCGACCGCTGCGCAGCACTCTTCAACGAACCTTTCAAGATCGAACATGATGCCTGCTCCCTTGATTGGTCTTGAGACGATCAGTTTAGCACGACCCGCCGGCTTCCTCCAAAAGCTGGCACCTGCGCGATTTTGGCGGTAACCGGAAGGCCGGGAATCGCGACGAGGTTATTCATGAAATCGACACTCAAATGGGACGGTGGCCGCAGCTTTACCGGCACGACCGAAGACGGATTCAGCGTGCGTATCGGCAAGGCCCATGGCGACATGGAGAAGCCGGGCCCGTCCGCGATGGAACTGATCCTGATTGGCGCTGGAACCTGCTCGGCCCATGACGTGGTCTCGATCCTTGAGAAAGCCCGGCAGGACGTCGATGACGTGACCGTTCACCTCAGCGCCGAGCGTGCAGATGACGTGCCCCGCGTGTTCACCCGGATTCACATGCAGTTCGTCGTGACCGGCCGCGGCATCAAACCCGCTACGGTCGAGCGCGCGCTTCAGCTTTCGGTCGAGAAATACTGCTCGGCCACAAGGATGCTGCAGGCCACCGTCGAGGTGACCCACGGTTACGAGATCGTCGAAGCAGCCTAGACCGGCAGCGCCGTCGTCTGCCGCACGGTCCTGAGCGCGAAGGAGGACTGCATCTGCGCGACGCCAGGTAGCCGCGCAAGGCTCCGGCGATGGATGCGGGCGAAGTCTTCGGTGTCCTCGGCCACGACCTTCAGCAGGTAATCCGCCGCGCCCGCCATCAGGTGGCATTCCAGCACATCGGGGATGCGGGCCACTTCGCGCTCGAATGCATCGAGGATATCCTCGGACTGACCCTGCAGCGTGATCTCGACAAAGACCGTCGCCTGACGGTGCAGCTTTTTCGGATCCAGCAGCGCGACATAGCCGGTGATATAGCCCGCTTCCTCCAGCCGCTGGACCCGCCGGTGACAGGCCGATGCGGACATGTTCACCCGTTCGCTAAGGTCCGCATTCGAGATGCGGCCGTTTCGTTGCAACACCTGCAAAATACGGGCATCTGTCGCGTCCAGCTGTTCCATCGCGCAAGAATCCTCTGCCAATGTCGGAAACTGACAGAGAAACTTCCACATTTAGCGCCAACATCCAAGCGTTTCCGAACCCTATTTCACACCGGTCAGGCCATACTTTCCCAGAAAGCGAAGGAGGACGCGCCATGAAGATCGGTTGCCCGAAAGAAATAAAACCGCAGGAATTTCGCGTCGGCATGACGCCCGCCACTGCAGGCGAGGTCGTTCGCCATGGCCATGACGTTCTGATCGAGACCGGTGCCGGTATGGGCGCCGGGTTTACAGACGAGGACTACATCGCCGCCGGGGCGGAGATCGCGCCTGACGCGGAAAGCGTCTTCGCAGCAGCGGACATGATCGTGAAGGTCAAGGAACCCCAGGCCGTCGAGCGCAAGCGTCTGCGCGAAGGACAGGTGCTCTTCACCTATCTACACCTTGCCCCCGATCCCGACCAGACCCGCGACCTGATCGCTTCTGGCGCCACCTGCATCGCCTACGAGACGGTCACCGACGACCGTGGCGGCCTGCCCCTGCTGGCGCCCATGTCCGAGGTTGCCGGGCGCCTGGCGCCGCAGGTCGGCGCGTGGACCCTGCATAAGGTCAATGGCGGACGCGGCGTGCTCATGGGTGGCGTGCCCGGCGTCGGTCCGGCCAATGTCGTCGTGATCGGCGGCGGCGTTGTCGGCACCCATGCTGCCCGCATCGCCGCCGGGATGGGCGCGGATGTGACGGTGCTCGACCGCTCGCTGCCCCGCCTCCGCTACCTCGACGATACCTTCGGCGGCATCTTCAAGAACCGCTACGCCAGCGCAGCATCGACTGCCGAGCTGATCGCCACAGCCGACATGGTCATCGGCGCCGTCCTGATCCCCGGCGCCGCCGCGCCGAAACTCGTCAGCCGTTCAGACCTTGCCACCATGAAGCCCGGCGCGGCCATCGTGGACGTGGCCATCGATCAGGGCGGCTGCTTCGAGACCTCGCGCGCGACCACCCATGAAGACCCGGTCTACGAGGTGGACGGCATCATGCATTACTGTGTGGCGAACATGCCAGGCGCGGTCGCCCGCACGTCGACCATTGCGCTGACAAACGCGACAATGCCGTACCTGCTCGACCTCGCAGACAAGGGGTGGAAGCAGGCCTGTGCCGACGACCCCCACCTGCTGGAAGGGCTCAACGTTCACGCCGGCAAACTGACCTACTACGCCGTCGGCAAGGCGCTCGGGATAGATGTCACCGCACCGTCGCTCGCACTCAAGCTCTGACCGGCGGTTTCTTCTGTTCGGAAATACTCCGCGGGGGGAGCGTCCGGAGGACGCGGGGGGAGCAGCGCTCCCCCTACCCGTCCCTCCACTTGATCGAACAGCCCATGGACGCGATCTGATCCTTCGGTCCCTGACCGGTCTCGGCCACCTGCACCATCGCCTCATAAAGATCACGCCTGAGATCATCCGGTCCCGCATCGCGCCGCGACGCGTCCAGACGTCCGCGGTACTGGAGCCGTCCCTCGGCGTTGAGCCCGAAGAAATCGGGCGTGCAGGCGGCGTCGTAGGCCCGCGCAACGCTCTGGTCGGCATCATGCAGATAGGGAAACGGAAAGCCCTCCTCTTCTGCCATACGGGCCATATTCTCGAAGCTGTCCGCCGGATAGGCCTCGGCATCGTTCGAGCAGATCGCAACGAAACCGACGCCATGCGGCTCGAGATCTCTTGCATCGCGGATAATCCGGTCGAGAACCGCCAGCACATAGGGGCAATGGTTACAGATGAATGCTATAACGACCCCCTTCGGCCCCATCACATCCGCCAGCGCATAGGTTTTTCCGTCCGTCGCGGGCAGGGAAAAGGCCGGGGCCGGCCAGTCGAAATCACAAACGGGGGGAGTTGCGGCCATCTCACTTGTCCTTCCTGAAATCTTCCAGGGAAAGACTAGCGGACCGACCCCCGGATACAAGAAAGGCGCGCCGACCCGGCACGCCCCTCCCGATGAAAAGCAAAGGGATCAGCGGGCCTTCAGCGCGTCCCGGATCTCGATCAGAAGGTCCTTCTCGCTCGGACCGGTATCCACCTCGGGTGCGACGTCATCGGGCTTCTCGGCAGCCGCCTTCACCCGATTCACCATCTTCACCAGCATGAAGACGACCCATGCGATGATCAGAAAGTTGATGACCGCTGTAAAGAAAGCGCCATAGGCAAACACCGACGCGCCTGCTTCGCGCGCCTGCTCAAGGCTCGCATACTCGCCATCACCCATGGTCCAGAACAGGTTCGTGAAATCAATTCCGCCGGTGAACAGACCGATGATCGGGTTGATCAGGTCATTGACCAGCGACGTGACAATCGCCGTGAAGGCCGCACCGATGATGATACCGACGGCCATATCCATGACATTGCCCTTGGCAATGAAATCCTTGAATTCGTTTATCATTAGGTAGTTGCTCCACTTCTTCCCGGCCCACGATCCTTGTCCCGCGTGAGCACACGCACATCGCGTAGCACGAAATCGAACAGATGTAAGAGGTTTAATCCGGCCCTGTGCATCTTAACTCATGATTAAGCGAAACATCGCTGCGTCATGAAAGGACTACGCATGCCCCTCGACACCAACACCCACCCCGTGATGCGGCGCTGGCCGGCCACGCGCCCCGACGCCATACAGCTTTACAGCTTTCCGACGCAGAACGGCACGAAGGTGTCCATCGCCCTCGAAGAACTCGGCCTCGACTACGAACCCCACAAGGTGACACTCTCGGATGCCGACGTCCGAAGCCCCGAGTTCCTCTCGCTCAATCCGAATAACAAAATTCCCGCGATCATCGACCCAGACGGGCCCGGCGGCGCGCCGATCGCGCTCTTCGAATCCGGCGCGATCCTCATCTATCTCGCGGAAAAGACGGGACGCCTTATGGGTGAAGGTGCCGATCGCTACCACGTGATCAAATGGCTGATGTTCCAGATGGGTGGCGTCGGCCCGATGTTCGGTCAGCTCGGCTATTTCGCCAAGTTCGCCGGCGCCGAGATCGAAGATCCCCGGCCGCGCGAGCGCTACATCAACGAAGGCAAGCGCCTCCTGAACGTGCTCGAAGGCGAACTCGCAGAGCGGGATTGGATCGCGGGCGACTATTCCATTGCCGACATCGCCATCGGGCCCTGGCTCCGGGGTCTGGACTACTACGGCGTCAAGGACGTGCTCGGCTGGGAAGGTCTGAAATCCGTTCCCGCCTATCTCGACCGCTTCCTCGCAAGACCCGCCGTGCAGCGCGGGCTGACCATTCCAGCCCGCGACTGACCGTTACTCGGCCGCCATCTGTTCTGCCTCAGGCAGCTTGCCGGTCAGCACATAGCGAAGGATCTGCGCCACCTGGCGCGGGTCCCGTGCAACCGCCAAAGACGCGGCATGAACCTCTTTCAGCGCGTGGTCGTGGTCCGGTTGGCTCAGGACGATCAGCGACTTTCCCTCTGCCGCGGCGATACCGGCATCGAAGGCGGCGTTCCACTGCTTGTATTTCTCACCAAACCGCACGACCACGATGTCGGCGGCGGATATCCCGCGGCGCGTGCGGATGGCATTGACCATCGCGCCCTTCCGATCATGCCAGAACTTCTGGTCCTCGGCACCGAGGATAGCAACTCCGCAATCGTCGGACGCGTCGTGATCCGTCACGGGCGACGAGAAGACGACGTCCAGCCCCTCGGATGCAGAGATGATCTGCTCCCGCCAATCCGTATGAATTTCCCCAGACAGGTAAACCGCAAGTGCCATATCGTCCTCCTTTTCCAAATCCAGACCTAGTGCGTCAGGCCGGAAGGCCAAATGAATGCGAGAGCGGCTTCTTCTTGGATCAAATACTCGCGCCGCAGGCACCGCGCGGGCCGGATGGCCCGCGCAAGCATCGCGTCGCGGCAGAGCCGCGCCCGCTCAGGTCACCCCCGCAGCGTGCCGCCGGTGGCCTTGCCGACCTTGTCCACGATGGCGCGCGCAACGGCCTCGATCTCGTCATCGGTCAGGGTCTTGTCCCGCGGCTGGAGCCGGACGGTGATCGCAAGGGACTTTTTGCCTTCGCCAAGACTGCCGCCCTTGAACTCGTCGAAGACGCGGACATCCTCGATCAGCGCCTTGTCCGCGCCGCGCGCGGCGTTGACCACGTTCAGCGCTTCGACCTCGGCATCCAGCACGAAGGCGAAGTCCCGTTCCACCGCCTGCAATCCGCTGATCTCCAAAGCGCCGCGCGAAGCGCCGGCATTCCTCGGCTCCGGAATTTCCGTCGGCCAGATCGTGAAGCCGACCGCGGGTCCCTTCACGTCCATGGCCTTCAGCACCTTGGGGTGAATCTCGCCGAAGACGGCAAGCGTCTTCTTCGGCCCGAGCGCAATCCGCCCCGACCGTCCGGGGTGCCACCACTCAGGCACGTCACGGAAGATTTGAGCCCGCTCCGGCGCACCGAGCGCCGCCAGAACCGCCTCCGCATCGGCCTTCACGTCAAAGACATCGACCGCACGAGAGGTGCCGTGGATATCCTTGGGTCCCGTCCGTCCGACCAGAAGACCCGTCACCAGAAGATGCTGCTCTTCCGGTTCGCCGCCATGGAAGGCCGCACCGACCTCGAAGAGCGCAAGGTCCGAGAACCCGCGCGCCTGATTGCGGGCAGCGGCCTGCAAAAGCCCAGGCAGAAGCGCGGGTCGCATATGGGTCATCTCGGACGAGATCGGGTTCGCCACTCGCGTCGCATCCGTCCCCGCACCGAAAAGACGCGCCGACGCCTCGTCGATGAAGGAATAGGTGACGCATTCATTGTAACCCAAGGCCGCCGCCGTCCTCCGCGCGATCTGTTCGCGCTTCTGCATCGGCGTCAGGATCGGCTTCGGCACGCCGGCGGTCGCCCGCTTCATCGGCTTCGGCTCAAGATTGGTGAGCGACGCAATCCGCGCAACCTCTTCCACCAGATCGGCCTCGCCCATGATGTCCGGGCGCCAGCTTGGCGGCGTCGCCATGTCGCCATCCATCACGAAGCCCAAGGCCTCCAGCGTCGCGCGCTGTGTCTCCGCGGGAATCTCCATCCCCACCAGCGACGAACAGCGCTCGGTGTCCAGACGGAAGGCACGGGTGGTATCGGGCACGGCACCGGCGGTCACGACCTCGGACGCCTCACCGCCGCAGAGGTCCAGCACCATCTGCGTGGCCAGTTCCAGCCCAGGCAGCGTGAAGGCCGGATCAACGCCCCGCTCGAAGCGGTATTTGGCGTCAGAGTTGATCCGCAGCGCCCGCGCCGTCCGCGCGATGGTCACCGGGTCCCAATAGGCGCTTTCGAGAAAGACGTTGACCGTCTCCTCGGTCACGCCGGACTCCTCGCCGCCCATGATGCCGGCAAGGCTCTCGGGTGCGCGGTCGTCGGAGATCACCATCATGCCCGGGGTCAGCGTGTAGGTTTTCTCGTCCAGCGCCAGAAGCTCTTCGCCCCCCTTGGCGCGGTGAACCCTCAGATCGCCCTGCACCTTGTCGGCGTCGAAAACGTGAAGCGGGCGGTTCCGGTCGAAAGTGAAAAAGTTGGTGATGTCAACCAGCGCCGAGATGGGCCGGAGACCGATGGCCTTCAGCCGTTTCTGCAGCCACTCGGGGCTCGGCCCGTTCTTCACGCCACGAATGACGCGGCCCGTGAAATAGGGCGCCCCGTCCAGCGTGTCCTCGTCGATGCTGACGCCGATGGACGACGGGAACTGGCCCGGAACGGGCGTGATCGGACGTTCGATCAGCGTGCCCAGACCCCGCGCGGCGAGATCGCGCGCGATACCTTCGACGCCCAGAGCGTCCTGACGGTTGGGCGTTATCGCGATATCGATGACCGGGTCCACCTTGTCCGGCGCATTGGCGGCAAGCCAACCGGCAAAGCTCTCACCGACCTCGCCAGAGGGCAGCTCGATGATGCCGTCATGCTCGTCGGACAGCTCCATCTCGCGCTCGGAGGCCATCATGCCATGACTCTCGACGCCTCGGATCTTGCCGACCTGAATGGTCGTATCGATGCCGGGCACATAGGTGCCGGGCTTGGCCACGACCACGGTGATCCCGGCCCGCGCATTGGGCGCGCCGCAGACGATCTGCTTCACGCCCTCATCCGTCTCGACCTCGCAGACACGTAACCGGTCGGCATCGGGATGCTGCTCGGCCTTCAAAACCTTGCCGATGGTGAAATCCGAGAGCTTGGCGGCAGGATCGATGACCTCTTCGACCTCGAGGCCGAGGTCGGTCAGCGTTTCCGCGATCTCAGAGACCGAGGCGTCGGTGTCGAGGTGCTCTTTCAGCCAGGAGAGGGTGAATTTCATTGGACGGCCTCCATCGGGGGCAGTGTGTTGCAACGAATTAAGGAGGGTCGAAATCCTGAAAGGATTTCGCGCCGCATTCTTTTCAAGAATGCGGCGTCAGCCAGCGGACCGGTGCGCGGTTGCAGAAGATGACGATCTGTCCGCCGTTCTCCAAAGCCTGAAACCCGCGTCTGTCGATTTCGGCCATGAACAGGTCCATACCCGCGAACCGCTCGATATCGCGCGCCTTGCGACGAATGACGGCGCCCCGATTCACGGCCTTGCTGGAAAACAGGTCGGCCAGCCAGATCTCGGGAGAGAGGGGCGAGTTTCTGTTCTGCATCCACAGAACTTTCCGCCCGGATGGTTAAGACGGCGTAAATCTCACACCCCCCCGTGCAGCGTCGGCACCTGTAGCGACCGGAATCCGTAATGGCGGAGCCACCGAAGGTCCGAGTCGAAGAACGCGCGCAGGTCGGGAATTCCGTATTTCAGCATCGCCATCCGGTCGATCCCCATGCCGAAGGCAAAGCCCTGCCACTCGGCGGGGTCGATCCCGCCGGCTTTCAGCACGTTCGGATGCACCATCCCCGAGCCGAGCACTTCAAGCCAGCCATCGCCCTCGCCCACCTTCACGGTGCCGCCTTCCCACGAGCACTGAATGTCGACCTCGGCCGACGGCTCGGTGAAGGGGAAATGCGAGGCGCGGAAGCGGGTCTTTACGCCCGTGCCGAAGAAGGCCGAGAAGAACTCTTCCAGCACCCATTTCAGGTTCGCCATCGAGATGTCACGATCAACGGCCAGCCCCTCGACCTGATGGAACATCGGCGTGTGGGTCTGGTCGTAATCCGCGCGGTACACGCGGCCCGGTGCGATGACGCGGATCGGCGCGCCCTGCGCCTGCATCGAGCGGACCTGCACCGGCGAGGTGTGCGTCCGAAGGACATGCGGCGGGCGGTCGTCGCCTTCGGCTCGCGCCATGTAAAACGTGTCCATATCGGTCCGCGCCGAGTGCCAGTCGGGCATGTTGAGCGCGTCGAAATTGTACCAGTCGGTCTCGATCTGCGGGCCTTCGGCCACGGCAAAGCCCATATCGGCAAGAATCGCACTGACCTCTTCCGTCACCTGACTGACCGGGTGGATGGTGCCCTGACGCCGGTCGCGCGCAGGCAGCGTGACGTCCAGCCATTCCGAGCGCAGCCGCTCGTCCAGCGCGGCATCGGCCAGCGCCTCTTTCTTGGCGGCGAGCGCCGAGTTGATCTCGTCCTTGAGCGCATTCAGCGCGGGGCCGGCGACCTGACGCTCTTCCGGCGTCATCTTGCCGAGTTCGCGCATCTTCAGGCTGACTTCGCCCTTCTTGCCCACCGCCTGAACGCGCAGGTCCTCAAGCGCCGCTTCATCCGGCGCACCTGCGATCGCATCCAGGTATTTCTGCCTCAGATCGTCCATCCGGACCCCCTTGGAATGTTCCCCGCCCTGCTAGCCAGAGGGCGCCTGAAAGACAAGAAGCCGCGAGACCCGTAAAGGTCCGCGGCTTCCTGAGAATTCGTAACCCCGATTGGGGAGATTACGCGAGCGCGGCCTTCGCCTTATCGACGATGGCTCCGAACGCATCCGGCTCGTGCACAGCGAGATCGGCCAGAACCTTGCGGTCCACCTCGATCCCGGCCAGCGACAGGCCGTTGATGAAGCGCGAATAGGTCAGCGCTTCGTCATGCGCGCGGACAGCGGCGTTGATCCGCTGGATCCAGAGCGCGCGGAAGTTGCGCTTGCGCTGCTTGCGGTCGCGGGTCGCGTACTGGTTGGCCTTATCGACCGCCTGCGTGGCAGTGCGGAAGTTACGGCTGCGCGAACCGTAGTAACCTTTGGCGGCCTTGATGACCTTCTTGTGACGGGCGTGGGTGACTGTCCCACCTTTGACTCGTGCCATGGGTCAGGCCTCCTTAGCGGCTATAGGGCATGAAGCTCTTGGCGAGCTTCTGATCGGGCTCTGACAGCACCTGGGTGCCGCGAGCATCGCGGATGAACTTCTTGGTACGCTTGATCATGCCGTGCCGCTTGCCGGCCTGGCCGCCGACGACCTTGCCGGTCGCGGTGACCTTGAAGCGCTTCTTGGCGCTCGACTTGGTCTTCATCTTGGGCATTTCCATCTCCTTTATTCCGGACGGTTCTAGGTGCGCACGGCATGCCACTCGGGCCGGCGCACCCGTCGGAGCGCGTGCCTTACAAGGGAACGCGCGCTCTGGCAAGAGGGTCGGGGCCTATTCCGGATCGGACGGCAGGATCAGCCGCTCGTCGCAAGGCGCGACGCGCAGGATGTTCGTCGTGCCGGACTGGCCGAAGGGCACACCGGCGGTGACCACAAGCTGATCGGTCGGATCGGCGAAGCCTTCGCCCCGTGCGGCCCGTGCAGCCGCGATGACCGCCGACTTGAACCGGTCGACCTCGGGCACCTTCACGCAGTGCAGGCCCCAGGTCAGGCACAGCCGCCGCGCGGTTCCCATCATCGAGGTCAGCGCGATGATCGGTACCTTGGGCCGCTCCCGCGCTACCAGCAGCGCGGTCTTCCCCGACTGCGAGAACGAGCAGATGACCTTGATATCGGCGGTTTCCGCGATTTCGCGCGCGGCCGAAACGATACCGTCCGCGACCGACTGCTTCGGCCCGCCCCGGCTGGCCGCGATGACGTCCAGGTAGGTCGGATCGCTTTCCACCTCGCGGGCGACGGCGTCCATGGTCTGTACGGCCTCGATCGGATAGCTGCCCGCGGCACTTTCCGCCGACAGCATCACGGCATCGGTGCCTTCATAGATGGCCGCAGCAACGTCAGAGACCTCGGCGCGCGTGGGTACCGGGCTTTCGATCATCGATTCGAGCATCTGGGTCGCCACGATCACCGGCTTGGCGGCGGCGCGGCACTTACGGACCAGCCGCTTCTGGATCGGCGGCACGTTCTGTACCGGCAGTTCCACGCCAAGATCGCCCCGGGCGACCATGATCCCGTCGGACACGGCCAGAATTTCGTCGAACGCCTTCACGGCGGCGGGTTTCTCGATCTTGGACAGGATCGCGGCGCGGCCCTGCGCCAGTTCACGCGCCTCGGCCACGTCGGCGGGACGCTGCACGAAGGACAGCGCCAGCCAGTCGACGCCAAGACGGCAGACGAATTCCAGATCCTTGCGATCCTTCTCGCTCAACGCGGCAAGCGGCAGAACCACATCCGGCACGTTCACGCCCTTGCGGTTCGAAATCGTGCCGCCGACCACGACCGAGGTCAGCGCATGATCGGGGCCGCATTCCTCGACCCGAAGCCGGATCTTGCCGTCATTGACCAGAAGGCTCGACCCCGGCTCGAGCGCCTCGAAGATTTCCTTGTGCGGAAGCTGGACCCGCGTCGAGTCCCCCGGCGTGTCGTCGAGGTCCAGACGGAACGCCTGCCCCTCTTCCAGTTCCGCCGAATCGCCGTCGAACACACCGACGCGAAGCTTGGGGCCCTGCAGGTCCGCCAGAATGCCGATCGGGCGCCCGGTATCCTTTTCGATCTCGCGGATGATCCGGTGGCGCTCTCCGATCTCGGAGTGGTCGCCATGGCTCATGTTCAGGCGGAAGACATCCGCGCCCGCCTCGAACAAGGCGCGAATCGTGTCGTAGTCGCTCGATGCCGGCCCCAGTGTTGCAACGATCTTGACCTTGCGAAGGCGTCTCATATGCCCCGTTCCCTTCAAAGCGTCTTTTCTGGCTCGCGCCCTCTTTGCCGCAAATGTTAGCGCGTGACAACTGGCGCTTTCTTTATGGCGGGGCTAGAGACGCGGAATGACCCGGCCCGAGACCGACATGACCTGGCAACCTGTCCATATTTTGGGCGAAGCGCGCATGTCGCGCTGGCTGGTGATCTGCGATCACGCCACGAACCGAGTTCCAGACTTCGTCGGCGGCGGCGATCTTGGAATCGCGCCCGAGGATATGGCGCGCCACATCGCCTATGACGTCGGCGCTTCGGGCGTCGCGATCCAACTTGCAGAAAAGCTGGGCGCGCCCGTGGTTCTGTCGAACTTCTCGCGTCTGGTGATCGACCCGAACCGGGGCGAGGACGACCCGACGCTCGTCATGCGGCTTTATGACGGCACGATCATTCCAACGAACCGTCAGGTGACACGGGACGAGGTTCAGGACCGGCTAAACCGCTGCTACCGACCCTATCACGACGCTGTGGCGGCGATGGCGGCGCGGCTGGACGATACCGTCATCGTGTCGGTCCATTCCTTCACGCCTCAGTTCAGGGGCAGGCCCATGCGGCCATGGCACACGGGCCTCCTCTTCGCGGATGATGACCGGCTGTCGCGCCCGCTGATCGACCTTCTGCGCAAAGAGCCGGGCCTGATCGTCGGCGCGAACGAACCCTATTCCGGGCATCTAGAGGGCGACACGATCGACCGCCACGCTATTGCAACCGGTCGCCAGAACACCCTTATCGAGATAAGAAACGACCTGATCACCGACGATGCCGGCCAGACCGCATGGGCCGACCGCTTTGCCCGTCTGCTGCCGTTGGCGCTGGACCGGGCCGACGAGACCTGAAGGAGAGTTGACCATGGACGACCAGACACGGATCGAGCTTGAAGCCGCCGCCTTTCGCCGGCTGCGCCAGCACCTGATGGAAGACCGCACCGACGTTCAGAATATCGACATGATGAACCTGACAGGCTTCTGCCGGAACTGCCTCAGCCGCTGGTACCAGGAAGCCGCGAACGAACGCGGTATCGAGATGTCCAAGGAAGATGGCCGCGTCGCCTTCTACGGCATGTCATCCGCCGAATGGAAAGAAAAATACCAGACCGAGGCGACGCCAGAACAGCAGGACGCCTTCGAAGAGGCACACAAGGATATGCCCGTCTGAGACTCGCCCTTCCGGGGGCCGCCCTCGTCAGATGGCGGCCTTCCGGCTTTCGTCCAGATAGATTTCCCTCAACCGCGTTGCGACCGGGCCGGGCGTGCCCGAGCCTACCGCCTCGCCGTCGATTTCGACCACCGGCATGACGAAGGTCGACGCCGACGTGATGAACGCCTCGTCCGCGCCCTGGGCTTCTTCGATGGTGAAGGGGCGCTCCTCGACCCGCATCTGTGCCTCGCGTGCAAAGCGCAGGACCGCGGCACGTGTGATGCCGTGCAGGATCTCGTTGCCCAGATGCCGCGTCACGATCACGCCATCCTTGACGATATATGCGTTGTTCGACGTGCCTTCGGTCACCGCGCCGTCCTCGACCATCCAGGCATCGTCCTTGCCCGCCGCCTTGGCCATCATCTTGCCCATGGACGGATAGAGAAGCTGCACGGTCTTGATGTCGCGCCGGCCCCACCGCTGATCCTCGATCGAAATCACCTTCATGCCCACCTTGGCGGCGGGGCTGTCGGCCAGCTTCTTCGACTGGGTGAACAGTACGATGCTTGACGGTACCTTTTCCGGGTCCGGGAAGGCGAAATCCCGGTCCGCATCCGCACCACGCGTGATTTGCAGATAGATCATGCCCTCGGCCACCTCGTTCCGCCGCACCAGTTCGCGATGGATCTCCAGAAGCTCGTCCATCGTCACCGGGCTCGCCATGTCGAGCTCCTTCAGGGACCGCTCCAACCGAGTCGCGTGGCCCTCGAAATCAATGAGCTTGCCGTCCAGAACGCTGGTGACCTCATAGACGCCATCGGCAAAGAGGAACCCCCGGTCGAACACCGATACTTTCGCCTCGGCTTCGGGCACATAGTCTCCATTGACATAAACGATGCGGCTCATCGGATGCTCCCTTCTCTGACAGGAAACCTGTTGACCGGTCACCCCGACCGCGTCAAGCCCTGCTTCTTCTTGGGCAAAATACTCCCGCCGGAGGCAAGATACGCCGCGAAGCGGCCCACCGCGACGGGGCGAAGCCCCGGCGCAAACCCTGCCTCATGCGGCGCCGATCAGCTCCGCCTGCCGGACGATCACCTCGGCCTGTCGAACGCTGGCGATATCGACTAGCCGCCCTTTGTAGACAGCCGCGCCCGCGCCCGAGGCCTGCGCCTCTTCCATCGCGGCCAGAATTTCGCGCGCTTCGGTCACCGCCTCGTCCGACGGCGTAAAGACCTCGTTGGCCAGCGCCACCTGCTTGGGATGGATCGCCCATTTGCCGACCATACCCAGCGTCGCCGAGCGGAGCGCCTGTGCACGGTACCCCTCGTCATCCGAGAAATCCCCGAACGGCCCGTCCACCGGCAGCACGCCATGGGTGCGGCAGGCGGCGACGATGGCCGTCTGCGCCCAGTGCCACGGGTCCGACCAGTAGCGCGCCCCGTCGCGCAGCATGTAATAATTCTCCTGCGTGCCCCCGATCCCGGTCGTCTGCATCCCCATCGACGCCGCAAAATCGGCTGCACCGAGGCTCATGGCGGCCAGCCGCGGCGAGGCGGCGGCGATTTCCTCCACATGCGCGATGCCGGCGGCGGTCTCGATGATGACCTCGAAGGTGATCCGCTTCCCTCGCCCCTTCGCCGCCTCGATTGCCGTCACAAGCGCATCGACCGCATAGACATCGGCCGCATTGCCGACCTTGGGGATCATGATCTGGTCCAGCCGCTCCGACGCGCCCTCCAGCACCTCGACCACATCGCGATACCAGTAGGGCGTATCCAGCCCGTTGATCCGGACCGACAGAGTCTTCGTGCCCCAATCGATATCATGGGTGGCCGCGATGATGTTCTGGCGCGCCTCAGCCTTGTCTCCGGGCGCGACCGAGTCCTCCAGATCGAGGTTGATGACATCCGCCGCGCTCGCCGCCATCTTTTCGAAGATCGCGGGGCGCGAACCGGGACCGAACAATTGGCAGCGGTTCGGACGGGCGGGCGGAGCGGGTTGAACACGGAAGGACATTGCGCAACTTTCTTTCGTATACTGTTGGAAACCGGATATGATGTTGCGTTGCAGCATTCAAGCCCTTTTGCTGTCGCAGCATTCATCCAAAGCGTGAAACAACATCGTTATGCAAGAATATCCGGCCATCCGCTGAAATCGCGCAAGGACTTCCATCAAATGGCATGAAGTGCGCGTCGTTAGGCAGGACATTCCACAAAAAACCGGGAGACTCGCACCAAACGAACGGAGACAGTTATGATTCGCACCCCCTATCTTCTCTTCCTCGGTGACGCCCACGATCAGCTTGCCGCGAAAGTGGCGCAGGGCATTCAGGACTGGCGACCCGAAAACGTCGTCGGTCAGTTGCGCATGCCTGGCTGCAAGGCGGATGTGGGCGCGCCCGACATGACCCTGGAAGAAGCGTGGAACGCCGGTGCCCGCACACTGGTGATCGGCGTCGCGAACCGCGGCGGCGTGATCTCCGAAAGCTGGCTCGACGTGCTCGTCGAGGCCATCGGCATGGGCTACGACCTTGCCAGCGGCCTCCATAACCTCCTCCGCAACGAACCGCGTCTGGCCGAGGCGGCGACCGGCTCGGGCGCGGCGCTCCACGACGTGCGTCTGCCTACAGTCTCCTACCCCATCGCCAGCGGCGCCCGGCGCACGGGCAAGCGCTGCCTTGCGGTCGGCACCGACTGCTCGGTCGGCAAGATGTATACCGGCCTCGCCATGGATGCCGAGATGCGGAACCGCGGGCTGAAGTCCACCTTCCGGCCCACCGGTCAGACCGGCATCCTGATCACCGGGCATGGCGTGCCTCTTGACGCTGTCGTGGCCGATTTCATGTCCGGTGCGGTCGAATGGCTGACGCCGGACAACGATCCCGATCACTGGGACCATATCGAAGGACAGGGCAGCCTCTGGCACCTGTCCTTCTCGGGCGTGACCATGGCGCTGATCCATGGCGGACAGCCCGACGCGTTGATCCTTGCCCATGAGCCGACGCGCACCCATCTGCGCGGCCTGCCCGATCACGCACTGCCCAGCCTCGAGGCGCTCCGCGACATGGCGCTGCCGCTCGCCCGCATCGCGAATCCCGACTGCGTGGTGGCCGGTATCTCGATCAACACCAAGGCGCTCGATGATGAGGCCGCCGCCCGCCTCTGCGCCGAGGTCGAGGATCGGATGGGCCTGCCCACAACCGACCCGTACCGTCACGGCGCGGGCAAGCTCGTGGACGCCCTCGAAGCGATCGGGTAACCGGCACCCATGCAGATCACCGTCACCGCCGACCGCTTCCCGCTCGCCGAAACCTTCACCATCTCGCGCGGCTCCCGCGATGCCGCCGAGGTGCTGACAGTCACCGTCAGCGACGGACAGCACACCGGTCAGGGCGAATGCGTGCCCTATGCGCGCTACGGCGAAAGCATGGACAGCGTGACGGCCCAGATCGAGGGCCTGCCGGACGGGATCGACCGTATGGCCTTGCAGAACGCCCTGCCCTCCGGGGCGGCGCGGAACGCCGTCGATTGCGCATTCTGGGACTATGAGGCCAAGACCGCCGGGCGTCCGGTCTGGCAGCTTGCGGGCCTCGCAGCGCCTGATCCGGTCACCACCGCCTACACGCTGTCGCTCGACACGCCCGAGCGGATGCAGGCCGCCGCGGCGCGCCATGCCCACCGCCCTCTTCTGAAGATCAAGCTGGGCGGCGAGGGCGACATGGCGCGGCTCGAAGCCATTCGCGCGGGCGCCCCCGACACCGCCATCATCGTCGATGCCAACGAGGGCTGGACGGCCGACGTCTATTCCGACCTCGCGCCCCATCTGAAGCGGTTGGGCGTTCTGCTGGTGGAACAGCCGCTCCCCGCCGGACAGGACGACCTTCTTGCCGAGATTGAACGCCCCGTTCCGGTCTGCGCCGACGAAAGCTGCCACGACCGCGCCTCGCTGCCCGGCCTCGCCGGCAAATACGACATGGTCAATATCAAGCTAGACAAGACGGGTGGCCTGACCGAGGCGCTGGCGCTTCGTGACGCGGCGAGCGCGGCGGGCTACCGGATCATGGTCGGCTGCATGGTCGGCTCTTCGCTTGCCATGGCGCCCGCGCTTCTGGTTGCGCAGGGAGCCGAGGTCGCGGATCTCGACGGCCCGCTCCTTCTGGCGAAAGACCGAACGCCCCCTATGCATCACGACGAGAACGGCCTGCACCCGGCGGACCCGGCGCTCTGGGGCTGACAGCCTCTTCGCCTGTTCTGAAATATCTCGGGGTGAATGCGCCGAAGGCGCAGAGGGGCAGCGCCCCTCCGCGCGGTTATTCGGCAGGCACCGCCATATCCAGCCCTTCGATCGGCACGTCGAGCTTGTTCAGCATTTCCTTCGGGCAGATTTGAAGGAAGTTGCCTTTCTCGTCGTCCCAGTGCTGAAGGATCGCCTCGGCGGCCTTCGACCCGGTCTCTGCAAGGTGCATCTCGATCAGCGCCTTCAACTCGGCCATGTAATGGCCTTCGTTCACCGGCACCGTCACGATGCTCTCGAGGTTCAGCATGTCCTGCGCCTTGCCGTCGGGATCGTAGAGATAGGCCATGCCCCCGGTCATACCGGCACCGAAATTCGCGCCGATGGAACCGAGGATGACCGCGATCCCGCCCGTCATGTACTCGCACCCGTTCGAACCGCAGCCCTCGATCACCACCTTCGCGCCCGAATTCCGGACGGCGAACCGCTCGCCCGCCCGACCGGCCGCGAAGAGATGGCCGTCGGTCGCGCCGTAAAGCACGGTATTCCCGATGATGACGTTGTCCTTGGCCTTGAGCGGCGAGATCATCGGCGGACGCACCACGATGGTGCCCCCCGACAGGCCCTTGCCCACATAGTCGTTGGCATCGCCGGACACTTCCAGCCGGAGACCCGGCGCCGCGAAGGCCCCGAGCGACTGACCGGCCGAGCCCTGCAGCTTGACCGTCAGGTGATCCCGCTGCAGCGCGTTCCGCATCCCGAAGCGCTTGACGATATGGCTGGACGTACGTGTCCCGATGGTGCGGTGGGTATTCCGCACCGCATAGGACAGCTGCATCTTTTCGCCGTCTTCGAGGAACCGCTTGGCGTCCTTGACGATTTCGGCATCCAGCGTGTCACCGACCTTGTTCCGCTTGCGGTCGCGGTCGTAGACGATGCGATCCGCCCCATCGACAGTGATCAGAAGCGGGTTCAGGTCCAGATCGTCCAGATGCGCCGAGCCACGGCTGACCTGGCTGAGCAGGTCGGCACGCCCGATCACGTCATCCAGAGACCGCGCACCAATCTTGGCGAGGATCTCGCGAACTTCCTGCGCGTAGAAGGTGATCAGGTTGACCACCTTGTCGGCGGTGCCCGTGAACTTCTCGCGGAGCCGCTCGTCCTGAGTGCAGACGCCCACCGGGCAGGTGTTCGACTGGCACTGGCGGACCATGATGCAGCCCATGGCGATCAGCGCGGCGGTGCCGATGCCGTATTCCTCGGCGCCCATCATCGCCGCCATGACGATGTCGCGGCCCGTGCGCAGCCCGCCATCGGTGCGGAGAGTCACGCGGTCGCGCAGGTTGTTCATGGCAAGAACCTGATGCGCCTCGGTCAGGCCCATTTCCCACGGAAGACCGGCATACTTGATCGACGTCGCGGGCGACGCGCCCGTGCCGCCGTTATGGCCCGAGATCAGGATCACATCGGCCTTGGCCTTGGCCACGCCGGCGGCGATCGTGCCGACGCCCGAGGCGGCGACCAGCTTGACCGTCACTTTGGCGCGCGGGTTGATCTGCTTCAGGTCGTAGATCAGCTGCGCCAGATCCTCGATCGAGTAGATATCGTGGTGCGGCGGCGGCGAGATCAGCGTCACGCCGGGCGTCGAATGCCGGAGCCGCGCGATTAGCTTGGTGACCTTCATGCCGGGCAACTGGCCGCCCTCACCGGGCTTGGCACCCTGCGCGACCTTGATCTCAAGCTCTTCGCACTGGTTCAGGTATTCCGCCGTCACGCCGAACCGGCCCGAGGCCACCTGTTTGATCTTGGCCGACGGGTTGTCGCCGTTGGGCTCGGGGTGGAAATGCGCCGGATCCTCGCCGCCCTCTCCCGAGTCGGACTTGGCGCCGATCCGGTTCATGGCGACGTTCAGCGTCTTGTGCGCCTCGGGGCTGAGTGCGCCAAGCGACATCCCCGGCGTCACGAACCGCTTCCGGATCGACGTGATGCTTTCCACCTCGTCCAGCGGGATTTCCGGCCCCAAAGGCTTGATGTCGAGAAGGTCGCGCAGATGGATCGGCGGCGCCGCCCGCATCTTGGACGAATACTGCTTCCACATCGCGTAGGACGCATTGGTGCAGGCGGCCTGCATCATGTGCATCGCCTGCGCTTCCCAAGCATGGGTCTCGCCTGAGCGGCGCGCCTTGTAAAAGCCGCCGATGGGCAGAACGCTGTCGCCAAGGAAGCCCTTGCCATGCACCTCTTCTGCCTTCCGCTGAAGGCCCATGACGCCGATGCCCGAGATGCGCGAGTGCATCCCCGGGAAATACTCGTTCACCATCGCGCGGCTCAGACCCACCGCCTCGAAGTTCAGACCGCCACGATAGGAAGAGATCACGCTGATCCCCATCTTGGACATGATCTTCAGCAGGCCGGCGTCGATCGCCGCGCGGTACCGCGCCATCGCCTCGGTCAACGAACCGTCGATCAGGCCGCGCTGAATTCGGTCGGCAATCGAGTCCTCGGCCAGATAGGCGTTCACGGTGGTCGCCCCGCAGCCGATCAGAACCGCGAAATAATGCGGGTCGATGCATTCGGCCGACCGGACATTGAGCGAGCAGAACGTGCGCAGCCCCTTACGCGTCAGCCACGAATGCACCGCGCTGGTGGCAAGTATCATCGGCATCGCGACCTTGCCTTCACCCTGATGCTGGTCGGTCAGAACGATGTGCCCCGCACCCGAGCGCACGGCATCCTCGGCCTCGGACCGGACGCGGCGAAGCGCCTCGGACAGCGCCCCCTGCGCGCCGCCCGCCGGGAAGGTACAGTCGATCTCGACCATGTCGGCGTTGAACGCATCCTTCAGACGGTCGAACTGGGCGTTGCCCACGAACGGGCTGTCCAGAACAATGATCTCGGTCTGGGACGAGTCCTGATCCAGCACGTTTTTCAGGTTGCCGAAGCGGGTCTTCAGGCTCATCACCCGGAATTCCCGCAGACTATCGATCGGCGGGTTCGTCACCTGGCTGAAATTCTGCCGGAAGAAATGGCTAAGGGGACGGTACTTTTCGGACAGCACCGCAGACGGCGTATCGTCACCCATGGACGCCAGCGTTTCCTTGCCATCCTCGGCCATGGGCGCGAGGATCTGCTCCAGCTCTTCAATCGAGTAACCCGCCGCGATCTGACGGCGGCGAAGTTCCGCACCCTCGAAAAGCGGCTTCTCGGTCAGGCCCTGAAGCTCGTCATCAAGCTCGGTGATCTTGCCCACCCACTCTCCGAAAGGCTGGCTGGCGGCCAGAGCATCCTTAATCTCTGTATCGTGGAAGAGCTTGCCGTCGGCCATGTCGACCGCGATCATCTGACCGGGGCCAAGCGCGCCCTTTTCGACGACGTTGGATTCATCCGTCGGAACCATACCCGTCTCCGATCCCGCGATCAGTAGGCCGTCGCCGGTGACCGTATAGCGCATCGGGCGAAGGCCATTCCGGTCCAGACCGGCACAGACCCAGCGACCATCGGTCATGGCAAGTGCGGCGGGGCCGTCCCACGGCTCCATCACCGAGTTGCAGTAGGAATACATGTCCCGCCACGCCTCGGGCAGTTCGACGGCCTGCTTCGACCACGATTCGGGCACCAGCATGGTCTTGGCCATGGGCGCATTCCGCCCCGCACGCACCAGAACCTCGAACACCGCGTCCAGCGCGGCAGAGTCAGACGCGCCATTTGCGATGATCGGTTTGATGTCCTCGGCCAGCTCCCCGAAATAGCTCGACGCCATCCGGATCTCGTGGCTCTTCATCCAGTTGACGTTGCCCTTCAGCGTGTTGATCTCGCCGTTATGGGCCAGCATGCGGAACGGCTGAGCCAGCCACCACTGAGGGAAAGTGTTGGTCGAATAGCGCTGGTGGTAGATCGCAAAGGCGCTGACGAACCGCTCGTCCTTCAGGTCGGGATAGAATTCGGCCACCTGCTCGGCCAGCATCATGCCCTTGTAGATGATCGACCGGCAGGACAGCGAGCAGAGGTACAGCGTCGGCACCTGCGCCGCAGCCGCCGCCTTCTCGATGCGCCGGCGGATGACGTAGAGCTCGCGTTCGAAGGTCTCTTCGTCGACACCCTTCGAGTTCGAGATCAGGATCTGCTCGATCTCGGGCCGCGTCGCGTTCGCCTTCTCGCCCAGGACCGAGGTGTCGACCGGCACGTGGCGCCAGCCGTAGATATAGTACCCCATCCGCAGGATTTCGGTTTCCACGATGGTCCGGCAGGTTTCCTGCGCGCCGAAATCGGTCCGGGGCAGGAACACCTGACCCACGGCCAGAAGCTCGCCCTCGCGCGGTTCGTGACCGGTGCGCTTGATCTGCGCGCCGAAGAACTTGAAGGGAATTTGCACGTGAATTCCCGCGCCGTCGCCGGTCTTGCCATCCGCATCCACGGCGCCCCGGTGCCACACGGCCTTCAGCGCGTCGATACCGTTTTCCACGACCTTCCGCGAACGCGACCCGTCGATCGACACCACAAGGCCAACGCCGCAGGACGCGTGCTCGTCCTCGTCGCGGTAAAGCGAATGCTCAGCCATCCACTTGCGGCGTTCTTCCTCGGCGCGGACCCATTCTGCATCGTACTTGGTCATCGCAGTCTTCCTTCTTCAACCGGCCGGGACAGCCTTGCTGGCCCGAGGGTGTCAATCTGTTGTGCGAAGGGTTGGCGCGGAACGCGCCTGCACCCGTCTTATTCAGCCGCCACTTTCGCGGCCTTGCCCACGTAATCGAGGATCGCGTCCGCCGCCTCGCGGCCGTCGCGGATCGCCCAGACGACAAGCGACGCGCCGCGCACGATGTCACCGGCGGCATAGACGCCGTCCAGGCTGGTGGCGTGGGTGCGGAAGTCGGCCTTGATCGTGCCCCAGCGGGTTACGTCCAGACCATCGACGCCCCAGAGCTTGGGCAGGTCTTCCGGCTCAAAGCCAAGCGCCTTGATGACGAGGTCGGCGTCCTCGACGTAATCCGATCCTTCGATCAGTTCCGGCACCTGACGGCCCGTAGCGTCGGGAGCACCAAGGCGCATCTTCTGCACCATGACACCTTCGACCGTATCACCCGAAAAGCCCTTGGGCGCCGACAGCCAGACGAATTCGACGCCCTCTTCCTCGGCGTTCTGCACCTCGCGCTGCGAACCCGGCATGTTGGCGCGGTCACGGCGATAGAGACACTTCACGCTTTCCGCGCCCTGCCGGATGGCGGTACGGACGCAGTCCATCGCCGTGTCGCCGCCGCCGATAACGACGACGCGCTTGCCCTCAGCGTTCAGCTCACCCGACTCGAATTCCGGAACCTCGTCGCCGAAACTCTTCCGGTTCGACGCGGTCAGATAATCGATGGCGCGGACGATCCCTGCGGCACCCGAGCCCGGCCCCTGAAGATCGCGGCTCTTGTAGACGCCGGTGGCGATCAGAACCGCGTCATGCTTGGCACGGATCTCGTCGAAGGTGATGTCCTTGCCCACGTCGCAGTTCAGAACGAAGGTCACACCGCCGTCCTCAAGCTGCTTGTTACGGCGCATCACTACGTCCTTCTCCAGCTTGAAGCCGGGGATGCCATAGGTCATCAGCCCGCCCGAGCGGTCATAACGGTCATAGACGGTGACCTGCAGGCCCGCGCGGCGCAGGCGATCGGCGGCGGCAAGCCCGCCCGGACCCGCACCAATGATCCCGACGGTTTCGGGCCGCTCGACAGACGGCTTGATCGGCTTGACCCAGCCTTCTTCCCACGCCGTGTCGGTGATGTATTTCTCGACAGACCCGATGGTGACGGTGCCGTGGCCCGACTGTTCGATCACGCAGTTGCCTTCGCAGAGACGGTCCTGCGGACAGATACGTCCGCAAATCTCGGGGAAAGTATTCGTCGCCTGGCTGATCTCATAGGCTTCCTGCAACCGGCCTTCAGCCGTCAGCATCAGCCAGTCAGGAATGTTGTTGTGAAGCGGGCAGTGCGACTGGCAATAGGGTACGCCGCACTGGCTGCACCGGCTGGCCTGCTCCTTGGCCTTGGCGTCGGCATATTCGGCATAAATCTCGTTGAAATCCTCGCGGCGCTGACTGGCATCGCGCTTTTCGGGCATGTCGCGCGGGACATTCACGAATTTCAGCATGGGATTTTCGGCCATGTCGACAGACTCCGGTCGTGGTTTCGGAAGCGTCCTCTTACGAGCGATCGCGGAAAAAGAAAAGGCAGTTATGCTGACCTATATTCAACTATTTTGAGCATCATCAACCGAAATCATGCTGCACCAGCACAAAATTAGGTCCGATTCGGTTCTTAATTAGATCTTTTTGGCTGAGTCTCAGCCGGTTAGAAAGCAACGGCATTCTGCAGCGCAACGAGCCCCATGCCGCTTCTGCACCTGATTCTGGTGGCCCTCGTACAGGGTATTACCGAGTTCCTGCCGATTTCGTCGTCAGGACACCTGATCCTTTTGCCTGCGCTGACCGGCCTTCAAGATCAGGGTCAGGTCATCGATGTCGCCGTTCATGTCGGCACGCTGGGCGCCGTGATGCTCTATTTCCGGGCCGAGACCGTGCGGCTGTTCCGCGGCGCTCCTAAGCTCTTTCGGGGCCGGATCGAGGATCAGGACAGCTGGCTTGCGCTCTGCCTCTTCATCGCCACCGTGCCTGTTGTACTTGCGGGTCTTATCCTGCACCTGACCGGTTTCGACGCCCTGATGCGCTCGGTCGAAATCATCGGCTGGTCAACGCTCATTTTCGGATTCGTATTGTTCTGGACGGATCGTCGGGGCGAGACGGAGAAGTCGGCAGAGGGCTGGTCGCTTCGCGATGCGTTGGTGATGGGCCTGTGGCAGATGCTGGCTCTCGTGCCAGGCACGTCCCGCTCCGGCGTCACGATCTCGGCTGGACGGATCCTGGGCTACCAGAGGGCCGACGCCGCCAAACTCGCCATGCTCATGTCAATCCCGACGATCATGGCATCGGGCGTGCTGGTCGGCGCGGACGCTGTCGCGCATCTGAATGGTCCGGCCCTGGGCGAGGCGGCCATTGCCGCCGCCTTCGCGTTCCTTGCGGCCCTTGGCGCGCTCGCATTCATGATGCGGCTGCTGAGAAGCGTCAGCTTTACGCCGTACGTTATATACCGAGTGTTCCTCGGCATCGCGCTCCTGATCTACGCCTACGCTTAAGAACGGAGGTTCCGCGCGCTTTCCTTGAGTGTCGCGTACTGCCCCGAAGGCCGGTACATCCACAGATACGACGGCAGCACGGCTTCAAGAGAGGTCGGGCGGATGCCGAGATCGTCCAGACCTTTTGCGCCTTCCGAGACGACATTGTCCCGCGCAAGCTGCTTGACCTGATCGACGGTCACCGGCGCGGGTGCCAGCCCCAGCGTCACTGCGCGGATAGCGCCGAACACACGGCCCATCGCGCGGCCCACCCAGAACGGCAAACCGAGAACCAGCCGGCGGCGGCGGACGACCTGAAGCATTTGCTGGATCAGTTCGCGGAAGGTGTCCACGTCCGGCCCGCCAAGCTCGTAGATGCCCGGCGCAGCCTGTCCCGTTGCGGCCAGTTCGGCAGCATGCGCGACGTCATCGACATAAACGGGCTGGAACCGCGTGTCGGCCCCGAAGAGCGGAACGACCGGGCTCATCCGCGCCATGGCGGCGAAACGGTTGAAAAACTCGTCCTCGGGTCCGAAGACGATGGACGGGCGCAGGATCACGGCGGACGGAAACGCGTCCAGAACCGCCTGCTCGCCCAGACCCTTGGTCCGGGCATAGTCGCTGTCGCTCTCCGGGTCGGCGCCGATGGCCGAAACCTGGACAAGACGCCCGACGCCCTGCTCAGTGGCAATGCGCGCGATGCGGGCAGCGCCTTCGTGCTGAAGCGCCTCGAACGTGTTCTTGCCCGATTCCTCCAGAATGCCCACGCAGTTGATCACGGCGTCAGAGCCGCCCATCACCTGCCGCACGCTGTCGTCGTCGCGGATGTTGCAGAAGACAGGTTCGACCTGACCCACGACGCCATAGGGCTTGACGAAATGCGCCTCGTTCGGACGCCGCACCGCGACCCGGACGCGCCATCCCGCACGTGCCATGCGCTGCGTGACATATCGGCCCACAAAGCCCGACCCGCCGTAGATCGTGACAAGCTTGGACATGAAAACCCGCCTTTCCTTATCTGTCTTGGGTGTAGCCAAGCCCCTCACCCGGAACAAGGCGCAATTCGCCGCGCGAATCCCGTTGACAGCCCCCGAGCGGACAAGTAATCGACGGCCTCACGACACCGGCCCAGGTGGCGGAATTGGTAGACGCGCTAGCTTCAGGTGCTAGTGTCCGTACGGACGTGGAGGTTCGAGTCCTCTCCTGGGCACCATTCCCGACATTTCCCGCCAATCCGCTAAAGGCATAGCCTGGACCAGTGCGCCGAGCGTCTTCGCGACGCGTTCGGCGGCGGCGTGGCTCGTCAGGCAGTCAAGGAAGCGTGCGCGGGCATGTCGGGCCATTTCCGCGCGGGCGCCGGGTTCGGCAAGAAGCCGGATCATTCCCGCGACCAGGACATCTTCATCATTGCTCATCAATGCGGTATCGGGATCGAAGAACGCGGGGTGTTCGCCCGCGTCGGAGCAGACCACAGGCACGCCACGTTCGAGATATCCAAGAACCTTGCCAAAGGACTTGCCGCGCACAAAGGGCGCGTCGGGCAGAAGAGGCGCCAGGCCGAGGGCGACATCCTCGAAGCTCTTCAGATAGTCGCCATAGGACATGGAAGGCCGCCACTCGACCCTGAGGCCGGGAGCCGCGAAGCCATGGGCGAAGTCGGCGGCGTCGCCCTCGCGCCGATCGTAAAGGCGCAACGTCACACCGGGCATCGCCTCTGCCACCCGCACCATGACGCGCGCCACAAAGGCCGCCTCGTTCGAATAATCCATGGGCCTGGTCTGCGCCCATGCGACGGTCAATCCGCGCACCTCCTGGCCCGGCGGCTCGGAGGGCAATGACCGGGTGCCGGTCCAGACGACAGTCGCCTGCTCCGCGCCGTTGGCCAGCGCCCAATCTGCGACGTATCTGCTTCCCGCGATCACCGTCGCGACGCCCGGCATCGCCTCGCGCACGTGTTGGGCGAGGTGCTCGAGGTGGAAATCCGCGTCATCCATGTCGAAGGCAATCGGAATACCGGGATAGAGGTCGGGCCTGTTCAGCGGGTGCCGCACCCCCTGCATCAGGATCACGTCAGGTCCGAACAAGCGGATCATCCGCTTGCGCTGAGCAAGGGTCAGTGAGGGGGGCAGGACGAGACATGTCCAACCGAGCGTTTTCAGGACGCCGCAGAGATCATAGATCCGCAGACGTGCCGCGCCGTCGGTTGGCGGCTTGGCGGGCAGCGCGACAAGGCGGCGCGGCGCCGACCGCCGCATCGCAGTGGGCAGGACGCGCGCCTCGCGGATAAGGCGCAAAGCCGGGCGAAACGGAGCTTTCAGGGTGGAAGAAGGCGGAACGGGCATGGCGCGACTTTCCTAGGTATTGATTAGCGCGCGATTAACGCTGATGCGGCTATGCGAAGGATTCAGGCAATAGCCACTTGGGATCACCGCCGAACTGGGTTCTATGATAAGTCTCGAAGATCACGGCCAAGGGGCACTCATTTGACTGAAGAACCGGAATTCGGAACCAGCGGCCTGCGCGGACTGGCCGATGCACTTACCGACGATCTGGTGGCGCGCTACGCAGCCGCCTTCACGCGCAGCTTTGGGAACAATGGAACCGTCTATCTGGGTCAGGACAAGCGCGCCTCTTCCCCCCGGATCGCCGCGGCGGTGGCGCGTGGAATCGCGTCCGAGGGCTGTCTTGCCGTGGATTGCGGCGTTCTTCCGACGCCTGCACTGGCGATGGCAGCAATGGGACAGGGCACGTCATCCATCATGGTCACCGGAAGCCATATCCCCGCCGACCGGAACGGCCTGAAGTTTTATCGCGCGGACGGCGAGATCGACAAAGAGGACGAGGCGCGTCTGACCGCCGCCGTTGCGGACATGCCTCCGCCCGGCCCGGGGCCGGCCAGCACACTGCAGGGCGATGCCGCCCAGCTTTACGTCGGGCGCTACCGGGACTTCTTTGGTAAAAGGGCGCTTTCAGGCCTCAGGATCGGTTTCTGGGCGCACAGCTCGGCGGCCGCCGACGTGCTGCCGGCGGTTCTGGACGCCATGGGGGCCGAGACCGTTGTTCTCGGAAAAAGCGCCGAGTTCGTGTCGGTCGATACCGAGGCCATCGACCAAAGCGTGCGCGCAAGACTGGCCGATTGGGCGCGGACGCATATGCTGGATGCCCTGGTCTCGACGGATGGCGACGCGGACCGCCCCCTCTTCGCAGACGCAGAGGGCGTCGTCATTCCGGGCGATGTTCTGGGGCCGATCACGGCCCGGCTTCTCGAGGCTACCCACGTGGTGACGACCGTGTCGGCCAACACAATGGTCGAGCGCATGGACGCATTCGACCATGTGGCGCGAACCCGCATCGGCTCTCCCTACGTGATCGCCGAGATGGCCCGGCACGCGGGAAAGCGGGTTGTGGGATATGAGCCGAATGGAGGGTTTCTACTGGGGTTCGAGGCGGCAAGCGGCAAGTCGAGGCTCAGCCCGCTGATGACGCGCGACTCGCTCTTGCCGATCGTGGCGGCGCTGGTGGCCAGTCAGGCAGCCGGGGGAACCGCCAAGCTGATCAAGGCTCTGCCCCGGCGACGGACCGCGACCGACCGGATCAAGGACGTCCCGCGCGAAATCGGGCGCGGCATGGCCGAGGCCCTTATTGCCGGGGATATGTCCATCCTGCCGGATGGCCTTGGCGACCTGGTCGCGACCGATACTACCGATGGCGCACGCCTGACGTTTGCGGGCGGCGAGATCGTGACCGTCCGGCCTTCGGGCAATGCGCCCGAGCTCAGGGTCTATGTCGAGGCCGACAGCGGCAAGACCGCGCGGTATTTGCTGGATGAGGTGTTCGAGAAGATACGCGCGCGGCTCTGACAGGACAGCAACGAAAAAGGGCCGCCGAAGCGGCCCTTTCTACGTTTCTCGGCCTGCCAATCAGAGCAGGTCGAAACGGTCGGCGTTCATCACCTTGGTCCAGGCCGCGACGAAATCCTTCACGAACTTGGCCGCGTTGTCGTCCTGGGCGTAGACCTCGGCGTAAGACCGAAGGATCGAGTTCGAGCCAAACACCAGATCGACCGAGGTCGCGGTCCACTTCACATCGCCCGACTTGCGGTCGCGGATCTCGTAGGTGCCGCCATCTACCGGGTGCCAGCTATTGGCCATGTCGGTCAGGTTCACGAAGAAGTCGGTCGTCAGTTGCCCGACGCGGTCGGTGAAGACACCATGGGTCGAGCCGCCGTGGTTGACGCCGAGGACACGAAGACCGCCCAGAAGCACGGTCATTTCCGCCGCCGTCAGACCCATGAGCTGCGCGCGGTCGAGAAGCATTTCCTCGCCGCTGACGACATAGTCTTCCTTCATCCAGTTCCGGAAGCCATCGGCAAGCGGTTCAAGGTAAGCAAACGAGTCCACCTCGGTTTGTTCGTCGGTCGAGTCGCCCCGGCCCGGCGCGAAGGGTACGTCGGCCGACTGGCCTGCCGCCTTGATCGCGTTTTCCAGACCCACATTGCCGGCAAGGACGATCACGTCCGCCACAGACGCGCCAGTCTCGGCCGCGATCTGCTCGAGCACGCCAAGAACCCGCGCCAGACGCTCGGGCTCGTTCCCGGCCCAGCCCTTTTGCGGGGCAAGGCGGATGCGAGCACCATTGGCGCCGCCACGCTTGTCCGACTTGCGGAAGGTCCGGGCGCTGTCCCATGCGGTGGCGATCATGTCGGCGTCCGACAGGCCGCTCGCTGCGATCTTGGCCTTGACCGCATCGACGTCGTAGCCGGTGCTGCCAGCGGGGATCGGATCCTGCCAGATCAGGTCTTCGGCAGGCACGTCGGGGCCGATGTAATTCGCCTTGGGGCCCATGTCGCGGTGGGTCAGCTTGAACCAGGCGCGCGCGAAGGTGTCGGCAAAATACTCCGGATCGGCGCGGAACTTCTGGCAGATCTCGTTGTAGATCGGATCGACCTTCATCGCCATGTCCGCATCGGTCATCATCGGATCGTGACGGATGGACGGGTCGGTCGCATCAACCGGCTTTACGTCTTCCGGCATATCGACCGGCTTCCACTGCCAGGCACCGGCGGGCGATTTCGTGAGCTCCCATTCATAACCGAAGAGATAGTCGAAATAGCCCATGTCCCACTGGGTCGGGTGCTGGGTCCATGCGCCTTCGATGCCCGAGGTAAAGGCGTTTGCCGCCTTGCCGTCCATGCCCGGATTGTCCCAGCCAAAGCCCTGGCTATGCACCGGGCAGCCTTCCGGCTCGGCGCCTATGCGATCGGTGGCGCCACGGCCATGTGCCTTGCCGACGGTATGGCCGCCGCAGGTCAGCGCCGCGGTTTCCTCGTCATTCATCGCCATTCGGGCGAAAGTCTCGCGCACGTGCTGCGCGGTACGTGCCGGGTCGGGATGGCCGTTCACGCCCTCGGGGTTCACATAGATCAGGCCCATGTGAACGGCGGCCAGCGGATTGGCCAGCGTTGTGGCGTCGTCCAGATCGTCATAGCGGTTCTCGCTCGGGGCGAGCCACTCGTTTTCGGCACCCCAGTAGACGTCGGTTTCCGGGCCCCAGATATCTTCGCGGCCAAAGCCGAAGCCAAAGGTCTTCAGGCCCATGGACTCGTAGGCCATGTTCCCCGCGAGGATGATCAGGTCAGCCCAGCTCAGCGCGTTGCCGTACTTCTTCTTGACCGGCCAGAGAAGACGCCGCGCCTTGTCGAGGCTTGCGTTGTCGGGCCAGGAGTTCAGCGGCGCGAAGCGGATATTGCCGGACGCTGCACCGCCGCGGCCGTCCATCGCGCGGTACGAGCCAGCCGAGTGCCACGCCAGACGGATCATCAGGCCGCCGTAGTGACCCCAGTCCGCAGGCCACCAGTCCTGACTGTCGGTCATCAGGGCCTTCACGTCTTCCTTGACCGCCTCATAGTCCAGACCCTTCACCGCCTCGCGGTGGTTGTAATCGGGGTCCATCGGATTGGTGCGGGCGCCGCCCTGATGAAGGATGTCCAGGTTCAGCGCGTTGGGCCACCACTTGGTCACCGCGTTGTTCATACCGGTATTGCCGCCATGCATGACGGGGCATTTGCCGCCTGTCGGAATGTCGTTTCCGTCCATCGTGATCTCCATCGTCGGGGGTTGGGTGAGTCGAATTTAGAATGGTTCTTAAACGAGTCTGACAATTAGTTTAAGTTGCAATTTCTGATATGTTCGATAACCCAAGATTATGAAAAATCTTACCCTCAGACAGATGCGGTATGTCGACGCTCTGGCCCGTCTTGGTCACTTCGGACGGGCAGCCGAGGCCTGCGCCATCTCGCAGCCGGCGCTGTCGGTTCAAATCCGCGAGGTCGAGACCGCGCTTGGCGCGCGCCTCTTCGAACGGGGCGCGCGGCAGGTCTCGCTGACGCGGCTCGGGCGCGATTTTGTCGAGCGGGCGCAGGATATCCTCCGCGCAGTGGACGAGTTGGGAGATCTTGTCCGCGCGTCGAGCGATACGCTTGACGGAGAACTGCGCCTCGGCGTGATTCCGACAATCGCTCCCTATCTTCTGCCCCGCATTCTGGCGGGCGCGTCCGCCGCCTATCCGCAACTGAACCTGAACATCCGGGAGACAATCACGCCGCGTCTGATCGACGACCTGAGGGACAATCGGCTGGATGCGGCCATCGTGGCGCTTCCGGTTTCTGAGCCATCCTTGTCGGAACTGCCGCTCTTCGACGAGGAGATGCTTCTGGTCCGTCCGGCGGAGGCCGCAGGAACCCCGGCACCGAGGGCGTCCGAACTGGGCGACCATCGCCTGCTTTTGCTGGAAGAGGGGCATTGCTTCCGGGATCAGGCGCTATCCTTCTGCAAGATCGGGCCGGGCGGCACGCAGGACGGGCTTGACGGTTCGTCTCTGTCGACATTGGTGCAGATGGTCGGCGCGCGCATGGGCGTGACGCTGGTGCCGGAAATGGCCGTTCCGATGGAAACGGCGCGCGCCCCTGTGGCGGTTGACCGGCTTTCAGGTCCCTGCCCCAGCCGGACAGTCGGCATGATCTGGCGGCGACAGAGCCCCATCGCGCGGCAGTTGGAGGAATTCGCAGCCGTCGTGTCCGAGGCCCACCGCGACAGTCGCGGCGGGCCAGAGGGCGATCAGGCGATGTCCTGATAGGACAGAGTCACGTCCAGTGTCGAAACCGCGGAATAGTCGTCGTCGCTATCCGCAAGGACGGCATAGGTCTCGAATGTGATGTCGTAGGGCGTCGGCACATCGACGCTGCCCAAGAGGATGTCGAAGGTATCCTTGTTGGCATCATCCCCGAGCGCGATGATCTCGAGCCGGGTGAAGCCATCTGCGGTAGAGACGATGAGCGTGTCGTTGTCCGCATCGGACCCCGCAGTACCGCCGCCGCCGCCATCGATGATCCAGCCCTTGGTGTCGTAGGTGGTGTCATCGAAGATCTCGACGGTCGTTCCGTCGTTGCCCAGGATGGAAGTTTCGCCACCAACGTCAAAACTCAGCACTGTGCCGTTAACTTCGAGAGACGTGATTTCAACCTCCGTTTCTCCGTTCCACGCCCGGATCAGGAAGTTGGCATCATCGCCCGGGCTGTTGTTCTGGTTCAGCACGAAGTTGAAGTTGTTGACGGTTACTATCTCGTCGCCGCTCACCGTGGCGTCACCCAGGCCGTCATCCAGCAGGAACTCGATCTCGAGCCGGTCGACGATATTCCCGGTCCGGTCGAAATCCTGACCGGTGCCAACGCCGACACCGGCGCCACTGATGTTCACGGTGGTGGGTGAGCCGTCGAGTATCTCGCCGTCGCCAATCTCGGACTCGTAGCCCTTGAACAGAACGTCGATATCGCTGCCGCCCACGTTGAAGACGATCTGCGAATCCGGGTTTCCGGACGGCACGTCGGCGACGAAGTTGTCACCGAAGCTGACCGTCACGAGGTTGTCGATGGGCGCGAACATCTCGATATCGAAGACGTCCGACCCCGCCACAAGCCCGTCGGTGTCGAGCGTCATGACGAAGACGATATCGTCGACGCCCTCGTCGTAACCGCTTGACGTCCCCGAGGTGTCTCCGCCCTTCTCAGCGTAGGCCGTCAGCGTGTCGGTCCCGAAGCCGAAGACGAACACCTCGGCCTCACCGGAGAGAAGCGCCTCGAGCGTATCGGGCGTATCGTCCTGAATGATGCCCTTGAGCTGAACGATGGTTGTCCCGTCGCCGCCCCCGGTGCTGGTCACGAAATAGGCCGTGCCCGGATCATCCGCGCCGACCCTGTCGGCGTCACCCAGAAGCTCGGCTGTCGCGTCTTCTCCAGCCTTGTTCCAGACGGTGAGGGTGTCGGGCTGCAGGCTGTCTGGGCCGTCGTCGCCGAAGAGCACATTGCCCCCGAGGTCGAGCGTCCCGGTCGCGGTCTGGCTGAAGTCACCTTCCTGATCGGTGGTCTTGGCGGTCGAGAACAACTCCACCAGGTTATCACCCAGCGCCACGGTCTGGTCGATATAAGCGCCGTCATACGGGGCACCCGGCTCGGGGTGGTCCAGCTCCTCGTATTGTGTCTGCGTCACGACACCCGCGGCCTGCGAGAGCGTAAAGATCAGCCGGTCGGTGTCGGCGTCGTAAACGCCGTTTCCGCCCTTCTCCACGTAGCCGTAGACCACGCCGCCCTGCTCATCGACCCGCACGTCGTCGCCACTTGCCGTGAGGTTCGTCAGAAGCGATCCGGTCGCGCCGCCGTCAAGCTGCAGCCCCCATGTCCGGGACGTCTGCCCGCCACCGTCGGCACCGAAATCATCGCCGCCCACGACGGAAAACTCGCCGCTGAAATCGACCACGGCAACGGTCGGATCGTCACTGTCGTCATCGTCAGCAGCAATTTCGGCACGGTCCTCTCCGTCGTAATTGCCGCCGGTCGTCCCGCCGTCATAGGTCAGAATCTTCAGACCGGAGTCGGTCACGTTGAATGTTGGGGACTTCGGGCCGTCATCGCCGAAGATGATGTTGCTCGTCTCGGGCGTGTCGCCGCCGAGGTCGAGAACCGCAACCGTCGCTGTCGCGGTGTCGCCCTCCTCGTCCGTCGTCTTCGCACCCGCGACGAACTCGATCTTGCCAGCGGCCAGCGCGACGATGTCATCGCGATAGTTGCCGCTGTATTCCTGGGATATCGTGTGATCCAGCTCTTCAGACTGCGTCAGGGTCACGACGCTGCCGCTGTTGGACACGGTGAAGACCAGCCGGTCGCCCGACGCATAGCCTTCGGTGCCGTCCGTATCGACATAGCCGTAGATCACCCCGCTGACGTCGGCCAGCATCACCGTCCCGCCATCGGATGTCAGGCCGGAGTCGATGGGCGCGGTTGCACCGCTACCCAGCCGGAGCGTCCATGTCCGGTCCGTGTCGCCCGCACCGTCCGCACCGTAGTCGCCCTCGTTCGCGAAGGTGAAATCATCTTTGAAGTCGACGACCGCGACCGCCGGATTGTCGTCCGGATCGTCATCCGCGGTGACGAGCGCACGGTCCTCGCCGTCGAAGTTCCCGTCCGTCGTGCCACCGTCATATGTCAGGATTTTCCTGCCGCTGTCCGTTGCAGACACGGTTGGCGTTTTCGGCCCGTCATCCCCGAAGACGACGTTGCCGCCAAGGTCCAGACCGTCTTTCACCGTCTGGCTCGTGTCGCCCTCCTCATCCTCGACCACGACCGACGCCACAAGTTCGACCAGCCCATCCGCCAGCGCGACGGTGTCGTCCAGATACCCGCCGCTATACGCCTCGGTCTTCGTGTGATCGAGCTCTTCGAACTGTTCGAGCGTCACGACGCTGCCGCTGTTGGACAGGGTAAAGACCTTTGCCGCCTTGATGTCGGCTTCGCTCCCGCTGGCAAGTGTCGAGCCGTAGACCACACCGCCGAAGATATGGAGATAAACCGCCTTGGTGTCGGACTTCAGACCGGAATCGGTTCCTGCCGCCTTCGACAGTTCGAGCGACCAAGTCGTGGTGGCCTTGCCGGCCCCATCCGCGCCGTAGTCATCTGTGTTTTCGATTTTGAAGTCGTCCTTGAAATCGACGACCGCAATCGTCTTGGACGGGTTGGTGTCCTCGGGGGTCAGATCGCTTCCGGTGAAGTTGCCGTCAGCTGTTCCACCGTCGAATGTCTTGAGGATCAGATCGCTGTCATCCTCCGACACCGTCGGGTCGGCAGGCCCGTCATCCCCGAAGACCACATTGTTGCCCAGGTCCTGAGTTTTGCTGACTGTCTGGCTTGTGTCGCCCTCTTCGTCCTTGACCACGACCGAGGCCTCGAGACCGACAAGGTTGTCGGCAAGCGCAACGGTGTCGTCCTTATATTCGCCCGCGTAGGTGTCGGTCTTGCTGTGATCCAGCTCCTCGAACTGCTCCAGCGTGACCTTGCTGCCGTCATTCGACAGAGTGAAAACCTTGCCGGC
This sequence comes from Kangsaoukella pontilimi, assembly GCF_009830125.1. GTDB lineage: Bacteria > Pseudomonadota > Alphaproteobacteria > Rhodobacterales > Rhodobacteraceae > Kangsaoukella > Kangsaoukella pontilimi. The sequence goes on along the minus strand of NZ_WUPT01000002.1, from coordinate 362,138 downwards.
CTTGATCTGGTCATCGGTCCCGCTCTGAACGGTCGAGCCGTAGATCATGCCGTCGATCTTGTGCAGGTAGACAGCGCTGCCATCGGAGAACAAACCGGACGCCTTGCTGCCATCGAGCAGCTTCAGCGTCCATGTCGTCGTGGCCTCTCCGGCCCCGTCCGCACCATAGTCGTCGGCATTACCGAACTCGAAGTTGTCCTTGAAGTCGACGATCGCGATGACCGACGAGGCCTTGTTTTCATCCTCATCCAACTCCGTTCCGGTGAAGTTGCCGTCCGGCAGCCCGCCGTCAAAGGTCTTCAGAACGCCTGCATCGCCCTTGAGAGTCACTGTCGGGTCGTCCGGACCGTCATCCCCGAAGACCACGTTTCCGCCAAGGTCGAGCGCATCGCTGGCCGTGGGCGTCGTGTCTCCATCCGCGTCCTTTGTCGATGCCGAGGCTTCCAGCGCGACCTGCCCGTCGGCGAGTGCTACGGTGTCCTCGATATAGTCGCCGTCATAGGTGTCTTTTTGGATGTGATCGAGTTCCTGGCTCTGGGTCAGCGTCACGACGCCCTGGGTGTTCGACAAGCTGAAGACCGCGCCTGCTTCGATCTGTTCGTCAGTTCCTGTCTCGACGGTCGACCCGTAGATTACACCGTTGATATCGTGAAGATAAATCTGACTTCCGTCGGACTTCAGACCGATCGCGGCGTCCCCCTCATTGCCGAGAAGCTTCAGCTTCCATGAGGTCGTTGCGGTGCCAGCGCCATCTGCGCCGTAGTCACCGGTACCCGAAATGGTGAAGTCGGTTGTGAAATCGACCTCGGCGATTGTGGCCGAGGCGTTGTCATCCTCGTCCAGATCGTCGCCCGGGAAGTTGCCGTCCGACAGGCCGCCATCGAACGTCTTGAGGATGCTCTCGCTATCGTCGACCGAAACGGTCGGTTCGTTCGGTACGTCGTCGATCACCTTGACCAGCACTGAACCGGTCAGGTCGACCGTATCGCCGTCGAAATCCTCGGCCTGCAGAAGTCCGCCGAACTCAATGCCCGGAACGGACCCGTCGCCGTCGATCAGGTCGAGGTTCTCTTCCGACGCCGGGTCGCCCGAATAGGTATGATCCAGCGGCGCCAGAAGTGTGAATTTCCAGTCCTGACCGGTCGGGCCGACAAGCTCGAAGGTGAAGACCTTCTTGTCGCCGGCATCCAGCCCGGCATCGCCGCTGTCGATGAAGGCCGTCAGGACGTTCCCGGTCACATCGTAAGACACGGCATTGCCGCCGGACGTCAGATCGGGAAGCGTGGCCAGACTTGTCGCGTCCCCCTTGAGCGAGAATTTCGCACCGCCACCGAGTTGCTCGTCGGTGCCGACGGATACCAGCCCCGAGAGACTGCCGGTCGCGACGTCGGTAGTGACGTTGGGATCACCGGGGTCGCCGGGAACATCCTGATCCTCGGTGGGAACGCCGGCATCTTCATTACCGATAGTGGGAAGATGCTCTTCCTCCACAGTGCCGCCAAACGTGCCACCAAGATCGACCGGCTTGTCGTCGATGACGAAATACCGGCCGAGATCGTACAGATCGCGGACGTGATCGCCATCGGTATCGACCACGATCAGCGCAGACGACATGTCGAATTCGACCGCCGCCTCAAGGTTGTCGCCCTGCGTATGGTCGACCTGGCCGAGGACCGAGAACTTCATCTCGCCGCCCGGTGTGACCTCGAACAGGATCACGTCGCGGGTTGTGCTCAGAGTGCCATTAGAAATGCCGAGCGCGCCGAAACCCGTGAAGTCCAGCGCGTTGTGAAAGACGGACTCCACCCGCAGATCGCCGCCGTCGATTTCCGCCGTCAGGAAGTCCGTTCCGTTGATCGCGTCGATCAGATCTCCGAGCGTGGCGCCGTCATTCGGAACAGTGAAGGAGAAATCATCGACCCCGGGCGAGACCTCGTCGATCTCGTAAGTTCCGGCGGCAAGCATGTAGTCCCTGTCGGTTCCTCCCGGCAATGTGCCCGTAATCGACACGACGGACCCGGTCAGGATGTATTTCGTGATCTCGTCATCCGTGTTCTTTTCGGTCGTCAGATCCCAGTCGATCAGCGCGCTCTGCGAAGTGTGCACCGGAAGCGTCGCACCGGTCGGATCGAGCGCGAAGATCGCCGTGGCGTCGTTGCCGGACACGATGAAGGCGCTGCCTGCGTCGGCCACGTAGTCGATATTGGTGATAGTCCCGAGCGCACCGTCCTCGTCGGTATCCGCATCCACGGCGGGGCCGGGGGAATCCGAGCCCTCGATGATCGTGTCGGACGTCAGATCCTCGTTGCCTCCCGTAATGCCGTGTTCTTCCTCGACATAGGCGGGGTCGGCCTTGAAGGCGGCGGGGTAGTCATCCTCGAACCCGAAGATGCCGCCGATCGCGACGCTTTCGGTGCTGACCTGCGTGATCGAGAAATTGCCGACGTCGAATTCGGCGCTGTCCTGGCCCGCGCCATCGCCGTCGTTCTCGATCATCAGTCGGGAGTGGTTGCCATCGGTGGTGTAGCTGACCGTATCGCTTGCCCTCAGGCGGCTCAGCTGCAGCCCTTCGCCGTCCTCTCCGAAGGCGACCTCGATGAAGAAGGTGTTTTCGGTCTGGTCGTCCCAGACAACCATCTTGTCACCGAAGTCCAGATCTCCCGGGTCGGTGCCATCGTCATCCGCACTGATATATGCCAGGTAAGCCGCATAGGACGTCGTGAAAGTGACATCAGGTGCGTTCTTGCCCTTGGTCCGAGGACCGGACACGACGACCGTTTCGAACCCGACCATTACGTCATTCATGTTGGCGAGCTGCGTTTCCAGATCACCTTCGAAGTCGGAGCCGGAGCGGATCTCGGTGTTTGCAGCATCTCCCAGATCATTGGCGAGCGCCGTCAGATACAGCACCGCCGCCTTGCCGCTCTGCAGCTGCACCACCTCGAAGCTGGCCCCGGTCGTCTCCAGCGCCGACAGGAAGTCGATATTCGCTTCGACATCCGCCTCGTTCTGGTCGAGATCGGGCACGGTGTAGTCGGCATTCGTCCCCTGAACAAACGTCAGGATAAGCGTGTCGCCAATCCCGTCGTCGTCCGTGTCGGCGGTCAGCATCTGGTTGTTCGAGCCGAACACCTGATCCTGTCCCTTGGCCTTCGACGAGTTCACCGTATCTCCGGTCGACAGGTTCGCGCCGCCCTCGACATCCGCCGGATCGCGCCCGGTGGCGACGATGCCATAGTCGTAGCGAAGGGTGCCATCGCCATCGGCCACCGGCTCGGCATCCTTCTCGGGGAACATGATGAACAGGTTCTGCCCTGAAGGCGCATTGGTGGCGTCGAAATCCAGACTGCTGGTCGCGGTGAGCGAAATCGCTTCATTGTCGATCAGCTTGAGAGCGTCCGGATCGTTCGGGTCTTCGTTGTCGATGGAGATGCCTTCGAACTGGACGGTGTAGAACCGGGCAACCAGCGTGTCGTTGCCCAACGCGTTCTTTGTCAGTTCCTGGTCGAGATAAATGGCAATGGCCGGCGAATCCACGTCGATCGGCTGGCCGTCCGCATCCACCTCGTATCCGACAAGTATATAGACGGGCTCATCGGTGTCGTCGGCGGGCGTCGGATCGGGCACCAGCCAAAGATGGATAGGGGCCGGGCTGGAACCTGAGGTGTTCAGTCCACTGTTCACGCCATCGGGATAGGTGCCCGTACCGCCATCATCGAAGATCGGAAACGGGTTGCCGGCAGACGTGGTGGTAAGGGCAAGGTATTCGAGGTTGAGGTCGGAAAGGGTCAGAACCTTGGTCAGCTCGAAAGAGTCCGCCGCGACAGCAGCAAGCGCGGGAAGACCAAAGTAACCGGTATCGCCTGCAAGCGTCAGGTCTTCGGTTGTGTAGATGACAAGGGTGTTGTTGACGTTCGCCGCCGTGATCCCGGTCAGCTCGGCATCATTGATTGCCGCGACGAACAGGTCGAGAGTGTCATAGTCGTCCGTGCTGAAATCGGTGGTGCCGATGGTCAGGGTCTGGCCTGCATCAAGAGTGCCGCTCAGAACCTCGGTTCCCGTGACCGACCCGTAATTGGTCAGCGCGGCCTCGTGAATCAGTTGCTCTATCGTCGTGACTTCGGTCGTGAAGTACCCCGAGAGCCAGGTCGTAAAGATGTCGGGCAGAAGACTGACGTCGATATCGTTGTCGTTGTTGTCCTCCAGGGTCTCGCCGTTCAGCGTATCGGCATCGCCGTTGTTTTGCTCATTCGTGCTTTCGTCATTGACCACACCGCCAATGATGTCGTCTTCGGTAAAATCAACCATCTCTCCGGCCCCCACCGTAGTGTCGGCGACGACGCGAAATGACCCACCTCAGCGGGCACGCTCGCGCATCGCGCGTTCCAAAATCGGGAGAGATCGCCGGTTATTGTGCTGCCTGGTCCGCCCTTTGATGCGGACCTGAACAGACCTTGTCCGACCTAATTGCCATTCTCGGCGCCCCACCCAGTGACGCCCAACGGTTCTGGCTCTGTCGCCTCGATACCAATAAAAAGAAACTCGAAACCGCGAGGCACTGCCTCAAAAGCAAAACTACTTCTTGGAATACGGGCATGGTCGGCGGAAATTGGCTGCCGGTAAACAAAATTCCCGGAAACAGACACAAGTTACCCGCTCACGGTTGTATCAGATCCGACTTGTTCCCGCATAGGCCTGCGCAAATCGGGAACCTGTCCGACGAAAGGGCCGCACTGAGTCGGCCTAGAAATCGTCTACAACGACAACACCGGGAAGCGATTTGAGCGCGCCTTTTATCGTAGGTGAAACCGGCCAGCCGTCACCGATATGAACCGGCACGTCCTGCGCGGCACCGGGCAGGGGCACGTCCAGCGCGGTGATCCGGATGGGCCCTTTGGTCTTGACCGAGCCATCATTGCGGAAGCGTTCCAGAACCGAATGGATCAGCCCGACCGCGCCCAGATCATCGATCATCACGTCCAGACCGGCGGTGTCGGCATCAACGATGTTGTCGATCGGCGCGACGCCCCGTGCGATCGGGTCGAATTGACCCTCGTTGAAGCGCGCTTCAAGCGTCATCACCACCTGCGTCGTCTGATCGAAGACCCGCCGGCACGTGTCGAAATCCTCGGGAAAGAGCGCCATGCCCGGCACCTGAAGCGTCGGATCGGAAATGTTCATCCGGAAAAACCGCGTCCCGCGCCCCGACTTCCTTTCCTGAAGCGCCGAGACGATAACGCCCACCCGCGCGATGGCCGCGCCTTCCGCTTCCGCCTTTTCCTGAAGCTCGGCCAGCGTCATCAGACCTCGCCGCTTCAGCGCCGCGGCGTAGTCGTCCAACGGATGGCCCGACAGATAGAAGCCGATGGCGGTGTGTTCTTCAGACAGACGCTCGTTCGGCAGCCAGTCATCGACGGGCGACAGGCGCGGTTCGGGCAGGTCTTCGCCCGCGTCCCCGAAAAGCGATACCTGCGCGCTGCCGCGCTGCTCGTGGATCGCGGCGGAATAGGCCGTCAGCGCATCGAGCGACTTGAACACACGGTGCCGGTTCGGGTCGAGCTGATCGAAGGCACCCGCGCGCGCCAGCATCTCTAATGGCCGCTTTCCGATCCGCTTTAGGTCCACCCGACGGGCGAAGTCGAAGAGCGTCGCAAAGGGGCTGTCACCACGCGCCTCCGCGATGAGCCGCATCGCTTCAACGCCAACATTCTTGAGCGCGCCCAGCGCGTAGACCAGTTTTCCGTCCTTCACCGAGAACGTTGGCTCGGCCCGGTTCACGCAGGGCGGAACGATCTCGATATCCAGCCCGCGCCGGACCTCTTCGGCATAGATCGACAGTTTGTCCGTCAGGTGCAGATCGCAGTTCATGACACCGGCCATGAACTCGACCGGGTAATTCGCCTTCAGCCATGCGGTCTGATAGCTGACGACGGCATAGGCGGCGGCATGGGACTTGTTGAAGCCGTAGTTCGCGAACTTGTCGAGAAGGTTCCAGACCTCCAGCGCCTTCGCCTTGTCCACCCCATTCTTGGCCGCGCCTTCAAGGAACTTCGGCCGCTCGGCGTCCATCGCCTCCTGGATCTTCTTACCCATCGCGCGGCGGAGAAGGTCGGCGCCGCCGAGGCTGTAGCCCGCCATCTCCTGCGCGATCTGCATCACCTGTTCCTGATAGACGATGATGCCCTGCGTCTCGTCCAGGATATGGTCGATCAGCGGGTGCAACGTCTCGCGTTCGGCCCGCTCGTTCTTGACGTCGCAATATTGCGGGATGTTCTCCATCGGACCGGGACGATACAGCGCCACCAGCGCAACGATATCTTCGATGCAGGTGGGCTTCATGCGCCGCAGCGCATCCATCATGCCCGAGCTTTCCACCTGGAACACGGCAACGGTCCGGGCCTTGGCGTAAAGCTCGTAGGTGGCCGGATCGTCCAGCGGGATCTGCCCGATGTCGATCTCGATCCCGCGCTCTTTCAGAAGGTTCAGCGCGTTCTGGATGACCGTCAGCGTCTTGAGGCCGAGAAAGTCGAATTTCACAAGCCCGGCCTGCTCGACCCACTTCATGTTGAACTGGGTCGCGGGCATCTCGGAGCGGGGGTCGCGGTAGAGCGGCACCAGCTCGTCCAGCGCCCGGTCCCCGATCACGACACCGGCGGCGTGCGTGGACGCATTCCGCAAGAGCCCCTCGACCTGCTGGCCATAGGTCAGAAGCCGCTGCACGACCTCTTCGGCCTTCGCCTCTTCCCTCAGGCGCGGCTCATCCGCCAGCGCCTTTTCGATCGAGACGGGTTTCACCCCCTCGACCGGGATCAGCTTGGACAGGCGGTCGACCTGGCCGTAGGGCATCTGCAGAACGCGCCCCACGTCACGCACCGCCGCCTTGGACAGAAGCGCGCCGAAGGTGATGATCTGACCGACCCGGTCGTGACCGTATTTCTCCTGCACGTAGCGGATCACCTCTTCGCGCCGGTCCATGCAGAAGTCGATGTCGAAGTCGGGCATCGACACCCGCTCTGGGTTCAGGAACCGCTCGAACAGAAGCGAATAGCGGAGCGGATCGAGGTCGGTAATCGTCAGCGCATAGGCCACAAGCGAGCCCGCGCCCGAGCCACGGCCAGGTCCGACCGGAATGTCGTGATCCTTGGCCCATTTGATGAAGTCCGCAACGATCAGGAAGTAGCCGGGAAAGCCCATCCCCTCGATGATGCCCAACTCGAAATCGAGCCGCTTGTCATACTCTTCGCGGGGCGCGGCAGGCTCGATAACCTTGAGACGTTCCTCCAGCCCCTCGCGCGCCTGACGGCGAAGTTCCTCGACCTCGTCCTCGGCAAACCGTGGCAGGATCGGATCGTGCCGCTCGGCGGCATAGGCGCAGCGGCGCGCGATCTCGACGGTGTTTTCCAGCGCCTCGGGCAGGTCCGCGAACAACGCGGCCATCTCGGACGGTGACTTGAAATAGTGCTGCGGGGTCAGGCGACGGCGGGGGGCCTGCTGGTCCACGTAAGCCCCGTCCGCGATGCAGATCAGCGCGTCATGCGCCTCGTACATCTCGGCGCTCGGGAAATAGACGTCATTGGTGGCGACCAGCGGCAGGTTCATCGCATAGGCCATCTCGACCGTTGGTCGTTCGGTCAGACGCTCGGCCTCGGGCAGCGACCCGCCTTCGCCCGGATGCCGTTGAAGCTCGACATAGAGTCGGTCGGGATAGATCGCGGCCAGCCGGGTCATCACCGCCTGCGCACGCGGGGTTTGTCCGGCGCGGATCAGCCGCCCGACAGGGCCGTCCGGCCCGCCACTCAGGCAGAGCAGACCTTCCGAATGCTGGGCAAGATCGTCCAACGTCACCTGCGGCATGTCCTGCTCGCGGAGGTAAAGCGCCGAATTCAGCTTCATCAGGCTTTCATACCCGGCGCGACTCTGCGCCAGCAGAACGACCGGCGCGGGAGGCACCTGTTTCTCGCCCGGCGCGGGCGTCTCGTAGGCCACATCAATCTGACAGCCTATGATCGGCTGAATGCCGGCACCAAGAGCCGAGACCGAGAATTCCAGCGCTGCGAAGAGGTTGTTGGTATCCGTCACCGCAACCGCAGGCATCCCGGCCTTGGCGCAAAGACCCGGCAGCTTTTTCAGCCGTACCGCACCTTCCAGAAGGGAATATTCGGTGTGCAGGCGAAGATGGATGAATCGGGGCGCGGTGGTCATGACGCCACTCTATGTTGTGGGCAGAGGCTTCGAAAAGGCCATAACCGGCCTGCCCGGAAGAAAAAACTTAGCAGAGCAGCTAACTATATTTACAACGCACCTATAGGCAGATAGTTAGCCATATGACTAACCAAATCGACCGGTTCTTTTCCGCCCTCTCCGACCCCACCCGCCGCGCTGTCATCGAGCGGCTGACCAGAGGATCCGCCCCTGTCTCCGAGCTGCATGCGCCCCATGACATCGCGCTGCCGACATTTCTTCGCCACCTCCGGGTTCTCGAAGATGCAGGGCTGGTCCGATCCGAGAAAAAGGGCCGGATCCGCACGGTTCACATCGAAGCGGGGCCGCTGGCCGAGGCCGAAGACTGGCTGAGACGGCAGCGCCGGATATGGGAGGCGCGTCTGGACCGCCTCGGCGCGCTGGCAGAAGGCCTGGAAGAGCCACTCAAACAGGAAGAGACTGAATGACGACCTTCGACCCCGAAAGGGACCTGCGCCTCGAGCGCTTCATGAAGGCTTCACCCGAAATGGTCTGGCGTTGCTGGACGGATCCCGAGCTGTTCGCCCAATGGTTCGCCCCGAAGCCCGTGAAGGTCAGCGACGTCCATTACGAGTTCCATCCGGGCGGCGCCGCAAATCTGACCATGACGCTTCCCGATGGAACCGTCATGCCGCTTCAAGGCTGTGTGGTCGAGGTAGAGCCTGCACGCCGCCTCGTCACGACGGATGCCATGACGGCAGGGTTCCGCCCCGCCGGGCAGCCGTTTCTGACCGCGATCACCGAACTGATCCCGCAGGACGGAGGCACGCTCTACCGGGCGACCGCGCTCCACAATTCGGCTGAGGCCAGCGCCAAGCACGAGCAGATGGGCTTCTACGACGGCTGGGGAACAACGTTCCGGCAACTGGATGAGCTGTCCGACAGCCTGACCTGACACCCAGAAGTTTGCGCTTGCCATTCCGGTCGCTCTTTTGTTCACTTTTGAACCAGGGCTGGCGCGTCCTCTACGCCGCATCGACGACGCGCCTTGCGATACGCAAATTCGGGTAAGGCGGCAGGATTTCACATGACAGTCACGTTTTCTCTGAACGGAGAAACTGTGTCGATCGAAGCGGCGCCGACGGTGACGTTGCTCGACTGGCTGCGCGAGACGCGCGGCCTGAAGGGCACGAAGGAAGGCTGCAACGAGGGCGATTGCGGCGCATGTACGGTGATGGTGACCGATGACCGGGGCGCGAGGGCGCTGAATGCCTGCATCCTGTTCCTGCCCCAGTTGCACGGCAAGGCACTACGCACGGTCGAGGGGATCGCCGGACCGGGCGGCAGCCTGCACCCCGCGCAGGTCGCCATGGTCGAGGCCCACGGCTCGCAATGCGGGTTCTGCACCCCCGGCTTTATCGTCTCTATGGCGACCGCGCACCTGAACGGCAGAACCGACCATGACGACGCGCTGGCCGGTAACCTCTGTCGCTGCACCGGTTACGCGCCCATCGTCCGCGCGGCCGAAGCGATCGAGGGGATCGCCGCGCCCGACTGGATGCGCGACACGCCGCCCGGGGTGGACGTCCTGCCCGAGGCGCCGGAAACAGCTGACGCGCTGGCGGCGTGGTACGAGGCAAATCCCGACGGCACGCTGATTGCCGGGGCGACCGATGTGGGTCTCTGGGTCACGAAACAGTTCCGCGATCTGGACAAGGTCGCCTTCCTGCACCGTTGTCGCGACCTGCAGAGGATCGAGACGGGAAGCGACGAAATACGGATCGGCGCCGGCGTCACAATGGCGGCGCTTCTGCCGATGCTCCGCGGGCGCTATCCGTCCTATGCGGAAATGGTCCGCCGCTATGGCTCGGATCAGGTCCGGCAGGCGGCGACCATCGGCGGGAACATCGCCAACGGCTCGCCCATCGGAGACAACCCGCCCGCGCTGATCGCTCTTGGCGCGACGCTGCACCTGAGGAAGGGTGACACGCGGCGCGATCTTCCGCTTGAGGACTTCTTCCTCGACTACGGCAAACAGGACCGCGCACCAGGCGAGTTCGTCGAGGCTGTAACGATCCCGGCCGAGGCACCGTCTCTCAGGGTCTACAAGCTGTCGAAACGGTTCGATCAGGATATCTCGGCGGTCTGCGGGGCCTTCAACGTGACGGTCGAGGACGGCGCAGTCACATCGGCCCGAATCGCCTTTGGCGGCATGGCAGGCATCCCGAAACGCGCCGCATCGGTAGAGGCCGCGCTTTTGGGTCAGCCCTGGACAGCCGAGACAATCGTCGCAGCGGCCGCGAAGATGGGCGAGGATTTCACCCCGCTCAGCGACATGCGGGCCAGCGCCGACTATCGCCTCAAAACGGCCGGGAACATGCTGCGCCGTTATTTCCGCGATCTCTCCGGCGAGACGGTCTCGGTGCTGGAGGTCGCGCCATGACCGTCGCAAAACCGCTGCCCCATGACAGCGCCGCGCTGCACGTCACCGGTCAGGCGCGTTACGTCGACGACCTGCCCCTGCCCGAGGGCGCCGTCCATCTGGCGTTCGGAACAGCGCCGGTGGCGCATGGACGTCTTCGCTCGATTGATCTGACCAAGGTGCGCGCCGCCGACGGTGTGCTGGCCGTGATCACTGCCGCCGATCTGGATCACGAGATCGACGTTTCGCCCTCGCCCTCGCCCGAACCGCTTCTGGCGGGCGATACGGTGCAGTACGTGGGCCAACCTGTCTTTCTGGTGATCGCCGAAAGCCACCTTCTGGCGCGGCGCGCGGCGGCGCTGGCCGATTACGACATCGAAGAGCTTCCCGCGATCCTGAGCATCGAGGAGGCAATGGAGGCCGGAAGCCGCTTCGAAGAAGGACCGCGAATCTACACCCGAGGAGACGCGGCGGAAGCCATAACGACGGCGCCCCACAGCCTGACAGGCTCGATCGAGATCGGCGGGCAGGAGCATTTCTATCTGGAAGGTCAGGCCGCCGCCGCCCTGCCACAGGAAGCGGGCGACATGCTGGTCTATTCCTCGTCCCAGCACCCGACCGAAATTCAGCACAAGGTGGCCCATGCGCTCCACCTTCCGATGCACGCGGTCCGCTGCGAAGTCAGGCGCATGGGCGGAGGCTTTGGCGGCAAGGAGAGCCAGGGCAACAGCCTCGCCATCGCATGCGCGCTGGCCGCGCGGCTGACAGGCCGTCCCGCCACGATGCGTTATGACCGCGACGACGACATGACGATCACCGGCAAGCGGCACGATTTCCGGATCGATTACCGCGTGGGCTTTAACGGCGAAGGGCGGATCGCGGGGATCGAATTCCTGCAACTCTGCCGCTGCGGATGGTCGATGGACCTGAGCCTGCCGGTGGCGGATCGGGCGATGCTCCATGCGGACAACGCCTATTTCATTCCGAACATGCGGGTGGAATCGCACCGATTGAAGACCAACACCCAATCCGCCACAGCCTTTCGCGGCTTCGGCGGGCCGCAGGGCATGGTCGGGATCGAACGGGTGCTGGACCACGTCGCGCATGCCGTCCGGCGCGATCCGCTGGACGTCCGGCGGGCGAATTACTACCGGCCTCTGGCCGGCGCCTCCGGCGGGGATATTTCGGAACAGGCGAAGACGCAGACGACGCATTACCACATGCCGGTCGAGGATTTCATCCTCCACGAGATGACCGAGCGCCTTGTGGAGACTTCGGACTATCGCGCGCGCCGCGCGGCGGTGGCCGAGTGGAATGCCCGGAACGATGTGCTGAAAAAGGGCATTGCGCTGACACCGGTGAAATTCGGAATCAGCTTCACGCTGACCCATCTGAATCAGGCGGGCGCACTGGTCCACGTGTATCAGGACGGGTCGATCCACATGAACCACGGCGGCACCGAGATGGGACAGGGCCTGTTCCAGAAGGTGGCGCAGGTGGCGGCGTCGCGGTTCGGGATCGGGATCGAGCGGGTCAAGATCACCGCAACAGACACCGGCAAGGTGCCGAACACGTCGGCCACGGCGGCTTCGTCCGGCTCGGACCTGAACGGGATGGCCGTGCAGGCCGCCTGCGACACGATACGCGAGAGGCTGGCCGTCTTCGTCGCCGAGCGCGCGCAGGCGCGGCCCGAGGAGGTACGCTTCGAAGGTGGCAAAGTGCTGGTCGGGGGCGAGGCGCTGAGTTTCGACGAGGTGGTGCGCGACGCCTACATGGCGCGGGTGAGCCTGTCGTCGACAGGCTTTTACGCCACGCCCAAGATCGTCTGGGACCGGATAAAGGGCGAAGGGCGGCCATTCTTCTACTTTGCCTATGGCGTGGCCGTGACCGAGGTCGCCATCGACACGCTGACCGGCGAGAACCGTATCCTCCGCACCGATATCCTCCACGACTGCGGCGCGTCCCTGAACCCGGCGCTGGATATCGGCCAGATCGAGGGCGGTTATGTGCAGGGAGCGGGCTGGCTGACAACGGAAGAGCTGGTCTGGGACGGCAAGGGCCGGCTCAGGACCCACGCGCCCTCGACCTACAAGATACCCGCCTGTTCCGACCGGCCCGATATCCTGAACGTCGCGCTCTGGGATGGGGCGAACCGTGAAGAGACGGTCTATCGCTCGAAAGCGGTGGGCGAGCCGCCCCTGATGCTGGGCATTTCGGCGCTGATGGCACTGAGCGATGCTGTGGCCTCGTGCGGCAAGGCCTATCCCGACCTTGATGCGCCGGCGACGGCGGAGCAGGTACTGCGGGCGGTCGAACGGGTTTGCACGTGAGCTTCGACCGCGACGATATCGCCCGAGCGGTGGCAGAAGGTCCGGTCGCCCGCATCTTGGTCGTCGAGACGCGCGGCTCGGTACCGCGCAGTGCGGGGACTTCCATGCTGGTCGGGCCGGATTGGACCGAAGGCACCATCGGCGGCGGAGCGCTGGAATTCGCCGCGATAGAGAATGCGCGGAAGGTGCTGGCCGCAGGGAAAGACCAGGTGGAGCGGCATCCGCTTGGTCCCGCGCTTGGGCAGTGCTGCGGCGGGGCAGTCACGCTCCTGACCGAGGTCTGGAGCGAAACGCGGCTGAATGACATCAGCGAGGGCGACATCATTGCCCGGCCCGCCCCCGGCGGAAGCGCGGAGCGACCGCTGACCGTTACCCGCCTCTTGTCTGAAGCGCGGAGCGGGCGGCGGAACGTCACGACACGGCTGATCGACGGCTGGATCGTCGAGCCGGTCGCACGGCCCGAGCGCGCGATCTGGATATGGGGCGCGGGTCATGTCGGGCGCGCGCTGGTAAATGTTCTGGCCCCCTTGCCGGCACTGTCCCTGACCTGGGCCGACAGCGGCGAGGACCGGTTTCCCGACACCGTTCCGCATGGCATCCAGACACTCACCGCCGCCAACCCCGCCGACCTTGTGCCACTCGCCCCCTCCCATGCCGAGCATTATGTGCTGACATACTCCCATGCGCTCGACCTGGAGATCTGCCATCGCGTTCTTGGCCGTCCTTTCGCGTTCCTCGGCCTGATCGGCTCGGACACGAAGCGCGCGCGATTCCGGTCGCGTCTGGCGGCACTCGGGCATACGCCTGCTCAAATCGACCGCATGATCTGTCCCATCGGCGACCCGTTCTTGGGCAAACACCCGCAAGAGATTGCGCTCGGCGTCGGGGCGGAGATACTGGCGCGGGGACAAGGGGACACCGCGATGATCGGAAAACAGGCGTGAGCCGGCCCGACCTGATCGGGATCGACGGCCTGACCAAGGCCTACCCGGGCGTGGTCGCCAATGACGGCGTGTCATTCAGCGTGGGTCGCGGCGAGGTCCACGCGCTTCTGGGCGAGAACGGCGCTGGCAAGTCCACACTGGTCAAGATGATCTACGGTCTGGTCAAGCCCGATGCAGGTCAGATGACCTTCGCCGGCACCCCCTATGCCCCCGGCAGCCCCAACGAGGCGCGCGCAACCGGCGTCGCGATGGTCTTCCAGCATTTCTCGCTGTTCGAGGCGCTGGACGTGGCCGAGAACGTAGCGCTCGGCATGGAAAACCCGCCGCCGATGCGGGCGCTCGCCAGCCAGATCCGCGACGTCAGCGAGACCTACGGCCTGCCGCTCGACCCGACGCGTCTTGTGGGCGACCTGTCCGCGGGCGAGCGCCAGCGGGTCGAGATCGTGCGCTGTCTGCTGCAGGACCCCAAGCTTCTGATTATGGACGAACCCACAAGCGTCCTGACCCCGCAGGAGGTCGAGATCCTGTTCGAGACGCTGCGCAAGCTGCAATCCGAAGGGACTTCAATCCTCTATATCAGCCACAAGCTGGAAGAGATCCGCGCGCTTTGTGACGGGGCGACGATCCTGAGGCTGGGCAAGGTTGTGGCCACCTGCGACCCGCGCGAACGTTCGGCGCGGGAACTCGCGGAAATGATGGTGGGGGCGGAACTCAGAACACCAACGGCGCGAAGCCACGCGATGGGCGATGTCGCCCTGTCCATAAAGGGGCTCAACCTGCGCTCGGCCTCGCCCTTCGGGACGTCGCTCAAGGATATCTCGATCGAGGTGCGCGAAGGCGAGGTTCTGGGGATCGGCGGCGTGGCTGGCAACGGACAGGACGAACTTCTCGGCGCGCTTTCGGGCGAACTGCGCGCACCGCGCGATGCGATCCTTCTCGGCGGGGCGCCGGTGGGCCACCTTGGCCCGAACGCGCGCCGCAAGCTGGGCCTGTTGGCGGCACCAGAGGAACGGTTAGGCCACGCCGCCGCGCCGAATATGAGCCTGACCGAGAACGCTGCGCTGACGGCCCATACCCGCAAGGGGCTGGTCAGAAACGGCTTCCTCGATTGGCAGGGCGCCCGCGCCTATGCCGAAGAGGTCATTCGGGACTTCGACGTCAGAACACCCGGCCCCGGCAATGCCGCCGGAGCACTGTCCGGTGGCAACCTTCAGAAATTCGTCATCGGGCGGGAAATCCTGCAGAAGCCGAAAGTGCTGGTGGTCAATCAGCCGACCTGGGGCGTCGATGCCTCGGCGGCGGCGGCTATCCGTCAGGCACTTCTCGATCTTGCCGCCGAGGGTGCGGCTGTCATCGTCATCAGCCAGGACCTGGACGAGATCATGGAGATCTCCGACCGCTTTGCCGCGCTCAACGAGGGCCGTCTTTCCGCGCCCGTGGATGCGCGCGGACTGACGCTGGAGCAGATCGGCCTGATGCTGGGCGGCGCGCATGGCATGGAAGTCGCCCATGTGGGCGAGGAGACCGCGATATGATCCGGCTGGAAAAACGCGCGGCCCCGTCGCGGACATGGTCCTACCTGACGCCGCTGGTTGCCGTCATCGCCACGATGATCGCGGGCGGTCTGATGTTCGCCGCACTCGGCAAAGACCCTGTGGAGGCGATCCGCACCATCTTCTGGGACCCGCTCTTTGGAGAGTTCGCCTTCTACTACCGGGGCCAGCTTCTGGTGAAGGCCGGACCGCTGATCCTGATCGCCATCGGGCTCGCGCTCGGCTTCCGGGCGGGCATCTGGAACATCGGCGCCGAAGGTCAGTATATCATGGGCGCAATTTGCGGTGCTGCCGTGGGCCTTGCCTTCTACCCGATGGAGGCGCGCTGGCTGATCTTCCCGCTGATGATCCTTGGCGGCGCGGTCGGCGGTTTCCTTTGGGCGATGATCCCCGGCATCCTGAAGACACGCTTCAACACCAACGAGATCCTCGTGTCGCTGCTACTGGTCTACGTGGCCGAGCAAATCCTTGCGTCCATGTCGCTCGGCCTTCTCCGGAACCCCGAGGGCGCGGGCTTTCCGGGGTCACGCAACCTTCGCCAGTACGAAAGCGCCGCGAATAACGAGCTGATCGCAGGCACCGGCATGCACTGGGGCGTGGTGGCCGCTCTGATCGCCGTGATCTTCGCTTATATCCTTCTCAGCCGGCACATCATGGGCTTCAACATCCGCCTGACCGGCGAAAGCCCCCGCGCCGCACGCTTCGCGGGTGTGAACCCCAACCGGCTGATCCTGTTCTGCCTTGGCCTTTCAGGCGCGCTGGCAGGGCTTGCCGGTCTCTTCGAGGTCGCAGGCCCCGCCGGCCAGATCAGCATCGACTTCAACGTAGGCTACGGCTTTACCGCGATCATCGTCGCCTTCCTCGGACGGCTGCATCCCATCGGGATTCTTCTTGCCGGTCTTCTGATGGCGCTGACCTATATCGGCGGCGAAGCGGCGCAATCGTCCCTCGGCCTGCCATCCGCCGCGATACAGGCGTTCCAGGGGATGCTGCTGTTCTTCCTTCTGGCGTTCGACGTGCTGACCCATTTCCGCGTGAAGTTCGGGCGGGAGGCCGCTGCATGATCGCGCTGGACCTGTTCATCGCCATCATGGGTGGCGCCATCGCTTTCTTCGTCGCGCTGATCATCGCCGCTCTTTTCGAGGCGGTCGGCCTCGCATGGTGGTGGCTTGCGCTGACCTACGCGGTGATCTTCGCGCTTTACATGGGCTACCGGTCGCTACGGGACAGGTATGGGACAAGCTGGGTCGACCGGCTGTTTCCGGAAACCGCAAATCCCGAGGGCGACCGGACAGCATCTCTGGCGAGCATCTACGCTGTCGGCGCCGGCTTCATCATCGCCTTCGTCACCACGCGCGTGACACCGGCCTCCGACATAATGGCGCTCTTCTGATGGACCTGTCTTCGATCAATCCCGTTCTGCTGGTGGCCTCTCTCATGGTCGCCTCGACACCGATCCTGCTGGCCGCAATCGGCGAGCTTGTCGTCGAGAAATCGGGTGTGCTTAATCTCGGTGTCGAGGGCATGATGATCGTGGGTGCGGTCTGCGGTTTCGCCACGGCGGTGGCCACCGGCTCGCCCGCACTTGGCTTCGTCGTCGCGGCGATCGGCGGAGCGGTGCTGTCCAGCCTCTTCGGCGTCCTCACGCAGTTCCTCTTGTCGAATCAGGTCGCCACCGGTCTGGCGCTGACCCTGTTCGGTCTCGGAATCTCGGCACTGATGGGACAAGGATACGTGGGCGTTCGCCCTCCATCCTCACCCCGCCTCGACCTCGGCCCGCTGTCCGACCTGCCGGTTGTAGGCCGAATCCTCTTTTCGCATCACCCGATGGTGTACCTGTCGCTCGCCCTCGTCGCGGGCGTCTGGTGGTTTCTCCGCTCTACACGCGGCGGGCTCGTCCTGCGCGCGGTCGGCGAAAGCCACGACGCCGCTCACGCGCTTGGCTATTCGGTGGTCACGGTGCGCTTCGCCGCCATCCTGTTCGGCGGTGCCTGCGCCGGGCTGGGGGGCGCATTCCTGAGCCTCGTCATCGTCCCGCAATGGACCGAGGGGATGACGGCCGGACAGGGCTGGATCGCGCTTGCCATCGTGGTCTTTGCCTCGTGGCGGCCGTGGCGGGTGCTGATCGGTGCCTATCTTTTTGGCGGAGTCACGGTTTTGCAGCTGAACCTGCAGGCCGCCGGGGTTGCGATTCCGGTCGAACTCTTGTCGATGTCGCCCTACCTGATAACCATCGCGGTGCTTGTTATCATCTCGTCCGACCGCAGCCGGGCCGCATTGAATGCGCCGGCATCACTGGGACGGGTATTCCATGCCTCGAAATGAGGCGACGCGTAAAACTCTAGGGGAGAGAACAATGAAAAAACGCACATTCCTGGCCGGGGTCGCTGCCACCGCCCTCGCCACCGCTGCCTTTGCAGGCAGCCATGGGGACGGCCCGGTCAAGGCGGGCTTCATCTATGTCGGCCCGATCGGCGACGGCGGCTGGACCTATCAGCACGACCAGGGCCGTCTTGCCGTCGAAGCCGAGTTCGGCGACCAGGTCGAGACCGTCTATCAGGAAACCGTGCCGGAAGGTGCCGACGCCGAGCGCGCGATTACGCAGATGGCGCTGCAGGGTGCTGACATCATCTTCACCACCTCCTTCGGCTATATGGACCCGACCATCAATGTCGCGGCCAAATTCCCGAACGTGAAGTTCGAACATGCGACCGGCTACAAGACCGCCGACAACGTCGCGACCTATGATGCGCGCTTCTACGAGGGCCGTGCCGTCATCGGCACCATCGCCGGGCACATGACTGAGTCGAACAAGATCGGCTACATCGCGTCCTTCCCGATCCCCGAGGTCATCCAGGGCATCAACTCGGCCTATCTGCACGCCAAGAAGGTGAATCCCGACGTCGAGATGAGCGTCGTCTGGGTCTATACCTGGTTCGATCCCGCGAAAGAGGCCGACGCGGCCAAGGCGCTGATCGAAAACGGCGTCGACGTGATCATGCAGCACACCGACTCGACCGCGCCGCAAGCCGCCGCTGCCGAAGCCGAGGGCACCGTCTACACCTTCGGCCAGGCCTCCGACATGGGCGCTTATGCCCCCGTGCCGCGGATTTCGTCAATCATCGACGAATGGTCGCCCTATTACATCGAGCGTGTCCGCGCCGTGCTGGACGGCACCTGGGAATCGGGTCGCCACTGGGGCGGCATCGCGGAAGGCGAGGTCGTGATCGGCGAGATCTCGGAAGCGGTGCCGGAAGAGGTCCGCGCCGAGGCGCTTGCGCTTCGCGACGCGATCGCGGCGGGCGAGTACCACCCGTTCACCGGCCCGATCAACAAGCAGGATGGCACGCCCTGGCTGGCCGAAGGCGAGGTTGCGACCGACGAGGAACTGCTTGGCCTCAACTTCTACGTCGAGGGCATCACCGCCGAAATCCCGAACTGATCGGGACACCGGAGAAGATTGCAAAGGCCGCCTTCGGGCGGCCTTTGACTTTTTGCCTCCGGCGGGGATTTCTTGGACCCAGAGAAAGGGGATGTTCATGCTCACGACCATATCGGGCGCGCCGGTATCGCGCTTCAGCTTCGGAACGATGCAATTCGGGGACAAGGCGGACGAGACGGCTTCGGCCGCGATGTACTCCGCGTGCCGCGAAGCGGGCATCAATTTCTTCGACACCGCCTACGGCTATACCGAAGGCCGGTCGGAGACGATCACCGGAAATCTTGTCCGCGCCGAGCGGGACGACGTCTTCGTCGCGACGAAGACCGGCGGCTCGAACGACGCGTCGCCCGCGACCATCCACGCGCAATTCGCGGAAAGCCGGCGCCGGCTGGGACTGGAGACGGTCGATCTGCTCTACGTGCACCAGATCGACCCGGTCACGCCGCTGGAAGAGACGCTCGGCGCGTTTCGTGAATATGTGGAAAGCGGCACAGTCCGCTATGTGGGCCTGTCCAACCATGCCGCGTGGCAGATCATGAAGGCACGCGGCATCGCTCGGGAGATGGGGTTCGACATCGCCGTCCTGCAGCCGATGTTCAATCTGGTCAAACGGCAGGCCGAGGTCGAAATCCTGCCGATGGCGGCCTCCGAAGGCTTTGCCGTCTGCCCCTACTCGCCACTGGGTGGCGGGCTTCTGACCGGGAAATACGCCGAGGCAGGGGGCGGGCGCCTGCTGGACGATCCGCGATACAAGGCGCGCTATGCCGTCGACTGGATGCACCAGACCGCGGCCGACCTTCTGGCGCTCGGGCGCGAGCTGAACGTCGATCCCGCCACGCTGGCGGTGGCTTGGGTCGCGCATCAGAAAGGCGTCTGGGGACCGATCATCTCGGCCCGGTCGGTGGAGCAGCTCCGTCCGTCGCTTGCAGCTATCGGCTTCGACATGGACGACGACCTGTCGGGCCGGATTTCCGCGTTGTCGCAGAAGCCCGCGCCGGCGAACGACCGTCTGGAGGAAAGCTGAGGCGTCCGCGCCCAGTTACCCATCAAGGAAAAGGCGGCGCGGGGTCCCTATCCGGCCCCGTCGCCGCCCGACTGCTCGCGTGTCTTGGCCTGTCGCGATATCTTGGCCTTGGTCGTTTGCTGTCCCTCCGCCCGTGTCAGGCGAAGTCCGGGTTATATGAAACCCGCTCGCGCAGCTTGTAACGCGGGGCGGGGTAATCGGCGAATTTCGGGGCCCGTTCCGGGAACACCTTCTTGAAGTCCTCGCGCACCTGTTTCGGCGTTTCCTTCAGGCTGTCCGGCGTGGGGAGGAAGCTTTCCACCGGAAGACCGTTGGCGGCAAAGACCTGATGCTCGTCGAACACCACGTTGTAATACGTCACCTCGTCCGGCGCGCGGTCGATGAAGGTCGAGTCGTTCAGGCCGGCGATGTCACGGGCGGGAACGAGGCAGCTTTCCGAGTCCTCTTCATCGAGAAGACGCCACCCCGGGATCAGAAGCCGGTGCGCGCTGCCGACACTGAGCGTGCGCTGCGGCATCATCGGGCCCACGGCGCGGGGCCGGAGCACGATGGGCGCGAGCGACGGATCGGCGGCGATTTCATTGGCCGTGACCGTGCGTGTCCAGATCATGCGCACAGGCTGCAGGCCATTGTCCCGCGTTACCACAAGGTCACCCTGGCGCAGGAATTCCACCCGTCGGCCGCCACAGGGCGTCCTCAGGTTCGCCCCGGCGCAAATACCGGTGACGCCTGTCTTGGCTAGCGCATCCTCTTTCGAGAAATCTGCGACCATCGTCATAGGCCTGTTCCCTTCCGCACGATACCTCTTCGGCACCTTGTCAGCCTAAGTCGAAATGTGACCGAATTAGGGTCCGGTGATGGTGAATCCGCGAAGCTTGCCCCATATGCGCCGGTTTTCGTTTCCAAATCGTGAACAATCGCCCGAGGCCATGGGAATCATTCCCCGAATCCGGCCAACAAAGCGCCGAACCGGAACACTTTGTTCGCGGGGACGTCAGTGGTTGGGGCGGGTAGCCTGTGGGGCGTTCAGCTCGTCGACGACAGCCGTCACCGCAGCAAGAGGGTCTGAAGCCCGGTGCACGGGACGCCCGACAACCACGTGATCGGCACCCGCGGCGATGGCCTCGGCAGGGGTCATGACGCGCTTCTGGTCACCAAGGTCCGAGCCCACGGGGCGCACGCCCGGCGTGACGATCAGCTTGCCCTCGGCCTCGGGCAGCGCGCGCACCAGCGCAGCTTCCTGCGGAGAGCAGATCACGCCGTGGGCGCCCGCCTCCAGCGCGCGCGCGGCGCGCTCCCGGACAAGTTCCGGAATATCACCGGGAATGATAAGCCCCTCATCCAGATCAGCGCGGTCGAGCGAGGTCAGGATCGTCACCGCAAGGATATTCAGCGTCGAGCCGCCGGCCCCCTCGCGCGCGGCGCGCACGACATGGGGGTCGCCATGAACGGTCAGGAAGTCCAGATCGAAGCTCGAGATGCCACGCACCGCCGCCTCGACCGTGGCGCCGATATCGAACAGCTTCATGTCGAGAAAAATGCGCTTGCCGTGCTCGGACTTCAGCTCATTGGCCAGAGCGAGTCCGCCTCCGGTCAGCATACCCAGCCCGATCTTGTAGAACGACACAGCGTCGCCAAGCCTCTCGGCAAGCGCAAGACCGTCCAGCGCATTCGGCACGTCGAGCGCAACGATCAGTCTGTCATCTGCTGTGGTCATGGCGCTTCACTAGACGACGCGCCCCCGCCCGGCAAGAGCGCGTGATATCGCGTCGCGGCTCTTGCGCGGAACGGTCGGCGACCCCAGATAGTTCCCGAGGCTCACAGGTGACATGCCGGTTCCGGGTGCCACCGCCATGAGCGCTTTGTAAAGGAGAGTACCATGGACTTGGAGAAGTTCACGGAGCGGTCGCGCGGCTTTTTGCAGGCGGCACAGACGATCGCCCTCAGGGAAAGCCACCAGCGGCTTCTTCCCGAACACCTGCTGAAAGCATTGCTGGATGACGAACAGGGGTTGGCCTCCAACCTCATCAAACGCGCAGGCGGCGCGCCCGAGCGCGTTGTCGAAGCCGTCGACATGGCACTGGCCAAGACGCCGAAGGTCACCGGTGACGCCGGTCAGGTCTATATGGACGGCCAGACGGTCAAGGTTCTGGACGAGGCCGGGAAGATCGCCAAGAAGGCGGGCGACAGCTTCGTTCCGGTCGAGCGCATTCTCACCGCGCTTGCCGTCGTCCGGTCGAAAGCCAAGGACGCGCTGGACGCGGGTGCTGTCACGGCACAGGCGCTGAACGCCGCCATCAACGATGTCCGCAAAGGCCGGACCGCCGATACCGCTTCGGCAGAAGAGGGCTATGACGCGCTCAAGAAATACGCCCGCGACCTGACCGAGGCCGCACGCGACGGCAAGATCGACCCGATCATCGGTCGGGACGAGGAAATCCGCCGCGCGATGCAGGTTCTCAGCCGCCGGACCAAGAACAACCCTGTTCTCATCGGTGAGCCCGGCGTCGGTAAGACCGCCATCGCCGAAGGCCTTGCCATGCGGATCGTCGACGGTGACGTGCCCGAAAGCCTGCGCAACAAGAAACTCCTGGCGCTCGATATGGGCGCGCTCATTGCCGGTGCGAAATACCGGGGTGAGTTCGAGGAGCGTCTCAAAGCCGTGCTGAACGAGGTGACTTCGGCAGCAGGCGAGATCATCCTTTTCATCGACGAGATGCACACCCTCGTGGGCGCGGGCAAAAGCGACGGCGCGATGGATGCGTCGAACCTTCTCAAGCCGGCACTTGCGCGGGGCGAGCTGCACTGCGTCGGGGCGACCACGCTGGACGAGTACCGGAAGTACGTCGAAAAAGACGCGGCACTGGCCCGGCGGTTCCAGCCGCTCATGGTGAACGAGCCGACCGAGACGGACACCGTCTCGATCCTGCGCGGCATCAAGGAGAAGTACGAGCTTCACCATGGCGTGCGGATCTCTGACGCGGCGCTGGTCGCGGCCGCGACGCTGTCGAACCGCTACATCACCGACCGGTTCCTGCCGGACAAGGCCATCGACCTTGTGGATGAGGCCGCGTCGCGGCTTCGGATGGAGGTCGACTCGAAACCCGAAGAGCTTGACGCGCTCGACCGCGAAATCCTGCAAAAGCAGATCGAGGCCGAAGCGCTGAAAAAGGAAGACGACCGCGCGTCGAAAGACCGGCTGGAGAAGCTGGAGCGCGACCTGTCCGATCTTCAGCAGCGGTCGGCCGAGATGACCGCCAAGTGGCAGTCCGAGCGCGACAAGCTGGAATCGGCCCGTGACCTGAAAGAGAAACTCGACCGCGCGCGCGCCGAGCTTGAGCAGGCCAAGCGCGAGGGCAACCTGCAACGCGCGGGCGAACTCAGCTATGGCGTCATTCCGGGTCTTGAAAAGCAACTGACCGAGGCCGAAGCCGCCGAGGACGACATCATGGTCGAAGAGGCCGTCGGACCCGAGCAGATCGCGGAAGTGGTCGAGCGCTGGACCGGCATCCCGACCTCCAAGATGCTGGAAGGCGAGCGCGAGAAGCTTCTCAAAATGGAAGAAGAACTCGGCAAGCGCGTCATAGGTCAGCGTCAGGCGGTGCGTGCCGTCTCGAACGCCGTCCGCCGGGCCCGCGCGGGTCTTCAGGACGAGAACCGGCCGCTTGGCTCGTTCCTGTTCCTCGGCCCGACCGGCGTCGGCAAGACCGAGCTGACCAAGGCGCTGGCCGAGTACCTGTTCGACGACGAGCACGCGATGGTCCGGATCGACATGTCCGAATTCATGGAAAAGCACGCCGTCGCCCGTCTTATCGGCGCGCCTCCGGGCTATGTCGGCTATGACGAGGGTGGCGTTCTGACCGAAGCCGTGCGCCGGCGGCCCTATCAGGTCGTCCTGTTCGACGAGGTCGAAAAGGCGCATCCCGAGGTCTTCAACGTGCTTCTGCAGGTGCTCGACGACGGCGTTCTGACCGATGGTCAGGGACACCGGGTCGATTTCAAGCAGACGCTGATCGTTATGACGTCGAACCTAGGCTCTCAGGCGCTCAGCCAGCTTCCCGAAGGCTCGGACGCCAGCGACGCCAAGCGCGATGTGATGGACGCAGTCCGGGCGCATTTCCGGCCCGAGTTCCTGAACCGTCTCGACGACATGATCGTCTTCGACCGGCTGACGCGGGCGGATATGGACGGCATCGTCTCGATCCAGCTTGGCCGCCTCGAACGGCGTCTGGCCAAGCAGAATATCGGGCTGGAGCTGGACGAGGCCGCGCGGACATGGCTGGCGGACGAAGGCTATGACCCTGTGTTCGGCGCCCGGCCCCTGAAGCGGGTAATCCAGCGCGCCCTTCAGGACCAGCTGGCCGAGATGATCCTGGCCGGTGACGTGAGCGATGGCGAGACCGTTACGGTTACCGCCGGGTCGGATGGGCTCCTGGTGGGCGACCGGGTCTCGACCTCGAACCGCAGGCCGCCGGACGAAGCGGTCCTGCACTGAACCATCGAAAGCCCCGCGCCAGCCGCGGGGCTTTTTCTTGGCGATTGCTCCCGATCGAAACGGGTCCTAGGTTGCGAGCATTGATCCTTCGCACGAGGGGCCGAGCGCCCCGTCCGAGACCCCTGACATGACAAGCGCCAAGACTCCGCCGCATATCGGCACGCTCATCCTGATCGTCGCGATGGCGACCCTGTCGCTGAACATGTTCCTGCCCGCGCTCGCTCATGTGGCCGAGGATCTGGGAACCGACTATGGCACGATCAGCATCGCCGTCGCCGGGTATCTTGGCGTGACCGCCTTCATTCAGCTCATGGCAGGCGCACTTTCGGATCGGTTCGGGCGACGGCCGGTCATGCTTGTGGCGATCATCATCTTTGTCCTCGCATCCCTCGGCGCGCTTCTGGCGCAGGATGTCGTGACCTTCCTTGTCTTCCGTATGTTCCAGAGCGCGGTCAGCGTCGGCCACGCGATATCGCTTGCCGTGGTCCGCGACACGACGCCGGCACGGGAGGCAACAGCGAAAATGGGGACGATCAGCATGGTCATGGCCGTGGCGCCCATGATCGGACCGACCCTTGGCGGCGTGCTGGACCAGTTCCTCGGGTGGAGGGCGATCTTCGGCAGCTATGTCATCCTGGGCCTGGCGCTGTTCGTACTCGCGTGGATCGATCTGGGTGAGACGCGGCCCCGGACCACCTCCCAAGCGCCGCGCCCGCCCGTGTTGCGGCTTTTGAAGAGCGTGCAATTCTGGGCCTTCGCCCTTTGCACGGCCTTCTCGGTCGGTGCGTTCTTCATTTTCGTCTCGGCGGTCCCGCTTGTCGCGACCGAACGCTATGGCCTGTCCTCGGCACTGGTGGGAATGGGCGTCGGCAGCATCACGGCGGGTTTCATGGCAGGCGCCGCGATCACCCGGCAGGTCGGCGCGCGTTTTCCGATTACCCTGATGATGCGGCTTGGCCGGACTCTGGCCTGTCTCGGGCTCTTGGCGGGTCTGCTGATCGCCATGGCCGAGCCTGCGTCGCCTCTGTTCCTGTTCGGGGCGACGATCTTTGTCGGTTTCGGGAACGGCCTGTCGATACCGGGGAGCAACACGGGTGCCATGTCCATCGAGCCGGCGCTGGCCGGAACTGCTTCCGGCATCGCCGGCGCGCTGGTCGTCGGGATGGGTGGCGTCCTGACCTATGCTGCCGGCCTGACCATCGAAGCGTCGCCCACCCCGGCCACGCTGATTGGTCTGATGCTGGCTGCCACGGCCGCATCCCTCGCCACAGCCTTCATAGCGAAAGAGCCCGCCGGGGAACTTCCCGTCGGGCCCGAAGCGGCGGCTCAGGCGGGCCGCCGCGCATGAAACGGCGTCAGGCCGTCTGGTCGTCGAGCTTGGCGTCCGGCGCGTTCTTGGCCACCGAGGCGATGCCGTTGTCGCGTGCCGACGTGCTCTCGTAGCTTTCGCTGGTGCCGATCACCTGGCCGTTCGACGCTTTGAGGTTGAAGCGCGCCTTGCCGCCCTTCGTCTCGGTCCGGTCGAACCGCGCGTCGATCTGGCTGTTCTTGCGCACGGACTCGATGCCGTTCATGCAGCTTGCCTTACGCTTATAGCCTTCGCTCGCCAAAATGATCTGGCCGTTCCCTGCCTTCAGACGGAACCGGAACTCACCTGCCTTGTCCTTGTAGACCTCGAATTTGCCTGCCACCGGACGATCTCCCTGGGTTGAAACAACTTGCGAGACCGTTATCCCGCAGCTTTTAAGAAAATCAAAGTCTTCAAGACCCGAGGGCTCTGCGAAGGCTATTCTTTCGTGCAAGCGTTGCTTTTGGGACTCGCAGAGCCGGATTTCGAGTTTCTGGAAACAGTCATTGGTCATTTGGGCGCTTTGTTTCCAAGATTGTCGGAGAGCTTGGCAGCTTGACGCCCATTCGCTCAAATTGGATCGGCTCACCACAATCGTGCCGCAAAGTCATCACAATTGACCGCCACATCATGCGCATCGTGACCACATGGTCTTTGAGAGAGGGGGCGCGAAAGCGCGAATTCGATGAGCAAGATTCACAGAATTGCAGGCCTCAGAATTTCACGTGTCGAACCGGTCATTTTTTCCGCCGCAGATGAAGAGATGTGGGAACCCAAGGACGCGCTTCCCGAGCTGGAGCCTCCCGAGGATCGGCTGCGTCGCTCGAAAACGCATATCTTCGCGTCGGACACGATTTCCCTGACCCATAGCTCGGCGATGGAAGACGTCTTCGCGCCCAAGGAACGTGAAGAGCACAAGGACTTCACCGCACGTGCGACGGTCTATGTGATGAACATGATCGTCATGGTCATGGCCCTGCCCGTCGGCCTTGCGCTCCTGGCGTTCAACATCCTCGGTGGAGAGAACCTGCGGACCACAGCCCATGTCATTGCACTGACGGGCATGGCGACGGCACTGGCGCAGACGCCGGGCGGGATGCAACTTCTGTCGATGTTCTAAGGCGTCTCACGCCCTCGGGTCACGCGCTCCAGCGTGGCCCGCTGTTCCGCCGTCAGATCGGCGATCTCCACAAGTACCGTATGGATCGCGAATACGATTGCGCCGGTCCTGGGCAGCTTCCGAAGCGTCTGCCGCTCCGAGCGGAGAAACCGCCCCTCATCCGACAAGTGCCTTTCGCCCGACGCTTCGGCCTTGGGGCTGTGGAGACGCGGATGATCATAAAGAAGCGCGTTGGCCCGCCAGAGCGGAGTCTCGGGCCGCATCCTGTCGAACATACGCTGCACCCGGGGCGCGACAGTGTCGCCATACTCGCGCACCGGGCGATGGATGCGCGTCATCGGGCGCCCGATCTTTTCCGACAGTGTCCAGCTTGCCGGAAAACAGAGGATGGCACCTGTCAGCACATGCTCGTCACCAACGATGCGCTGAAGGATGCAGACATCCTCCTGAACGAGCCGACCGATGGTCAGCAGAGGCCGCGCCCGGTCCACCGGGACGAGCATGCCGTCCGGTCTCAGAACCGTGCTCTCTGTTTTCTCGTAACCCTGCGTCTGCCCACAATGCCCGAGCACGAACTCAAGACACTCCGCCGCCGCCTCTTCTGCTTCGGGCAGCATCGCGTGGACATCAGCTGGCCGACCGGCGATCAACCCATCCCGCAGCGCCATCTGTCCTGCGAAAGCGTCGCTGACGCGAAGCCAGTCTGCAGGGTCGAGAGGGAATGTGCCGGGAAGCCGCCAGGCGACGGGGTCGAGCCAGGGGGCTACGTCAAGAGAGCGGTTGAGGACAGGTGTTTCCACAAGAGCCTTCTAGCGCCGCCCCAGCCCGAAGGCGATGGGCCGCGGCCTCAACCGTGCTCTTTCAAAAGACGCTGCTTCTGACGGTTCCAGTCGCGTTTGGCTTCGGTCTCGCGCTTGTCCGGTGCCCTCTTGCCCTTCGCCACGCCGATCTTCACCTTCGCGATGCCGCGATGGTTGAAATACAGCACCAGCGGAACAAGCGTCATGCCCTTGCGCTGCGTGGCGTTCCAGAGATCTGAAATCTCTTTCTTCGACGCCAGAAGCTTACGCCGACGACGATCCTCGTGCCCGAACATCGCCTGCTCATAGGGCGCGATATAGGCGTTCACCAGCCACAGCTCGGTCCCGTCCACCTCGGCATAGGACTCGGCGATATTCGACTGCCCGGTCCGAAGAGACTTCACTTCTGAGCCCATAAGCTGGATGCCGCATTCCAGATCGCGGTCGATCGTATAGTCGAAACGCGCGCGCCGGTTCTCGGCGATCACCTTGTAATTCGGGTTGTCGGGTTTGCTGGCCATGATCCGGGGCAGATAGGGGCTGAAGCGCTGCCTGTCCAGTGGACTTGACCCCGGCCAAGCATGCGGGAACATGGGATCATGCTGACCCAGCTTGCCCTCGGAAGCGTTCTGACGCTTGCCACCATCATCATCGCAACGCTTTCCTGGTGGGCGTTGGAGGCGGTCCTGATCCGCATGCATGGCTGGTCGATCCGCCCGCCTCACGGTCCGCGGCTGATGTTCGTACTTGCCCTGTCGCTGGTCTGGACCCTGATGATGATGACCGTCGCGGTCTGGGTCTGGGCCATCGCGCTGCTGGAGCTTGGGATCTTCGCCACGCTGGAAGCGGCAGTCTATTTCGCACTGGTTGCGTTCACGACGCTCGGCTTCGGGGACGTCCTGCTACCGCAGGAATGGCGCCTTCTGGGCGGCATGGCGGCTGCGAACGGGCTGCTGATGTTCGGGCTTCTGACCGCGATCCTCGTCGAGATCCTGCGCGATACAAGGCTGCGCCAGCGAGGCGGCCGTCACTAGCTGGCGGTCACCGCGCGTCTGCCGCGCGCGAGGATGTAAAGACCGGACAGGACAACGATCAGGCTGCCCACAATGGTGGGCGTGTCCAGCGTCTCGCCGAAGACGACGACCCCAAGTGTGATCCCGAAGAGAAGGCGCGAATATCGGAACGGTGTCACCGCCGAGACGTCGCCCGTCCGCATCGCCAGCGTCAGGGACGCATAGCCAGAGACCCCGAAGACCACTGCAAGCGCCATGTAGGCGCCTGCGCTGCCCGCCGGCAGGACGAAAGGCACGCCCTCGAAGAGACGATAGATCAGCCCGGCTGCGACGATGCTCAAAAAACCCCAGACGCCCAGCGCCGCCGTTCCCAGCACCTTGGGCGCGGCCCGCGTGGCGAGGTCGCGACCGGCAAAGCCCAGAAGCCCCAGCACAGCGAGGATGGAGAGCGGCGTAAAGCTCTCGGCGCCGGGACGCAGGATGATCATCACCCCAGCCAAACCGATCAAAATCGCAGTCCAGCGCCGCCAACCGACCTGTTCGCCAAAGACCAGAGCCGCACCGGCCACCACGACGATGGGCGTGGCCTGCAGGATGGCCGTGGCAGAGGAGAGCGGCGTCAGGACGATGGCCAGCGTGTAGAACAAGCGGCCCATGACCTCGAACGCAGTCCGGACCGCCATTGTGCGCCCGAAGGCGGCGCGGGGAAACACGGTCTCGCCGCGCGCCAGGGCGAGAAGCGCGAAAACCGCCGCGCCGCCTGCACCGAACAGAACCATGACCTCCGCCGCCGGAAGGCTGACCCCCGCAGACTTCAGGAACATGTCCTCGACCGCGAACCCCGCCATGGCAGCCACCATCCAGAGGCTGCCGACAAGGTTCTCGCGGCCCGTCGCGCTGGCGAAGGTCTGGCTCAGTTCAAAAGCCCCGCGTGGACCATGGCGTCACGGATCGCCGCCTTGGTGCTGTCGGACAGCCCGACGAGCGGCAGACGCACCTCTTCGCTGCACTTGCCGAGCAGCGACAGCCCGTATTTCGCGCCCGCAAGGCCCGGTTCGAGGAAAATCGCGGTATGCAAAGGCATCAGACGGTCCTGAAGGGTCAGCGCCTTGGCATAGTCCCCGGCCAGCGTCGCCGCCTGGAACTCGGCGCAAAGGCCGGGCGCGACGTTCGCAGTCACGCTGATGCAGCCGACGCCGCCATGGGCGTTGAACCCGAGGGCCGAGGCATCCTCGCCCGAAAGCTGGACAAAGTCGGCGCCGCAGGTCTGGCGCTGCTTGGACACGCGGGTCACGTCGCCGGTCGCGTCCTTCACGCCGATGATCCGGGGCAGCTTGGCCAGCTCGCCCATGGTCTCTGGCGTCATGTCGATGACAGAACGGCCCGGAATATTGTAGATGATGATCGGAATGTCCGCGGCATCATGGAGCGCACGATAATGCGCCAGAAGACCGGCCTGGGTCGGCTTGTTGTAATAGGGCGTCACGACAAGCGCGGCATCCGCGCCCACCTCGGCCGCATGCCGCAGAAGACGGATACCCTCGATCGTGTTGTTCGACCCCGCGCCCGCAATTACCGGCACCCGGCCCGCCACAGCCTTCACGACTTCTTCGATCACGGTTTCGTGCTCGGAATGGCTGAGCGTGGGGCTTTCGCCTGTCGTGCCAACGGGTACGATCGCGCTCGACCCCTCGGCAATGTGCCACTCGACCAGCGATTTAAGCGTATCGAGGTCCAGTTTGCCGTCCCGGAACGGGGTGACGAGAGCTGGCATGGAACCTTTTAGCATGCGCTTATCCTTTCGGTCGTACGGTCGCTGAAATGCGGCGCGCGGAACCTATCTTCCGACGGGTGAATTGCCAAGATCACATGAAAATGGTTTTATCTTACCGCTGAGGGGCGAATGACGAACGGACCGGCATCCATGATCAAGGCCCTCGCAAGCGCCCTTTTCCTCTGTCTTTTCAGCGGCATGTCGGCCGCACAAACCTCGCCCGAGGTGGATCTGTTCGAGCGCTCGCTCGACCGTTTGCGCGCCGGTGACTGGCGCGAGGCGCTGATTCTGGGCGAAAGCGCCGGGGCGGTCGCCCGCGATGTGGTCGAATGGCACCGGCTTCGCGCAGGGCTTGGCGACTTCGACGCCGTCCAGAGCTTTGTCGAGCGGCGCGCCGACTGGCCGGGCCTCAGGCTCTTGCGACGTGAAAGCGAAGAGGCCGTGCCCATCGCCGCCCGCCCTGAAGAGGTGCTGGCCTTTTTCGCGGACACGCCCCCCCAGACCGGCGCAGGCGAACTGGCGCTGATCGAAGCCTATCGTGCGCTCGGTCAGCCGTCCGATGCCGAGGCCGAGGCGGTCCGCGCCTGGCTGACCGCGATCCTGTCCGAGGCCGATGAAAGCGCCATCCTCGCCCGCTATGGCGAGGCGCTTCAGCCGCATCATATTGCACGGCTGGACATGCTGCTCTGGCGGAACGCGCGGCAGGCGGCCGAACGGATGTACCCCCGCGTGCCCGAAGCGCAGCGCGCGCTGGCGCGGGCGCGTCTGGCCCTCCGCGCGGATGCGGACGGCGTCGACGCCCTGATCGACGCAGTGCCCGCACCGCTTGCCGACGATCCCGGTCTTGCCTTCGAGCGGATGCAATGGCGCGCCCGCAAGGGGCGTAACGACGACGCGATCGCTCTGATGCTCGAACGTAACGGCTCGGAACTGGGCCAGGCGGAGAGCTGGGCCGGTTGGCGCCGTGCCTTCGTCCGGACAGAAATGCGGGCCGGGCGCGCAGATGTCGCATATCGGCTGGCAAGCGCGCATGGCTTGGCCGACGGGTCCTCCTTTGCGGACCTCGAATGGCTGTCTGGATACATCGCGCTGACCTACCTGAACCGGGCCGACACCGCGCTCGACCATTTCCGGCGGTTCCGCGCATCGGTCGCTTCACCCATTTCGCTCGGTCGTGCGGGCTATTGGGAAGGCCGTGCACATGAGGCACTGGGCGATGTCGAAAACGCACGGCTGGCCTATGCGTTCGGCGGCGAATACCAAACCAGCTTCTACGGTCTTCTGGCCGCCGAAAAGGCCGGCATCCCTCTCGACCCGATGCTCACGGGCCGCGAGACCTTTCCGAACTGGCGCCTGACCTCCTTCGCGGAATCTTCGGTCTTCGAGGCGGCACGCCTTTTCATCGCGGCGGGCGAACGCAATCTTGCAGAACAGTTCCTGACCCATCTGGCCGAAAGCCTGAACGAGGACGAGCTTGGCAGTCTCGGCGCCTATCTCGACCGCGAGGGCGAGCCGCATCTGGCTCTGATGGTTGCCAAGATGGGCGCTCAGCGCGGTCGCGTGATCCCGGCGGCTTATTTCCCGGTGGTGGACCTCGACATCGGACAGCTTCCGGTGCCGGGCGAACTGGCGCTGGCCATCGCCCGGCGGGAAAGCGAGTTCGATCCCGTCGTGACCAGTGGCGCGGGCGCGCGCGGCCTGATGCAGGTCATGCCCGCCACCGCGCGTGCCGTCGCCGCAGAGTTGGAGATCGATTATGACGGACGCCGCCTCCTGAATGACCCCGTCTACAACGCCCGGATCGGCACCGCCTATCTGGACGAGTTGATGGAGGTTTTCGACGGTAACCCGGTCATGGTGGCCGCCGGATATAACGCCGGCCCGGGGCGACCCTTCCGCTGGATGACCGAGCGTGGCGATCCCCGGCGCGGGCAGATGGACATGATCGACTGGATCGAACACATCCCCTTCAACGAGACGCGGAATTACGTGATGCGCGTCACCGAAAGCCTGCCCGTCTACCGCGCCCGCCTCACGGGTGAAGTCGGGCCGATCCGCTTTTCGGAGGAGCTCCGCGCAATGCCCGGACACGAACGGCAGGCGATCAAGGGCGAGCTGATCCGCCCGCGCGCGCGGCCAGCCATCCTGACAGACTAGCGCAGCGCCCGGCCCTTCATGATCGCGTCCTGCCCGAAGCGGGCGCGAATTCGGTCCGTGGCACGCTCGGCCTCGGCCCGCTTGCCGGCCTGCGGGTCAAGAAGGTCACCGCTTACGTCAGCTCCATCGGCAGGCCCGAGATGGGACAGGCCCACGCCGATCAGCCGATATGGCCCCTTGTCGCCCACCTGATCAAACAGCGCCCGCGCTGTCCGGTATATGCGATCCGCGATCTGGGTGGGTGAATCCAGACTGCTCCGCCGTGTCAGGATCTTGTGGTTCGCCTGCTTCAGTTTCAGCGTCACGACGCGCCCCGCCATATCCCGCGCCTTGGCGCGGTCAGCCACATGCTCGGCCAACCGCCAGATATGGCCGTCCAGCACATCGGCATTTGCCGTATCTTCGCCGAATGTCGTCTCGTGCGAGATCGACTTGACCGGCGCATTGCGCGTGACCTGCCGGTAATCCTCGCCCCGTGCGAGATGCCAGAGCCGTTCGCCCATGCCGCCGAACCGCGCGGTCAGGTCCTGTTTCTCCCACCGGTGGAGGTCGGCAAAGGTTCGGATACCAGCGTTCTCGAGGGACGCTTTCGTCTGTTGCCCCACGCCCCAGATCAGGCTGACCGGTCGCGGCGTCAGGAACGCCACCGTTTCGGCACGGCCGATCACGGAAAACCCGCGCGGCTTGTCCAGGTCCGAGGCCACCTTGGCCAGAAACTTGTTGTGGCTGAGGCCGATGGACCCGCTCACGCCCAGCTCCGTCTCCATCCGCCGCACCAGCCCGGCCAGCATCACGGCAGGCGGTTTGCCATGGAGCCGTGCGGTGCCGGTCAGGTCGAGGAACGCCTCGTCCAGCGACAACGGCTCGACCACCGGCGTCAGGTCATCCATCATCGCCCGGATCTGACGACTGACCTCGACGTATCGCTCCATCCGCCCTTTCACGACGACGGCATCGGGGCAAAGCTGAAGCGCCTTGAACATCGGCATGGCCGAGCGGACACCCCGGATGCGCGCGATGTAACAGGCGGTCGAAACCACGCCCCGCCGTCCGCCGCCGATGATGACGGGTTTGTCCCTGAGCGTCGGGTCATCGCGCTTTTCGACGGACGCGTAGAAGGCATCGCAATCCATATGCGCGATCGACAGGTCGAAAAGCTCGGGATGAGACATGATACGTGGACGCGCGCAGGCGGGGCAGCGCGCGCCACGGTCGAAAACGTGCAGACAATCCCGGCAAAGCGAAGGCATGATGGGCCAGATATATCAGGCGGAACGAAACCCGAACAGGTTAAGTCCTATATGACCCTTTCCTTTCATGGCGCCAAGCTGGCAATTCTTGCAGGCGACGCCATCGTCACAATCCAGCGCGACGACATCCCCGGCTTGGCCTGGGCCGGCTACTGGGACCTGCCCGGCGGCGCCCGCGAAGGGAACGAGACACCGGAGGAGACTGTCCTGAGAGAAACAGAGGAGGAACTGGGGCTCTCACTTGCGCCAAACAGGCTTCACTGGGGGATCGAGAGCACGTCGCCGCCCAACACCGTCTGGTTCTTCGTCTGCGAATGGCCCGATTTCGACCCTGCCCATATCCGCTTCGGCGATGAAGGTCAGCGATGGGCACTGGCCCCGCTAGGCTGGTACATGCGGCAGGCCCGAGCCATTCCCACGCAACGGGCGCGTCTCGGGGCCTATCTGAACCGTCGCGACACGATCCGAGGCGCCGTGTCACCCGCGTGACACTTGGCGGCGGCTTTGACCGGGCACTTAAACATGTGTTGATCTGACCCCTGTCATTCGGAACTGTCCGCGCGGGGCGCATTGATCGAGACGGTTCATGGAAGACATTTTAGCAACGCTTGGCGGCGGTGGGATCGCGACGATCCTCTTCGCCCTCTTCATCATTCTCTGCGTCTACAAGGGCGTGCGCATCGTGTCGCAGTCCGAAAAGCACGTGGTCGAGCGGTTCGGGCGGCTTCGGACCGTTCTGGGACCGGGCATCAACTTCATCGTCCCGTTCCTAGACCGGGTAGCGCATGAAATTTCCATCCTCGAACGGCAGCTTCCCAATGCCAGTCAGGACGCGATCACGGCGGATAACGTGCTGGTGCAGGTCGAAACCAGCGTCTTCTACCGGATCATCGAGCCCGAAAAGACGGTCTACCGTATCCGTGACATCGACGCCGCCATCGCGACAACCGTGGCCGGCATCGTCCGCGCCGAAATCGGCAAGATGGAACTGGACGAGGTGCAGGCCAACCGCTCGCAACTGATCTCGACCATCAAGGAAGCGGTTGAGGAAGCCGTCGACAACTGGGGGATCGAGGTTACGCGGGCCGAGATTCTTGACGTGAACCTCGATCAGGCGACCCGCGACGCAATGCTTCAGCAGTTGAACGCCGAGCGCGAACGCCGCGCGGCGGTCACCCGTGCAGAAGGCCAGAAACGCGCGGTCGAGCTCAACGCCGATGCCGAGCTTTATGCCGCCGAACAGGCAGCCAAGGCACGCCGCGTTCAGGCGGACGCCGAAGCCTACGCCACCGGCGTCGTGGCGCAGGCCATCGCGGATAACGGTCTGGAGGCGGCGCAATACCAGGTGGCCCTGAAACAGGTCGAGGCTTTGAACGCCCTCGGCGCCAGCCCGTCATCTTCAACGGTGGTCGTGCCAGCCAACGCGCTCGAAGCCTTTGGTGACGCATTCAAGATGCTCGGAGGGCGGCGCTGATGTGGTCCGTCTGGTGGGTCTGGATGGTCGCCGCGCTGGCGCTCGCCTTCGTCGAGGTTCTGGCGCCCGCGCAGATTTTCCTGGGCTTCGCGATTGGCGCAGCAGTAACCGGAATCGCCCTGCTGCTCGGGGTGCCCTCCATGGCGACATCTCTGCCTTTGACGCTGATCGTCTTTGCCATCGCCTCGCTTGTGGCGTGGATCGTCGTGCGCAAAGTCGTGGGCGTGCGCCCCGGTCAGGTAAAAGTCTGGGACCGGGACATCAACGAGGACTAGCAGACCTTATTGCAAATCCGCGAAGGCGGCTTCGATCCCGGCTATCGCCTTTTCCAGCGTCGGACGCGGTAGCGCGACGTTGAAGCGCATATGCCCCGAGCCTCCGGAGCCGAATTGCGGGCCGGGGCTCGGCACGACCTTGGCCTGGTTCAGAAGGCGCGACATCAGCTCTTCATTGTCCATCCCGGTCCCGGTGAAATCGACCCAGGACAGGTAGGTCGCACGCATGTCCAGAACGCTGACACCGGGAAGCGCGCCAACACGGTCCCTGAACAGCGCGAAATTATCCGCAATATAGGCCCGCGCAGTATCCGACCAGTCACCGCCTTCGGCATAGGCCGCGGTCAGCGCGGCCATTCCCAGCCGGTTGGGAGACCCGTACCGCGCGCGCAACAGCGGATCAAGCCGCGCGCGGAGCGCCCTGTCCGGCACGATCAGCATACCGGTCTTCAGTCCCGCGATATTGAACGCCTTGGACGGCGCCGTCACGACCACAAGCCGGTCCAGAACCTCGGGCGCGGCAACCGCCGTCGGCACCGGTCTGGTGCCTGGATAGGACAGGTCCATATGAACCTCGTCCGAAATCATGATCAGATCGTGCCGCTTGCAGAAATCGGCAACGGCCCGGATCTCGTCTACTGTCCAGATGCGCCCACCCGGATTATGCGGCGAACAGAATGTAAGGATGCGCTCTTTCCCGGTCAGCGAACGCTCAAGCGCGTCAAGGTCCATCTCATGGCGGCCATCCACGACCTTCAACGGGCTTTCCAGAACAGTACGGCCGACCGCTTGCGTCTGATGTGCAAACTCGTGGTAGGCGGGCGGAAAGACGATGACGCCGTCGCCCTTCTCGCTGAAGATTTCGATCGTATCGACAAAGCCCGACATCACACCGGTGGTGTATCGGATGATGTCCGGGTCGACCTCCCAACCGTAGCGGGACCTGGCCCATTCGGCGAAAGCGGCACCGGCCCGGCGGGTGTCGGCGAAGTAACCCATGTAACCGCGCTCGACCTCGGCTCGGAGTGCCGCAAGGATCGCGGGCGCAGCGGCAAAGTCCATGTCGGCAACCCACATCGGAATGAGGTCCGGATCGTCAGTGCCATACGCGCGCGCGATGTTATCGTACTTGGATGTATTCGCACCGCGAAGAGGCAGTGGCGTATCGAAATCGTAACCCATTAACTTCTGTCCTCGACTGTCGGAGCGCGCACCCTACCAGCGCGCCGGGCCGCTGCAAGAGCAGGTGTCTTGCGGGTTCGCATCCCTTCGCCTAGATCATCCCCATGAGCCTGAGACAGATCCTTATCCACCCCGATCCCCGCCTAAAAGCGGTGGCGGATCCGGTTGCCGAGGTCGACGATACGATCCGTCGGCTGGCCGATGACATGCTGGAAACCATGTACGACGCCCCCGGCATCGGCCTTGCCGCACCGCAGGTGGGCGTGGGCAAACGGCTTCTCGTGATGGATTGCGTCAAGGGCGAGGACGAAGCGCCCCGCCCTCTCGTTCTGATCAACCCCCAGATCACGTGGGTTTCGGACGAGATGAACACCTACGAGGAAGGCTGTCTCTCGATCCCCGATCAATATGCCGAGGTCGAGCGCCCCGCGGTCGTGGACGTCACCTGGACCGCGCTTGACGGTACCCCGCAGTCCGAGCGCTTTGACGGTCTCTGGGCTACCTGCGTCCAGCACGAGATCGACCACCTCGATGGCAAGCTCTTCATCGACTACCTGAAACCGCTCAGGCGGCAGATGATCACGCGCAAGATGCAGAAGCTGAAGCGCGAGCGGGCGCGGACGTGATCTGGCCCTTCGTGCCCTGGCCGGACGCGAAACTGCGCACGCCCGCCGAACCGGTGGGCGAAATCACCGAACAGATCGAGACGCTCTGGTCCGACATGGTTGAGACGATGGAGGCGATGCCGGGCTACGGCCTTGCCGCGCCGCAGATCGGGGTCATGCTCCGGGCCGCCGTGGTCGATTGTTCCGAGGAACGGGGCCGGGTCGTGCGCCTGGCCGATCCCGAGATCGTTTCGGCCTCGGACGACACTTTCGACTGGGACGAGGCGTCGCCCAACCTGCCTGGCGTCTCGGCCCGCGTCACGCGGCCCGCTCGCGTCAAGGTCGCCTTCACCAATGAACAGGGCAAGCGCATCGCGCAGGATTTCGAAGGGCTCTGGGCCACCTCGGTCCAGCATCAGATCGACCACCTGAACGGTCTCATGTTCTTCGACCGCCTCAGCCGGACAAAGCGCGACATGCTGCTCAGAAAAGTCAGAAAGGCGCGCGGATGAAGGTCGTTTTCATGGGAACGCCTGACTTCTCTGTCCCTGCCCTGCGGGCGCTCCGCGAGGCCGGCCACGAGATCGTCGCCGCCTACACCCAGCCGCCCCGCCCCGCAGGCCGCGGCAAGAAGGACCGGCCGACCCCCATTCACGCTGCTGCCGAGGCGCTCGGCATAGAGGTGCGCCATCCCAAGACGCTCCGCACCGACGAGGCTCAGGCGGATTTCGCCGCGCTCGGCGCGGATGTGGCCGTGGTGGTCGCCTACGGGCTGATCCTGCCTCAGGCCATCCTTGACGCTCCCCGCCACGGATGCCTCAACATCCACGCCTCGCTCTTGCCCCGCTGGCGCGGCGCAGCGCCGATCCACCGCGCGGTTCTGGCGGGCGACGCGGAAACCGGCGTCGCCATCATGCAGATGGAGACCGGGCTCGACACCGGCCCCGTCCTTCTGGAAGAGGCCACGCCCATCGGTCCCGAAGACACCACCGGCGACCTCCACGACAGGCTGTCCGCTATCGGCGCACGCCTTATCGCCGAGGCCCTTGCGCGGCTCGACAGTCTGACAGCGATTCCACAATCCGAGGACGGCGTCACCTATGCCGAAAAGATCGACAAGGCCGAAGCCCGTATCGACTGGTCGCGTTCCGCCGCCGAGGTCGATCGGCAAATTCGCGGCCTCTCGCCCTTCCCCGGCGCCTGGTGTCTGGCCGGCGACGAACGCCTGAAACTCCTCCGCTCCCGTCTGACCGACGGCAGCGGCGCGCCCGGCACCCATTTAGGTGGTTTCCGTATCGCCTGCGGCGACGGCGCGGTTCAGGTCACGTTGGCACAGCGACAGGGCAAGGCGCCAATGCCGGCAGAAGACCTCCTCAAGGGTTTCCAACTCCCCGACCAACTCGACTGACCCTTTCTCTTTCTTCTTGGTCCAAATACTCTGGGGAACCGGGGGCAACGACCCCGGCGGATCGACCGGCGAAGCCGGGCGAAACCACGAAAGGGCTTAGCACCATGTTCTTTTCATTCTGGGGATCGCTCGTGCTTGGCGGTATCGCCGCCTATCTCTCGGAAAAATGGGGCTTCACCCATCACGGCGTCCTGCAGGCGATCATCATCGCACTCGGAGGCGTCATCCTGATCTTCATGGCCCGCGTGATGTTCCACCTCTCGGTTGGCGCGCCGGGCTGGGACGCGCTCATCGGCGCCATCGGCGCGCTGATCCTGATCCCGTCCGAAGCCATCGACCGCCGCCGGAAGCGCCGCCGCTAGGCTTTCGCGCCCTTCGCGGGCTTGAAGGGTGCCATCCCCTCGCGCGCCAACTCATCCGCCCGCTCGTTCTCGGGATGCCCGGCATGGCCCTTGACCCATTCCCAGGTCACATCGTGCCGCCCCGTCGCTTCGTCCAGACGCTGCCAGAGATCGTCGTTCTTGACCGGCTTCTTGTCCGCCGTCCGCCAGCCGTTCCGCTTCCAGCCGTGGATCCAGCTCGTCACACCGTTCTTCACATAGGCCGAGTCGGTGATGACCGTGATCCGGCTCGGCCGCTCCAGTGTCTCGAGCGCCGTGATCGCGGCCAGAAGCTCCATGCGGTTGTTCGTGGTATGCGCCTCGCCACCAGACAGGCTCCGCTCCTTCAGCACGCGGTCCCCGTCCCGCGCCTGCAAGAGAACGCCCCAGCCGCCCGGACCGGGATTTCCCGAACAGGCCCCGTCGGTATAGGCGAAAAGCGCACTCATTCCGGGATATCCCACAGCCCGATATGACCCGGAAGCGCGGCAACCCTCTCCACCCAGGCCACTACATGCCCGAAACGGCCAAGGTCGAAACCGCCCTTCGTTCCGGCGGAATGCGTGTAGGCATATAGCGAGATATCCGCGACGCTCGGCCCATCTCCTGCCAACCACTGCCGCCGGGAGAGATAAGCATCCATCTGGCCGAGGATGTCGTGCCCCCGATCCAGCAGGCTTGCCATGCGCTCGGGCGTCGCAAGATGCCGCCGGCTCGCATACACCTGTAAAGCCGCCCGGACGGCGATCACGCCCTCATGCTGGTTCTGCTCCCAGAACATCCAGCCCAGCGCCTCTGCGCGGGTCACGGGATCGGCGGGCATCCAGTCGGTGCCGTCAGCCAGATAGCAGAGGATCGCGTTGGATTCCGCCAGCTTCTTTCCGTTCTCCAGTTCGAGAACCGGCAACTTGCCGAAGGGCAGGATGCCAGAGGCGTGCGCTTCGGCCAGCGCTTCGCTCTCGAATTCGAGTGGCACGTGGCGATAGGGCAGGCCCAGATGCGCAAGCAACAGGCGCACCTTGTAGCTGTTGCCGGAAGACGGCATCGAATAAAGCGTCAATTCGGTCATGAAACACCTGTAAGAAGCGCCAAACCAAAGCCTTTCAAAGGCTTTGACGCGAACTCTTCTGAAGAGTTCGCGCGCATCAGAGAACCAGAAGCGACAGGCAGGCCACAACCACCACGGTCAGCAAAATGCGCAGCCGCATCCACCATTCCGGTGCCAAACCTTGACGCCAGAAGGACCAGTCGAGCCCCAGAAGCCCAATGAAGCCCGCGATCAGGTAGATGGTAGATGAGGCCGGACCCGCCCCCACCATGAAGAAGACCCAGAGCGCGGGGATCACCGAAAGCGCATAGCCCACCGCCGCCCTGCTCCCGCTGGCGCGGGTCGCGAACCCCCAGAGCACCCCCGACATGAAAGCCAGGATGATCGTGCCGTAATTCAAAAGCACGAAGGGCGCGATGAAGCGCGGCCCGAGATTGGAGGCGCCCCATGACGCCAGCCCGCCATGAACCATAGTGAGCGCTCCCCAGAGAAACGGGATCAGCCCGGCAAGTCCGAGAAAAAGCGGCGCGCGCGGGATCATGCGCGCTCCATCGCCAGCCGACCGGCAAGAGCCGCAAAGACCGCGGCGAACCCCCGGTTCAGCCAGCGCATGACGGTGGCGCTTTGCAGAAGATAGTCGCGCGCTGCGGCGGCAAAGACCCCGTAGACGACGAAGACCGCAAAGGTCAGTGCCATGAAGACCGCGCCGAGAGTAACCATCTCGGCGGTTGCGCGAACCGGATCGCCCGAAAGAAACGGTGGCAAAAGCGCCAGAAAAAAGATCGAGAGCTTCGGGTTCAGAATGTTGATCAGCGCGCCCCTTCGCGCGATCCGCCAGTCCGCCTCCCGGCTTCTGTCCGGCTGGATCGACAGCGCACCACCCGAAGACAGCGCCGACCACGCGAGATAAAGCAGATACGCCACGCCCGCGAATTTCACCACGGTGAAGAGAACCGCGCTTGTGTGGAGAACGGCCGCAAGTCCAAGGATTGCCGCCAGAAGATGCGGCACGATCCCGAATGTGCAGCCGAATGCCGCCGCGATGGCCGCCCGTCTTCCCTGCCCGAGACCCAGCGCGAGGGTATAAATCACACCCGTGCCGGGCGCGACGACCACGACGAAGGCCGTGATCAGGAACTGGAGAGTAATCATACGGTTTCTCTCAGAACGCGCGGGACCTTGAACTCGACACGCTCGACCGCCGTTTCGACGATTTCGACGGACACGTCGAATCGCGCGCGGAAGGCGTCGATGACCTCGTTCACCAGGATCTCGGGTGCCGAAGCGCCTGCCGTCACGCCAACCGCTCCGATCCCGTCGAGTGCGCGCCAGTCGATATCGTCCGCGCGCTGCACCAGCTGCGCATAGGCGCATCCGGCGGCGCGGCCGACCTCGACCAGTCGCTTCGAGTTGGAGGAATTCGGCGCGCCGATCACCAGAAGTGCGTCGATCTTCGGCGCCACCTCTTTCACCGCCTGCTGGCGGTTGGTGGTGGCGTAGCAGATGTCTTCCTTATGCGGACCCACGATGGCCGGGAACCGTGCCTGAAGCGCGGCCACGATATCGGCCGTGTCATCGACCGACAGTGTCGTCTGCGTGATGAAAGCCAGCTTTTCGGGATCGCGGGGGGTGACTCCTGCCACATCCTCGACCGTCTCGACCAGAATAACCTCGCCCTCAGGAAGCTGGCCCATAGTGCCCAGCGTCTCGGGGTGACCCTCGTGACCGATCATCACCATCTGAAGCCCGTTGGCATGGTGACGCTCGGCCTCGATATGGACCTTGGACACCAGCGGACAGGTCGCGTCCACAAAGAGCATTTCACGGCGCGCGGCCTCGGCGGGGACCGCCTTGGGCACGCCATGCGCCGAGAAAATCACCGGACGGTCATCAGGGCAGTCGTCCAGCTCTTCCACAAAGACCGCACCCTTGTCGCGCAGCCCGTCCACGACGAACTTGTTATGGACGATCTCGTGCCGGACATAGACAGGCGGCCCCCATTTCTCGAGTGCCATCTCGACGATCTTGATCGCCCGGTCGACACCCGCACAGAAACCGCGCGGGGCCGCAAGATAGAGGGTAAGGGGTGATTTTGTCATTCGCGCTTCTCCAGCCCAAGACCTATGGGATGGCAGGGCGAGCGTCCAGACCCGCTTGACCTTCCAGTGGGGGGAAAGACTATCTCACGGCGAGTATGCAAGGAGACGGAATGAAACCTGTATTTCTGGTATCTGCTTTTGCCGTGATCGCCGTCGCGGCAGGGAGCGCATTTTTCGCAACCGGTGGCAATGCTTCGTCGTTACCCCACCTGTCGGCAGAAACCGTCGCGATGGGGGCGGAGATCTATGCCGAGAACTGCGCGAGCTGCCATGGGGCGGCGCTGGAAGGAGAGGAAAACTGGCGCGAGCGGGATGCCGACGGCTACCTGCCCGCACCTCCTCACGATGCGAGCGGTCACACCTGGCACCATCCCACGGAACAGCTTTTCGAGATCACCAAATACGGAACCGAGACGGTGGTCGGCGGCGGCTACCGGTCGAATATGGCGGGCTTCGGCGACATTCTGACAGACGACGAAATCCGCGCGGTGCTTGCCTATATCAAAAGCACCTGGCCGGATCGGATCATCGAGCGGCACAACGAGCTGGACGCGGCCTACAAGGCCAGTCAGCAGTAAACGAGGGGGCTGTCTGCCCCCTCGAACTGCCCCGAGGATATTTTGAACAGGCGAAGGAGGCGGGCGCGCCTGGGCGTCAGTCCTCGTCGCCGTCGTCACCGTCACGGGGTTCGCGCGGCGGGCGGCCGATGACTTCGCGAAGCTCGTCCAGTTCGATGAAGTTGTCGGCCTGGCGACGAAGCTCATCCGCGATCATCGGTGGCTGCGAACGGATCGTCGAGACGATGGACACCCGGACGCCCTGGCGCTGAAGGCTCTCGACGAGCGGGCGGAAATCGCCGTCGCCCGAGAAAAGGACGATATGGTCGACATGAGGGGCAAGCTCCATCGCGTCGACGGTCAGCTCGATATCCATGTTGCCCTTGACCTTGCGGCGGCCCTGGCTGTCGGTGAATTCCTTGGCCGGCTTCGTGACCATGGCGAAGCCATTGTAGTGGAGCCAGTCCACGAGCGGCCGGATCGGCGAATACTCGTCGTTTTCAAGAAGGGCGGTATAGTAGAAGGCGCGCAGCAACTTGCCACGGCGCATGAATTCCTGACGCAGCAGCTTGTAGTCGATATCGAATCCGAGGGATTTGGCGGCAGCGTAGAGATTTGCTCCATCAATGAAGAGCGCAAGTCTTTCGTCCCGGTAGAACATACGGGCTCCTTCCAAAATTCATTTTTTCGAAACGCAGGCGTCCGTGAGTGTGAGTGGTGGGCATGCCGGAAGCGTTAAGTGACCTAAACGTAAAAATACATATGGTTGCAACTATCTATTTGGACGGTTTGCATATCCTTTCGTATAGATCTGAACACGTTATGCGGTAGTTAAGGGGATAAACCGCAGAATTGGCGGCGCCTTGGAGGGTTTGCGCGCCCGCCGTCGACGCTCTATCCGTCAACGGGTGACAGGCGCACGAAAAGCCAAGAATATACTTGTGTTTCCGGCTTGGGCGGCATAGGTACGCAGCCTGATCCCATGAGCTATGGAGTCCACAATGGCCCGCGTGACGGTTGAAGATTGCGTTGACAAGGTTCCGAACCGGTTCGAGCTGGTGATGCTTGCCGCCCATCGTGCGCGCGAGATATCGGAAGGCGCGCCGCTGACCGTGGACCGCGACAACGACAAGAATCCTGTCGTCAGCCTGCGTGAGATCGCCGAAGAGACCCAGTCGGCCGATGATCTGCGCGAACGCATGATCGAGTCGCACCAGACCCAGATCGAGGTCGACGAGCCGGAAGAAGACGCCATGGCGCTTCTTATGGGGGCAGAGGCCGACAAGCCTGCCGACAACGACATGAGCGAGGAGAAGCTTCTCCGCGCCTTGATGGAAGCGCAGCGCCAGGGCTAAGGCCAGTTCCCGGCGCTGGCCAGGGGGTGGCCGGATGATAGACGCCGCCGACCTGATCGCCCTCGTTCAGAATTATAACCCGAAAAGCAACGCATCGCTGATTCAGCGCGCCTATGACTATGGGCTCGAGATGCATGAGGGCCAGTTCCGGCATTCGGGCGAGCCCTACTTTTCGCATCCGGTTGCGGTGGCCGCGATCCTCACGGAACAGCAGCTTGACGACGCCACCATCGTCACAGCGCTTCTGCATGACACGATCGAAGACACCCGCTCGACCTATTCCGAGATCGAGCGGAACTTCGGCAAGGAAATCGCCGAGCTTGTCGACGGTGTCACCAAGCTGACGAATCTGCAGCTTTCCTCGACCGAGACGAAGCAGGCCGAGAACTTC
Source organism: Kangsaoukella pontilimi (assembly GCF_009830125.1). Taxonomy (GTDB): domain Bacteria; phylum Pseudomonadota; class Alphaproteobacteria; order Rhodobacterales; family Rhodobacteraceae; genus Kangsaoukella; species Kangsaoukella pontilimi. The sequence continues at coordinate 317,511 of NZ_WUPT01000002.1, read as the reverse complement.
CGCAAGCTCTTCATGGCGATGAGCCGCGATCTGCGGGTGATCCTCGTCAAGCTGGCCGACCGTCTTCACAACATGCGCACGATCCGCTCGATGCGGCCGGACAAGCAGGTCCAGAAGGCCCGCGAGACGATGGACATCTTCGCGCCGCTCGCCGGCCGGATGGGCATGCAGTGGATGCGCGAGGAACTTGAAGATCTCGCCTTCCGCGTCCTCAACCCCGAGGCACGGAACTCGATTATCCGGCGGTTCATCACGCTCCAGCGCGAAACGGGCGACGTGATCCAGAAGATCACCGCGGATATCGAACGCGAACTGGACGTCGCCGGGATCAAAGCCGAAGTGCTGGGACGCGCCAAGAAGCCCTATTCGATCTGGCGGAAGATGCAGGAGAAGGAGATCGGCTTCTCGCGCCTGTCCGACATCTATGGCTTCCGGATCATCGTGCAGACCGAGCGGGATTGCTACGGCGCGCTTGGCGCGGTGCATCAGCGGTGGCGGGCAGTGCCGGGCCGGTTCAAGGACTATATCAGCCAGCCCAAGTCTAACGGCTACCGCTCGATCCACACCACGGTATCGGGTCGGGACGGCAAACGGGTCGAGGTGCAGATCCGCACGCAGGTGATGCACGAGGTCGCCGAGGCAGGCGTTGCCGCGCATTGGTCTTATCGCGACGGCGTCCGGGCCGAGAACCCCTTCGCGGTCGATCCTGCCAAGTGGATCAGCACGCTCACCGAGCGTTTCGACAGCGAGGATGACCACGATGAATTTCTCGAAGCGGTCAAGCTCGAGATGTATGCCGACCAGGTGTTCTGCTTCACGCCGAAAGGGGACGTGGTCAAACTGCCGAGGGGCGCAACGCCCCTGGATTTTGCCTATGCCATCCATACCCGGATCGGGGACAGCTGCGTCGGCGCGAAAGTGGATGCAGTGCGCGTTCCGCTCTGGACGCGGCTCAAGAACGGGCAGTCGGTCGAGATCATGACCGCCGAAGGCCAGCGGCCCCAGGCAACCTGGATCGACATCGTGGCGACCGGGCGTGCCAAGGCAGCGATCCGGCGCTCGCTTCGGGAAGAGGACCGCGAACGTTTCATCAAGCTCGGGCGCGAACTGGCGCGGCTGGCCTTCGATCAGGTCGGCAAGCGCGCAACGGAAAAGGCACTGTCGACGGCGGCGAAGCATCTTGCGCTCGAAAACAGCCAGGTTCTTCTCGAACGGATTGGATCGGCCGAGCTCACCGCCCGGCGGGTGATCGAGGTGCTTTATCCCGACCTCTCAAAGAGCAGCGGCAGCGAGATCGACGCTACCCGCGCGATCGTGGGTCTGAAACCCAGCCAGACATTCCGCCGCGCCGCCTGCTGCCAGCCGGTGCCGGGTGAGCGTATCGTCGGCATCAGCTATCGCGGCAAGGGCGTGATGATCCACGCCATCGACTGCGAAGCGCTGGCCGAGATCGAGGAGCAGTCCGAACGCTGGGTCGACCTGCACTGGCAGGAAGGGCGTCACCCGGCTGTGCATACGGTCAGCCTGGAACTGACCATCGCGAATGACAGCGGAGTTCTGGGGCGCATCTGCACGCTGATCGGCGAACAGCAGGCGAATATCTCGGACCTTGTTTTCATCGACCGCAAACCCGACTTCTATCGTCTGATCGTCGATGTGGATTTACGGGACGTTGCGCATCTCCATGCTATCATCACGGCATTGGAAGCGGAAAGCGACGTCGCCAGCGTAACGCGGCATCGCGATTTGGAACGGAAACCCTGAGGCGGGGAAGCGCGACGCGTGGTCTTCAAACGCCGAAAGCCCAGAACGTATTACGAAGCGTTCACCGAGAGCTTCTATCCCAAGGGCGGATGGCGGCGCGCGGTACAGTACATCGTCCATCGCCTGCGCCGCCTGCCCGACCCCGCGCACAAGATCAGCCGGGGCATAGCCGCCGGGGTCTTCGCCTGTTTCACCCCGTTCTTCGGGCTACATTTCGTGATCGCCGCCGGTCTGGCCGCTCTTCTCCGCGGGAACATCATGGCGGCGCTTCTTGCGACGTTCTTCGGCAATCCGCTGACCTTTCCGATCATCGCGGCCGTCGCCATGGAACTTGGCAACTGGATGCTCGGCCTGCCACATATTCCGCTCTACCGGATCGCGGGCGCGTTCTCGGACGCGGCGGTCGAGCTTTGGCGGAATTTCATGGCAATCTTCACCGCCGCACCCACGCGGTGGGGGTCGCTCGCAGACTTCTTCAGGACGATCTTCTTTCCGTATCTCATCGGTGGCATTCTGCCTGGGATCGTCACTTCGATCGCCGCATATTTCCTCACCGAGCCTGTGCTTCACGCATACCAGAAAGCGCGCGTCGCCCGCCTGAAGAAGCGCTTCGCCAAGAAACGCGAACGGGTCGTGTCGCGGCGGCTGGATGCCGAGGGCAAATCCGGCGACGGCACGGCCGCGGAGTAGCTTGCCAAGGCGCGCAAGACCGTGCCACTTGACGGACATGGCACGAAAACCGGCCCCGAAAAAAGCGAAAGCGAAGAAAGACACCGGATCGGCCCGCCGCATCCGACCCTTTCGCCTTTTCCTGAGGGGCCTCCTCACTCTTGGCTGCGCCATGGTGATCTCGATCACGCTTTACAGCGTCTTCCGGCCGCCCACGACAGCGACGATCCTGTCCGAGTCCATGCGACTGGGCGGCATTCAGCGCGAGTGGGTGGATATCGACGATGTCGCCCCTGTCATGGCGCGCGCGGTCGTGGCCGCCGAGGACGCGAATTTCTGCCTGCACTGGGGCTTTGACATGGCCGCGCTGAGGCTGGCGATCGCCGAAGGCGCGGACCGGGGCGCATCGACCCTGACGCAGCAGGTCGTAAAGAATGTATGGCTATGGCAAGGGCGAAGCTGGCCACGGAAGGCACTGGAAGCACTGATGACCCCGATGGTCGAAGCGCTCTGGTCCAAGCGGCGAATCGTCGAGGTCTATCTGAACGTTGCCGAGTTCGATGAGGGTGTCTTCGGGATCGAAGCGGCGGCCCGGCATCATTTCGGAATCCCCGCCAGCGAACTCTCGGCGCGGCAGGCCTCGCTTCTGGCGGCCGTTCTGCCCAACCCGAAAGAGCGGCAGGCCGTCAATCCGTCGACCGCCGTCCAGAGACGTGCGGCCTCCATCGCGGATGGTGCGGCGACGATCCGCGCCGATGGTCGCGCCGCCTGCTTCGAGGATTGAACGCGCGCGGCAAAAAGGGCATTCAGACGGGAATGACGGGGAAATTGCGATGATCCGCCTCTATCACGTTCCATTGTCGCCCTTCTGCCGGAAGGTGCGCCTGAGCCTTGCCGAGAAGCGGCTCGAAGTGGAGCTTGTCGAAGAGCGCTACTGGGAACGGGACGCTGATTTTCTGCGCCGCAATCCCGCCGGCAAGGTTCCCGTTCTGAAGATCGACGGACTGACCCTGACCGAAAGTGCCGCCATCTGCGAGTACCTCGAAGAGCGGAACCCTGACCCGAGCCTTATGCCCTCCGATCCCGCCAGCCGGCACGAGGTACGCCGGCTCGTCGGTTGGTTCGACGACAAGTTTCACAACGAGGTCACGTCGAAGCTGCTCTATGAGCGGGTGAACAAGAAAATCACCAAGGAAGGCTACCCGGACTCTGGCAACGTCAAGGCGGGCGCGAAGGCGATCAAGTTCCATCTGGACTACTTGGAAAACCTGCTCGAAGAGCGCCGCTGGCTGGCGGGCAATGCCCTGACGCTGGCAGATTTCGCCGCCGCTGCACATCTGTCGTCGCTGGACTATATCTCTGACGTCGACTGGAACCGGACCGCCGGTGTTCGGGACTGGTATGCGAAGATCAAGTCGCGCCCGGCCTTCCGCAGTCTTCTGGCCGATGTCGTCCCCGGTTTCCCGCCGCCTGCGCATTATGCCGATCTGGATTTCTGAGAGGGACTGCGCCGGGCGTGCCGCCCGTCGCGGTGGCCGCCCGGCATATCCGACGCCCATGCGTCCGACCGGTTGCGCTTGGCAAGCCAAGCGCCCGAGGCGAGAGGGCTTTGCCCTCTCGCGCTCTCCCAGGATATTTTCAGGCCGATAATGGATAGGGACGCTCTGAAATCGGCGCTGATCGGTGAGGCGGTCGGGGCGGGCTTTGCCATGGCCCGTCTGACCACGCCCGACGCCGTGCCGGACGTGCCGGAGCGGCTGCGCGCGTTTCTCGACGCGGGCTATCATGGGCAGATGGGCTGGCTGGAAGAGCGGGCGGCGTGGCGCGGTGACCCGGCCGCGCTCTGGCCCGAGGCGCGGTCGGTCCTGATGCTGGCCGAACCCTATACGCCCGAGCACGATCCACTTGAGGATCTCAAACGGCGGGACCGGGGTGTCGTGTCGGTCTATGCCCGGAACCGGGACTACCACGACATCGTCAAGAAGCGGCTGAAGCGCGTTGCCCGCTGGCTGGTGACCGAAACCGGCTGCGAGGTGAAAGTCTTCGTCGACACCGCGCCGGTGCCGGAGAAGGCGCTTGGGCAGGCGGCGGGGCTTGGCTGGCAAGGCAAGCATACGAACCTTGTGAGCCGCGATCTGGGGAACTGGTTCTTTCTTGGCGCGATCTTCACGACGCTCGATCTGGAGCCCGACAGCTCGGAGATCGACCATTGCGGGTCCTGCCGTCGGTGTCTCGACATCTGCCCGACCGATGCCTTCCCTGCGCCTTACCGCTTGGATGCAAGGCGCTGCATTTCCTATCTGACCATCGAGCACAAGGGACCGGTGCCGGAAGACCTGAGGACAGGGCTAGGCAACCACATATACGGCTGCGACGACTGTCTTGCCGTCTGCCCATGGAACAAGTTTGCCAGCACCGCGCGGGATCAGCGCTATGCCGCGCGGGACGATCTGGAGGCACCGCCTCTGGCAGAACTGGCGGCGCTGGACGATGGCGCGTTCCGCGCAAAGTTCTCCGGCTCGCCCATCAAGCGGGTCGGACGGGACCGCTTCGTGCGGAACGTCGCATATGCCATCGGGAATTCCGGTAAGCGAGCGCTTCTTTCCGCGCTCGACCCGCTCTTGAATGACCCCGATCCGGCGGTAGCCGACGCGGCAGAGTGGGCAAGGAGGCGGCTCGCGGAGCCTGATTAGGCACGCAGGCCTTGTCGTGCTATGGTCGCTACAGGAGGTGACGCCATGAAGCATATCCTTGACCATCCGAAGACCCGCGACGACGCGACGAAGCTGGCGCGTTTCGCCGATCTCGACCGGAAGACCGGAGACCGGCCGACGGCCGAGACGGAAACGCTGGTCCGCGCACCGCGCCGGCGGGACGCGTCCGAAAAGCTGAAGCGCTTCGTCGGTATCGCGCGGCAGGGCGACTGAACGAGAGCGCTGGCGCGACCGAAAATCCGCTGGTAGTCAGGGGTATGAGTTTCGCCCCTGTCGATCCCTTTCGCGCCATCGCGCTCAAGGTGATCTCGGTCCTTCTGTTCGTTGTGATGGCATCGTTCATCAAGGCGGCTTCTGCGGAAGTCCCGCCGGGGGAGACCGTGTTCTTCCGCTCGTTCTTCGCGCTTCCCGTGATCATCGGCTGGCTGGCCTGGCAGGGCCAGTTGGGCACCGGCCTGAAGACCGAGAACCCGCTCGGGCACCTCTGGCGCGGCCTGATCGGCACCATGGCGATGGGCATGAGCTTTGCCGGTCTAGCGATCCTGCCGCTCTACGAGGTGAAGGCCATCCAATACGCGATGCCGCTTTTCGTGGTGATCCTGGCGGCGATGTTTCTGGGCGAGACGATCCGCAAGGTGCGCCTGACCGCCGTGGGCATGGGGATGGTGGGCGTGCTGATCATCCTCTGGCCGCGCCTGTCCGCCTTCGGCAGCGACGCGCCCTTCGACCCGATGCTGGCCTTCGGCACAATGATCGTGCTGACCGGCTCTTTCTGCGCCGCTCTGGCGCAGGTCTTCGTGCGGCGTCTGGTCGAGACGGAAAACACCGCCGCCATCGTCTTCTATTTCTCGATCACCGCGACGCTTCTATCGCTGATCACCCTGCCCTTCGGGTGGAAGGTGCCGTCCGGCGAGACGCTTCTCTACCTTCTGGGTGCGGGGCTGGTGGGGGGCACCGGCCAGATTTTGCTGACAAGCTCGTATCGCTACGCCGATGCCTCGATCATCGCGCCGTTCGAGTATTCGTCGATGCTGTTTGCGGTGACGATCGGCTTCGTCTGGTTCGACGAGGTGCCGACGGCGATGATGATGCTGGGCGCCGCAATCGTTATTGCGGCAGGCGTACTGATCATCCTGCGGGAGCGGTACCTGAAGATACAGCGCGGCAAGGCGCGGAACGTGGTCACGAAGTACGGCTGACGGTCCTTTCGATGCCGGCCGGAAACGCGGCAAGAGCAAGACCGGCGAGGAAGGAAATCGCGATCATTTCGCCCCCGTCTTCTGCAATGAAGAGGGCCTCGGAGATAAACGAGTCCTTGCCGAACAGAGTTGACGCAGCCTGGTGCAGCACGTCGATCACAACCGCGCAGAAGGCTGCCGACGCGATGAAGACCAATGCGAGGACGATGTAGAGTCTTTCCGAACGATCGGCGCGCAGCCACGCCATTAGAAGCGGCGCGCCGGCAATGACTGCAAGCATCGCGAAGCCGATCAGTTCGCCCAGGTCCTGAGACCTCAGCGGGCCGGGCGCGAAATTCAGCCAGCTCTCCGAGACAAGCATCCCGACCGTTTCGTGCAGTTCCAGCATGTCGTCCAGCGCGATCGCGGCGATCGCGACCGTCAGCGCCGCGAAGATAACTCTTCGGGTGACGAGGGCTGAAACGATGAAGAGGCCACAGATGACGGCATATTTCCCGGCCGTGTAGAACGCCGCAAGGCCGAGGGGCGCACCCAGGCTTTCGGAAAGCCAGGCCATGTTGTGAGACGACATCCCGATGTCGAGATAGCTGGTGTGCAGAAGGATGAAGAACAGATCCGCCGCAAGAAAGAACACCAGCCCTGATAGGGCCGGTTGTCTCAGGAAAAGGGTGCGCGACAACCGCGCCAGATCGGAAAACACATCAAGCAAGACGAGAGGCCCCCATCCCCTCGCCTTGAAAGATAACACGAAATCAGCTTCTGACCAGCTTCTCGTAGTCCTCGGCAATGCCGCGGGCCATGGCGCCAACCTCGAAATTGTAGTCGCCGATCTGACCGACTGGGGTGACCTCGGCGGCGGTGCCGGTCAGCCAGCACTGCTGAAAGCCTTCAAGTTCTTCCGGCATGATATGGCGCTCATGCACCTTGATCTGGCGATCCTTCAGCATACCGACAACGGTCTGGCGGGTGATGCCGTTCAGGAAGCAGTCGGGAAGCGGCGTGTGCACCTCGCCGTCCTTCACGAAGAAGATGTTGGCGCCGGTCGCCTCGGCCACGTAGCCGCGATAGTCAAACATCATCGCGTCCGAACAGCCCTTCGCCTCGGCGGTATGTTTCGACAGCGTGCAGATCATGTAGAGACCGGCGGCCTTGGCGTGGCTCGGGATCGTCTCGGGTGAGGGCCGCTTCCATTTCGAGATGTCGAGCTTGGCACCCTTCATTTTGGCATCGCCGTAATAGGCACCCCATTCCCAGGCGGCGATGGCGAGACGGACAGGGTTCCGGGCAGACGCTACACCCATATCCTCGCCCGCGCCGCGCCAGGCAACGGCACGCACATAGGCATCGGTGAATCCGTTCTCGGCCAGTACCTGCACCTTCGCCGCCTCGATCTCGTCGACCGTAAAGGGAATTTCGAAATCGAGTTGTCCGGCCGAAAAGTGCAGACGCTCCGAATGCTTGCGGGATTCGAAGATCTTGCCGTTATAGGCGCGCTCGCCCTCGAAGACCGACGAAGCGTAGTGCAACGCATGGGTCAGGATATGCACCTTGGAGTCGCGCCACGGCACCATCTTGCCATCCATCCAGATCAAACCGTCGCGATCGTCGTAAGCGCCAGCCATAGCGGCCTCCGTTTTCAAAAGTTGCCCAAATAGTTCCGCATCGGACATTTTGTTGCGGAAAATTCGAGCATCGCTAACAATTGATTCTTGGAATGTCAACAAGGCTGACATAAACTCGAGCAAAACAGAACCGAGGGACAAAGACGCACAATGGCCGAGGGACAAACCGGCCCGGGGGGAGAGAGCCTGCTCTTTCTGACGGACGACCAGCTCAGAAAAGGGATCGAGGCCATGTTTTTCGCCTATCGCGGATTCACCGCCGATCCCGACCGTATTCTGGCCGAAAAAGGCTATGGCCGCGCGCATCATCGGGCGATCCATTTCATCAACCGGGCGCCCGGCACGACGGTGAACAACCTTCTGTCCATCCTGGGCGTCACCAAACAATCATTGAACCGCGTGCTGCGCACCCTGATCGAGGACGGGCTGGTGGAAAGCCGTGTCGGGTCCCGCGACAAGCGCGAACGCCATCTTTACCTGACCGAGACGGGCGAGGCGCTCGAGGCCGAGCTCTCCACGGCGCAGCGCGCGCGAATGCGCGGGGCCTTCCGTCAGGCCGGACCCGAAGCCGTATCTGGCTTTCGTCAGGTTCTGGAAGCGATGATGGATAACGACATGCGCCGCCACTATGCGCGGCTTATGGACAATGGTTGACATGATCTCGGACGCCCATCTTCTGATCGTCGACGACGACGAGCGTATCCGCGGCCTTCTGCAAAAATTCCTGATCCGGAACGGTTTCCTGGTGTCTGCCGCGCGCGACGCGGCCCATGCCGACCGCATCCTGTCCGGGCTCGATTTCGATATGGTGATCCTGGACGTGATGATGCCGGGCGAGGACGGGGTCAGTTTCTGTCAGCGTTTGCGCGCGGCACGAAACCTTCCGATCCTTCTTCTGACGGCCAAGGGCGACACCGAAGACCGGATACGCGGTCTCGAGGCCGGGGCGGACGATTACCTGGCCAAGCCGTTCGAGCCGAAAGAACTGCTGCTCCGCATCAACTCGATCCTGCGCCGCGTCCCGCAGGCCGAAGCCGTAGAGGTCACACCGAAGGTGCTTGGCCTTGGCCCCTATCGCTACGATGTCGAGAAAGGCACCCTCTGGGAGGGCGACGCGCCCGTACGCCTGACCGCAACCGAGTCGCAGCTCATGCGGATCTTCGCGACCCGGCCGGGCGCGCCCTTCTCGCGCTCCGAACTGGTCGAAGAACTGGGCCGTGACGGCGGCCAGGCGCAGGAACGCGCCGTGGACGTGCAGATCACACGGCTGAGGCGCAAGCTGGAAGCCGACCCGAAGCAGCCGCGCTATCTTCAGACCGTGCGCGGGGCGGGATACATGCTGGCCCATGACTGAGTTTTCGCCGGCTGGCGCCGTCGAGCGGCTGGGGGGCGCCGCCCCCCAGACCCCCCGAGATATTTGAAGGCCGATAATGTTGCAGGGAGGCGCGAGATTTGCGACGTCTCTTCCATGACCATTCTTTATGAACACGATGCGGCGCTGTCCCATGTCACCCCGCCCGGACATCCCGAACGGGTTGACCGGATCAAGGCAATCCGGAGTGCTTTGTCGGCCTCCGCGTTCGATGCCCTCGACCGTCGCGAAGCACCCGTTGCAGACCGGGCCGAGGTTCTGCGCTGCCACCCCGAGCGTTATGTCGCGCGGATCGAGGCGGCGATCCCCGAGAGTGGCTACCGCCCGCTCGACGCGGACACCCATGTTTCGCCGGGGTCGCTGGAAGCGGCCTTGCGGGCAGTGGGCGGCATCGCCGCAGCAGTCGATGCGGTGCTGGCGGGCGAAGACCGGACTGCCTTTGTCGCCATGCGCCCGCCGGGTCATCACGCCGAGGCCGAGACGCCCATGGGCTTCTGCCTGTTCGGGACAGCGGCCATCGGGGCCAAGCGGGCGCTGGATCATCACGGGCTGTCCCGTGTCGCGGTTCTGGATTTCGACGTACATCACGGCAACGGGACCCAGGCGCTGCTCTGGGATGAGGCGCGCAGCCTCTTCGTCTCGTCGCACCAGATGCCGCTCTGGCCGGGGACCGGCGCGGCCCATGAAACCGGCGCCCATGACAACGTCATCAATGCGCCCCTGCCCCCGATGAGCGGCGGGACGGAGATGCGCCGGGCATGGGCCGACCAGATCCTGCCCGCAGTCGATGACTTCGCGCCCGAGCTGATCATCATCTCGGCCGGGTTCGATGCCCATGCCGCCGACCCCCTGGCGAACCTGAACTGGGTCGAGGAGGATTTCGTCTGGCTGACCCGCGCCATCCGCGAGGTTGCCGACGCCCATGCAGGCGGGCGCGTGGTCTCGACACTGGAAGGTGGCTATGATCTTGATGCGCTGGCGGCGAGCACGGCCGCCCACGTAGCCGCGTTGATGGAGTGACGGACGATGAGCGAAAAGAGCGTCGGAGAGATGAGTTTCGAAGAGGCGATGAAGGCGCTCGAGGCCGTGGTCAACCGGCTGGAATCGGGCGACGTGCCGCTTGAGGAGTCGATCTCGCTTTACGAACGCGGCGCGGCGTTGAAGGCCCATTGCCAGGCGAAGCTGCGCGAAGCCGAAGAGAAGGTCGCTCAGATCACGCTTGACGGCGAGGGCAAGCCCACGGGGACCACGCCGGTCGACCCCGAGTGAGTTTCGAAGACGCATTGACGGCAAGGGCGTCTCGCATCGGTGCGGCGCTCAGGGCGGAGATGGAACCATTGCCGCCGGGTCCGGTGACCGAGGGAATGCGCTATGCCACAGGCGGCGGAAAGCGTCTTCGCGGCTTTCTGGTATGCACGGCAGCACAACTGTTCGAGGGTCCTCGCGAGGGACACTTGCTGGCGGCCGCGGCGATCGAATGTCTTCACGCCTATTCGCTTGTCCATGACGACCTGCCCGCGATGGATGATGACGACCTCCGCCGCGGCCAGCCGACGGTTCACAAGAAGTGGGACGAGGCGACCGCGATCCTTGTAGGCGATGCGCTTCAGACGTTCGCCTTCGAGCTTCTGGCGCGAGACCCGGTCGGGGACGCCGCCACCCGTATCGCGCTGATCCGCTCTCTGGCGGTGGCATCGGGCGCCGAGGGGATGGTGCTGGGTCAGGCGCAGGACATCGCCGCCGAAAGCGCCGGCCGGATGCTGACGCTGGACGAGATTACCGCGCTTCAGGCCAACAAGACCGGAGCGCTCATCCGCTGGTCGGCGGAGGCGGGCGCGATCCTTGCCGGGGCCGATCCCGCGCCGCTTACCCGCTATGCCACCGCGCTTGGTCTGGCGTTTCAGATCGCGGATGACATCCTCGACGAGACAGGCGACGAGGCGAAGGCCGGCAAGCGTCTGCAGAAGGATGCCGAGGCGGGCAAGGCGACGTTCGTGTCGCTGCTCGGTCTGGAGGGCGCGCGGGAACGGGCGCGCGAACTGGTCGCAGAGGCCGTTAACGCATTGTCCCTATATGACGATAAAGCCGACAACTTGCGCGATGCGGCGCGCTTCGTTATCTCGCGAGACTTCTGACGCCCGGAGGCACCATGTCCGACCGCCCGACCACCCCGATCCTGGACCGGGTCAACGTCCCCGCCGACATGAAACGGCTGAGCGACGCCGAGCTGAAGCGGCTGGCCGACGAGCTGCGCGCGGAGACGATCAGTGCGGTCAGCGAAACGGGCGGGCACCTTGGCGCGGGTCTGGGTGTGGTCGAGCTGACGGTGGCGCTTCACGCGGTCTTCGACACGCCCAAGGACAAGCTGATCTGGGATGTCAGCCACCAGTGCTATCCGCACAAGATTCTGACCGGCCGTCGCGACAGGATCCGGACGCTCAGGATGAAGGACGGTTTGTCGGGCTTTACCAAGCGGTCCGAAAGCCCATTCGACCCGTTCGGCGCCGCCCATTCCTCGACCTCGATCTCGGCGGCGCTCGGCTTTGCAGTGGCGCGCGATCTTGGCGGCACGACCGAGAGCGGGCTGGGCGACGCCATTGCCGTCATCGGTGACGGGGCGATCAGCGCGGGCATGGCCTATGAGGCGATGAACAACGCGGGCCACCTGAAGAAGCGGCTCATCGTCATTCTGAATGACAACGAGATGTCTATCGCACCACCCACGGGCGCGATGTCGTCCTACCTGTCGCGGCTCTATGCGGGCGATCCGTTTCAGGAGTTCAAGGCGGCGGCCAAGGGCGCGGTCGGGCTTTTGCCCGAACCCTTCCGTGAAGGGGCGAAACGCGCCAAGGATCTGCTCAAGCACACCGTCGTGGGTGGCACGCTCTTCGAGGAGTTGGGCTTCAGCTATGTGGGCCCCATCGACGGTCACGATCTGGATCAGTTGCTGCCGGTCCTGCGCACCGTCAAGGCACGCGCGACCGGGCCGATCCTGATCCACGCCATCACCAAGAAGGGCAAGGGCTATGGCCCCGCCGAAGCGGCTCGCGACAAGGGGCATGGCGTCTCGAAATTCAACGTCGTGACCGGCGAGCAGAAAAAGGCACCGTCGAATGCGCCCTCCTACACCAAGGTCTTCGCCGAGGCGCTGATCGACGAAGCGACGCGGGATGACAAGGTCGTTGCCGTGACTGCTGCAATGCCGGACGGCACGGGACTTAACCTTTTCGCCGAGCGCTTCCCCGCGCGCTGCTTCGACGTCGGAATCGCCGAGCAGCACGGTGTGACCTTCGCCGCAGGTCTGGCCGCCGGGGGCATGAAGCCGTTCGCTGCGATCTATTCGACCTTCCTGCAGCGCGGCTACGATCAGGTGGTGCACGACGTCGCGCTGCAGCGCCTGCCCGTGCGTTTCGCTATCGACCGCGCAGGCCTTGTCGGCGCCGACGGCGCGACCCATGCGGGCGCCTTCGACGTGGCCTTCATGGCGAACCTGCCCGGCATGGTGGTGATGGCGGCAGCGGACGAGGCAGAGCTGGTCCACATGGTCGCCACGGCGGTGGCACACGACGACGGCCCCATCGCCTTCCGTTACCCCCGTGGCGAGGGGGTCGGCGTCGAGATGCCGGAACGCGGCGAGGTTCTGGAAATCGGCAAAGGGCGGATCATCCGCAAAGGCAAGGGCGTCGCGATCCTGTCCTTCGGCACACGGCTGAGCGAGGTCGAAGCCGCCGCAGAAGCGCTGTCGGCGCGCGGGATCGAGCCCACCGTGGCGGATGCGCGTTTTGCCAAGCCACTCGACCGCGACCTGATCCTCGACCTTGCGGCCAATCACGATGCGCTTATCACCATCGAGGAGGGCGCGGTCGGCGGCTTCGGCAGCCATGTGGCGCAGCTACTGGCCGAGGAAGGCGTCTTCGACACCGGGCTCAAATATCGCTCGATGGTCCTGCCGGATATATTCATCGATCAGGCCAGCCCCCGCGACATGTATGACGTGGCCGCCATGAACGCCGAACATATCGAGGCAAAGGTTCTGGCCACGCTCGGTATCGCCGACATCTCAAAGCGCGCCTGATCGCCCTTTCAGGGCTGGCGGCGTATCTTCGCTGGCGACGACCGGGCCAGAAGCAGGAAGGCGGGCAGCGCGGTTCCCAGCCAGACGACGCTGTAGAGCGCTGCGGGAATTGCGTAGGCGTTGAACGTTGGCCCGTTCACGACCAGCAAACCGGCGATGGCCAGCGCCAGTGCGCCGTTCTGAACGCCGGTCTCAATCGCGATCGTCTTCGCTTCACGGTCGCTGGCCTTCAGCAGGCGCGAGAGGCCAAACCCAATGACCGAAAGCGCAGCAACGAGCGCGAACAGCCCCAGCCCCAGCCTCGCGAAGTTTTCGGTCACGACTTGCCAGTTCGAAAAGATCGCACCTGCGATGACACCCGCAAAGAGCAGAACCGCAACTCTTCCCAGACCGGGAGCGAGCGCCGTCGTGGCCGAAGGCGCGGCGGCACTGCAGATCATGCCGAGCGAGATCGGCAAGGCCGTTAGAAGAAAGGCCGTCAACGCAGTCGACAGAATGTCGATATCGGGAGCGGCCTCGCCCATGAAGGCGCCCACTGCGAAATCGAGCACGAAGGGGATGGTCAGCACGCAGGTCAGGCTGAAAGATGCGGTCAGTGTCACCGACAGGGCCACATCCCAGCCCGCCAGTTTGGTGATGATATTGCTGGCCGCTCCGCCCGGACAGGCCGCCAGGATCATGATGCCCACAGCGGTCTCGGCGGTGAATCCGAAAAGAAGGATGATGACGTAGCCAACGACCGGCAGCAGCACGACCTGGTTCAGCGCCCCGATGAAAAACGCCCGGGGCCGCCTTGCGATGCGCCGAAAGTCCGATCCCGTCAGCCCAAGGCCGAGGCTGAACATGATGACGACGACGGCGAGCGGCAGAAGCGCGCCAACAAATACGTCCATTCGCCGCCCCCTCGCGCCCGCAATTCGTTTTGTCTGCGGGGACAGTATGTCCTGTGACACGTTTTGACGAGGGTTCTGGCAAAAGAGGCGTTTCACCCGGTGCTGAGTGGCCTCGGGCCTAGGCGGCAACAGCCTGCACACCGATAGGCACGCCGATTGCGTGCATCTCCGTAATAGCCGCGACCTCCCGGGCAGCAGCAGGTTCCAGCTGCTCTGCAAGAGGAACCTCTGCGACGTAGCGCGGCCGCATTCCGACCGAACGGGCCGCCAGAAAGTCGCGACGGTGCGCGACCAGAACCGCGACGTCACCGTGGGCCACGCCGAGCGCCGCAGCGGAAGCGGTCAAGCCGACGGCAACGTCTGGCACCTCCGCCCGGCTGGACGGTGCGCTGACATGCCCAAGGCGTGATGCGGCGGTCAGAAGGGCTGCCGACCTGACGAGGTTGGTGGTCAGGATCGGATAGTCCGAGACGAATGCCGTGGGCCTCTTGAACGCCACCGGCTCCAAAAGCGTGTTGAAGACGCTCTGATGTCCGGCAAGCGACGCGGTCCAGATGTCTTCGTTGAGAATATCCAGATAGGTTTCGATCAATGCATCCCGTTGCGCATCCGAACCAGGCAGCCGACCGAGCAGTTCGAGCATCGTCATCTCCGTGAGAATGCGCGCATGGTCCCTGTCTGTAAGGATGGCGGGAATGCCGTGTTCCGCACAGGCGCGGTTGCAAGCGGTCCGCTCGAGCGCGGAGATATCGCACAAGGCGTGGACCGAACAGACGATCAGAGCTTTCATGTTGGCCTCCATCTGGTCAATTCGTGGAAATGAAAAACGCAGCGCCGGAGCACAGGCGCCGCACATCAGAGAAACAGCGCGACGTGCCAGCCGACAGCGAGAAGCAGGGAAAGAAACGAGCCGTAAATCAGGTAGAGTTGCATGTCGGGCATCCCGTGCTGGTGCTGATACAGATGAATTAGACCACCCGGTCCGGTAGGGATTGACCCGTAGGGCCACCGTTTTGACCATCACGGCCAATGTGACGACTTGTGTCGTCAGGAAACGATCACCCCGCTCAACCACGGCCGGCAATTCGCCGGGAGGCGCACAAAAAAGACGGGGCGCAGCGGCCCCGTCTCATCCGAAAAGATCGATGATCGCTTTTGTCAGGTCATCGCCAGCAAGCCCGAAAGCAAAAGGGCTGACGATGCCGTGGAAGCGATCGTCCGGATCGTGTTCCAGAAGGTCCAGCGCGGCAGATACGTCTCTTCCCAGTACGTCCCTACAGCAGCTGAGGACGCGTCGAGGCCCGCAAGCGCATCATTCATCGGCACGTTGAAAAAGACCGTCACCCCGAAGCATCCGACGAAATAGACAAGACCCGCCAGGGCAAGCAGGCTTCCCGCGCCACCGCCGACGACGAACGCGCCATAGGCCGCGATCGCAAGCGATACCGGCGCCATGCCGATGAAGAGCGTCATGAACACCCAGCGAAAGACCTCGCGATTGATGGCCTGCATGGTGCGGACACCGCCAGCCTCGGCAAGCGAACGCATTATGAAGTCGGAGAATGCCAGAAAGACCCCGCTGACAAGCGCATAGGCGATAACGGCACTTTGAAGGATGATGAAAATGAGTGATGACATGGTTGGATTCCAGTTCTGAAGAGGGCGTCGGCGGCACGGATAGTCCCGGCACCGCGTCAGAGCTCAAGGTTTGACAGAGCCGCCGGCCAGCCGTCTGCGGAAGGCAAAAACGCACAAGGCGGCTATGGCGATTTCAAAAAGCAGGGCACCGACTATTCCGGAAGACGGTGCACCGTCCGCTGCGGCACTGACGAAGCGCCCAACAGGGAAGGCGATAAACACCGTCAATGCCGTCGCCAGCGCAATCTGCACCATGGCAGGTCTAAAGATGCCCGAGAGCATCAGCACTCCCAGTACCGTAAGACCTGCCGCGGGCGCTCGGAGTTCGCTCAGCAGGCTGGGGTTCGCGGGCAGTGAAATCCCGTAGCTGGCATAGAAGGCATGTGGAACGAGAAGGATCATCGCACCGATGCCAATTGCCGTGAGGCCGGACGTGCCAAGGGCGATCTTTTCAAGAATGTTCAGGGTCATGGGCTTATCCTAGTCTTGGTTTGAAGGGCCGCGGCGCGCGTGGGCTGATCCGCTTCCACGGCGCGGGTGTCATTCAACGGGCCGGGCTCTTGCGAAGCCCGGCCGTCTTCGTAAGGCGGAGGAGTGGCGGCGGCGTCCGAAATCACCCATCCGAACGGTATGAGCAAAATCAGGGTGGCAATCTTCAGGGTTTCCATCGGACCGGATCCTTTCGTGATAGCGCATTGCCGCCGCCCGAGGCGCTAAGCGGCGCTGGTCCAGACACCGCGAGAGGCGGCGACAGCAGCGAATTCGGCAAAGTCTCTGGGCTCGCGGCCAAGCGCCCGCTGCACGCCATCGGCTGTGTACTCGTTCCGGCCGTCCAGCGTTTCGCGCGCGATCTGGGTGAAGACATCCGCCACAAACGTGTCGCCGGAGGCGGCGACATTTGCGTGGAAGTCCTCGAAGCTGATCGGCACATGCTGAATATGCCGGCCAAGCGTCCGGGACAGGACCTCGGCCATCTCGGCGAATGTCATGAGGCGAGGGCCTGTGACCTCGTAGCGCTCGCCGATGTGACCGTCTTCGGTCAGCGACGCGACGACGACGTCCGCGATATCGTCGATGTCGATGATCGGCTCCGAGATATCGCCGCCCGGCATTGGAAGGACACCGCCCAGAATGGGATCGCGAAGATATCCCTCGCTGAAGTTCTGCGCGAACCATGCGGCCCGTACGATGGTGAAGCCCAGGCCGGAGTTGCGCACGATCTCTTCGCCCATGCTGGCGAAATGTTCGCCACGACCGGAGAGAAGGACGATATGCTCAAGCCCTGATTCAGCGGCGACCCTTGTGAACGCCTCGAGCTTTTCCACCGCACCCGGAAAGGCGAGGTCGGGGAAGTAGGTGACATAGGCCTTGCTGACGCCGGCCAGCGAGGCCGTCCATGTCTCGGGCGCTTCCCAGTCGAAGGGGATTTCTGCATTGCGGGAGCCGCGGCGGACGGCGTGGCCATTGTCTTCAAGCCGGGCGACGACGCGCGAGCCGGTCTTGCCGTTGGCGCCGACAACAAGGATGGGTCGGGTGTGCATCGGTAATACTCCGTGGTTCGATGTGATGACCACGAAATATGCAAGGCGTCCGCCACTCTCTTGACAGCGACCGCCAGCCTTTTGACCCGCGCGGCCAAAGACCCGCTAGCGCCCGAGCGATCTTCGATAATTTGCCGGGGTCTGGTTCGTCCAGCGCTTGAACGCGCGGTTGAAAGCGCTTTGCTCGGAAAAACCGGCCAGGAACGCGATTTCCGAGAGAGGGCATGTATCGTCCCGCAACATGCTCATCGCGATCTCGCGCCGCGTCTCCTCGGCCAGCGCCTGAAAGCTGACGCCGTGATCCGCCAGTCGACGGTGAAACGACCGCACGCTCAGGCCCAGCTCACGGGCAATGTCCGCCATCCTCGGCACGCCTTCGCTTAGCCCGCGGGCGATCTCTTCCTTAGTGCTGCGCACAAGGGTCGGCTCGGACTTCACCTGTTCGAGTTCTGCGTCGAGATGCCGTGTCAGAAACTCGGAGAGCGCCTGATCCCCGAGCCGGTTCCTGGTCGACAGACTTTCATGAGAGAACAGGATGCCATCCGATCCGGCCTCGAAGTCGACGGCGCAGCCGAAGAACGCTTCGAAGGCAGGGGCGTCGCGCGGCGCACTGTGCCGGAACGTGACGGCGGCGGCGGTTATCGTGTCAGCCGCCACCTGCCTTATTGTCTGGAACATCGCGCAAAGCCCCGCTTCGGGCGAAAAGACAAGGCCGGGTCCGGTGCCCACCAGAACATCCTGACGCAGAAAGACCCCGTTCTCCTGCGTGTCGAGATGATAGCGCACGCTGTCGGACAAGAGAGAGTGATAGCGCGACATGCGCTGCAATGCGCCGCCCACATTCGGCGCGGCCTTGCAGGCGAGCGCCAGCGTCCCGAGCTTGTCGATATCTATCAGTCTTGCGTAGCGGATCGAAAGCTCGGCCCGGTCCGGCACCTTTTCGGCAACGAGGCCCAGGATGTCATAATGGGACTGCGCGGGGAAGCGACCGTTTTCCACCTTCGTCCGTAGCAGGACCTCGTCGCCGTCAAGCAGCACACCGGCATCCGTCAGAGTGAACCCCGCGGCTCTCGCGAAATACTGAGAGATGATGATCGAAACGCCTGCCATGTTCCCCGGCCCCGATCGGGGACTGTCCGCTAATCAAATGTGTCTTATAACTAACACGCGAGACACCGCGTTGGGAAACGCTTGTCCCCTGCGCCGACTCTAGCGGTCGTCCTCGGCCTCCAGCACGGCCGCAAGGCCGGAACGGTAGTCGGGATAACGAAGCTGGACGCCCAGCTCATCCTTGATCCGGTCATTATGCACGCGCTTGGATTCGCCGTAAAAGCTGCGGGCCATCGCGCTCATTTCGGCCTCTTCGAAAGGAATGGCCGGCGGGATCGGCAGCTCCAGAAGCTCGGCGGCATGGGCGATCACGTCTTCAGGTGGCGCTGGTTCGTCATCGCACACGTTGTAGACCGCTCCGGGGTTCGGCCTTTCGATCGAGGCGTGCACGACCGCCGCGATATCGTCCACATGGATACGGCTGAAATACTGGCCGGGCTTGATGATCCGACGCGCCGTCCCGCGCTTGACCTTTTCAAAGGGCCCGCGGTCCGGACCATAGATGCCAGCAAGTCGGAAGATGTGAACCGGCAGACCCAGGGCCAGCCAGTCGGCCTCGGCCCTGATCCGCGCCTGACCCCGGTCGGTCTCGGCCAGAAGTTCGGACGTCTCGTCGACCCAGCCGCCGTCCCGCCCGCCATAGACTCCTATGGTCGAAAGATAGCCGACCCATTCCAGATGCTGAGCCTTCGCGAGCGTTTCACCGGCCTCGATCAGGACCGGATCGCCGGCGTCATCAGGACTGACAGACGTCAGAACATGAGTTGCGCGGTCGATGGGCAGGGGATTGCCGGGCCAGATCATTGGCTCGACCCCCTCAGCGGCGAGGGTTCTGGCCTTGTCCTCGCTACGGGTCGTGCCGATCACGGTCCAGCCGAGGGGGATGAGCAGGCGGGCAAGCGCGCGCGCGGAATAGCCGTGTCCGATGGAAAGAAGCGTCTTAGTCATGGCGCCACCATCGTCGGATGTGACACCGGGCGCAAGGAGGGGGCTGTCTGCCCCCTCTGCGCGTTGCCGCGCATTCACCCCCGGGGGTTTTTCAGGACCCAAAGAACGGCAGTGCCGCTTTTGCCCGGAAAGGCTTGCAGCAGGCTGCGGTTCGGTGTCATGTCCGGCCATGACAGACGCCTTGCACCTTCCGATTTCCTCTCCCGACAGCCCGCCGCACGAAGCCTTCCGCGATCCGGCGGCCGCGGTCGCGCGGCTGAAGGAGCTTTACGATCAGGCGTCGAATTTCCTGTGCGAGAACCTGACCCAGGTGCTGGCGAATGGTGCGCCCGAGACCCGTTTCCGCGCCTTCTACCCCGAGATCCGGCTGACAACGGCCAGTTTCGCGGCCACGGACAACCGGCTGAGTTTCGGCCACGTGTCCGAGCCGGGGCAATACTCCACAACGGTGACGCGGCCCGATCTCTTTGCGAATTACCTTGCCCAGCAGATCGGTCTGATCGTCGAGAACCACGATGTGTCGGTCGAAGTCGGCGTGTCGATGACCCCGATGCCGGTGCATTTCGCCGTGGCGAATGACGCCTCACTCACGGTACCGCAAGGCGGCGCAACCGAGTTTACCCTGCGCGACGCCTTCGACGTGCCGGACCTGTCGACCACCAATGACGACATCGTCAACGGCTTCGGCTTTCAGCATCCAGACGGATCGCGCCCTCTTGCGCCCTTCACGGCGCAGCGCATCGACTATTCGCTGGCCCGGCTGGCGCACTATACCGCGACCAAGCCCGAGCATTTCCAGAACCACGTTCTCTTCACAAACTACCAGTTCTACGTGGACGAGTTCGAGGCCTATGGCCGCCGGATGATCGCCGACCCGTCTTCGGGCTATACCTCTCTGGTCGGCCCGGGCAATGTCGAGATCACCGATCCGGATGCGCCGATCCCGCAGCTGTCGAAGCTGCCGCAGATGCCGACCTATCACCTGAAGCGTCCGGGCGGGGCTGGGATCACGCTGGTCAATATCGGTGTCGGCCCGTCGAACGCGAAAACGGCCACCGATCACATCGCCGTTCTGCGCCCTCACGCCTGGCTGATGGTCGGCCATTGCGCAGGGCTGCGAAACAGCCAGCGGCTTGGCGATTTCGTGCTGGCGCACGCCTATCTGCGCGAGGACCACGTGCTGGACGATGACCTGCCCGTCTGGGTGCCGATCCCGGCCCTGGCCGAGGTGCAGGTGGCCCTGCAGGACTCGGTCGCCGAAGTCACCGAGCTGACAGGCTACGACCTGAAGCGGATCATGCGGACCGGCACCGTCGCCACCATCGACAACCGCAACTGGGAGCTGCGCGACCAGTCCGGTCCGGTGCAGCGCCTGAGCCAGTCCCGAGCCATCGCGCTCGACATGGAAAGCGCCACCATCGCCGCCAATGGGTTCCGCTTCCGGGTGCCTTACGGAACGCTTCTTTGCGTGTCGGACAAGCCGCTGCATGGCGAGCTGAAACTGCCGGGCATGGCGTCTGAATTCTACCAGACGCAGGTCGCTCGGCACCTGCAAATCGGCATCCGCGCAATGGAGCTGATCCGCGACATGCCGCTCGAACGCATCCATTCGCGCAAGCTGCGCAGCTTCGAAGAGACGGCATTTCTCTGAAAACATCAAAAAATCGCCCACAAAATGCGCGATATGGCTTGGCAAGCGGCCACAAATCGTTGTGTTATGCCGCGATATCCAGTTAAATAAGGGGAATGAGCCCCTAAGAACGGGCCAGAACGAGGAGATTCAACATGGCAAAACCGATGACCAAGACCCAGCTTGTTGCGGCGATCGCAGACAAGATGGACAGCGACAAGAAGTCGGCGGCTGCTGCGCTCGACGCGATCACGTCGATCATCACCGACGAAGTGTCTGGCGGTGGCGCCGTGACCCTTCCCGGCGTTGGCAAGATCTATTGCCGCGAGCGTCCGGCCCGCATGGTGCGGAACCCCGCCACGGGCGAGCAGATCCACAAGGAAGCCGACAAAGTGGTCAAGATGACCATCGCGAAGGCACTGAAGGACAGCGTCAACGACTGATCCCGGTCCTTACCGCGTCTCATCGGCCGTCCTTCGGGGCGGCCTTTGTTTTTCGGGTGAGGCCTGCTGCCGCGGCGCTCATGCGGGAACGGGGGTCGAGGCCATCTCCCGGCTCGGGGCGATCCCGAACTTTCTCTGATAGTCCCGGCTGAAATGCGTCGGGCTCTCGTAGCCCACGTCGAAACCGGCGGCGGCGACGCTGTGACGGCCCGCGCGCAAGAGGTCGCGCGCCGCGATCATCCTGAGGTCCTTCTGATACTGAAGCGGCGTTGTCCCGGTCACCTGTTTGAAATGGCTATGGAAGGACGACTGGCTCATGCCCGCGACGCGCGCCAGATCGCCCACCTTGAGCGTTTCGCGAAATCCGGCGCGTAGCTTCAGGATGGCCTGCGACACGCGGCTAGCATGGCTGTCGACGGACAGAAGGCTTCGCAGCGTTCCGCCGACCGGCGACATGAGCAAGCGGAAATGAATCTCCCGGAGGAGGGACGGGCCCAGAACGGCAGCGTGCAGCGGATCCTCTTGCAAGGCGAGATACCGGGCAACCGCGTCGATCAGATCGGGTCGGGCCGGCCCGGACAGAAGCGACCGCGACGCGCGGGCCTCGAAGGCATGGGGACCAACCTGCTCGTAAAGCCCCCGGAGCAGGCCGAGATCGAGCGAAACGATCAGCGCCACATAGGGCCGCTCACTCGTGGCCTCGGTGATCCGGGACTCGACCGGCAGGTCGTGACTGACGATCAGCGCATCGCCCGCCGATGGCATTGCCACCCTGTCGCCGACCGACGTTATTTTCGCACCTTGCAGGATCAGGCAGACCACCGGCTTGTATATGACCGCCTCGAACGCGGTCACCCTATCCTGTCGCAGTATCATAAGATCCGGGAGAGGTTGCGCTGTTTTCGCACGTATTCTTTCGTGAATTTCAAGTGCTTTGTCGGTCAGGTCGCGTAGTTCCATGGGGCGTCCTCCTGCCGGACTGTATATCAGACGCATCCGTCGCCAACATCATTTCCAACGAAGACTCAGAGGAATTGGCAGAATGAATGGAGTATGTGGCAGGCACCCGCTCGAAATGGCCGATACGGTTTGTCCGACGCAAACACGACCAGGGAGCCCGGCATGACCGCCATGACACAGACCTTTTGCCTTAACGACAGCACCGATATCCCCGCCGTGGGCTACGGCACTTACCTCGTGACGCCCGAGGATGCGCCGGAAGCGATCGAAACGGCGATCCGCATCGGGTACAGGCACATCGACACCGCGTCCGGCTATCACAACGAAAAATCCGTGGGCGCGGGCATACGCGCAGGGCTGCAAGCAACCGGGCTGTCGCGGGCGGATATCTTTGTGACAGGCAAGCTCTGGCCAGGCAATCCCGCCTGGGGCGACGTGCCCAAGACCGGGGCAGAGACGCTGAACGAGTGCGGGAAAAGCCTCGCCCGGCTGGGCCTCGACTATTTCGACCTCTACCTCATCCACGCGCCCTATGGTGGGCCGGAGCGGGTAGCCCAATGGCGCGCCCTCTTAGAGTTGCAAAATGCCGGCAAGGCGCGATCCATCGGTGTCAGCAATTATAACCAGTCCCATCTGGAAGAGATCCGCACCGCCGGATTGCCGAAGCCCGATGCGAACCAGATCGAATTGCATCCGTGGTCTCAGAAGCCAGAGCTGCTTGCCTACATGCGCGACCATGGAATTGCGCCGATCGCTTACAGCAGCCTCGTCCCGCTTTCGACCTGGCGCACCGAGGAGGGACAGGCCAGTGCCAAGACCGACCAGATGAAAGCGGACGGAGAGGTCTTCGTCGCAATGGCGAGAAAATACGGCGTGACCGAAGCGCAGCTTCTGCTCCGCTGGGGCGTGCAGAACGGGTACGCCGTTCTGCCCAAAAGCCTCAATCCCGAACGGATGCGCCAGAACCTGGGTCTCGCCGGTTTCGAGATCGACGCGGCCGATATGGCGGCCATGGCCGAAATGGACCGTGGCGCGGGCGTCGCATGGGCGACGGGAGACCCCAGCACGGCGGCCTAGACCGGATCGCCGGACATGCCTACCGCGCGTGGAGCCAGAAAAGCACCACGCGGAAGATCGCTCGTGTCCTAACCAAGCACCGACGAAACCGCCGCCGCCGTCTTGCCCACGACTTCGTCTGCTTCTTCGCGCGTCAGACAGAAGGGCGGCGCAAAGCCGAGGATGTCACCCTGCGGCATGGCACGGGCGATAACGCCGCGTTCCAGCAGCGCCGCCGCGATGCGCGGGCCGACCTTTTCGCTCGGATCGAAGAACACGCGTTCATCCTTGCCCTTCACGAATTCGACTGCGGCCAGCAGACCCTCGCCCCGCACCTCGCCCACATGGGCATGGTCGGAAAGCGCAGAGGAGAGGCTTTCGTTGAGATAAGCTCCCGTCTCATCCGCATTGGTCACGAGATTCAGGTCATCGAGCAGCTTTAGATTCGCCACACCGGCAGCCGCCCCGATGGGATGCGCCGAATAGGTCCAGCCGTGGCCGATGGGACCGTTTTCGTCCGTCCCCTGCTCCAGCACCTTCCAGACCTTGTCCGAGATGATCGACCCCGACAGTGGCGCATAGGCCGAGGTCAGACCTTTGGCGATGGTCATGATGTCGGGGCGGATGCCGTAGTGATCGGAGCCGAACATCGACCCCAGACGCCCGAAACCGGTCACAACCTCGTCCGCGATCAGCAGGATGTCATGCCTGTCCAGAACCGCTTGAATCGCAGGCCAATAGCCTTCGGGCGGCGGCACGATGCCCCCGGTGCCCAGAACCGGCTCTCCGATGAAAGCGGCGATGGTGTCGGCCCCTTCGCGCGCGATAAGCGCTTCCAGTTCGGCCACGCAATGAGCGACGAAACCGGCCTCGTCCATGCTCAGATCGGGGCGGCGATAGAAATAGGGCGCTTCGGTGTGCAGCACCTGCGTCAGCGGCAGGTCGAATTTCCTGTGGAACAGCTCCAGCCCGGTAAGCGACCCGCTCATCAGGCCGGAACCGTGGTAGCCCCGCCAGCGCGAGATGATCTTCTTCTTCTCGGGACGGCCGAGGATATTGTTGTAGTACCAGACCAGCTTGATGTTGGTCTCGTTCGCATCCGAGCCGGACAAACCGAAATAGACCTTGGACATATGCGCGGGCGCACGCTCCATCACCATCTTGGCCAGCGTGATCGACGCCTCGGTCCCGTGGCCGACATAGGCGTGATAATAGGCCAGCTCCCGCGCCTGTTCGGCGATGGCATCGGCGATCTCGGCACGGCCATATCCGACGTTGACGCAGTAAAGCCCCGCGAAGGCATCGAGAAAGCGGTTTCCGTCCCGATCCTCGATATGGACGCCGCTGCCGCCGGTCACGATGCGGTTCGGGCTTTCGCCCCGGGCATGCTGGGCAAGGTGGGTCGAGGGGTGAAAAAAGTTCTCGCGATCCCAGGCGTCGAGTTTGTCGTTGGTCAGCATTTCAGGCACCTCTTGCGCGGCGGTGGCGCGTCATGTCGTTGTCGATACGGAGAAGCCTTGTCGCACGCGAGCACGGGCACCGAAGGCTCCGGACACCCTCACAGCAGCGCGCTATGCCTTTATTGCGGGGCGGGTTCTGACTAGCGCCAAAAAGGCGGTTTGAAAAGGGATCAGGAGCGGATCGTCTGACCGCGCCCGCCGGATAGCGACAGGGCATGGGTGGCGATGGCGGTGTCCTGCGCGCCGGTGCCGGTCAGATCGCAGATGGTGATCGCCTCGGGCGACGTGCGCCCCGGCGCGACACCGGCCACGATATCGCCCAGCTCGACCGGTTCGACCAGCACGCCCGCTATGTGCGCCGCCTCCAACTCGCCCGAGACCTCGCATTGCGCGACCCGGTCGCAGACATAAAGATCTGCGGCCGCCAGCGCCTGTGGGTCGATCTCATTCTTTCCCGCCTGATCGGACCCCATGGCGGTGATGTGTAGACCGGGGTGCAGCCATTCGGCGCGCAAAACCGGCTCGCGCGCGGGCGTCGTCGTGACCACAAGCTGACTGTTCGCCACCAGCCGGGCCGGATCGGGTTGGGACGTGGCCGGAATACCAAGTCGGGCCGAGATATCCGCCGCGCAGCCCTCGGCCGAGACCGTATTGCGGCCCCAGACTTCCACACGTTCGAAGGGCCGGACCAGATGCGCCGCCTCGATCTGAAGCCGCGCCTGAACGCCCGTTCCGATGACACCCGCGCACTCGACCGTGGCGGGCGCAAGATGCCGGGCGGCAACGGCCCCCGCAGCAGCGGTGCGCACATCTGTCAGGTAGCCATTGTCCAGAAACAGCGCCTCGACCAGACCCGTCCGGGCGGAAAACAGGATCATCAGCCCGTTCAGACTGGGCAGGCCCAGTTTCGGATTGTCGAAGAAGCCAGGGCTGACCTTGATCGCGAAACCGTCGAAGCCGGGGATATAGGCCGTCTTGACGTCCACCTCTCCGTTCGCTTCGGCGATCTCCATCGACAGGATCGGCGGCATGACGACCCGCCCGCTGGCCAGCGCCGCGAAAGCGCGCTCGACCACGTCCACGGCGGCCAGGTCGAGCGGCACCGCCGCGCGCAATTCGGCCTCGGTCAGAATATGGACGTCATGGCTCATAGCGTCTTCCCCGCACCGTAGTGTCGCCCAGCGCAACGTCGCGCCCGGCCATGATGTCGGCATGAACCTGCATGTCCAGATTGCGCCCGGTGATTATCGTTGCGGTCGGCCCGGAAAGCTGCACCTTTCCGGTCTGCACGGCGGCGATCCCCACGACGCAGGCCCCTTCGCAGACGATCCGGTCTTCGTAATAGACGGTCTGAAGCGCGTGGTAGATCTCGTCCTCGCTGACCAGAACCACGTCATCCAGATAGTCGCGGCAAAGCGGAAACGAGATACGGTTACCCAGCCCGATCCCCCCGCCAAGGCTATCGGCGAGGCTCGGCACCTCTTCCACCTCTACGGGATACCCCGCCTTGAGAGACGCGTGCATCGCCGCGCCCCGGTCCATGCTGACGCCGATCACCCTTATATCGGGCCGGATCGCTTTTGCGGCGAAGGCGACACCCCCGGCCAGACCTCCGCCCGACAACGGGACGAGGATGGTGTCCAGATCAGGACGTTGCTCCAACAGTTCCAGTCCGATTGTCCCCTGCCCCGCGACCACATCAGGCGCGTCGAAGGGCGAGATATCGACAAGCCCCTCGGCGGCGACCAGCCGCTCCGCCTCGGCCTGCGCATCGTCCTGCGAGTTGCCGACGATCCGAACCTCGGCCCCAAGCGCGCGAACGCCCCTGACCTTGGCCGCTGGCGCAAGGCGCGACATGCAGACCACCGCGCGGAGACCACGCGCGCGCGCCGCATAGGCCACGCCACGCCCGTGATTGCCGGTCGAACAGCAGACGACGCCAGGCGTCTCTTTTGGCAGGTTCAGAATGGCATTCATCGCGCCTCTGAGCTTGAATGCACCTATGGGCTGGGTAATCTCCAGCTTGAGCAGGAAATCCACGCCGAAGGCATCCGTCATCGCGGACGGCACCAGCGGCGTCCGGTCCGCAAGGCCGGCAATCCGGTCTCGCGCTGCATGGATGTCCGACAGGGTAATGTTCATTGCCGCTCAGAGATCCAGAACCGGCAGGCCCATCGCCCCGGCAACCTGTCTGAGAAGAGGACGATGATCGCCGTAGGCGATGGCCATGTGATGCTCCAGACCGCAGGCCATCAGGTCGGCCAGCACCGCGCCCGCGGGCCGCTCGAACCTGAGCACTCCGGAGGTGCCAGTAAAGGCCATCGGGCGCCTCAGCATCTCGGCTCCGGCAAGGACCATCTTGGTCTCGCCCCGCGCCTGCGACACGCGCATCAGCGTGACGGGCCCGGGTTTCAGCGGGAACTGGTAGAGAAGCGGCATCTTGCGGTTCGTATGGATCGTCGCTTCGGCGGTGGCCTCGGGGTCGCACATCGACAGGGGCGCCTGCCCGCAATGCCAGACGACCGCACTGTCGTCCGCCACGTCCACATCGACCAGATCGGTCAGGAAGACAGGAGCGCCCGCCGCCTCCTGCAGGATCATCTGGGTCAGCGCGCCATAAACATCCGCCTCGCAGGCACAGGGACGCTTGGCCTCTGCCATCATCGCGGCAGGACCGCAGACCGCGCCCCCGTATTCCGTGAAGGTCTCGGGCCAGCAGCGAATGGCTGCGGCGCCGTAGTCGCCGCGCTCGAATATCCCGTCCAGCGCCACGCGCAGGCGAAGCGAACGGTCGAGTTCAACCTGATCCACCGCATCCAAGCCAGTCACACGGTCGGCTGCGCTGGCGCGAAGCTCGGCCACCTGTCCGGCCTCGACCACGCGCGCCTCGGCGAAGAGGTCATCGAGCGGGATCGCATCCACCGAGACACCGGCAAGGCGGCTTAGGCGATCCGCATCATAGGCGCAGGTGTCGAAACCGTCGGGATGCGTCCCGATGCACGCAATGCGCTTGCCCGACACTGCCCCCGCCACGCGTCGCGCCTCATCCTGCACATCCCCGTCGAACAGTCGGGCGGCAGGGCCGCCCTGTGCCTCCGGCGCGGACAACAGACGCTTCATCCGGGCGGCATCCATGTCTTCCGGCGCGGACAGCACCCAGTTGAAATCGATGCCGCGCAGCCCGAGCGCATGACCGGCCAGGTTCAGTCCGCAGAAGGAATTGAGCCTCAGCCGTCCACCGGCACGCGGCTCGGGCAGCGCCCAGATGGACAGAGGCAATCCGGTCTCGGCCGCCTCCACGACGATGATCGCGTCCGTGAAAGTTACCTGAAGGATCAGCAGCCGCTCCGCCCCGGCCGAGACGATATCCGAGATCGCAGAACGGGCAGCCTCCCCGTCCATCAGAAGATATCGCGGGCCGACCGTCGGCTCACCGAGCGCCGCGATGCGGTCCAGTATCTTGGCAAGCCGCTCCTCGGCATAGGGAACATCGAAGGTCGCGCGACCGACGGGAAGAATGCCAATTGTCATGTCGCGCCCTCCCCTGCCTCTGACAACAAGGCCTCGGTCTGCGCGCGATCCGGGCAGCTTTTGACACCACCGAACCGCGCGCATTTGAGCGCAGCGGCGGCGTTGGCGTAGCGTATGGCGGCGACCTCGTCGTCGCCCATCCCCAGGCGAAGCGCGAAGACCCCGTGCCAGATATCTCCGGCCCCGAGCGTATCGACCGCCTTCACAGGGAAGGACGGAACATGCCCGATACCCTCCGGCGCGATGTACCGTACGCCCTTCGGACCATCGGTCACCGCGACCCAGGCCGCGAACTCGGCACGGGCGCGCTCCAAGGCGGCGTCGACCGGCAGTGACGGCTCGAACTCGCGAAGTCCCTGCATCGAAAAGACGATATGGCTGGCCCCCCGCACCGCATCCGCATCGAACGGCGCCTCGGCATCGACGACCGCCGGCACCGACCAGCGGCGCCCTGCAGCGATGGCTTCGGCGGTGAGCACGCTCCAGCGGTTGTCGGTCAGGACGGCCCCGGCGGGCGTGGCCTCCGAAAGGTCGATACTGGGGGCAAGATTGCGGCCCCTGAAATTCATGATCTGCCGCTCACCGGTCCCGTCGATATAGATCGAGGAGAACGAGGACAGCGCATCCGGGCGGATATTGCACAGGGACAGATCGACACCTTCCTGCCGGAGTTCTTGCGCGATCATGGCGCCCACAAGGTCGCCCCCAAGCCGCGCCGCCAGCCGCGCCACCCCCCCATGCCGGGCCACGCCGATGGCGGCATTCGCCGCGCATCCGCCAACGGTCACCACGGCATCCTCGGCCCGATATTTCTCGGCGGTCCTCGGCAGCTCAGCGACCCGCATCACGATGTCGGCCACGGCAACCCCAGCGATGAGAACGTCGGTCATCTTGCAATCCTAGCAGTCCATTTCAGCCTAACCCAAGGACGGCTTCCTCGTCTGCACTCAACTAATGCCCGCCAACAGACGCTCTGTGTCTTGATCTTCCGCACGGTATCTGACCCTCTGCCGCCAAAACACACCCGGGACGCAGACGGTTGGATATTCGCGCTATCTTCATGGGGCTGGCCTTCGCGCTCATGTGGTCATCGGCCTTCACATCGGTCAGGGTGATCGTCGCCCATGCGCCGCCCCTTGCGGCCCTGTCGGTCCGCTTCCTGATCGCAGGCATCATCGCCGTCGCCATCGCCCGAGCCCTCGGTCAGACATGGCAACTCACGCGCGAGCAATGGCGCCTGACGATCGTCTTCGGAATCTGCCAGAACGCGCTTTATCTGGGTCTCTATTTCGTTGCGATGCAGACCGTGGAGGCGTCGCTTGCCGCGATCATCGCCTCGTCCCTGCCACTCTGGGTCGCGCTCTCAGGGTGGTTGATCTCGGGCGACCGGCTGCCCCCGATGGGCGTGGCCGGGCTTGTTGCGGGCTTTGCAGGAGTCGCCATCATCATGGGGTCGCGGCTTTCTGCCGGGGTCGATCCCTTCGGCGTCATGCTGTGCGGACTGGGTGTGCTGGCCCTGACCTTCGCCACTCTGGCGCTGCGGGGCGCGTCCTCGGGCGGCAACGTCCTTATGATCGTCGGTCTGCAAATGCTGATCGGTTCGGCCGCGCTCGTCGTCCCCGCGCTTTTGCTGGAGGAATGGGTGATCACACCGACATGGTCGCTGACCATCGCGTTCACCTACACGATCTTCATTCCCGGTCTCGCCGCCACCTTCACGTGGTTCCTGCTGGTGCGCCGGATCGGCACGGTGCGTGCCGCGACGTTCCACTTTCTCAACCCGTTCCTCGGCGTCGCCATCGCCGCGCTTTTTCTGGGCGAAGCGCTGGGACCGCTCGACATCCTCGGCGTGGCGATCATCACGGCAGGCATTCTGGCCGTGCAACTGTCCAAGGTCAGCACGCGGTCCTGACGCGCTTGTGACATGACAGAGAGCATATCCAGCCTCCATAAGGCGGCATGGATATCGTCCTTGGATACGCCGCCGGGCTTCTGACGCTGATCAACCCCTGCGTCCTGCCGATCCTGCCGATCGTGCTGGCGACAGCTCTTCAGGCCGGTCGCGCGGGTCCGCTGGCGCTGGCCGCGGGGATGAGCGTCAGCTTCGTGGCGCTCGGTCTTCTGGTCTCTGCCGCCGGTCGGAGCCTTGGCCTGACCGAGGAAACCGTCTCTAACGCCGCCGCCGTCCTGATGATCGGCTTTGGCGCGATCCTGCTGGTCCCCGCCTTTTCCGCCCGCTTCGCCACCGCAACCGCCGGTGCCGGATCGCGCGCAGATGCCGCCATGGACCGGGTCGGCACCGAGGGTCTGTCGGGCCAGTTCGTGGGCGGAATGCTTCTTGGCGCGGTCTGGAGCCCCTGCATCGGCCCGACCCTCGGCGGCGCGATCTCGCTGGCCAGCCAGGGCGAAAGCCTGACGCTGGCGGGCGCGATCATGGTCGCCTTCGCGCTTGGCGTCTCGACCGTAATCCTCGCTCTGGCCTATGGTGCGCAATCCCTCCTCAGCCGTCACCGGGACCTGATGATGCGCATCGCCCGCGCATCGCGCCCCGTAATGGGCGCCGCCTTCATCCTCGTGGGAACCGGCATCCTGCTCAAATGGCACCACGCCGCCGAAATCTGGGTGCTGGACACCCTGCCCGCATGGTTCACCGAACTTTCCGTCTCGATCTGATGAGGTCTCACATGAAACGCCGTCACTTCCTTGCCACCGCCGCCGCCGCCACGCTCGCCACTCCCGCCCTTGCCGCCACCGGCACCGCCTATCGCAAAGGTCTGGTCGAGGCCGAGCTTGCCGCCGGCCGCACCGTCTTCCTTGATTTCTACACCGACTGGTGCACGACCTGCCGCGCGCAGGCCGCCGCCATCCGCAAGCTCAAGTCCGAGAACCCGGCCTATGAGGCGAACATGACCTTCATCGCCGTCGACTGGGACAAGCACGCCAGCTCGCGTCTGGCCCATGACCTGAAGATCCCGCGCCGTTCGACGCTGGTCGTTCTCCACGGTGATCAGGAGATCGGGCGCATCGTCGCCAGCACCCGCCGGGCCGAGATCAAGGCCCTCATGGATGCCGGTCTGGCGGCGGCGACCGCCTGACGCCGGTCAGCTCATTTCGGCTCCAGTTCGGCCCTGAGGTCGTCCAGAAACCCGCGCATCACCTCGGTGCGTGCGCGGGCGATACGGCGGCCCGTTTCGGTCAGCATGGCGTCAGCAAGGCCCAAAAGTTTGACTTCGAAATGGTCCAGACCGAACGCGCCGTCATCCAGCGGTCGCGCAGCCGCGAAAGGATCACCCGCATCCCAGAGAGGCCGACCCAGAGACCCCGACACGGCGAAGGTCCGCGCGATCCCGATCGCCCCCAGGGCCTCGATCCGGTCGGCGTCGCGCAGGATGCGCGCGGCGTCTGTCAAAGGCTCGATCCCGGCTGAATAACTATGCGCCGCGATCGCATGAGAGGCCTCGTTGATCTCCGACCCTGACAACCCTTCTGCTGCAAGGATGGGCCGCGCCGCCTCGGCGGAGAGGGTCGAGGCACGCTTTCTGTCCGGGTGGTCCTTCGGCAAAGCAACGAGGTCATGGAGAAGCGCAGCGGCCAGAAGCGCCCGGTCCGGCATCCGTCCCTCGCCCTCGGCAATCGTCCGGCAAAGCGACCAGACTCTCAGGACGTGGCCCCGGTCATGGGCCGCGTCCCCCTCCGGCAGATGCGTCAGCAGTCGCTCGGCCAGATCCCCGAACGCGGCAGGAAATCTATCCGATAGGACCACGGACCCCACCGGTCTGCGCCCGGTCCAGCAGGATGTGGTCCAGAACCACCGCCGCGGCCATGGCCTCGGCCACCGGGACCGCGCGGATGCCGACGCAGGGGTCGTGCCGGCCCTTGGTGATGATCTCGGCCGCCTCGCCCGCCTTCGTGATCGTCTTGCGTGGCGTCAGGATCGACGACGTCGGCTTGACCGCGAACCGGACGACGATGTCCTGCCCGGTCGATATCCCGCCCAGAATGCCACCCGAATGGTTGGACGAATAGACCGGCCCGTCGGGACCCATCGAGATCTCGTCGGCGTTCTCCTCCCCGCGGAGCCGCGCAGCCGCCATGCCTTCGCCGATCTCGACGCCCTTGACCGCGTTGATCGACATCATCGCGGCGGCAAGATCGGTGTCGAGCTTGCCATAGACCGGCGCACCGATGCCCGGCGGACACCCACGGACGGTAACTTCGATCATCGCGCCCACCGATGAGCCGGATTTCCGAAGCGCATCCAGGTAATCCGCCCAAAGCTCGACCGACCCCGCATCGGGAATCCAGAAAGGGTTGCGACCGATCTCGTCCCAGTCGAACCGCGCCCGGTCGATATCCTTGTCGCCCATCGCGACCATGTACCCGGTAATCCGCACGTCCGGCGCAACATGCGCCAGCGCCGCCCGCGCGACGCCACCTGCCGCCACCCGCGCCGCGGTCTCGCGCGCCGACGAACGCCCGCCGCCCCGATAGTCGCGAATGCCGTATTTCTGCCAGTAGGTGATGTCGGCATGGCCGGGCCGGAACTTCTCCGCGATGTCACCATAGTCCTTCGACCGCTGGTCGGTGTTCCGGATCATCAGCTGGATCGGCGTGCCGGTTGTCCTGCCTTCGAAAACGCCCGACAGGATCTCTACCTCGTCGGCCTCGCGGCGCTGCGTCGTGTACTTGTTCTGGCCGGGTTTCCGCTTGTCGAGCCATGTCTGGATATCCGCCTCGGCGAGCCGAACGCCCGGCGGGCAGCCATCGACGGTCGCACCCAGGGCCGGTCCGTGGCTTTCACCCCAGGTCGTCACCCGGAATACATGTCCGTAGCTGTTCAGGCTCATGCGTCTCTCCCTCAGCGCGCCTCCCCGCTCATATCCGCTGCAGCCCGGAAGGAAAAGCGCCCCGCCCGCCCCTTCTTTGGGTCCGGAAAATCCCGGGGGGAATTGGCCGGAGGCCAAGGGGGGCAGAGCCCCCTTGTCGGCACCGGCCGCAGGCGCTAGATCTCTCCTCACCTCGGGGTGCTCCAAACCGGAGCTGAGATGCGCATATGCGCGAACCCGTTGAACCTGAACCGGTTAACACCGGCGGAGGGAAGGTCGAGCAACTCGCACTCCTTACCCCCCGTCCGGCAGCAAAGGAGACATGAGATGCTTTATCCCATCCTTGCGGCAGGACTTCTGGCAGCCACCGGCGCGGCAGCGCAGGACACGCCCGTTCTGACCGTCTACACCTATGACAGTTTCGTCAGCGACTGGGGCCCCGGCCCCATTATCGAAGAGACGTTCGAAGCGACCTGCGCCTGCGATCTCGAATTCGTGGCCGCCGGGGACGGCGCGGCGCTGCTTGCACGTATCCGGCTCGAGGGTGCGCGGAGCGACGCGGATATCGTCCTCGGCCTCGACACCAACCTGACCGCCGCCGCCCGCGAGACGGGTCTCTTCGCGCCCCACGGCATCGACGCCCCCGCGCTTGACCTGCCCATCGCCTGGGACGATGCCGAGTTCCTGCCTTTCGACTGGGGCTATTTCGCTTTCGTCCACGACACCGGCCTCGAGAACGCACCGCGCGACTTCCGCGAGCTTGCGGCCAGCGACTATTCGATCGTCATTCAGGACCCGCGCTCCTCGACGCCCGGTCTGGGCCTGCTCCTCTGGGTCAAGGCCGCCTATGGCGATGATGCTGCCGGAATCTGGCAGGACCTGTCGGACAATATCGTCACCGTGACCCCCGGCTGGTCCGAAGCCTATGGCCTGTTCCTGGAAGGCGAGGCCGACATGGTCCTGTCCTACACCACCTCGCCCGCCTATCACCTGATCGCGGAAGAGGACGAAACCAAGACTGCCGCCGCCTTCACCGAGGGCCATTACATGCAGGTCGAGGTCGCCGGAAAACTCGCGTCGACCGATCAGCCCGAGCTGGCCGACGCCTTCCTGGCCTTCATGCTGACTGACGGCTTCCAGTCGGTCATTCCGACGACGAACTGGATGTACCCTGCCGCGGTTCCGGAAGAAGGCCTGCCGGACGGTTTCGAGACCCTGATCGAGCCCGACCGTGCGCTTCTCTACCCTGCTGACGAGGCCGCCGCCATTCGTGGCGAGGCTCTGGACGAATGGCTGAGCGCGCTCAGCCGCTGACCGGTACGGTCGCCGCGGGGCTACTCGCCGCCGCGGCGATTCCCGCCCTGATCCTCGTGACGGGCGGCGCTGTCCTAACGAAAGCGACCGGGGCGAGCGGGCTTGGGCCCGGCGATTGGGCCGCGATCCGCTTCACCTTGCTGCAGGCGGCCCTGTCGGCGCTCTTTAGCGTCGCGCTCGCCGTTCCGGTCGCCCGCGCGCTGGCGCGCCGCCGCTTTGCCGGGCGCAGCCTTCTGGTGGCGCTTCTGGGCGCACCGTTTCTGTTGCCCACCATTGTGGCGATCTTCGGCCTCTTGGCGATCTTCGGACGCGGTGGCGTTCTGAACGCGGGGCTGGTGGCATTGGGTTTCGAGCCTGTCTCGATCTACGGACTTTGGGGCGTCGTCCTTGCCCATGTCTTCTTCAACCTTCCACTGGCCACGCGGCTGTTCCTGCAAGGCTGGCTCGACGTGCCTTCCGAGCGTCTGCGTCTTGCCGCCTCTCTCGGCATGGGTCCGGGCGCGATCTTCCGCCATATCGAGCTGCCGATGCTGGCCCGCACCGCACCCGGCGCGCTTCTGGTGATCTTCGTCATCTCGACCACCAGTTTCGCCGTCGCCTTGACCCTCGGCGGCGGCCCCCGCGCCACGACTGTTGAACTGGCCATCTACCAGGCGGTGAGCTTCGAATTCGACCTCGGACGCGCCGCGCTTCTCTCCGCGATCCAGCTTGGTCTGACCGGGGCGGCCGCGCTTTTCGCCCTGTCCTTCGTCGGCCATGCCGGGTTTGGCGCGGGGCTCGACCGGCCGACACGCCGCTGGGACGGCAAAGGGGCAATGACCCGGACCGCCGACAGTGTCGCCATCTGTCTCGCCGCGCTGTTCCTGATCCTGCCGCTTGCCGCCGTTCTCATCGCCGGGCTTCCGGCGCTAATATCGCTTCCGGACGTCGTCTGGTGGTCCGCGATCCGCTCGCTCGGAGTTGCGGCGGCCTCGACCTTGTTGGTGGTCGCGCTGACGCTGGCCATGGCACGCGCAGCCGTCCGCCGCCGCTCGCTCGCCCGGCCCATCGAAGGCGCGGCGCTGCTGGCCATCGCGGCGTCGCCCCTCGTCCTTGGCACCGGGCTCTTCATCCTTGTCTTTCCCTTCGCGGACCCGACGCGCCTTGCCCTGCCGGTCACTGCGCTGGTCAATGCCATCGTCACCGTCCCATTCGCGCTCCGGGCCGTCCTGCCCGCCTGGCAGAAGATCGAGGCGGACCACGGCCGTCTTGCTGCCTCACTCGGGCTGAAAGGCTGGGCGCGGCTCAGGCTGGTCGAGCTTCCGCGTCTTGCCCGCCCCCTTGGGTTTTCGGCGGGTGTGGCCGCCGCCCTGTCCATGGGCGATCTGGGCGTGATCGCACTGTTCGCGGACAGCGACACCGCGACGCTGCCCCTGCAGGTCTATCGGCTGATGGGCGCTTACCGGATGGAGGATGCTGCCGGCGCAGCCCTTTTGCTGATGCTGGTCAGTTTCGCTCTGTTCTGGCTCTTCGATCGAGGAGGCCGCGTTGATGCTGACGCTTGAGGACGTGACCTTCACCCGCGACGGCTTTTCGCTGACCGCCGACCTCTCACTCGCGCCCGGCTCGCGCACGGCGATCATCGGCCCCTCCGGCGGAGGCAAGTCGACGCTTCTTTCGCTGATCGCAGGGTTCGAGATGCCGGACGCGGGGCGCATCCTGCACGATGGCACCGACATCACGCCCCTTCCACCATCCGACCGGCCCGTCGCGATGCTGTTTCAGGACGGCAACCTTTTCCCCCATCTCGACGTGCTGACCAACGTCGCACTCGGGATAGAGCCGGTCGCGCGACCGTCCTCCGCCGCACAGAAGCGCGCGCGCGAGGCGCTTGAGCGGGTCGGCCTGACCGAGCACACCGCCAAGAAACCCGGCGCACTCTCCGGCGGACAGCAAAGCCGAGCGGCGCTGGCGCGTCTTCTGCTGACGGCAAGACCGGTGGTCCTGTTGGACGAGCCTTTCGCTGCCCTCGGCCCGTCGCTCAGGCGTCAGATGTTCGACCTTCTGGTCGAGCTTCTTCCGGGGGCCACCATCCTGATGGTCACGCACGACCCTGACGAGGCACGGCGCAGCGCCGGACAGGTGATCTTCGTGGATGGCGGACGCGCCGAGGCGCCGGTTGACGTGAACCGATTCTTCGATGCGCCCAGCGCCGCCGTCAGCGCCTATCTGGCGTGAGAGGTCAGGCGTAGAGCAGGTTGTTGATGATGACGATCCGGATCGCATAGACGGCGATCAGCGCCACCAGAGGTGCAAGGTCCAGCCCACCCGTATTCGGCATGAAGCGGCGGATCGGCCCGTAGATCGGCTCAAGCAGACGGTTCAGGCCATCCCAGATCTGGCGCACCAACGGTTGGTACAGGTTCAGCACCTGGAAATTGATCAGCCAGGACATGATGATGTGGACGATCATGATGAACCACGCCACGTCCAGAACCAGCAGAAGAATTTGCGCGACAGATTGCATGGGCGACCCCGATCAAGCGTTTTGGGACACCTAAGGTCGGAGTGTCGCCAAGACAAGCTCTGGTTGCCGCAGCGTCCAGGTTGACGTTCACGTCAGCTATGCCACATCGGGCGGAAAGGAGTCGCCCACATGTACCCATGGTTCCGATTTGCCCGTGAGATGATCCGCGCCCACAGGATGCCTGCGCTTCAGCCCGGCGAAACGCATGTCACCCCGCTCTATTGTATGCCGCAGGACATCGACATTCAGATGGAGATGAACAACGGGCGCATCATCACGCTTTTCGACCTCGGCCGCGTGCCGATGTTTCAGCGCATGGGTGTTCTGGGGCCGATGACGAAGGCGGGCTGGTACGGCACGATCGCCGGATCCTCGATCCGCTATCGCCGGCGGATCACACTGTTCCAGAAGCTGGAGCTCCGCAGTCGCTCGGTCGGCGTGGACGGGCGGTTCTTCTATATCGAGCAGGGCATCTTCCGGGGCGACGAATGCTGCGCCCATGGTCTTCTGCGCGCGGCGATCACCACCGGCAAGGGCATCGTCCCGACCGACGAGGTGATCGAGGCTTTGGGCTTCACCGAGACCATCCCGCAACTGCCCGACTGGGCGCGCCACTGGGACCAGGCCGAGACGATGCGCCCCTGGCCGCCTATGCAGGATGACCTGACCCCATCACGGGAATTGTTGCGCGCCTGACATTTGCTTGCTCTAACGGTTCCCAAGGGGACGAGGGGACCAGGCGATGGACGAAAAGACTGCGCGGAAGCGCATTTGGGGCTGGTATTTCTTCGACTGGGCCAGCCAACCCTATAACACCCTCCTCCTGACCTTCATTTTCGGTCCCTACGTGAAGGAGATCCTGGAAGACGGCGCAGCCGCTCAAACGGCCTGGGGTATCGGAGTGGGACTGGCCGGACTGGTCATTGCGATTCTTGCACCCATACTCGGCGCTATCGCGGATTCCTCCGGTTCACGGATGCGCTGGATCTGGCTCTTCTCGCTTCTCTACGTGATCGGCAGTGCGGGAATCTGGATCGCCGCGCCGGACGATTTCAACCTTGTCCTCGTCCTCGTCTTCTTTGCCATCGGCCTGATAGGAATGGAGTTTGCAACGATCTTCACCAATTCGATGCTCCCCGATCTTGGTCCGCCCGAGGTGCTGGGGCGGATCTCGGGAAATGGCTGGGCCTTTGGCTACGTCGGCGGGCTTATCGCGTTGGTCATCATGCTGGTCTTTTTCGCGGAAAGTGCGGCAGGCACCACCTTTGTCGGGCTGACCCCGCCCTTCGGACTGGACCCGGAGGCGCGTGAAGGCACGCGCTTTGTCGGACCGCTAACTGCGATCTGGTTCGTGGTCTTCATGATCCCGTTCTTCCTGTTCGTCCGAGATCCGCGCCCGGTAAAGCCCGTCGCGGGCGCCGTGAAAAACGCGCTGCGGGAACTGGGTGGAACGATCCGCACGCTGCCCCAGCATCCCAGCCTTTTCGCCTATCTCGGGTCGTCCATGTTCTACCGCGACGCGCTGAACGGCATGTACACCTTCGGCGGGCTCTACGCTGCCGGTGTCCTGGGCTGGAGTGCGGTAGACGTGGGCATCTTCGGCATCCTCGCCATCATTACCGGCGCAATCTTTGCGTGGCTGGGCGGGAGAGCGGACAGCGCGTTCGGTCCCAAGCCCGTGCTGACGGTTGCGATCCTCGTCCTGACGGCAGTTGCGATCTGTATCGTCTTCATCTCGCGCGACAGCGTCTTCGGCGTCGCGGTCACCGAAGGCTCACGCCTGCCGGACATCGCGTTCTACGTCCTCGGCGCGCTGATCGGCGCAGCCGGCGGCGTCCTTCAATCGGCGAGCCGTACGATGATGGTCCGGCAGGCCAATCCCGAGCGCATGACCGAGGCTTTCGGCCTCTACGCGCTGGCCGGCAAATCCACATCGTGGCTCGCACCGCTTCTGATCGGCTTTGTGACGCTGGCAAGCGAAAGTCAGCAGATCGGCGTCTCTCCCCTCATCTTTTTGTTCCTTATCGGCCTCCTTCTGCTACGCTGGGTAAAACCCGACGGAGATCGAGCAGAAGCATGGTCAAAAGACACTTCGCCGCTTTCCTAGCGGCCCTTTCCCTATCCCTGACACCGGTGGCCGCCGAGCCGCTTGCCAAAGAGCTCTTCGGCTCCGAGCACAGCGCGTCACGACACAAGCCCGCGCCCTTCGGCAGCTATTCCAAGGGCTGCATTGCAGGCGCCGAGGAACTGGCCGAAACGGGGCCGACATGGCAAGCCATGCGCCTCAGCCGGAACCGGAACTGGGGGCATCCCGAGGCAATCCGTTTCGTCGAACGCCTTTCTTCCTATGCAGCGCGGCAGCCTGGGTGGAACGGGCTCTACATCGGAGATATCTCGCAACCGCGCGGCGGACCGATGCTGTCGGGGCACGCGTCGCACCAGATGGGTCTGGATATCGACATCTGGATGCTGCCTGCAGATAACCTTCGGCTCAGCCGGAATGCGCGCGAAAACATCTCGTCCATTTCCATGCAGCGGGCCAAAGGCGCCTACGTCAACAGCGACTGGACTGCCGCCCATCACCGAATACTGCAACGCGCGGCAGAGGACCCGGCCGTCGCCCGCATCTTCGTCTTCCCAGGCGCCAAGGTGCAGATGTGCCGGGATGCCACGGGCGACCGGTCATGGCTGAACAAGATCCGGCCCTGGTGGGGACATCACTATCATTTCCACGTGCGCCTCGCCTGCCCCGATGGCGCGCGGGGCTGCACGGATCAGGCGCCGCCCCCCGCCGGGGACGGATGTGCCGATGCCGAACAGTGGGTTGCGAATATCCTGAACCCGCCGCCGCCCGACCCGAACGCCCCAGCGCCCACACCCAGACGAGAGCTGGTCCTGGCCGACCTGCCGCAGCAATGCGCGAAAATCCTGTCCCGCTGATATTGGTCACCACGGCTGCGGCAACAGCCGGATGGGCGGATACCGCCGAACCCGTGGCCCGCTACCTCTGGGATACCGAGATCATCGAGGGTGTCTCGGGGCTTGAGCTGGACGAGACAGGCACCGTCTTCACCGCTATCGGCGACCGCGGCTTCTGGATGACCGGACGCCTTGTCAGGACGGGCGGCGGGATCGTGGAGGTCGCCGTCGACACTCTGGCCCCGATCCTCGGGCCGGAGGGGTTCCCGGTCGCTGCCCGGCGCGTGGGCGACTGGTCGGATTCCGAGGGCCTCGCCATCGCCCCCGACGGCACAGTATGGGTGTCGTTCGAACGATGGGCGCATGTCTGGAGATACGATCAGGGTCTCGGCGGCCCTGCCTCGCACATCAAAGACCATCCGACATTCTACGATCACGCCGAGAACTGGCAGCTTGAAGCGACCGCCATTTCACCCGAGGGCGACGTCTATACCTTTTCCGAAAAACCTTTGCCCAACGGCTTTCCGATCTACCGGCTATCCTCCGGCGGCTGGGTGATCGACGGCACGCTCCCGGAAAACGACCTTTTCAGCATCGTCGGGGCGGATTTCGACGAAAACGGCGATCTGTACCTGCTCGAACGCAAGCTCGTCATGGGCTTCTGGTGGCAAAGCCGCCTCAGGCGCGTCCGCCTCGACGGGTCCGAGGACCGCGTCCTCTGGACCAGCCAGCGTGGCGATTTCGGCAATCTAGAAGGGCTGGCGCTCTGGCGCGACGGCGACACGCTGATGATGACGGCGGTCTCGGACAATAACGGCGATCTGAACACGCCGACCGAATGGGTCGATTTCAGGCTGACGCCGGCACCGCCCGAGCCCATTGACGCCGAAAGCCCCGAGGGCTAAACGCGCCGCCTGCCTCGCGAACGGGGCCAAGTCTCCGCAACCTTGTCAAAACGGAACCTGACATGTCCCGACTTCTTCCCGGCGTTATCGCCATGGCCGCCATTGTCGTGGCCTCGAACATCCTTGTGCAGTTCCTGTTCGGCCAGTGGCTGACATGGGGTGCCTTCACCTATCCGCTCGCGTTCCTCGTGACCGACGTGATGAACCGTATTTACGGCCCGTCGACCGCACGAAAGGTCGTCTTCGCCGGTTTCGTCACGGGCGTCATCTGCTCTCTGATCGGCACCCAGATTCAGGGCGAATTCGGCCCGCTGGTCACCTGGCGGATCGCCATCGGTTCGGGGCTGGCGTTCCTGACGGCGCAACTTCTGGACGTCGCCATCTTCGACCGCCTTCGCGAAGGCACGTGGTGGCGCGCGCCTCTCGCCTCGTCTCTGGTCGGATCGGCCGTAGACACCGCGCTGTTCTTCACAATCGCTTTTGCCGGCTTCCTGACCTTTGTCGAACCTGGGAACGATGTCTCGTGGGCGGGCGAGGTTCTGCCGCTTCTGGGCCAAGGGCCGGACGCTCCGCTCTGGGTATCACTGGCTGTGGCGGACTGGGGGGTGAAACTCGCCCTCGCTTTGATCGCTTTGGTGCCCTTCCGCCTGATCGTTGGGCGAATGACCGCACGGGTAGCGTAAAAATATTTGACAGACACAAAATATGTGCCAACCTCCTGATATCGGCAACAATTGAAAGGAGGTGGTCCAGTGTCTAGAGCGATATTGGAGAGAGGTGTCCGGACAGTCGGGAGGGCCGTCGCCTGAAGGCAAACCTGAAGGCAGAACACTCCTGATTGGGTCTGTCGGTACGCCGACCCCTAACTGGCCCATCTCCAAGAACCTCGGAAGGGTCGCCGCATCGGCGACCCTTCTTCGATTTACGGGCAAGGCATGAAGATCAGCGACAAGATCGAGATCGCCGACTGGGAGATCACCGAGCAATTCGTACGCTCGAGCGGTCCGGGCGGCCAGAACGTCAACAAGGTGAACTCGGCTGTCGAACTTCGATTCGAGGCGGAGCGGTCGCCGAATCTGCCCGATCCGGTCAAGCGGCGCCTGCGACGGCTTGCCGGACGGCGCTGGACCCGGGACGGCGCGCTGGTCCTTCAGGTCAGCGAAGAGCGCAGTCAGGCCCGAAACCGGGAGATCGCCCGCGACCGGTTGCGCGACCTGATCGTCGAAGCTCTCCATCCTCCGAAACCAAGGCGGAAAACCCGCGTGCCGGTCTCGCAGAAGCGCAAGCGCGTCGAGACGAAGAAGAAACGAGGAGAGGTGAAGGCGCTGCGCGGCAAGATCGACCCCTAGCGCCGGCGCGACCGGACGCGCGGTCAGGGGCTCTGCCCCTCTTGGCCTATGGCCAATTCACCCCGGGATTTCCGAGACCCAAAGAAAAAATTTGATTCAAATTGTCTTCGCCTGTTTCGAAATATCCCCGCCGGAGGCATTGCGCGCCCTGGCGCGCAAAAAAATGGCGCCCATCTGGGCGCCATTTTCTGTGTGATCGGGAAGACTTCAGGCCGCGCGGCTGACGAGAACGTCATCCACCTGCTTCTGCGCATCGGTTTCGTCCGAACCGGACACCGCCGCCACTTCGCGAGTCAGACGCTCGAGAGCCGCCTCATAAAGCTGACGCTCGGAATAGCTCTGCTCGCGCTGGTCATCGGCACGATGCAGGTCGCGTACGACTTCGGCGATGGCGATCAGGTCGCCCGAATTGATCTTCTGTTCGTATTCCTGTGCCCGGCGCGACCACATGGCTTTTTTCACGCGGGCCTTGCCCTTGAGCGTGGTCATCGCCTTGGTCACGACATCGGGGGACGACAGCGTCCGCATCCCGACCTCGGCCGCCTTGTTTGTCGGCACCCGGAGAGTCATCTTGTCCTTTTCGAACGAGATCACGAACAGTTCGAGCTTGATGCCCGCGATTTCCTGTTCCTCGATCGAGACGATCTTGCCCACGCCGTGCGCCGGGTAGACGACAAAATCGTTCGGACGGAATTCCATTTTCTTCGCTTTACTCATGCAGACTGTGTCCTTCTCAGACTCCTAAAACCAGGCGACAAGAATAACGGCGGGAACACACACATCCTCCCGTCGCTTTCGTCCCTGTCGCTGGCCGCGATGCCGGGCAGATCGCCCCAAGCACCACAATGCTGCACGAATATAGCAGAAAAAACGCCCATTTCCAAGACATATGGCGGAAACGCCATATCCTGTTGGGACTTGCGGGCCTTATCCGGTGATAAAACGCGCCCGAAGAGCGCGAATCGGTCAGCCGCCTTCGCCGGGCGCCTCCGAAAACAGGTCCATCTTCCCCGGCTTGCCGTCCATCTCATCGGCCTCCGGCAGAGGATCCTTCTTGGTGATGATGACCGGCCATTCCTCGGAATATTTCCGGTTGAACTCGACCCATTTCTCCATGTCCGGCTCGGTATCCGGCCGGATCGCGTCGGCGGGACATTCGGGTTCACAGACGCCGCAGTCGATGCACTCGTCAGGATGGATCACCAGCATATTCTCGCCCTCGTAGAAGCAATCCACGGGGCAGACCTCGACACAGTCGGTGTATTTGCAGGCGATACAATTGTCGGTGACGACATAGGTCATGGGTGCGTACTCATCGCTGGCGGTCAGGGCGTCCTACCCCGTGGGAATTCGTCAATCAAGCGGGTCGGGCAGGGAAAGGTCCATGCGCCGTCTGTCGCGCCCCGTGGGCCGACCCTTTCCCTCGTAGCGCGGATTTTCCGAACCGCTGTTCTGATCCTCGGGAGAAAGGTCGTCGTAGAGCGCCTGCGCCTCGGGCGCGGGGCCGCGCCGCGTGGCAAGCGCGACAACCCGGATCACGCGAATCCGCCGCGCCTGAGCAAAGGTCAGGGTCATGCCCGGCCTGAGAGCCAGCGACGGTTTCGAAACCTTGACTCCATCCACGCGGACCTGCCCCGAAGCGACCAGTCGTGTGGCCAGCCCGCGCGTCTTGAAGAAACGCGCGTGCCAGAGCCACTGGTCGAGCCGCTGAGTGCCCTCGGTCAGGACTTGCCGTCCTTCAGCCCCATCAGAGCCTGAGCGAAGGGGTTATCGGGGTCGATGCGATCTTTCTTGGGCGGTCGGGACTGGAAGCTCTTTGGCTTGTTGCCGCCACTGTCACGCGGGCCGCCTTTGCCCTTGCCCTTCGGACGACCCTTGCCCTGCGGCTTGCCGCCCTGACGCCGCGCCTGACCGCGGTTGCCGCCCCATGTGAAGGTATAGAAAACCTCGACCTCGGGACCCTCGGCTTCGGCGCTTTCGGTTTCGGCGGGCGCCGCGCTTGCCTCGACCGTGCTGGCGGGTTCTTCCGAGGGCGCATCCTGCTTGTCGGCATCGGGCTGCGCGTCTGCTGCGCTGTCACCCTCTGCTTCCGCGTCCGGCAAAGGTGCGTCGGCATCGGCCGGCGCTTCTGTGGCGGTCGCTTCGCTCG
Source organism: Kangsaoukella pontilimi (assembly GCF_009830125.1). Lineage (GTDB taxonomy): Bacteria > Pseudomonadota > Alphaproteobacteria > Rhodobacterales > Rhodobacteraceae > Kangsaoukella > Kangsaoukella pontilimi. The sequence goes on along the minus strand of NZ_WUPT01000002.1, from coordinate 272,918 downwards.
GAGAGTCGGTGCGCTGCTTCTCGCGCTCGCCACGGGCGGCGTTGTAACCGAGCCCTTCCATCAGGTTTGCGAACTGCTCCAGCGTCATGCCGGTAATCGACAGCATGTCCGCCGTCGCCTCGAACCCGCCCCGCGTATCCTGATTGCGCAGCATGTCGGCCAGACGCTCGAGCATGTCGATCCGGATGGCACGCTCGCCCGCAGCCCGGTAGCCCGAGCGCAGGTGATAGCCCTTGGGCGCGTCCTTGGCGACCGGAACGGTCACAAGGCCGGGCGGCGGGCTTTCGGGGAATTCGTCCAGCCCCTCGGCCAGCGACCAGAGCACAAGGCGCAGCCGGGTCGGCGCGGGCTTCAGAAGAAGCGGCATGAAGACGGTGAACTGACCGAAGCGGACCCCGTGCTTGCGGAGCAGACCGCGCGCCTCCTGATCCAGAGACTTGACCTCGTCGGCCACCTCGGCCCGGGGCAGGACACCCATCGCCTCGACAAGACGGAAGCCGAAGCCGCGCGCCATGCCGGTCAGCGTTTCGTCACGCTGGACCGCGATCAGCGGCTCGAACAGGGCTGCGATCTTGCGGTCGATGAAATGTTGCAGCCGGCGGCGCACCTTTTCGGACACCTCTTCGCTGGCTTCTTCATCGACAAAAGCCTTGACCTGCGGCTTGAGCGGATCGTCGCCCTTCACCAGCTTTCCCACCGCATGTTCGCCCCACATCAGGCCGCCCTGCTCGGTGAAGTCCATTTCGGTGTCCGGCGCGTTGTAGAACCGGTCGGCGCGCAGATGGAATTCCGGCTGAAGCGACTGAAACGCCGCCTGGCGCACCGTCTTTGCCTCGTCCCCGGTCGCGCTGGCGTCCTGATGGAACCGGAATCCTTCCAGACGGCCGACGAATTCGCCTTCAACCGTCACTTCACCTTTATCGTTCACCTCGGCCACAAGGCCCTCCTTCTGTTTCAACCGCCGAAGCAGAACACTGGTCCGCCGGTCGACAAATCTTTGCGTCAGAGCATCGTGGAGCGCATCCGACAGACGGTCTTCTACCCTGCGGGTCATCCCACGCCAATCGGATTCGTCCCGGCACCAGCCGCGACGCTGCGCGACATAGGTCCATGTGCGGATATACGCCAACCGCTTTGACAGCGCGTCGATGTCGCCGTCCGTGCGGTCGATACGTTTGACCTGCCGCGCAATCCAGTCGTCTGGAACATACCCGTGCTCGTGCAGGAAGCCGAAGATCCGTTCCAGAAGCTGGGCATGTTCCTGGTGGCTGATGCCCCGGAAATCCGGGATCCGGCAGACATCCCAGAGAAGCTGAACAGACCGCCCGTCCGACGCGCGCGCTCGGACTTCGGCCACCTGCGAAAGCGCCTTGAGCGCCATCAAGTCGTCGGCGTCGCGGGCGCGGACCAGAAGCTCGTGTTCGGGTGGCTGTTCCAGAGACTGAATAAGTCGGTCGATCGAGCCGTATTCCAGCCGCGCGTTCCGCCACTGGAGCTTTTTCAGGGGCGTGAAGCTGTGAGAGGTGATCGCGTCCACCACCGGATCCGGCAAGGGCGGCGCCTCTCCCGTCACGCCAAAAGTGCCGTCCTTCATGTATCGCCCGGCGCGGCCCGCGATCTGGGCAAGCTCGTTCGGCTGAAGGTCGCGCATGCGCCGCCCGTCGAACTTCCGTAGACCGGAAAATGCGACGTGGTTGATATCGAGGTTCAGGCCCATGCCGATGGCGTCGGTCGCCACGAGGTAATCGACATCCCCGTTTTGGTACATCTCCACCTGCGCATTCCGTGTACGCGGGCTGAGCGCGCCCATCACGACGGCTGATCCACCCTTCTGGCGGCGCAGAAGCTCGGCTATGGCATAGACGTTTTCCACCGAGAAGCCGACGATGGCCGCCCGCGGTGTCATCCGGCTGATCTTTTTCGAGCCGGTATACATCAGGGTAGAGAACCTTTCCCGCCGCTGGAACTGAACGCCGGGCACCAGCGCGGCGATGGTGCCGCGCATTGTGTCGGACCCCATGAACAGCGTCTCGTGCGTGCCGCGCATTCTGAGCAGACGGTCGGTAAAGACATGGCCCCGCTCGGGATCGGCGCAAAGCTGGATCTCGTCGATAGCGACGAAATCCGCGCCCATCCCGTCGGGCATCGCCTCGGTCGTGCAGACCCAGTACTGGGTACGCTCGGGGACGATCCGTTCTTCGCCGGTGACGAGCGCCACGACCGACGGGCCCCGGACCGCAACGATACGGTCATAGACCTCACGCGCCAGAAGCCTCAGCGGCAGCCCGATGACGCCTGTGCGGTGGGCCAGCATACGCTCGATCGCATAATGCGTCTTGCCGGTGTTTGTAGGACCTAGGACCGCGACCACGCGGCCTTTCAACTGGGACATGTCACTGTCGGGAAAATTGCGTCACAGGGGTTAAATAGCAGGACGACGCCCGAGACAAGGCGACCCCAGGCTGAGGGTTTTTCAATCTCAGACCTCTTTGCCCAAATTTTGCCACATTTTGGACATAGAAAAGTCTGTAGCGGGCCATGTTTCCGCCCGTTTTGTAATGAGTGACCAAGAACGAGTACCCCCATGCGAGCCTGGAATCTGCCCAGCCTTCAAACTCCCGATGGACTAAACTCTCCCGGAATGAGCGTTAAGAGCGCTCATGGCGGAAAGGGTTCGGCGCATCCATTGCGCCCCACGCAGCGCCCTTCGCTGCGCAAGTCGATGGGTTTTATCGATATCGAAGAAATCTTCGCGGAGATCGAGCAGGGCTAGGCGCGGGCTAGGCCCTCAGAACGAATTTTCGTCCTTGCCGCGGTTCTTGCCTTCGGACTTGCCGGGGTCACCAGCCTCGTCGCCATTTCCGCCGCCCGCATTCATACGCGAACCCTTACCATTGGTCTTGGTGGGTGCCGTCGGCTCGGGGTCTTGCGACACCGCGGTGACACGGGGCGCATCCGTATCCGTATCGGGCAATATGGCGGCCGAACTGGTACTGCCTTTACCCGGCGCCGGTCTCGGCTGGACGATCTTGCGGTCCATCCGGCCCATCACCTCGGTAATCACCCGGCGATTCAGACGCTCCCGATCCTCGGTTCTTACGGCGGGCTTCTCCTCGCCAAACGACACCATTGCGACAAGCCGTTCGGATTCGATTCCCTTGGACACCAGATAGGCCACGACCCGCTTGGCGCGCCGCATCCCCAGATCCCGATTATACGTCAGGTTACCCACCATGTCGGTATGACCGGTAACGCCGAACTTCAGATTGGGCCGTGATCGGATGTAGGCCGCCTGCTGGTCAAGCTGTTCGCGCGCCGAAGGATCGAGGAAATCGCGGTCGAAATCGAAATAGACCGTATCGAACCCCTCAAGCGACGCACCGCCAGGCAGGATTGCAAGCACCCGGTCCAGCATCGGCGCGTCGGACGCCGTAACCGGCGCCGGCACAGCACCAAGGAGAAAGATGAGCGAAAAACTTGTGAAAATTCGGGTCATTCCGTCACCTGAGCGACACCCCCGCGTCCCAGCACCGCCATTTTCCCACGAAATGTGGCGTGATCAGGGCAGGAGCGCGGATTCTCAGGGTCAGCGTTTCCCCACCCCCGACAATCCGCCGTACGCCCCCGACAGTGTCACCCGACGATCAGCTTTCGCCCGCCTCGATCAGCGTCCGAATGATCGCCTTGGCGCTGTCCGAGTTCCATTCGGCGTCCCCCCGCATCCGCGCGATCTCACGGCCTTCGGGGTCGAGAATCAGCGTGATCGGCAGGCCGAGCACCCCCATGTCGCGCGCCAGACCAGACCGCGGATCAAGGTAGAGAGGCAGGTTTTCGACGCCGACCTCCTCGAAAAACCGGCGGATGCCGGCGATCTCGTTCCGTCCCGTGGCGATGGTGACGACCTCGAAGTCGTCGCCGCCGAACTCACTCTGCAACTCGGAGAGCATCGGCATTTCCTTCCGGCAGGGTGCGCACCACGTGGCCCAGAAGTTCACCAGCACATGCTTTCCCTCGAAATCGCTCAGGCTGAACGTCCCGCCTTCGGGGTCGGTGAAGGTCTCACCCGACACCGCGACCGGGTCGGAGAACAACAGCTTCTTCATCGTCCCTTCGCGGAGCGCCTCGGCGGCGGCGACATCCGCATGTGCCGGGTTTGCACCGAGAACGAGGGCCGTGTAGAGGACGCCAAGAATGAACCGCATGTTTTCCTCCGGGGTACGAACAGCATGACCGACAGCGCGAATACGATGTGGGGCGGCCGCTTTGCCGCCGGACCCGATGCCATCATGGAGGCAATTAATGCCTCGATCGGCTTCGACCAGCGCCTTGCGCGGCAAGACATCGAAGGCTCGCGCGCCCATGCCGCCATGCTCGCGGCGCAGGGCATCCTGACAGATACCGATGCCGAGGCGATCCGGAAAGGCCTGCTCACGGTCTTGTCAGAGATCGAAGCGGGCGATTTCGCCTTCTCGACGGAGCTTGAAGACATCCACATGAACGTGGAAGCGCGGCTGAAGGAAATCATCGGAGAGCCTGCCGGACGCCTGCACACCGCCCGCAGCCGGAACGACCAGGTGGCGACCGATTTCCGCCTCTGGGTCCGGGATCAGTGCGACGCCGCGATCACCGCCATCGAAGCGGTGCAGCGCGCACTTCTGGCTCAGGCCAAGGCGGGCGCGGACTGGGTGATGCCGGGATTCACACATCTCCAAACCGCGCAACCGGTGACCTGGGGCCATCACATGATGGCCTATGTGGAAATGCTGGGCCGCGACGCCTCGCGGTTTCGCGACGCGCGTGCGCGGATGAACGAAAGCCCGCTTGGTGCCGCGGCGCTGGCCGGCACGTCCTTCCCCATCGACCGCCACGCGACGGCAGAGGCGCTCGGTTTCGACCGCCCCATGGCCAATTCGCTCGACGCGGTCAGCGACCGGGATTTCGCGCTGGAGTTCCTGTCCGCCTCAGCCATCTGCGCCGTCCACCTCAGCCGCTTTGCCGAAGAGCTGGTCATCTGGTCTTCGGCCCAGTTCCGCTTCGTGGCGATGTCCGACAGGTTCTCGACCGGCTCTTCGATCATGCCGCAGAAGAAGAACCCCGACGCCGCCGAGCTGGTCAGGGCCAAGATCGGCCGCATTCTGGGCGCGACCGTAGGCCTGTTCACGGTGATGAAGGGGCTGCCGCTGGCCTATTCCAAGGACATGCAGGAAGACAAGGAACAGGTTTTCGACGCCGCCGATACGCTGATGCTGGCGCTCGCCGCGATCGAGGGCATGGTCAGCGACATGAGCGCCAACCCCGACGCGCTTCGCGCCGCCGCGTCCTCAGGCTTTTCCACTGCGACCGACCTTGCCGACTGGCTGGTCCGCGAGGCGGGCCTGCCCTTCCGCGACGCGCACCATGTCACCGGTCGCCTCGTCGCCATGGCCGAGGAACAGGGTTCCGACCTGCCAGACCTGACGCTCGATCAGATGCAGTCGGTCCATGAGGCCATCACCGATGACGTGTTCTCTGTTCTCGGCGTGGACAATTCGGTCGGAAGCCGCACATCCTATGGCGGCACGGCGCCTGAACAGGTGCGCCAACAGATCGAACGGTGGAAGGACCGGCTGGGATGAGAAAGCACTTCTGCGCGATGCTCCTTCTTGCGCTGCCCGCCTGCGAGGATCCCACGCTGAACCTCGGCGCCTCGATCTCGTCGAGCGGCGTCTCAGTGGTGCCTTCGGTCTCGGGCCGCGCGGGCGGCATGACCGTCGCGGTCAGCCCATGATCCGCGCGGTCTTCACAGTCCTCGTCCTTGTGACGCTGGCCGCCTGCGGCGCGGATGGCGACCCCGAACCGCGCGAACCCGGGCTCTCGGTCAGCGGCGATATCCGCGTTGGTGTAAGAGGGGGGCTCTGATGTCCGGTATCCGCGTCGTCTACCTGGGCCTCGCCATCTGGGGTGCGATTCACCCGATGTATTACTTTCTGGGCTACATGGCCGAGACGGGCACCGGCCTCTCCGGCCTGATCGACGCCTGGTACGTGAATGCGTCGACAACCGGACTGGTCTGGGACCTGACCATCGCCGCCACTGCGCTGACCGTCTGGATCATTGCGGAAACGGTGGTGCGCAAGAACTGGCTCGCCCTCGTGGCGATCCCGGCCACCTTCTGTATCGGCGTGTCCTGCGGGCTGCCGCTTTACCTGTTCCTCAGAACCCGAGGCGTCGAATGACCAACCACCTGTACAAGTGCGACCTGCCCGAAGGGATCGACTGGGGCGATGCCGTCGCCATCGACTGCGAGACGATGGGCCTGAACCCTCATCGCGACCGGCTCTGCCTCGTGCAGCTCTCAACGGGTGACGGCAACGCGCATCTGGTCCAGATCGAAAAAGGTCAGACATCCGCGCCCAACCTCGAACGCCTTCTGACCGACCCGAGCATCACCAAGCTCTTCCATTTCGGCCGTTTCGACATCGCCGCGCTTTACCACACCTTCGGCGCGCTGGCCGAGCCGGTCTACTGCACCAAGATCGCGTCCAAGCTGATCCGCACCTACACCGACCGCCATGGCCTGAAGAACCTGCTGGACGAACTTCTGGGCGTCGACATCTCGAAACTCCAGCAGATGAGCGACTGGGGCGCCGAGACCCTGACCGAGGCTCAGCTCGCCTATGCCGCCTCCGACGTGCTCTACCTGCATCGCCTGCGCGACGCGCTGAACGAACGGCTCGACCGCGAGGATCGCCGAGACCTGGCCGAGGCCGCATTCCGCTTCCTGCCGACGCGGGCAAGGCTCGATCTGGCAGGCTGGCCGGAAATCGACATCTTCGCCCACTAGGCGCTCGACGGGCACTTCTTTGGGTCCGAAAATCCCGGGGGAGGCGCGCGCAAGCGCGACGGGGGCAGAGCCCCCTTGCCACGCTGATCGGCAATTCTTCGCACGCGCTGTTTCGCGCAGCCCCTCACAGGCTTATATCCCATCCATGTCCCGCGACGACCGATACAGCCGCTTGGTGCTCTGGTTGAAGGTGGCGTTCCCGCTCGCGGCGCTCGCCATTCTCTCGACCCTGTTCATGGTGGCCGAAACCCTCGATCCCGAGGCCGCGATCCCCTATGCCGAGGTGGATGTCGAACAGATCATGCGGGAACAGGGCGTCACACGCCCCACCTTCGGCGGCGTCACGCAGGACGGTGTTCAGATCGCACTCGGCGCCGAGGCTGTTCGGCCAAGCGGAGCGGCATATCGCGGCACCGAGTTGAACGTCACGCTGGACTTGCCACAGGGCGGCAGGATCACGGTCGTATCTCCCGAGGGTACGATCGACGTCCCGGGCGAAGCGGCGACACTCGATGGAGGTGTCGAGGTCGAAAGCACCACCGGCTACCGGGTCGAGACTCAGACGCTCAGAACCGCATGGAGCGTCGCCACGCTGGAGACAGACAGCACCGTCACCGCGACAGGACCAGGCGGCGATATCGAGGCGGGACGCATGGTTCTCTCCGCCGATGGCGAAGGAGGCGGACATGTTCTGGTTTTCAAGGATGGCGTCCGGCTGGTATACCGGCCGGGATTTTAAGGAGCATATGCACGTGCCGCGTTTTCTGTCCGCCATTGTTCTGACAGCCGCCCTCTGCTTTTCCGGACCGGTCCTGGCGCAGGGCGCCGACGTGGCGCTCGGCCTAGGCGGGTTCAGCCCCGACCAGCCGGTAGAGGTCACCGCTGACAGCCTGAGCGTCGATCAGGCAACCGGGCGCGCGGTCTTCAATGGCAACGTTCTTGTCGTGCAGGGCGAGGTTCGAATGAGCGCGGGAGAGATCGTCGTGATCTACGCCACCGACGAAGGTGGCGCGCCGAGCGGCATCTCGGAACTGCGTGCAACGGGCGGCGTGACCGTGGTCACACCAACCGATGCGGCCGAGGCACGCGAGGCCGTCTATGTGATCGAAAGCGGTTCCGTCACCATGTCCGGCGACGTACTTCTGACACAGGGCCAGACCGCGCTGGCGGGCGAGCGTCTCGTCCTCGACCTCGAGGCCGGCAGCGGCAGGATGGAAGGCCGCGTGCGCACCGTCTTCGGCGGCGGGGGCAACTGATGGCCTCCCCCGCACTCACAGTGGCCGACGGCGGACAGGGTCTGAGGGTCCGGAATCTGCGCAAGTCTTACCGCAACCGTCCGGTGATCCGGGACGTTTCCATGGATCTGCACCGGGGCGAGGTCGTGGCGCTTCTGGGGCCCAACGGCTCGGGCAAAACGACCTGTTTCTACTCCATCGCGGGCCTCGTCATGCCGGATGGCGGCGAGGTGACGATCGACGGCAAGGATGTCACGACCCTGCCCATGTACCGCCGCGCAAAGCTGGGTATCGGGTATCTGCCGCAGGAGCGCTCGATCTTTCAGGGGCTGAATGTCGAAGAGAACATCCTCGCCATTCTCGAAATCGTCGAGAAGGACCGGATGCGGAGACGCGAACGTCTGGAAGAGCTTCTGAACGAATTCTCTATTTCCCATCTCAGGCGGACGCCGTCGGTCGCGCTGTCGGGTGGTGAGCGCCGCCGCTGCGAGATCGCGCGCAGCCTTGCGGCCAACCCCAAATACCTGCTTCTGGACGAGCCCTTTCCCGGTATCGACCCCATCGCCGTAGGCGATATTCGCGATCTTGTAATGGACCTGAAGACACGCGGTATCGGCGTTCTCATCACCGACCACAACGTGCGGGAAACGCTCGAAATCGTCGATCGCGCCTATATCCTGCACGATGGCGGTGTTCTGATGAGCGGCACCGCCGAGGAAGTCGTCCGAGACGAAAAAGTGCGTAGCGTCTATCTCGGCCAGAGCTTTCGCATTTCCTGACCTTCATGCCGCACCGCCGCGTGAGATCTGATTGACAGACACCCCAAGGTTGTCGCCAAATGGAGCAAATGACGGACCGTAACGTCTCCGCCCAGTCTCTGTTCTTCCAAGCACCGTGGACCCGGCCGGTATTCCTCAATCTCAAGCCATTCGACTGCAGCGCACATCGCGCGGGCAGTTAGGGTTTTCCCCTCCACAACATCAGGAGTCCTCCATGCGTTACCAGATCACCGGAAAGCAAATCGACATCGGAGATGCGCTTCAGACCCATGTCCGCAACTGTCTGGACGAGGTGATTGAGAAATACGCAGGACGGCCCACCGACGCGGCCATCATCTTTTCCAAATCCGGCAGCGAATACACGTGCGAGGCGACGATCCATCTGTCCACCGGCCTCACCGCGCAGGCCAAGTCTCATGACCACGAGATCTATGCCTGTTTCGACAAGTGCTGCGAGAAGCTGGACAAGCAGCTTCGCCGCTACAAGCGCAGGTTGAAGGACCACCATCGTGAACGGGCCCAACCTGTTGAACTTCTTGCCGCTTCATCCTATGTGCTCGCGTCATCAGACGATGAGGACGAATCAGACGACTCGACGTTGCAGCCGATGATCATCGCCGAGATGGAGACGAAGATACCGTCTCTTTCCGTGGGCGAGGCTGTGATGCAAATGGAACTCGCTGGCGCACCGGTGCTGGTGTTCCGTAACGAAAAGCAGGATTCCGGCGTGAATATCGTCTACCGCCGGGATGACGGGAATATCGGTTGGATCGACCCTAACTAGGACAGCCCAAAAAGCGCAAAGGCGCTCGAGCAGGAAGACGGGTTCTTAATGGATTTGACGAAAATCCTTCGACTTGGCGCCGTAAAGGCGGTCAGTGTCGTCGGCAGCAAAAAACGGCTCTTTCAGGAACTGGGCGATATGGCCTTCGCGGCCTATGGCATTCGCGGCAGCGACGTCTGCGCGGCACTTCAGGAACGCGAAGCCCTTGGGCCGACCGGTGTGGGACATGGCATTGCCCTGCCCCATGCCCGCCTCGGCGGGCTCGATCAGGTCTGCGGCCTGTTCGTGCGGCTGGAAAAGCCCATCGACTTCGATTCAGTCGACCGGCAGCCCGTGGACCTCGTCTTCGCGCTACTTGCGCCGGAAGACGCGGGCGTCGAACACCTGAAGGCACTGGCCCTCGTGTCGCGCACCATGCGGAACGGTGATCTTTGCGCGAAACTCCGGGCCAATGGCGATGTGTCGACGCTCCACACTCTCCTGACCGAAGCGCCCGCGTCTCAGGCCGCCTGATCCGGCGCCCAACGCCGATATCCGAACATAAGATAATCCCGGCGATAGGCTGCCTCGACGGCCGACTGAATGTCGTCCGTCACGACCTCGGCCAGCGGGAACGGTGACGGTACCCGGAAACCGCCTTCAAGCGGCGGAGCCTCGACACCCGCCTCGGCGGCGATCCACTGAAGCGACTCGGCCAGCCTCTCTTCACGGATCACGCGATCGGGGATCGCGAACTGTCCGATCGCACTCAGAAGCATGTCCTGCGTCGCCCATGTATTGTCGACGCGCAGGCTGGTCTGGCCCCCCAGGTTGCCTTTCAGAAAGACGAGGAATGCCAGAAACGCGGCCCGGTGCCGGTCGAGCGTCCAGTCTTCGCCCGACCCGTCTGGCGGCAGCGGCACGTCATAGCGCGAGATCAGACCCGCGCGCATATCGGCATAGGTTTCCTCGCCCGCAGGCAGAATGAACCGGCAGAACGTGTCGTGAACCCGGTCGAGCGGATGCCTTACGACACTAAAGCCCCGATGACCCGGATGCTGCCGCTTCCAGCGGCGCATGTCCCGCTGGGTCAGTCCGCTGTCCACCTTGCCGTCCGGATCCACCGATTTCAGCCAGTCGGGCACCGGATCGAACCCGGCGCCACGGATCGGCATGTAGAGAAGTGGCGCGCTCTTGCAGACGCGGAACATTTTCAGGCCCGGCCCACGCTCGGGCTCGTGGATCGGCACTCGCCCGATATCCGGCGCGGCGATGGACAAAAGCGCCGCTTCCGCATCGGCGGGGTTGGTCAGCCGGTCGCGCACCGGAGTCGGGTTCTGCACCTTCGCCCGCACGCGCTCGGGGTCCGGCGGACCATCGGCGCCAAGATACTTGCCCAGTCCGGCGATCACGTCAGGGTCGGACAGATCGTCATAAGCGATGTGAAACGCGGTCTGCCCAGTCACCTGCAACCGATAGGCGATGTCACCCTGAAACGCGGCCAGCGTATTCAGGAACGAGACGTATTCATCGGCATCGAAAGGAACGCGCGCGGCCTTGGCCGTTTTCATGTCGCCCAGCCACCACTGATCCGTCTTGCGCGCGATCTTGAGCGACACGTAGCTGTCGATGGGCCGCCGTGTCAGAACGATCTTGGCGGCGTTCGGGTCGTCCAGAACGTGCCGGATCACCCGGGGATCGTGATCGTAGAACAGCCGGAAGCCTGGAAGACTTTTGGCATTCGTGCGCATGGCGCCCACCGCCCGGATCGGGTCCGCGTCACGCGCCGCGATGGACAGACCGAAGCGCGACTTTTCTCCCGGCTTGCCGAAGAAATGCGGATTGAACAACTCGCCATGGCTCTCGATGCCCGGCATCGCGCTCAGGTATTCCTCGAGCAGGTTGGAACCGGTCCGCATCCCGCCAAGGACGACCCAGTAGTCGAAACGCCCCACCATGTCAGCGCCTGCCCCGCTCGCGGCCGCGGCCGATACGTTCGGCCGTATGCGTGCGGTCGATCTCTGGGATGTCGCCGGCGGTATGCGGGCTCATCCCGGCATTCCGAAGCTCTTGCAGGAATCCGGCCAGCCCCTCCATCGGCTTCAGACGGGGCATCTGCGTCAGGTGCTGCGCACCGGGGACCGAGAAATCGTCAATGATCACCTGCAGCGGCAGCGCCGGGTCGGCCACGAACTCGGCCAGTGTCCAGAGACGGACCCGCGCCCGCGTCTGCCGTTCGCGCAGGCGCAGCAGGTGCTTCGCTTCACGCTTCTGAAGCCGCGCGGCTTCGGGGCGGATATCCGCGATTGCGCGTCCCGACCGCAGGAGCGGCAGCGCCCACGTGCCGCTGACCGCCGCGACATAGGCGTTGGAATCGCTCGCCAGAAGTTCGGAAATACCGGAGCAGTCACCTGGCCCGTAGAGAAAGGACTGATGCTCGCCCCGCGTCGACCAGATCAGGTTCTTGAGAAAGCTCTCGGGATTGTAGTTTCTCAACGCCGCCGAGGTCGATAGCCCGCCCGGTCCGCCATGCGCCCCTTGCGCGAACTCGGCCCTGTCGGGCGCGAACAGATGCCCATGCGCGGTCGAACCAAGCGCCTCGGCGATCCAGCCGGGAAAGTCCTCGAACAGCTCTGAGAACCCGTGAAAAACCGAATAGGGCGCGGCAGTCGGCGTCATGTCGTAGCCCGGATCGGGGAACCGCGCGGCGGAAAGAAGGCCCTGTCGACCCTCGGTCCTGCGTTTCAGCGCGGCGGCAAAGACGCGGTCGATCTCGGTCGCGGTCACGGGCGGCTCCGGCACCTCGCCCGCCGGGCGCGGCGTCAGGAAAGCATCGTAGAGACCAGACGCGCCCCGCCAGATCTTTCGCGCGAAGAACTCGTTCGAGGTCCTCAGGAGTGACAGATGGTCGTCGTAAAACAGATGCGGCTTGCCCTGAAAATCGAACTTGGACAGCGTGAGCGACATGCTTTCGATACGATGGCCAAAGCGGCGCACCATGGTCTGGTAGTAGCTCTCGTCGGGAATCCAGACCCGCCGGAAATAGCGGTCGACGGCGACCCGGTTCGGATCGCTCCGTATCTTGGTCAGAGTCTCGCGGCTGAGGCACCACCATTGCGACCCCATATGCGGCTTCAGCGCCTCGGGCATCCGGCGACGCCGGCCAATCTTGCGCTGCAGATCGACCCAGATGTCGAAAAGCCGCTTCTGCCGCTTCCACGCAAACGGGAAAGACAGCGTGAACCGCTCTTCGCTGAGGCCTCCTTGCGTCCATGGGACATCTCGGATGGTGACGCTTTCGATGAAATCCGTTCCCTGGTGCCGCTTCAGGAATGCCAGCAGCTCCGGTACCGGTTTGATCGGCAGGCAGGCACCCGACATCAGGAAGACGTGTCCGATCTCAGGGTGCCGATCGAGAAGCGCCGCCGCCCCCCGCCGCGTGGCACTGACCAGCGACCACGTTCCCCAGTCGCAGGCGATGCGCGGCAGAAGCGTGATCAGCGGCTCTTCCGAGATGCGTTGCTCCAGCCCCCTGAACTCCGCCATGGGCGTGCGGCGGTCGACGTGGATCGCCACCGGGCAGCCATGCGCCGCCAGATGCCGCGCCACCTGCGCAGCCCGATCGAGCGCGGTATGCGCCAGCATGACGAAGCCCACCGTCATGCCCAGTTGCCCTTCGACATCAGGCCAAGCGTTTCAAGCTGCCGCCACCCGGTCAGCCGCTCGGACCATTTGCACCAGAGGCCGTGACGCCCGTGCTCGGTCAGGTGATAGGCGGCATATTCGCGGCCCCGCGCGAAATGCTCGCGCCGGACGACCTCTTCCGCAGCCTTCTCGATCAGGCTGTCGAGGAACTTGGCGTGCAGCAGGCAGCCGGAGGTCTTTTCGCCGCCCTTCCGGTCATAAACCTGGTTCAGACCGCGCGGCAGCAGCATATGGGTTGAGGAAACGAAGGCGTATTTCCGGTCCCACCGAACCAGCGGGATCTTGTTCAGCGACGGCGCCTCTTCGGGGGCATCGGGAAAATAGACCCGCGCCCTTGGTCCACCCTGTATCCAGAGGTTCCCGTATTTCGGGTTCTTGCTGATCGAGTAGTTGCCGGGATCGAACCAGTCGGCCAGCGAGAACGGGTCCTGCCCCTCGCGGTAGCTGAGCCCCGACAGCGGTCCTTTGGGGTACATATCCACCATAAGCGTGCCGAAAGACCGGATACCGGACTGATCCAGCCAGTCGCAGAGCGCGGACAAGGGCCGGGTGTCGCAGAACGGGTAGACGAGAAACTCATCGGGATCGAGCGTCAGCGTCCAGTGGCCGTGGCCGTACCGGAATTTGAGCCAGTTCATCCAGTCCGTGCCATACCGGCTGCGGCGATAGCTGGCATTGGTCCGCCAGACCGAGACGTCGGGCTGCGCCGCAAGGTATTCGCACCCCCCGTCGTCCGAGCCGTTATCGACGAAGAGAAAATGGTCGACGCCCAGACGGCGATAGTAGTCGAGGAAATAGGGAAGTCGCGGCTTCTCGTTCCGGACAGAGAGAAAGGCAAGGATATTGCCCTTCCCGATCAGGTCGGTGCGGTCGGACACTGGTGCCAGGTCGCGGCGCCGCCGAATGGCGCGAAGCTGCCAGCGCCGCCGCTCCATCCTCAGCCGGAATGCCGTCGAAAGGCCCACGTCTGTCCACTCCGCCGTCGCGGATGGTCAGCCCGCGATCATTTTATCAGGTCGAAGACACGGGCAAAGTGCCGGTACCACGTCGGAATGCGGTATGCGCGAAGCTCCGATCTGCGGCGGGTCTGCTCTGCCAAGTCCTCGCTGGCCAGGTCTCTGATGGCCCTGAACCATTGATACATGTCGCCCGCTTTCGCGTAAACGGCCATATCCCCAAGATGTGCCTCTATCGAGGGCAGCGGCGTCGATATCGTGGGGACGCCGAGCGACGCGGCCTCATAGGGCGGCAGCCCGAAACCTTCTGCCAGCGACGGGAAAAGCAGCCCCGTCGCACCCGCCAGATGCGCCTTCATCTCCTTGTCGGGAAGCGGACCCAGCTCGAACACGGTACGGCCCATCATCGGAGAGGAATCAAGACGGTTGAACAGCTCTTCGTTCTTCCAGCCCCGGCCACCGATGATCCTGAGCTCGGGCACCTTCTGCTCGTCCATCTTCTGGTGCATCCGCTCCCAGATATCGAGGAGGAAGCCATGGTTCTTGCGTGGCTCGATGGTCCCAAGAACGACGAAATAGGGCTTCTCGGAATGCTCGACCTTGGCGGGCGGGGCGCCGATGCTGACGCCAAGAGGCGCCACCGTGATTGGCACACGGTGCCCCGTACCCACCATGCGATGCTCCAGCCGTTCCTTCACGTCATCCGAGGGCACAACGATGTGGTTGGCGAAATTGATAGTGGCCGTCAGCCGTTCGATGAATTTCGAGCGGGCGACGTCAGTCTGAAACTCGGGGAAATCGATGGGAATCGTATCATGGATCATCACGATCTTGGTGTGATCCGGCATTTCCATCATCGCACGGAAGGTCTGCGGATTCAGGTTGGTGTGCCCGACATTGATGTAGGCCAGCCCGTTCGGCATCCGCCACATGATCTTGCGGATCGACAGGCTCGATGCACGCGACGACGCGATCGCCCGAATGGTCGAGGCCATATCGGCGCCGTCCAGATCCTTGCGATCGAAATACTCGGGCAGGCGGGCAAGGCGGTCCGGCTCGAACATCAGGAACCCGCGAATGGTGCGGATCAGGCCCCAGCCTTCCTGTTCGATCACCTCATCCAGATATGCGCGTTCAACCCGGTCGATGCCTGTTTGCACCGGGCTCCCAAGCCGGGAAAACGTTCGGCTGAGGTCGAGAACTGGCGTCGCCACTTTCCGTTTCCGCCTTTTCTTCCGTCCTACTGGTTCTGCGTACCCAACGTCGGCACGATCTGCCGAAGATATTCGGACAATTCATCCCGCAGGTCCGATCTTGCAAGCGCGAAACCTACCGTTGCCTGAAGAAATCCCGCTTTTGAGCCACAATCGAACCGCTGACCGTCGAATTTCAGGCCATGAACGGGACGGCCGGCAGCGATTTCGGCGGCGATGGCGTCGGTAAGCTGGATTTCCCCGCCTGCACCCTTGGTCTGCGTGTTGAGGGTTTCCAGCACGGAAGGCGTCACGATATAGCGTCCGATCACCGCCAGCGACGAGGGCGCCTCGTCGACCTTGGGCTTCTCGACCATACCCTTGACCTTGAGAAGGCGACCGTCCGGATCGCCGGCGGACGTGTCGAGGTCCAGAATACCGTAAGAGGACGTCTTCTCGCGCGGGACCTCCATGGCGGCAACCATCGATCCGCCTGTCTCGGCATAAGCTTCGACCATCTGCTTCAGGCAGGGCGTGTCGGCGGCGATGACGTCGTCGGTCAGGATGATGGCAAAAGGTTCATCCCCGATCAGGCGGCGGGCGCACCAGACGGCGTGTCCCAGACCCATGGGCTTGTGCTGCCGGATATAGGCGATAGCACCCGATTCCATGTTCGTGGCTTTAAGCGCATTGATCAGCTCATCCTTGCCCGAGCCTTCCAGTGCGGCTTCGAGCTCTGGCGCGAAGTCGAAATAATCTTCGAGCGCGGATTTCCCGCGCGACGTGACGAAGATGAATTCGGTGATCCCGGCGGCACGCGCCTCGTCGATGGCGTACTGAATGAGCGGTCTGTCGACCAGCGTCATGATCTCTTTCGGAACGGCCTTGGTGGCTGGCAGGAATCGAGTCCCTAACCCCGCGACCGGAAACACGGCCTTGGTCACTTTACGCGTCGTATTCGTCACAACTGCCCTCTCGTCCCGTGTTTTGAATTCGCCTCCGGCGCCGCTCTCGGAGCGGCAATTCCCCGCGAGCCTTTCGTCGCCATGTCGGGGAAGTATGCAGTTTCTCCGATACCACGGAGCAATGCAACGCGCCGGATTTCTTCACGAACCCGATCGGCAAAACTGCACCACCGGAAGGCGGGGCCGGACCGCAGGCTGCGGCCGAACTGCCCGCCGGTCTGAACCCAGATTCCAGGGCGCAGAAACCGGACGCGGTGCCGGATCGAGGTCGCAGAGAAGCTAAAAACGCTGGCGCGCCCACCCTCGGCGACGATCCGCGCTGCACGCAATATGGCGGCGCGGCGCCCGAAAAGCCGTGCGGTGATGACGCGATGTCCTAAGGCAACGCAAGCGCTGCGCCGGAACGTCCCCTCGGCCCGGATCGGTTCAGGATAGGGCGGGCTCAGCACCGCACCTTCCCGCCACCCGGCTTCCAGCGTCGCCATGCGGGGCGCGATGTCCCTGGGCTCGCAAGTGCCGCGCACCATATGGGCGACAAGCCGCTGACGTTCTCGCTGGAACAGGCGTTCCTTGATCTCGTCGGGCGGCGCACCGCGATAGCGGTGGGCGAAAATGGCAGTGCTTCGGCCGACCTCGGTCAGGTCCAGCGGCGCCCTGAGGCGGGTCCGACGACCTGACGGTGCGAACGCGTGATGCACCTGCGCCAATGGCGCGACCCCCGCCACATGCCCCGCGCGGGCCAGCCGGATCGACAGGTCGGTATCGTCCATGAAGAAGCGATATGCCGGATCAAAGCCGCCGACAGACAAAAGTATATCGCGCCGGATCAGGCAATTGGTCCCGACCAGCTTCAGCGCCCGCCCCGTTTTGAGAGAGGGCACGAAGGCAACGCCGTCGCCTGCGTGCTCGGTATGCGTCTCGCCCTCGGCGTCGACCGAAGCCACCGCACTTTGATAGCTGATCCCGTTCCGGCCACGCACGAAACCGACCAGCGCGGGGACATCAAGCAGCGCGGCAGCGTCCATGTAGTGGGTCAGCCAAGTCGGTTCGGCCACGGCATCATCGTCAAGGAACGCGATCCACTCGCCGCCCGAGGCCCGGATGCCCGCATTTCGCGTCACCGAAATATTGCCGCCTTCGACCGTGACCACGCGGATCGCGCCGCGCAGCGGGTGCGGGTCGAGCGCCTCGATGGACGCGGCATCGGCGGCGACCACGATCTCGAAGGCTGGATAGTCGAGCTGACCCAGGGACGTCAGGCAACGGGCAAGCCATCCGGGCCGCGCGTGGCTAGCCACGACGACGCTGACTTTGGGATGACCCGTTCCCGGCAAACCTACTCCGCGACCAGGTCGACACCCGGGGCGAGCGCCAGAAAATGAGGATTGCGGAAGCCGGGTTTTCCGTAGGCGAGCGGCGTGTGATCGTCGCGATTCAGAACTGTCCCTCCGGCTGCATTCAGAACGGCGTGACCTGCAGCGGTATCCCACTCCATCGTTGGACCGAGACGAGGGTAGAAATCCGCCTCGCCCGCCGCCACCAGACAGAACTTCAGCGACGATCCAGCCGCCACGCTGTCGGCAACCGAGTACCGCCCGATATAGTCTTCAAGCTCTGGGCTCCGGTGAGATTTCGAAGCGACCACGAACAATGCGGAATTGTCGGGGCGCCTGACGCATATCGCGCGAGTTTCGCCCATGGTCTCCGGATCGAGCGCGCCGGTTTCCTCGACTGCGCCGCCGTCGGCGAGGGTCAGAAACAACCGGCCCTTGGCGGGTGCATAGACGACCCCCAGAGTAGGCGTCCCGTTCTCGACCAGCGCGATATTGACGGTGAAATCGCCGCGCCGGTTCACGAACTCTTTCGTGCCGTCCAGAGGATCGACAATCAGGAAGGTGTTGGCGTTCAGATCGTGGGTGGCGGCCTGCTCCTCGGTTACCAGCGTCAGATCCGGCCAGCCGGCGCGCAGCCCGTCCGAGATGATTCCATCTGCCAAAAGATCGGCCTCGGTCACCGGGCTTTGGTCCGCCTTCTCGGTGACAGCGAACTCGTCACGCTCGTAAACGTCCATGATCGCGCGACCCGCTTCGATGGCGAGGCGGCGAAGTGTCGAAACCATGTCAAACCGGTGAATTTCCGCCATCCCGATTCCTTTATGCTGGGCGCAGATGCTATTGATGGCTTATGGTGTCCCCCGGGGGCGACGACAAGGGCGGCAAGACCGGTACCAAAAACCGGCGAAACCGACCTACTAATACAGGCAGGCGACGACCCAGTGTTTCAGACCGAGCAAAGACAGCGGCCCTCTCTTGTCCGTTCTGCGGGCACGATTCTGTCCCTTGTATTCCACAGCACCGTCAGGTCGATCCGATCGGGTCATCGTGATGCTCTGATGGCGATCGCCAAGAACCTGCTTCAGATGATCGTCATGATCGGCATTTTCTTTGTCGTCATGGATATGCTTGGCGGGCGCCGCATGGCGGTTCGGGGCGATTTTCTGCTCTACGTCATGTCCGGCATTTTCGTCTTCATGACCCATGTAAAGGCGATGGGCGCGATATCCGGTGCAGACGGCCCGGTATCTCCGATGATGCAGCACCTTCCGATGACACCGCTCATCGCCATCGTCTCGGCGGCACTGGGTGCGATCTATGTGCAGGTTCTGTCCATGGCAGTGCTTTTGACCGTCTATCACCTGATGTGGGAACCCATCTCCATCGCGCACCCGGTCGGCGCTGTGATGATGCTGCTGCTTGCGTGGTTCTCGGGCTGCTGCTTCGGGCTGGTCTTCGCGGCGCTCAAGCCCTGGCTGCCCGGTGCGACGGGCATGATCCAGATGGTCTACCAGCGCGTCCAGATGTTCGCCTCAGGCAAGATGTTCCTGGCGAACGGTCTTCCGACAAAGATGTTCGCGCTTTTCGCCTGGAACCCGCTTTTTCACATCATCGACCAGGGGCGCGGCTATATCTTCGAGAACTACAACCCGATGCGCACGTCTCTCGAGTATCCGCTGACAATCTCCATCGTGGTAGGTGTGATCGGAATTCTCGGCCTGAGCTATACCAACCGCTTCGTGTCTCTGTCGTGGAGCGCCGGC
This sequence comes from Kangsaoukella pontilimi, assembly GCF_009830125.1. Taxonomy (GTDB): domain Bacteria; phylum Pseudomonadota; class Alphaproteobacteria; order Rhodobacterales; family Rhodobacteraceae; genus Kangsaoukella; species Kangsaoukella pontilimi. The sequence goes on along the minus strand of NZ_WUPT01000002.1, from coordinate 253,402 downwards.
CGTTGATCCGCGCCGTGCTGGCCATTGTTCTGCTTCTGGCTGGACCGGTTCACGCAACTCAGGACGCCTTTCCCGGCCTTTACGATGTCACCGGCGTTGCCTCGGATGACGTGCTGAACATCCGGAGTGGTCCGGGCGCGAGCCACGCCATCATCGGGTCGCTGCCACCCGACGCCACCGATATCGAGGTCATCGCCCCAGACGACCGTCACCGTTGGGCCAAGATCAATTTTCGGGAGGGCACCGGCTGGGTCTCGATGGACTACCTCGTCCCGCATCCCGGACAGGTCAGCGGTTTCGTCCCCGACATCCGTCACTGTTTCGGCACGGAGCCCTTCTGGTCGCTGACTTATGATCAGCCGCGTATCACGCTCAGCATGCCCGATATCGAACCGCGCGACGGGCTGATCTCGGGCTATCACGGTTCGCTGTCGCGGCGGGACCGCTTCGCCTTCACCGGCTCGTTTTTCCCGACAGCGGCGGGCGACCGCGAGATCCAGCTTTTCGTCCGGCAGGAGATCTGCACCGACGGCATGTCGGACCGTGAATATGGCATCGCCGCCGACGTGCTGATCAAGCGTCCGACGGCCGGCGGCGACCATAGCGGAACCGGATTCTATGCCGGGTGCTGCAGCCTTACCCCGCCATCCGCAAGGTGACGTTGACCCGCCCGCCCTCGGGCAACAGGTCCGACGACCGGAATTTGATCCGGTCGATCCCGTGCCATGCCAGCCGGGCCGCCCCGCCTATAACGGCCACGTCCCCCGACTTGAGCCAGCGGCTTTTCGAGGGCGTCGGTGTCTCGACCCCGCCCACACGGAACAGCGCGTCATCTCCGAGTGAGATCGAGACGACGGGCCAGTGCAGATCGGCCTCATCCTTGTCCTGATGAAGACCCATCCGCGCGCCCTCGCCGTAGAAGTTGACCAGGCAGGAATCGGGGTCGCGATCGACGCCGGAGACCTGCCGCCAGACCGTCAGGACGCTTGCCGGAATATCCGGCCAGGGTGATCCGTCGAATGACGTCTCGGCATAGCGATAGCCCTTGCGGTCCGTGACCCAGCCGCGCGCGCCCGCTGCCGTCATCCGCACGCTCATCTGCCGGCCGCCCGGCGTCTCGTACTGCCGGAACGGAGCGGCCTTCGCGACCGCGCGAAGATCGTCTAGCATCGCCTCCTGCGCGCGCCTGTCCAGATGCCCCGGCATGATCGTGACACCGTTCAGATCCACCGCATCGGAAAACAGATCAGCCACGCCATTCCTTCCGTCCATTTTGCGCGATTCGTTTGCGCCGGATCGCTTGCAGGCGCATTTTGCGCTCCTTATATACCCCACGAAGCCGTGATCGGCCCGGACGGGTCGTCACACATCAACTCTGGGATGGGACAACGGGGCGCCGAACCGGGCCCATGTCCCCACTATCGCCGTAAAGAGAGGATAGAGCATGGGTAAAGTAATCGGTATCGACCTCGGGACGACCAACAGCTGCGTCGCCATCATGGACGGGTCGCAACCCCGGGTGATCGAGAACGCCGAAGGCGCGCGCACGACGCCGTCGATTGTCGCCTTCACCGAAAGCGAGCGTCTGGTGGGCCAGCCGGCCAAGCGTCAGGCGGTCACCAACCCCGAAAACACCATCTTCGCCGTCAAGCGTCTGATCGGGCGCCGTGTCGACAGCGAGGAAGTGAACAAGGACAAGAAGATCGTCCCGTATAACATCGTGGACGGTGGCAATGGCGACGCCTGGGTCGAATCCCGTGGTGAGAAATATTCGCCGTCGCAGATTTCGGCCTTCATCCTTCAGAAAATGAAGGAAACCGCCGAATCATATCTGGGCGAAAAGGTCGAGCAGGCGGTCATCACCGTTCCGGCCTATTTCAACGACGCCCAGCGTCAGGCGACGAAGGACGCCGGCAAGATCGCCGGCCTCGAAGTCCTGCGGATCATCAACGAGCCGACGGCAGCCGCGCTGGCCTATGGCCTCGATAAGAAAGAGACGCGCACCATCGCCGTCTATGACCTTGGCGGCGGTACGTTCGACATCACGATCCTGGAAATCGACGATGGCCTCTTCGAAGTGAAATCGACCAACGGGGACACGTTCCTCGGCGGTGAAGACTTCGACATGCGGATCGTCAACTACCTCGCCGACGAGTTCAAGAAAGAGCACGGCGTCGATCTGACCAACGACAAGATGGCGCTTCAGCGTCTGAAGGAAGCGGCCGAAAAGGCCAAGATCGAGCTGTCGTCGTCCAGCCAGACCGAGATCAACCAGCCGTTCATCTCGATGAACAAGGACACCGGTTCGCCGCTGCACATGGTCATGAAGCTGACCCGCGCCAAGCTGGAAAGCCTTGTGGGCGACCTGATCAAGAAGTCGATCAAGCCGTGCCAGGCCGCTCTGAAAGATGCGGGCCTGACGACCGGCGATATCGACGAGGTCGTTCTCGTCGGCGGTATGACCCGTATGCCGAAGGTCATCGAAGAGGTTACCAAGTTCTTCGGGAAAGAGCCGCATAAGGGTGTCAACCCGGACGAGGTCGTCGCCATGGGCGCCGCCATTCAGGCCGGTGTTCTGCAGGGCGACGTCAAGGACGTGGTCCTTCTGGACGTCACACCGCTTTCGCTCGGTATCGAAACGCTGGGCGGTGTCTTCACCCGCCTGATCGACCGCAACACGACGATCCCGACCAAGAAGTCGCAAATCTTCTCGACCGCCGAGGACAACCAGAACGCTGTGACGATCCGGGTGTTCCAGGGCGAGCGTGAGATGGCCGCGGACAACAAGCTTCTGGGTCAGTTCAACCTGGAAGACATCCCGCCCGCTCCGCGCGGCATGCCCCAGATCGAGGTGACGTTCGACATCGACGCCAACGGCATCGTGTCGGTCAGCGCCAAGGACAAGGGCACCGGCAAAGAGCAGAACATCACGATCCAGGCGTCGGGCGGTCTCTCGGATGACGAGATCGAACAGATGGTCAAGGACGCCGAGGCGAATGCCGAGGCCGACAAGGGTCGCCGCGAGCTGGTCGAAGCCAAGAACAACGCCGAAAGCCTCATCCACTCGACGGAGAAGTCGATGGAAGAACACGGCGACAAGGTCGACCCGACCACGATCGAAGCCATCGAGCTGGCCATCGCCAACCTCAAGGAACAGATCGAGACGGACGACGCCGGCAAGATCCGTGGCGGCATCCAGAACGTCACCGAAGCCGCGATGAAGCTGGGCGAGGCCATCTACAAGGCCGAGCAGGCCAAGGCCGACGGCGGTTCGGATGAGGATGACGAAGGACCGCGCGGTGTGGACGACGATATCGTCGATGCCGACTTCGAGGATCTCGACGACGACAAGCGTGCCTCGTAAGGCCGATTGAACGCGTGACCGGCCGGCCTGATCCGTTCGGGCCGGCCTTCGCGTTCCAAGGGGATGAACCAAATGGCCAAACGCGACTATTACGAGGTTCTGGGGGTCTCGAAAGGCGCTTCAGCCGAAGAGATCAAGAAGGGCTATCGCAAGAAGGCGAAAGAGCTTCACCCGGACCGGAACGCTGACAATCCCGACGCCGAATCCCAGTTCAAGGAAGTGAACGAGGCCTATGACGTCCTGAAGGACGCCGACAAGAAAGCCGCCTATGACCGTTTCGGTCACGCTGCTTTCGAAGGCGGCATGGGCGGCGGCGGACGACCGGGCGGCGGCTTTGGCGGCGGCGGTCAGGGCGATTTTGCCAGTGCCTTCTCGGACGTGTTCGACGACCTCTTCGGCGACATGATGGGGCGCCGTGGCGCCGGTGGCGGACGCCGCGCCGTGCGCGGGTCGGACCTGCGCTACAACCTGCGCATCTCTCTGGAAGACGCCTTCAACGGCCTGCAAAAGACGATCCAGGTGCCCACTGCGGTCGCCTGCGATGTCTGTAACGGAAGCGGTGCCGAGGGCGGTGCCGAACCCACCACCTGCCCGACCTGCTCGGGAATGGGCAAGGTCCGTGCGCAGCAGGGCTTCTTCACGGTCGAACGCACCTGCCCGACCTGTTCCGGCATGGGGCAGATCATCAAGAACCCCTGCACGAATTGCGGCGGCGCGGGCCGGGTCGAGAAGGACCGCTCGCTCAGCGTGAACATTCCGGCGGGCGTCGAGACTGGCACCCGCATCCGGCTTGCCGGTGAGGGCGAAGCGGGCCTGCGCGGCGGGCCATCGGGCGACCTCTACATCTTCATCGAGGTGAAGGAGCACACGCTCTTCCAGCGCGATGGCAGCGATCTCTACTGCCGCGTGCCCGTCTCGATGGCGACCGCAGCACTTGGAGGCGACATCGAAGTGCCGACCATCGACGGCGGCCGTGGCCGGGTCAAAGTACCCGCAGGCAGCCAGTCGGGCCGTCAGATGCGCCTGCGCGGCAAGGGAATGCCTGCGCTTCGCGGTGCGGGCACCGGCGACATGTTCATCGAGCTTGCAGTCGAGACACCCGTGAACCTGACCGCACGCCAGAAAGAGCTTCTGACCGAGTTCGAGAAGCTTTCGGAAGAGAACAACCCCGAAAGCTCCGGCTTCTTCAAGAAGGTAAAGTCCTTCTGGGAAGGCATGAAAAGCTGATACGGCGGCGCGTCTGACGCGCCCCGGCTTCTTCTGTTCGGAAATACTCCGGGGAGTCGCGCCAAAGGCGCGGCGGGGCAGCGCCCCCATTAACCCGACATTCACCACATGCGCGCGAATGTGGCCTATGGACCAGTTGCCCCTTCAATTCTCAGAAGCGCCACTTCGCGCTCTGGTCAAGCGACAGCCTTCTTACATCGCCGGTCATCGAGAACGGCTGCGCGACCGTTTCGTCACCGGTGGTGCTGCGGCTCTTCCGGATTACGAGCTTCTGGAACTGGTCCTCTTCCGGGCCGTCAGGCGCGGCGACGTGAAACCGATGGCTCGGCACCTTCTCGACCGTTTTGGGGACTTCGCCTCGGTGCTGTCGGCACCTCGCGGGCAACTGGTTGAGGTGGACGGCATTGGCGATGCCATTGTCACCGAACTGAAGATCGTCGAGGCGGCCGCGCATCGCCTCGCCCAGAAGCGCGTGCTGTCGCGCCCCGTTATCTCAAGCTGGGACGCGTTGGTCGACTATGTCCGGACCGCCATGGCCCATAGCGCCATCGAGACGTTCCGCACGCTTTACCTCGATACGCGGAACACGCTCATCGCCGATGAGGAGGTGGCACGCGGCACCGTGGACCACGTCCCTGTCTATCCCCGCGAAGTGATCAAGCGTGCGCTTGAACTGAATGCCTCGGCCCTGATCCTCGTCCACAATCACCCTTCGGGCGACCCGACCCCGTCGGAGGCGGATATCGTCATGACCCGCGCCATCGCGGAGGCCGCGCAGGTCTTTTCGATCACGCTTCACGACCACCTGATCATTGGCAGCGGTGGCGAGCGGTCGTTCCGGGCCGATGGGCTGATCTAAAGCAGGGACTGACCGGGCCGGCGCATGGGGGGCGGCGTCTTCAGAACGATGGGAACCAGCGTCGCCGCGGGCGGCACCGGCAGCGGCGGCGTGCGGCCTTCGTTCTTGAGAATGGGCGCGGCATCCGGCATCTCACCTGTTGCTGCCACGCCGGGCTTGTCCGTCAGAACGGTCTGCATGATGTGACCCGATCCGAAAGCGATCACCAGCGCGATGAGCGCGGTGATCGCACGTCTGCGATCGATTGATACGAAACCGAGCATTGCCCCGAACCCTGTCTGTACGGCGGCATCCTAGGCGCGCGACCATGGGCCAGACCAGCCCACAGGGCGAGGCAACCGAAAAACCGATACGCCAGAGGCGTTTAGGTCACAGGGTCAGAGCGCGCCGTGGCAGTGCTTGAACTTGTTGCCCGATCCGCAGGGGCAGGGATCGTTCCGACCCGGATTGCCCCAGGTGGTCGGATCGTCCTCGACGAAGCCCGCTTCGATGGCCTCTTGCGTGGGCGCGGGCAGCTTGCGCTCGGGCGAGGCCGCAGCCTCGGCTGCCTTTGCCTGCCCGGTCATCTGTGCCAGCATCGCTTCCTGCTCTTCCTGCGTCAGCGGCCGGATATGGGCGAGCTTCTGCGTGACCTCGCCCCGAAGCCCGTCCAGAAGCCCCTCGAACAGCTGGAAAGCCTCGCTCTTGTACTCGTTCAGCGGGTCGCGCTGCGCGTAGCTGCGGAAACCCACGACCGAGCGCAGATGCTCCAGCGTCAGCAGATGCTCACGCCACTTGGCATCGATGGTCTGCAGGATGAGTTGCTTTTCGATCGAGCGCATCTGCTCGGCCCCGAAGGCCTCGGCCTTGGCGGCCATGTGGACGTCGGACGCCTCGTAAAGACGCTCGCGGATGACCTCGTCATCCACACCCTCTTCATCGGCCCATTCCACGACGGGGACAGAAATGCCGATCTCTTTCTCGATTTCAGCCTTCAGACCCTCGGTATCCCACTGGTCAGCATAGCTCTTGGGCGGCATGTGCACGTGGACAAGATCGTCGATCACATTGTGGCGCATGTCCTGCGCGATCTCTTCCAGATCGTCGGCTTCCATGATTTCGCGGCGCTGGCTGAAGATCACCTTCCGCTGCTCGTTCATGACGTCGTCGAACTTCAGAAGCTGCTTCCGGATGTCGAAGTTGCGGCCTTCGACCTTGGCCTGCGCCCGCTCAAGCGACTTGTTCACCCAGGGGTGCTTGATCGCTTCGCCTTCCTGCATGCCCAGTGTGGAGAGAACCTTGTCCAAGCGTTCAGAGCCGAAGATGCGCATCAGATCGTCTTCCAGCGACAGGTAGAAGGACGAACGCCCCGGGTCACCCTGACGGCCCGAACGGCCGCGAAGCTGGTTATCGATACGGCGGCTTTCATGGCGCTCGGTCGCCAGAACGTAGAGACCGCCTGCCTCAAGCACCTTTGCCTTGTCACCGGCCACTTCGGCCTCGATCCGGTTGCGGAGCGCCTCGGGGTCGGCCTCGGGATCGGCGGCCATCGCCTGCATCACGCGCATTTCCACGTTGCCGCCAAGCTGAATGTCCGTCCCGCGGCCGGCCATGTTGGTGGCGATGGTCACTGCGTCGGGCTTGCCCGCGTCGGCAACGATCTGTGCTTCCTGCTCGTGCTGACGTGCGTTCAGGACGTTGTGCGGCACGTTCTCGGCCTGCAGAAGACCCGACAGGAATTCCGACCGTTCGATCGAGGTGGTGCCGACCAGAACCGGCTGGCCCCGCTCGTTCGCGGCTTTGATCTCCTGCACGATGGCTTTGTACTTTTCGTCCGCCGTCCGGTAGATCTGGTCGTCTTCGTCGACACGTGCGACCGGCTTGTTGGTCGGGATCTCGACCACGCCAAGGCCATAGATTTCCTGGAATTCCTCGGCCTCGGTCGACGCGGTACCGGTCATACCGGCAAGCTTCTCGTAGAGACGGAAGTAGTTCTGGAAGGTCACGCTTGCCAGCGTCACGTTCTCGGGCTGGATGGCCACGCCTTCCTTGGCCTCGATCGCCTGATGCAGACCGTCAGACAGGCGGCGGCCCGGCATCATGCGTCCGGTGAATTCGTCGATCAGAACGACCTGATTGTCGCGGACGATATAGTCCTTGTCCTTCTGGAACAGCTTGTGTGCGCGCAGGCCCTGGTTCACGTGGTGAACGATGGTCGTCGACTCGGGGTCGTAGAGCGTGTGGTCTTCGGGCAAGAGGCCCGCACCATGCAGACGCTCTTCCAGAAACTCGTTGCCCTCGTCGGTATAGGTGACGTTGCGGGTCTTCTCATCCAGCGTGAAATGTTCTTCGAGCAGTTCCGGGATGATCTTGTCGATGGTGATATAAAGCTCTGACCGGTCCTGAGCAGGGCCAGAGATGATCAGCGGCGTCCGCGCCTCGTCGATCAGGATCGAGTCCACCTCGTCCACAATGGCAAAGTAGTGCCCCCGCTGCGCCATCTCGGAGAGCTGCATCTTCATATTGTCGCGAAGGTAATCGAACCCAAGCTCGTTGTTGGTGGCATAGGTGATGTCGCAGGCATAGGCCGCCTTCTTCTCGTCCTCGGGCTGCTGCGGATAGACGACACCGGTCGTCATGCCGAGAGCGCCATAGACCTTGCCCATCCACTCGGCGTCGCGCTTGGCCAGATAGTCGTTGACGGTGACGATGTGCACGCCCTTGCCCGTCAGCGCATTCAGATAGGCCGGGAAAGTCGCCACCAGCGTCTTGCCCTCGCCCGTCTTCATCTCGGCGATGTCGCCCGAATGCAGGAAATAGCCACCGATCAGCTGCACATCGAAGGCCCTGAGACCAAGCGCCCGCTTCGCGCCCTCGCGGCAGTTGGCGAAGGCTTCGGGCAGAATGTCGTCCAGGTCTTCACCCTTGGCGATACGGTCGCGGAACTCGGCGGTTTTCTCTTTCAGCCCTTCGTCCGACAGAGCTGCGAATTCCGCCTCGAGCGCGTTGATCCGGTCCACGATAGGCTGTACCGCACGCACCCTGCGGTCGTTGGTGGTGCCGAAGATCTTCTTCGCGATCGTTCCAAATCCAAGCATGTATCACTGCCTTTAAAGCGCTGGTCTGACGAGGAAGTGTGAGGGGATGCGCTTGCCCGTGCCTCTGGCCCGCCATAGAAGGGGCAAACGCCAACCGGCGCAGCCGTCTCAGGCGATGTAAGGGGCCGGTTTCACAGTGTCAACGCCGCCCGCAAGGGCAGCTGAAAGGATAATGTATCATGTTGTTCCAACGAGCCACGATGACCGCCGCCGTACTGCTTGCCAGCGCCCTTGGCGCCCAGGCCGACAGCCACGTGAATGCCGACACCGTCGTTGCCACCGTGGGCGACACCGAGATTACCCTCGGCCACATGATCGTGCTCAAGGCGCGGCTGCCGGAACAGTACCAGTCCCTGCCGAACGACGTGCTGTTCGACGGCATCCTCGACCAGCTTGTGCAGCAGAGCCTTCTGGCCGAAACGCAGGAGACGCTCAGCATCGGCTCGCGGAAGTCGCTTGAAAACGAAGAGCGCGCGCTCCTCTCGTCAGAAGCCGTGCGCGGCATCGCCAACGAGGTGACCTCGGAAGAAGCCGTTCAGGCCGCCTATGACGCCGACTATGCGGGAAACCCGGAGTTCGCGCGGTTCAATGCCCATCACATCCTCTTCCTGATCGACCCGGTGCCGGGTGCGGATGAGACGCAGGAAGCCTTCGATGCGAGGGACGCCGAACAGCGCGCCCGCGCCGAAGAGGTGATTGCCGATCTGGCCGCAGGCGAAGACTTCGCGACCATCGCACAGGAACGCTCGGAAGGGCCGTCGGCCTCGGCAGGCGGCGCACTGGGCTGGTTCGAGTCGGGCCGCATGGTTCCCGAATTCGATGCCGCCGTGAAAGACATGAGCGCGGGCGACATCTCGGTCGAGCCGGTTCGCACTCAGTTCGGCTGGCACGTGATCCGTCTGAACGAGGTGCAGTACCCCGAGCTTGATGCAGTCCGTCCGCAGATTGTCGAGACGATTCAGCGCGCGGCGATCGATGCGCGGCTGACCGAGCTTCGCGACAGCGTCGAAGTGACCACCTCGACCGACGAGATCGACCCGACCCTGCTCGACGATCTCTCGCTTCTCGGAGAATAACATTGGGCCACGACCTTCCGCAGTCGCCGCTTGCCCCGAAGGGCGGCTTTCCGGACCTGCCGGTGATCGGCGGCGTTCGCTTCGCAAGCCACGCAGCGGGCGTGCGGTATTCGGGCCGCGTCGATGTGATGCTGGCCGAGCTGGCGCCCGGCACCGTCGTGGCCGGAACCTTCACCCGGTCGAAGACGCGCTCGGCCCCGGTTCTGGATTGTCAGGCAAAACTCGGGGGACCCGCCGATGACGGCGCGGCGATCCTCGTCAATGCGGGCAACAGCAACGCCTTTACCGGGCATAAAGGGGTCGAGGCCGTCGAGGCGATCACCGGCGCAGTTGCCGACGAAATGAACGTGCCCAAGGCGCGCGTTTTTACCAGCTCGACCGGCGTTATCGGTGAGCCGCTGCCGTTCGAACGCGTGACCGCCGCGATTACAACGCTGAAGGGTCAGCTGGACGAGACCGGCATCGCCGGCGCGGCCCGTGCCATAATGACCACCGATACGTTCCCGAAAGGCGCCGGCGCCACGGTGACCATTGGCGGTCGAGAGGTTCGGATCGCAGGCATCGCCAAGGGCTCGGGCATGATCGCGCCGGATATGGCGACTATGCTGGTCTATATCTTCACCGATGCCAGTATCGGCTTCGACGCATTGCAACCCATGGTCGCGCGCCTCACCGACGGCAGCTTCAACGCGATCACGGTGGACAGCGATACGTCCACATCCGACACGCTTCTTGTCGCCGCGACCGGTTCGTCCGGCGTGAACGTCACCGGTGAGACGGCCTTCGAAGAGGCTCTGGAGCGTGTGATGCTGGACCTTGCGCATCAGGTCGTCCGCGACGGCGAGGGGGCAACGAAGTTCGTCACCGTCGAAGTCACAGGTGCCGCAGATCACGCCGACGCCAAGCGCTGCGCCATGGCCATCGCGAATTCGCCGTTGGTCAAGACCGCCATCGCCGGAGAGGACCCGAACTGGGGCCGTGTTGTCATGGCGGTCGGAAAATCCGGCGCCGAGGCCGACCGCGACCGGTTGTCCATCTGGTTCGGTGACGTGCAGGTCGCGGAGAACGGCCTCCGCCACCCCGATTACTCGGAAGAGGCCGCAGCCGCCCACATGAAGCGGGACGAGGTCCGCATCCGCGCCGATCTCGGGCTGGGGGGCGGCAGCTTTACCGCGTGGACCTGCGATCTGACCGCAGGCTACATCGCCATCAACGCAGATTACCGTTCGTGAAGACCGTGCTCGTCTCGGCTGTAGCGCTGATCGACGGCGACGGGCGCGTCCTCATCGCCCAGCGCCCTGAGGGCAAGTCGATGGCAGGCCTCTGGGAGTTCCCCGGCGGCAAGATCGAGCCGGGCGAAACGCCGGAGGCGGCGCTGATCCGCGAGCTTCAGGAGGAGCTTGGCATCGACACCTGGGAAAGCTGCCTCGCACCGCTGACCTTCGCCAGCCACAGCTATGACGACTTTCACCTGCTGATGCCGCTCTTCGCCTGTCGGAAATGGCAGGGTACGCCTGTCTCGAAAGAAGGACAGACGCTGAAATGGGTCTTCGCGCGGGATCTCCGCGATTACCCCATGCCCCCTGCGGACCTACCTCTCATCCCGATCCTGAGGGACTGGTTGTAAGCCGGTAGCCGCTTCGCGGCACATTTTGCCTTCGGCGAGGATATTTTATTTCCGAACAGGCGAAGAAAATTTGATTCAAATTGTCTTCTTTGGGTCCTGAAAATCCCGGGGTGAATTGGCCGCAGGCCAAGAGGGGCAGAGCCACTGAACTGAAAAGGGCCGTCATTTCGACGGCCCTTTCAATGAGATTCTCTCAGGCGATCAGCTCAGCGAGCGTTCGACCTCTTCGCGCTCGAAGATCTCGATGACGTCGCCCGGGCGGATGTCTTCATAATTCTCGAAGGCCATACCGCATTCCTGGCCGGACTGCACTTCGGCAACCTCGTCCTTGAAGCGCTTGAGCGTCTTCAGCGTACCTTCATGGATGACCACATCGTCGCGGAGCAGACGGACGCCCGCAGAGCGACGCGCAACACCCTCGGTCACGAGGCAGCCGGCCACGCGGCCCACGTTCGAGACCTTGAAGACCTCGCGAATTTCCGCGTAGCCGATGAAGTTCTCGCGCACCTCGGCCGACAGAAGACCCGAAGCCGCCGCTTTCACGTCATCCACAAGATCGTAGATCACGCTGTAGTAGCGAATCTCGACGCCCTTCTGGTTGGCCGCATTCCGCGCGGGCGCGTTGGCCCGGACGTTGAAGCCGATGACCGGTGCGCCGGAGGCTTCGGCAAGGCCGATATCCGATTCCGTGATCGCGCCTACACCGGAGTGGAGCACGCGGACGCGAACCTCTTCGTTTCCGATCTTTTCCATCGCCTGAACGATGGCTTCGGCCGAGCCCTGCACGTCGGCTTTGACGAGGATGGGCAGTTCCGCCACGTTCTCGTCTTCCTTTGCCTTGGCCATCAGCTGTTCCAGCGTGGTGGCGGCACCGGCGGCGGCGCGTTTTTCCTTGGCGGCCTTCTCGCGGTATTCCGCGATCTCGCGCGCCTGGGCTTCGGTCTCGACCACGTTCAGGACGTCGCCCGCTTCGGGCGTGCCGTTCAGACCGAGAACCTCGACCGGAACGGACGGACCGGCTTCCTTGACGCGCTCGCCCTTGTCGTTCTCCATCGCGCGCACCTTGCCCCACTGTTCGCCCACGACGAAAATATCGCCCTGGCGAAGTGTGCCGTGCTGGACAAGAACCGTGGCAACCGGGCCGCGGCCCACATCGAGCTGGGCTTCAATCACGGCACCCTGCGCGGCGCGGTCGGGGTTGGCTTTCAGCTCGAGCAGCTCGGCCTGAAGCGCGATGGCTTCGAGCAGATCGTCAAGGCCCTGGCCCTTGATGGCCGAGACTTCCACGTCCTGAACGTCACCCGACATCTTCTCGACGATCACTTCGTGCTGAAGAAGATCGGTCCGAACCTTGTCCGGCGTAGCGTCCGGTTTGTCGATCTTGTTGATCGCGACGATCATCGGCACTTTTGCGGCCTTGGCGTGATTGATCGCCTCGACCGTCTGCGGCATGACCGCGTCATCGGCGGCAACCACAAGCACCACGATATCGGTGACCTGCGCACCACGCGCACGCATCGACGTAAAGGCGGCGTGGCCCGGCGTATCGAGGAAGGTCAGCAACTGCCCGCCATCGGTCTTTACCTGATAGGCGCCGATATGCTGCGTGATGCCGCCGGCTTCGCCGGAGACAACCTTGGCATTCCGGATCGCGTCCAGAAGCGAGGTCTTGCCGTGGTCGACGTGGCCCATGACGGTGATGACCGGGGGACGCGGTTTCAAATCCGCTTCTGCGTCCTCGACAGTGTCGATGACGTCTTCCACGTCTGAGTCCGAGACGCGCTGCACCCTGTGACCGAACTCTTCGATAATCAGCTCGGCAGTATCCTGGTCGATCGTCTGGTTCTGCGTCGCCATGATGCCGTTCTGCATAAGCGCCTTGACGACATCGGCCACACGCTCGGTCATACGGTTGGCGAGCTCGGAGACGACGATCGCCTCGGGAAGCTGCACTGTGCGCACAACCTTCTCGCGCTCGACCGGGCCGCCCATGGCCTTCTGCCGGGCACGCTCCTGCTTGCGCTTCATCGCGGCGAGCGATTTCTGACGTCCGCCCTCGCCGCCCGAAAGCGCCTGGTTCAGCGTCAGCTTGCCCGCGCGGCGCCCGCCGTCGCGGTCGCCGCCGCGGCCACGGGTTTCACGTTCCTGACCGCGGCGATCGCGATCGTCGCGTTCGCGTGCCTTGGGCGCAGCTTTCGTGTTGGGCTTGCCAGCTTCAGGAGCCTCTTCCGGAGCGGGCGCGGTAGCGGCACGCGCCTTGGCCTCTTCGGCCTCGCGCTGGCGGCGCTCGTCTTCTTCGGCTTTGGCGCGGGCTTTTTCCTCGCGCTCGCGCTCTTCCTGCTCCTTGGCCTCAGCCTCGGCGCGGCGGCGCTCACGCTCTTCAGCGCGCGCACGCTCTTCGGCTTCGCGGGCCTCCTGCTCCTCTGTCTCGCGCGCCTTCGCGGCGGCGAGCGCCTTCATCCGGCGTTCGAGTTCGGCGTCGGAGATCCCAGCGGGACGCTTGCTCTGGTCGCCCGCCTGCGGAGAAGCCGCGCCGGCGCCGCCTGCCTTGGCCGCACCCGGCTTCGGCACCACAACGCGCTTGCGCTTGGTCTCGACCACGACGTTCTTGGTCCGGCCATGGCTGAAGCTCTGCTTCACCTGTCCGGGTCGTCCGGAGCCGCGCAGTCCAAGGGGTTTTTTGCCGTCAGTGTCGCTCATAGGGTCTTCTTTACCTTTCCGGCGGCGTCACCGCCGATACTCTCGCGAACGCCGGATAACCTGATGGCGTCCTCTCTGATACGTTCAGTGAGTCCGCCCTTTCCAAGCGCGGCATGTATCACACGTTCGCGCCCAAAGGACAAACCCAATTCTGAGGCCGTCAAAACCTCGAAAAAACTGCCCCGTCCGCCCGGCGGAAAGAGCTTCGATTTCCCCCGTTCCGACCCGTCCGAGGCCTGGAACAGGATTCGGACCGACTCTTTCCCGAGCGCGTCCTTGACCTTTTCGTAGCCGGCAATCGCCAGCCCGGCCTTCCGCGCCATCGAGATGCCGTCGATCACCCGGCGGGCCAGAAGCACCTCGACCTGATCGACCAGATCATCAGGCACCGTAACCTGCGCCTTGGCACCGCGGGCGAAAAGCCCCTTCGCGACAGCCTTTTCAAGCGCCTCACGCTCGGCGCTGACCCAAAGACCGCGACCGGGCAGCTTTGCCAGAATGTCCGGCACCACCTGCCCGTCGGGACTGACGGCAAAGCGGATCAGCCCACGCTTGGGCTGAACCTCGCCGGTGACGAGGCAGCGACGCTCGGGGTCGTCGCGATACTTGTCCTTGCCACCGCGTGACATGGGCCAGCTCCGAGGCCTGCGATCAGGCCTCGGCCTCCTCGGTTTCAGTGCCCTCGACCTCGTCCTCTTCGGACTCCAGATCGGCCGGATCGACCCAACCCAGAAGGATACGGGCCGTCATGATCATGTGCTGGGCCTCTTCCAGCGACACATCGAAGGGTTCGAGGATACCGTCATCCTTGACGCGTTCGCCGCCATCGGTGGTCCAGCCGCCGGCAAGCTCCCAGTCGGCGCAGGTGGCGAAGTCTTCCAGCGTCTTCACGTCATCCTTGGCCAGAGCCTCTACCATCTGGGGTGTCAGCCCCTCGAATTCAATGAGGCTGTCCTCGGCGCCAAGCTCGCGCGCGTTCTCCAGCGCCTTCTTGTTCTGCGCATCGATATAGTCGCGGGCGCGGGCCTGAAGCTCGTTCGCGGTGTCCTCGTCCACGCCGTCGATCACCAGCAGCTCGTCCAGCTCGACATAGGCGACCTCTTCAAGGCTGGTGAAGCCTTCGGAGACCAGAAGCTGCGCAAAGAACTCGTCCAGATCGAGCGTGTCGACAAAGAGCTTGGTGCGCTCTTCGAACTCGGCCTGACGGCGCGCCGATTCTTCTTCCTCGGTCATGATGTCGATATCGAGACCGGTCAGCTGCGAGGCCAGACGCACGTTCTGACCACGACGGCCGATGGCAAGCGAAAGCTGCTCTTCCGGCACGACGACTTCGATCCGCTCGGCTTCCTCGTCCAGAACAACCTTTGTCACCTCGGCCGGCTGAAGCGCGTTGACCAGGAAGGTCGGCGCGTCTTCGTTCCACGGGATGATGTCGATCTTTTCGCCCTGAAGCTCGTTCACGACGGCCTGCACGCGGCTGCCGCGCATACCGACACAGGCGCCCACGGGATCGATCGAGTTGTCATAGCTGATGACCGCGATCTTGGCGCGGCTGCCCGGGTCGCGGGCCACAGCCTTGATCTCGATGATGCCGTCGTAGATTTCCGGCACTTCCATCTTGAACAGTTCGGCCATGAATTCGGGCGCGGTGCGGCTCAGGAAGATCTGGGGACCGCGGGCCTCGCGGCGGACATCCTTGATGTAGCAGCGGATGCGGTCGTTCGGGCGATAGCTTTCGCGGCCGATTTTCTCGTTCCGGCGGAGCACACCCTCGCCATGACCCTGAAGGTCAACGATGACGTTGCCGTATTCCTCGCGCTTGACGACGGCGTTGATGATCGTGCCGACGCGATCCTTGAATTCCTCGTACTGACGATCACGCTCTGCCTCGCGGACCTTCTGCAGGATGACCTGCTTGGCCGACTGCGCGGCGATCCGGCCCATCTCGACCGGGGGCACCTCGTCCACGATGACGTCGCCCGGCTTGGGGTCGTCCAGATACTGCTTGGCCTGCTCGGGCGTCATCTGCGCCTGATAGTTCTCAAGCTCTTCGGTCTCGGGGTCGATCACGGTGCGGACGCGGGTGAAGGTCGCCTTGCCCGTCTTGCGGTCGATCGACACGCGAATGTCCATTTCCGCGCCGTAGCGGCTTTTCGCGGCACGGGCGAGGCTTTCTTCCATCGCCTCGATCACCAGCGCGGGGTCGATCATCTTCTCGCGCGCGACGGCCTCGGCCGTCTGGAGAAGTTCAAGCTGGTTTGCGGATGTGATCGCCATTCTCAGGTCTCCTCGTCGCCATCCATGATGGTCTGTATTTCGTCGAACTGCTTTTCATCTACCTGGCCCGCGTCCTTGCGGGCCTTCAACACGTCGCGGATCAGGTCGTCGGTAAGCACCAGTTTCGCGTCCGACAACCAGTCGAACTGAAGCCCGATGGTCACCGGTTCGCCGTTCACCTCGATCTCGATCAGCACTTCCGAGCCTTCGGTGCCCTGAAGCGTCCCCTTGAAGCGGCGGCGGCCGTCGATCATCTCGGCGGTTTCCAGCTTGGCCTCGTAGCCTTCCCAGGTCTCGAAATCCTTGAGCCGGGTCAATGGCCGGTCGATACCGGGCGACGATACTTCAAGCGTGTAGGCGTCTTCGAGTGGATCCTCGACATCCAGTGTCGCACTGACGGCGGTGGAAATCTCGGCGCATTCGTCGACTTCGATCCCGCCATCGGGACGCTCGGCCATGATCTGAAGCGTCTTTGTGTTGCCGCCCATCAGCCGCACGCGCACCAGTTCGAACCCCATGTCCTCGATGACGGGGGTAATGATCTCGGCAAGGCGCCGGTCGATGCTGGCTTTGGCAATAAGATCGGACATTGGTTCAGACATAAAAAAACGGGCCAGCGGGCCCGTGGAATTTTCCGGTGGAGCCTCGGGGGTGGAAGCCGAAGCGCCGCTGTTGAGATGCATATACGCAGGCGGCCCTGAGTCTGCAAGGGGAGAGTGTGCGCCCTAGAGAAGCGCGCGCACCCAGTCGATGAAATCATCCAGTAGCGGAGAGCGCGGCCCCTTCGGCACAACGGCGTAGTAGTCCAGAATTCCGATCGGCGCCGTCGGCATCTGCACGATCTCGCCCGCCTCGATGAAGCGGCGCGCGATCCGCTCATTGAACAGCGTCAGACCAAGCCCCTGCCGCAGCGCCTGAAGCTGAAGTTGAGCGCTGCCGATCCGTACCCATTTGATCCGGCCAAGGTCCAGCCCGGCCGTCTCCATGATCTCGGGCTTCGGTGCCATTTCGTCATGCAGGAGCCATGGCATGTCGTGAGGGTCGGCGGTCCCGTCCCCCACCAGTTTGGGCGCCCCCACAACCATCATTTGCGCTTTCGCAAGGAAGATCGCGTCCAGTCCCGGCCAGTCCGGTTCCTTCGTCGACGGGATGACCCGGATGCCGCAATCAAAACCTTCGCGGATGATGTCGATGAACTTTCGCGCGGGGAAAAACGCGATCTCGACGCCCGGATGCCGCTCCCAGAACTGGGACAGGTTCGGCATCAGGATTTCGTCCACCAGAAACTGCGTCGTCGTGATCCGAAGGCCGCGATGAGCCTCGGCATCGGCCAGCGCCTCGACCCCCTTGGCGATCTGTCCGAAACCCTCCGACAGCGCCCCGGCCAGATGCGCACCCGCATCCGTCAGAACTACGCTTCGCCCTTGTCGCATGACCAGCCGGACGCCCAGCGCCGCCTCCAGCCCGCGCACCTGTTGCGCAACCGCGGCATGGGTCACGTTCAAGGCGCGCGCGGCGCCGGCAAAGCCCCCCTCGCTCGCCGTCGTCTCGAAGGCGCGGAGCGAGGACAACGAGGGCAGATGGCGCCAGTCCACAGACATGATAGCTGAACTTTCGTATGGCTATTATTTCTGCTTAGGCGAATTGGTCCCCTTTGGATAGCCTGTTTCCAGGATCAGTTGAGTTCAGCGGAGACCCTGAAGATGCTTGCAACCGACACCGTGGCCCAGGAAAATCGGACCTTCATGACCGAACCCAAGCCCTTCACGCTTCGCCGTTTCACCCGCGAGGCGGACGTACCGATGGCAGAGGCCAAGGCGCTTCTTCTTGATCACGCCCGTTTCATGCATGGCCGCATGGTCGGCGCGGGCGGTCCCGATTTCGATATACACGCCCATCTGGATGCCTTCTGGTCCAACTTCGGGGCGGTCCTCCCACCCAACGGTAGCTACTATCTGGCCTTCGATCCGTCGGGGAAGGTCGTGGGAACCGGTGCGCTCAAGCGGCTGTCACCGACCACGGGCGAGATGAAACATCTCTATGTCCGGCCCGAAATGCGGCGCTCTGGCCTTGGACAGGCACTCGTCGAAGCGCGCATTAGAGACGCGCGAGAGATGGGGCTGACCGAGCTTGTGGCAGACACTTTCTCGGCCAACCACGAACAGCCCGCGCTGTACGACAAGATGGGGTTCGAGCGGCTGGATCGGCCCGGTCAGGCCTCGACCAGCGCAATCGCACCAGAGCTGACACCGTTCATGCTGTTCTTCCGGATGACGCTCTAGGCCCTCCGGGCCGAACCACGTCTCCGCCAGGGCTTCGCCCGTTCGACGCTCAAAAGGTCCACAGGACATTTTGTCGACCCTCCGGGCCGAACCACGTCTCACCCAATGAAGTTCTGGGTAATCCAGAAGCGGCCGCAGAAATCGGCTTTCGGCTCGAACGCGATGGCCGAGGATACGGCTTTCGCGTTGCGGTCCAGGATATTCTTGCGGTGACCGGGGCTTTCCATCCAGAGCGTCACGATATGCCGCGCAAGGGTCGCATAGGAATGCGCCGGCAGCGGCTCACCCTTGGTCGAAACAAAGGCGCAAGAGTTCGCGTCGATGATGCGGAAGCGCCGGTTGTCGACCTGATAGCGATGGACCATCCCTATGTTCTCGGACCCGGTGCGGAACCGGACGCCGGACTTCTTGATGCGCTGCATAAGTGTTGCGCGCCCGGCAACGGTGCTCTTGTGAGCGAGCTGTCCGGTCTTGGCCATCCACTTGCTGTGGGCGTGCGCCTGACGGGCCAGACCGTTGCCTGCGTCCCCCAGTTCAGAGAGACCCACACGACACCGGTGATAGTTGACCTCGACACGGATCGCGGCCTCCAGAAGGTCCTGATCGATGCCCTTCGCCGGTACCTGCGTTTTCACTGCCTTGGCCGGCACAGCGCGCGAGCACGCTTCCGCCGAAGCCGCCGACAGAACCACAACGGTAGCCGCGATAGCAGCCGTCCAGATTTTTCCGCGCATCCCCAGGTCCTTTGCAGCGCCCCCGGAGGACACAAAATCCAGCAATTGGGGCGAAACAAGGGCGACCTGCCGGCAGGTCTTGGGAAATCGGAAAACCGCGCAACCGCATCAAGGGGCCGGCGAAAAACTGCGCAAGCGCGGCAAACGCATTAGAACCGGCGGCGCAAACCGTCCATCACGCGCACCAGTTCCGCGCTGATCCCGGGCTCGGACAGGGCATGGCCCGCGCGCGGCACGATGGTCAGCGAGGCGCCGGGCCAGGCCGCCGCAAGCCGATGCGCCGCAGCGGGCGGGCAGATCATATCGTACCTGCCCTGAACAATGGTGCCGGGAATATTGGCGATGGTGCCGATATTCTCTTCGATCCAGCCATCGCTTTCCAGGAAACCGCCATTGGTGAAATAATGGTTTTCAAGCCGGGCAAAGGCGCGGGCGTATTCCGCAGGGCTTTCGCCACCCGGCCCATCATTCGAGATCGAGGCCAGCGTGTTCTCCCAGCTTGCCCAGGCACGGGCGAAACGTGTCTCCTGACTGAGGTCGCCCGAGAACAAGCGCCGGTGATAGGCGGCGATCAGGTCGTCATGCTCATCCACGGGGATGATCGCCGTGAACCGTGACCACACATCGGGCCAGAAACTGCCCGCACCGCCGCCATAGAACCAGTCAAGCTCGGCCCGCGTCATCAGGAACACACCGCGCAACGCCAGATAGGCGGTCCGGTCGGGATGGGTGATGGCATAGATCAGCGACAGCGTCGCACCCCAGCTTCCGCCGAAGACGATCCACTTGTCGATGCCCAGCGTCTCGCGGATCAGCTCGATATCACGCACCAGATGCCAGGTGGTGTTGTCCTTGACGACCGCATGAGGTCGGGAGCGACCGCATCCGCGCTGATCGAACAGGATCACACGATAGTGGCTCGGATCGAAATAACGCCGCATCGCCGGGCTGCATCCGCCACCCGGCCCGCCATGCAGCACCACCACAGGCTGACCCTCTGGATTGCCGCATTGTTCGACATAGACGCGATGACCGTCGCCCACGTCCAGCATCCGCTGATCGAAGGGGTCGATCGGCGGATAGAGAAAATGTGCCGCACTCTTTTTGTCTACGGACCGGTCCATGACGGATCTATATAACTCGAAAATCCGGCAATCTATGGGTGCCGGGTCAGAATGTTCATGCCGGGGGCCTTATGGAAAGCGCAACAACCATCGATCCGTCCGAAATCGCCAAGTTCGAGGCGATGGCCGCCGAATGGTGGGACCCGAACGGTAAGTTCAAGCCGCTGCACATGCTGAACCCCTGTCGGCTGGACTATATCACACGACAAATTGCGGTCGAGTTCGATCGCGACCTGTCCGCGTCGCGACCGTTCGAGGGGCTGCGCATTCTGGACATCGGCTGCGGCGGCGGTTTGTTGTCCGAACCGATGGCCCGGCTCGGGGCCGATGTGGTGGGCGCCGACGCCGCCGAACGGAACATCCCCGTCGCCCGTGTCCATGCTGAGGCGCAGGGCCTGAAGATCGACTATCGCCACACGACGGCCGAGGCTCTGGCCGCGGCGGGTGAGCGATTCGACGCGGTTCTCAACATGGAAGTGGTCGAACACGTGGCCGACCCGTTGGCCTATCTGACCGCCTGCCATGACCTGCTGAAACCGGGCGGCCTGATGACCTGCTCGACCATCAACCGGAACCCCAAGAGCTTCGCCATGGCCATCGTCGGGGCCGAGCACATCATGCGCTGGCTCCCCAAGGGCACGCATGAGTGGTCGAAATTCATCACGCCGGACGAGCTTTATAGTCTGCTGTCGCAAGCCGGCCTCGACCCGGTGGATCGCAAGGGCTTCGTCTTCAACCCGGTGTCATGGCGCTGGTCGCTGAGCGACAAGGACCTGTCGGTCAACTACGTGACGACGTCCCTTCGTCCTGCGTAGCTTCTTCGTCGAAGCGCCGCCGGATCTCGCGGATCACTGGCAGGGCGTTCCGGACACGCTCGGGGCCGACCGCCTCGACCGCTTCGCTGATGATGGGATAGATCGCGGCGATCGCCGCCTCGCGCGCCTTGCGACCGGTCGCGCTGATGGACACGAACTTGCGCCGCGCGTCGTCCCAGTCGGGCCGGACATGGACGTAGCCCGCCCATTCCAGCTTGCTGACCGTGTTGGTCATTGCGCCCCGCGTGACGTGAAACGCGCGAGCCAACTGCGCCGGGGTGCGTTCGGCATTCGCGCGGGCCAGATGGTTCAGAACCGAGAAATGGCTCAGCTCCATTCCCTTCGGCAAGGCCTTGGCCAGACGCGCGCGGGCAAGCTGATCCGCCATGAACATCTCGCTGAACAGCGCGATCGACAGCGGGTCGCCGGGGTCCTTGTTTTCGGCCATTACGGTCCTTCGAAGTCTCGGTCATGGGTCAGGGACGGCACGCGTCCCCGCACATCCTTGACCGCAGACACGTCCAAATCAACCGTTGTGACCCCGGGCAAATCGCCGCCATCGGCCAGAATTCTTCCCCATGGATCAACAGCCAGCGAATGGCCATGGGTCCGCCTTTCGCGGCCCTGCACGGCCCGGTGCGTGCCGCATTGCGCCGGCGCCAAGACGAAAGACCCGGTCTCGATCGCGCGCGCCCTTAGAAGCGTTTCCCAATGCGCCGCGCCTGTGTCCGGCGCAAAGGCGGACGGTACCGTCAGCACCTCGGCCCCCGCCTGTGCCAGACGGCGGAAGAGATAGGGAAAGCGCAGGTCGTAGCAGATCGTCAGGCCAAGCGCGGCTGCGCCGGCCTGAACAAGCACAGCGCGGTCACCGGGCGCATAGCCCGCGCTTTCGCGATAGGTCTCGGTCTCGGAAATCGAGACGTCGAACATGTGCATCTTGTCATAGCGCGCGGCGATCCCGCCATCCGGCCCGATCAGCAAGGACCGGTTCACAAAACGGCCATCTGCACCGCCCTTCAGCGCCAGCGACCCGATCAGCACCCGCATTCCGCGCCGCGCGGCAAGCTCGCGCACCGCCGCAAGGGTGATGTCTTCATTCTCGTCCTGCAGCACTTCAGCCTGCCGCGCGCGACTGGCCGAGACACAATTCGTCACCTCGGGCGTCAGCGCGATCTCCGCGCCTGCGTCGGCGGCGTCTTCAAGAAAACCAAGCGTCACGGGCAGATTGGCGGCCGGATCGTCCGAGGCGTTGAGCTGGACCAGTGCCGCGCGCATCGGCCTCAAGCCGCCAGTATCGGGTCGAGCTTACCTGCGCGCTCGAGCGCGTAGAGATCGTCGCAACCGCCCACGTGCTGACCGTCTACGAAGATCTGCGGCACCGTGTGGCGCCCGTTGGCCCGCGCCATCATCTCCTGCCGCTTGTCAGGAGCGCGCGAGACGTCAATCTCGGCAAATGCCGCATCCTTCTGCGTCAGAAGCCGCTTCGCAGCGTGGCAGAACCCGCAAAGGGGCGTCGTATAGATTTCAATCTGGGCCATGGAGGTCTCCGCATTCCGTTGCCCCTTATCTAGGGGCTTCGGACCGCCCGTGCCAGCACCCCGACGATAACCCGGCTTGCACCCGCGTCATGGCAGGCCGTGGTCGCGGCGGCGAGTGTCGCGCCCGAGGTCATAACGTCATCCACAAGGATCACCGTTCTACCGTCCAGCGCAGACCGTTTCGCCCCAGCCACCACGATGGCATCGGCGACATTCGCAAAGCGCGCGTCGATCCCAAGCCCGTCCTGCACGGCGGTCGCCCGGAGCCGTGTCAGCGCATCGGGCACGGCAGGCACCCCCAGAAGCGGCCCCATCGCCCGCGCGATCTCGGCCGCCTGATTGTAACGCCGCCGGAGAAGCCGACTCCAATGCACAGGCACCGGGACCACAACCGCGTCACACTCAACCAGCGGGCGCAAACGCTCGGTGAGCCAGCGCGCAGCGGGACCTGCAAGGTCGGTCCGGTCGCCATGCTTCAGCGCCAGCACGAAGCGTCGCCCCGCGTCACGATAGAGCATCACTGCCCGGCCCTTGTCCCAAGGGCGCGCAACCGTCAGGCAGTCGTCGCAATGATCCGCCGCCCCATCCCCCTGCCCCGGCAGAGGCGCGCCACACGCGTCGCAGACATGGCCCTGCACGAAGGGGACCCCGCGCCAGCAGTCAGGGCAAAGCGCGCCGGGCTGATCCACCAGATTTCGGCAGATCAGGCACTGATCGGGATAAAGAACCGAGAGTGCGCGTTGCAAAGCGCTCATGCGTCGTTACCTTCTGGGGCGTCATGCAGACCCTGACCGACCGATCCGCGCTCATCGCGCACCGACGCCGCGCCACGATGGAGGATGCCTTCCTCCACGCCGAAGCGGCTGCCGAGATCGAGGAAAGACTGAGCGAGGTTAACAGGACGTTTACGGCGCCTGCCGTCATTGGACTGTCGAAGGGGCCATTTGCCACGCTTCTGCCCGGGGCGACCCAGCTGGACGACGCGCCGGAACTGTCCGGCTCGCGCGGCGCGCATGACCTTGTGGTCCATGCAATGTCGCTGCACTGGGCAGATGACCCGGTCGGGCAGCTTGTTCAATCGCGGCTGCTTCTCAAACCCGACGGGCTCTTCATCGGCACGATGTTCGCCGGTCAGACCCTGCACGAGTTGCGCACCTCTCTCGCCGAGGCCGAGGCGCGGGTCTCGGGCGGCCTTTCGCCGCGTGTGCTGCCCATGGCAGATTTGCGCGATCTGGGCGGGCTGATGCAGCGTGCGGGCTTTGCGCTGCCAGTCGCGGATTCCCAGCGGCTGACGGTGAGGTATCGCACGCTTGCCGCGCTTTGCCGCGATCTGCGCGTTATGGGCGAAACGAACGCGCTTGCTGACCGCCCACGGCAGTTCACCAACAGGCGGCTCTTTTCCACGGCCGAGGACATCTACCGCAGCCATTTCTCGGACGACGAAGGCTATCTGTTGGCGACATTCGAGATGGTCTTCCTGACCGGTTGGGCGCCCGATGAAAGCCAGCCGAAACCTCTTCGCCCCGGCTCGGCGCAACAGCGTCTGGCAGACGCGCTTGGCACCACTGAAAGCCCTGCGGGCGATACGGTCGCACCCCGCATACGTTGACCTTGGCGAAAGGACCGTTATGTCGCGGCTCTAGGGGCAGACATGCGAAACAGGGTTTTCTAGGATGTTGGATGCGCGCTCACGTCAGGATGTGACCTTGCCGAAAGACGAAACAGAACCGCACAACCCGCACCTTCCGGCGGATCACCCGCCGGTTAAGCGCCCGCGCGTGGGCGTCCTGCTGGCCAATCTGGGGACGCCGGACAACTACGATTACTGGTCCATGCGCCGCTACCTGGGCGAGTTCCTGTCAGACCGCCGCGTCATCGATTACAGCCCGTGGATCTGGCAGCCGCTTCTGCAGCTTGTGATCCTGTCCAAACGGCCCTTCTCATCCGGCGCCGCGTACAAGTCGATCTGGAACGAGGATCTGGGCGAAAGCCCCCTCATGACGATCACCAAGGCGCAAACGGAAAAGATCAAGGCCGCGATGCAGGCGCGCTATGGCGATGACGTGCTGGTGGACTTCTGCATGCGCTACGGCAACCCGTCGACCAAATCCAAGGTCCGGGTCATGGCCGAGCGCGGCTGCCGGAAGATCCTGTTCTTCCCGCTCTATCCGCAATACGCGGGTGCCACGACCGCGACCGCGAACGACCAGTTCTTCCGCGCCCTGATGGAAGAAAAGTGGCAGCCGCCGGTCCGCACCGTCCCCGCCTATTTCGACCGCCCGTCCTATATCGAGGCGCTTGCCCAGTCGGTCGAACGTGCCTACGCGATGATGGAGACCAAGCCCGACATCCTCGTCTGTTCCTATCACGGCGTGCCGCAGCGTTACCTTATGGAAGGCGATCCCTATCACTGCCAGTGCGTGAAGACGACGCGGCTGCTGAAAGAGCGCCTGGGCTGGGACGACACCCAGATCACCTCGACCTTCCAAAGCCGCTTCGGCCCGGAAGAATGGCTCAAGCCCTACACCGTCGAAGAGGTCGCGCGCCTTGCCGAGGACGGCAAGAAGCGCATCGCCATCATCGCGCCGGCGTTCTCGGCCGACTGCATCGAGACGCTGGAAGAAATCAATGAAGAGATTCGCGAGAGCTTCGAGGAAGCGGGCGGCGAGCACTTCACCTACATCCCCTGCCTTAACGACGACGAGGCGCATATCGCGGCGCTCTCCGAGGCGATCGAGGATAACCTCAAGGGGTGGCTCGACTGACCGGCTTTCAAAGTTGGTCACAATGTCCACGCGTCTTGAGCTGTGCCCTCAGATGCGGAATATTAACTTATTTTGTAAAATGATGTCGACATTTCCAAACTCGCGAACAGTCGACGTTATTAGCCAGTGAGAGATAGGGCAGCGCAGGGCATGTCAGACTTTCCCACGTTCGATAGAGGCAGCGACCACCTCAATCTGATTCAAGCTACGTCCGAGATCGGAATCTGGGAGCTTGATGCCGAAACCGGGAAGGCAGAGCGCAACCTACGGCACGACCAGATTTTTGGGCACGAGACGCTTCTCGACGAATGGAGCGCAGAGATTTTCCTGAGCTACGTCGCCGAAGAAGACCGCGACCGTGTCGAGAACCTCCTGAATAGCTCGCTCACCGACGGCAACCCTTGGTCTTTTGAAACCCGGATACGGCGCGCCGACGGCGTCGATCGCTGGATCAGTGCGAAGGGCATGCCGATTTTCTCCGACTCGGGCGAGGTCACGAAACTGATCGGCCATGTGATCGACATTACCGAAACTAAGCGGAACGAAGATCGGCTCAAGCTGCTTTCGAGGGAACTCGACCATCGTGTTTCGAACACCTTCGCGATCATGAACTCGATGATCCGGCAGGTCGCCAAAAGAGCGGACTCGGTCGAAGAGTTCTCGGAGACACTGATGGAACGGCTGGCGGCCCTGTCGCGCGCCAACAAGGTTCTCATTTCGGACGAAGCCGAGCGGTCCAGCCTTAAAGACATCCTGACGACGGAATTGGATGCCTTTTCCGGCTGGCTGGACCGCCTCTCAATCACTGGCGAAACACGCATCTGGTTCACGGGTGAAGCGTCAGAGGCGCTTGCCATGATTTTCCACGAGCTTCTGACAAACGCGGTCAAACACGGGGCGCTTTCCCTGCCGGACGGTAACGTCAGCATAGATGTCTCGACACATGCAGACCGCACCGTATCTATCCGCTGGGTCGAAACGGGTGGCCCGGCCATCGCCGACAATCGGCTCTCCGGCATCGGATCGTCTATCTTTCGGAATGCCCTGCGTGACGACGGGGCGGTGGATATATCTTACTCGGATGACGGTCTGAAATGTGACATCAGGGTACATCGTAGCTTTCAGAACGAGGCGCTTCCGGACACCCCTTCGATTGCGGTCTCGACACCGGACCAAGCGGCGGATCCCGAAACGTGGTTCTCGGGTCGCCGGATCATGGTGGTCGAAGACGACCCGATCATCGGCATGGATCTGGCCGATATCTTCGAATCCCGAGGAGCTACGGTTCTGGGTCCGTTTTCCAGAGTGACCGATGCCTTTGCGGCACTGGAAAGCCCGCCCGAAGCCGCCTTGATCGACTTCAATCTCGGTCGGACAACATCAGATGAGATCGCGTCCCGCCTGTCGGAACTCGCGGTCCCGTTTATCGTCCTCACAGGGCAGTTGGACAGCGCAGACCTCGGAGAGGCATTCGAAGGCGTCACCGTGATCTCCAAACCCTTCCGCGAGGTTGACCTGGTCGCGCAGATGATCGCTCTGGGTTCGTAGCCGCTATCTGACAACAGCAAAAAGGCCCCGCGCTCACCGCCGGGGCCTTTCCTGTTTCACCTGACGGTTACCGTCAGATCACCAGAACCTGCGTTCCAACCTTGGAGAGATCGTAAAGCTCGGTGATGTGCTCGTTATAAAGGCCGATGCAGCCATTCGACGAGCGGCGTCCGATCTTGCGCGTGTCGTGGGTGCCGTGGATGCGGTAATAAGTCCAGGTCAGGTGCATCGCGCGGATGCCGAGCGGGTTGTCCGGTCCCGGCGGCATGTAGTCGGGCCAGTCCGGGTTCCGCTGCTTCATAGCCGGTGTCGGGCGCCAGTCTGGCTCGGGGTCCTTCAGAACCACGCGGGTCCGGCCACGGCGGGTCAGATCCTCGCTCAGCGGCACGCTGGTCGGGTAAAGCTTGTAGATCGTGTCGGTCTCGTCCCAGTAGTGCAGCGCACGCGACGTGATATCGACAAGGATCGCTCCGTTATTCAGGTTGTCGAAATAGGGCCGCCATTCCAGCGCCCGAAAGCTCGACGCATTCCGCCTTACCGAGTCCGACACCTGGTCGCGGAATTCGGGGTCGACGTTGCTTTGCGCGATGGCAGGCGCGGCCAGCACAGAGGCCGCCCCGGCGGTGCCTGCGATAAAGCCGCGGCGGTCCAACTTGGGAATAGTCATTACTTACATCTCCGTTTCCGGTCCGCTGCAGAACTTAGTGCGGAAAAGAAACAGCTTCAAATCAAACCGGCGTTAGCTTGCCGAACAGTGTGGCACTTCGGTTTGTATAGGAGGCACGTTGGCTGTAAGGCTTGCCCCGAAAAATGTCATCGAGTGTTTCCCATGCTGCGTAAGTTTCTTCTGCTGATCGGCCTTGCCTTTACCCTCACAGCCTGCGCAACGCCCGAGCCGCCGCGTTTCGGTCCGGACGGGCGCCCGCTTCCGCAGATCTACCGCATCGACTCATCGGACACGTCCGAGATCCAGTTCCGGGTGCTCGACGGGGTGAACGCACTTCGCGCGGCGTCGGGGGCCGGTCAGGTGAAGCTGTCGGCGGAACTGAACGCAGCCGCTGCAACCCATGCGCAGGACATGTCGCTTCAGAACCGGCCTTGGCACTTCGGGTCGGACGGGTCCAGTCCGCTCGATCGTGTGCAGCGGGCAGGCTATCGCGGCGGACTTCTGGGCGAGAATATCTCGGAAACCTACGAATCCGAACTTGAGACCCTTGCCGCCTGGATGACGCAGCCCGACACGCGTGGCGTCATCCTCGATCCGCGCGCCACCGATCTGGGCATCGCTTGGTTTCAGGAGCCGTCGGGCAAGATCTGGTGGACGCTGATTACCGGTCAGGCCAGCACGGCAGCCCTTCAGGGATAAATCGAGACGATGGTGCCGTCGCGCACCATTGCATAGACCTCTTCGATCTCGTCATTGGTTACGGCAATGCACCCCCAGGTCCAGTCCCGGCGCAGCCGGGACACCGGATTGCCCTGCCCGTGGATGAAGATGTCGCCGCCCGGCTCCTTGCCCAGCGCGCGCGCCTCCGCAATGTCATGGGCGCGCGGATAGTCGATACCGATCGAGAGGTGGTAGCGACTGTTCGGATTCCGTCGGTCGATCAGGTAATGCCCTTCCGGCGTTTTGCCGTCGCCCTCGACCTTCTTGTCACCCACCGGCGCAAAGCCGAGGTCGATGTCATAGGCCTTCAGAACGCTCTTGTGATGCAGAAGATACATCCGGCGGCTGTCCTTGAAGACGGCCACGCGTGTGACCGCTGGCCCGGTATAGGACTGAAATTTCGAGCCGCAGCCCGTC
This sequence comes from Kangsaoukella pontilimi, assembly GCF_009830125.1. Classification (GTDB taxonomy): domain Bacteria; phylum Pseudomonadota; class Alphaproteobacteria; order Rhodobacterales; family Rhodobacteraceae; genus Kangsaoukella; species Kangsaoukella pontilimi. The sequence continues at coordinate 224,585 of NZ_WUPT01000002.1, read as the reverse complement.
AACGCCAGTAAGCTGCCCCCGATAAGGGCGGCGCGTCTTGTCAGTTTCATTGGGTCTTCGCCCGATTTGATGCCTCGGAAATCACGCTACCCGAAAGCGTAACGTCTGGGAATCCTCAATCGGTTAACGTGAAGCTGGCCGCTAGTTCCACGTGGGGCGACCACCGGAACTGATCGACCACGTCCACCCAGTCAAGCGCATAGCCCGCCGCGACGAGCGTCGCCGCATCCCGCGCGAAGGTCACCGGGTTGCACGACACATGGGCCACACGCGGTACGCGGGCCGTTGCGATTTCCGCGATCTGGGCGGCAGCACCCGCGCGGGGCGGGTCGATCACCAAGGCAGCGAAACGCTTCAGCTCATCCGGCAAGAGCGGGCGCCGGAAAAGGTCCCGCGTCTCGGTCGTGACCTGGCGAATGCCGGTCGCACCGCGCCAGCCCCTGTCGAGCACGCTGGTCATGGCTGCGGCGCCTTCAACCGCGTGCACCTCGTGGCGCGCCGCCAGCGGAAAGGTGAAGGTGCCGATCCCGGAAAACAGGTCCGCGACCGCCCCCCGGGCACCATCCAGCGCATCCGCCACAGATGCCGTCAGCGCCGCCTCTCCGGGAATCGTCGCCTGAAGAAAAGCGCCGGGCGGCAACGGCACGCGGAAGCCGCCGATGGTGACGAAAGGCTCGGTTTCCTGAAACACGGTCTCGTCATTCCATGTCAGCCGCGTCACACCCCCTCCCGACACAAGCGCCGTCAGCCGCGTACGCCGGTCCAGATCCAGATCGGGGCCGTACTGTACCGACAGGTCCAGCCCCGCATCGGTCACCGTTGTGGTCAGCCGAAGCTCGCCCTTCCGGCTGCCACCGATGGCCGTGACCTGCTCCAGAACGGGTAAGGCAGCCGTCAGGGCCGGGTCCAGAACGCGACAGTCCGGCACAGCGGTCAGAGTATGGCTTTGCGGTCCGTGAAACCCGACGATCGCCCCCGACTTTGTCCGCCGCCCGCCGAAGACGGCGCGCCGGCGGCTTTCGGGGGGCGAGGTGTGAAGGCGGCGGAGAGGCGCGGACAGACCATTCGCCTCCAACGCGGTGCGCACGATGCCCAGCTTCCACTCGGCCACGAAATCGTCGCTGACATGCTGAAGAGAACACCCGCCGCAGGCCTTGTAGTGCCGGCAGGGCGCGGCAACCCGGGCGGCTGACGGGGTGACAATCCGGGGCGCGGTCAGCTTTTCGCCCTCCGGGATGCCTTCGACCACCTCGCCCGGCAGAACGCGCGGTACGAAGACGGGGCCGGGCGCGATACCGTCACCCTTGTGGCCCAGACGCTCGATCGTCACCCGCACCGGGCTTGTCATTCGGCGGCCTCTTGCACGCCGATGAACCCGCCCGACTGCCGTTGCCAGAAGCGGGCATAGACCCCGCCTTGCTCCAGCAATTCGGCATGGGTCCCCTGTTCGACAATATGTCCGTCATCGAGCACCACGATCCGGTCCATGCGGGCAATCGTGGAAAGCCGGTGCGCGATGGCCATGACCGTTTTGCCATCCATTACGCGCTCGAGCGCTTCCTGAATCGAGGCTTCGACCTCGCTGTCCAGTGCGCTTGTCGCTTCGTCCAGAACCAGAATGGGCGCGTCTTTCAGAATGGCGCGCGCCAGTGCGATCCGCTGGCGTTGCCCGCCGGAGAGCTTGACGCCCCGCTCGCCCAGATGCGCGTCGTATCCCGTACGTCCCTTGTGGTCCTTCAGGCCCAGAATGAAACCATGCGCCTCGGCCCGCTTTGCCGCCGCGATCATCTCGTCCTCGGTGGCATCGGGACGCCCATAGAGGATGTTCTCGCTGGCCGAACGATTGAACATGGCGGTTTCCTGCGTGACCATCCCGATCTGCTGGCGCAGGCTTTCCTGTGTCACGTCGCGGATATCCTGCCCGCCGATGGTCACGCGGCCGCCCTCGGTGTCGTAGAGCCTGAGAAGCAGCGCGACGAGCGTGGACTTGCCCGCGCCCGATGCGCCAACGATCCCGATCTTCTCGCCCGGCTCGATGACGAGCGAAATCGCTTCGACCCCGCCCGTGCGCCGACCGTAGGAAAAGCTCACATCCTCGAAGGCGATCCGGCTGGCATCCGCCGGAAGCGCCGTCGCGCCGGGCCGGTCGGTCAGAGCGTGGGGCGGCGTCAGCGTGCGCATGCCGTCCTCGACCTCTCCGATAGCGGCATAGATGGCCATTAGTGTATGGCTGACCCAGCCCGTCATCTGCGCGATGCGGATGGCGATAGCTCCGGCGGCGGCGATGTCGCCCGGCGTCGCCGCGCCCAGCGACCAGAGATAGAGCGTGGCCCCGATCAGGAAGACCGGCAGAACTCCGGCCAGCGACATCAGGCAGAACCGGAACATCCCCGAGATGTATCCATAGGCCAGCGTCTTTTCACGAAAGCTCTTTACCGCGCCCAGCGCCGCGCCTTCCTCGTAGTCGGCATGGGCGAACAGTTTGACGGTCTTGATATTGGTGACCGTGTCGACGATCTGGCCCGTGACCATGGCGCGCGCACCTGCCCGCGCCTGCGACCTCACGCGGATACGCGGCATGAACCAGCGGATCATCAGGAGATAGATCACAAGCCAAAGCCCAAGCCCCACGGCCATCCATCCGTTTATCGTCGTCAGCAGCAGCGCGGACCCCACCAGAGAGGCCAACGCGAAAAAGCCCACGTTGATTATCTCGCTGACGATGTCCGTGACCGCGCGCGACGTCTGAAGCTGCTTCTGCGCGATCCTTCCGGCGAAATCGTCGTCGAAGAACGTCACAGCCTGCCCCAGCGTCCAACGATGCAGACGCGTCAGCACCAACGGGTTGATATTGGGCATGACAACGACTGCGTTAGTCAGCGAGTTCGCGCCGAACAGGATGGGACGCAGGACCAGAAAGAACCCGAGTAACAGCAACAGCGTCGTGGTGTTGGTCGAGAAATAGACCTCCGGTGTCGAGTTCAGCGCCGAATCGATCACCATGCCCAGAAGGATCGCGCTCAGAACCTCGAGCGTGCCGGTCGCTGCGGACAGGACCGCGGCCACGGCCAGAACGGGCATGGCGCCCTTGAGGACCCAGCGAAAGAACGGCCCGAGCGTCTGCGGGGGTGGTCCCTCCGCAGGGCGAAACGCGTCGATCAGATCCTCGATCCGGGTCACTCGGCGGCCTCTGTCGTGTCGATGAAACCGCCCGACTGGCGGCCCCAGAACCGGGAATATAGACCGCCCGCCGCCAAAAGCGCGGAATGGCTGCCTTCTTCCACGATGTGACCGTCGTCGATAACCACGATGCGGTCCAGATGGGCAATGGTGGACAATCTGTGTGCAATCGCGATGACCGTCTTGCCTTCCATCATCCCGTAGAGCGTTTCCTGAATTGCCGCCTCGACCTCGCTGTCCAGCGCGCTTGTCGCCTCGTCCAGAATGAGGATCGGTGCGTCTTTCAGGACGACGCGTGCCAGCGCGATCCGCTGACGTTGCCCGCCGGACAGTTTCACGCCGCGCTCGCCGACCTGAGCGTCATATCCCGTCCGACCCTCGGGGTCCTGCAGGTCCAGAATGAAGTCATGCGCCTCGGCCCGTTTTGCCGCCGCGATCACCTCGTCCTCGGTGGCGTCGGGTCGGCCATAGAGAATGTTGTCCCGCACCGAACGGTGAAGAAGGGACGAATCCTGCTGAACCATGCCGATCTGCAGCCGGAGCGAGTCCTGCGCCACGTGGGCAATGTCCTGACCGTCGATGCGGATCGCACCAGCCTCGGCATCGTAAAACCGCAGAAGCAGCCTCACGAGCGTCGACTTGCCGGCACCCGAACGCCCGACAAGCCCGACCTTTTCGCCGGGACGAATGGTCAGGGTAACACGGTCCAAACCGCCAGAGCCTCGCCCGTAATGATGCGACAGCCCGTCGATCTCGATCAGGCCCTTCTCCAGTCTCAGAGGCTTCGCGTCCGGCGCATCCACCAGCTCGATCGGCTGCGCGATGGTCTGCATGCCCTCGGCCACAACGCCGAGGTTGCGGAAGAAGCTGGACAGCGCCCACATGATCCATCCGGTCATGGCGTTCAGCCGGAGCACAAGCGCAGACGCGGCAGCAACGACACCCACAGTCGCGGCACCGGTCGCCCAGAGCCACACCGCCCAGCCGACGACGGCGACGATCAGGAACCCGTTCAGAAAGACCAGCCCAACATCCATCTTGGTATAGATGCGCATTTCCGTCTGGAACGTCTCTCGGGCGTGTTCGATGGCCTCTTTCGCATAAGCGCGCTCGGCCTCGTTGTGGGCGAACATCTTGACCGAGTGGATGTTGCTATAGGCGTCCACGACACGGCCTGTCACCTGACTGCGCGCGTTCGAAGCCGCCTGACTCGCCGGGCCGACGCGTTTGATGGTCCAGCGCACCAGCCAGAGATAAAGGCCCAGCCAGAGCAGCATCGGCAGCATAAGCCGGGGATCGGAGCCGGACAGCAGGATCAGCGCGCCGACGATGTAGGCAAAGGAATAGGCCATCGCATCGAAGACCTGAAAAACGGCCTCGCCCGCCGCGGGCGGGGTCTGCATGATCCGGTTCGCGATACGCCCCGCGAAATCGTTCTCAAACCAGCCGACGGACTGTCTGAGCACATGACTGTGCGCCCGCCAGCGGATCAGCGTGCCGAAATTCGGCATGATTCCGTTGTTCAGAAGCCCGACATCCACAAGCTGGACCAGAGGGCGCAGGACCAGAAGCGCCACGCCGATCGCCACCATCTCGAACCCGTAATCGTCCCAGAAGGTCGTCCGGTCGGCACTGGCAAGAAGGTCGACCAGACGGCCCATATAGGCAATCAGCCAGACCTCGATCAGGGCGACTAGGATCGTCAGGGTGCCGGTGACGGCAAAGAGCTTCCGGAACGGCTTGCTGTAGTCCCAGATAAAGGGCCAGAGCCGCTGCGGTGGACGGTCCTGTTCCTCATAGGCGACGTAGGGATCGACAAGGTTTTCAAAGAAACGAAACATGGAAAAGACTTTCGAAGAAGATGCGAGGGCTGCAATGGACGGGCAAAGGGCCGTCCCGAACTGGATCCGGCCGGTCAGGCGGTGTCGGACAACATCCAGTTCATGAGCTCGCATCCTTCTTGAAAGGTGTTATCCGATTAGCCGAAAAAACCGGCCCTGTCATCCCGCTTTCCGCGCGACGCCTTCAAGGCTCTGACGGTCCAGCGAAAAATCACTGTCGATCCAGGCGCGCTCGGCCGCTTTGAGCGCACGCCCCAGGGCCGCGCCGGACAGGTCCGGCATCAGGTCGGCGGCGGTCAGGGGAAACTGCGCCTGCATGCCCCTGGCGATCACCCGGCCGGTCTCCGGCGCCAGCGGGGCCTCGGACATCGCTGCGCGCAAAAGCGCTGCGTCCCATGCGATTTCCGCTCCCTCGCGCCACGCCAGTTCGGCAGGGCCGGTACCCTCTTCGACCGCTGACCGCAGAGTATCCAGCCGCCTCGCGTCCTGCCGGCTAAGCCGCAGTTCCGCGCCCGCGCCGCCCAGCGCGGCCAGCCTGCGAATGGCCTCAGGTGGGATGCCGCCCTCACCTTCGAGATAGACCAACGGGCCGACAAAGCGCGACGACGCGCCGGGAAGAAGCCGCCCTAGAACGCCGGACGTCTCCATGGCGGCGAGCGCGGGTGCAGGGTCGGCCGCAGAAAGAAGCTTCCTGAGCTCGCTCCAGACCCGTTCTGCAGCCAGTTGACCCAACCCGTCCAGATTGCCGGCAATGGCCGCCAGCGCATCGGCGTCGAGACCGCGCTCGGGATCGCCGTATTGCGCGTGAAACCGGAAAAAACGCAGGCTTCTGAGATAGTCCTCGCGAATACGGTCCTCGGCATGGCCCACAAAGCGCACATGACGCTCGCGCAGGTCTGGCAGGCCGTTCACCGGGTCTGTCACAGTGCCATCCGCATCCGCGTAAAGCGCGTTCATCGTGAAATCGCGCCGCGCCGCATCGTCTTCCAGCGTCGCGGAGAAACTCACCACAGCCCGGCGCCCGTCGGTTTCGACGTCCCGGCGAAAGGTCGTGATCTCGAACCCTTGGCCGTCGATCACCAGCGTCACGGTTCCATGATCCACACCTGTCGGCACGCTTCGGATGCCCGCAGCGTCCGCCAGTTCGATAACCGTTTCCGGCGGGGCAGAGGTAGCGATATCGACGTCATTGACAGGCACACCCAGAAGCGCGTTTCGCACGCAGCCGCCCACGACAAATGCCTGATGGCCCGCGCCCGTCAGAAGGCCGAGCGCCTGTTGCGTCGCGTCATCGCGAAGCCAGTCCGCATCAAGTCGTGTCATCGGCCATCCGGTCCGCCAGACCGCGCAATATACGCGCGGTCGCACCCCAGATGTAATAGGGCCCCCAGGGCACCGTAAAGTAGGATCGCGACTGCCCCCGCCAGAGCCGGGACTGAACGCTGTAGTTCCGAGCGTCCAACAGATGCGCCAACGGCACTTCGAAGACCTCGTCCACCTCGCCCGCCTCGCGCCTATATGCGGACGGTGGCGTCAGCAGCGCCAGAACCGGCGTCACCTGAAACCCTGTCACCGTTTCATGGGGCGCAAGAGTACCGATGACCTCGATCGTCTCGGGCGGTACGCCGGTTTCCTCATGCGTTTCGCGAATGGCCGCCGCGACGACATCGGCATCGACGGGATCGACCTTGCCGCCAGGAAAGGCAATCTGGCCGGGGTGATGCTTGAGCGCCGAGGACCGCTTGGTCAGCAGAACACGCGCGCCACCGCCGCCCTCGATCACGCCAATCAGGACGCCTGCGGCACGGAGCTTGCGGTTCTCGGGCAGGACAACGGACGGGTTCAGGTCGAAATCCGAAGAGGGCCGGTCGGTCCGGGTCGCCGCCCGGACCAACCGGTCCCGAAGATCAGTCACCTTCAGGGTCCTTTTCGGCCTCAAATCCCAGCGTCAGCGGGTCGAACTCGTAATGCGCCCCGCAGAACTGGCAATCCGCCGTCACGATCCCCTCGTCGGTGGTCATGTGGCCGATATCCTTTGCCGAATAGATCGAAAGCGACTGACGCACACGATCCGACGAACAGGTGCAGCCGAACTTGACCGGCTGCGCATCGAACACCCGCGGGCCATCCTCGTGATAGAGCCTGACCAGCAGTTCGGTCGGCTGGACCGTGGGTCCGATCAGCTCGATCTCTTCGGCGGTGTCCAGAAGCACGTTCACGTGGTTCCAGTTCTCGGCCTCGTTCCCTTCGAGGATATCTTCGGCCAGAAGAAGCCCGTTATCGCCGGACCCGCCGCCCGACGCCCCGGGCGACGCCTTGGGCATCTGCTGAAGCATCATGCCACCCGCGCGCCAGTGAAGCGACTGCCCCGGCACCTGCGACTGACCGAAGCTCAGCGCGAACCGCGTCGGCAATTGCTCGGACTGGGCGAAATAGGCTTCCGCACAGGCAGCGAGCGACCCGCCCGCGATGGGCGTGATGCCCTGATAAGGGGTCATGCCCGCCCCCTGATCGATCAGGATCGCAAAATAGCCTTTGCCGATCTGCGGGAACGGATCGCCGTTCGGGTCCAGCCGCTCCTTGTCAAAGCTGGCATAGGCGCGGATACGCGCCGGCTCGCCATCCTCGGTCGGGCCGTAATAGTCCGTGGCGATCAGACGCGCCGGCCCATCGCCCCGCACCTGAAGCGACAGTTTCCACTTCAGCTTGATGGTCTGGCCGATCAGCGCGGTCAGCAGAGTGGCCTCGGCGATCAGGGCTTCGATGGCCGGCGGGTAATCGTGCTGGGACAGAACCTGTTCCAGCACACCGTCGAGCCGGGCCACGCGGCCCCGCGTGTCCGTTCTATCAAGCTGAAAGGGAAGGACGGTATCGTCCCAGGCGATATTCGATCCGATGTTCATGGGGTTTTCCTGTCGAGCGCGCTCGTGCATACCGCCTCCATATAGGAACCGCAAACGAAGGACCAAGGGGATGATCCCAAGACTGGGCGAACCGGTTCGGTCAGATCGCCGCTACAGGCTCAGGCCCGGTGTCTACGCGATCCTTCCGCGGGGCGGGGACGTTCTGCTGACATACCAGGCGGAACCCGAGCACGAGGTCCAGCTTCCCGGCGGCGGCATCGACACCGGCGAGCAGGTCCTGCCAGCGCTGCATCGCGAGGTTTTCGAGGAAACGGGTTGGACCATTGCGGGTCCGAAACGCGTCGGCGCCTTCCGTCGCTTCGCCTATATGCCGGATTACGACCTCTGGGCCGAAAAGGTCTGTCATGTCTATGTCGCACGTCCCGTTCAGCGCATCAGCGCACCGACCGAGCCCGAACACACTGCCATCTGGGCACCGTTCGAGGCCGCGCCCGGCCTCATCCAGAACGAAGGCGATCGCATGTTCCTTCTCAGGGTACTTTCGCGCCTTTGAATCAGGGCCTCACGTCCGCTCGATCACCATGGCGGAAAGGTCGTCGGGAAAATCCGTCCGGCCCGCAAACGCGCCCAACGCATCGGTCAGCGCGGCGACGAACGCCTCGCCATGGAGATGCCTGTTGGCCAGGACCATGTCCCGCAGCCCTTCTTCCTCCAACAGCTCGCCGTCGGGTCCAGGACATTCCGTCAGACCGTCCGAATAGAGGATCAACCGGTCGCCTTTCGAAAGCTGCACGACCGTCTCGTCGTATTCCGCCCCGGGGATCAGACCGACGGGCAGGCCATAGGTAGCCAGATACTCGGCCCGGCCATCCGCACGAATAAGGAGCGGGCTGGGATGGCCCGCCTGCGCCATCACGATCCGCCCGGAGGCGAGGTCGATCTCGGCCAAAATCATCGTCAGGTACTTGTCGGTATCCGATTCCTCCAGAAGAAGCCGGTTCAGCACCTGACAGACCTCAGCCGGGGGGAGCATCGCGCGCTGCCCCGACGCATAGACCGTCAGCGCCACGTTCTGATCGGGCGACACCGCGGACAGGTTCGCCGCCAGCCGCGCGGTCATCAAAGCCGAGGCGATACCGTGCCCCGCAACGTCCAGCGCGTAGACCCCATACCGGTTCTCGCTGATCGGGAACATGCCGACCAGATCGCCGCCGACATGTCCGCTAGGCTGATACAGGATCGACAGGTCGGCCCCCGGCAGGGCGCGAAACCGCTCCGGCACCAGACCTTGCTGAAAGCTGTGCGCCTCTTTCAGGTCACGCTCGATCGCACCTTGCGCCTCTTCCAGATCGTCCAGCGTCCGACGCAGAAGCCGGTTCTTGGCGATCAGGTCGCGCTGGGCGTGAAGCACCCGCTGACCGGCACGAACACGGGCCTTCAGCTCGATCACGTTGAAGGGTTTGGACAGGAAATCGTCAGCCCCGCTCTCCAGACCCTCTGCCAGCTTTTCGCGTTCGGTCTGCGCGGTGAGCAGAATGAAATAGGCTGGGCGCTCCGACTTCAGCGCGCGGAATCGCTGACAGAATTCGACGCCGGTGAGGCCGGGCATCAGCCAATCGCTGATGACGAAGTCCACATCGACTGACGCGCAGATCGACAGCGCTTCGTCGCCTGAGCCAGCCTCAATCGTCTCATAGCCCCATTTCGTCAGTGTTCGGGACAAAAGACGACGCTGCGCCCGGCTGTCGTCGACAACAAGGATCGGGCGCGCCTCTTCGGCGGCCACAAGCTTGGGAAACGCGGATTCGGACGCATTCATGCGGTGGGTGCTACACCAGCAGCGGTTAATGTGTCCTGAAATCACGGGCTGCCGCGGCGGAACGCAAAATTAACGCACCTCCGCTAGACGGTGCCCATGATCGACTGGGCACGCATTGAAGAACTGAAGGCCGAGGTGGGCGAAGACGCCGTCGCCGAGGTTGTTGAAATCTTCTTCGAGGAGGTGGACGAGGCGATGGCCGCGCTGGGCAGCGCCGGCACGCCGGACGCCTTGGCAGATGCGCTGCATTTCCTGAAGGGCAGTGCGCAGAATGTCGGGATGTCGGACGTTGCTGGCGCCTGTGCGGCGCAGGAAGTCGACGTGCGCGCGGGCAGACGCACAGCCGTCGATCTTCCCGCAATTCAGACCGCGCTACGGTCAGCCCGTACCGAACTGATCCAGCGCCTGCCCTAGATCAGGAACCGCGCCAGCAATTCGTCCGCAGTGATGTCGCGGTAGGACAACCCACCGGCATCCATCGCCGCGAAGAGCCGGTCGAAATTCTCGGGCTCGGACGTCTCGATCCCGATCAGGACCGAGCCAAAGTTACGCGCGGATTTCTTCAGGTACTCGAACCGCGCGATATCGTCGTCCGGGCCGAGCATTTCGAGAAAGTCGCGCAGCGCTCCGGGTCGCTGAGGCAGGCGCAAAACGAAATACTTCTTGATGCCCCGATAGCGCTGCGCCCGCTCCTTCACCTCTGGCAGACGCTCGAAATCGAAGTTTCCACCCGTGGTGATGCAGACAACCGTCTTTCCCGCGATGCGATCGGTAATGTCCTGAAGAACATCGACCGACAGCGCGCCAGCCGGTTCCAGAACGATGCCTTCGACATTCAGCATTTCCAGAATCGTTGCGCAGAGACGGTTTTCAGACACTGCATAGAGATCGCCCGGATCGACGGATTTCAGAACCTCGAACGGCCGCTCGCCGATCCGGGCGACCGCTGCGCCATCGACGAAATTGTCCACGCGGTCCAGCGACACCGGCTCACCCGCGTCCAGCGCCGCCCGCAGGCTCTGTCCGCCTTCCGGCTCGACAAGGATCACCTCGGTCGCGGCCCCGAACGCCCGAAGATAAGACAGAACACCCGCCGACAGCCCGCCCCCGCCGACAGGCATGACCAGGATGTCAGGCGGCGTGCCCATGGCTTCGATCAGTTCGACCGCAATGGAGGCCTGGCCTTCGATCACGTCAGGATCGTCGAAGGGCGACAGGAAATGTGCCCCGGCGCTGGTGCAGAAGGCCTGCGCCGAGCGCAGCGTTTCGTCGAAATAGTCACCCGTCAGTTCGATTCGCACATTGTCGCCGCCGAAACTGCGCGTCTTGTCGATCTTTTGCTGAGGCGTGGTCACTGGCATGAAAATCGTCCCATTGACGCCAAAATGACGACAGATATAGGCGACCCCCTGCGCATGGTTCCCCGCACTGGCGCAGACGAAATCGCGCTTTTCCGGTGCGGTCTGCAGCGCCTTACGGACCGCATTCATCGCCCCCCGGATCTTATAGGAGCGAACAGGCGTCAGATCCTCGCGTTTCAGCAGGATATCGGCCCCATAACGCAAGGAAATATGGTCATTTCGCTGGAGCGGCGTTGCCGGGAAAAGCCCGCGGACCGCGTGTTCGGCGGCCTTGGCATCAGGTAGTATTCCGCCCATCTTCACGCTCCTTTCGCCCGGCTGATTTCCGCCATCGCACCCGGCCCAGCCCGCTTCTGCGGCCGGAACAGGGTGACGGCCACATTTGCGCCATCTATCGTTTCTAGCGTCCCGGGCATAGACCATGCACCCGAAAAGGAGACCGGAAATGCGGAAGACACTACGCCAGACAATGGCGGCCATCCTGCTCTCGTCGGTCGCCCTCGTGCCGGCAGCGACGGTTTCCGTCATCGCAACCGCCGATGCGGCCTATGCAAAGTCCGAAAAATCGCGCGGCGGTGGCGGGAAACCCGATCACGCCGGGCAGAAACTGATCCGCGGCAAGTCGGGCGACACGACGGCCTCGCGTGGTGGCGGCTCCAAGTCGAACCGTGGCCTGAAAGGCTTTGGCGACGACCTGCGCGGGATGGGCCGCGAGATGCGCAATCTGTTCGACGGAGACACGCGGGGCAAAAAGCCCGCCAAGGTCGCCGGCGGCGGCAAGAAGGCCGCAGCGCCCGACGGCGAGGAACAGCTATTCGCGCGCGGCAAGTCGGGAAAGGTCAGCGCGTTTCACCCGAGCGAACTTGGCAACATGAACGGCGCCATGAACGCGAATATCAACGCGGTTCTGGCGCATATCCGGAATGGCAACACCAACGGCCCCGTCGGACACATGGCGCTGCTTGCCGTGTCTGGTGCGGCCATCTATGCCGCCGCAGGCGTTGTCGAGCGTGAGATGCTCTATCAGTCGCTGGACGATGCTGTAGTCGGGTCGGAATATGACAGTCTGGAAGACTATCTGACTGCCGTCAAAGAGGGCGCTGACCGCGATCCGGCAATCGACGCAGCGCTTGATGGCGTCGGTTACAGTGAGGACGGATTCGCCGTCACGCGCCCGGCCGAGGAAGACTACCTTGCCGCGCAGGAAGAACTTGACGGTTACGACGAGGACGACTTCCAGGCCAAAGCCGACGCCGAGGCCGCGATCCTTGCGTATTGGAACAAGAACTCCGCAGAAGGTGACCTTCGCACCGACGAGGAACAGACTCTTCTCGACGAACTCTATTCCCGCTTCGACGGCCAGCAGGACGCTATCGACGGCGCCATCGCTGCGTCGGAGACCCACGGATCGGACGAGGATGATGACGACATCGCCGATACCTGTGGCGATGACGAGGTCTGCGACGAAGACGATATCGCTCTTGTCGACTGACCTGAGGTGACACCGAATGGTGCAAAGGGCGGCTTCGACCGCCCTTTCTGTTCGCCCGCCCTTGTTCAGGCGCGCAAAACTCCGTAAACGCCGCTTGCCCAGCGAAACGGGGAAAACCATGTCCGCACCGAAGAAAGTCGTCCTCGCCTATTCCGGCGGTCTCGATACGTCGATCATCCTGAAATGGCTTCAGACCGAGTACGGTTGTGAAGTAGTCACCTTCACCGCCGATCTCGGTCAGGGTGAGGAACTCGAACCCGCCCGCCAGAAGGCCGAGATGCTGGGCGTCAGCGAGATCTATATCGAAGACCTGCGCGAAGAGTTCGTACGCGACTTCGTTTTCCCGATGTTCCGCGCCAACGCTCTCTATGAGGGGCTTTACCTTCTGGGCACGTCCATCGCGCGGCCGCTGATCTCGAAACGTCTGGTGGAGATCGCCGCCGAGACCGGTGCCGACGCCGTCGCCCATGGTGCGACCGGCAAGGGCAACGATCAGGTCCGTTTCGAGCTTTCGGCCTATGCGCTGAACCCCGACATCAAGGTGATCGCGCCCTGGCGTCTGTGGGACCTGACCAGCCGCACCAAGCTGATCGACTTCGCGGAAAAGAACCAGATTCCCATCGCCAAGGACAAGCGCGGCGAGGCCCCGTTCTCGGTCGATGCCAACCTTCTGCACACCTCCTCCGAGGGCAAGGTGCTGGAAGACCCTGCCGACGAGGCGCCCGATTACGTCTATCAGCGCACGGTCCATCCCGAGGATGCGCCCGATACGCCCGAATACATCGAGATCGGGTTCGAAGGTGGCGACGCCGTCTCGATCAATGGCGAGGCGATGAGCCCCGCGACCGTCCTGACGAAACTCAACGAGCTGGGCGGAAAGCATGGCATTGGGCGGCTCGACCTTGTCGAGGGACGTTTCGTCGGCATGAAGTCGCGCGGCATTTACGAGACACCCGGTGGCACGATCCTTCTTGAGGCTCACCGCGGGATCGAGCAGATCACGCTCGACCGTGGCCAGGCGCATTTGAAAGACGAACTGATGCCGCGCTACGCCGAGCTGATCTATAACGGTTTCTGGTTCAGCCCCGAACGCGAAATGCTTCAGGCCGCCATCGACAAGAGTCAGGAGCACGTTACAGGAACGGTGCGCCTCAAGCTCTACAAGGGTCTGGCGCGCACCGTTGGTCGGTGGTCTGATCACTCGCTCTATTCCGAGGCACATGTGACCTTCGAAGAGGATGCGGGCGCTTATGATCAGAAGGACGCGCAGGGCTTCATTCAGCTCAATGCGCTGCGCCTCAAGCTGATCGCAGCACGCAAGCGGCGCCTTTCCGGCAAGTAACGTGAACGGTGACGTGTTCTCACGTCACCGTGACCTCACGGCCCGGTGAATTGCGTGGCCTTTCCTCCGCGGGGCAGTCTTGCCCCATGTCGAGAAAGGACAGCGCCATGAGTTTGACCGCACAATCCCTGAAAGCCCCGATGTTGGCGCTTTTCATCGTGCTTGGCCTTGCCATCGAATGCGGCAAGGCACAGGCCGCCGCGACCGAGACGGCTTATTTCGCCGGCGGCTGCTTCTGGTGCGTCGAAGCCGATTTCGAGAAGGTCAGAGGCGTTGACGAGGTTGTGTCCGGCTACACCGGCGGCACGGTTGCCAACCCGACATACAAACAGGTCACGCGCGGCGGTACGGGCCACTACGAGGCGGTAGAGATCCGCTACGATCCGGCTGTCGTCAGTTACGAGGCACTGCTTCACGCCTTCTTCCGGTCGGTCGACCCCACCGATGCTGGCGGTCAGTTCTGCGACCGGGGGGACAGCTATAGAACCGCCGTTTTCGTCTCTAACCCTGAGGAAAAGCGTCTTGCAGAGGCAGCCAAGGCCCGCGCCGAGCGCGATCTGGGACAACGGATCGTGACCCCGATCCTTGATGCCTCGGCCTTCTACGATGCCGAAGAATATCATCAGGATTATTACAAGAAGGGTGAGATCGTCCTGACCCGACGCGGCCCGAAATCCAAGATGGAAGCCTACAAGTTCTATCGGAACGGCTGCGGCCGCGATCAGCGGATCCGACAGCTCTGGGGAAATGACGCGCCCTTCGCGTCCTAAGGGCTGAACGCTTCGACTTCGGCTCGCATCGGAATCGCATTAGCGGTCCCATGCCGGGTGACCTTCAACGCAGACGCCTTGCCCGCGAACGCCATCGCTTCTTCCGGCTTCATGCCTTCATGCAAAGCTGCCGCAAGATAGCCGGCGAAAGTGTCCCCCGCGCCGGTGGTATCGACGGCCTCAACGCGGGTGCCCGCGACCTCCCAGCTGTCACCAGACCGCGTGTCGATCCAGCGCGCACCCTTTGCGCCCAAAGTCACGACGATCCGGGCGACGGGTAGGGAAAACAGGCTCTGTTCAAGGGCTTTTTCAAGTTGCGCCGCCTCAACCTCGTTCAGAAGCAGCATGTCGGTTGCGGGGAGAATTGCGCGCACCGCCTCGGCATCGAATGGTGCGGCGGAATAGACGACCTCGACACCCTTTTCGCGAGCGACGCGGGCCGCTTCGACCTGACAATTGGTTTCGTTCTGGATCAGCAGAACGTCTCCCGCGCCTGCGTCTTGCAGAGCGGCCGCGATCCGGTCCTCGGATTGCGCCCCATTCGCACCAGCAAGGATCACGATGGCGTTCTCACCGTCCTCCGCCACGTTGATAATCGCATGGCCGGTCGGAACATCGAGGGTCGCAATATGCCGCGTGTCGACACCGTATGATTCAAGTCGCTCGAAGATCCACTCGGACCCCGGCCCTACCCCGCCGATATGAATGACCTGTGCGCCTGCCTTTGCCGCCGCAACAGACTGGTTGGCGCCTTTGCCGCCCAGACCCGTGGTGAGTTCCAAAGCCGCGAGTGTTTCCCCCGGCTCTGGGATATGCGGCACGGCATAGAAGTGGTCTGCGTTGACAGAACCCAGGCAATAAATCGTCATCTCAGCCAACCTTGCTCGCGGCCAGAAGCGCCATGTTCAGAATGTCATTTACCGAGCTGACGGTCGGGCAAATCTGGATGGGCCGATCAACACCGGTCAGAATCGGTCCGATGACCGTCGCGCCCGCCATTTCCTGCATCAGCTTGACCGAGATCGAAGCCGAATGCCGCGCCGGCACCACCAAGACATTTGCCGGGCCGGTGAGCCGCGAGAACGGATAGGCCTCTTGCGCTTTGGCGTTGAGAGCCACGTCCACTGTCATCTCGCCTTCATACTCGAAGTCGACATTCATCTTGTCGAGAACATCGGGCGCCCAGGACATTTTGACCGCCCGTTCCGACACAGGATAGCCGAAGGTCGAGAAGCTGAGAAAGGCGACTCTAGGCTCTAAACCAAGGGATTTCGCCACTTTTGCGCCCTGAATTGCGATCTGGGCCAAGTCGTTTTCATCCGGCCATTCATGGACCAGCGTATCCGCAATCAAGACGATCCGTCCCTTGTGCAGCACGGCCGTCACGCCAACAGCACCATGCTCGGCGCTGGCATCGAACACATGGTTAATCAGCTTCAGAACATGGGCCGATTTACGCGTCGCGCCGGTCACAAGCGCGTCGGCATGGTCATGCGCCAGCATGAGTGAGGCAAATACGTGCCGATCCCGCGCCGCAAGGCGGTGAATATCGGCGGCGTCAAAACCGCTCCGCTGGAGCCGGTTGTAGAGAAAGCTCTTGTAGGTCTCGAGATGCTCGGTTTTGGCCGCGTTGATGACCTCAATCTCGCCAACGGCATCGCCTAAACCCTCTGATTTGAGTCGCGCTTCGACGTCCTGATCCCGTCCGACCACAACCGCCTTACCGAAACCGTTCCGCTGATAGGCGACGGCCGCGCGCAACACTCGGTTGTCGTCACCCTCCGCAAAGACGACACGGGACTGCGCCGCCCGGGCCCGCGCGTTGATTCCGCGCAGGATCGACGCGGTCGGGTCCATCCGCGCCTTCAGGCTTTCGCGATAGGCCTCCATGTCGATGATGGGCCGCCGCGCCGCGCCCGTATCCATGCCTGCCTTCGCAACAGCGGGCGGTATGCGATAGATCAGCCGCGGATCGAACGGCGTCGGGATGATATAGTCACGGCCAAAAGTCAGCTTTTGCCCATAGGCCATTGCGACCTCGTCCGGCACATCCTCTCGCGCCAGCTCGGCAAGCGCCTCAGCACAGGCGATCTTCATCTCGTCGTTGATGGCGCGTGCGTGAATGTCCAGCGCCCCCCGAAAAAGATACGGGAATCCCAGCACGTTATTGACCTGGTTCGGATAGTCAGACCGACCGGTCGCAACGATGGCGTCAGGGCGAACGGCTTGCGCATCCTCGGGTGTGATCTCGGGGTCAGGGTTCGCCATGGCAAACAGGATCGGATCCTTGGCCATGCTTTCGACCATCGCCTGTGTCACGGCCCCTTTTGCGCTGACGCCGAGAAAGACGTCGGCGTCCTTCATCGCGTCTTCCAGGGTCCGCGCGTCGGTCTTGACCGCATGGGCCGATTTCCACTGGTTCATGCCCTCGGTCCGGCCCTGATAGATGACGCCCTTGGTATCAGCCACGATGCAATTTTCGTGCCGCGCACCCATCCGCTTCAGCAGCTCGATACAGGCGATCCCGGCGGCACCAGCGCCGTTGAGGACGATCTTCACGTCCTCGATCTTTTTCCCCGAAAGATGCAGCGCATTCAGAAGCCCCGCCGCACAGATCACCGCCGTCCCGTGCTGGTCGTCGTGAAAGACGGGGATGTCCATCTCTTCCTTGAGGCGCTGTTCGATGATGAAGCACTCCGGCGCCTTAATGTCCTCAAGGTTGATCCCGCCGAACGTTGGCCCCATTAGCCGGACGGCATTGCAGAAAGCATCCACGTCCTCGGTATCCAGCTCAATATCGATCGAGTTCACGTCGGCAAAGCGTTTGAACAGAACTGCCTTGCCCTCCATCACCGGCTTCGAGCCCAGTGCACCAAGGTTGCCAAGACCCAGAACCGCCGTCCCGTTCGAGATGACGGCAACCAGATTGCCCTTGTTCGTGTAATCATATGCCGTCTCCGGCGCGGCGGCGATTTCCTCGCACGGCACGGCAACACCGGGGCTATAAGCCAGCGAAAGGTCGCGCTGCGTCGTCATCGGGACGGTCGCCTGCACCTCGAACTTGCCCGGCGTCGGGTGCATGTGAAAGGTCAGCGCGTCCTCGCGCGTATACTTGGTCTTGGCCATTGGGGTCCTCCACTTACCGCCCATCCTGACGGGGCCGGCAAGGCGGGGCAAGATGCCGATTTTCACCTTTCGCCGCGTCATTGGGGCCGTTAGATTCTCACGACCACCGAAGCTTGGGGGAGCGTTCGTGACCGTTGCCAATGCCGCCGTCACCCCGATGATGGCGCAGTATCTCGAAATCAAGGCCGAGCATCCGGGTTCGCTTCTGTTCTACCGGATGGGCGATTTTTATGAGCTTTTCTTCGACGATGCCGTCGCCGCGGCCGAGGCGCTGGACATTGCGCTGACCAAACGCGGCAAACATCTGGGCGACGATATTCCGATGTGCGGCGTGCCGGTGCATTCGGCCGAGAACTATCTGCTGACGCTCATTCGCAAGGGGTTTCGCGTTGCAGTCTGCGAACAGTTGGAGGACCCGTCCGAAGCGAAGAAGCGCGGGTCGAAGGCCGTCGTAAAACGTGGGGTCGTGCGAGTCGTCACTCCCGGCACAATTACCGAGGACTCGCTTCTGGAGGCGCGGCGGCATAATTTTCTGGCCGCGATTTCCGATATTCGCGGGGATGGCGCGATTGCCTGGGTCGATATCTCAACGGGCGAGTTTCGCGTGCTGTCCGGTTCGCAGGTTCGCTTCGGTCCTGAACTGGCGCGCCTCGCGCCTAGCGAAGTCGTTCTGGCCGACAGCAAAGAAGCGGAATTGTCCGATCTAGTGACTGATATAGGAGCATCCGTTACGCCGCTGGCTGCTGCGAGCTTTGACAGTCAGTCGGCCGAAAAGCGCCTCACAAAGCTCTTCAAGGTCGATAGCCTGGACGCCTTCGGCACATTCAGCCGCCCCGAGATTTCGGCCATGGGCGCTCTGATCGACTATCTGGACCTGACGCAGAAGGGCAAGCTGCCGCTGCTGAGGCACCCGATCCGCGAACAGCCCCGTGATGTCCTGCAGATCGACGCGGCCACGCGGCGGAACCTGGAGCTGACGCAGGCGCTGTCCGGCGGTCGGGCGGGGTCGCTTCTGCACGCCATCGACCGGACGGTGACTGCGGGCGGCGGGCGCCTATTGGAACGGCGGCTGTCCTCGCCATCGCGTCACCTGCCGACCATCGCGGCGCGGCTTGATGCGGTCGACTACGCGCTGGAGACGCCCGATTGGGCAGAAGATACGCGCGACGCGCTGAAATCCTGCCCCGACATGGACCGGGCGCTGTCGCGCCTCGCGCTCGACCGGGGCGGTCCTCGGGACCTTGCCGCCATCCGCGACGGGTTAAGCCAGGGCGCACGCCTTATTGCGCGAAAAGCCGCGGATATGCCCGGTTTAGTGACTGATCTGCTCGACCGACTGACCGGCCTGGACGAGGTTACCGACGCGCTTGATACGGCCCTGATCGCTGAGCCACCGCTTCTTGCGCGGGATGGCGGCTATATAGCGGCGGGCGTGGATGATGAGCTGGACGAGGCACGCAAGCTGCGCGACGAGGGGCGCAGCGTCATCGCCGGGTATCAGGCTGAGTATGCCAGGGAGACTGGCGTCAGCTCGCTGAAGATCAAGCACAACAATGTACTTGGCTATTTTATCGAAACCACGGCCACCCATGCGGAAAAGATGCTGTCCGCTCCGCTTTCCGACACGTTCATCCATCGCCAGACGACGGCCAATGCCGTGCGCTTCACGACGGTCGATCTGTCCGAGATGGAAACCCGCATCCTGAATGCGGGCGCGCGGGTCATCGAGATCGAGAAACGTCACTATGACAGGCTGAAAGCGCTGATTTTGCACCACGCTCCCGGAATTGGCGACGCGGCGCGTGCGCTCGCGGAGATCGACGTCATCACCGCGCTTGCGGCGCTTGCCCGCAGCGAGGATTGGTCCCGCCCGAAAGTCACGGAAGGCCGGGAATTCAGGATCGAAGCGGGCCGGCACCCGGTGGTCGAGCGCGCGCTGAAATCCGAAGGCGCGCCCTTTATCGCCAATGGATGTGATCTGTCGGCCGAGTCCGGAGCCGCCATCTGGCTTCTGACGGGACCTAACATGGCCGGTAAATCGACATTCCTTCGTCAGAACGCGCTCATCGCCATCCTCGCGCAGTCCGGCAGCTACGTACCCGCGGATAGCGCGGAAATCGGCCTTGTCAGTCAGGTTTTCAGCCGCGTCGGCGCCTCGGATGATCTGGCGCGCGGTCGCTCGACCTTCATGGTCGAGATGGTCGAGACCGCCGCGATCCTGAACCAGGCGGATGACCGCGCGCTGGTGATTCTGGACGAGATCGGGCGCGGAACGGCGACGTATGACGGTCTTTCCATCGCCTGGGCGACGCTGGAGCACCTACACGAGGCGAACCGCTGTCGAGCGCTTTTTGCGACCCATTACCATGAACTGACTCAATTGGCCGACAAGCTGGAGGGTGTCGATAACGCCACCGTCGCGGTCAAGGAATGGGACGGCGACGTCATCTTCCTGCACGAAGTGCGGAAAGGCGCTGCCGACCGCAGTTATGGCGTGCAGGTGGCGCGGCTCGCCGGACTGCCCGCAAGTGTGGTCGAGCGGGCGCGCATTGTTCTGGATGCTCTCGAGAAGGGTGAGCGAGAAGGCAGTACGCACCAAAAAGCGCTGATCGACGATCTGCCGCTTTTTTCGGTCACGGCACCGCAAGCGGCGCCGAAACCGACGAAATCATCCGAAATAGAGACGGAAATAGCCAGGCTGCTGCCCGACGAGATGACACCGAAAGAGGCTCTCGCCGCGCTTTACGAGCTCAAGGCGATGCTGGACGTATCCTGATCAGGAGGCTGGCGCAGAGCTGACGCCGACCTGTGCCGGGCGCAGCAGGCGGTCATGCAGCATGAAACCGTGCGCCGAGACCTGAATGATATCGCCTGCGCGGGTGCCCGGCAGCGGGGCCTCGAACATCGCTTCATGGTGCTGCGGATCGAACCGGTCGCCGACTTCGGGCATGATCGGCACGATGCCGTGCTTTTTGAAGACGTTCAGAAGCTCACGCATGGTCAGCTCGACGCCCTCGATCACGGCGGCATTCGTTTCACGCGCGTCCTCGGGGATCGAATCCACAGCGCGCTTCATGTTGTCGAACACGGGCAATAGATCACGCGCCAGACGAGACCCGCCGTATTGCTCGGCCTCTCGGCGATCCCGTTCGGACCGCTTGCGCGAATTCTCGGCATCGGCCAGCGCACGCATGAACTTGTCACGGAACTCGTCGCGTTCCGCTTCCAGCGCCTGGATACGTTCGTCGATGTCCGGGTCTTCCAGCGCCTCCGGACTGTCGATGTCGATCAGCTCTTCTTCGGCGGCTTGCTTTTTCGCGTCTCCGTCACTCATGACTGTCCTCGGTCTGATATCAGGCGCCCAACCAGCTGGGCGGTATAGTCAACAATTGGAACGATGCGGCCGTAATTCAGGCGTGTTGGCCCGATCACGCCGACTGCACCGATGATCTTTCGATCCGCGTTCATATAGGGAGAGACCACCAAAGAGGAACCGGAAAGTGAGAAAAGCTTGTTCTCGGAGCCAATGAAAATACGCACGCCCTCGCCGGTTTCCGTCAGGTCGAGAAACTCGGCGATATCCCTCTTCCGCTCGAGGTCATCGAAAAGCGAGCGGATGCGCTCCAGCTCTTCTTCCTCGGCGCTTCCGGCCAGAAGATTCGCGCGGCCACGGACAATCAGTCGCTCATAGGATCCGCCTTCGTTTTCCCAGAACGCACTTCCATTTTCGACCAGTTCCCGCGCGGCGCTGTCAAGTTCCTGACGGTGCTTGGCGATCTCACGCGAGACGACCTCACCCAATTCACTGATGGTATGGCCATCCACGATAGAGTTCAGGAAATTCGCCGCCTCGCGCATGGAGCTGGCGGTCTGTCCCGCCGGAGGCGTGAAGATGCGGTTCTCGACATGGCCGTTTGAAAAAACAAGCACCACAAGCGCGCGATCATGCGCCAGGCTGACAAAGTCGATATGCTTGAGTGGTGCTTCGAGCTTTGGCGCAAGAACGAGGCTAGCCCCGTGAGTCGCACCGGAAAGCGCAGAACCGACCCGATCCAGAAGGCCGCCGACCTCGGAAGACGAGCCCTTGAGCGAAACGTCGATGGCGCCGCGATCCTCATCCGAAAGCTCGCGCACCTCAAGGAGTCCGTCCACGAACATGCGCAGACCAAGCTGGGTCGGGATGCGGCCCGCCGAAACATGGGGAGAGTCGAGCAGGCCCAGATACTCCAGGTCCTGCATGACGTTTCTGACGGTTGCGGCACTGACCTTTTCGCTCAACTCGCGGGTCAGGGTGCGGCTACCGACCGGGTCGCCCGTTGCCAGATATCCCTCGACGACGCGGCGAAAGACTTCGCGCGATCGCGCGTTCATCTCTTCCAGAATTTTGCCAGTCTCGGTCATCAGCCGCCTTGTGAGAAGCGATGCAATTAAAGGGAAGGCGCCAGCGGCGTCAATCGGGGTTGATGAGGGGGGCCACCATGACTATCAACCGCCAACCCGCAAAGGAGAAACCAATGCGCCCTTCCGGACGTGATGTAAGAGAAATGCGACCCGTTTCAATTGAAACGGATGTGACCCGTCATGCCGAAGGCTCGTGCCTGATCCGCTGCGGGGACACGCATGTCCTCTGCACCGCGTCCATCGACGAGCGGGTACCGCCGTGGATGAAGAACTCGGGCCTTGGCTGGGTTACTGCGGAATACGGGATGCTTCCCCGCGCAACCCACAGCCGGATGCAGCGTGAGGCGAAAAAGGGTCAGTCTGGCAGAACGCAGGAAATTCAAAGGCTTATCGGTCGATCGCTGCGCGCGGCTGTTGATCGCTCGGCCCTGGGGGAACGTCAGATCACCGTGGATTGCGACGTGATCCAGGCCGATGGCGGGACGCGCTGCGCATCGATCACCGGCGGCTGGGTCGCGCTCCGACTGGCGGTTAACAAGCTGATGAAGGCGGGGATGATAAGCAGCGATCCGCTGACCGATCATGTCGCGGCGGTATCCTGCGGCATCTACGCCGGTCAGCCGGTGCTGGACCTCGATTATCCCGAGGACAGCGAGGCTGGCGTCGATGGCAATTTCGTGATGACGGGCGGCCGACGCCTGATCGAGGTTCAGATGTCTGCCGAAGGCGCGACCTATTCCCGGGATCAGATGAATACGCTCCTGGATCTGGCGGACGCGGGCGTCGGCACATTGGTCGGGGCTCAGAAAGCGGCTCTTGGCTGATGCGCAGGTTCGACGGCGATACCCTGCTGGTTGCGACCCATAACAAGGGAAAGCTGGAAGAGATCGCAGATCTTCTCTCCGATCTGGGCATCACCGTTACCGGCGCGGCCGACATGTCCCTGCCTGAACCGGAGGAGACCGGCACCACTTTCGTGGAGAATGCACGGATAAAAGCCCATGCCGCGGCCAGCGCGACGGGGCTCCCGGCTCTGGCCGATGATTCCGGCATATCTATCGACGCGCTCGATGGCGCGCCCGGTGTCTATACTGCCGACTGGGCCGAGACACCGAATGGCCGAGACTTTGTGCTGGCCATGACCCGTGCGCATGAAGAGTTGGAGGCGCGGAATGCGCCGCATCCGCGGCGGGCCGCGTTCAACTGCACTTTCGTTCTGGCTTGGCCCGACGGACATGACGAGGTCTTCGAAGGCTGTGTGGGCGGGCATCTCGTCTGGCCGATGCGCGGCGAAGAGGGTCACGGATATGATCCGATATTTCAGCCTGACGGTTACGACGTAACCTTTGGCGAGATGGACCGGTGGGAGAAAAACCGGATCAGCCACCGCGCGGATGCCTTCAGGAAGCTGCGCGCCGTATTCGACAATGACTGACCCGCGCCACGTTGCGCTTTACGTCCATTGGCCCTTTTGCCAGGCGAAATGTCCCTACTGTGACTTCAACAGCCATGTCGTGGCTGGTGTAGACCACTCGCGCTGGCGGAATGCGTTGGTCGCCGAACTCGATCGTGTCGCTTCGGATGTTCCCGATCGTATTCTGACGTCGATCTTCTTCGGCGGCGGAACGCCCAGCCTGATGCAGCCCCAAACGGTGCGCGCCATCATTGACGCAGCGCGGACTCGCTGGAGCGTAGCGAATGACGTCGAGATCACGTTGGAGGCCAATCCAACTTCGGTCGAGGCCGATAAATTCCGCGCGTTTCGCGATGCAGGCGTCAACCGGGTTTCGGTTGGGCTTCAGGCGCTGAACGACACCGATCTGCGGGCGCTTGGTCGTCTGCATTCGGCAGATGAAGGCATCCGCGCTTTTGAAACGGCAAGGGACGTCTTCGCGCGTACGTCTTTCGATTTGATCTACGCCCGACAGCATCAGACGCGAGAGGCATGGGAGCAGGAGTTGCGCCGCGCCATCGGTTTCGGTCCGGATCATATGTCGCTCTATCAATTGACGATCGAGCCGGGGACGGCCTTTGGCGACCGGTTCGACCGGGGTCGTCTGAAAGGGCTTCCGGATGAGGATATCGCCGCCGACATGTACGAACTGACGCAGAGCATCACAGCATCCGCCGGTCTGCCTGCCTATGAGGTCTCGAACCATGCAAGGCCCGGCGCTGAATCGCTGCACAACCTTACCTATTGGCGCGCGGGCGATTGGGTCGGCATAGGTCCTGGCGCGCATGGGCGTTTTACGCGGCACGGTACGCGGCTTGCGACCGAGACTTTTCTGGCGCCGGGCGCATGGATCACAGCAGTCGAGAGCGGCAACGGCGAGAACAACCGTCAGAGTGTTTCTCCAGACGACATTCAGGCTGAGCGGTTGATGATGGGCCTGAGGCTGACCGAGGGCGTTCCGGTCGAGGACATCGCGCCCGATTTTCTCTCTAGGGTCCACGAAATCAATGAGTTGATGGAGAGTCCGGCTTTGGATGTCTCGAACGGCCGACTTCGGGTGACCTCATCAGGCCGTCCTGTCCTCAACGCCGTCCTGCGCGAACTCTTGGTCTAAACCTCGCCTGCGCCAGTCGTCACGGAAAGACGGCGGCAAATCTCATCAAGCTGATCGAGGTCCTTGTACCGCAGCGTCATCGTCCCAGACCCGGCTTCGCCGTTATGCGAGATCGACACCGGAAGGGACAGCGCCGCAGCAAGGTCTTTTTCCAAAGCCTTGGTATCGGCGTCCTTTTCAGGCGTTGTGGCCGTGTTCGTGGTCTTCTTACCGGGCGTGCCCTTGGCGAGTTTCTCGGCCTGACGAACCGAAAGACCGCCCTTGATCACTTCCCGCGCCAGAGCCAACGGATCAGGTGCCGTGATGAGTGCTCGAGCATGGCCCGCAGACAAGGAGCCATCGCGCACCATGTCCTGCACTTCTTCGGGAAGATTGAGCAATCTCAAAAGGTTAGCGATATGGCTGCGGCTCTTTCCAAGCGCTTCAGCAAGTTTTTCCTGCGTGTGTCCGAACCGCTCCATGAGTTGACGGTAACCCGCGGCTTCTTCGACCGCGTTCAGGTCGGCGCGCTGGATGTTTTCGATAATGGCGATCTCAAGGACCTCAGTATCGTCCAGCTCGCGGACGATGGCAGGAACCTCGTGCAACTGCGCGCGCTGAGCTGCCCGCCACCGACGCTCGCCGGCAACGATCTCGTACTGCCCCGACCCACCTGGCCTGTTCCGCAGGATCAGCGGCTGAATGATGCCCTTGGTCGCCACCGAGGCCGCAAGTTCCGCCAAGGCCTCTTCCGTGAAAGTCCGGCGGGGCTGATCAGGATTGGGAAAAATCTTGTCGATCGAGATCGTAACCTCGGCCTTGCGCGCGGGCGTATCGCCACGCTTTGCGGGCGCCGTATCGACATCCGCCATAAGGGCCGAAAGCCCGCGCCCCAAGCCGCGCCGTTCCGTCTTTGCCTGTGCCATGCCCCTACCCTATCAAGTAGCCGATTGAATCTTTTCTACCATTTCTTGTGCCAAAGCGCGATAGGCATATGAGCCTTTTGACATCGGATCGTAGGTGATCACCGGCATGGCAAAAGACGGCGCTTCGGACACACGAACGTTGCGCGGAACGATTGTCTTGAAGACCAGGTCCCCAAGCGTCTCGCGCGCGTCCAGCTCGACCTGCTGGCTTAGATTGTTCCGCCCGTCATACATTGTGAGGACGACGCCCTCGATCCTGAGATCGGGATTTGCGGACTGACGCACCTCGCGAACGGTGAGCATGAGCTGCGAAAGCCCTTCCAGCGCAAAGAACTCGCTTTGAAGCGGGATCAGGACACTGTCAGACGCGACCATCGCGTTCACTGTCAGAAGATTCAGCGACGGCGGGCAATCGATCAGGATAAAATCCAGGTCATAGTCATCGATCCGCGGCTGCCTGAGCGCATCATACAGAAGAAAGCTCCGCCGCTCGTTCGATACCATTTCGATATCCGCCGAACTGAGATCCGTCGTCGCGGGGGCAATCAAAAGCCCTTCAATATTCGTCGCCCGGATTACTTTTGACAGATCAGCGTCTTCGACGAGAAGATCATAGGTCGTATATCCCCGATCCTCGGGGTCAATCCCGAGGCCCGTCGAAGCATTCCCCTGCGGATCCAGATCCACCAGAAGGACGTTGAACCCTTCCTCCGCAAGCGCCGCGCCAAGATTGATGGCTGTCGTGGTCTTACCCACGCCGCCTTTCTGGTTTGTCACGGAAATGATGCGGGGCTGAGAGGGCCGCGTTGGGTCAGACACGCTCGATTTCTCCGATATTCAGGACAACGGCCTCTGAGTCCGTCTTGCTTGGGTGAGTTTCGCAATCGAAGCGCCAGCGTTCAAGCGCATTCGAAAGCTCAACAGCATGTCCTGCGCCCTTCAACAAAAGCGCCCGACCAGACGCAGAGACATGCCGGACGACGAGGGGCAAAAGCTCGGGGAGAGGCGCAAGCGCCCGCGCCGAAACGATATCCGCCTGCTGCGGTTCGGCCGCCTCGATACGCTCCGCCAGTACCTGAAAGCGCACGCCCGTCTCTCGGCTGACAGTCCTCAGAAACGTCGCTTTTCTCTGATCGGATTCGATGAGTGTCGTGCTCCGCGCAGGCGCACGCTCCGCCGACAGGATTGCAATGACTGCGCCAGGGAAGCCTCCGCCGCTGCCCAGATCGCACCATGTTTCTGCGGACTCCGGCGCCAACTCCAAAAGCTGGGCGGAATCCAGAAAATGTCTGCTCCAAAGTGCGTTGAGCGTGCCGGGCGCAATCAGGTTTATCCGTCTCGTCCACTTTTGAACGAGCGATTCGTAGATATCCAAGCGCTCAAGCGTTTCACGTGAAACATTTACCGCGCGTTGAAACGCGTCTCGCTCCGAATTCATGCCGACTGGCGCGCCTGACGGCGGAGTCGCGCGAGTATCAGCGTCAGGCCTGCCGGGGTCATACCTTCAACGCGCCCGGCTTGGCCAAGCGTCGCCGGACGAACCTTTTCCAGCTTCTGGCGCAGCTCATGGGAAAGCCCGTCGAGGCTGGCGTAATCGAAATCTGTGGGAATCGCCTGCGCTTCGTCTTTCTTCAGGGAGGCCACATCTTTCGCCTGTCGTGCGATATACTGCGCATAAAGCGCGTCGCGCTTGAGTTGCTCTCGGATTTCGGGCGCGATCTCGGCCAGATCCGGCCAAATAGCGAGGATCGTATCAAACTCGACATCGGCGAAGGCCAGAAGGTCATTTCCGTTCCGCTTGGGCCCGTCGACCGAAACCTTTATTCCCGCACCAGCCGCTTCGCGCGAAGATATCGTAACGCTATCCAGGCGTTCCTTCCCTGCGGACAGCGCTTCCATCTTATTCTCGAACAACTCCTGCCGGCGTGAACCGACGCAGCCCGCTGAAATACCGAGAGGCGTCAGCCTTTGATCCGCGTTGTCGGCCCGCAGCGACAGACGGAACTCTGCGCGCGATGTAAACATCCGGTAGGGCTCGGTAACGCCCCGCGTCACCAGATCATCCACCATGACGCCTATGTAACTCTGATCCCGCGTGAAAATGACCGGATCGAGGGAAAGCGCCGCACCAGCGGCGTTCAGGCCAGCGACCAGCCCTTGCGCAGCCGCCTCCTCATATCCCGTCGTGCCATTGATCTGACCAGCAAGATAAAGCCCTTTGACGTCCTTGAGTCGCAGATCAGACCTCAGCGCACGCGGATCCACATAGTCATACTCGATGGCATAACCCGGCTGAACGATCTCGGCGCTCTCAAGCCCACGGATCGAGTGCACATAGGCCTCTTGTACATCCCGCGGCAGCGACGTCGAAATACCGTTGGGGTAAACCAGATCACTGGTCAGACCTTCCGGTTCCAGGAAAATCTGGTGACTTTCTTTTTCCGCAAAGCGCACGACCTTATCCTCGATCGAGGGGCAATAGCGTGGGCCCACGCCATCGATGTGGCCGCCATACATAGCAGATCGGCTCAGATTTTCCTGAATGATTTCATGCGTGCGGGTGTTTGTATGGGTGATCCCACAGGCAACCTGCCGTGCGGTAGCCGCCTTAGACAAAAACGAAAACAGCACCGGGTCGTCATCGCCTGGCTGCATTTCGAGTTTTGACCAGTCAATGCTCTGACTGCGCAGCCGTGGAGGCGTACCGGTCTTCAATCGACCCAGCGGGAGGCCGAAAGCATCTATCCGCTCGGCCAAATGCGTGGAGGCCTTGTCACCCATGCGGCCACCGGAGCGCGACTCGTCGCCAATATGGATGACGCCGCGCAGAAAGGTACCTGTCGTCAGAATGACTGCGGCAGCCTTGATCCGCGAACCATCGGCAAGCTCAACGCCGGCAACCGTTTCGCCCTTCAGGACAAGATCCGTAACCTCTCCCTCAACCACCGTGATACTCGGATACGCTTCGATCTCGAACAGCATTTCGGTTTGATAGATGGCGCGATCCGCCTGCGCGCGCGGACCTTGGACCGCAGGTCCTTTACGTCGGTTCAAGAGGCGGAACTGAATGCCAGCCTTGTCCGCCACGCGGCCCATAACGCCGTCCAGCGCGTCAATCTCCCTTACGAGATGGCCTTTCCCAAGCCCGCCGATAGCTGGATTGCAAGACATGACGCCTATGCCATCACGCTTCAGCGTAACGAGTGCAACCTTGGCACCGCGCCGCGCTGCCGCGTGCGCAGCCTCGGCACCCGCATGGCCTCCGCCAATCACGATTACATCTGCGTCCCGCTGTTTCACGTGAAACATCCCCTACTTCCCGATGCAGAAGCTTGAGAAGATATCGTCAAGCACATGCTCGACATCAACCCGCCCGACAAGGCTGTCCAGGGCGCGGACGGCATCCCGGAGTTCTTCTGCGATCAGTTCGGCCAATTCAGGCGCGCTGTCTAACCGATCCTCCGCGATTCCCAAAGCCTCGATTGCCCTCTGCATCGCAATTCTGTGTCGATCCCGCATGGCTATCCCTGCACCTGTCGCGCGGGCCGCTAGTGCCTCCGAAATGCGTCCAACAAGACGATCAAGCCCGGCACCTGTCGCACCGGACACGTCGCCCTCTGCATCGACATCGGATTTCGACCTCAGGACGATATCATCCGCTCCGGGCGTGAAAGCCGGCGAACTCTCGCCATGGCCAAGAAGAATGATCCTCAGATCGGCTGCTTCCGCCCGCTTGAGCGCTCGCTCGATCCCCAGACCCTCAACCTTGTCGGCCGTTTCCCGCAAACCGGCTGTGTCGAGGAAGGTAACCGGAAGCCCCCCAAGGTCCATCCGAACTTCAATGACATCACGCGTGGTGCCAGCCACATCCGAGGTGATTGCAGCCTCACGACCCGCGAGCGCGTTCAACAAGGTTGACTTGCCCGAATTCGGTGGCCCGACAATCGCCACTTCAAAGCCGTCGCGAATGCGCTCGGCAACTCCGATACCGTCCACCTGTCTCGCAAGCTCTGTGCGCACACCGGCCAGAAGCTCTTTCACTTCGGGACCGACGTCGACCGGTACTTCCTCATCCGCAAAGTCGATGGTCGCTTCAAGAAGCGCCGCAGCCCGGATCAGCCACATTCGCCAGGATTCGGCGAGCTCGCCCAAAGCACCCGAGAAGACGCGCATTGCCTGACGCCGCTGCGCCTCCGTCTCGGCTTCAATGAGATCGGACAAGCCCTCGACCTGGGCGAGGTCCAGACGATTGTTCTCCAGTGCGCGTCGCGTGAACTCCCCCGCCTCGGCGGTGCGAAGTCCAGGTTGTTCTGAAAGCGCGGTCAGCACCGCGTTCACGATGGCCGTGGCCCCGTGGACCTGCAGCTCGATCACATTCTCGCCCGTGAAGCTGGCTGGTGCGTCAAAGCGAAGAACCAGCGCTTCATCCAGAACCATGTCGTTCCAGGTCAGGCGTCTGGTCGCCGCCGTCCGGACCGCTGGCAGCGATATGCCAAGAGCCTTGGCCGCGTCATGCGCTCGCGGCCCCGATATGCGAATGACTGCAACGCCGGATTTCCCCCGCGGCGTCGCAAGGGCAAAGATGGTATCCATGACTATCCTGTTGATTTAAAACAGGAATTACGTGTTCATCGAGTCGAAGAATTCAGAGTTTGTCTTGGTCTGCTTCAGCTTCGAGATCAGGAATTCGATCGCATCGGTCGTTCCCATCGGGTTCAGAATACGACGCAGAACGAAGGTCTTGGCCAGGTCGCCCTTGTCGACCAGAAGGTCTTCTTTCCGGGTCCCCGACTTGAGGATATCGAGCGCCGGGAACACGCGCTTATCGGCGACCTTGCGGTCAAGCACGATTTCGCTGTTACCCGTACCCTTGAACTCTTCGAAGATGACTTCGTCCATCCGGCTGCCGGTATCGACCAGTGCAGTGGCGATGATGGTCAGAGAGCCGCCCTCTTCGATGTTCCGCGCGGCGCCAAAGAAACGCTTGGGCCGCTGCAGAGCGTTCGCATCCACACCACCGGTCAGTACCTTGCCCGACGACGGAACGACGGTGTTGAATGCACGACCCAGACGCGTGATCGAGTCGAGGAGGATCACCACATCCCGCTTGTGTTCTACAAGCCGCTTAGCCTTTTCGATCACCATCTCGGACACGGCCACGTGACGGGTCGCCGGTTCGTCGAAGGTCGACGAAATCACCTCACCCTTCACCGAGCGCTGCATGTCCGTGACCTCCTCCGGCCGTTCGTCGATCAGAAGAACGATCAGATAGCACTCGGGATGGTTGGTCTCGATGGAATGGGCGATGTTCTGCAAAAGCACCGTCTTACCAGTCCGCGGAGGCGCGACGATCAGCGAGCGCTGACCCTTACCGATAGGCGCGACGAGGTCGATGATCCGGGCCGAACGATCCTTGATCGTAGGGTCCTCGATCTCCATCGTAAGACGCTCATCCGGGTAAAGCGGCGTCAGGTTATCGAAGCTGATCTTGTGACGCGCGCGCTCGGGGTCTTCGAAGTTGATCTTCTCGACCTTCGTCATCGCAAAATACCGCTCGTTGTCGTTCGGCTCGCGAATGACCCCTTCCACGGTATCGCCGGTCCTGAGCGCAAACTGACGGATCATCTCGGGCGAAAGGTAGATATCGTCCGGGCCCGGAAGATAGTTGGCCTCTGGCGAGCGCAGAAATCCGAACCCGTCCTGAAGAACCTCCAGAACGCCATCCCCGCCAATGATCCAGTCCTCGTCCGCGCGCTCTTTCAGGATCGAGAACATCATCTCGCCCTTGCGCATGGTGGACGCGTTCTCGATCTCGAGCTCTTCGGCAATCGCCAGCAGTTCTTTCGGAGATTTCAGCTTGAGGTCCGACAGGTTCAAACGATCGGTCATGACATGTCCTGATGGGCCGCGCATAAGACGCGGTCTGAATTTCGTGGTCTGGAAAAGCGAAGTCTGGCCAGGACGGCCAACGCTGAGCCGCATTTAGGCAGGCCAGACGGCCAAGTCAATCTTTCTCAGACCGGCTTCACGATCACCGAAAAGACGATCACGATCAGCAGGAGCGTCGGCACCTCGTTCATGATCCGGTAGTAGCGGCCGGGATGCGTGTTGGTACCTGCCATGAAATCCTTGCGCCTCAGTCCGCACCAGTGATGGAACCACGTCATTGTCAGAACGGCCAATGCTTTGGTCCAAGGCCAGACCTGACCCCAGTCGATCGCACCCGGCGTGAACACCATGAGAAGGCCGGCAACCCATGCCGCGATCATAGCGGGGTTCATGATCGCTTTGAGAAGCCGACGCTCCATCGTCATGAACAACTCATGCGTCTCACCGCTCATTCCGACTTTCTCAGCGTGATAGACATAAAGTCGGGGCAGGTAGAATAACCCTGCCATCCACGCGATGACCGAGATCACGTGAAACGCTTTGACCCAGGGGTAAAGTAACCAGAGGGTATCGCCCATCATCCCCGCCTTTCTTCACGGCTCTCTTAATACATAAAAGAAAAAGAGAAAGAGATGATGTGGTTTGTAGGACAGGGGCATAAGTGGAATTAATGACTTACTAACCAAGATTTCCCAGACGTGGATAGTCGAGGCGCCATCGGCTCAAATCCTGAAGGTAACCTGAAAAGTCTCTTTATATCAGATATCTAAACGGATACTGGACGGGAATAACCCGTGGATAACTCTGGGAAGCGTTTTGGATATCCGCCTTGTCCACACACACCCGATCCGGCTTTCCCACCGGGGATAACTTTGGCACTCTTTTCCCGCGTATCCTCGGATCGGGGGGAACACCTGTGCTTGCCCGTGAGCGGACGAGATGTCATCTGAACCATCACACGCTCAGCCACAGACTTATCCACGACATGTCCCCACTCGTCCTTGCCTCAGCTTCGGAAATCAGACGCCAGTTGCTCGACCGGTCTGGGGTTCCCTGCCGCGTTCAACCGGCGCGCGTGGACGAGGACGCGATCAAGGACGCGCTTCTGTCAGAGGGCGCATCACCTCGGGATATCGCGGATGCGTTAGCCGAAGCGAAGGCCCGCAAGGTTGCGTCGAAAGAGCCGGGCGCCCTGGTTCTGGGATGTGACCAGGTTCTGGATTTCGAGGGCACCATCCTGTCGAAACCCGAAAGCCCGGAAGACGCACAAATCCAACTCAAGGCCATGCGCGGCAAGCGACATATGCTGCTCTCCGCCGCTGTCATTTACGACGACGCCAAACCAGTCTGGCGGCATGTCGGGGTCGTTCGTCTGTACATGCGCGATGCAAGTGACGGTTGGATCGACGACTATGTCAGCCGGAACTGGGACAGCATTCAGCACGCGGTTGGTGCATACAAGCTGGAAGAAGAGGGCGTGCGCCTTTTCAGCCGGATCGACGGCGACCATTTCAATGTGATGGGCCTGCCGCTTCTCGAGATCTTGTCCTATCTGACTTTGCGCGGCACTTTGCCCCGATGAGCACGAACGTCATCCCTCTCGCCGGTGTCATAGGATCGCCCATCGCGCATTCGAAATCACCACGGCTGCATGGCTATTGGCTGAAGAAATACGGAATTCCGGGGCACTACGTTCCGCTCCACGTCAATTCCGACGATTTGGAAGACGTGCTGAAGACCATGCCGCGGATGGGATTTGTCGGGGCGAATGTCACCATCCCTCATAAGGAACACGTTCTCACCTTCGCGGATGTGGTTACGGATCGCGCTGCGCTGATCGGGGCCGCGAACACGCTGATCTTCAGGGAAGACGGCAAGCTTCTGGCGGACAACACGGACGGTTACGGATTCATCGAAAACCTGCGCCAGGGTGTGCCGGGCTGGTCTGCAGACGCCGGCCCTGCCGCCGTGATCGGTGCAGGAGGCGCAGCCCGGGCCGTCGTCTCGGCCCTCATCGAAGTGGGGTGTCCCGAAATTCGTCTTGCCAACCGGACAAAGGCACGAAGCGAAGCGCTCAGGCAGGAATTCGGAACAAAGATACAGGTTATCGACTGGGTTCAGGCGGGCAATATGCTCGAAGGGGCCGCACTGGTGGTCAACACGAGCTCGCTCGGCATGGAGGGCAAGGCCGAAATGCGGATACCGCTGGATGGCATCTCGCCAGACGCTGTGGTCACCGATCTTGTTTATACGCCGCTTGAGACAAAACTTCTTGCCCATGCCCGGAGCATCGGCTGCCGCACGGTCGACGGGTTGGGCATGCTGCTTTATCAGGCCGTTCCCGGCTTCGAGCGCTGGTTTGGGACACGACCAGAAGTAGACGACGCATTGCGCGAAACCATGCTGAAATGACTCGGCCAACCGTCATCGGTCTGACCGGGTCTATCGGCATGGGCAAGTCCACCACCGGCACGATGTTCGAAGAGATGGGCATCCCGGTCTGGAGCGCAGATGCCGCTGTCCATCGGCTATATGCCAAAGGTGGATCGGCTGTGGCCAAGATCGCAGAGCTATTCCCTGATGCCATCCGCGACGGTGCCGTCGACAGGACACGCCTGAGCGAGATCATCGCGGGCGATGGCTCGGCACTGAGAAAGATCGAAGCCGTGGTCCATCCGCTCGTCGCTGCGGACCGCGAGGCCTTTTTGAACAGCGTCGATACCGATCTGGCACTTGTCGATATTCCGCTTCTCTTTGAGACAGGCGCGGAAAGCTCTGTCGACGTTGTTGTCGTCGTTTCCGCGCCGGAAGATGAACAGAGGCGCCGGGTTCTGGAGCGGCCTGGTATGACCGGAGCCAAGCTGGACCTGATCCTGTCGAAACAGATGCCCGATGCGGAAAAGCGCGCGCGCGCCGACTTTGTGATCGACACCACCACCCTTGAAGCAGCCCGCGCTGCCGTTCAGAATGTGATCGGGCAGATCAGGAACAGGCAGAACGATGCGTGAAATCGTCCTTGATACCGAAACCACCGGATTCGACCCCGAAACCGGCGACCGGATTGTGGAGATCGGTGCAGTCGAACTGCGTGGACACGTGCCCACCGGTCAGACCTATCACCAATATATCAACCCGGAACGGTCCATGCCGGACGAGGCGTTTCAGGTTCACGGGCTGGGCGACGACTTTCTCAGGGACAAGCCGGTCTTCAAGGATATCGCACAGGCGTTTCTGGACTTCGTAGGCGACGCGAAACTGGTCATCCATAACGCTGCCTTCGACATGAAATTCCTGAATGCCGAGCTTGGCTGGTGCAACCTGCCCAAGTTGGACTGGGAACGCGCGATCGACACGCTGGACATTGCGCGAAAGAAATTCCCCGGCTCGCCGGCGTCTCTCGATGCGCTTTGCCGTCGCTATGGGATTGATAACTCGTCCCGTACACTGCACGGCGCACTTCTGGACAGTGAAATTCTGGCCGAAGTCTATCTTGAAATGATCGGCGGGCGGCAGCCCGATTTCGCGCTGACCACGGACAATTCTTCGAACGGCCCTCAGGGTGAAAGCGGTGCCCTGCCACGCGTTGGCAAACGGCCCGAGCCGCTGCCCCCTCGTCTGACCGAGGAAGAGCGCGCCGCCCATGATGCGTTCATCGCAAAAATGGGCGACGCGGCGCTTTGGAAAAAGGTCAGCTGACCTGCGTATCGGCAGCGGCGGCCTGCTGCTGCTGACGCTGAAGCAGCGTCTGACGATAAAGCGACACGAAGTCGATATTATCGATATTGAGCGGCGGGAAACCACCGTCACGGGTCACGTCGCTGACGATGCGGCGCGCGAAGGGGAACAGCATCCGCGGGCACTCGATCAGAAGAAACGGATGAAGCTGCTCTTCCGGGACGTTGTCGATGTGGAAGATGCCGCCATATTCCAGTTCGAGCAGGAACAGTGTTTCACCGCCGTTCTTGTTCTTGGACGTCACTTTGTACTTGGACAGAACCTCATACTGCTTGTCGTCCTCACGTTTGCGCGCATCCAGAGATACCTGAACCTGAATATCGGGCTGAACGTCGCCCTGAACCGGTTTCTGAGACAGGATGTTCTCGAAAGACAGGTCGCGGATGAACTGACCCAGGATTTTCAGTTGCGGGGGCGTCGGCTGTGCGGGTGCCGCGCCGTTTTCATTCTCAGCCATGGATAACTCCGTTGAGCATGTCAAAATTCCGCAGTCGGATAGCAGGTTGCGCGGCTGCCCTCAATGCCGGGTCCACCCCGATGGCCCTTGCTGGCCTTTCGGCGGGTCCAGATCCTCGTAATCGCCATCGATAATCGTTGGATCCTCGGGTGCGCGTTGCGGACGGCTGCCGTATTGGACCGTTTCGATATTCACTCGTTTGCGAATTGTGCGGTACATCGCCGACCGTATGCCCGGCACAAGCAGGGCAAATCCGACCGCATCGGTAAAAAAGCCCGGCGTCAGAAGAAGGGCGCCGGAAAACAGGATCATGGCGCCATGGGCCAGAGGCTCGGTCGGATCGCGGAGCTCTTCGAAGGAACCGCGAAGCTGGTTAAGCACCTGCAGCCCCTGGCTGCGCACCAGAAACGTACCCAGAATGGCGGTCAGGATGACGATGGCCAGTGTCGGCCACAAACCGATGAGCCCGCCAATCTGGATGAACAGGGCGATCTCGATCAGCGGGACGAGCAGAAACAGCAAAAACAGTCGCATATGATCCTCTTGGTCGCAGGTGGGCCGGTAGACTCGGGCTCACCCTCGCCCTACATATGTGCCCTGACGAGCGGAAACCCAAATTCATCGTTTCGAGAGAGAAATGGAATCTCAGTTGATACAGCTTCTCGTACTGGCCGGCATCGCGATCTTTCTCATTCTGCGCCTGAGAAGCGTTCTCGGAACACGTGATGGTTTCGAGAAGCCCCCGGTCGAAGGCCCGTCGCCCGCGCGACGCGTCGGCAATCGCCCTGAGTTCGACGTGATCGAGGGCGGCCCGGACCGCGACATCACCGACCACGTGGAAGACGGATCGCCGTCGGCCAAGGCGCTCGCCTCGATGAAAATGGCTGAGAACGGTTTCAACGTGACCGAATTTCTCGAGGGCGCACGCGGCGCCTATGAGATGATCCTGATGGCTTTCGAGAAAGGCGACCTTTCGCCTGTTGCCGACTTCCTGTCGTCCGATGTGCGCGAGGCGCTGCAATCCGTGATCGACCGCCGCGAGGAAGAGGGCCTGTCCGTCGAAGCCAATTTCGTTGGCGTTCGCGAGATTGCGTTGAAGTCCGCCGAGTTCGATCGTTCGACGAATGAAGGCGAAATGACGATCAAGTTTGTGGGCGAGCTGACCTCGGTCGTGCGGAATTCCGAAGGCGAAATCGTTGAAGGCAACCCGAACGAGATCAAAAAGCAGCGCGACGTCTGGACCTTTGCCCGTGTGATGGGGTCCAGCGATCCGAACTGGCAGCTTGTCGCAACGGGCGAGTAATCGGGCCGCGGGGGGTCTTTGACCTATGTCCCGCCGAAAGCCACGTGGATTGCGCCCCGACGAGCAGGAACTTTGGTCGCGCATCGCGAAATCGGCCAATCCGATGCGTTCGGCCAAGCCTGACAAGGGCGAGCCGGGCAAGATCACCCTGCCCGGCAAGGCCAAGCCAGTTCCTGAAAAGCCAAGACCCGAACCGATAGCACCCTTTCGCCTGGGAGAACGGGCGTCGACCGCCCTGCCCCCCAACGACCTTTCTGCGCCGCTTGGCGACCGTCTCGCGGCTCAGCCCGTCGCGATGGACAAGAAAGCACATAAGCGTATGTCGCAGGGCCGATTGACGCCCGAGGGCCGGATCGACCTGCACGGCATGACGCTGGACACGGCCCATGGTGCGCTGACCTCGTTCATCCTGTCCTCACAGGCCGCAGGCAAGCGTCTGGTTCTTGTGATCACAGGAAAGGGCCGCAAGGTTGAATCCTATGACCCGATCCCGACCCGTACCGGCGTTCTGCGCCATCAGCTGCCGCACTGGCTGTCGCTTCCGCCTCTGTCGCAAGCGGTCCTTCAGGTCTCGGAGGCGCACCGGAAACATGGTGGCTCTGGCGCCTTCTACGTCTACCTACGCAGGCGCTAGGCTGCGCTTCGCGCGGGCGGTCGCAACCCAGACCAGAATGGCAGCGATCAGGAAATAGACCACCAGGACCCCCATCTGTTCCGGAAAGCTGTAGCCGAGGTCGATCAGCGCACCGGATATGCCGGGGCCGATGGCGGATCCGAATACCATTATGCTGGTCGAGACCGCCTTGATCGCACCGATATGCCGGGTGCCGAAATACTCCGACCAGAAGGCGGCAGGTACGGTCGATTGGATGCCGTGGCCGATGCCGAAGAAGATCATCCCGATGGCCGCCACGCCAAGTGTCTCGGCCGATCCGATCAGAAAGAACGTCGCCGCGAAGGGCAGCATGTAGAAGCGCGCAAGCGCGGCCGATCCGAAGCGGTCGATCAACTGCCCGGATACAAGCGTCGCCGCGATGCCAACCACTGTCAGCAGCGGGATCAGGGCCAGATAATCCACCAGAGGCCAGCCTTTGACCGCCGCGATATGCACCTGCTGAAAGAACAGCGCCGTCCCCCACGCGGGCGGACCAAGAAGCATAGGCAGCAGGAGCCAGAAGATAGGCGAGCGCAGGACCTCGCCCCGCGTCCAATGCCGCCCGTCCATGCCCACCGATTGCTTGTCTTCCGCGTGGGATTGCGGCGTCCGCTCCTTGGTCAGAAGCCAGTGCAGGAGCGGAACAGAAAGGGCCAGGATCAGCGCTGCGCCCACCCACATGGACCGCCAGTCGAAGACCGTCAGACCAAGCGCGACGATAACCGGTAGCCCGGCCTGACCGACCGCAAAGCCGAGTGCGGCGAGCGACAGCGCCAGCCCCCTCCGCGCCGCGAACCATCGCGCCATCGCGACGACGGAAAGCTGCATGGTCATCCCCTGCCCGAACAGCCGCAGAAAGAAGATCACGAGGAACAGTAACGGCACCGCCGAATTTGCCGCCATGGCAAGGCAAGTCAGCGCAAGAACGGGAAGAACTGTCCAGATAAGTTGCCGCACGCGAAACCGATCGGTCAGCGCCCCGGCCCAGAGCATGACCAGCGCCGAGGCCGTGGTCGAAACGGTATAAAGGCCGCCCCACTGGCCGTCCGACAAATCGAACGTCCCCATGATCTCGGCTGAAAAAATCGCAATGAAATAAGTCTGCCCGAAGCTGGACAGGAACGACAGAACCGCACCCGCGAAAAGAAAGCGGCGGTTCTCGTGCAGGAATGCGAAAAGACTCATGCGGCCTTAATGTGACCGATCTCTTCGGGACAAAAGCGGAAAAGAGTTGGCGCTGCGCAAATTAGGGACGATCGAAAGCCCGACGTCAGGAAACGGCAGGGCGCGCCAAGAGCGCCCCGGGTCTCAGCCGCGCCGCGCCCGTGCCACGCCCAGACCCGCCAGACCGGCAAGAAGAAGAAAGCCCGAGGCCGGAAGCGGAATTTCAGGAGGGGTGACGGTCGTACCGATAGTATAGGACATGCGCTCGATGTGGATCTGATCGAACGGATCGAACGTGCCGTCGTTGAAGCTGAAGAACAAAGACGAGACATTTTCGAAGCCGGACAAGTCCCACAGGCATTCGATGATCCGGCACGCGAGATCGCCGGCGACAAAATCCGTCCCGGCTTCGTGATCGACGGTCACGCCGCCCTCACTGTTGATCGCGGAATAGGACACCTGAAGATCATTCACGAGGGTGTTGAACGTGATCTCCATTTCATAGCCGCTGTTGTTGTCGAAGGAGTTGGTCTGAAGCACTGACGCTGGCGCGCCACCGACATAGGTCGAGATAAGGATCGAGGCCGCGACATCGGTATCGACAAGATCAACAGAAAAGTCGGCATATTGATCCGTGATCGGTGTTCCGTTGGCATATTCGTCGAATTCTATGACCACGCTGGCCGTCGCAGGACTGGCGGAAAGAAGTGCTACCGCTGCCAAAGCTTCAATTCTCATTTCGTACCCCCTTCATAAACAACGCGATTGTATCCGAAAAGCCGGTGGCGAAATGGTGCAAACGCCCTATCCTCGGCTCCATGGAACTTACCCTCAAAGAGCACGAAGCACTTGAAATCGAACGCGCTCAATCCGCGCTTCTGGATGGAACCACGCTGAATGACGAAAGCCGGACGCGCGCCCTGCTGGTGCAAATGCGAAAACTGGTCAGGGCCGTTCGGAGCTTTGCGGCCTTTCCCCTGGAAGGCGGATACCGGTTCATCAGCGACGGCTGCGGTCCGCAGATCGAATCGTATCTGATGTCCAATATCGAGGGCTTTGACGCGGACGGAAATGTGCTTCTGGCCGACAAGGAGTTGGAAGAGATCAACCGCCGCCGCAGGAACATGGGTGCGGGCGTTCATCACGAGGGGCGCCTTCAGATGCGCGAGAAGATCGTCGAAACCACATATTTTCGAGATGTTTTCGAGCCTGCGGGGATGCACCACGTGATCGGCATCACCGCGCCGATGCCGGTTGGGGAGGCGGTTTTTGCCTTTGGCTTCAGGGGCGACGACGACCCCGGTTTCCGAGGCGAAAGAAGCGAAGCGCTGCTGCGGTTGATGCTGCCTGCCTTTGTCGCGGGTTTCGGGAAGCTGGCGGCACCAGTTGTTACCAAACCTGACGTTGCCAGCGCATTGCCGCCGAAAGCGACGCTGATCGAAAGCGGGCGCGCACTTGGCCTGTCGCCGAGACAGGCTGAAACAGCCGCACTTATCGCCGAAGGTCTGACAGCACGGCAAATCGCCAATGCGATGGGCGTGACCGTCGATACCGCCCGTCGGCATTCCGAGGCGGTCTTGTCGCGGCTCGGCGTCAGATCACGCGCGGCTGTCCTGCCGCGCCTGATGGATCAGAGCACGTAGCGGCTCATATCCGAACCATGGGCGAGGTCGCCCAGGTTGGTTTCGACGAAATCCGCGTCGATTGTCACGGTTTCGCCGGTTCTGTCGGGGGCGGTGAAACTCAGCTCTTCGAACACACGCTCCATCACGGTGTAGAGACGCCGCGCACCGATATTCTCGATGCTCTGGTTCACGTTGGCGGCGATCCGTGCAAGCGCGGCGATCCCGTCATCGGTGAAATTCACCGTCACTTCCTCGGTGCCCATGAGGGCCGTGTACTGCCGTGTCAGCGCATTATCGGTTTCGGTCAGGATGCGGACGAAGTCCTCTTCGGTCAGCGCGCGGAGGTTCACCCGGATCGGCAGGCGGCCCTGAAGCTCGGGCAGAAGATCGGACGGTTTGGCGATATGAAACGCGCCTGAGGCGATGAAGAGGACGTGATCCGTCTTCACCGGCCCGTATTTGGTCGACACGGTCGTCCCTTCGATCAGTGGCAGGAGATCGCGCTGCACCCCTTCCCGGCTGACATCCGCGCCACGCGTCTCGGACCGGGCGGTCACCTTGTCGATCTCGTCCAGAAAGACGATGCCGTTCTGTTCGACTGCTTCCAGCGCAGCCTTCTTGACCGCCTCGTCATCGAGGAGCTTGTCGGCCTCTTCGCCAATCAGGATTTCATAGCTTTGTGCCACGGTCATCTTCTTGCGGGTGGTGCGGCCGCCGAAGCCCTTACCGAAGATCGAGCCGAGATCGAGCGCCATACCGCCCTGCCCCGGCGGCATTCCTGGCATCTCCAGGCCCTGAAAGGGGTTGGTCTGATCCGCGATGTCGAGTTCGATCACCGTGTCGTCCAGATCGCCATCGCGGAGTTTCTTCCGGAACATCTCGCGGGTCTGTTCGCGTGCGCTCTCGCCCGCGATGGCGGCAAGAACGCGGTCCTCGGCGGCCTGATGCGCGGCCGCTTTCACGTCCTCGCGCATGTGTTCGCGGGTCATGGTGATGGCCGCCTCGACCAGATCGCGGATGATCTGCTCGACGTCGCGGCCGACATAGCCGACCTCGGTGAACTTCGTGGCCTCGACCTTGAGGAACGGTGCGCGGGCCAGCTTGGCCAGCCGCCGGCTGATCTCGGTCTTGCCGACGCCGGTCGGGCCGATCATCAGGATGTTCTTCGGGTACACCTCGTCCCTCAGGTCATCGGCAAGCTGCTTGCGACGCCAGCGGTTCCGAAGCGCCACAGCGACAGCGCGCTTGGCGTCCTTCTGTCCGATGATGAAACGGTCGAGTTCTGAGACGATTTCGCGAGGGGTCAGATCGGTCATTGTGAAATGGTTTCCACGGTCAGGTTGCCGTTGGTGTAGACGCAGATATCAGCGGCGATCGCCATGGCGCGGCGGGCGATGTCTTCGGCGTCGAGGTCTGTGTCGACAAGGGCGCGGGCCGCAGCGAGAGCATAGTTCCCGCCGGAGCCGATGGCGGCCACGTTGTGCTCGGGTTCAAGGACATCACCGGCGCCGGTGACAACGTAAAGGTCCTTGCCGTCGGTGACGATCAGCATCGCTTCGAGCTTCTGGAGGTATTTGTCGGTGCGCCAGTCCTTGGCGAGTTCGACTGCGGCGCGCTGAAGCTGACCGGGGGCCGCTTCCAGTTTGGCTTCGAGGCGTTCGAGCAGTGTGAAGGCGTCGGCGGTAGAGCCGGCGAAACCGGCGACGACGTCATAGCCGCCGGGGCTGAGGCGGCGCACCTTGGTCGCCGTGCCTTTGATGACGGTCTGGCCCAGACTGACCTGCCCATCGCCCGCGACGACAACCTTGCCGTTCTTGCGGACGCCGATGATCGTCGTCCCGTGCCAGCCGGGGAAATCCTCTGCCATGTCAGCCTCCGTTCAGTTCGGGGGTATATGCGGTTGATTGGCGCCCACTGCAAGGAGGGGGTGATCGACGCCTCCGGCGCCGATCCGCCGGGGCTCTGCCCCGGGCCCCGGGATATTTGAAGGCCGATAATGGACAGGACAGCAAAAAGCCGCCCCGGTGGGACGGCTTTTCACGAAATCGGGATGCGTGCGCTTCAGAGAGCGTCGTCGATCCAGCCCTTGAGTGCGGCTTTGGGCGCGGCGCCGGTCTTGTTCGATACGACCTGTCCGTCCTTGAAGAGGAACAGAGCCGGGATGCCCCGAACGCCAAGCTGCGCCGGAGAGTTCGGGTTCTCGTCCACGTTGACCTTGGCGATCTTCACCTGGCCGGCATACTCGTCGCTCAGTTCTTCGAGGGCGGGTCCGATCATCTTGCAGGGGCCGCACCATTCGGCCCAGAAATCGACGACGACCGGGATGTCCGAGTTCCGGACTTCGGCGTCGAAGGTATCGTCGGTAACGGCAACGGTGGCCATGCGGCTCTCCTTCCGGTGGGATGTGTCAGGGGAGCGAAACTAGGTATCCGCCAGCGGCGCGTCAAGCCGATGTTGTGCGTGAAAAGGCCCGGATCGCGATATCGTG
This sequence comes from Kangsaoukella pontilimi, assembly GCF_009830125.1. Taxonomy (GTDB): domain Bacteria; phylum Pseudomonadota; class Alphaproteobacteria; order Rhodobacterales; family Rhodobacteraceae; genus Kangsaoukella; species Kangsaoukella pontilimi. The sequence goes on along the minus strand of NZ_WUPT01000002.1, from coordinate 181,601 downwards.
TGGAACGTTCATGGGGGTCGCATCAACCGTCCAGAGAACGATCAGATCAACCTTTTTTTCGGGCCAGATCTGCTGCGCGGCAGTCAGATAGGCGCCCATCTGCCTCAGGACACCTTCGGGAATTGCGTCGGGCGATTGGGGACGGACGGCATTCGTCTTGTAGTCCACGATGGTCACCCGCGTATCGCTCAGGATCAGGCGGTCGACGGTGCCGGTCAGGCGCGAAGTTTCGTCAAGCCGGCATGTCAGATCGATCTCGCTGAGCCCATCGGTCTGGAAAAGCTGCGGCAGCGCATGGATGCAACGCGCGGCCTCGTCCAGAAGCGCTGGAATTTCTGCCTCGGAAGCTGGTTCTGGACCGCGTGACAGGATGTGAAGCGAAAGTTCCGGCCAGGTGGCCTCCGGGTGGCCTGGCAGATGTTCCAGCAGCGCATGTATCCAACGCCCGCGGCGCTTGGCCTCCTCCTCCGGCAGGCCGGCGTCGCCGGGGACGATCTTTGCGCCTCCCAGATCGGATGGGGAAAGAATACGCTCCGGAGCCGCGCTCACGGGGGCGGGGTCGCTCCAGGTGCCAGTGGCGCGCGGCTCATTCTCATTGCTCTCGTCGACAGGCTCGGGCGCTGGTTCCTTCGGCCAAAAACCGCTTTCCAGCCGAAGGATGGCACCACCGCTATCCGGCACCGCCTCTGCGCCCGCGGCTTCTGCCCCTGCCCGGATCGAGGCGTGCCAGCTTTTGTCCCCGCTACCCTTCTTCGGTGCGATACCCGCCACGATCAGCCAGTGCTCGGCGCGCGTCATCGCCACGTAGAGAAGGCGGTGCCGTTCCTCGCGGTCGGCGTCACCCTGCACGGCCTTGGCCGTCAGAACGAGGCGGGGCGATTCCGTGGCGGCTGTGTTCCAGACCGGTGCACCAGTGCCTGTGATCACAAAGCTACCAGAACGGGACGTTTCGGCGCGGATCGTCTCGGGCAGAATGACGATCGGGCTTTCGAGACCCTTTGCGCCATGAATCGTCATTACCCTGATCTGACCGCTGTCTCCGTCGAGTTGTCTTTTGACCTCGATCTCGGAGGACAGCATCTCGGATACGAACCCGGTGATCGTCGGAACTGCGGTTTGTTCGTAATGCAGTGCCTGATTGAGAAGCTCGTCGATGGCATCCTCGGCTTCGGGACCCAGTCGCGCGGCCAGCTTTGTGCGCCCGTCGAACCGTGTGAGGATCGTCTCCAGCATCTCGAAGGGTCGATGGAAATCGACCTTGTGCCTGAGTCCGTCCAGGATCGCGACGGTTTTGGGCCACTCGTCGCGCCGCGCCCTGAGCTCGGCCCAGAGAAAGGACGCCTTCCTGCCCTGGGCCAAGTCGTAGAGATCGGCTTCCGACCAGCCAAACAGGGGGGAGCGCAGGGCAGTTGCGAGCGAAAGATCATCTTCGGGCAAAGCGAGAAAGGACATCAGCGCCAGCAAATCGCGCACCGCAAGGGACGATGTAATCCTCAGCTTGTCTGCTCCCGAAACGGGGAGGCCTGCCGCCTTGCAGGCACGTATGATCTGATGAAACAGCGTCGCGCGGCGCTGGACCAGAATCATGATATCTCCGGCCAAAACCCTCCGGAATTGGCCATTTTTTGCCGGAATAGTCTCTGTTTCCAGAAGCCCCGATATATGGCCCGCGATCTGCTCCGCCAGAAGTACCGCCGGGTCGTCATCGGCGACGCGATCGACCGGGTGATACCATTCCGGAGGGTCGCTCGCGGCTGGTGCGGCAATCGGCGGCCAGACATCGACGCGGCCGGGAAGATCGGGGAAGACCGCCTCGTGCGAGACCGCGTCCCCTGCCCCCTTCAACCCGGCAGCCTCGAACGTGGCATCCACCGCCTTGAGGATTGCGGGCGACGAACGAAACGAGAAGGGCAATTCCTGCCGCTCAAATCGTCCGCCTTGCGCCATCATGTCTTCGAAGCGTTCTGACATGCCGTCAAAAGCACGCGCATCGGCGCCCTGAAAGCTGTAGATCGACTGTTTTTTGTCGCCGACCACGAAAAGTGAGCGCGGAACCGCGGCGCGCGACCCCTCGCCCGATGCGATCTCTTCGGCCAATGCCGAGATGATCGACCATTGCGCCGGACTGGTATCCTGCGCTTCGTCCACGAGAATATGGTCGATCCGCGCGTCGAGCCGGTAGAGAACCCAGGCAAGCGACCGGTCGGTCAGAAGCGTCCGGGTCTTGTGGATGAGGTCGTCGAAGTCCAGAAGCCCACGATCATCTTTGGCTTTCTGGTATGCGGGTAGCAGTCGGCTGGCGAAGCGGTGCAGGGTAAGCGATTTCTTCGTGGCATCGAGCGAGACGATCTGCTCGCGGGCCTCTGCGACACGCCCGGCGATTGCAAGATATCGACCGAGAAGCGGCGCAAAGGCACCTTTCTTCAGGTCAGCGGTCGGCGGAGAGGTTTTGGGACTGAAAGGCTCGGTCGCGGTTGACCCGGTCAGCATCGTCCCGACGAGTACGTCGAGCGCGTTGCGATCAGGCATCGAACCAAGACCCGTCAGAGCCGCGCCGACCTTCTGGTCGGTCGTCTTTTCGCTGGTCAGAAGAACGGAACCACAATCCTTCAGAAACCGGAGATCGTCCGGCGAAATCGCGGTTGTGATCACAGAATGTTCAGTCACGCCATCCGCCAGCCCGAAGAGCCTGCGCAAGGCCGTCTCGTCCTGGATCGGATCGAAGGCGTCGCGTGATCCGGTTACCTCTTTCGCCAGTGAAACAAGGTCGCTACCGCTAAGCTGTCGCGCGACGCCGCTCACGATGTCCGGCTCTGCAAGGCAAAGCGCATTCACCACATCTTCAAGCAGGTGATCCTGCCCGGTCTCGTCCAGTTCGCGGAAACCGGGGCTTACGCCAGCTTCCAGCGGAAACTGCCGCAGGATGGCGCTGCAGAACGAGTGGATGGTCTGGATCTTGAGGCCGCCCGGCGTTTCGATCGCGCGCGCAAAGAGCGTTCTGGCACGCGACAGATCGAGCGGACCGGTCTCGCCCAGACCGCGAAGCCGCTTCGACAGGTCCTCGTCGTTCAGCATCGACCATGTGCCGAGATTGGCGAATAGGCGGTTCTGCATCTCGCCGGCCGCGGCCTTGGTGTAGGTCAGGCAGAGAATGTTCTGCGGATCGGCTTTTCGGAGTAGAAGCCGGGCCACGCGGTCGGTCAGCACGCGGGTCTTGCCCGAACCTGCATTGGCGGCGAGCCAGGTCGATGCGTCGGGATTTGCGGCAGCGTTCTGCCGTGTTGTCGCCGCGTCGATGCTCATGGCAGCAAGACCTTTGTCGCCGGCTTCGTGTCGTCCCACTCCCCATATCGCGCCAGATGGTCATAGTCGCCATCCCATGCCAGTTCCTCCATGGCGCGCCGCGACGGATATCCTTTGTCCGGATTGTCGAAAGCCGTAACCAACTGGCTCAATTCCGCTGAAATAGTGACTGTTCTGAAGTCCAGCTCGTCACCCGCCACCAGTTCGTGCATGTCCTCGCCATGCTTCCTGTCCAGCCCGAGATGGCTGACAAAGGCGACCTCGGCAGGGTCGATATCCTTGAACCCGCCAGCCTTGGCCATCACCGCCTCGATCAGAAGCTGCCGCTGGAAATAGCGCATCCGCTTGGCCGAGGGCGGTCCCCCCGCCTTGTAGTCGAAAATCGCCAGCCGTCCGTCTTTCAGGAGGTCGATGCGATCAGCCTTGCCCTTGATCGTATAGCCATTGCCCAGGGGAATCTCGCCCCATTGCTCGCGCCAGATGCGTTGGGCGCGCACCTGTCGAACAATCTCTCGTTCAGAGAAACCAGGCGCGATCGCCTCGAAATGGGCGCCCCACTGAACGCGGGCAGACGGCCAGGGCACGGTTTCGCCCAGAACCTCCCTGGCCTTTGAAATCAGGCACTGTTCAAGGGATTTCGCGTCCTCAAACGGCCCGAAAGCGAGCGCACGATCCATGATTTCGTGATAGACGATGCCCCTCAGAGCCATGTCGGGCCTCGGTCGCAAGGGATCGAGCGGTTTCACCCTGAGCACATGTTTGGCGTAGATGGCATAGGGATCGCGGATCAGCGTTTCGATCTCGGTGACGGAAAGCGTGCGCGGTCGGACGGACACCGGCGGCGCCGGGGCAGGGCGCGGCGCCGGCTGCTCCGGTTCAACGGGTGTCTCCAGCCCTTGTGCGATATCCAGATACCGCTTGCCGCGGTCTTTCATCGCGTCGAGCGCGGCTTGCCCATTCTGATTGGGCAAACCCCTGAGAAGGTTCGTGAATCGGTTCAGCCAACGCGAAGGAACTGTTTGCGCTTCGGCATCCCTCAGAGAGCGCGAGAGGATCACCGTCTCCGCCGCAACGGCTTGCTGATAATCGTGTGCGGACAGCCCGATCTGACGTTCCGGCAGCAGAAGCCCCGCCTCGCGGCGCATGGCACGGTTGAGCCATGGGTCGGCGCTGGGCGTGCCCGGCCAGGACCCGTCGTTTAGGCCGCCGAGAATGACAAGGCTCGCCCCCTGGACGCGCGCCTCAAGCGTCCCCCAGATCATCACGTCGCGCCGCACGGTGTCCGGGTTTCGCATGTTTTCGGCCGCAAGGGCGCGGTCGAACAGCCGGATATAGTCCGGAAGGGGCATCGGTGCCCCGGACGCGCCCGTCTCTCGGAACCGGTCCATCAGAACCGAGATGTCCCTGCCTGCCTGTTCGCGCCAGAGTGTGCCACCGCCCGTGCCGCCATCCGCAATAAGCTCGGCAAGGCGAAGATGTGCGTCCACCATCAGCCCAAGCGAGGGATCAGGTACGACACGCGCGATATCCAGAACGCGGGCAATCCAATCCGCCCATTCGCTGCGCTCGGGTTTCGCGTCGGTGAAGGCATCCAGATCGGCCTGACCGGGAAGATGGGTGCCTCGCCGCCGCAAGAGCAACTCGAAATCCCGCGTATGCAAAAGATGCGGGCCGCGATCCGCGTCCCCCGACCGGACCAGCGGATGCTTGAGCATCGCGACCAGCGCCTCAGAGGTCACTTCAGCTCCGATCAGCCGGACAGCCTGGCGCAGAAACCGGCCGGGCGCGGTTTGGTTCAACGGCTGGCCGGCGCTGTCATCGGGCTGGATATCCCAACGGGCGAGGCTGGCGGCGACGCGGCGCCCCAGAACGCGGTCAGGTGTGATCAGCGCGACCGTCTCGCCACGTTCGACGGCGTCGCGGATCGCGACCGAAATGGCCGTAGCCTCTGCGCGCTGGCCGGGCGCTTCGATCAGGGTCATGCGCGACGTGGCGGGGATCAGGTCACCCAGCGCTGGTCCTTCCGACAACCACTGATCGGTGACCGGGGCAGGGCGCAGCGACAGCGAGACAAGCGCGTTCCGCGCTGGATCCGGTACCGCGCTGGGCCAGGGCGAAACCTGACCCGGGGCAACGCCGAGCGCCTTTAGAAGCAGGGCGAAGCGGTATTGCGGGTGATCCTCGACTCCGTTGCCATCGGTCAGAAGCGACCAGATTTCACTGGGGAGGTGATCGTCGAAACCGGGCAGGATAAGAGCGCCTTGCGGCAGCGACGCCACGGCCTGCATTAGTCGGAACGTGGTGCCGCGCGATCCGGTCGAACCTGCAACAATGACGGGTCCATCCGGCGGGTCCTGCGACCAGCCGTCCAGAAGAATATCCAGCGCGGCGCGATTGATCGCCTCAGGATTGGCCTGACCGTCGTCGGTGGCAGCGAGATAGTCGGTGACCACACCAAGGAACGTCTGCGTGCGTGCCCAATGGCCGGAGCCATCGCCGGTGCGGATGTTGCGCAGCCGGTCGGGCGGCACGCCTTCGACCTGCATTTCGTCCAGAAGCGCGGCAAGGCTGTCGGCCAGATCGAAAAGCGCGGCGCGCGGCGCCAGCGTCGGATCCTGATCGAGCAGCGCGGCGATGAGACGAGCAAGTTCCAGCCGCCTTGCAAGCGCTGAGGTGGGGCGGGGTAGGGGTGCCGTCGGCACTAACTCGGCAATGTCGGTCACAAGCCGGATGCGCGGCAAAAGCCGGGCGGTGTCGCGAGAAAAGAGCTCTCGCAACCGTCGCTGCATCCGGCGCGTGTTGACCAGAACCGTCACCCGGGCGAGTGCCTCGGGCGGTTGCCCTGACATCCGGTCCAGAATGCCCGTGACCACGGCGTCGGGAAAATCCGCGCCGGGCGGCACGCCGAAGACGCGGGGGGTATCGGTTGGATCAAACATGGCCGGTCGCCATCATCCGCTCGGCCAGCGTCAGTCCCTCGGGGTGGCCGATGTCGCACCAGTCGCCAGCGTATTCGATCCCTCTGAGCCGACCGTCGGCATTCAGCCGGTCCCAGACCTGATTGAGCGAGAAGGCGGTGTCGGAAATATCGGCAAGTATTTCGGTGCGGAGGATCTGGACACCACAGTAAACGTAATCGCCGCCCCGGCTGAGCCTACCACCATCGAGCGTGAAGTCTCCGCCGCCCTGCCGCCCGAGGGCACGTTCCATCGGCACGACCAGCAAGAGCGCGCCATCGTCCTCGCGCCACGCGCCCAGAAGCTGTTCGACCGGGTTCGGGCCGCGCCAGCCGGCGTCGGGGTTCATCGTGACGACCGGGCCCGGCCCCAGAAGCGGCAGCGCGGCCTTGAGACCGCCGCCTGTATCGAGAATCTCGGGCTCTTCCCGGCTGATCGCGACGCCACGCTCGGTGAGATGCGGCTCGATCCGGTGGGCCAGATAGTGCGTGTTCGCGACAAGAGTACTCAGACCCGCCGAACGACCCATCGAGATCGCGATGTCGATCATGGGCTGACCTGCCACGGGCAGCATCGGCTTGGGCAGGTCTTTCGTCAGCGCACCCATGCGCGTTCCGAAGCCAGCGGCGAAAATCATCATAGAGCGGGGCATGTCGCTCATGCGGTGGCGGCCTCTTCCTCGAAGGATCGTCGCCAAAGGTCTGCTCTGCTATCGGACCAGTCGATCACAACGCTCCGCCCTTCGCCATCATGGGCAAAGCGCAGGCGACAGGCGTCCGCCGGTGCCATATCGCCCAGCCGGTCCGGCCATTCGATCAGAGCGATGGCGCTTTGCATGGCCTCGTCCAGACCCAGCTCGACCACCTCTAATGGATCGGAAAGGCGATAGAGATCCGCGTGCCAGATCTCGACCTGTCCGTCGTCATAGGTTTGCACCAATGTGAACGTGGGCGAGGGCACGTCTTCGGACAGTCCTGCCTCTGCCAGACGCCACTGGATCAGGGACCGCGCGAAATGGGTCTTTCCCGCGCCGATGGGCCCGTCCAGCAAAAGCGTGTCGCCCGCGCGCAGGAGCGGCGCAAGCGCCACGGCAAGCCGTTCTGTCGCTTCGGCATCGGAAAGGTGAAGGCGGATCTCGGCGGACATATTGTCAGTTTGGCCGCCGGGCCAGCGGGCTTCAAGCGCCGATCACACCACCGCCATCAGGTCATCCTCGACGGGACCGGAAACAGCGCCGCCAATATCGAAAACCGTCTGCATTCCGCCATCGGCGAGAGGGATGAACCGGCAAACCATGTTGCGACCGTCCTTCAGGGTCACCGTCGCCGCCCATTCCGCGCGCTCGGTATCGTCGCGGGCGAAATCCCGCACGTCGCCCCAGATCGGGGTCGGCGCGGAATGCGCGTGCCAGAGCCGGGTGGCATCGACGATGGACGCAGGTTCAAGCCGGGCTTCGGGATCGACCGAGAACGCCCGACGATAAGCACGGTTCGACAGGATCAGCGCTCCGCTGGCGGAAAACACAGCGACGGCCTGATCCATATTGTCGAGCACGGTCTGCCCGGTCTCGATCTCGGACCGGAAACGGCGGGTCAGCGAAACCTCGGCAGATATATCCTGTATGAGGAACGCGATGGCCCCGTCGGGATGCGGGCGGCCCGTCACGCGAAAGGTCCGGTTTCCCGGCAGAAGCCATGTCTCGGAGTACGTGCCGTCTGCGGCTGCGGCCTCAAGCTCTGCGATGGATTGGCGCCAAGACTTGTAGTCGCGTGGCTCTGGCAGCATCCGCTTTTCCCTGAGCTTGTCGAGGAGCGCGACAAGGCTGGGGCGTGCGGTGAGAAAGTCTATCGGCAAACCCGTCAGATCGGTCAGCGCCGGATTGAACAGAACCAGTTGGCGGGATTTGTCGAAAATCGCCAGCCCGATATCTAGCTGTGCAAATGTCTTGGTCAGCGTCTGCATAAAGTCCTTGAGCTGGGTTTCCGCCTGAACCGTCGCGCTGGCATTGAACGCCGTGAAGAGAGTGTCGTCGCCGATCCGCGTAGAATGAATGTCGTACCAATCGAGCGACTTGCCCGCAGCATTCGCAAGCGACAGACGGCGCGCCCCGCCGCTTCTGAGATCGGGGAAGAGGCGCGGCAGGGGCCATGACAAGAGTCGCTCACTCCCGAAAGCTGCACCGACGCTGTCGGCATAGGCGCGGTTCACCCAGACGGGCGTTCCGTCGGGCGCCTCGCGCCAGACGAGGAAAGGAGAATGCTCGGTGCTTTCGCGAAGCGTCTCCAACTCGGCCTCGCTGGCCACCTTGCGATAGAGGTCGTCATGGCCCGAACGATGCTCGCCCGAGGGAAAGATCCTGATACGAACTGCGTTTTGGACGGATTCGGACGTCAGAAGAAGGCTTCCGTCACGGGACGCCGCATGGACGTCCGAACTTCCTGAACCCGGTCGGATCAGCGCATCGACGCCGTCGAACTGACTGGCCAGCGCCGCACGCAGGCGTGACATGCCGGACGGAGCAAGAGGAAAGCGCTGCAGAAAGCGCTCGCCCTCAAAATTTGAATCCGCCAGTACACCGTTCCTGATGAGATATACGATCGGCTCCGAGACAGTTTCGGCCCGGCGACGGCTATTGCCGACAAGGCCCGCGCCCGCATTGCGGACGACCAGCCGATAGGTCGCGATAGCAGACAGAAATGCCGCAGCGCCAAAGAGCGCAGGGTGAAGCAGGTTGATCACGTAAAGCCCCCCTTTGCGTTATCGGGACGAGCCTCTGCGATCAGGGTTAATGGGCCGTTAACAAATCCGCCGTCGCAGGATTTCAGCGCACGTGAGGTGCGGCGATAGGAGTATTCTGCCCCAGGGCTGCGCGGGCTTCGGCCTCGCGACCGACCTGAGCGCGCACCCATGTGGCCTGAACGATGGCGCCCGACCGCTCGCCGGCGATGGCGCGGGCATCGTAGGGCTCGCGCCCATTGGCGAAGGTGATCTCGGCGCCGGTTCGCTCCAGCAGCGTTTTGGCGATGAACAGACCGAGGCCCATCCCCTCGTATCCCGGACGGCGCGTCTGGCCGCGCCTCCGGCGTCTCAGAAACGGATCGCCAAGCCGTCCGATCACGTTCGTTGAGTAGCCCGGACCGTCATCAACAATTCGCACGCTCAGTGTCGTGTCCGTCCAGAAGATATCCACCCAGACATTGGCCGACGCGAAATCGACTGCGTTCTGAACGAGGTTGCGCAAGCCGTGGATAATTTCCGGTGACCGGTCGATGATCGGTTGCTCGGGATCGGTACCTTCCGCAGGGGCAATGTCGTAATGCAATTCCTTGCCACGGTCACGGTGAGGCTCCGCCGCCTCGCGGACGACCGCGCCGATCGGGGCCTGCCGCATGTGGTGGTCGCTTTTCCCGGCCTGACCCATCGAGCGCAGGATATCGCGGCAGCGATCCGCCTGATCGCGGATCAATCGCGCGTCTTCCAGAAGGTCCGGATGCTCTTCGAGCTCTTCGATCAGTTCGGCGCTGACCAGTTTGATCGTGGCAAGGGGCGTCCCGAGCTCATGCGCCGCAGCTGCCACGACGCCGCCGAGATCGGTCAGCTTCTGTTCACGGGCCAATGCCATCTGGGTCGCGGCGAGGGCGTCGGACATCGTGTTGATCTCGGTTGCGACGCGACCGACATAAATCGCCAGGAAAACGATGCCGATGGTGATGGCCGTCCAGAAACCCCAGACAAAATCCTGCGGCATGCGCATGACGAAACCCAGATCGGTGCGCAGCGGCAGGTGCCAGAAGGCCAGTGCCGACACGAGCCCGATTGTCAGCGCGCCGAGAAGCGCCGTTGTCCTGCCGCTGAGCGTCGCTGCCGAGATGGTGACGGGCGCCATGATCAGAAGGGCAAAGGGGTTGTTCAGGCCGCCGGTGAGATACAGCAGGAACCCAAGCTGCCCGATGTCGAAGACCAGCATTCCGGCCACTTCGCGCTCGCTCAGGCGGCGGTTTTCGGGGAAGACGAAGATCGCGATCAGGTTGGTCACAATAGCCGCGCCGATGGCCAGGAAACACAGCCCGAGGTTCAGGTTCAGTTCGAACAGGCGCTGCGCCACCGTGATCGCGGCCAACTGCCCGGCAATCGCGAACCAGCGCAGAACGATCAGCGTCCGAAGCCGGACCCAGTTCGACCGAAGCCGGCGCTGATCGAAACTTGTGCTGTCAGTCATCACGTCCTCGGGACCGGGGCATCCTGTCCTCTTGTAGTCGGGCGAGGCTTTCACGATCAATGCGCGAAACCCCGGACAGGACTTGTGCCATGACCAAATTCGCCGCCTCAGCCTCTGCGCTTGCCATCGTCGCCCTTATCGGTGCGACCGCCGCCTACACGTATCTTCGGCCTCTGCCGGATTGCGGCGGCAACTCGGTCGCGGGTGGAAGCGCGGCAATCGGCGGCCCGTTCGAGCTTCTCAATGGCGCTGGCGAGACCGTGACGGAGGCGGATATCATCGACGGGCCAACGCTGGTTTATTTCGGCTACACCTTCTGCCCTGATGTCTGCCCCTTCGACGTGGCGCGGAACGTGCTGGCCGTCGATCTGCTGGACGAGATGGGCCACGACGTCACGCCGGTTTTCATTACCATCGACCCGGCGCGGGATACCGTCGAGATCATGGATCAGTACGCCAGGGACATGCACCCAAAGATGATCGCCCTGACCGGGTCGGATGAGCAGGTGCGCGCGGCGGCACAGGAATACCGGGTCTATTATGCGAAGGGCTCGGGCGAAGGCGACTTCTACCTCATGGATCATTCCACCTTCACCTACCTCATGTTCCCGGAAACCGGGCTGGCCACCTACTTCGGCAGAACCGCGACACCGGAAGAGATGGCCGGGGAAATCGCCTGCCATATCGGAAACGCCTAAACACAAGTCACATCGTTGAAATTGACGGCGGACACCCCCCGACCTAGTCTTTCAGTCGAATGACAAGAGGCACAGGCATGAGCGAGCAAACCTTGAAGGACATCGGTCCCGACGCATCACTTCTGATCGTGGACGATGACGAGCCGTTCCTGCGCCGTCTGGCTCGCGCGATGGAGAAGCGCGGCTTTGCCGTCGAGACCGCCGAAAGCGTCGCAGCCGGCGTTGCCATCGCAACGGCGCGACCGCCAGCCTACGCCGTGGTCGACCTGCGCCTTGAGGACGGCAACGGTCTGGACGTTGTCGAGCGCATTCGCGAGCGTCGGGCCGACAGCAAGGTTGTCGTCCTGACCGGGTACGGTGCCATCGCCACCGCCGTCGCCGCGGTAAAGATCGGCGCCACGGATTACCTGTCCAAGCCCGCCGACGCGAATGACGTCACCGCCGCACTCCTGGCCTCGGACGACGAGCTGCCGCCGCCGCCGGAAAACCCGATGAGCGCGGATCGCGTGCGCTGGGAACATATCCAGCGTGTCTACGAGCTGTGTGACAGGAATGTCAGTGAGACGGCCCGCCGTCTGAACATGCACCGCCGCACGCTTCAGCGCATTCTGGCCAAGCGGTCGCCGAAATAGTCTCTAAAGACGATTAATCAGGTCTTTGTGGCGTGCCACGAAGGCATTCCGCACGTCTTTCGGTGGTCTGAGTCTGAGCTCGAGCCCATTGGCGATATCGCCCTGAGGCTCGCCAAAGAGCTTGTTGGCCTCGGTCAGTGTGAAGCCGGCAAGCTGTACCGCCTCAAGCCAGGCTGAAATCTTGTCGGCGGCCTTGATCTTGCGCTTAACGGTTTGCGGGATGCTCGCGGGCAGGCCGAAGCGGATATGGATCGCGGCGGTAAGACGCTCGTCAAGCGCACCATAGCCCGGCCCCACCGCCGCTTTCACCGGCGAAATCATGTCCCCGATCACGTATTCCGGCGCGTCATGCAGAAGCGCGGCCAGCTGCCATTTGACCGGTGCATCGGGAACGAGGCGCGCAAAAATTTCCTCAACCAGAAGCGAATGTTCGGCCACCGAATAGGGCCAATCGCCCTTCGTCTGCCCGTTCCAACGCGCGACGAAGGCCAACCCATGGGCAATATCCTCGATCTCGATGTCCACCGGAGTGGGATCGAGCAGGTCGAGGCGACGGCCGGACAGCATACGCTGCCACGCGCGGGAAGGGGGCTTTCGCGGCATGTCGCCAGAGGTGACGTGGCCGGGCGCGATGGTCAAGGGTCACACGCGCCACACGCGCAGGTGGCGGCGCGTGATTTGGGAAGACCTGGGATCGGACCATATGAAAGAAGAGAGCCCGGCACCGAAATGCCATGATCCTGTCCGGTATTCCGGCACAATTAGCGGGTTCAATTGTAACTATTCCGGCCGTAACAGAGAAACTTTTCTGCTGATCTGGTTACGGAACCGAAACGATCTGTCGCTAGTTTCCTGTTTCAAACAACAATCAAGGGAGGGTCTCAGGCAAACGCAGCCCCGCTGCAGAAAGGAGCCTATGATGCGACGTACCCTTACCAGCCTGACACTTCTGGCGGCCTTCTTTCCCGCCGCCCTGCACGCGCAAGTCAATTGCGCAGCCCGCGATACGGTGATCGAAAAGCTCGAAAGTGGCTATGGCGAGGTTTTCGCCGGTGGCGGGCTTCAGAACTCGACCCGCATTTTCGAGGTCTGGTTCTCCGAAGAAAAGGGCACCTGGACCATCCTCATGACACGGGCGGACGGCATGTCCTGCATCATGGCCTCGGGCACGAACTGGCGCGAGGGCATTCCAGGCATGAAGGTTCCGGCAGGCATACCAAGCTGAGGCTGGTTGCCCGGTCCCCGTGCCGGTGCTAAGTGAACCCGAAATCCCATAAGGAGACGGGTTCATGGCCAACGACTATGTCGTTCGCGACATTGCCCTTGCAGCATTCGGCCGCAAGGAAATGGACATCGCAGAAACCGAAATGCCGGGCCTCATGGCGCTTCGGGAAGAATATGGAAGTGCGCAGCCGCTGAAAGGCGCCCGGATCGCCGGATCGCTGCACATGACGATCCAGACCGCTGTTCTGATCGAAACGCTGAAGGCGCTTGGCGCGGATGTGCGTTGGGCGTCCTGCAACATCTTCTCGACGCAGGACCACGCCGCGGCTGCCATTGCCGAAAGCGGCACGCCGGTCTTCGCCGTCAAAGGCGAAACGCTGGAGGAATACTGGACCTATACGGACCAGATCTTCCAGTTCGCCGACGGCGCGAACATGATCCTGGACGATGGCGGCGACGCCACGCTTTACATCCTTCTGGGTGCGCGGGTGGAAGAGGGCGAGGACAACCTGATCGCCGTTCCCACAAGCGAGGAGGAAGAGGCGCTCTTTGGCCAGATCCGTAAGCGCATAGCGGAAACGCCCGGCTGGTTCGCCCGGCAGCGCGATCTGATCCAGGGCGTCACGGAAGAGACGACGACCGGTGTGCATCGCCTTTACAAGATGGTGGAAGAGGGCCGGCTGCCTTTCCCGGCCATCAACGTGAACGACAGCGTTACCAAGTCGAAATTCGACAACAAGTACGGCTGCAAGGAAAGTCTGGTCGACGGCATCCGCCGCGCTACCGATACGATGATGGCCGGCAAGGTCGCCGTCGTCTGCGGCTATGGCGATGTGGGCAAGGGCTCGGCTGCGTCGCTCCGGGGTGCCGGCGCCCGCGTGAAGGTGACGGAAGTCGACCCGATCTGCGCGCTTCAGGCCGCGATGGACGGCTACGAGGTGACTCTGCTGGAGGACGAAGTCGCCAGCGCCGACATCTTCATCACCACGACCGGCAACAAGGACGTCATCCGCATCGAGCATATGCGCGAGATGAAGGACATGGCGATCGTCGGGAACATCGGCCATTTTGACAACGAAATTCAGGTCGCCAACCTGAAGAACCACAAGTGGACCAACATCAAGGAACAGGTGGACATGATCGAGATGCCGTCGGGCAATCGCATCATCCTTCTGTCCGAAGGCCGGCTTCTGAATCTCGGAAACGCCACGGGCCACCCCAGCTTCGTGATGTCAGCCAGTTTCACCAACCAGGTGCTGGCCCAGATCGAGCTCTGGACCAAGGGCGACCAGTACGACAACAAGGTCTACATCCTGCCCAAGCATCTGGATGAAAAGGTCGCCAAGCTGCATCTTGCGCGGATCGGCGCCAAGCTGACCGAGCTACGCCCGGATCAGGCCGATTATATCGGTGTGAAGCCGGAAGGTCCGTTCAAGTCCGAGCACTATCGCTACTGACCAAAAAAAAGCGCCACGCCTGACCGGCGTGGCGCGTTTTATTCCTGACGCGGCTGGGATCAGCCTGCGAAGGCCAAGAGACCCCTTACAGAGACGCCATCGACCAGCTTCGCGACATCCGCAGGCGCGGCCTTGCCGATGATGCGGATATAGCTGTTTTGCGTCAGCGGCACCGCCAACTCGATCGGCATCAGTGCCGTGTCGGTCGGATCGAGCGCGACGTTCCCGCGTCCGATTGCCGGGCGGCCGTCGAAGGTTGTGATCACAGGCGCCTGGCCCTTGGGAAAGCCGGTTCGATCCGCGAACATCTTCTGTGCCCAGGCTGTTCCGGCGTTCTCCGGGCCCAGTTCTTCGCCGTCGGGAAGGAACTTGAGCAGAACCTGCAGATGCGCGCCATTTCCGGCAAGGTAGTGCGCCTGCGCCTGCACCTCTTCCAGTGCCTTGGTCTTGTTGGTCTTGACCTGATTCATGCGGACGAACTTCGACAGGCTGGAAAAACCGGGGTTCTGGTCCAGCGTGACTTCCGCATTCTCCGGCCATTGACCGCGAAGCTGGTCGAGCGCGGAAATCTTCCGCACGTCGCTCAACGTGGCGCGCACCCAGCCATCGGGTGCCTCTGGCAGGTGATAGATGGGTTTCTGCGCTTTGACGCTGTCCGGATCGAAAGACCCGCCCAGCATTCGGCCCAGCAGGCTGACCTCGCGTGCCTCGCCGTCGTTCAGGACCATTGCGGTCACGTCGTCATGGGCTGTGGCATCACGCAAGAAAATTCCGGCCCCGGCAAGAAGCAGGGTCGCACCGCCGACCATCATCAATAGCTTGCTTCCGATTGGCGATCCACCGCCCGAAGAGGGCGCAAAGGACGGTCCGGTATCTGCCACCATCTCGACCTTGGGGGTCGCCTTCGGGGCTTCTGCCTGCTTCTTCTCAATCTTCTTGAGACGGTCCTGGAAGCTGTTCTTATCTTGATCCATTGCGCTGCCGAGCCTTGCCGTTTCCAATCGGACCACAATAAAAACAGGTATTCTGGCGAAAGTTGGGCGGTGACATGGTTCTTGTGCGAGTGCGTTGGCTGTCTTCTGTCCTGACGGCTGGCGTCGTTCTTGGTGCAGCCGCCGCGATTGCGATAGCTCATCCAGAGACGCCGCTTCCGGACGCGTGGAACCCGGCAAAGCCATTGGTCATATCCGATCCTGTAACCCCCCTGACCGGCTGGAAACTTCGCGGGGCGCTGTCCGGCGGTCCGGCCTGTCTTGCAGCGCTTTCCGAGGAGCCTGTGCAAAGCCTGCCGCCGCTTGTCGACACGGATACCCCAGCCTGCGGCATCCGGGACCGCGTGCGCCTGACCGGGGTGGGCGACGCGCGCCTAGCCCCTGTCGAGACGGATTGCGCCATCGCCCTCAGGCTCGCCATGTGGGAGCGGCACGGTCTGCAACCGGACGCGCTGCGCCTTCTCGGAACCGAGATCTCCGAAATTCTGCACTTCCAAAGCTATTCCTGCAGGCCCATCCGGACCATGGCCGGGCCTGGCGGCCGCATGTCCACGCACGCAACGGGCGAGGCGATCGACATTGCTGGTTTCAGCCTTGCCGACGGGCGCCGTCTGACGCTGATCTCGGACTGGGAGGGCGACGGGCCGGAGGCGGCGTTTCTACGCGCCACGCGTGACAGCGCCTGCCGTTGGTTCGCCACGACCCTCGGACCGGACTACAACGCGCTGCACGCCGATCATTTCCACCTGCAGGCGCGGGGCTGGGGGCTGTGCCGTTAGGACCGTCTCAGAAAAGGACCAGAACTGCGCCCATGATCGCCATTCCGATTGTGGGATAGGCGCCGTCCATCCAGATCAGGCTGCGCGGACGCTCCGAAAACATGACATTGGTCGCGACCCATGGCGCGGCGACGAAAAGCCCGAGCCCCAGCCCCGATATGACCCCGGCCCCGACCGTTTCGATCCCGGAGCCGCTGAAGATATGCCGCGTCATTCCGGCAACCAGAAGCGTACAGATGAAGCTGACGATATAGGGCGCCGGGTGCTTCCGGTTGACCGTCTCCTCGGTCAGGCCGGACGCCTCCATCCACTGCTTGCCGATGATACCGTACCAGACGGCACCGAAAATCCAGGCCGCAACGGCAGCGGCGACGACGCTCAAAAGTCCCATTTCAAGACCTTTTCCTAGGTTCCCTGTCTGAAACTATGACAAGGAAGGGCGGTCCGATCCAGCGCTAGGATGCTTCGTCGGGAACGCCGCCAAGACCGCACAGGATCTGCCATTCCTCGGCGGTGACTGGCTGAACTGACAGGCGCGAGTTCTTGACGAGGACCATGCTGGAAAGCCGCTCGTCCGCCTTGATCTGATCCAGCGTCACCTCCGTCTTGAAGGGAAGGCGCGCCTTGATGTCCACGCACTCCCAACGATCGTCATCGGTCGAACTGTCGGGATGTGCCTCGGCGATGACCTCGACCGTGCCGACAATCGCCTTGTCCTTTTGCGAATGGTAGAAGAAGCCCCGGTCGCCCTTTTTCATGTCGCGCATGAAATTCCGCGCCTGATAGTTCCGGACGCCATCCCATTCCTCGCCCTTTGCGCCCCGGGCGACCTGATCGTCCCAGCTCCAGGTCGAGGGTTCCGATTTGAACAGCCAGTACTGCATTGGTGTCACTCCTTTCCGGGGGGCCGCGCCAGAAGCGCCTCGATTGCCCTGTCGATGGTAAGGCGACCTTCGGCCACAAGTGCGACCGTCTGGGCCAGTGGCATGTCGATGTCTTCGCGCGCGGTTTCCTCTGCAAGGGCGATTGCGGTTGCCAGCCCCTCGACCGTGACGCCCTCGGGCACGCCCTCGCCCCGGCCAAGGGCAAGGCCAGCGGCAAAATTCCGGGACTTCTCGGAGGTGCAGGTGAGGACAAGATCACCCAGCCCCGCCAGTCCCTGCAACGTCTCGGGCAGCGCGCCCCGCGCTGTCGCATAGCGCACCATTTCCGCGAAGCCCCGCGCAATGACCGACGCGCGGGCGCTGTCTCCCAGACCCGCGCCGATGGCGATCCCGGCGGCGATAGCGATCACGTTTTTCGAGGCGCCGCCAAGCTGCGCGCCCGCCGTATCGTCGCTGCGGTAGATGCGCAGAAGCGGCCGATTGAGCACCTCCTGCACAGGTTTCGCGCCATCGCTCATTGCAAGGACAAGGGCGGTCGGCAGGCCGCGCGCGATGTCGGTGGCAAAGCTGGGACCCGTGAGGCAGCCGGCGCGCGCCCCCGGCAGAACATCGCGGACGACATCCACGGGGCCAAGCCCGCTGCTCCGCTCGATGCCTTTCGCGCAGGTGATCAGCGTCTGACCGGTCAGCGCGCTCGCATGACCTTCCAAAAAGCCGCGCGCCGCCTGCGCAGGAACGGCGATCAGGGCGATATCGGCGTCAGGTATCTCTGCGCTTAGGGTCAGACTGTCGGGCAGTTCGATATCCGGGAGTGCCCGCCCTGTCTTCCGGCTCTCCGCCATTGCGGCAAGGTCATCGCCATCGCGCCCCCAGAGTGTGACTGGAGTACCGTCCCGAGACAGTGCGATGGCGAGCGCCGTTCCGAATGCGCCGGTGCCGAGAACGCTGATCCGTGTCATGCCTTGGCCCCTTTCTTGCCGGAGCCGAGCATCGGCGCCTGCGACCTGTCCAGTGGCCAGCGGGGCCGGGCGACCACCGGTTCCGATGTGTCATAGCCATCCCGCAGCGCCTCGATCCCCGCCCAGGCGATCATCGCGGCGTTGTCGGTACAAAGCTGAAGAGGCGGCGCGACGAAGCGTAGACCTCCATCCGCGGCCACCCTATCGAGCGCCGCGCGGATAGTCCTGTTTGCAGCCACGCCCCCGGCAACGGCGATGGCTGGCGCTTCGGGGGCATGGTCCAGATAGGCCGAAATGGCGCGCCGGGCCTTCTCGGCCAGAACATCCGCCACCGCCGCCTGAAATCCGGCGGCCAGATCGGATCGGTCCTGCCGCGTCAGCCCGCCCTTGTCGGACACGATCTTGTCCCGCTCGCGCAGAACGGCCGTTTTCAGGCCCGAGAAAGACATGTCGCAGCCCGGACGATTGAGAAGCGGTCGGGGAAAGTCGAAACGCGCCGGGTCGCCCTTGGCCGCCTCGGCCTCGACAGACGGGCCCCCCGGCTGAGGCAGCCCGAGAAGGCGCGCGGTCTTGTCGAAAGCCTCTCCCGGCGCATCGTCGATCGTGCCGCCCAGACGCTCGAACCGGTCGGCGCCATGCGCGATCAGGAACTGGCAATGCCCGCCTGACGCCAGCAGCACGAGATAGGGAAAGGCGAGATCATCGGTCAGACGAGGGGTCAGCGCGTGGCCAGCCAGGTGGTTCACGCCGACAAGCGGCACGCCGGACGCCGCCGATAGCCCCTTGGCCAGCATCACGCCCGAAAGCACCCCGCCGATCAGGCCGGGTCCGGCAGTCACCGCAATGGCGTCCAGGTCTTTCAGCGCGTGACCCGAGGCCGCCAGAGCCGCTTCGACGGCGTGATCCAGCTTCTCGGTATGAGCGCGGGCGGCGATTTCGGGAACGACGCCGCCGAATGCCGCATGAAGCGCCGTCTGGTCGGCCACGTTCGACGCGAGAATCGTCCTGTCCGAACGGACAACGGCGGCGGCGGTGTCGTCGCAGCTTGTCTCGATCCCCAAAACGGTCAGTGTGCGGGTCATGGCTCACGCTTGCCCAAGGTCAGACCGGCAGGTAACACCCAAGGCAAGCCCATACAAGCAAGGCACGGTCCATGGACGACGAGGGCGCGACAATCCTGATGACCCGCCCGGCGGACCGGTCGGCAGCGTTTCTGTCGCTCTGCGAGACGCGGGCGGGCCGCCGCCTGCCTGCCGTCGTCTCGCCCATCATCGAAATCCGGGACGAGGGCGATCTGCCCGATCTCGCACGGTACCGCACGATTATCCTGACCTCGGCCAGCGCGGTAGAGCGTCTGGCGCGAGAAGGACAGCTTGTGGGAAGAGCCGTTGCCGCGGTCGGGGACCGGACGGCGGCAGAGGCGCGGGCGGCGGGCGCGGATGCCGTGGCGCTGGGCGACACTGTCGAAGACTTCCTGCAGAACACAAGCTGGGTCGCTCCACCGGCCATACACTGCCGCGGCATCCATGCACGCGGGGATCTTGCCGCCCGTCTGTCCGAGCAGGGCATCTCTTGTGACGAAGCGGTGATCTATGACCAGATCGGTCGCCCCCTGTCCGCCGCAGCGCGCGGGCTCTTGACCGGTTCAGGACGGGTTGTTCTGCCCGTCTTTTCTCCCCGATCCGCGCGACTGATCGCTGAATTCGGAGGAATCACCGCACCCCTCTCGGTGGTTGCGATGAGCGATGCGGTCGCGGAAGCATGGAACGGCCCGGGAACTGTGCAGATCGCCCGCGAACCGACGGCTGACGCCATGTCCGAGGCTGTTCTGGCGTCTTTGTGACGCGCTCGCCTTGTTGCCACCCCCCCTGCGCACTAGAGTCTTTACGTTGAACTGGCCGGGTAAGCGGCCGTCTTCAGAAGGGCTGTTCTGTTTTGGCACGAAAGACGAAATCGTCAGAAAAGACCGAAGAAAATCAGGTAGAGGCCGACTCGGACACCGCCGAGGGCGATGCCACCAAGGACGAGTCGCAGTCGACCGAGCCCGAATCGGAATTGACAGAGGACGTGTCAGCGACCTCTGACAGTGAGGAAACCGCGACGGTTGAGGCCGATGATGGCGCTACCGATCCTGCCGATGCCGCGCTGGATCAAAACGACACCCCCGAGACCACCGAGGCCGATGTCTCGACCGAGGTTGCGGGCGTGGTTCCGGCCCGGTCCGAACCGTCTCCCGCAGTCGTTCCGCCCGCCGCGGCCGCCCCTGCGCAAAGCTCCGGGCCCGGTACCTTCGGCCTCGTTTTCGGCGGCCTTCTTGCCGGTGCCATCGGGTTCCTCGTGGCGACCTTCGCCGTTCCTGAAGGGTGGCCCAATCCGACCGACGATGGCCCGGATCCCATGGTCGCACAGCAGATTGCTGACCTTGAAGGACAGGTGAGTGCACTGGGCGACCGTCTCGATTCTGCACCTGAGCCAATCATCACCGAGGCAGGCGAGGTTGATCTTGGCCCGCTCGAAGAGTCGATCTCGTCGGTTCAGGCATCGGTGGATAACGTCGCTGCGCGTCTGGACGGTTTTGAAGCCACCTTGTCGGACTTCGAGACGCGGCTCTCCGAGGTAGAAACAGCGCCGCCGGTCGCACCGGATGGATCCGCAGCGATGGAAGCGCAGCTTGAAGCGTTCCGGAGCGAGTTGGACGCCGTAACCGAGGCCGCACGCACCGAGATCGAAGAGGCGCAGGCCCGCGCCGACCAGATCGAAGCCGATGCCGCCGCCGCGGCCGAAGCCGCGCGCCGTCAGGCCGCCATAGCGGATATCATGGCGGCTTTGGAAAACGGGACCGCCTTCTCGGATGCTCTATCGGAGTTGGGCGATGCGCCGCCAGCGCTGTCGGCGGTCGCGGAAGACGGTGTGGCCACGCTGGCCAGCCTTCAGGCGACCTATCCCGACCGCGCGCGTGCCGCGCTTCGCGAAACCGATCCGGTTGCGGAATCGGATGGGGCCGCCGACCGGTTTACCGCGTTCCTACGGCGCCAGACAAACGCGCGGTCGCTGGCGCCGCGCGACGGCAACGACCCAGACGCCATTCTGTCGCGCGCCGAAGCGGCGCTGTCGTCGGGTGACCTGCCCGCCGCTCTAACCGAGCTGGACGCGCTTCCGGAAAATGCCCGCGCCGCCATGGATGGCTGGATTGCGGATGCGTCCGCTCGGGCTGACGCCCTTGCCGCCGCCGCAGACCTAAACTGAGGATGTAACAGATATGCTTTGGTCCCTTCTGAAAATCATCCTGTTCCTGGGCTTTGTCGTCGCTGCCGCATGGGGCGCCGGAATGCTTCTGGAAACCGAGGGCGGCGTGCGCGTTGCCGTGGCGAATACCGAGTTCACGCTCGGGCCGCTCGCCTCGGTTATCGCGCTTCTGGCGCTGACCTTCGCGATCTGGCTGTTCCTCAAGCTGGCCGGACTGGTCGTGGCGTTCATCCGCTTCCTCAATGGCGATGAGACCGCGATCACCCGTTACTTCGCCCGCAATCGCGAGCGTAAGGGTTACGATGCGCTCGCCGAAGGCATGATGGCGCTGGCCTCAGGCGAGGCCAAGACGGCTCTGAGCAAGGCCGAAAAGGCAGACCGTTATCTGAACCGGCCCGATCTGACCACGCTTCTGACCGCGCAGGCGGCCGAACAGGCGGGCGATCGGAGAAAGGCCGAAGAGGCATACAAACGCCTTCTGGCCGATGACAAGACGCGCTTTGTCGGCGTCCGTGGCCTGATGAAGCAAAAGCTGGAAGATGGCGACACCGACACCGCCATGAAGCTGGCCGAGAAGGCTTTCGCGCTGAAGCCCAAGCATGAAGACACGCAGAATGTGCTTCTGACGCTTCAGGCCGATGCCGGTGACTGGACGGCGGCGCGGCGCACCCTTGGCGCCAAGCTGAAGCATGGGTCGATGCCGCGCGATGTTCACAAGCGCCGCGATGCGGTGCTCGCCCTTGGTGAAGCGGCGGATATCGTGGCCGATGACAAGTCCATCGAGGCGCGCGAAAAGGCGATTGCGGCGAACCGGCAGTCGCCCGACCTGATCCCCGCTGCTGTCATGGCGTCGGATGCCTATGTCGAACAGGGCAAGCCCAAATACGCAACCCGCGTGATCCGCAAGGCATGGGAGGCCGCGCCGCATCCCGATCTTGCCGGTGCTTTCGCACGGATCGAACCGGACGAAACACCTGCGGACCGGGTCAAGCGTTTTGGCGTTCTGACGAACATGCATCGCGACGACCCCGAGACGAAAATGCTGCAGGCCGAGCTTCTGATCGCTGCCGAGGATTTTCCGGCGGCCCGCAAGGCGCTTGGCGATCTGCCCGAAACCGACCCCACGGCGCGGTCGCTGACCATCATGGCCGCGATCGAGCGTGGCTCGGGTGCGGATGACGCGATCGTCAAGGGATGGCTGGCGCGCGCCCTGACCGCACCGCGCGATCCGCAATGGGTCTGCGACAACTGTCAGAAGATCCATGGCGTCTGGGGCCCGGTCTGCGACAAGTGCGGCGGCTTCGATACGCTCGCCTGGCGCCGTCCGGCCATGGACACTGTCTCTATCCCCTCGGGTGCCGAGATGCTGCCGCTGATCGTCGGCCAGATTTCGGACCAGAGCACAGTCGAAGATGCGGAGGCGGTCGAGGATCAGGACGACGACGCGACCGTCGTCGATCTGAACACCGAGCAGGCCAAGGAGGTGCCATCGTCAGAACCTGACGAGACTGAGGTGAATCAGCCTCCGGCCGACTTCGTCACCGATGACACCGACACAGAGCAGAGCGGCGACGACGCCAAAAAAGTTGCAGGTTAGATCTGGGCAAGCATCTGAAAGGCTGCTAATTGCCCGCTCGGATTGCAAGGGCCCACGCCTGAGCTTTCGTCCGACCGTCTGAACGGCGGTCAGACAGAAGAGTGCCGCTGTAGCTCAGCTGGTAGAGCACGTCATTCGTAATGATGGGGTCGGGGGTTCGAGTCCCTTCAGCGGCACCACTCTTCCCAAAGTCAGATTGGTTGCGTGTCTTATCGCCCCAACGCGTCCTGATGACCGACTTCTGCGTCACGCGGCGCCGACGCGGTCCTCACTCATGAGGGGCACAACGCCCGCCAGCGCGTAGCGACGGAGCGTCCAGTCGGGTGACAGCAGGCTCTGAGCCTCCCAACTGTCGCGGACGGCCCCGTGGTTGGCGGGATAGCCATCGCGCGCCGCTTTGGACCATCCCCACGCATAGGCGAGCGCAAGACCGGCTTCGTCCGGGGCGCGGTTGCAGGTCAGCCGTATCCGGGTGTCATCGACCTGTTCGGCGGACAGGATTTCCAGATCCTCAGGCGCGTCCTCAAGACGGAATCCATGCGGCCCGGGATCGAGCACCAGCGGCGTCAGAGATGTGAAGGCGGCCGTGATCTCGGTGCCGCTCCATGTCGCAAGGCGCAACTCGGGGCAGAACCAGCGGCCACCTGATTGGCATGTGGCAACGGCGAGCGCCTCCAGCTCGTCCATCAGCAGGCGCTCTGCCGGGTCCGGCGTGGATGGCATGTCGGGCATCAGAGCGTAGGGATAGGCGGGGCCAGCAACCACAACGCGGCCAGCCGGATAGGATGCTTCAAGGCGGCCCTCGGCCAGGATACGCGGCGCACGTCCATTCGTCCGGCTACCCGCCGACTGGCTAAGTACGAAATAAGGAAGCGTTCCCTGTCCGGTGTTCTGCGGAATGGCCTCTTCCAGCCAGCCGATCAGATCGCGGTAGGTCGCGGTTATCTCTGCTTCATCCGCGTCCGCCGCCCCTGAGCCAAGACCAAGGATCACCCGATCGACATGGACCGTTCTGTCATGTGAAGGGGCTGCTTCGTTCGCTTGGGCCAGGCGCTCGCGCAGCTTGCGGCGCAGTGTACTGTCTGCTGCAAAGTCCGACAGCGTGCTTCCGGCCTGAGGCAGGTCGAGCGCAAGAACCCCCGGTAAGGCAGTGCCGCGAGAGTCGAGATGGTTTGCCAGAAGAGCGCCATGGGCGCGCGCGGCAAAATCCGGTCCATGTCCTGAGAGCGTTTCATCCAAAACGTGCCAAGGAAAGCGCTCGGGCAACGGGCGGGGGATACCGCACCAATCCCCCAGGGCAATGACGCCACGCATCGTGGGCGGCGTTTGCGCGAGGGTCACGCCATGCCTCTCCTCGAACCCGATGACGCGCCCGCCCCATTGGTCGGACAGATAGTGCAAGCTGCCGCCGCGGTTTTCCAGCATCCACACATTTCCGCGCGTGCATGGCCACCGTTCTTTCGCGCGTGCGGTTTGCCGCGCTCTAGACAGGCGATGCAGGGTTTCGCGATAGAGTGGCAGACGCTTCCTCGCCCGGATCCGGGTATGGAAGTCTGCGGCTTTCAAAGACCGGTCGAAACAGCCGCCGATCGCCGTCTCCAGCAGCCCCGCGTCCTGCAGCGAAGCAACCGGGTCGTCGGACAGGCCTGGCAGCCGTAACATGACGCTGCCAGTGGGCAGTGAACCGGCGGATGGGCGCGGTCCTGCCAGAGGGTCATAGAACAGGTCCACCGGCGCGGCATCGGCCGGCCAGTTCGACGGTATGCTGTCGGGGCATATCGCCACTTTCTGAGCCTTGGTCAGAGCTCCGCCAAGGCGCAGGATGAGCGATCCGGCCTTGCCCGCCCCCAAAACCTTGAGCGCCCCATAGGGTTTGAACAACCCTTCGTTCGTGAGCCCGGAAATGATCCGCTCCAGCCTGTCGATCTCGCGACCGTCCTGAGTGACCTGCAATACAAGCTGGCTCCATCCATGATCGATGCATAGTTTGTCAGTGACACGATCAGACAGAGCTGCGTCATCGCGGCCGGGCAAAAGCTCGACGCTGATGAACAGGGTGGACGGGTTGCGTTCGGTGAACCTGATGACCTGATCATGTTCCCGCCGGAAGAACCCGTTCGAGGGGCCTGCGGGAAAGACCTCTTTCCACCATTGGGGGACGTCCGCTGCATCCAGTGTGGTGGTGGCATCCTGGCCAATTTCGGATTTCGCAGACATGGCGTGATCAACCCGCATAAATGATTTGAGCGCCGACAATCGCGGCAGAGAGCCGGTCCCCCGGAACCCCGACCACAAGCGCCTGTTCGGTCCCGCATTCCATCCGAACACCGTCCTGACATTCGGCAAGGGTGACAGGGCCGATCTCTGCCCAGTCCGTGAGGTCGATCAGGAGGTCGGTCTCACCACAAGTGATGACCTGCGGCAGGCCCGTGCGCCGGAGCGTCAGCCGGGAACTACCGGGCCGGGCGTCGATGGTATTGGCGCCGCCTTCCACGACGATGTGGGTGTTGCCTGTCCCGCTTTGGATCGTCGATTGCCCATGGCCACTGAAGATGGTTGCGTCGCCATCTCCTGCACGGAGCGTATTCTTCCCGCCCGGACCGCCGTGAAGCCGCGTCTCGCCCCTGCCACCGGTCAGGTGATCCGAGCCCGCGCCGCCGTGAACGACGCCGCCGGCGGCCGCGGTAACGGTATTGTTGCCGTCTCCGCAGCGCACAGAGACACGGTCGTGACTGGCAAGGATCGTGTTATTTCCGGGCCCAGTGTAGATGTCCAAGCCGAACCTGCTGTGCCCGTAAATAAGTGAGATGTCGTTATCCCACAAATTTCCGAAGATCGAAATTTTATCGATCTTCCCGCCGCCATCGATGCCCCATTTGACGGTGCGCGTTGCGGGCGACATCTCGAACCGGCTGCCCGAAGACAAAGGCGAGAGGAGTTCGGTACACTCAACTGGGCACCCCGCTTTCGCTTGGGTCCGCGCAGTGCCCGTCACAAACACCTGCGAGGTGCCGGCTTGCTGAGCAGAGCCAGCGTCCGTCGTCATACTGACCGACAAGGCGCGGCGCGTGCGTTTCCCTGTCGAGCCCAGATCGAAACCCCATTCGACCGCGACAGTTGTGAGCCGGTCAAACGTGTCACGGTAGTCGGGGTGATCATGCGCGAGGTTATGGCTGAGCCACTTGTCCTCCTCAACGTCGTGGAACTCCGACCCGCCGTCGGGATACAGGTTCAGGCGCCATGGGCCGCTTCGAATGCCGATCGCGCCGAACTGAAAGCTGGGGATCGCGCGGTCGGGGTCGCCGCGCTTGCTTTCGACGGCGCCTCTGAGACTTCTGCCGTGGGTGCGGAACAGAGGCTGACACCCAGAGTAATCCAGGATCGTCGGGCCGATATCGATCAACCCGACCGGGTCCTCGACAACCCCTCCGGGATTGGCGGGGTCGTAGATCATCAGCGGCACGCGGGTGCATTCTTCGTAGAGCGTTGATTTCCGAAACCGACGCTTGTCGCCCAGATGATAGCCGTGGTCGGAATAGATGACGACGACAGTATTCTCCGCATGGGGCGAGGCCATCAGTGCGTCCCAGACCCGCCCAAGGTGATAGTCCATGTGGCTGTAACACGAGAAATAGTTGCGCACGGACTTTCGCCATTCATCGAGGTCCTCGGACGCGAAATTTTCCTCGATGAACTCTTGCGGGAAAGCGGCCAGATCGAACCCCTTCTTCCAGTCCTCGGGTTGGACGAAGGCGTTTTCGTCATACATCTCCTTGAAGCGCAGAGGTGTCTTGTAAGGCAGATGCGGGTGCAGGAACCCGATCTCGCGATAAAAGGGCGCGTCGCCCTCATAGCCTTGAATGAACGAGATCGCGTCATCGGCGGACTGGCTGTCATAGTAGAGCCGGTCATGCGATGGGTCCGTTGTGGCCGCGCCTCCGCCCAGTCCACCGAACTTCTTGGTGGGTACCTCGCGCCGTCGCGGCGGCGCGATGTTCAGCGCACGGGGTTTGTGAGAATAGAGCACGTCATGCAATTCAGGCGGCTGCGGCGAAAACGCGTGATGGATTTTTCCCGCGGTCGAGCAATAGTACCCTTTCTTCCTCAGCCGGAATTGCCAGAGATGGTCCGGCCGAACCACGTGGTAGAGTCTTGTGTAATTGTCGAAAATCCCGGTTTCACACGGTGACAGACCGGTCAGCATACTGGCCCGAGACGGTCCGCAGATGGGCACCTGACAATAAGCCGAGGTGAAGGCGGTCGAGGCGTCGAAAATCCTGTTAAGGTTGGGCGTCAGAAGCTCGTGACCGAAATCATTCCGGTAGCGCCAGAAGGCGTTTCCGTCATCGATTGAGATAAGAATGATGTTCCGGTCCTGATCCACGATTTTCCCGATGCCCGGCCCTATTCGCCTTGCTCTGTAGACTTGGCCTTTTGTTCAAGCCGTCGCCTTCGAAATGCCGTCCTGAACCGCTCCATCCGCTCAGTCTGGCCCCTCCTGTCCAGTTCGGCCTCAACAGCGCGCCGGTAGATGAGCAGATTGCGACGGCCGCGGATCATCCGGTAGAACATCGGCTCGGTCAGAGTACCGGTTATGGCCGCTGTCATGAAAGGCTTCAGCTGATCGATCCGGCGCAGCACAACGGCGCTCTTGTGGCCGAACCAGAAGCCCTTCAACCGGACCAGCCGGTCCTGCGGCAGACGATCCACGTGGCGCAGATCGTGTTCTACTGCGGGGTCGTAGAGCGCAAAAATCCTGCCCGCATGTTCTGCCGAGATCGCAGCGTCCGAACAGGGCAGGGACCAGTCCTGCACACGTCCTTTCGCAAATCTCTTGTCCCACGGGACGATGGAATCCTCGAGTGTTGATTGAGGGCTGAGCGCCACAACTGTCGCGCCCGGCGCGAATTCGGAGAAGGCAAGTGCACCGAAGCCGCCCATCGACGTGCCGATCAGCGCGACCCTTTCGAAGCGCCGAAAGAAGCCGGACTCAGCGAGCCGGGCAAACTGATCTATCAGCCACATGTCGCGATACCAGGTCGGGCCGCGTGCGAAAACGCCGAGATGGCTCCACCCTTGGTCATGAACGAACTTTCCGGCCCACGGCTCGACATCATAGTTCGGATTTCCAGCGTCGGAGAGATTATCGAAAGAAACGACCAGTTGGCGCCGGCTTCGCTCGACAAAAGCGAGCGCGTGATCGTGGGACTTTTCGTAGAACCCGTTCCTACCGCCTGCGGGAAAGATCTCCTGCAGCCAAGTTGGCGCATCGCCCGAAGGCGTTGCGGGCTCTGCCGCGGCATTGGTGCCGGCCGTCTCGTTGGAAAGACTGCTCAGCGACATCGCTTATTCACCTGCGTCTGCCGGTTCATTCTGCTCCGAAAAGGACAGTCTGGTCCTGCCCGTTTTGTTCTTTTCTCGACTGTATTCGCCTTCGACAGTCAAAAAAACAGCAAATGTGCCCTGGTGAGGCGCTGACTGGTGTCGGCAACGCGTCATCTCGATTTCAGGAAGCGCTTGCAGGCACTCTGCGATTGGGACAGCTTGCGGCAGGGTGCACCGTTTTGCGGTTCCGCTCCTCGCAAGAAACTCCGTCGCGCAGGCAAATTGCCCGGTTCGATCTGCGCGTCTTCGAACGCATGAGACGTTGAATGGCAATTCCCGATACTCTTGCAGCACGTCTCATTGAAGTTACGAAGTCCCACGACCTGAAGGGCCCGTTTCTGATGCTGGGGCGCCAGCGATTTGTCGGAACCCGCAAGGGCAAGGCTGCCAAGCTCTTGCAGGACACGATCGAGACCTACCTGCCCGGCCTGTCGGAAGACGACCTGCGGAATCCCGGTGACGAGTATTCCGAGACATTCTTCGAAAAGCTGGGATACTCGCAGGTGGACTCGCTGGACTTCTCCCCCTTCGAGGGCGCGAGCATCATTCAGGATCTGAGCGGAGATCTGAACCCCGACCTGCACGGGCGCTTCAACACGATCTACGACGGCGGCACGATCGAGCATATCTTCGAGCTTCCGACGGCCTATCGGAACGTGGATCGGATGCTGAAAGAGGGCGGCGTCTTCATCGGGCATTCGCCGTGCAACAACTGGATCAACCACTCGTTTTACCAGATCAATCCAGAGATGGTTTACGGCTTCTGGGAAAAGGCCATGGGGTACAAGATCCTGCACATGATCCTGCAACCCCTCTTGCCGAATTTCTCGGATCGGGTGGTGACGTCGACAAATCCGAACGAGACGGGCGTACGTCCGCGTCTCAGCGGCAAACTGCCGAACAACTCGCCGATCATGTTGTGCTTTGCCGTGCAGAAACCATTCGGCGTCCAAGGCTCACAACGCGCGTATCAGACCGATTACATGGAGAAGTGGGAGAGATGAGCGAAAGACGCGTCAATGATCGGTCGGACACGCAGCCAAGCGTATGGAGAAGGTCACTAAACCGATGACAAAGACGGACATCGCGCCGGAGTTGAGCGCGTCTCATGCTGGCAATCCGCTACCGCCTTCTTCGCGATACGGACGTGGCCAGATGAACCTGACCGACCTCGCGGATCGCTACAAATCCGACAAGGGTTCGAAAAAGCACCGCTACACCGAGCTGTATCAGCTTCTGTTTCTGCCATACAGAAATCTGCCGATTTCCTTCCTTGAGATGGGCTTGCAGATCGGTGGACCGGAGCATGGCAAGCACGCGGATCGCCAGACAACCGATTTGCCGTCCATCCGCATGTGGCTGGAGTATTTCCCCAAGGCACATATCCACGGGCTCGACGTCTCGGACTTCAGCTGGTTCGAAGACGAGCGTTTTACATTCCATCGCTGCGACATGGACACGCGCGCCAATATCAGGGCCGCCGCAGCAGGCATGAGCGACAGCTTCGACATAATCATCGACGATGCCAGCCACGCGTCCCACCATCAGCAGAACGGATTCCTCGAGCTTTTCGGCAAGGTGAAGTCCGGCGGACTTTACATCATCGAGGACCTGCGCTGGCAGCCGGACGTTCTTGAAAAGCCGGGTATCACGAAGACGGCCGCGCTTTTCCAGAGTTACATCAAGTCAGGGGTCTTCAGCCACTCTCAGCCAGACATCGCCGCAAGCTTCAACGCATCCCGCATCGACATATCCGGCTGCTTCATCTTCCAGGCCCATTTCGACAAGACGCGAAAAGATCAGGTGCTTGTTGTTCAAAAGCGCTGAGGAGACCGCGCTGCGAGCGGATCACTCGGGCTTGAAGTAGTTTTCGCGTATCCATTCGCTCAGTTGCTGGATATGTGCCGTCTCGGAGATCTCCTTGACGCGGTTCTTGTGCCACCTGACGGATGAACGGTGTATCTCGGCGAGTTTCGCGTCTTCCCACAGCGTCTGCCATTCGGCACGTGCCCGCGGCAGGTTTTCATCGATCCAGCCGGCGTTCTGACCCCCAATCGAGCGCACTCGATAATAGTGATTGTTATAGCGGTCGCCCTGCGTGACGACACAGCCTCGATCCTGCTTCACAAGATAGCTTTCGACGCTGCGCAGCGCGTAGTGGTTAAGGCAGACCAACTCGTACCCTCCGCGGCGGTCCAGACCGTTCTGAGGGTTGGCGTAGGTGAAATCCTTGGATAGTGGCCGCCCCGAACCATCCAGCCAGACGAAATCGTCTTCCGTTCCCTGATGCAGGAAAGGCCGGTGGGCCTGAAGCGCGGCGACATTCGACATGCCCTTGACGATCGTCTTGACGCCGCGCCGTGCCTGCCAGTGGCCGGGTGCGGGTGTTTCGTGTTCGCGAAAGTCTTCCGTGATCCAGCCGTCTTCGAATTTCCAATGCCCGCCAGAACTGAAGTTCAGTTCGCTCATGGACAGCGCATGGAACGGTCCTGCGGCATCCAGCAGATCGGTGAATCTACCCTCTCCCGTCCTGATGACGACGAACTCATCCACGTCGATGCACATCACGTAATCCGAACGCCTCACCAAGGGCATTTCCTGGGAATACTTCAGCGCAAGGGGCTGGAAATAGGTCGAGTCCGCGACGCCCGCCGGGTTCGGAAGATGTGTGACAATCCCCATTTCGTCCAGACGGTCGAGAAGAACATCAGTCCCGTCATCGCAGTCATTTGTAAAGACGATGAAATTCTGGATACCGATCGAGCGATGGTAGGCGATCCACTCAAGGATGAACGGAGCCTCGTTGCGCATGCACGTGACAATGGTGACTTCGGGGTCTGCCTTGTCGTGTTCTGCTGACGTGAGCCGCACTTTCGGCGCTTCGAGCCCAGAAAGCTCCGGCCTGTGCAACACCCAAACAGTCCCCGGCAGGTGATCCTGATCGACGACGAAGCCGAGGTCGATGAAGGATTTCAGGACGTCTTTCTCGCCTTGACGGCCGTACAGTCTTGGATGCGTCTCTATGATAACCGTGCGGACACCTTCCAGACTACTGTGATTGAAGAGGCCGAGTTCTCCCCCTTCAATATCGCTGATGATGACCGACGGCTTCACCTCTGCGATCAGGTCATCGAGCCCGAAACAAGGCACCGAGACAGCCTCGGTATAGGGTCGCGAGTCGGGCTCCATGCTGGAGCCCCAGAAATCGTTCCTGAGATAGAAAACGGTGCTTTCGCCAGTGCCGTCGGCAACCACGCCATGGCGCAGTTCAGCATCCGACACGCCATTCAGGCGCTGGGTTTCGCGGATAACGTCCAGCAAGCCGGGATGCGCTTCGACCGATACGATTTTCTCGACGCCTTCGATCTTGCCAACGAGACTTGAGACCAGTCCGATCCCACCGCCAAGTTCAAGCACACGGTCACCCGCCTTAACGAACTTGGCTGCTGCCTGGCACTCCCCGGCTTCGTAATTACCAAGCCGTATCTGCCGCTCGATCCGCCGCGTGATGATCTCGCGCACGAAGGGAATTCGAGCGCCATAGAGTTCGAGCTCTTCTTCGTAGTCTAGCTGCATATGGTCCGCCTGTTCTGCTGCCTTGGTGGCAGCCCCGCTCGTCGGATTTTTTGTTTTCCCGAAAAGCTAACCTGTCGTCACCCTTCCCTCAAGAACTTGCTGCCGGCCTGTCATTTGGGTTCGGACCGCCTGACCGTTCGGAACGCCACCGGAAAATTGCGAGCGGCCATGCATTGACCTATAGATGATCGGAACAGGCTTTGGAGGCCGCGTGGGAATGCCGAACCCGGAACCACTTTCGTCGATAGCGCTCGGATAGATGGGGCATAGATCATGAACGCCCATGAGCAAAAATCGGACGCGTGGCATGACGCCTTGACGGAAGCCGCCAGAGACCGCGGCTACCTTGAGCACCTCGGACCTAACCACAAGGCACTCTTTCTCCGCGGAAACCGGACGCTGGTCGTGACTTTCGACAATCTCGACGACACGCGCCAGTCACCCGACCGTTTGCCGTGGGCGGTGAACTTCATTTCCAGTCACGGGTGGTCGTCTCTGGGAATCATGGCGCATGGCCCGACGTGGTACCGGGACGAGAATGTTTTCCGTTTCTTCGACGAGTTGGCGGAAGACGGCTTTTTCGATGGCTTTGACAAGGTCGTCTTCTACGGAACCTCGATGGGAGGCTATGCGGCGGCGGCCTTTTCGGCGGCGGCGCCCGGTGCGACTGTAATCGCCGTGAACCCGCAGGCCACACTCGACCGCGACCGCGCGGGCTGGGAGACGCGGTTTCGAGCCGCCTGGAAGCATGATTTTACAAGTCGTTACGGTTTCGCCCCCGATTGCGTCGCGACGGCGCGCCGCGTTTATCTGTTCTTCAACCCAAGTATCCAGGCCGACGCGATGCACGCCGCGCTGTTTTCCGGCGAGAACCTGATCAAGGTGCGCTGCGCCCATATGGGGCATGGGGTTCTGAGCGTCTGGCGCCAGATGGGTGTGCTGAAGAAGATCATCACGGGCTGTGTCGAAAACGATATCAGCGCGACCGAAATCCACCGGCTTCTCAGGGCACGCCGCGGCGCTGGCGCCTGGCAGAACTTTTTCCTGGAGCATCTGCAGAAGAAGCGGCGCCACCGTCTGGTCGAGCGGTTCTGCCTCGCTCTCGCCGACACGCGGACGGATGACAAATTCGTGCAAGCGCTCGCCGGAGCTCGGAAGGCTTTGGACACTTCCGAGACGTGATGAGCTATTGCGCCTAGCGGATCAGGCGAGCCGGGCTTCTGGTATGTGTTCTCCGGGCATCCGCACCTGCATGCGGCGCAAGGCGAGAAGGTCTTCGAACGGCATTGGACGTGCCATGCCGTATCCCTGAAGTACGATGCGACCGAAGCTGCGAAGAATTTCGACATGGGCGTCGGTTTCCACGCCCTCCGCCACGACCTCGATATTCAGCGCGCCTCCGATATCGATAATCTTTCGGACAAGGTCGAGGTGACGGGGCGAGTCCGTGATTGGCTTCACGATAGCTTGGTCGATCTTCATCGCCTGAGGATTCACCGCCATGAGGCCGGCAAGCGATGCCCGGTGGCTACCGAAGTCGTCGATCTCGATGTCGACGCCTTGCTCCCTGAGCGCGTCGATGGCCCATGTGATGGACTCAGCGGGATCGTCCAGTGACATGGACTCCAGCAACTCGATCGCAACACGGGTGCCGTGATTGATCCGCTTGGAAAGCGTTTCGGCCAGATCGGCCTGCAAGAGCCTGTCAGCGGTGACATTGAAGCTGACCTTGGGCAGGAAAAGTCCGACCTCGGCCAGCCTCTCGACGTCGTTAACCACCTTTTCAAAGAGAATGGCGTCGATCTGCCCGATGACACCCAGTTCCTCAGCCACGGGCAGAAACCGTGTCGGGGGTATCCAGCCGTGTTCCGGGTCATACCACCGGCACAGCACCTCGACCCCACGAAGCTCGAACGAGTGCGAGTAGTATTGCGGCTGGTAGTAGGGCACGAAGGCGGCTGAATCTATCGCCGCGAGAAGACGGTCAGAGATGGCTTTCTTGTCCTGCGACTGACTTGCCATTTCAGCCGTGTAGAACAGGAAGCTGTTCCGTCCCGAGCGTTTGACCTCGTAGAGCGCAAGATCCGCATTGATCAGCGCGCTTGCCGGATCGTAATCGGCGTCGCGACCGAGGGCGATGCCGATGCTTGCGCCGACACGGCAGGTGTGGCCGTCGAATTCGATCGGTTCATCGATACTCTCGATGATGCTTCGTGCCGTGCGCGTCAGTTCCTCTTCTGAAACCTCGTGGAAATAGATGATCAGGAATTCGTCGCCACCGATGCGGTAACACTTTATGTTCTTGCCGCAATGCTGCTGCAACTGCGAGGCCACGACTTTCAGGATGTGATCCCCCGCGACGTGACCCAGTGCATCGTTGACCTCCTTGAAGCGGTCGATATCGATTTGCATCAGACAATAGTCTTCGGGCGTCTCCTCGGCCCGGCGCACAAGGCTTTCTAGATCGGCATCCGCCTGGCGGCGGTTGCCGAGTTCGGTCAGAGGGTCATGCATCGCCAGCCACTCCATCTCGTGACTCGAGCGTTCGAGTTCGGCGAGGTTGCGGGCGATGATTTCTTGCTGTTCCTCATTGCGGCGCGCCAGCGCATTCCGCTCGGTCATTTCGATCCTGAGCTGTTCCAGCGCGGCGCCAAGGCGATCGAAGCCGAAGGCGCGTTCGCTCAGGCTGAACGGGGTACCCAGATCGCCCGAGGCCATCTGCAGGATTTTTGAGGTCGCGTAGGAGAGGGGCTGAACAAAGCGCCGTCTGGCCTGCCAGACAAAGGCGGCGGACATCAACCCGATCAAAAGCGCCGTGACGACCGACATCGTGGCATAGATCTTGACCCAAAGCGTCGTCGATTGCCGGACATCGTTCGAATAGGCCTGAATTCGGGACGATAGCTCGTCCATCAGGCCGTTAAACGCCGCGAGGCTTTCCAGTCGGGCGGCACGACTCTCGCGGATCGGCTTCCAGTAGGTCTCCAACCGGCTCGTCGCGCTCACAACGGCGGCGCGGTCGGTTTCCGGCGCACCCACAAGCCTCGCAAAACCGGTCATCCGAAGTTCGAGCTGTCGCACAAGGGTGTCTATTTCGGCCTCGATCTGGGGAAGATCGTTTTCCTGAAGCGCAGGGGCCTGTACGCTTTCCCGCAACGACGCCAGGAGCCGGTTTATCCGGTTCAGGGCGAGGTTGTGGCGCCGGAAATCAGCCTGCCGAAGGCGTTCGGTCCTCGCGTCTTTCAGCGTGGTGCCCTCTTCGTTCGAGACGTCGTAGAGCCGCGCCTGAAGTGCACGGACATAGGCTTCGCTACCCCACAAGGCACGTCGCGTGGCGCGTGCGATGGATTCATCGTCAGCGTCGATGGCGGCCCGGATACTGGTCTTTAGCCGCGACGAATTCGGCGAACATATACGGCCCGCGGTCTCGGTTTCGCCGGCTTCGCAGCCCTTCGGAAGGGCCGAATAATCGAGGCCACGAAGGGATTGCCGCAACACATCGGGAGGACCGGTCTGCGCCAGACGATCGAAGGCGGCCAGTTGAAGCTGAATGGTCTGAGACGCCAACATGGTGCCGGACAATAATTCCTGAAGCTAATTGATGCGGCGGTGATTACCGTCAAGAGCGTCGGATCGCCGGATGCTGGCCTGTTCCTGCTCGCGAAGGTCCAGTGCCCAGTTTGCCGTCAGGCGCTGAAGTTCTTCGATTGAACGCAAAACAACCGCTTCGAACGGGATGATCGTTTTCCTGCTTTGCTCGGTTGCGGTGACCCGCTCACGAGCCTCTTGGATAATCGCGGAAAATGCGCCTGCAGCGCCGTCACGCAGGTCGCTATTGGCCGATTCCGATACGATCGCTTCGAAATCGTCAAAGGCGCCGAGGATCCTTTCAGATGATGTGTCCTCGCTGTTGAGCGTGCTCTGCGTGATCTTGTTTTGGAGCCGTTCACGGGCGCTGTCCGCCTCGGCGCTCCATGCCCAGTGGTCGATCTGTTCCTGAAGCCGCATGACTGCCAGGATCTGCGAACCGATCAGGATGATGATGGCCAGTGATGCCGTGATCAGAACACGGCGCAGGCCACCGGCCAGCACCGTGTTGTTGAACTCAGATCCCGAACCCGTGACCATCCGAAGGTGCTATCGGCAGACCATTACGGTCGCGTTGCCGCGATCATGGCGCTTCGAATGGCACTTGTAGTCGTATTCTTCCTGGGTGTCGTAGTGATACCACTTCAACTCGGCATCGCCTTCGACAGCCGCAGCAGCCGCGATGATCGGCCAGACAAGCGAGCCCGTCAGGTCTTCGGTTTCCGAGTAATCGGCTGCAATTGTCTCGGGTTCGCGGTTGTCGGCTATGACTGTGCTGCCCTGAAACAGGTTCACGCCCATTCGCGATCCGACGAAGGGTTGTGTTGCATCGTGCATCGCCATGATGGCTGCTTCGATACCTTCCGACTCGACGATCGCAATCATGGCGTCGGCCAATTCCTTGGCCTCGGCCTTCGTTCCGAAATCGCCATCGGCAAGAGCCATCGTCGGGATGGCGGCCATCCCGACTGCGCAAAGGAGTCCTTTTTTCATATTCTTTCTCTCGCTAGACGCGCCCACCCGGCGCTTCGTCTAACGGGAAAGGGTTTCAGGAAGCCTAATCGCTGCTAGGCCAAGGGGCCGCCTCGCCAGCCCCTCTTGGCACTAGAAATCGAGGTTTTCGACAGTGAGCGCGTTCTGCTGGATGAACTCGCGGCGGGGTTCCACCACATCGCCCATCAGCTTGGTGAACAGGTCGTCTGCCTCGGCCAGATCCTCGACTTTGACCTGCAGAAGCGTCCGCGCCTCGGGGTCGAGCGTGGTTTCCCAGAGCTGATCAGGATTCATCTCGCCCAGACCCTTGTAGCGCTGCAGGCTGAGACCCTTTTCGCCTTCTTCCAGGATCGTCTCCAGCAATCCGAGCGGCCCCAGCACCGGGACACCCCTATCGCGCCGGATCAGCGTTGCCGGCTCTGCGTAGATTTCCTGAAGGTCTTCGGTCAGCGAGCCAAGACGTTTCGCCTCGCCCGAACGCAGGATCTGACCGTCGAGCGTTCTGACTTCTTCCACGCCACGCAGCACGCGTGCCAGCCGGATGCCCTTGTCCTGGGTGATCCGCCCGGTCCAGCCACGTTCATATTCGAGCGACACGAGATCCAGACGCGCGGCGACCGCATCGGCCACCCCTTGCAGGTCGGCATCGACCGCGCCCGGTACAAAGGCCCCGGCGATGGCGGCCTGCTCTACGATGGTCGGCGGGTAATGGGTCGGAAAGGCCTGAATGACACGCTTGACCTGCCGCGCTTCGGTCACGACGCGCGCAAGGTCTTGCCCGACGATTTCCTCGCCCGAGCCAAGCCGCAGCACCGCCCCCTCGACACCCATGTCGATCAGGTAGTCTTCAAGCGCGGCGGTGTCCTTCAGATAGACCTCGGATTTGCCGCGCGACACCTTATAGAGCGGCGGCTGCGCGATATAGAGATAGCCGCCCTCGATCACCTCGGGCATCTGCCGGAAGAAGAAGGTCAACAGAAGCGTCCGGATATGCGCGCCGTCCACGTCGGCATCCGTCATGATGATGATCTTGTGATAGCGCAGCTTCGAGATATCGAACTCGTCCCGCCCGATGCCGGTGCCGAGCGCGGTGATCAGCGTACCGATCTCCTGGCTCGACAGCATCCGGTCGAAACGCGCGCGCTCCACGTTGAGGATCTTGCCCCGAAGCGGCAAAACCGCCTGATTGGCCCGTGCGCGGCCTTGTTTGGCCGACCCGCCGGCCGAGTCACCCTCGACAAGGAAGAGTTCGCGCTGAGACGGGTCCTTCGCCTGACAATCGGCCAGCTTGCCCGGAAGAGATGCCACATCCAGCGCGGACTTCTTCCGTGTCATCTCGCGCGCCTTTCGCGCCGCCTCGCGGGCGAGCGCGGCTTCGATGATCTTGCCGACGATCATCTTGGCGGGGCCGGGGTTCTCTTCGAACCACTCGGCCAGCTTTTCGTTCATCAGCCCTTCGACGGCGGGACGCACCTCGGACGAGACCAGCTTGTCCTTGGTCTGGGACGAGAACTTGGGATCGGGCACCTTGACCGACAACACGCAGGTCAGCCCCTCACGCGCGTCGTCGCCGGTGAAGTTGACCTTTTCCTTCCGAGCGATCCCAGACGATCCGGCATACAGGTTGATGGTCCGCGTCAGTGCGCCCCGGAAGCCGGCCAGATGCGTGCCGCCGTCCCGCTGGGGGATGTTGTTGGTAAAGGGCAGCACCGTCTCGTGGTAGCTGTCGTTCCACCACATGGCGACTTCCACAGTGATCCCGTCACGCTCGCCCTCGATGAAGATCGGCTCTTCGATCATCGGCTGCTTGTGCCGGTCGAGATAGCGGACGAATTCGCGCACGCCACCGTCATAGAAGAACTCGGTCTGCAAAGGCTCTTCGGGGCGCTCATCGCGCAGGATGATCCGCACACCCGAGTTCAGGAACGCCAGTTCGCGCAGACGGTTTTCCAGCGTCTTGAAGCTGTAATCCAGGTTCGAGAAAGTCGCCGTAGACGCGAGGAATCGCACCTCGGTCCCCTTGCGGCCGTTGGCATCGCCCTCGACCCTCAGATGCTCGACCGTCTCACCGCCTTCGAAACGCGCGTAGTGCTCTTTGCCGTTCCGCCAGATGCGCAGCTCCAGCCAGTCCGAGAGCGCGTTCACGACGCTGACGCCCACGCCATGCAGACCGCCCGACACCTTGTAGCTGTTCTGGTCGAACTTACCGCCGGCATGAAGCTGGGTCATGATGACCTCGGCGGCGCTGACACCTTCTTCGGGGTGCATATCGACCGGAATTCCGCGCCCGTTATCGCTGACCGAGACGCTCTGATCGCGGTGGATAGTGACGTTTACGGCGTCCGCATGACCCGCCAAAGCCTCGTCGATGCCGTTGTCCACGACCTCGTACACCATGTGGTGCAGGCCGGACCCGTCATCCGTGTCACCGATATACATACCGGGACGCTTGCGAACAGCCTCCAACCCTTTGAGAACTTTGATAGAATCAGCGCCGTATTCTTCGCGCGCCGGTGCGGCCTCGGACATGCCGTTTATCCTTGTTATGGTCTTGGAAAATATAGGCGTTTTGGCGTGCGATGTCACGCCTGAGACACAATATTTGGTGGATCTCGTAACAGTTTCCCAAACGCCTTGTTCCGCAACGTCACGGGAACCGGCGGTCGCTTGCCGGTTGGCCGGTCCGGAGCGGCGTAGCTCCGCGCAAGCGCATGATCTGCGGGAACAAATCTGGCTCAAGCCGAGTTCTCTGCCCGTACGCGGCCAGCGCGCCGCTTGGATAAAAGGAAAATACGATGCGACACCTGACGATGATTACCGCCCTTGGTCTTGGCCTTGCTATGACGCCCGCGGCCATGGCTCAGGACAAGCTGGTCGACGAAGTGGATGTGAAGGTCGAATTCGATGACGTGAATGCCAACGCGCTCGACTTCTACCCGAATATCGAAACCGACCTGGAAACTAAGATGGCCGAAGTCTTCGCGCCGATGCATTCCGACGACGGGTACGACATCACCGTCAGCCTGAGCGAAATCAGCCTCGACGGATCGAAGCTGCTGGGCGCTGAAGGCGAGTTCAACACGCTCAAGGGCTGGGTCTATATCCGCGAGCAGGGCAATCCCGATCCCGTCGACAGCGTCGGCCTGTCGCTTCAGGCGAAAACCGGCGAGAGCGACCCGAACGCTGCCTTTGTGCTCGCTCCTGGAACCGACGATTTCTACCAGGCTCTGATTCAGCGTTTTGCCGAGCGTACTCTGGAAGAAGTCCAGGGTCTGTAATCCGGATCATCGCCACGACAGAGGCCGCGCCCAGACGGGCGCGGCCTTTTCATGTGAAGGGAATGATCAGTCCGACCGCGATCAGCAGGATGCCCGAGATCACGTTCGTCCGCTTCAGGGCGCGGGGTGAGGTCAGCAGCCGACGTGCCCGACCGATGAAGACGGCAAGCGACAGGTTCCCCAGAAGCGGGACGATGAAGGACAGAAAGCAGATGATTGCGATGTCACCCCAGGTCAGTGCCGTCAGGTCGAAGAACCCCGGCAGAACCCCCATGTAGAACAGGATCGCCTTGGGGTTGCCCAGGATCACGGCCATCCCGGCCAGGAAACCGGCCCACATGCCCGGCCGCGTGAGCCGGCTGTCCGACGCGATGCTCTTGTCCCGGTTCCGGATCAGAAGCGCGCCCATGGTCAGGAAGACGAGGCTCGCCACCCATGTGAGAACCGTCATGAAGCCCGAGAAGACCGACACGATCCACGTCACACCGAGGATCGCAAGAAGCGGCCAGAGCACGTCGCCCACAACGACCCCGAAGGCCAGCGGCCATGCCGCGTTGAAACCGCCCGACAAAGCGCGCGCCGTCAGCGCGACCCAGACAGGGCCTGGTGTCAGGAACAGGATCAGAAGCGCACCGGCGTATAGCGCGGCGTCGATAAACGTAATGGTCACGATCCCACCTCAGAGATGCCGTCCCGCTCGATCACGGCAAGGAATTGCGCGCGGGTCGACAGGTCTTCGAACAGTTCCGGCCCAGTGCCGGTCATCCAGGCCTGTGCGCCAAGCGCGCAGATTTCGTCATAAAGCGCAGCGCGGCGGCCGGCGTCCAGATGCGCCGCGACCTCGTCGAGCAAAATCAGAGGCGGCGCGCCCGTATCTTCCGCAAGTGCCCGTGCATTGGTCAGGATGAGAGACACCAGAAGCGCCTTCTGTTCGCCGGTCGAGCATTGTCCGGCTGGCACCCCCTTGGCGGTGTAGACAGCGCTCAGATCCACCCGGTGCGGCCCAGTCAGCGTGCGTCCGGCGCGCAGATCCGTCCCCCGCCCATCAGCCAGTGCGGCAGTCAGGGCGTCGCTCTCCTCGGGCAGGTCGCCCTCGGGGTGCGTCAGGCTCAGTTCAGCGGCGGGGAAGGCGGTTTCCGCGCCCTCCTGCGCCTCGGCCAGACGGGTGAGCGCCGCGCGCCGCGCCGCCGTAATGGCCGCGCCCGCCTCTCCCATGGTCCGTTCCAACGCGTGGTACCAATGGGCATCCCGCACCATGTCCTTCAGAAGCCTGTTCCGCTCACGCATGGCCTTTTCATAGGTCAGGACGGACTGCGCGTGGTCGGGCGCAAAGCTCATGGTCAGTCGGTCCAGGAACCGACGCCGCCCCTCGGCTCCTTCGATCCAGAGCCGGTCCATGGAGGGTACCAGCCAGACTACGCGCGCGATTCCGGATAGCGCCACCTGTGGCGCGGTCTTGCCGTCTATCGTCACCGTGCGCGGCTGGCCCGGTTCGGCGCCGGTCCCGACCTCGCGCCCGGCCAGATCCGCCGTGATCTTCCAGCCGATCGCCTCGGGACGGCGGATGAATTCCTCCGCCGCCGCCCGTCTGAGACCGCGCCCCGGCGACAAGAGCGACACGGCTTCCAGGATGTTGGTCTTGCCCGCCCCGTTGGGCCCGTGAATCGCAACCGGCCGGCCGTCGAGCGACAGCCGGGTCAGCCGGTGCGACCGGAAATGCGACAGCATGAGTTCGGTGACGGCAGGGGCCTGCATCACCCGCCCTTTCTTCTTGGCGAAAATACTCCCGCCGGAGGCGAAGACCGCAGAGCGGTCTTACACGCGCATCGGCATCACGACATAGACCGCCGTCTGGTCGTTGCCTTCGCGCATCAGCGTCGGATCGCCCGCAGAGTTGAACAGAAACACCGCGTTCTCCCGGTCCACCTGGCTGGCGATCTCCAACAGGTACTTGGCATTGAACCCGATCTCGAGTGCGTCGTCGCCATAGGCCACGGCCAGCTCTTCCTCGGCCGCGCCGCTGTCGGGGGCGTTGACCGACAGGACCAGACGGTCCTCGTCCAGCGCCATCTTGACCGCGCGCGAGCGTTCGGACGACACCGTGGCGACACGGTCCACTGCCTGCGCGAATTCGGCGGCGTCGACCTCCAGCCGGCGGGTGTTCCCGGACGGGATGACGCGGCTGTAATCGGGGAAGGTACCGTCGATGACCTTGGAGGTCAGCGTGATGCCGGGCGCTGCAAAGCGTACCTTGGTTTCGCTCACGCTGACCGCGATCTCCGCCTCGTCGTCGTCCAGAAGCTTGCGCAGCTCGCCCACCGTTTTACGCGGGACGATCACGCCGGGCATATTTGCCGCGCCCTCGGGCAGCGGTGCGTCGATCCGGGCCAGCCGATGCCCGTCCGTTGCCACGCAGCGCAGCACCTGCGCACCGTCGGCATCCGCCACGTGCATGTAGACGCCGTTCAAATAATAGCGCGTCTCTTCCGTCGAGATCGCGAATTTCGACTTGT
Organism: Kangsaoukella pontilimi; assembly: GCF_009830125.1. GTDB lineage: Bacteria > Pseudomonadota > Alphaproteobacteria > Rhodobacterales > Rhodobacteraceae > Kangsaoukella > Kangsaoukella pontilimi. The sequence goes on along the minus strand of NZ_WUPT01000002.1, from coordinate 139,321 downwards.
CGAAGAGCCGGCGCAGGACCGGAGCCTTGGCCGAAAAATTCGACTCGTATTCGGAGGAGGCCATCACAGGAAAATCTTCGCGCGGCAGCGTCGCCAGCGAAAAGTTCGAGCGCCCGGCATCCACCATCATGCGGCCGGATGCGCCATCATCGGTCAGCGTCACCAGCGCGCCGTCGGGCAGTTTGCGGACGATCTCGTGCAGAGTAACGGCGCTGACCGTCGTCGCGCCCGCGCGTTCGACCTTGGCCGGCGCATCGTCCACCACTTCGATGTCCAGATCAGTGGCGCGGAAGCGGACCGTGTCGCCCTCGGCTTCGATCAGGACGTTGGCAAGGATCGGAATGGTATTCCGCCGCTCGACCACGGACTGCGCCTGTCCGACCGCTTTCAAAAGCGCGCCGCGTTCGATCGAGAGTTTCATCGCCCTGTGCTCCCTCAGCTGCCGGGACGAAAAACCTATCGGTTTTCCCAGCCCGCGCAATAGTTTTCGGGACTTTCGGGCCAAGCGTCCGGGGCGTCAAGCCGTCCCGGACGAATAAGGGCCGTGAAGGTGGCTCAGGCTTCGAGAGCGCGGCGCAAAAGCTCCAGATCGTCGGCGATCTGGCTGTCCTTCTGCATGAGCTCCTCGATCTTGCGGACGCCATGCATGACCGTCGTGTGATCACGCCCGCCGAAACGCCGCCCGATCTCGGGCAGGGACCGCGAGGTCAGTTGCTTGGACAGGTACATCGCCATCTGGCGGGGCCGGGCGAAGGTGCGAACACGCTTCGGCCCGATCAGGTCGCTGAGGCGGATATTGAAATGCTCGCTGACCTTGCGCTGGATTTCCTCGACCGTGATCTTGCGGTCCGAGGCGCGCAGAATGTCGGCGAGACAGTCCTGGGTCAGCTCCAGAGTAATTTCGCGGCCGACAAGTGCGCCGAAGGCGAAAAGCCGCATCAGCGCGCCTTCCAGAACGCGGACGTTGGTGGAAATCCGATGCGCGAGGAATTCGAGCACACCGTCCGAGATCACGAGGTTCGGGAATTGCTCGGAATACTGTTCGATCTTTTGCTGAAGAATGCCGAGGCGAAGCTCGTAATTGGTCGGGTGCAGGTCGACGACAAGACCTGACTGAAGGCGGCTGACGATCCGGTCCTCGATGCCGGAAATCTCGGTGGGCGCGCGGTCGGATGAAACGATGATCTGTTTGTTCTGATCCACCAGCGCGTTGAACGTATGGAAGAACTCTTCCTGCGTGGCGTCCTTGCCGGCGATGAACTGCACATCGTCGATCATCAGCACATCAACCGACCGGAAAAGCTGCTTGAACGCGATCATGTCCTTGTCCCGCAGCGCCTGCACAAAGCGGTACATGAACTGTTCGGCAGACAGGTAGACGACACGCAGATCGGGAGATTTCTTCTGAAGCTCCCATGCAATAGCGTGCATCAGGTGCGTCTTACCAAGGCCGACGCCGCCGTAAAGGAACAGCGGGTTGAAGGTGACCGTACCGCCTTCGGCCACGCGGCGAGCGGCGGCATGGGCCAGCTCGTTGGGTTTGCCGACGACGAATGTATCGAAGGTGAAACGCTGGTCGAGCGGCGCGCCCGGAAGCTCGTCATCCTTGGCGGTCTTCACCGACCTGATGGCTTTGCCGGCTGGCTTGGACGCTATCTTCGCGGCGGCGGGTTTGTCGCCCCGCGGATTGGGAACGGTGAATTCCACCCGCACGACGCGCTCTCCGGCAGCGGAAAGCTGATGACGGATCTGTTCACCGAAATTGCGCGAAACCCAGTTTCCCATAAACTGCGTCGGCACCAGAAAGGTTGCCACGCCGCTGTCGTCCAGACCCGAGAATTCGAGCGGTTCGATCCAGTTGACGTAATTGTTTCTTCCGACCGACTTAAGCAACTCGTCCTGTATCTGTCCCCAGGTTTCGTTTGTCATTTTTGTTCGACCCGTCGTCCGTCATCATTGTTGTTATCAAGACTGGCGCCATGCCAGCCCCCGGGCCTTCCATCCATTGAGGCCGCCCCGGTGTCCCTGCGGATCCAGATCGCCCTCGAAACCTTCGGCTACGTTCAAGCAAGTGACATTACGCCCGTCTCGCGACAGGTGGTCATGCACTGCGGCGGCAGCCCGCAGGGATCGCGCGCCCGATCGGCAAAGGAACAGAAGCGGGCCGGAGTTGCCTCCTCCGACAGCTTCCAGAACCTCCGCGACAAAGCGCGGGTTGATGGACATGTCAGGAAAAGCCGCCCATTCGACGAAAACCGTCTCATGCCCGACCTCTTCCAAATCAGGAACGCCCACGAATCCCCACTCGGCGCGTGTCCTGACATCAACAAGGCGAGCAGAAGGTTGCTCCCTCAAAATCTGCCACGCTCCGTCGGGATTAACTTCTCCGACGGGCGGGCGAGACCCCGCTCTCATTGACCATGTCCCCCCAAGGACGATGTGAATCGCAGGTACTAGCTAGTCATCGGTTCAGGTCTCAGGCAACAGACCTTTGCGCTTGACTCTGCAATTGCAGAAACGAATCCCGGAGCGGTGACAAAATTGCAGAATGGCGTCCGATATTTGGGCCATGAAAAGAAAATGCGCGCCTCCCGGGACAGGAGGCGCGCATCCGAAACTGGCCGTGCGACCGGCGTCAGCCGAGGGCTTTGACCCGGCTCGACAGGCGCGAAATCTTCCGCGACGCGGTGTTCTTGTGGAAGACGCCCTTGGTCACGCCGCGCATCAGCTCGGGCTGAGCGGCGCGAAGTGCGGCGGCGGCTGCGTCCTTGTCACCCGAGGCGATCGCCTCTTCGACCTTGCGAAGATAGGTGCGGATGCGCGAGCGGCGGGCTTTGTTGATGGTGAAGCGGCGCTCGTTCTGACGGGCGCGTTTCTTGGACTGAGGCGAGTTTGCCATTGTCTGTTTCCCTTTCGTCGGGTCGTTCAAATCCTGTTCGCACGGGGGACCCGACACCGGGTTTCAACAACCGGCAGTCTCTGGCCGAGCGGGCCTCTCGCGCATGTACCGGGCGGCGCATAAGACAAAACGCGCCGTTTGAAAAGCCGATTCTTTCCCGGTGGCTTACTTGTCGCGGAACTGGGCCTGGCGTTTCTCGAGGAAGGCGGACATGCCCTCGGCCTGATCCTCGGTCGCGAAGAGCGCGTGGAACAGCCGCCGTTCGAAGAGAAGACCCTCGCGGAGCGTCGTCTCGTAGCTGCGGTTGACGGCCTCTTTGACGGCCATCGCGGTCAGTGCGGACTTCTCGGCCACCTTTGCGGCAGCGGCCTGCGCTTCTTCCATCAGCTTCTTGGCAGGCACGACGCGGCTGACCAGACCCGAGCGCTCGGCCTCTTCGGCATCCATGAAACGCCCTGTGAGGTGCATCTCCATGGCCTTCGATTTGCCGACCACGCGGGTCAGGCGCTGCGTGCCGCCGATCCCGGCCATTGTGCCGAGGTTGATCTCGGGCTGGCCGAACTTCGCTGTGTCCGCGGCAATGATGAAATCGCACATCATGGCAAGCTCGCACCCGCCGCCCAGCGCATAGCCCGCGACAGCGGCGATGATGGGCTTCCGGCAGCGGATCAGCGCTTCGGTCTCTTGCGTGAACATGTCCGACGCGAAGGCTTCGACGAAGGTCGTCTCGGCCATTTCGTTGATGTCGGCACCGGCGGCGAAGGCTTTTTCCGAACCGGTCAGGATGATGCAGCGAACTTTCTCGTTCCGATCCGCCTCGGTGACCGCTTTGGCCAACTCGGACAGAAGCTCGGCATTGAGCGCGTTCATCGCATCGGGGCGGTTCAGTTGGATCGTCGCAATATGGTCGTCGATGGTGACGTTGATCGTCTTGTACGCCATGAAATCGCGTCCCGGCCGTTCACATTAGCGCCAAGGCTTAGCATCCGCTGAGGCGGGATCAAGCTATCTTTGGCAGGTCTGGCAGTAGAAGCTGGATCGCCCGGATTGCACGATCCTTCGGATCGGTGTCGCGCAGCCCGGCGTGACGCAGGGTTGCCCCTCGCGGTCATACACTTGGAAACTATGCTGAAAATAGCCAAGCTCGCCGTCCGCCTGTCGATAATCCCGCAGGCTGGAGCCGCCGGACTCGATCGCCTCGGACAAAACCGCCCGAATAATGGGCACAAGAGCGCGAACGCGCGCGTCGCCAATGCGCCCTGCCTTCCGCATGGGCGAGATCCCCGCCCGGAACAGCGCCTCGCAGACATAGATATTGCCCAGACCGGCGACGATTCTCTGATCGAGCAGCGCCGATTTGATCGGTGTCATGCGCCCCTTGAGCCGCGCGACGAGATAGTCCTCGTGAAAGGCGTTCCCCAAGGGCTCGGGGCCAAGGCTGCTCAAAAGCCAATGGGTCTCGACCGCGTCGGTGGGCGCAAGGTCCATCGCGCCGAAGCGGCGGGCGTCGTTGAAGGTGACCCGCGCGCCATTCGACATCTCGAACACGACGTGATCGTGTTTCTCGGGCGCGGGATGCTCGTGATGGAACTGACCCAGCGGGTCGCCCGAGATCAGGATGCGCCCCGACATGCCAAGATGCACGATCAGCGTCTCGCCGCCCGACAGATCGGCCAGAATGTACTTCGAGCGGCGGCGGAGCGCCGTCACGGTCTGCCCCGTCAGCCGTTCCGCCATCCGCTCGGGAAACGGCCAGCGCAGGTCGGGCCGCCGGACCTCGGCGCGCGTGATCACGGTGCCCTCCATCGCTGGCAGAAGGCCGCGCCGGACGGTCTCGACCTCGGGCAGTTCAGGCATGGTCGGTGTCGATCTCTTTTACACGTTTCTCGGCGAAGCGCATGCAGTCTCCGATGCCCACATAATAGATCGAAAGGCGCTGCACACCCTTGTCCCCGAAATCAAAAATCACATCGCCCGGCCCGTTATCGACCCGGATGTCCCGAAGATCGGCCCAGTCATTCGTTTGCCAGCGGAGAAGATAGTAGATCGACGACAGGCCATCGCAGTCATAGCGGGCGCGCACCGTGAAACAGAGGATCAGCCCATAGAGGCAGGCCGCCAGCATCGGGGAGACGAAAAGCCAGATGCCGAACGGTTCATCCCCCGCGATCAGGGCAAAGACGAGGCCCGCGAACATCATCAGCGCGAGACCGGCGGCGGTCCATTTCGCGCCGGGGATGAGGCGGAGTTCAGTTGTTCCGGAGGCATCGCGCCCTGGTCGGATCCGTTGGTGCGGCCCGGCGCCCAGCATGACGAGGGATGCGATCAGCGCCGCGAGCGGGGGCGCCAAAAGGACGGTCCCGAAGAGCTTGAGCAGCGGCACAAGCCAGACGTCCTTTTGCGGGTCGAAGGGCAGCCACGCGGGCGGCGGCACATCTTCGCGAAGGATCAGCGTGATGCCGACGAAAACGCCGAAGGCGAGGACGAGAATCAAGGCATTTCGGAGAACAGCGATCATGTTGCGGCTGCCGGAGGTCCGTTCTGCGTCACCCGGGCGCGATTGTAAGGCGGGGACCCGCGCTATATGAGAGGCGGGACAGGAAAAAGGCAACAGGCTGACATGGCGGAAGATACGGGCAAGACAACGCATTTCGGCGCACGCGAAGTGCCCGAATCCGAAAAGGCCGGACTGGTCCATGGTGTCTTCACCAATGTCGCCTCGCGCTATGATGTGATGAACGACGTGATGTCGGTCGGCATCCACCGGCTCTGGAAGGACGCGATGATGGACTGGCTCGCGCCGCGCGCCGGTCAACGTCTTTTGGATGTGGCCGGTGGCACGGGCGACATCGCCTTCCGTTTCCTGAAGCGGGCGGGCGTGGCGTCGGCGGTCGTCTGCGACATGACCGAAAGCATGCTGATCGAGGGCCGCAAACGTGCCGATGCCGAAGCGCTGGGCGACCGGTTGGACTGGGTCACCGGCGACGCGATGGCGCTGCCCTTCGAGGATGCCAGCTTTGACGTCTACACGATTTCCTTCGGCATCCGGAACGTCACGCGTATCCCCGATGCGCTGAGCGAGGCCTACCGCGTGCTGAAACCCGGCGGACGGCTGATGGTGCTGGAGTTCTCGCAGCTTCCCAATCCGGGACTGCAGAAGGCCTATGACCTCTATTCCTACAACGTGATTCCGCGCATGGGACAGGTCATCGCCAATGACCGTGACAGCTATCAGTACCTTGTCGAGTCGATCCGGAAATTCCCGGACCAGGACACCTTCGCGGCCATGATCCGGGATGCGGGTTTCGATCAGGTAAAGTACCGCAACCTGTCCATGGGCATCGCGGCGCTTCATTCGGGGTGGAAGCTCTAGGTGCGTGGTCCCCACAACATCCTGCGGCTGATCCGCACCTTTGCGACTCTGGAACGGACGGGCGCGATGGATGTCGTGCTGGAAGCCTTCCGCGCACCACCCCAGTTGCGGCTTGCGGCGCGTATTCTCGGTTGGCCCTTCGCATGGCTCGGCTACAAGGGAGACCCCACGCAGCCGCCGGCCACCCGCGCGCTGACGGCACTCGGTCCCGCCTATATCAAATTCGGTCAGATCCTCTCGACGCGTCCTGACGTCGTGGGCGACGAGCTGGCGCTGCAACTGCGTGTGCTGCAGGACAAGCTGCCGCCCTTCTCTACGGCCGTCGCGAAGAAGATGGTTGAGGCCGAGCTGGAGGTCGATGTGGACTCGGTGTTCTCGGAATTCTCCGAGCCCGTCGCCGCTGCATCCATCGCGCAGGTGCACAATGCGCGTCTTGCTGACACGGGCGAGGCGGTGGCGGTCAAGGTCCTTCGCCCAAAGATCGAACAGGCCTTCCGCCGTGACATCGACGCGTTCTACCTCGCGGCCCGCGCGATCGAGACGCTCGCGCCCTCCGCGCGGCGCTTGCGCCCCATGGACGTGATCCGCCACTTCGAAGGCGTCGTCATGGGCGAGCTTGATCTGCGGCTGGAAACCGCGTCGGCCGCCGAGTTCGCAGCGAACACAGTGGGCGATCAGGGCTTCAGCGTTCCCGAAGTGAAATGGTTTCTCTCGTCCCGCCGGGTGATGACTCTCGCATGGGTCGAGGGCGTCCCTTCGGGCGATGTGCCCGCAATCGACGCTGCCGGGCATGACCGTCAGGCGCTGGGCGAGCGGGTACTGCGGATGTTCCTGCTTCATGCGCTGCGCGACGGTTATTTCCACGCCGACATGCATCAGGGCAATCTGAAGGTCGCGCCGAACGGAGATCTGGTCGCGCTCGATTTCGGCATTATGGGTCGGATCGATGAGTATACCCGCCGCGTCTATGCCGAGATCCTCTTCGGCTTCATCCGCAAGGATTACCATCGCGTGGCCGAAGTCCATTTCGAGGCGGGATATGTGCCGGCAGACCGGGATGTGGACGAATTTGCGCGTGCCTTACGCGCCGTTGGCGAGCCGATCTTCGGCATGGACGCAACGCGCATCTCGATGGGCCGGCTTCTGAGTTACCTCTTCGAAGTGACCGAGCGGTTCGGGATGGAAACGCGGACCGAACTGATCCTGCTGCAAAGGACCATGGTCGTGGTCGAGGGGGTGGCGCGGTCGCTCAACCCGCAGATCAATATCTGGAAAGTCGCGCAGCCCATCGTCGAGGACTATATCAAGCAAAGCATCGGCCCGAAGGCGCTTGCGCGCGATCTGGGGCGCACCGCCATCGTTCTCAGCCGTTTCGGGCCAAAACTGCCGCAGATCGCCGAAGCGATGCTGGTCCGGCAATCCATGCGGAGCGAGGACAGCACGCCCGAGCGTCGCATTCATCCGGCGCTTTGGGTCGGGCTGGGTGGCGCCCTTGTCGGCGCCGGTGTCGTGATCGGGATGCTTCTCTGACTGTCAGAGCGGCTCGACCGGCTGACGCAGCGCCTTGATCTCGGTCGCCGGCACGACCGATCCACCCTGCAATGCTATCTGAACCGAACCGTCGACCGATCGCGCCTCTGACACCAGAGCGTAGTGGTCGACGGGTTTGGTGCTGGTCAATTCGCCCTGGTTGTAGCTTTCAACCTCGAACGTATAGAGCCCCGGCGACAGCGGCGCGCCGGTCGGCCCCGCGCCCGCCCAGAGAACGGTTTCCGACGACACGGGCATCGCCTCGCGCGCAACCTCGCGCCCGGTCGCGTCCCGCACCACAAGCGTGGCTGCGTCCGATGCCGGATCCGGGTCGGGAGCAAGCGTGATCGGGCTGCCACGGAAATCCGCCGGGGCCGAAACCCGCGCCTCCATGCCGACCCACCCCGCGTATTGCGACAGCCCCGACGCGCCAAGCCCGCTGACCATATCTCGGAGAAGATCGTTGGTCTTTACCTGCTGTTCGACGCTGGAAAAGGTGGCGAGCTGCACCGCGAATTCCGAGGAATCGAGCGGGTTCAGCGGGTCCTGGTTTTCAAGCTGCGTCGTGAGCAGAGTCAGAAACGTCTGGAAGTCCGAGTTGATGGTGGTGTCAGAGCCCCGGTTGCCCGACGAGTTGGTGTTGCCGGCGTTCGTGCCGTTGGCGCTGTTTGCACTTTGAATATCCATTCTGTCCTCGTCACATTCTGAGATCGAGCGTTCGACCATTCATCACCGGCAGCGGCCTCTGCACCGCTAGGCCGCGCTCTGGTCGCTCGGCGCTGCCCCCCGCTGCTTCGGTGCCGAAAACCGGTGCGCCCTCCTTCGGACTATCGTCGCGCGCCTGACCCTCTTGCCGGAAGTCCAGGTTCGGGTTGGCAAAGCCTTCAGCCTTCAGGTCGGCCAACAAGAGGTCGGAATGCCGTCGCAGAAGCTCAAGCGTTTCCGGTCGCTCGACGAGGACCGAGACGGATACGCCGCCGTCCGCGGCCGGAGAAACCGTCATCTTCACACGGCCCAGTTCTTCGGGCGAGAGGCGAAGCTCGACCGAGCCGTCCGTTGTCTTCCTCAGGGCTTCGACGATCTGCGCGGGAACGCTGCGGGCGGCCTCAGGGCGGACGGGTGAGGAGCCGGGATCGTGGCGGGTGTTCGGCCCATCCGGGCCGTTCTCGGCGGGAAGGGCGACCCCGTCGAGTGGTGCGGCATCAACGGGCAGCTCTTTCTGGCCAGCTTGCGCAAGGAACGTCGATATCTGCGCTGATTGCTGGGCGGGTATCGACGCTGGCGTGAAGGGCAATGCGGGCAGAGCGGGAACCGGCTGAGGTGCGGCGCGCAGATCGGCCATCGCACGTTCCCGCACCCTCGGCCGTTCGCCAGTCGCGTCCTGCGGAACGGGTACGTTCGGGCGCGGCGCCATGGTTGCCTCCGATGCAATCAGTCGCGTGTCCTTGGCGTTTGTCGGTCCATCCGTGTCGGTCGGACGGGGTGCCCGGGTTATCACGGGGGGCGGAGCCGGCTCAGAACCGACAGGCGGGATCGTTTGAGGACGTGCCGACATGGCCTCCGTCACCGGTGCGATGGCTGGTGCGCTGACTGGTGGAATCACCGCTTGTCCGACTGTTTGAGCCTTTTGGCCAACTGACATCCCCCGAACTGACTCATCTGCGACGGGCGCTCGTGCTGGTGATGCGTCCGGAAATTGGATCGCTGGATCCGGGGTGGTCTTGCTGGGACTTGCTGCTGCTCTGACGAAAGGCTCGGCCCGGCGCGGTGGCGGACCTTCGAAGATCGAGCGCAGCTTGCCCGGCTTTGACGTCTCTGGTGGCGCAGACTTGGCTCCGCTTCCCGGCTCACCGGTCAGAGCCTGTTCAAACCTTTGAGCAGGTTTTTCGGGAGCGCCTGTTACGCGTTCGGCAACGCCTACTTCAGCCCTCTCAGGAGCCGTGGGGGGGACGGCGGCCCTTTCAGCTATCACGCGCGGCATCGGTTCCGAGACGGTTCCGGTCGGTCTCTGAGAATCTCCGGGTCTCGCCTTTGCCACCACCTGTTGAGGCGCGGCTTCCGTCACTTCTGGTCCGGCAGCGGAAGCAGACAGTTTGGGTGTTTCCAGCGAAACCGAGACCGGTTCAGCACGCGCCCCGTTTATGGCAGGTGTATCGCCGCCGTTTCGGGGCGGCTTGCCGGCCGCGTGGGGCGGAAAGGGACGGACCTCGCTCGTCGGACGCTTCTGTCCCAAATCTGCGAACGGCGCAGTTTCCGGCGCGCCGAAGGACGTTTCGAGAATCAAGCCTCCGACGCGCGAATCCGGGCCCTCAACCGGTGCGCGAAGACGCGTCCCGGACATTGGCTGGCCTGCGGGAGGAGCGTCGTCGGTAAAAATCGTCCATGCAGGGGCATCAGATCTGCCTAAGCGAATGTCTGTTTTCTGTGGTGGCAACTCGAGGGCACCCGACGCGACCGCGTCGGCCGTCTGTCCATCTGCCATCGCGAGCGCTTCGATGAAATCACCCGTAAGCGATGTGTCGGCGGCCTTGCCGCCGTCCTTGCGGGCATTGCCATCGCCCAAGGGAAATCCGCCCAGAACCGAAAAAAACTGCATGCTGACCTTCTGTCTGCGATCAGCCCGGTCTATCCCACGAGAGTTACCGGTCCTTTACCGATCCCATGCAATGTCGTTGCAATTGTTCCTTTCGGAGGCAGCGACGTGATCAGTGAGACACCCCCTCTCGGGACGGCCAATTCGGCTCGCCCGCGCGACCCGGAACTCTGGGCGGCGGCGACAGCGCTCGAGGCGACTTTCCTTTCCGAAATGATGAAGGCGGCAAAAATCGGCGCGCCGCGTGGCGAATTTGGTGGCGGCATCGGCGAAGAACAGTTCTCGACGCTTCTTGTCGATGAATATGCGCGCGGCATTGCGGGGCGTGCCGGGACCGGACTGTCTGAGGCGATCTATCGGTCGCTTGTCGCGGATGAGGCCGCAAGATGAGCCGCGCTCAGGATGTTCGCCGACTGTTGGAAGAAGAGCAGGCAATCCTATTGGCCGGACGGCTGTCGGACCTGCAAGGCCTGTCCGAGCGGAAAGAGAGGCTTCTCAGAGAGCTGAGTGAAACGGATGGTGACGCCCTCAAGGCGCTCGCCTTTCTGGCAGAGAGGAATGCCCGGCTGTTGGAGGCGGCGGGCCGCGGGGTCAAGGCGGCGCTGCATCAGATGAGGGATGCGCGCGGTGGCGGCGCGCTTCGCACCTACGATCAGAGCGGTGCAGCGCATGAACACGGCGGTTGGAAGCAGGGTCTGGAGCGGCGGTTCTGATGCTTTTGAGTCTAATTTTAAGAAGCTTTCCCAAGGCGTTCAGACTTCGTTAGCGGTTTGAGGCCAGAACCGCATCCGCATCCCACGGATGGCGCGTCCGGGTCGGAAATGCCCGGATGCAGCGGTCAGAATGACTCCTTCTTCGTCCAAAGGACGATCGTGAAACCGGTGTAAAGCACCCAGACAGGAGACAGCCGCATGGCCAGTATTCTTACCAACACCAGCGCGATGGTTGCGCTGCAAAACCTTCGTACCATCAACTCGAATCTCGTCGATACCCAAAACCAGATCGCGACCGGCAAGAAAATCGCCACCGCGAAAGACAACTCGGCCATCTGGGCCGTGTCGAAGGTTCTGGAGTCCGACGTCAACGCCTTCAAATCCATCTCGGACAGCCTCAACCTCGGCGATTCGACCGTCGCCATCGCCCGTCAGGCGGCCGAGACGGTCTCGGACCTTCTGACCGAGCTCAAGGGCAACATCGTCGCCGCTCAGGAAGAGAACGTCGACCGGTCGAAGATCCAGTCTGACATCGACGCCAAGGTCGATCAGATCACCTCGATCATCTCGGCAGCGCAGTTCAACGGCCTCAGCCTTGTCGAAGGCACGGACGCAGCGACGATCCTCGGCTCGCTCGAACGCGATTCGAGCGGCAATGTCAGCGCCACGGATATCGAAATCGCACGGGCGGACCTGACGCAGTCCGCCGGTACCTATGGCGCCGGTGATCAGCTCGCCGACACGGCGGGCGGTTTCAATACCACCGTCAGCGGCACCACCGTTGCGGAAACGGCCAATGTGGCGGTCCTGAACCTCGACGACAACGCCACCACTTATTCCGGCGATGAGACGATCACGCTGACAATCGGCTCTGTCACGGTCGAGTACACCGCGACCGCAGGCGAAGATGAGACTGACGCAGGCGCGTTCATTGCCGGCAAGATCAACTCGCTTGGCATCGAGGGTGTGACAGCGACCGACAATGGCGACGGTACAGTCGATATCGAGTCGACCAACGCCTTCTCGTCGGTCGATGTGTCGGTGTCGGCGACCGGTACCAATATCGGTACGAACCAGTTCGACACCTTCAACGGTGCCGGCCCCGCCGCCGCCTCCGGCACGATCCAGCAGCGCGCCGAAACCATCACCTTCGACAAGAATGCCGCGGTGAAGGATGGCGACGGCTATCAGGTCACGCTGAACGACGGGTCCAGCACCGACACTTTCCGCTATATCGCGGGACCGGGTGAAACCTTCGAGGACGTTGCACGCGGACTGAAGGCAGCAATCGACCAAGGCGGTATCGAAGGCCTGACCACCAAAGTCAGCACCGATGCCGACGGCAACTTCGTCCTCAGCATCGATAACGATACGGCAACTTCGCTGACGCTCGATGTCGACGGGCGCGAAGACGGTGTGGCGTCGGGCGGTCTGTTCGGCCTGGCCGGTATCGACGTGACGACGAATGACGGTGCCCGTGCCGCGCTCGACAACATCGACACGTTCCTGAACACCGCCATCGACGCGGCGGCCTCTTTCGGTTCGTCGCAAAGCCGGATCGACCTGCAGGCCGGCTTCATTTCGAAGCTGACCGACAGCCTCAAGGCCGGCATCGGCTCGCTTGTGGATGCCGATCTGGAAGCGGCCTCGGCGCGACTTCAGGCGCTACAGGTTCAGCAGCAGCTCGGCATCCAGTCACTGTCGATCGCGAACCAGGCGCCGCAGTCGATCCTGGCGCTCTTCCGGTAACCTGACAGGGCGGTCACCGCATCGGTGGCCGCCCGTCTTCGCCGGGAAACTGAAATAGGTCGTTCCAGGAGGAACATGCGGTGAATATCGTCGAACAGGCCAGAAAAGGGTACGCCGGAAGCAGCCTGCCCATCAAGAGCCCCCGTGGTACCGAATACGAAGCTGTCAGTCGTGTCTCTCACAAGCTACGGCAGGCGGCGCTTCGGCGGGACAAGGACTATCCCGCCTTCGTCGCCGCGCTTGCCGAGAACAGACGCCTTTGGGCCACGTTTGCGGTGAGCGTTGCACAAGCCGACAATCTGCTGCCTGATGACCTTCGCGCGCGTCTTTTCTGGCTGGCGGAATTTACCGAAGCCGAAAGCCGACGCATTCTGCGCGGGCAGGGTGACATCGCGGCACTGATCGAGGTCAACGCGGCCATGATGCGCGGCCTCGGTGTGCAGGAGAACGTCGCATGAGCGGACTTGTTCTGAAACTCTCCCCAAAGGAACGGGTTCTGATCAACGGGGCGGTCATCGAAAACGGCGATCGCCGGACGCGGATCACGATAACGACGCCGAACGCCAATATCCTCCGGCTCAAGGACGCACTTCATCCCGATGAAGCGCGCACGCCTGTTCGGAGGGTGTGCTATGTGGCGCAACTTGCGCTTTCGGGAGATGCGGCAGAGGCGGAAGCGCGTCAGCAATTGCTGACGGGCATCGAGCAGCTCAGTCAGGTTTTTCTGGATGCTGATAGCAGACGCACCCTCGATGCGGCCTCGCAGGCGGTGACCGAGGGGCAATTCTACCAGGCGCTGAAATCGCTTCGGGCGCTGATTCCCCGCGAGGACAGATTGCTGGCGACGGCTGCCGAATGACATTCCAGCCTGTCATCCCCCTGACCGGAAATGCAGGCTGGAGCTTTCTGTCCCGGACACGGGACGCGCAGGAGGTCGCGTTTCGGAACTCTGCCATCAACCAGAGAGAGACCGACTATTTCCGGGAGAACATCGGCAAGGTGACCTCGGCAGAAGAGCTGGTTGCGGATCGGCGCCTGCTAGCCGTGGCCTTGGGCGCCTTCGGACTGGATGAGGACATCAACAACAAATTCTTCATTCGGAAAGTTCTGGAAGAAGGCACGCGCGACGACAAGGCCTTCGCCAACCGCCTGAGCGACAAGCGCTATTTCGCTATGGCCGAGGCGTTCCGCTTCGATTTGTCGCCGCCCAGCACGGTGCTGAACAGTTTCGCGGACCGGACCGTCGAGGCCTATCTCTCGCGGCAGTTCGAAGTGGCGGTTGGGAACACGGACGAGAACATGCGGCTGGCTCTTGGCCTGGAGCGTGAGCTGCAGGGTCTTCTGGATCGCGGTCTGAGCGAGACTGCCCAATGGTTCACAATTCTGGGCACACCGCCGATGCGCCGCGTCTTCGAACAGGCCTTCAACATACCCGCACAGGCGGCGGGCATCGATGTGGACCGACAGTTCGAGATGTTTCGCGATGCCTCGAACCGTATTTTCGGCACGACCAGTCCCACCGATTTCCTAGACAGTGAGAAGCGTGACGGGCTGATCAGGCGCTTTCTGCTTCAGGCTGATCTTGCCGGCGGCACGGCCTCGTTCTCGCCGGGCGCTGTCGCGCTGTCGCTGCTCGGCAGTCAGAGACCGCTCTTCTGACGGTGGCATCCTGCCTTGGCCGCTTCAAGCAGCATCGCTGTCGTCCGGTCCATCCAGTGCAAGGGCAAGCGCCGCGAAGCTGGACGCGTCCGTGTCTCTTGCTCGTCCGCCGAGAAACGTCTCAAGCGCCGGTTTCTGCCCGATCGCCTTATCGAGTGCATGATCCACACCGGGCTGGTACATCCCGGTCCGGATCAGCGCATCATTGCGCGCAAGAAGTGACATGGTCTGACGCGTTCGCTCGATCAGGCGGTTCTCTTCCGCGGTCGCCGCACCGGGCAGGGACCGCGAGATCGACCTGAGGACATCGACCGCAGGATACCGTCCACCCTCGGCAATGGTGCGGGACAGGATCACATGCCCGTCAAGCAGGCCGCGCAACGTATCCGCCACGGGTTCGTCCAGATCGCTGCCGGCCACCAGAACGCTGAAGATCGCGGTGATGTCGCCCTGGCCCTCCTTGCCCGGTCCCGCACGTTCCGCCAACGCGGCGAGAAGCGGGACAAGGGATGGGGGAAAGCCGCGAAGCGACGGCAATTCGCCCGATGCAGCCGCAATTTCCCGATGGGCTTCCGCAAGTCGGGTGATGGAGTCGATCATCAGCAAAACATGTTTCCCGGCATCACGGAAATGCTCGGCCAGTGTCATGGCCGCCTCGGCCGCACGACGGCGCGCGAGTGCCGGCCTGTCCGATGTCTCGACCACCACGATGCTCCGCGCCATGCCGCGACGGCCCAGCACGTGGCGCAGGAAATCGCCCACCTCGCGCCCGCGTTCGCCCACAAGCCCGACGATGACAACGTCCGCTTCGAGTTCTCCGGCGAAGGTGCCCATGAGTGTGGATTTCCCCACGCCGGCACCTGCGAAGATACCCAGCCGCTGACCCCGGACAATCGGCAGAAGCGTATTGAACACATGAAGCCCCGTCGAAAGCCGGTCACCGAAACCACGACGCAAAACCGCCTCAGGCGGGGCGGCCCGAAGATTGCGCGCCTTCGGCCCCATGAGAAGGGGCGATCCATCCACGGGACGACCCGTCGAATCGATGACGCGCCCAAGCCAGGAGTCATGCGGCGCGATGGTGACCGGACCGCGGCAGACCGCCGGTTGGCCCACTGTCAGGCTGTCGATCGCGCCTTCGACCACGACATGCGCGGCATCTTGCGACAGCCCGACAACCTCGCCCGTGGCCCTGCCGCCGGACAGGGGAAAAGACACCCTGTCGCCCAGGGTCATGGTCGATCTGCCCCCAGCGATCAGAACTTGTGTTCCGTCGATGCGGCGGATGCGCGCCAGCGGATGCCGCGCCCCCGTCTGGCGTGCGATGGTGCCGAGCGTCTCGAGATCTCTGAAGGCCAAGGAGTGGTTCCCGTCTGTCTGTGAAAACCGTTTCTAAACGAATCACGGTTAAGCCTTGGTGCATCCAGTCGAGGGAGAAGCCCCGATGTTCGAGACACCGAATGTGATGCGCATGGCGCAGGACCTTGCCCGGTATTCCGGCGCACGGACCTCTTTGATCGCGAAGAATATCGCGAATGCGGATACGCCCGGCTACCGTGCCCGGGATTTCTCCAGCTTCGCCGAAGCGTTGTCCTCTACCGCCGGCGGCGATCTGCGCCGGACCCGCGCCGCGCATATGCAGGCCGGCAGCGCGGACGCTTCTTGGCGCGTCGTCGATGCGGGCGGGACGCCGTCACCCAACGGGAATACCGTGTCGCTGGAAGAAGAGATGGTGCGCGCGACCCGCGCCCAGTCCGATCACAACATGGCGCTGGCCGTCTATCGCGGATCGCTCGACATCCTGCGCGGCGCGCTCGGGCGAGGACGATAGGGGCGCGCAATGGACGGTCTTCACCAAAGCACATCCATTTCCGCCTCGGCGATGCGGGCTCAGACAGACCGGCTGAGGCTGGTGTCCGAGAACATCGCCAACGCGGTTACGCCGGGCTACCGGCGCAAGATCACGACCTTCGAAGAGGTCGTGTCGGCCGGCTCCAAAACGGGGCAGGTCACGACAGGTCCGGTTGAACTGGACCGGAGCGCGCTGGAGCGGGTCTACGACCCGTCTCATCCGCTCGCTGGCGACGATGGGTATTTCGACGGCTCGAATGTCGATCTCGTCTACGAGATCGCGGACGCGCGAGAGGCCCAGAGAAGCTATGAGGCCAACCTCAGGATGTTCGACCAGGCGCGCAAAATGCGGTCCAGCCTGTTCGAGCTTCTGAGACGTTAAGGAGGACAGAATGGACTTTTCGGCGCTTCAGGCAGCCCGTGGATACGCCCAAACCGCAGGACGGTCCCAGCAGGGCGGCGACTCCGCCGCGGCCGGGACGCCCGTCGGTCAGGCGCTGAAGGATTTCACGCAGGTTCTCGCGGAAACCGAAGCTGTTGCCGAGACCGCCATGACCAGCCGCGCAGACCCCCACGCGCTGGTCGAGGCGCTGGCAAATACGCAGCTTGCCGTCGAAACCGCCGTGACGGTCCGGGATCGCGTGGTCGAAGCCTATCAGGAAATCCTGAGGATGCCGGTCTGATGTCGGAAGCGGTCTTTTTCGATGCGTTGAGGCAGGGTTTGTGGAGCGCCGTCATCATGTCGACGCCCATACTGCTTGTCGCGCTGGCGGCGGGCATCCTGGTGGGCCTCGTGCAGGCGCTGACCTCGATCCAGGAAATGACGCTGACCTTCGTGCCGAAGCTGGCGGCCATGATCGCGGTCTTCTGGGCCAGCATGGGGTTCATGACGACGACGCTGGTGGAATATTTCCGGCAGGTCGTCGTGCCCCTGATCGCGGGGTACTGAGATGGAGAACGCCACCTATGTGACCTTGTCGCGGCAATCGGGCCTGCTGCGGGACATGGCGACTGTCGCCCAGAACATAGCCAACATGTCCACGACGGGTTACCGCGCCGAACAGCTCGTCTTCTCGGAATTCGTGGCAGATATCGGACCCGACGATCCGTCCCTGTCCATGGCCCGCGCAGGCGCGCGTGCTGTCGATCTGTCGCAGGGGTCCCTGCAACTGACCGGCGGCACCTTCGATTTCGCGATTGAGGGGGACGGCTTCTTTCTGGTCGATACGCCCGGCGGTACGCGTCTGACCCGCGCAGGATCGTTCACGCCATCCGCCGAGGGGCTGCTGGTCGCACCGGATGGCGCGTTCCTTCTCGACGCGGGTGAGGCGCCGATTTTCGTGCCGCCCGATGCCGGCAGCATCACGGTTGGCGCCGACGGAACGCTCGCCGCCGATGGCCTGCCTTTTGCGCAGATCGGATTGTTCCAACCGGCAGATCCACTGGACATCGCCCGCGCCGAAGGCACCCGTTTCGCGCCTGAGAACGGCGTGGACCCCGTGTTGAACGGACGTGTCCTGCAAGGCTTTCTCGAGCAGTCCAATGTGAACGCGGTGGCCGAGATCACCCGCATGATCGAGGTGCAGCGCGCCTACGAGCTTGGGCAGACCTTCCTCGAACGCGAGGATGAACGCATCCGCAGCACCATCAGAACCACCGGACAATAAGGAGACAACCATGCGCGCCCTCGATATCGCGGCCACCGGCATGAGCGCCCAGCAAACCCGGGTTGAGGTCGTCTCGAACAACCTCGCGAACATGAGTACGACGGGCTATAACGCCCGTCGCGCCGAATTTGCGGACCTGCATTACCAGCAGATGGTGCGCCCCGGCACGATCAATGCGTCCGACGGAACAACCCTGCCCACTGGTGTCCAGCTTGGTCTCGGGGTCCGGCCGACCGCCGTGTCGATGACCGTCATGCAGGGGACGAGCGAGTCCACCGGCGGTGACCTGGACATCGCGATAGAAGGCAAGGGCTATCTCGAGGTGACGCTGCCCACCGGCGTGTCCGCCTATACCCGCGACGGAGGGCTGAAACGCTCGGCCGACGGGCTGATCGTCACATCCGACGGGTATCCGGTGGTGCCCGACATGACCATTCCGGAGGACGCGCGCAGCATATCGATCAATGGAGAGGGCGAGGTATTCGCCTACTTCAATGACCGCGTCGAGCCCGAGTTGCTGGGGCAATTCACCCTCGCCGGATTCGCCAACGCCAAGGGACTGGAGGCCATCGGGTCGAACCTGTTCCTGGAGTCGCCGGCTTCGGGTGCGCCGTTCGTGGCCACGCCGGGTGCGGACGGGTTGGGGACCGTGCGGCAGGGCTATCTGGAATCGAGCTCGGTCGATGCGGTGCGCGAAATCTCGGAACTGATCGAGGCGCAGCGCGGATACGAATTGAACTCAAAGGTCATCACCGCCGCCGACCAGATGCTGGGCGCGACGGTGCAGGTGCGGTGATGCGCATTCTCGTGGCATTTCTGCTGATCGCGTCCCAGGCACCGGCCGACACCAGTCTCACGACGCTCCGTCTTGTGCGCCCCGCGACAGTTCTGGGCGCCGAGGATGTCGGGCGTCTCGACCGCCTCGTGCCTGGCACGCTCACCTCTCCGGATCAGGCCATCGGCTACGAGGCGCGCGTGATGCTTTATCCCGGCCGCCCCATTCTGCTGGGCGATGTCGGACCCGCCGCGCTGGTCGAGCGGAACCAGCCCGTGAAGCTGATCTACCGCACCGGCGGGCTGACCATCACAACCGACGGTCGCGCGCTGGACCGGGGTGCGTCGGGCGAGGCGGTGCGGGTCATGAACCTTGCCTCGCGCACAACCATATCGGGCACCGTCCAGCCGGACGGATCCATTCAAGTCGGTCCGGGAGGGTAACCCGATGCGCGCATTCCTTGTCATTTTCTGCGTCGTTCTGTTCGGCTGTGACCGGCTTGAGGATATCGGCCGGCCGCCCGAGTTCACGCCGATCGACAACGGTGTCGAAGCCATCGCCATGCGTGCGCCATTCGACCGGGAACTTGCGACGGCGCCGAATGTGTCTCCGTCTCTCTGGACGGGCGCGCGTGGTTCACTTCTGGGCGATCGACGGGCCGAGCGTAGCGGCGATATCCTGACCGTGGTCATCGAAATCGACGAGCGGGCGGAAATCTCGAATTCCACATCCCGCGCCCGAAACGGCAGCGAATCCATGTCCGCACCATCGCTGCTGGGTCTGCCGCAGATCGCCGACCGCATTCTGCCGGGTGAGAACAGCTTCTCGAACGGCGCCGATGTCAGCTCGAATTCGCGAAGCTCGGGCAATGGCTCCGTCCGGCGGAACGAGACGCTTGAGCTACGGATCGCGGCCACCGTTGTCGACGTGCTCGGGAACGGCGTTCTGCGCATTCAGGGCAGCCAGGAAGTGCGCGTCAATTTCGAGATTCGCGAGCTTCTGGTCACTGGATATGTGCGGCCCGAGGACGTTACCCGGCAGAACGAGATCACCTATGACAAGATCGCCTCGGCACGAATTTCCTATGGCGGGCGCGGTCAGATCACCGATGTCCAGCAACCCCGGTACGGCCAGCAGGTGGCCGACATCATCCTTCCGTTCTGAGCCATGAAACCTTTCATCATCCCGGTCGTGATGCTTGTCGTGGGCCTTGGTGCCGGCGCGGGTGCCGGTCATTTTCTGGGCGGCAAAGCGCCTGAAGAGGCATGCGAAGGCGAGGATTGCGAAAAGAAAACCGCCGAGGAAAAGGACAAGTCCGAAAAACCCGAGGAGACCCCGTCCTACGTGCGGCTTCAGAATCAGTTTGTGGTCCCCGTGGTCAAAGGTGAAAGCGTCCGCTCTCTCGTGGTGATGTCGCTGTCGCTCGAAACCGAGGCGGGTACATCCGATCAGGTCTACGCGATCGAACCGAAATTGCGGGATGCCCTTTTGCGCGTACTTTTCGATCACGCCCATATCGGAGGATTCGACGGCCCCTTTACCGAAAGCGGTCGGCTGTCGCTTTTGCGGGTTGCTCTGCTGGAGGCGGCTCAGGCGACGCTCGGCCCCATCGTGACCGATATTCTGATCACCGATATCGTCCGGCAAGAGGTCTGAGCATCTCCTGAAGCTGTGTCTCGGCGTCCTGCCGGCGATGCCTTTGTCGTGCGGCTTTTTCCTCTGCCTCCCCCAGGAGCTCCGACAACGCTTCTTTCTTTGCGGCGACGCGGGCCAGCGCCGTTGCGCGCCCTTCCGCCTCAGCGATGCGGACGGCTAATTCGGCGGACAGCCTGCCACGCTCCTTCTGACGCCACAGCGCGTGGCGTTCAGCCATATGCGCTGCGGCCAGATCGGCGTTGGCGGCCTGCGTTTTGCCAAGCTGCGCCAGCTCTTGTCTGACGCGCGCCGCGGCGGCGCGGGCCTGCGCAAGATCGGCTGCGGCCAGGCTGACCTGCTCGGCGACGACCGCGAGCAGGGGGCGCAACTCCTCTGGCGTCATGTCGGATCGCCCGCAGACCGCCGCCGCATGGTATCGGCAAAGCGTATCGCAGCGGCTACGGCGCGATAATGCTCAGGCGGGATCTCGGAGCCAATCTCCACCGTGGCGTAAAGCGACCGTGCTGTCGGCGGATCGCTATGGATCGGCACCTCGGCTTCGGCGGCAACCTGCCGGATGCGTAGGGCCACATTGTCGACGCCCTTGGCGACACAGACAGGTGCCGTGCCGCGGGTTCGCGCCCATTTCAGCGCCACCGCGTAGTGGGTGGGGTTCACAACCACAACGTCGGCCTGAGGGACATCCGCCAGCATCCGGTTCGTCGCGATGTCATAGCCGAACTGACGGCGGGCCTGTTTGGTGTATGGGTCGCCCTCGCTTTCCTTCAGCTCGTCGCGCAACTCTTTCAGGGACATCCGCTGCTTGCGCATGTGCTCAGCCCGCTGCCAGAAAAAATCGATGCCCCCGATCACGACGATGACCAGAAGCGCGACCGACATGAAGGCCAGCGTCAGGTCCACGCCAAGTCCCATGGCGCTCTCGACCGGCAGTGCCGAGGACATGAGAATATCCTCGGCCCAGGTCATCCCGACATAGGCCAGCGCGCCGCTATAGACGGCCAGCTTCACCGCGCTCTTGGCGAAGTTGAAAAGCCCGTCGCGGCCGAATTTCTGCTTGGCATTGCTCAAGGGCGAGATGCGCGAGAGCTTCGGGTTCAGCTTGGCGGGCGCGAAGACCAGAGCGCGCTGGGCAATTGCGACGAGAAGCGCGGCGCCTACCGGGAAAAGGAGCCAGACCGCACCCGGCACCGCCAATGCGCCCAGCAAATCACCGATCAGCGTTCCGGGTCCGAGCGCACGCTCGGCGTGGCTGTCGGCATGGCCCAGAAGATGCGCCAGCGTCGCGCCCATTTCCGAGACGGACCACAGACCGAAGACGGCACCGCAGACGAGAACCGAGAAATAGACACCGGCGGTCAGCAGGTCTTGTGAGATCGGCACGTCGCCTTGCTTGCGCGCCTGTTCCAGTTTTCGCGGCGTGGCGTCGAACGGTTTTTCTGAACTGTCTTCTTCGTCCTTGCTCATCTGGGTAATCCCAGCGGGTCGGCAAGCCGGCCGCCCAGAAGCGCGATCCAGACCGACAGGATCGCCGGCGCGGCCAGCGCCAGCAGAAGCAGCGCGCCCCAGGTGATGGCAGGTGCGCCGACGAAGGCCACCATCAACTGCGGCATGGCACGGTTGATGACGCCAAGCGCAAGGTTATAGAGCATCGAGGCCAGCACGAAGGGCATCGCCAGTGCGAAAGCCGAGCGAAACATGTCATCGGCAAGCGCAAATCCCCATTCCGCGAGAAAGGCGGGATCGATCACCGCGCCGGGCGGGAGTGCGGCGTAAGAGATTATGAACATCTCTGCCAGCCGCACATGGAGCCCGGCCATAGTCGCAAGGGCCAGCCCCGCCAGAACAAGGATCGCTCCCAACGCCGGTTGCGGGTCGACGCCCTGGCCCCCCAGAAGCTGCGACAGGGAGGTCGCCTGGGCCGCCATCGTTCCGGCCACCTGAAGGACGAAGATCAGGATGCGCAGGGCAAAGCCAAGGACTAGCCCGGCGAGCATTTCCAACAGCGCGACTTCGAGAATGGGATTGCCGGCGGCCAGCGCCGCTTCCAGCCCGCTTGAGGCTGCCGGCGTGACAACCGCCGCGAAGGCGAGGCCGAGTGCTAGCCGGACCCGAGCCGGCACCATCATTTCACCAAAGGCCGGCAGGAGCGCCATGGCGCCCCCGGTTCTGAGAAAGACCAGTCCGAAGATCAGCAGGAAATCGGCGCCGATATCCGTCAGTTCGCTCAGTGCCGCGATCATGCCGAGACGAGTCCGACGAGAGACGGTCGTCTCTCGCCGCCAAGCTCGTCGAAGGACAAGACCGGGTTGGTGATGCCCTTGCTGCCCAGCACCATCTTGAGGAAACGGCGTCGCCGGGTCGATGTGACGACGGCTGGGTAGTGGCCGATTTCGGCAGCAGCCGAAAGTTTCTCGGCAACGGCAGAGGTCAGACGGTTGAATATATCCGGCGGCAAAGCGACCTCGGCGGTCCGGTCGTCGCCCATCTGATAGGTGGTGAAAAGCTCTTCCCAGTCACCGGCAAGCTGGACAAGCGGGATGGCGCCGTCCTGATTCCGGAGATCGGCCAGGATCTGAAACGCCAGCCGTTGCCGGACATGTTCGCAGATTGTCTCTGGCGTGGCGGCGGCACCGCGCGCCTCCGAGATCGACTCGAGGATCAGCGGCAGGTTGCGGATCGACACCTGCTCTTCCAAGAGAAGGCGGAGCACGGACAAGAGCAGGTCCAGCGGCACCTTGTCCGGTACAAGCTCGTCGATCAGGCGGCGGTTCGCCTCGGCTCGCGCGGTATCCTGCAGGTTCGTGACCGCGTCCAGAAGCCGACGCAGCGCCTTCAGCCCGAGAAGCCTGGGGAAGTTGGTCTTGATGACCTCAAGAAGGTGCGTCGCCAGCACTTCGGCCGGGTTGACCACCGTCGCGCCCGCGATGGCCGCGTCATCCGCAGCACCGCGTCCGACCCACCGTGCGGGCGCGCCGTAGACAGGCTCTTTCACATCCTCGCCTGCTGGGATTCCGGACGTGTCGCCGGGCAGCAGCACCAGAACCCGGTTCGGGTCAAGCCGGTCGCGCCCCTGCGCGACGCCCTGAATGCGGATGACGTACTCCCCCGGCGGAAGCGCTGCGTTGTCGGTCAGGCGGATTTCCGGAAGGATGACGCCGAACGCCGTTGCAATATGGTTCCGCATATTCGCGATCCGGGCATCCAGCCCGGTTGCGTCGTCCAGCACGAGCGGCACGAGGTCGGTGGCGAATTCCACGTGGATCTCATCGAGGTCCAGAATGTCGCCAATGGTTGGCTCGGCGGGCATTCTGTCAGGGTCACTGGCCTCATCCGGCGGATTGACCGCTTCGGACTGTGTCTGAGACAACCGGAAGGCTACCGCGCCAAGCGCCGCGGCGCCCAGAAGGAAGGGGACCAGCGGAAGGCCCGGCAAAAGCGCCAGCAGCATCATCAGAAACGCGACCGTTCCGATCGCTGCCGGAAACCGGCCAAGCTCGCTGAAGACCGCCATATCGGTCGAGCCTGTAGCGCCCCCGCGAGCAAGAAGCAGCGCCGAGGCGATCGAGATGATGACCGCCGGAATCTGGCTGACCAGGCCGTCGCCCACGGTCAGAATGGCATAGGTTTCAAGCGCCTGGCCCGCCGGCATTCCATGGACCGCGATCCCGATGATCAGACCCATGACAAGGTTCAGGAGCGTGATCAAAAGGCCTGCGATGGCATCGCCCTTCACGAATTTCGATGCACCGTCGAGTGAGCCGAAGAAGGTCGTCTCTGCCTGTTCGCGGGCGCGCCGCTCCTTGGCTTCTTCATGGCTGATCGCGCCGGCGGACATGTCGCTGTCGATGGCGAGCTGCTTGCCGGGCATGCCGTCCAGTGCGAACCGAGCACCGACCTCCGCCATCCGGGCGGCGCCTTTGGTGATCACGACGAAATTGACGATCAGCAGGACGCCGAACACCACCAGACCAAGAAACAGGCTGCCGCCCATGATGAAGCTGGCGAAACCGGCGATGACCTCACCCGCGGCATTCGGACCGGTGTGCCCTTCTCCGATAATCAGCTTGGTCGAGGCGACGTTCAGCGACAGACGCAGCATGAGCGTCGCCAGAAGGATTGTCGGGAAGGCCGAGAAATCGAGGGGCCGCTCGATGAAAAGCGTGACGGTGAAGATAAGGATGGCGAGCGCGAAGGAGGTCGCAAGCCCGATATCGAGGACCCAGGCGGGCATCGGAAGGATCATCATGGTGATGACCGCCATAAGCGCGAGCGCAAGGAGAACCGTCGGTCGGAAGACGCTGGAAATCGACAGGTTCATCTTGCCCTATCCTCCGCGATGAAGCGTCCAAAGGCGGGCGCCGCGCCCAGGGGTACGAGCGACCCACCGCTGCGCGGCCCCACGCCAGCGCGGAACAGCGGATAGGTGCTTTCCCGTCGCGGGGGCTCGCCGGCGGTCGCCAAAGCGACCTGCGTATCTCTCGGCGGCTCATTGGCCGGAGTGCCGGTCGCTCGGGCCAGAAAACGCTCGAAGCGGGCTTCGTACTTTCGCGCGAATTTCGGCGTCCGCGAATGATAGGCACCCGCCGCGCGGGTCCAATCACCGAATTCCGCATGGAGCGACTTCAGGAACCGCGCCGCGTAAACCGCATTGGACACCGGGTCGAACATATGTTCGATCGATTGAAAGGCGTTGCCGTGCCAGCGGTAGTTGATCTGGAAACAGCCGACATCAAAGCTCCGCGCACCTCGCGCGTGATGAGTTCTGGCGTACTCAAGAGCCTTTCCTGGATCGTCGAACCAGACGCCCTTGCCTTCCATATTGACGGTCCAGGGCCAGGGTCGGGTCTGGCCGGCCATCCTTCGACCCGTCTCTGTCAGCGAGATTGCGTGAAGAATCTCTACCGGAATGCCGACGCGGTCGGCTGCAATCTGGGCAGCAGAGCGGCAGATTGCCGAGATGCGTTCCACGCGCTCATCGGCGCGGAGCATTGCCGGCGACACTGTCGCAAGGCATGCGCAGAGCGCGATCGCGTGCAAGGTTTTCAACCCGCCTGAGAGGGACATGTTCGAACCCTGTTTCCGCCATTCTAGCAGTCTCGGTACCGGCTATCGTCAAAGCCTTTCTGTTCCGTGAACGCCGGCTCACATTTCGGCCGACATCGTCAGAAGCTCTTCCAGTGCGGCGCGGCGCGAGGTGATCATGCGGAGAAGTTCGTTATTACTGTCATTCTCCGCACGGGTGGTGGTTTCCTGCAGGCCAAGGCGGTCCCATTGCGCGGCGCGCATTGCGTTCTGTCTGCCGCGCGCCTCGTCTGCGACGGCGAAGAACGCATCCGCAGCCTCGGCGGCGCGACCGGCAGTGGCAAGAATCTCGGCCCTCGTGACGGCCGCAGCCTCCGTCGTGACGCCGTCGAGATGGGCAAGCGCGTCTTCGTGGCGCCCCAGTCGCAGGTCGATTTTTGCGAGCAGCAGGCCCGCGTCCGCATCGGGCGGAAGAGCGCCGGCGTAGAGATCGGCGCGTTCGAAAAGGCCAAGGTCCAGCAATCGTGAAGCCAGCCGCAGGTTCAGGCCGACATCGCGGTCGGACGAAGCGATGCGGTTCGGAAAGGCGATTTCCGCCCGCAGGAACCGGGCGTCATCCGCCCTTTCGACAGCCGCGTCGAGCAGTGCGTCTGTCAAAGCCGGCATGTCGTCGGGGTTTAACGGAAGCTTTGACTCTGTCAGGCTGCGCCGGGTCTCGTCGAAACGATCCAGAGCGATGGCGCCTCTAAGCATGGACGAGGCGAGTTGGCTGGCCACGTCCGTTCCCCGCAGCGCGCGGATCAGGGATGGCGCATCGTCGACCCATTTGGGATCAGGGTCGACGCCGCGAGCCGCCGCGTCATTCAGAAGTTCTAGAAGAGCCTCTCCGGCGGTGAGGCCCGTGCCATTCGTGAGCGCGACAAGCCGGGCGCGGGCAGCGTCGGCACGCGTGCCGGTCAGCTCCAGACGTGCCGAGGTCAGGGCCTGCTGGGTCGTACTGTTTCCGGCGCGGATAACCGTGTTGAGCGCGATGCGAGACTCTTCAGGCAGGCCCGCAACCCGCAGGCGCTCGGCCAGGATCGGGCCCAGGTGTATGCGAAGGTGCAACGGAAAAGCCGAAAAGGCTTCGAGAAGGCCTGACAGATCGCGGGGCAGTTCACTTGCCTGGAAAGGGCCAGCGAGCGCGCGCCAGAGACCTGCAAGCGGTGAACAGCCGAATTGCTCGGCGAAGACAGGTGACGCCGTTGCGCCGTTATCAATGATGTCGGCCATTGCCCGGATCAGTGGCTGGTGCGACGACAGCGTATGGTCGGCCACGGAGCGGGCCTCGGCGCCGAAGCCGAGGTAGAGATAGGCATGCGCCAGATCGCGCATCTTTTCCGGATCGAGAGTCCCGTCCTCTTTGGTGGCCTCAGCACGGGCGGGGCCGATACGCGCCAGCCCGCTTTCATCACCCCACGCGGTCAGGTCGAGGTCGTCCGGAGAGATGCAGTTTCCTGTCGCGCGTGACGCGATAGCCTCGTCGAAGGCGCTCGCCACGGCGCGTTCAATGGCGGTGTCGACGCTGAGATTCGCAATCTCCTCCGGTTCCGGACGCGGCTCCCGCGTATCTTTCATTTGCGGGTCGATAACTTGGAGGAGGCCCTGCGTTGTCGCCCGCGCGATATTCGCGGCGACGATATCGACGGCGTCGTTTATCCGCTCCTGATCTGGCGGGTCTTGTGAACTTGCGACCCGCAGGTTGCCGGCGTCATGCACCGTCGGAGCGCTAGGCATATCGGGTTCAATCAGCCTCGGAACGCGCTCGCGATCGGGCGGAGCGGCGATGATCGTCGGGATGTTTTCTGTCCTTGCCAGAGGAGGAGCGACCGGTGCCTGCAAAGTTACGGCCAGATCGAAGACCGCGGTTGGCGACAATGACGGACCTGGGGGGAGCGGCGACTGGTAGGCGACATTTTCACCGGGTACGCCATCGCGAATATCGATGACGATCAGCGTGTCCCGGTAGTTTCCGAACGTCGCATAGCACTCGCAGGCGAGCAGGACCGCGACCTCGTTCGAACCATCCCTTCCGCGAATATCGGCAAGACGGTTGCGGTTGATAAAATCGAAGGCGCGGGACATGTCGGCGCTGAGGTTCTCGATCTTGGGAAACCGTACCGCATAGCCACCGTCGACCCTGCCGGCAGTCCAGTCTGGCCTTTCGTCGAATTCCAGAACGACACGGGTGAACCCGTTATGTTCGCCGGCACGAACGGAAACCTGCACTGCCCAGGCAGGGGCGGCGGCCAGAATCGCAAGAAGAACAGCCAGACACCGAATCATGCGGCGTCCTTCTTGGTGTTCTTCATCGCTTCTTCCAGCTCGGAGAACGAGGGCCGCACATGCCCCGGCGTATTCTGCCGCCCGACTTCGATACAAATCGCGGTGGCATGGTTGTGCAGGTTTGCGACAAGAACCTCGCGAATAAGCTTGTAGAAGTGTTGATCCTCTTCCGCGATGGTAGCGAGCCGGCTGGCAATGGGTCCAACGATCCCGTAGGCGAGAAACACGCCGAGAAAAGTACCGACAAGGGCGCCGCCTATGAGTTTTCCGAGGATCTCCGGCGGCTGGTCTATCGAGCCCATGGTCTTGATCACGCCCAGCACCGCCGCGACGATTCCGAGTGCGGGCAGACCGTCGGCAACGACCTGCAACGCGTGGCTGGAATGCTGTGCGTGGTGGTGATGCGCCTCGATTCGTTTTTCAAGAACATCTTCGACCTGATGGGGGTCGTTGTAGTTCATCGAGGCTGACCGCAGCGTATCGCAGATCATCTCAACCGCTTCGTGATCCTTCTGAATTTTCGGGTAGCTGCCGAAGACAGAAGAATTTTCCGGGTCCTCGATGTGTTCTTCCAGAGCCACGGGGTTCTGACGCGCGAAGCGGATCAGTTCGAACAGAAGACAGAGGAGATCACGGTAATCCTCGGGCTTCCATTTCGGTCCCTTGAAGGCTTTTGAGATGTCGGCAATCGCATGTTTGGCGGCCGCGCCGCTATTGGCGATCAGAAAGGCGCCCGTGGCGGCGCCGCCGATCATCATCATCTCGTAGGGCAACGCGCCGATGATAATCTTCATCTTGCCGCCGGCCAGAAGATAACCGCCGAAAACCATGCCGAATACGACAACTATTCCGATAATGCCGATCACACCGAGTGTTCCGTTCCGCCAGACGTTGCGGAGCCTCAGTGACAGATCGGCGTTAACAACTGGCTACTGCTCCAGAGGTTCGACCGGCAAATCTGCGTTTCTTCCAGCGAGAACGACCGAGATCGAATAGGCAAGGTCGGGCTCTAGTCCGGCCAGTATCGCCGCCGCCGAATCCGAGCGCATCCGACCCAGGAAACCGGCTGCGAAGCTGGGCTCCATCCGGCTGAACAGATCGGCGGCCTGCTCGGCTTTCATATTCTCGTAGACGGCGGTCAGCCGGTCGATGTCGCTTTCGGCGGCGGCGTTGACGTCTGCGATCGTGGAGCGGAGCTTGGCCTCGGCCTCTTGCAACTGGGCAAGGTCCTCGGCGATCTGCGCCTCGGCGCGTTTCAGGACCTGCATACGCGCCTCCATAGCGAGGGTGCGTTCCTGAAGCGCGACTTCACGTTCCCTGAGCGATTCGAGCAGCGCCAGAAGCTCGGGCGTGACGTCGGAATCCGGGCCCTTCGGCTCTCGGGTGACGACATCTTCGGTATCCGGATTTGCCGCGAACGCGAACCCGCCGCCCGAGCCGATGCGGATCACGGCGGAGCCGACAAGCAGCATTGCGAGGATCGCGAGAACATTCTGTGCGGGTCTTGTCCGCTTGCGTTTTCCCGTCATTCCGCAGCCTCCCGATGAGGCGCGCGCCGTGACTGAAAGAGCGTGACCACGTCATTCTCAAGACCTCCATCGCGCGAGGAGCGGGCCTCGGCCGGAGCAGGCTCGGGAAGGTCGTGCATCGATGCAACAAGTAACTCGAGCCGTTGCGCGACACCCTCCGCCTTGTTTGTCAGAGAAGACAGAGAGGTAGCCGAGTTCGCCGTTGCCTTCTGCGCCGTCTCCAGCGCCTTCGTCATGTCCGACACCTGCTTCGACAGGACGGCGATGGCCCCGCCGACACCCTTTTCCACGTCGTTGAATCGGCTCAGGCGGCGCGACAGGACGATGCAGTAAAGTCCGGCGCCCAGGGCTCCGGCAATCAGAAGGATATCGGCAACAAGTTCCACCTTCGGCCTCAACTCACAACGAATTCCATGACCAGCAGGTCCCTTACCAGTTCTCCTCCGACGACCAGATCGATCCGGCGGCGCATCTGTGCACGAAGCGTCAAGAGCGCTGACGGATCCTCAAGCTCGGCAAGCGTGACGGATCGGAGGTAGGTGTTCAGAACGTCGACCACGCGCGGCATCTTTTTCTCGACCTCGTCGGCATAGCTGGGCGACACCTCGAGCTGGGCGGAAAACCTCAGATAACGCGCGTTCTCTGCCGTGCCGATCGGGATCGTCATGGACTGAATCGGCACGAAGGCGATGTCGTCCGAGGTTTTTTCGACCTTTGCCGTCTCTTTCTCGGACCCGCCGGCCATGAGGAAGTACCCGGCGCCGGCACCGGCCAGCCCAAGTACCAGCCCTATTACAAGCGGCATCTTTCCGCGTTTTGGCGGCGCCTCTTCAGCATCTGCCGTGGCGTCGGTCATCTGAAATTCCTTTCACACACTGCCTTCATAGACCGCGCTGGCTAACCGAATCTTAAGAAGGCAGATGCGAGAAAGCGTTCACGAGCAATTGTGGAGAGTTTCGTGGCGCAGATGGCAGAAGCCTGGGGCGCGATGACGCTGCAGAAGCGCATTGTGGTTGTCGCGGCAACGCTGGGTATGTTCCTGGCGGTGATCGGTCTGGCGCGCATGGCGTCGCAACCCCGCTACGAACTGCTCTATGCAGGCCTGGAACCTGCAGTTGCCGGCGATGTGATCGCGGCTCTTGAAGCACGCACTCTGCCGTTCGATGTACGGGGCAGCGCAATCTATGTGCCTGCTGCGGAACGCGATGCCCTCCGTATGGCATTGGCCGGTGAAGGGCTGCCCAGCTCGGGTGGTCAGGGTTACGAGCTTCTCGATACGCTGTCGGGCTTCGGCACGACGGCACAGATGTTCGACGCCGCCTACTGGCGCGCGAAAGAGGGCGAGTTGGCCCGTACGATCACGGCAAGCCGCCATGTCTCGGCCGCGCG
This sequence comes from Kangsaoukella pontilimi, assembly GCF_009830125.1. Taxonomy (GTDB): domain Bacteria; phylum Pseudomonadota; class Alphaproteobacteria; order Rhodobacterales; family Rhodobacteraceae; genus Kangsaoukella; species Kangsaoukella pontilimi. The sequence goes on along the minus strand of NZ_WUPT01000002.1, from coordinate 108,591 downwards.
GGTCCATATCGCCAACCCCGGCACCGGCCCCTTCGATCGCGGCAGTGTCTCGGCGGCGTCCGTGACGGTGACCACTGTGTCACCGCTCAGCGCCGCGCATGTCGATGCCCTTCGGCATCTCGTTTCCTCTGCGGTTTCCGGGCTTGAGGCGGCAAATGTGTCGATCATCGACAGTCAGAGCGGCCTCATCCCGGCTGACGGCGCCGGGCAGATGTCGCCCGGCGGAACGGCGCAGACACTCGCCGACAGTCTTCGCGCCAATGTGCTGCGTCTGGTCGAGGCACGCGTCGGTGTGGGTAATGTCCGGGTTGAAGCGCATGTTGACACGATCACCGAACGTGAGGCGATCTCCGAGCGGCGCTTCGATCCCGACAGCAGGGTCGCGATCAGTTCCGAGACCGAAGAGACATCGACGCGCGCCGCCGATCAGAACAGCGGAGCGGTGACGGTCGCCTCGAATCTTCCGGAAGGGGATGCGGGCGGATCTGCCAACAGCTCCGAGTCGAACGAGACCCGGAGCCGGGAGATCGTCAATTTCGAAGTCTCCGAAACGCTCCGAGACGTCGTCCGTGAGCCCGGCGGGATACGGCGCCTGTCGATTGCGGTTCTGGTGAACGGGCTGGTCTCGACAGCCGAAGATGGGACAATCGCTTGGGAGCCTCGTCCAGACTCCGAGATTGCTGTTCTCAGGGACCTTGTGGCGTCAGCCGTCGGGTTCAACGCCGAACGAGGCGACCAATTGACGATCCACTCCATGCAATTCGATAGCCCCGAGGTCGATGCGCCTGTGGAAACGGCGTCCTTCATCGACTCGTTTTCGTTGGATGTGATGTCCCTCATTCAACTGGCGACGCTTGCCCTCGTCAGCTTGATCCTGGGATTGTTCGTGGTGCGACCGCTACTGATGAGCTCGAGTCGCGCGCCGACAGCCGCGTTGCCCCGACCCGAGCGCGCAGAGGGCCCTGAAGACGACTTTCCGGCCCTGCCGCCTCTTGATGGCGAACTGTCCGGCCAGGGCGAGGGGTTCTCGGGCCTACCCGACCTTCCAGGACTTCCTGATTTCGGTGATATGAACGGCGGTGGCGCATCGAATGATCCCGCGGACCGCATTCGTCAGCTTCTTGCAGACCGGCAGGACGAAGGGATCGAGGTGCTTGCGCGCTGGATGCAGGATGCGGGCGAGGCTGCGCAATGACACTGCGTGACCTCTTCGAGGATTTCGAGACGGCAGAACGCGGTTTGCCATCCGCGCCGGCTCGGTCGCCCGAGCCGGCCTCCGCGCCAACCGACGAAGACGTCAGATCCGAGGGGTTCGAGGCAGGCTATGCATCGGGCTGGGAAGACGGTGAAAGGTCGATGGCCGAGCGGCATGGACGGGTAAGCGCGGAATTCGAACGGACGATACGCGATCTCGGGTTCACCTATCACGAGGCACTCGAACAGCTTCAGGTCCAGTATGTCCGTTTGATTGAGGGCTTTTTGGAGGCGCTCTTTCCTGCAGCGGTGCCGGAACTCATTCTGGAGACCGTGCGACACGAGATGTCGGAACGGTCAGCGGGGCTTGCTGACGGCAGCATGAACATCGTCGCGGCGCCCGGAATGGTCGGGCTTCTGGAGAGGCTGGTTGCCGAGCATTTCCCGGACCAGATCACCGTCACCGAGGAGTCGAGCCTTGCCGAAAACCAGGCCTTCATCCGGCTCGGTGAGACTGAATTGATGGTCGATTTTGAAACCCTCGTCACGCGGATGAGGGAACAATTGGCGGCGCTTGGCAGCGAGAACAGGGACCTGGCGGTAAATGAGTGACGAGTCCAATCAGACCGAAGGCCCCATCGCGGGCATAAGCGACGTTCCTGTCACACTGACCGTGTCCGTCGGGCGTGCACGGCCGACCGTTGGCGAGCTGTTGTCACTGACGGCGGACGATATCTTCACTCTGGACAAGTCCCTCGATGATCCGGTCGACCTCTACGTGGGCGATCACCTCGTCGGGCGAGGTGTCCTCGAGGAACTCGACGAGCCGGGCTCGGGACGCCTCGGAATAAGAATCACCGAAATAGCGCCGATCAAGGACCTGGTTTGACTGCTTTCCGCCACCGATGTCCTGTGTTCCTGGGTAGGTTGGGTGGCGCCGCGCTCGCCGTTGTTTTTCCATCCATTCTTTGGGCACAAACAGTGACGGTCTCCGTAGGCGAAGGCGCTTCGGTGGCTGAATACGCCATTCAGCTTCTGGTTCTCGTCACGCTTCTGAGCCTTGTTCCCGGACTGGCCATGATGATCACCTGCTTTCCATTCATGGTCACGGTCCTTGCCATTCTGAGGCAAGGGATCGGACTTCAACAGTCTCCTCCCAACATGCTCATCGTGAGCCTCGCCCTGTTCCTGACGTTTTTCGTGATGGAGCCGGTCTTTCGGGAGGCGTGGACCGCCGCAGGTCAGCCGTTCTCCAACGGCGAAATCGATGCAGGGCGAGCTGTCGAGCTTGGTCTCGGTCCTTTTAAGGCGTTTATGCTCGGAAGGGTCGATGGGGACACTCTTGCGGGACTTCAGGCGCTTCGGGACGACAACGCGGCAGGCGCATTCGGCTCGACGCAAGGGGTTAGCGACCTGAGTGTCCTCATACCAGCCTTTCTGCTCAGCGAGATCGAACGCGCATTCCAGATCGGATTTTTGATTTTCCTCCCTTTCCTGATTATCGACCTCGTCGTTGCGGCTGTTCTAATGTCCATGGGGATGATGATGGTTCCGCCCGCCATCGTTTCGCTTCCGTTCAAACTCGCGTTCTTTGTGGTTGCGGACGGTTGGTCGCTGATCACAGGAGCCTTGGTCCGGGGCTATCTGAACTAGCTCCCCTAGAAGGTCGGCTTTCTCTTTGGCTTCGTGTTGGCCACGCGATCGAACCACGCCGACGCTTCTTACCGAACAAGCAGCTCCGCATGAAGCGCACCCGCTGCGTTGATCGTCTTCAGGATGTCGATCATGTCGCGCGGCGAGACTCCCAACGCATTCAGCCCGGCGACCACTTCCGAAAGTGTCGTCGCCTCCTCGATCTCGGCGAGTCCGGTTCCGGGGGCTTCCTCGATGTCGACCTGCGTACGCGGCACAATGATGCTTTCGCCTTCGGCAAACGGGTTCGGTTGCACGACAAGAGGGGCCTCTTCCACCCGGAGCGTCAAATTGCCTTGTGACACCGCGACGCGCGACAGACGAACATCCTCGCCGATGACTATGGTTCCGGACCTCTGATCGACGACGACACGGGCAAGCGACGCGGGTTCGACGGTAAGCCCCTCAATGAATGTGATGGCGCGGGCCGGGTTGCCTAGCCCCGCACCGGTCGTATCGAACACGACTGTTCCAGGGTCAGTCATGAGCGCAACTGTCTGACCGAAGGCCGCGTTGATTGTTGCTTCAATTCGGGCAGCGGTCGTGAAATCCGGCGAACGAAGGGACAGACGCACCTCTCTCATCGAATTGAATTCGAAGGGGACCTCACGTTCGACCCGTGCGCCCCCTGGGATGGAACCCGCAGTCGGTACACCCTCGACAACCTCGGCGCCATTCCCTGCCGCCGCGACGCCGCCCGCGATGATCGTGCCCTGAGAGACCGCGTAGATCAGACCATCGGCCGCGTTCAGGGGTGTCATCACGAGAGTACCGCCCAGAAGGCTGCTGGCATCACCGATCGCGGACACCGTCACGTCGATCCTGCTGCCGGCTCGGGCGAATGGAGGTAGTTCCGCAGTGACCAGAACTGCGGCCACATTCCTTGGCCGAAACTGTTCGCCAGTCACGTTCACACCGAGACGCTCGAGGATGTTCGACATGATTTCTTCGGTGAAAGGTGCGTTTCTTATCCCGTCTCCTGTCCCGTTCAGACCGACGACAAGGCCATAGCCGACAAGATCGTTGCCACGGACCCCGTCGAAATCAACGAGATCCTTTATCCGGACCTCCGCCAGAAGCGACGGCGCCAACATCAGCCAGACAAGACATGCCCCCAGAAGTCCCCTCATCTCAGATAATCCGTAAGGGAAAGCCCGGACATTTTGGACGTGAGCACGTAGAGACTGCGAAGCTGCGTTTCGACGGCTTCGATTTCGCTTGCGACCTCAAAGGGATCGATTTCCGTCAGAGAGGCTCGCGCGACCTCGAGCCCGTCTCTTTCAGCGGCGGTTTCTGCAATCGCCACGTCCAGATTTTCCTGCATGGTGCCGACTTGTGCCTGCAGGGAAAGAACGCCTTCGCGCGCATTCAGGAGAATGTCACCCGACCGCCTGAGTAGCGTTTCACGATCCTCGGGCGTTGCAGTCGTCAGGCCACGTTCCAGAAGGGCTGAGGTGACGAAGCCTTTGACGAGGCCCCGCAGCTCGGGGGTCGCGGCGGTAGGCGCGACGGACGCGAGAGACAACACTCCGGCGGTATCTCCGCTCACTGGAGGACCGCCCCGATAGACAAGCGTATCGAAATCCCCGCCGGGTGCCAGCCAGTCGTCCAGCGCAGCCTCGATATCGGCGGCCGTCACGGCGCCCTGCGCGACGATCACAGCCTCGGCGGAATTGAGAATGTCGGACGCGGGCGGCAGGGCCGGGCCGTCAACCCGGGTGCCGGCAAACAGGCTTCGGCCACCGATCTGGGTGTTCAGTTGCGCCACGGCGCGATCGAACGCCTGCGCCGCATCGCTTAGCACTTCGGCTTCCAGCGTTGGCCGCGGGGCCCCCTGCAGGAGAAGAAGCTGACCCGCGACCCGATCGGTCGCCTCACGGATCGATGACAGCGCGGTTTGACGCGCATCGGTCTCGAGGGCGAATTCGGATAGGGAGGTGAGCGTTGTCCGCGCTTTGGCGATGCCGGAATCGAAAGCGGCCAGAGCCCGGTAGTCTCCACCGACGGCATCGTCCAGCCGCGCGGTCCGGCCCGTCGAGAGTTCGCGCGTCAGCTCGTCGAAACGGGCGGAGAGGCGGGCATTGTCACGTCGAAGCTGGAGAGACTGCGCAAGATCGCCGATCGAAATGAAGGACATCACTAAAGCTCCAGAAGTTGGTCGATGAGGCGGCTGGCGGTTCTTACAACCTGTGCATTGGCGGCGTAGGCCTGTTCGATCATCAGAAGCTTCTGCATTTCCTGATCGGTATCGACTCCGCCGGAGAGTTCGCGGTTGAGAAGCGTCTCCTGACGGGCTGCCTGAAAGCTCCGTTCCCCATCGGCAGCAAGGCTTTCTCGGGACACGGAGGACAGAAGGTCAGCGGCAAGGATGCTGACCGTTCGGCCCGCGCCACCAAAGACCGGGTCGGCAGGGGCCTGAACGGCGCTGAGGGTGGCAGAAAGGCTTGAGATCAGGGTCGCATCGCCCACGTCGCCCGGCAGAGCGGCGCCGAGACCATCCCGCAAACGCCAGCTTTCACCACCCGCGTCGGGATCTAGTGCTGTATTCACCGACAATCGACCGGCGAGCCCGATCAGATCGGCCGCGTCGTAGACGCCGCCACCGTCGGTGAAGAGGCCCGGGTCCCCCGGCGCACGTGTGGGGTCATCCGTATTTGCTTCGAACCTGGTCAAAAGTTCGGCGGCGAAACCGTCCAGTCGCGCTTGCACCTCGGGCGCGCGGGCGTCGCGAAGATCGAACAGTGCCGCAAGGGAACCTCCGGCGATTGGCGACGACGCGCCCGCGGTGTTCACCAGCCGACCATCGATGGTCAGACCGGACAGCGCGCCGGATGCAAGGCTCATGTCCGGCGTAATCGGCTGCGTTTGATCGAAGCCGAGCTCTGCGGCGGTCAGGTCGACAAGCCGCGCGCCGCCGGGTGTGTACAGCGCGATCGTGTCATTGTCGCGCGCGATGATGCTGACAGGCAGAACGCGCGAAATCTCGTCGACAATGACCTGTCGCTGATCGAGAAGGGCCGGGTAGTCCTGACCGCTGCCTCGGGCGCGTAGGATCGCATCATTGAGATCAGCAACCCGTTGGAGGTTGGCGTTTACAGTGCGCACCTGTGTGGCGATGGCGGCGTCGGCATCCTCGCGCTGCTGCTGAACGGACTTGCTTGCGTCATTCAGTTTTCCGGCGAGGTCGCGCGCGGCCCCGACCGCCGTGTCCAGCCGCGCGACATTGTCCGGGCGCGATGCAGCGAGGCTGAGAGCGTTCTCGAAGGTCGTGAGGACATCCGTGAGGCTGCCCGCCTCGCCCGGGCGGCCGATCGTTTCGAGCGCCCGCTGAAAGAAACCGACGAACACATCGGCGTTGGCGAGTCCGGCATCTGCGAGACGGCGGTCGCGGAGAAGTATCGCGTCGACCGAGCGGCGAATGCCGTCGATCTGTACACCGTCGCCCGCGCCTGTTGTCGTCCGCGCGCTGAGTTCGAGTTCGCGACGGCCATACCCTTCCGTCATGGCATTGGCCACGTTCGAGCTGACCAGCTGCGCCGCGCGCGACGAAGCGGTCAGACCTGAAAGGGCGTTGGCCAATGCAGATGAAATACTCATGATTTAGCGTAAGCGCCCCTACCGTTTGATATTCGTGGTTTCCTGAAGCATCTCGTCGACCGTTTGGATGACCTTCGCGTTGGACGAATAGGCCCGCTGTGTCTGAATGAGCTGCGTCAACTCCCCGGCGACGTCTGTCGCGCTTTCCTCCAGGGCGAAGCCGACGATGTCGCCAGTCGGTCCGTCAGCCGCATCCCAGAGAAAGAAGGTGCCGCTGTCATTCGACGTGCGATAGGTCTGGTTGTCCTCGGCGATCAGGCCATTGGGGTTCGGCAGGTCGATCAGAGGTATCTGGTAGATTGTGCGCGTAATTCCGATGTCGAAATTCGCGCGGACGAAGCCGTTCGCATCGACCTCGACCGAGATCAGGTTGCCCACAGGCGAGCCGTCCTTCGAAATGGAGGTGGGCGCGAAGCTGTCGGAAAGCTGGGTCAGACCCTGTCCGCTGCCCACGGAACCGATATTGATGTCGATCGGGCCGCCGGCCACGTTCACGGTGAAGTTTCCGGTTGCGGGGTCGTAGGCGCCACCGGTCGCGCCGACGGCCACACCGGCGAGCGTACCGCCGGAGCCACGCGTATCATCGAAGGTCAGCGTGTACTCCCCGATCACGGCACCGCCGGAGGCGCTGTCGGTCAGGGTCATTGTCCATTCGTTCGAGAGGCCGGGCGCTCCGGGAACGGTGGGCGAGAACTCGATGTTGATGGATTGCGAGGTGCCGAGGTTGTCGAAATATTCGACGGAAAGCTCCAGCGGATTGCCGCTCGACCCGAATTCGGTTTCCGTGGCGGGCAGATTCACGCCGAGCGCAATGCGCGTGGTCGGTTCGGAAGTGAACTGGTTTACGTTGATCTGCACAGGTTCCAGACCATCGCCTGTATCGCGCGGAAAGGTCGGGATCGTGCCGTCGGGATCGGCGGGCCACCCCATCAGCGTCACGCCGGCGCTGGTCCTCAGAAACCCGTCCGCATCGGTGCGGAACGAACCGGTCGTCGCCAGAAAGAGCGGGTAATCCCCGGTCTGACTGAGAAGCGAGCTGGCAGTGGTGACAGGAAGGAAGCCCCGGCCGCGAACGGCCAGATCCGTCGGATTGTTCGTCGTCGCCAACGCGCCCGGCTGATCGATAAGCCTTTGCGTCGACACGCGGACGCCGCCTGCCGAATAGGTGCCCTGACCACTTTCGATCACGAGCGATGAGAAATCGGCTTCGGCCCGCTTGTAGCCGTAGGTCGCCGAGTTCGCGATATTGTCCGAAATTGTTGCAAGTCGGCTGGCATTCGCCGCCAGGCCCGCCACACCCGCGTTCAGCGAGGAAGAGATCGTCATTGGTCTGCACCTTTCTGCTGCATCGCCCCCGATTTCCGACCCGGATATCCCGCTGGGCTTAAGGATCGGTTGACGTCAAAAATTCGAAACACTTTCTCAGAGCCTGTGCCGCAGCAGGATGACCTCGACCCTCTCGTTTCTGGGCGCACCCGGGTCCCGCATGACGGGCTGACCGGCACCGAACCCGGTGATCCGCTGAAAACGCGCCGACGGCAGACCGGCCCCAACCAGGGTGCTACGGACGCCGTCGCTTCGGATGACGGAGAGCGACCAGGGGTCCAGGCCCCCGGCCGCGACGTGAACCTCGATCGCGATTTCGTTTCGCACAAGGCGTGCAGCCTCAGCCGTGGCTTCCAGTAGCGCGGTCAGAAGCGGCGTCGGCGCCTCGGCCTGAAATAGCGGTGCGTCGGGCGTGGCGAAGAGTTCGACGATCAGGCCTTCATCGCTGATCTCGCTGATGATGTGTCGGGCAAGCAGATCGCTGACAAGGCTTTCACCGCCCCGCCCGCTCAGCGCGGCCTGTACGTCGTCAAAGCTCGCTTCTCCGCCACCTTCTTCGCTTTCGAGATCGGACGTTCCATTCTGTGTCTCTAGGCCCGGCGCAAGAAGTGCCGCGCCGGTGCCCGAATTGGCCAGCGCGACCTCGGTGAAGACGCTGTCGCCCCCAAAGGCACCATCGCCACCGCCGGACACCTTGTTGATCGGAATGCTGGGATTGAAGTAATCCGCGATCCCCTTGCGCTGCTTTTCGTTCGTCGCGCCGAGCAGCCACATCAGCAGGAAGAACGCCATCATGGCCGTCACGAAATCGGCATAGGCGACCTTCCAGGCGCCACCGTGATGTCCGCCCTGAATGATCTTCTTGCGCTTGACGATAATCGGCGCTTTCGCGTCGGCGGCCATGTATCACCCCATCAAAGCCGCCCACCGACACCGGGGATAGAGGTCAGGAGTAAAGCCCGCGTTAATACGGGCTTTCGCTGGAAAAGCTGCCGCGTTTGTTCTACTCCCCGACTTAAACCCAAGGACAAGGATAGGGCCGTGACCAAGCTTCGTTCCCAACTCTGGTTCGACAATGCCGACAATCAGGAGATGACGGCGCTCTACCTCGAGCGCTATCTGAACTACGGCCTGACGCGCGAGGAATTGCAGGGCGGCAAGCCCATCATCGGCATCGCCCAGACGGGCTCGGACCTGAGCCCCTGCAACCGACACCATATCGAACTGGCCAAGCGTGTCCGGGACGGCGTCATTGCGGCTGGCGGCACGGTGATCGAGATCCCCGTCCACCCGATCCAGGAAACCGGCAAGAGGCCCACGGCGTCGCTCGACCGGAACCTCGCTTACCTGTCGCTGGTCGAAACGCTCTACGGCTATCCCATCGACGGCGTGGTGCTGACCATCGGCTGCGACAAGACCACACCTGCGCTTCTCATGGCTGCCGCCACCGTCAATATCCCCGCCATCGCGCTGTCGGTCGGACCTATGCTGAACGGCTGGTTTCAGGGCAAGCGCACCGGGTCGGGCACCATCGTCTGGAAGGCGCGCGAACTGCACGCGGCGGGCGAGATCGACGATGACGGCTTCATGGAGCTTGTCGCCTCGTCCACGCCATCGGTCGGCTATTGCAACACGATGGGGACCGCCACGACGATGAACTCTTTGGCCGAGGCGCTGGGTATGCAGCTTCCGGGGTCAGCGGCCATTCCGGCGCCCTATCGCGAGCGCGGACAGATCAGTTACGAGACCGGCAAGCAGATCGTCGAGATGGTTCATTCCGATCGCCGCCCGTCCGACATAATGACCCGCGAAGCCTTCGAGAACGCTATCGTCGTGAATTCGGCCATCGGCGGGTCGACCAACGCGCCAATTCACCTGAACGGTATTGCGCGCCACCTGGGCATCCCGCTCGACAATGACGACTGGCAGACGCTAGGCCACAAGGTGCCGCTTCTGGTGAACCTGCAGCCCGCGGGCGAATACCTTGGCGAGGATTACCACCGCTCGGGCGGCGTGCCCGCCGTAATCGGTGAGCTGATCGAAGCCGGGCTGCTGCCGCATCCGGACGCGCTGACCGCCAACGGCAAAACCATGGCCGAGAACTGCGCCAAGGCCCGCAGCGAGAACCGTGACGTGATCAAGACGGTCGGCGAGCCGATGAAACGGGATGCCGGGTTCATCAATCTCAAGGGAAACCTGTTCGACAGCGCGATCATGAAAACCAGCGTGATCTCGCCCGAGTTCCGTGAGCGTTACCTGTCGAACCCCGACGACCCCGAGGCCTTCGAGGGTCGCGCCGTCGTCTTCGACGGGCCGGAGGATTTCCACGCCCGGATCGACGACGAAACCCTCGGCATCGACGCGAATTGCATTCTGATCATGCGGGGCGCCGGGCCGATCGGCTATCCCGGCGCGGCAGAGGTGGTGAATATGCGCCCGCCGGCCTACTTACTGAAGAAGGGCATTCATTCACTGCCCTGCGTGGGCGACGGGCGGCAATCCGGTACATCGGGTTCGCCCTCGATCCTGAACGCCTCGCCCGAGGCTGCGGCGGGCGGCGGCCTGGCGCTGGTGCAGACGGGCGACCGCGTTCGGATCGATCTGCGCACCTGCACCGCGAACATGCTGGTGGAAGATGCCGAGCTTGAGGCCCGCCGCGCCGCTTTGCCCACGCGTCCCTTCGCCCCGGAAAGCCAGTCGCCGTGGCAGGAGATATTCCGCGACCGAGTTGGGCAACTGGCCGAGGGTATGACGCTGAAGGGTGCGGATCAGTATCGCGACATCGCCCGCAAGCACATGCCCCGCGACAACCACTAGGCGGCGCTCGGGACGTCAGCCGGTTCCGAAATGCTCCGATCCGCGGGCGGCGGCGAGTTCAACCTGACGCTGCCGTTCGCGGAACCGCGCGCGGTCGGCCTCCGAATACGTGCCGATGCAGCGCGCACAGGAAACGCCCAGCTCGAAATCGGGATGGGCCTTGTCGGTCTCGGAGATGGGGTGCCGGCAGGCGTGACAGAGGTCATGCGCGCCCGGGCTGAGGCCGTGACCGACAGACACGCGCTGGTCGAAGACGAAACACTCCCCGCGCCAGAGGCTCTGCTCTTCCGGGACCTCTTCGAGATATTTCAGGATTCCCCCCTTCAGGTGGAACACATCCTCGACCCCCTGACCGATCAGCCAGTTGGTGGCCTTCTCGCAGCGGATGCCGCCAGTACAGAACATGGCGATCTTCTTGCCCTCAAACCGGTGGCGGTTGGCGGCCCACCATGCGGGGAAATCTCGGAAGGTCTCGGTTTCCGGATCGACCGCACCTTCGAAGGTCCCGATGGCAACCTCGTAGCCATTCCGCGTGTCGATGACGGCCACATCGGGCCGGGAAATCAGGTTGTTCCAGTCGGATGGCGGCACATACGCGCCGACCTTCCGGCGGGGGTCGACGTCCTCCTGCCCAAGCGTGACGATCTCCTTCTTCAGCCGGACCTTGAGCCGGCCAAAGGGGTTGGTGTCCGCTTCGGATTCCTTCCAGTCCAGATCGGCGCAGCCCGGCAGCGCACGGATATGGTCGAGAACAGCGTCTATTCCCTTCCGCGTTCCCGCTATGGTGCCGTTGATTCCCTCTCGCGCCAGAAGAAGTGTGCCCCGCACCCCGTTCGCGCAGGCAATCTCGGCCAGCGGCGCTTTCAGAGCGGCCGGGTCTGGGAAAGGCGTGAACCTGTATAGCGCTGCAACGACGATCATCAGCGCGACCTAAGCCATCCGGGCCCGGCCCTCAAGCCCGGCGGTTGACCGCAAGGCGGGCGCTGCCTAAGCCATAGGCCTCAAGGAGTTTGCCAATGCGTCCTCAGAACGAAGCCATCATTGTCATCGACGTTCAGAACGATTTCTGTCCGGGCGGCGCCCTCGCTGTGGCAGGCGGCGATGAGATCGTCGCTCCGATCAATGCGCTCGTGCCGGAGTTTCCGGTGCGTGTCTTCACGCAGGACTGGCACCCTGCGGGTCATTCGAGCTTTGCGACAAGCCATGACGGGCACGATCCTTTCACGATGATCGACATGCCCTACGGGCCGCAGGTCCTCTGGCCTGACCACTGCGTGATTGGCTCGGACGGCGCTGCCTTTCACCCAAAACTCGATACCCGACATGCCGACCTGATCGTGAGAAAGGGCTTTCGTACCGAGATCGACAGCTATTCGGCTTTTTTCGAGAATGACCACGAAACTCCAACAGGGCTGGAGGGGTACTTGCGCACCCGCGGGGTCGACACGGTGACGCTGGTCGGTCTCGCCACCGATTACTGCGTGAATTTCTCGGCCGTCGATGCGGCACGCCTCGGGTTCAAGGTGACCGTCATCGAAAGCCTTTGCCGCGCGATCGACCTCGACGGTTCGCTTGCGGCCGCGCGGGACGGTATGAAAGAGGCGGGCGTCACGCTGGCGTGATGGTGTCAGGGGGCTCTGCCCCCCGCCGCGCTGACGCGCGTCTCCCCCCGGGATATTTCCGAACAGGCGAAGACAATTTGACTCAAATTTTTGCTTCTTCTGTTTGAAAATACCCCGGGGAGCGCGAGGGGCGGGCCCCTCGCTGCCCGCCGCTACTCCATCGCTTCGAGCTGATCGATGAAGCCCGAGATCATCGACAACCCCTTGTCCCAGAAGGACGGATCCGACGCGTCGAGGCCGAAGGGGGCAAGAAGTTCCTTGTGGTGCTTCGACCCGCCTGCCTTCAGCATGTCGAAATATTTCTTCTGGAAGTCGGCGTCGCCCTCTTCGTAGACCGCGTAAAGCGCGTTCACGAGCCCGTCACCGAAGGCATAGGCATAGACGTAGAAGGGCGAGTGCACGAAATGCGGGATATAGGCCCAGTAGTTCTCGTAGCCCTCCATGAAGGTGAAGGCGGGACCGAGGCTCTCTCCCTGCACGCTCATCCAGAGCGCACAGATATCGTCGGGCGTCAGTTCGCCGCCCCGGCGTGCGTCGTGGAGTTTGCATTCGAAATCGTAGAAGGCGATCTGACGGACGACCGTATTGATCATGTCCTCGACCTTGCCCGCGAGCAGCACCTTGCGCTCGGCGTCGTTGGGTGCGGCGGAGAGAAGCTGCTTGAAGGTCAGCATCTCGCCGAAGACCGAGGCGGTCTCGGCAAGGGTCAGCGGAGTCGATGAGAGCAGCTCGCCCTGTCCGGCGGCAAGCCGCTGGTGCACGCCGTGGCCGAGTTCATGGGCCAGAGTCATCACGTCACGCGGTTTGCCGAGATAGTTCAGCATCACATAGGGGTGCACGTCGGCAACCGTCGGGTGGGCGAAGGCGCCCGGCGCCTTGCCGGGCTTCACGCCGGCATCGATCCAACCCTTTTCGAAGAAGGGCTCGGCCAGGCGGGCCATCTCCGGGTCGAACGCGCCATAGGCGGAAAGCACCGTGGTCTTGGCCTCGTCCCAGCCGATCTTACGCTCGGTCTCCATCGGTAGCGGCGCATTCCGGTCCCAGACCTGAAGCGTGTCGAGGCCCAGCCATTTCCGTTTCAGCTCATAGTAGCGGTGTGAGACTTTGGGATAGGCATTCACCACAGCGTTGCGGAGCGCTTCGACAACCTCGGGCTCCACATGGTTCGAGAGGTGCCGCCCCGTCTGCGGTGTCGGCATGCCGCGCCAGCGGTCCTCGATCTCTTTTTCCTTGGCGAGCGTGTTGTGGACTCGGGCGAAGAGCTTGATGTTGTCCCCGAAAACGCGTGCGACCTCGCGCGCAGCCTCTTCACGGCGGTCGCGGTCCTGGCTGGTCAGGTGGTTGAGCGTGGCCTCAAGACCCTGCATCTCGCCATCCACGTCGAACTCCAGACCGGCGATGGTCTCGTCAAAAAGACGGTTCCAGGCGGCAGCGCCAACGGTGGACTGGTCGTGCAGGAATTTCTCCAGCTCGTCGGAAAGCTGGTAGGGCCGCATCGCCCGCATCCGGTCGAAGATGGGCTTGAAGCGGGCCAGACCGACATTCTCTGCGAACAGGCTGTCGAGATGCGCGTCATCCACGCGGTTCAGCTCCAGCGAGAAGAAAACCAGCGGCGTCGTATAGGCCGTGACCTTATCCTGCGCGTCGCTCATCGCCTTGGCGCGTTCGGGATCGGTAGTGTTCTGATAATAGCGCAGACCGATGAAGGACATGATGCGCCCGGCGATCAGGTCGATCTTCTCATAGCGCAGAACGCAGTCGAGCATCCCGGTCGCATCGAGCTCGGCGAGTTTGCCTTCGTAATCCGCCGCGAAATCGGCGCAGGCCTTTTCCAGCCAGTCCATGTCCCGCTTCAGCTCGGGGGCATCGGGTGCGGGGTAGAGATCCGTCAGGTCCCACTCCGGAAGCTGGCCGAACTCGCCCGAAGCGGCGGCATCGGCATCGAAGACGCGTGTGTCGAAGGTCATCCTGACTCCTTTTGTCTGACGCATGAGAGATAGTGCCTTGCCCGGTGCGGGTTCAAGCGGAAGGCGTATCGCCGAAGATGCTGAGGCGGTCCTGTGCCGCACGCTCCGCTGCCCACTCTCGGAATGCTTTGACCTGGCGCGTGTTCCAAGCGTCCTCATGTGCCAGCAGGCTGAACGAGCCGCGCGGAGAGGGGCAGGTCAGCGTCGGGAATGGCAGGACGAGCGTTCCCAGCGAGATTTCTTCGTGACAGAGCGCGAGGTCGGCCATGAAGACGCCGGCACCCATGGTGGCGGCCTTGGCGATCAGGTCGAAGTTCGGAAAGCGGTCTGCGCCGCTGTCGTCCAGCATTGGCGCGAACTGATCGCACCAGTCCGTCCAGTCCTGATTATGACCCGATTCACGAAGAAGCGCGCAGCGGGCGAGGTCGGCAGGTGTGTCGAACGGCCCGTGTTCGTCAAGGTAGGCCGGTGAGCAGGCCGGGGTCAGGATATAGGGGAGCAGCGGCTCGACCCGGATCTGAGGAGACCTCGGCCGGATCGGAAACTGAACCGAAAACCCGATCTGGTATTCGACCGCATCGAACCCACGATCACCGAAAAAGTCTGTCGTGACGCTGATGCGGATGTCCGGATGCAACGCGCGGAACTCGGGCAGGCGCGGCAGAAGCCAGCGCACCGAGGTTGCCGGCGGACAAATGATCCGAAGCGTGTCGCCCGTGTCGGAGGCCTGACGCGCGCCTTCCGCGATCCGTTGAAAGGCGTCTGTCAGGACCGGCAAGAGCCGCGCGCCGGCTTCGTTCAGCTTCACGCCCCGGGCGTTCCGGTGAAACAGTGCCACTCCGAGATGATCCTCAAGCGTCTTCACGTGCCGGCTGACAGCGCCCCGCGTGACGTTCAACTCATCCGCAGCGGCGATGAACCCGCCGTGCCGTGCGGCGGCTTCGAAAGCGCGAAGGGCGTTTAGCGGAGGAAGTCGCGACATGTCTTTGGATCAGGTTTTCTCAACCATATTGTCAGATCTTGTGGTTTGCCGTCCAGACCGGGCGTCTCTAGATCTTCGAATGCAATGCTGAATTCGAGGTTGGAGTGACTATTCACATGGAATTATTTAGTGCTCTGCCCGCATTCCTGCTTTGGCTGAGACGCTTCGGCAGCTATTCCGGGTACAGAAATAGTCATCCTTGGGAGGATGAGGGCCTGCAGCGGCTGGCCGAAACGTCGCCCCACCTTTTGCGTGACATCGGACTGTCTGCCGCAGACGTCTCATCTCCGACACCCTCCGAGATCGCCGCGCAAATCCAGCTGAGGTCAGGACGCGGTTAGCCGTAGGCGTCGAGCATCGCGTTGAGATCATCGAGCGTGTTCGCCTCGGACATTGGCTTGTCCTTGCGCCAGCGCAGCATACGCGGGAACCGAAGCGCCACGCCCGATTTATGCCGGGGACTGGCCTGGATGCCTTCAAAGGCAATCTCGAAGACATGCTGGGGTTTCACCGACCGGACAGGACCGAACCGCTCGACCGTGTTCTTGCGGACCCAGGCCGTAATCTCACGGAATTCTGCGTCGGTCAGGCCGGAATAGGCCTTGGTGAAGGGGATAAGCGCGTCGCCGTCTCGCACGGCAAAGGTGAAGTCGGTAAACAGGTTGGCGCGCCTGCCGTGTCCGGCCTGGGCATAGATCATCACGGCGTCGATGGTCAGCGGGTCGACCTTCCATTTCCACCAGTCGCCTTTACGGCGGCCGTCGCGATAGGGGCTGTCGAGCCGCTTGAGCATCAGGCCCTCAGCTTGTTTCTGGCGCGCATCCTCGCGCTGACGGGCAAGGTCGGCCCAGTCGGTGGTCGGAAGCAGGCCGGACATTCGGAATGGGGCGCCGCCAGGAATATCCATCGCCAGACGGTCAAGCCGGGCGCGACGCTCGGAAAAGGGCAGGGCGCGGATGTCGC
This sequence comes from Kangsaoukella pontilimi, assembly GCF_009830125.1. Lineage (GTDB taxonomy): Bacteria > Pseudomonadota > Alphaproteobacteria > Rhodobacterales > Rhodobacteraceae > Kangsaoukella > Kangsaoukella pontilimi. The sequence goes on along the minus strand of NZ_WUPT01000002.1, from coordinate 92,431 downwards.
TGCCGCCATCCTCGAGCAGATCATAGGCGCGGATGACCGCAGGCGCCTCTGCGAGCAGCTTTTTCGGTACAGTTTTCCGCCCGATCCGCTTCTGAAGGGCGTTGAAGCTGAGCGGTAGGTCGGCCTCATGGTCCCAGGCCAGTACCTCGCCATCCAGAACGGTACCGGGTGGAATGAAATCGATGAGCGCGGCAAATTCCGGGAAGCGGTCCGTCATCAACTCTTCGCCACGCGACCACAGGAAGTGCTGCCCGCCCCGGAGGACAAGCTGGCCCCGGATCCCGTCCCATTTGAATTCCGCGGCCCACGCATCCGGCGGCCCGAGGCTCTCGACAGGGTCATCAAGCTGATAGGCGAGGTAGAAGGGATAGGGCTTGGACAGGTCCGTCTCGGGGTCCGGCGCAAGGATCAGGCTATCGAACGTCACGTTGTCCGGCGACCAGTCGCCCATAAGGCGGTGGGCGAGGTCGGGTTCCTCGATTCCCGTGGCCCGCGACAGGGCGCGGGTCATCAGCTTTTGCGAGACGCCCATACGGAAGCCGCCTGTTAGAAGCTTATTGAAAACGAAGCGCTCGGTGCTCTCTAACTGGTCCCAGGCGTCGAGAATGCCCTCGCGCTTGCCGGTGTCGCCCATCGCCGAAAGTGCGCGAAGCGCGCCGATCCAGTCCGACAAGGTCCGGTCGGAGTGTCGCGTCGGCTCGGGCAGGATCAGCGCGATGGTCTCCGCCAGATCGCCTACGATCGGATAGCTTTCCTCGAACAACCAGAGCGGCAGTCCGGCCCGCTCCGCCGCCCATTCCCGCAACTGGGTCGTCGTGACGGCGCGTTTCGGGCGGCGGCCCGAGAGAATGGCGATCGTCCAAAGCTTGTCCGGCTCGTCGGCTGTCTCGAAATACTCGGCCAGCGCCGCAACCTTGGCATTGGTGCGTGTCGTCTGGTCGAGCGCCGTAAAGAGCGTGGCAAAGGCCTTCACGGTCTTCGGGCCCCGCGCGATACGGGCGAGGGGCCCTTGGATTTCTGAGCACTGGTCATGGCGGGAAAGTAGTGCCGCCGACCTGCCGGTCACATGAAATTCCGGCGCCGTTCGAGTGACATCCGATAGAGTTCCGTGGCCGCGTTGGCCGACAGCGGCAGATAGGACGCCTCGACAACTTCGGCGCGGGTCACGCCCATGTCGTCAAGCATGTGGTCGTCCATGTCGAGCAGACGAAGAAAGCGCTGCCGGCGCCGGCGGGCCTGGGTCCGGTCACGAAGAGCGGTCACGAGACGGGCAAAAGGGCCGGGCGATGCGGGAATGCACGTTGCTTGGGTCATATCAATGTTCCTTTCGACTGTTTGGTCGAGACGTCGCGACGGCCTCACAGTCAGGAACATGCGCTCTGGACATCATTCAATCAAACGAATAGGTTTGACGAAAGCTTTCAGAATTATTGACAGATAGATGAACGTCCAGACGTCACCCAAAATACCGCTTCTCGAACTCGATCTCCTGAACACACTGGTCGCGATTGCCGAGACCGGCAGCTTCTCAGCCGCCGCTCAAGCCATTTTCCGGACGCCATCGGCGATCTCGATGCAGGTCAAGCGGATGGAGGAGTTGCTTGGCCGCCCGGTCTTTGTGCGCGACAGCCGGTCTGTCAGTCTGACGGCGGATGGCGCTTTCCTCGTGGAACATGCGCGCCGGATGCTGGCGATGAATAACGAAGCGGTCGCGCGGTTCGTTCAGCCCGATCTGAAGGGGGTGGTTCGTCTTGGCGCGACCGATGACGTGGCAGAGCGCTTCCTGCCTCCCATGTTGCGCCGTTTCGCGGACAGTCATCCGGGCGTATCCGTCAACGTGACGGTCGCCGATACGGTCGGCCTTCGTCAGGACCTGAATACCGGGCGACTTGATATGGCGCTTGTCGTGGGCAAAGCAGAAGATCGCGACGCCTTCGGTGCCGAGGTTCTGATGGAGGAGCAGTTGGTCTGGGCCGCAAGACGGTGCGGCACAGCCGCATCACGCGAACCCCTGCCGGTCAGCGTCTGGGAAGAAGGGTGCGCATGGCGTATCTCGGGCCTCAAAGGCCTTGATGCGCAGGGCCGCCCCTGGCGCATCGCCTTTCAGAGCGCGCATATCTCTGGACAGAAGGCGGCGATACTGGCCGACCTTGCGGTCGCGCCGCTTCCTGCCGCGACACTGTCCGGGGACATCGTGGAAGCGCCCGCGAAATACGGGCTTCCGAGACTTCCCAAATACGTGCTGGGCCTGATGGTCCGCTCTGACCCGTCGCCTGCCATCGAAGCTGCGGCGGATCACCTGCGGGCCAGTTTCCCGAGAGACTGATCAGATACCGATGAAGCGCTGAGCAATGCGCGGCAGGATGCCCTTGAACCGCAGAGGCGCATCGGTTGCGGCCAGACAGATACACACTTCTCCCGGCTCGGCGATCGGCGTGTGATGAAGGTCCTCGTTAGCCACCTCGACGTCGCCGCGCGCAAACAGCCCGTCATCGTCGCGGAAGGCGCCCTTCAGAACCAGCGTCAGTTCCGTGCCGTGGTGGCCGTGATCGGGCATTGCAGCGCCGCCCGGAATGGCAAGAAGCCGAACCGTCGCGTCGCGCGACGTGGGAAGAACCGCCTGTTTCACGCCACCCGCGATGGAGCGCCACCGCACAGCGTCCAGATCGCCGCCGACATAGTCGCGGAGCGGCTCGGGAAAAACGGTTTCCGCTTCCGGAGCCGTGTCCCGGATGCGGATTGGATCCTTGGGCGCGCCTTCGATCAGGCGAAGCGTGCTTTCAAGTGCGTCGTCGTTCACGTCGACTGCATCAGCCGCCTCGTCGATCAGCGCGCCGCCGACCGCCTCGAAACTGCCAAGGCGCGCGCGGCACTCGTCGCACAGCGAAATATGTGTGGCCACCACAAGGTCGAAAGCCTCGGGCAGGTTCCCCGACGCGTAGCCCATCAGAAGGGCATCCGTCAGATGATGTTTGATCTCGTTCGTCATTCCCGTCATCCCATCGCGTGGCGCAGCCGTTCCAGCGCCAGGCGAATTCTCGATTTGATCGTCCCAAGCGGCAGCCCTGTCTCTGCCGCGATTTCACTGTGGCTCAGGTCGCCGAAATACGCCTTCTCGATCAGCTTTCGCTGCTTCTCGGGCAATTTCTTCATGGCCTTCGCCAGTTTCTCGCTCTCCTGCTGGAGCGTCATGACCTCTGCCTGATCCGGTTCCGCCTCTGGTCCCCAGGGCAGGTCTTCCGGCTCGGGTCGCCTTTGCCGCCGAAGCGCGTCGATCTTCCGGTTGCGCGCGATCGTGTAAATCCATGTCGACACGCTCGCCCTGCTGGGATCGAACATATGCGCCTTCTGCCAAAGGGTCGCCATGACCTCCTGTGTGCATTCCTCGGCCAGGGCTTCCCCTGCGCCGGACTTCATCAAGAACGCCTTCACGCGTGGCGCGAAATGCCGGAACAGAGCCGCAAAGGCGGCCTTGTCTTTGTCCCTGTCGACCCGGCGGACAAGCGCCGCCCAGTCCTGTTCCTCGGCTTCGACCACTACGTTCATGGAGGATTTCGTTCCGATGTGTGCATTTACCCGCACCCTACCGTAATAAGGCGCAGCGCGCTTTGCACGCTCATCGTGGAGTTGTCCGTCCATAAGCATTCATCAGGTCTACGCCGCGTCATGAAGACCGGATCAAAAAAGAAAAACATTCGGTTAGTTTAATCTGCTAGGCAGCGCTCCACGTAGGACGTTCAAGACCGAAGTACTGGAGTGGCTGATGCCTTTTGAAACTCGTGACGCCTCGACCCGGCGTGTAGCTGTGATCGGTGGCGGAATATCGGGCATGGGTGCAGCCTATCATCTGTCGGAAGACCACCATGTCGTTCTGTTCGAGGCCGAGCCTCGGCTGGGCGGTCATGCGAGGACGATCATCGCGGGAAAACGGGGCGATCAACCCGTGGACACTGGATTTATCGTCTTCAATTACCGGAACTACCCGCACCTGAGCCGTCTTTTCCACGACCTGGATGTGCCCGTGGCCGAAAGCGACATGAGCTTTGGCGTCTCGATCGGCGGCGGCGCCATGGAATATGGGCTGGCCGGTCTCGACACGATCTTTGCGCAGCGACGCAATCTGTTCAGCCCGTCCTTCGTCGGCATGATCAGGGACATTCTGAAATTCAACAAGCTGGCCGAGGCCGCGACACGGCCGGGCTATAGCGTCGGTGATCTCTGCGACGAACTGGGCCTCGGTCAGTGGTTTCTGAACTACTACCTGCGGCCGTTCTCGGGTGCGATCTGGTCGACGCCGACCGGGCGCATCACCGATTTCCCGGCCGAAACGATGACGCGGTTCTTCAAGAACCACGGGCTTCTCGGGTGGTACACCCAGCCCCAGTGGTACACCGTCAAGGGCGGCTCCATCGAATATGTGCGCCGGCTCGAAGCGGCGATGGACGCGCGGGGCGTCGACATCCGTCTTGGCGCTCCGACCGCGGGCGTGCGCCGCACGGAATTCGGCGTTCAGGTCCGCGTGACCGGCGGCGAATGGGAGGCTTTCGACGAGGTGGTCTTTGCCACCCATTCCGACGACACCCTGCGACTTCTGAGCGATGCAACGGGCGTCGAGCGCACCGCGCTGTCCTCGGTCCGGTATCAGCCGAATACGGCAGTTCTGCATTCCGACGAAAGCGCGATGCCGAAGCGCCGGAAGGTGTGGTCTTCCTGGAGCTATGTCGACACGGGGAAAGCGCCCGATCAGCCCATCGACCTCACATACTGGATGAATTCTCTTCAGCCGATCCCGAAGGACGATCCGCTGTTCGTCACGCTGAACCGGAATGCGCCAATCCGTGACGAGCTCATCCATGACGAAACGACCTTCCGCCACCCTGTCTACGACGCGGCTGCCATTGCTGCGCAGGACACGATCCGCGCGATCAACGGGCAGAACAGCACCTGGTTCGCGGGGGCGTGGATGCGGAACGGTTTCCACGAAGACGGTCTGGCCACGGCGGTTGACGTGGTCCATGGGCTGAGAAACCGTACGGCGCTTCCGATCGCCGCCGAATGACTGGGCGCGTCGATCATATCGACGGCACGACCTTTCACGGACGCAGAGGCGATCTGGAGAACGCGTTTCGCTACAGCATCGACTACGTGCTTCTCGATGCGGAAAAACCCGTGCGCGCACCTTTCCCGTTCCGGCGAAATCGGCGCAGTATTGTTTCGCTTCACGACAGCGACCATGGCGGGCAGCCGGGCTCGGGGGACGGCGCCGGATGGGTGCGACGGGTTCTGGACGACGCCGGTCTGGACAGTTTCGTGCCCGCGCGGATCGAACTTCTGGCGCAACCGCGCATCTGGGGACATGTCTTCAATCCGGTCAGCTTCTGGCTGATCCGCGATGCCGAGGGCGCGCTGCGGGTCGTCATCCCCGAGGTCACGAACACCTATGGCGACCGGCATTCCTACCTTTGCCACCATGACGACCTTCGGCCCATCGGGCGCGAAGATACGCTGCATGCGCGCAAGATTTTCTACGTCTCGCCGTTTCAGCCGGTGGAAGGCGACTACACCTTTCGCTTCGATATCACCGACGACCGGATCGGCATCTGGATCGACTACAAGACCGGGAATGGCGGGCTTCTGGCGACGCTCACAGGGCACCGCCGACCGCTGACGACCGGCCGGATTTTGCGCGCTCTGGTCCGCAGGCCCTTTGGGTCGCGTCGGGTTCTCGGTCTGATCCACTGGCAGGCTCTTAAGCTCTGGTGGAAAGGTGCCACCTTCAGCGCAAGGCCCGAGCCGCCCGCAGACGAGGTATCGCGGTGAGTGAACGGTTGCCGTCCTACGCGGTATTTGCGGCGATGTTGTCGGCGGCGGGTCTGCCGATCTATATCCACGCGCCCAAATTCTATGTGGACGAGTTCGGTGTCAGCCTTGCCGCACTCGGAACTGTCCTGTTCCTGCTCCGCCTCCTCGACGTCTTTCAGGATCCGGCGCTCGGCTGGCTCAGCCGCCGCTTGCGGCACCATAGGGCGGCCGCGGTCGCAGTAGGGTCTGGTCTGATGGCCGTGTCCATGGTCGGGTTGTTTGGCGTGACGCCGCCGATCCGGCCGATCTTCTGGTTCGCGCTGACGCTTGCCGGACTCTTCTCGGGATTCAGCTTTCTGACCATAACCTTCTACGCCCAAGGCGTGTCCAAGGCAGATGCGATGGGCGAGGGCGGGCATGTCCGACTTGCGGCATGGCGCGAGACCGGGGCACTTCTGGGCGTGTCGCTCGCTGCCGTCGCGCCTGTTGCGCTTCTGGCGTTGACCGACGCGCCGTTCCGCACGTTCGCATGGGCCTTTGCCTGTGTGGCGGTCCTCGCGGTTATCGGTATGCGGCGCGAATGGCGCGCGACCGACCGGGCGAGCACGCCCGGTATCCGCCCGATCCTCTCCGATCCGCTGGCGCGTCGTCTGCTCCTGATCGCTCTTGTGAATGCCACGCCGGTCGCCGTCACCTCGACGCTCTTCCTGTTCTTCGTGGAAAGCCGGTTGGAGGCGCCGGGTTGGGAGGGGCCGCTTCTGCTCCTTTTCTTCCTCGCCGCTGCAGCCGCCGCCCCGGTCTGGGGCCGCGTAGCGGCTGCAGTAGGCCCGAAGCCCGCGCTCATCGCCGGCATGATACTGGCCATCCTGTCCTTCGGCTGCGCCGCACTTCTTGGACCGGGAGACGCGGTCCTCTTCGCGCTGATCTGCCTTGCATCGGGAGCGTCGCTCGGGGCTGATCTGACGCTTCTGCCGGCCATGTTCGCAGCCCGTCTCGAACGGATTGCGCCGGAGGCAGCCGAGGGCTTCGGCCTCTGGTCCTTCGTGTCGAAATTCACTCTGGCTTTCGCGGCGGTGACCCTCTTGCCGCTTCTCGAACTGCAGGGCTTCCAGACCGGCGATACCACGGCCTCGCCCCCCGGTGAGGCGCTCTTCACACTCACCCTGATGTACGCGGTTTTGCCCTGCATCCTGAAACTCTTCGCTCTTGCGCTGCTTGCGACGACGCCGATCGACGGCGCGCAGGCTGCCAGGACCCTGAAGGAGGTATGACGATGGAACTGGTTCTGGCCTTTCTGCTCGGACTGATCCTGGCGCTTGGCGCCTTCTGGCTACGCGCCAACCAACTGGGCTTCGCCGCCCAGGTGCCCGCCGAATACAGGAATGGCGAGCCGCCTTTCGACATCCGGCAGGTGCTGAACGGGCCGATGGCCTGCGAGGGCGTGATCTTCGGACCGACGGGCCGCGTCTCGTCACGCTTCGTGGCCGAGTTCCACGCCTCATGGGACGGTGACACGGGGCGGATGACCGAGCGGTTTCTGTATGACAACGGCGACACGCAGGACCGTGAGTGGCGTCTGACCGTCGATGATGCGGGCGCGATCCGGGCCGAAGCGGATGACCTTGTCGGAATCGGCCGCGGGCGTCAGGCGGGGCACAGCGTCATGCTGAACTATCGCATCCGCCTGCCCGAGGCTTCGGGGGGGCATGTCCTCGACGCCATCGACTGGATGTACCTGACGGACAATGGAACCATCATCAACCGAAGCCAGTTTCGTAAATTCGGGATCAAGGTTGCCGAACTGGTCGCCACGATCCGCCCGATGGAGGCCGTGGACGAGCAATTGGAGGCAGCATGAGAGAGTGGAGCGGTAAACGGTATTGGATTGTCGGTGCGTCCGCAGGGCTTGGCCGGGCGGTCGCCAAGCAGATCTCTGCCACCGGCGCCACGGTGATCCTGAGCGCACGCAGCGAGGACGAGCTGAACGCACTTGCCGAGGAATGCCCCGGCAAGGCCGAAGTCGTACCAGTGGACGTCGCGGATGACGAAAGCGTCGCCAAGGCGGCCGAAGCTGCCGGTCACGTGGACGGCGTCGTCTTTCTCGCCGGCGTCTACTGGCCTCAGAAGGCGCAGGAATGGAACGCCGAACAGGTGGTCAAGATGCTCGACATCAACCTGACTGGTGCCGCACGTGTGCTGGGTCACGTCATCCCGGCGATGGTCGAGCGGGATGCCGGCCATATCGTTCTGACAGGCTCTCTGGCGGGCTTCCGCGGTCTGCCTGGGGCGAACGGCTACGGCGCGTCCAAGGCGGGGATCATGTCGATGGCCGAAACGCTTTACATGGACCTGCGAAAGACTGGTATCGACGTGCAGCTCGTCAATCCGGGCTTCATTCGCACGCGTCTCACCGACAAGAACGAGATCTCCATGCCGTTCATCATGGAGCCGGACGAGGCCGCCCGGCACTTTGTCGAGCACATGCACGACGACAGTTTCTCGAAGTCCTACCCCCGCTTTTTCTCGTCACTCTTCCGCGTGTCCCAATTCCTGCCCGACTTCGTCTATTACCGCCTGTTCGGCTGAGGGCGCGCGTGCTAGCCCTTTGGCATGAGCAGCGACCCCATCATCTTCGACGGCCATAACGATGCGCTCTTCCGCCTGTGGCGGGGACGACCGGAGGCGATTGACCATTTCCATCAGGGTGGGCCGGGTCATATCGACCTGCCCAAGGCTCTTAAGGGCGGGTTCGCGGGCGGTCTGTTCGCGATCTTCGTTCCGGGAGAAGGTAAGTTCGACCTCGCAGCACTGCAGGCGGAAACCTACGACATTCCGCATCCTCCGGAACTGAAAGAGGCGGATGCGCTGAAAGTCGTTCTTGAGCAGGCGGCGATCTTTCTGGAATTGGAGTCGCGCGGTCATCTGAGAATGTGCCGCAGTGTCAGCGATATCCGCGCGGCGATGGACAATGGCAAACTCGCGGCGGTCCTGCATATGGAGGGCGCCGAGGCCATAGGGCCTGACCTTGCCGCGCTTGAGGTCCTTTACGCCGCCGGTCTGCGCTCGATCGGGCCGGTCTGGAGCCGAGAGACGATATTCGGCACGGGCGTCCCCTTCCGCTACCCGTCCGATGGCGATATCGGCCCCGGCCTGACCGAGGACGGCCGCCACCTGATCCGCCGCGCGACGGAATTGCGAATGGTCATCGACCTGAGCCACCTGAACGAAAAGGGTTTCTGGGATGTGGCCGACATGGGCGTACCGCTCGTCGCGACCCATTCAAATGCCCATGCGATCACGCCGCTTTCGCGCAACCTGACGGACCGGCAGCTCAAGGCGATCGGTGAGACCGGCGGTCTTGTCGGGCTCAATTTCGCCACCGCCTTTCTGCGTCCCGATGGACAGATGCGGCCCGAGGGCGCGCTGGAGTGGATGCCACGTCACCTGGCCCACATGATCGAACACGCAGGCGAGGCGCATGTTGCGCTTGGGTCGGATTTCGACGGCGGCATCGTGCCGACCGAGATCGCGGACGCCGGGGGGCTGGGCGTTCTGCGGCAGGCCATGCGCGACCACGGGTTCAGCGACGCGCTGATCGAGCGCATCTGCTGGCGGAACTGGTTTGAGATGCTGGAGAGGACCTGGGGGGCCTAAGCCTCGGTCTCGTCGCGGCTCGACGGCTTGGTGAAGCCCAGACGCTTGTGCGACCCGTCGCAAAAGGGTTTGTTCCCCGACGCTCCGCAGCGGCAAAGATAAGCCTCGGTCTTGCGGGCAATGCGGTGACCGTCCGACCCGATAATCTCAAAGCGCCCCGTGATCCTGTACGATCCGTTTTCCTGGGCGATGATTTCGACCGGGCCGGAACGATCGTCCAGGTCCTCGTCGCTGTCGGCATCGAAAGCCACCAGCCCCGTCGCTTCGAACCCCTTTCGGTGCGCATTATTGCAGAAGGGCGGGTTTGCGGTCTTGCCGCAACGGCACAGGAGGACCCGGCGACGCTTCTCTCCGTTGACGGTCAGGTCGCCATGGACCTCGATCGGGCCATCCTCCCACAACCGAACGCGGTTGACCCGTGGTGCCGGTTCCTCGCTACCGTCTTTCCGGACATAGCTGAGAGCGCCCGAGGGGCACGCCTCGATCACGTCGACGATTTCTTCGGTGTCGCCATGTTCGGGCTGAATCCAGGGCCGGGCATCGGTGTTGAATACCTTGGGCAGGCCAAGCACGCATTCCCGCGCATGGACACACTGGCGCTGATCGTAACGGATCGTCAGGTCGTCGGTCTCGATGGGTTTCATGGTCGGGCCTTTCGCTTGCTCGGCGAAAGGATAGCACCGACTTGGTCCCCAGCAATGCCGCTTGTCAAATGCCCAGCCGGTCGCGCAGCGAGAACCACGTCATCGCCAGCGTCAGCAGGGGCGCGCGCGAGTGCTTTCCGCCCGGGAAGGGCGCGACAGGGAGCTTGCTGACCAGCCCAAGCCGCGCCTCGTCTCCGGCGATCGCTTCGGCCAGTATCTTGCCAGCAAGGCCGGTCATGGCGACGCCATGGCCAGAGAATCCGGCGGCGACGAGCGTCTGATCGTCGATGCGACGGATATAGGGCAGGCGCGGAATGGTGATCCCAAGCGTGCCGCCCCAGTGATAGTCGATCCCGATCCCCGCGATCTGTGGAAAGAGCTTTTCCATCCGTGCCCTGAGCGCCGTCAGAATATCTGTCGGAAAGCCCAGGCCATAATTCTCGCGACCGCCGAACAGAAGCCGCTTGTCCTCGCTCAGGCGGAAATAATTCACGACGAATTTGTCGTCCGCGACTGCCACGTCCATCGGTAGAACCTCGTCCGCGAGGTCCCCCAGAGGCTCGGTCGCGGCGATGAAACTGTTGATCGGCATGACGCGTGACGACACCTTGTCCTGCAGGTCGGGGAAATAGCCGTTTCCGGCCAATACAACGTGATCTGCATGGATTGTACCACTCGGTGTCCTGATCCCGCCTTTCCCGATGCGAGTGGCTTCGGTCCGCTCAAAGATGCGGACGCCGGCAGCTTCGGCTGCGCGGGCCAGACCCAGGCAATAGCGAAGCGGGTGCAGATGCCCGGCGTCCCAGTCCATGACGCCGCCTTTATAGAATGCCGTCTTCACGATGCGAGAGACGGCTTCGCGGCCTTCGACCATCTCGGAGGGGTAGTCGTAGTGCTTGGCCAGATGTTCAGAGAGCGTCCGCCATTCCTCAATTCCGGATTTGTCATAGGCGCCGTGAAAGATGCCGGGCTTGTAGTCGGCGTCTGGTGCGTGCCGGGCCACCAGCGACCGGGTCAGCGCCTTGGCCTCGACCGTCAGGTCCCAGAGCTTTCGCGCGTCGTCCCGTCCCAGCCGCTTTTCGAGCCATATCTGGTCCTTGTTCCAGCCGGTGCCCGCCTGCCCGCCATTTCGCCCAGAGGCGCCGAACCCGGCTCGGTGCGCGTCGATGACGACCACGTCCAGACCCTTTTCGGCGGCGTGAAGCGCGGTCGAAAGCCCGGTATAGCCCGCGCCCACGATGGCGACATCGGCGCGGATACTGCCATCGAGCGCCGGGCGTTCGGCGGGAATGTTTGTCGTGGCGGCGTAGTAGCTGGGCGGATAAGTGCCCCGCCGGTCGTTTCGGTAAAGCGGGTTCATACGTTCAGCAGCAGATGCTCGCGTTCCCACGGACTGATGACCTGCAGGAATTCATCATACTCGGCCTTCTTGACGATCTCATAAACGCGGGCGAACTCCTCGCCCAATACGTCGCGCAAGGGCTGACAGGCGGCAAACTCGTCCATCGCGGCATAGACACCGCGCGGGATTTCCTCCTCGCTGTCGTAGGCGTCGCCCTTGAACTCGTCCTTGGGCGTGATCTTCTCGACCATGCCAAGGTACCCGCAGGCCAGCGATGCGGCGATCCCGAGATATGGGTTGCAGTCCATACCGGGCAGGCGGTTCTCGATCCGACGCGCTTCGGGCCCGGAGACCGGAACGCGGATCGCCGTGGTGCGGTTGTCGCGCGCCCATTCCAGGTTGATCGGCGCGGCGTGGTCTTTCACATAGCGTCGGTAGGAGTTCACGTAGGGGGCGTAGACCAGCGTCGCGGCGGGCAGGTAGCGCTGAAGCCCGCCGATGAAATGCATGAACTCGGGACTTTCGCTCTCGTCCGGGTTGGAAAAGATGTTCTGCCCCGTCTCGGTCGAGATGATCGAGTGGTGGATATGCATCGCGCTGCCCGGCTCGCCCTCGATAGGTTTCGCCATGAAGGTCGCGAAGCAGTCATAACGCAGCGCAGCCTCGCGGATCAGCCGCTTGAAGAAGAAGATCTCGTCCGCCAGCTTGACCGGGTCGCCGTGGCGCAGGTTGATCTCGAGCTGACCTGCGCCGCCTTCCTGAGTGATGCCGTCGATCTCGAAGCCCTGCGCCTCGGCAAAGTCGTAGATGTCATCGATGACCGGGCCGAATTCGTCTACGGCGGTAATCGAATAGGCCTGACGCGCGGCCGCTGGCCGACCGGAGCGCCCGGTCATAGCCGAGATTTCCTGTGACGGGTCGAGATTGCGCGCGACTAGATAGAATTCCATTTCGGGCGCGACGATGGGCGTCCAGCCCCGGTCGTTGTAAAGCTGGACTACCCGCTTCAGCACATTGCGCGGCGCGAAGGGGATCGGCTCGCCCGACTTGGAGTAGGCGTCGTGGATCACCTGAAGCGTCAGGTCCTTGCTCCACGGTGACGCGGTCGTGGTGTCGAAATCGGGTATCAGAACCATGTCCGGCTCGGTGAAACCCTCTTCGCCGGCAGCTTCGCCCCAGTCGCCCGTGATAGTCTGAAAGAAGATGGAATTCGGCAGGTAAAACTGCGCCTGCGTTGCGAATTTGGACGCGGGCATCGCCTTGCCGCGGGCAATGCCCGACAGGTCCGCGATGATGCACTCGACCTCGTCCACACGGCTTTCGCCGACATATTCGCGCGCGGCATCAGATGTATTGTTCAGCCAGTCAGCCATGTGCGGCCTCCTTGAAAAAGGCCGCGATCCGCGCGGCCATGCGGGCATTGTCATCCGCTGTTCCCAGCTTCTCCTGCGCCGGAGCGATACGGTCGTCTTCGACAACGCCGGGTGCGCGATGCTCAAGCAATGGCTTCAGAACGCTGTCGTCGAATTCCGGGTGCGGCTGGACCGAGAACGCCTTGCCGTCGTAGGCGAGTGCCGCATAGGTGCAACCCGGTCCTGTGCCGACAAGTGTCGCCATGGGCGGAAGCTCGACCACCTGGTCCTGATGCCACGCGTTCAGCGCGAAATGCTCGCCCTCGATCTCGTAATCGGTACGCCCGACTCGCCAGCCGCCATCGAATTTCTCGACACGGCCTCCGAGGGCCTGCGCGATGACCTGATGTCCGAAGCAGACACCAACGAGTGGAACCGCGTTGGCATAGGCCTCGCGGATGAAACTTTCGAGCTTCGGTATCCAGGGAAGGTCATCGTAGACACCGTGGCGCGAGCCGCCGATCAGCCAGCCGTCCGCCGCGTGAACATCATCGGGAAATTCGTCGTCTACCACGCGCCAGGTTCTGAAAGAGAACCCGTGGCCGGCCAGCATCTGAGGATATAGGACATCGTATTCAGGCATGGGGACGTCGCCTCGGTCGAGGTGTCCGGCCTGCAAGATACCAATCAGCATGAAGCACCAGAAAAAGTGGATGAGCAGACGGTATAATTGCCGCCTTGGCTCGACAAGAGATGTTTTTGATCAAATTCGGAAATGATGCCCGATGACCAAAGAAAAAGCGCGCCCCGGAGGTCCGGAGCGCGCTTGAAGCGGAAGCGAAAGGCTTACTCGGCAGGCGTCGTGCCGGCCTTACCCTTCTTGATAGGTGCCCAGATGCGCTTGTTGGTGAGGTACAGAAGCACGCTCAGCACGGTCAGGAAAAGGACAGCGATGAAGCCCGATTCCTTACGGGCGTTGAGCTGAGGCTCCGCGGTCCACATCAAAAAGGCGGCCACGTCCTTGGCCTGCTGTTCGATGGTTGCTTCGGTGCCGTCCTCATAGAGCACGTCATCGCCCCAAAGCGGCTGACCCATGGCCAGATAGGTGCCAGGATAGGCCTCGTTCTCGTAAAGAACTGCGCCCGCCTCTTCCTTTTCCTCGCCGGTATAGCCCGTCAGAAGTGACGCGATATATTCCGGGCCGCCCATGCCTTTGAAGAGCTGGTTCAGACCCAGGCCGTAGGGGCCATGAAAGCCCGCGCGGGCCTTGGCCATCAGGCTCAGGTCAGGCGCGTTCTCGAGGCTGGACTGCGGGAAGTAGTCGGTCGGCGTGGCGGGACGGAAATCGTCCAGTTCCTCGTCAAAGACCTCGTAGAATTCGGCATAGGCCCGGACCTGATCGTCGGGAAGGTCAGGCCCACCCTCGTAGCCGAGCGCCCGGAACGAGACATACTGCAAACCATGACAGGCCGAGCAGATTTCGGTGTAGACCTGAAGGCCGCGCTGAAGCTGCATCTGGTCATAGGTTCCGAACGGCCCCTCGAACGAGAAGTCGTAGTCGGTGATATGTCCCGCCTCGCCGGCGGCGAAAGCGCCGCCAGCGGAGAGCCCGAAAGCCGTGAGTGCGGAAAGAGCGATCTTACGGATCATCGTATTGGTTCCTTTCATTCCGCAGGCGTGGGGCTGACCACGGTCTTGGTGCCGCCCGTCTTGGATTTGTGCGCCTCGAAATCGGCTTCGATGGTTTCCGGCTGCGGCAGCGGCTTCTCGATCACGCCGAGAAGCGGCAGGATCACCAGGAAGTAGGCGAACCAGTAGGCCGAGCCGAGCAGCGCGATGTAGGGATAGATACCCTCGGCCGGCATTGCGCCAACCCACATCAGCACGAAGAAGTCGACGACCAGAAGCCAGAACCACCACTTGAACATGGGGCGGTAGCGGCCCGAGCGGACACTCGACGTATCCAGCCAGGGCGCAAGCGCCATGACCGCGATCGCGCCGAACATCGCCAGAACGCCGAAGAACTTGGCGTCGATGATGCCGCCGGTGATCCAGTTGGCCGCGATCACGACCCAGACTTCACCGTCGAAGGCGCGCAGGATCGCGTAGAACGGCAGGAAGTACCATTCAGGAACGATATGCGCAGGCGTCACCAGAGGGTTGGCTTCGATGTAGTTGTCGGGGTGACCCAGGTAGTTGGGCATGAAGCCGACGATGGCAAAGAAGACAGCCAGGATCACGGCCAGCGCGAACAGGTCCTTGATCACGTAGTAGGGCCAGAAGGGCAGGGTGTCCTTGGCCGCTTCCTCTTTCGAGCCGCGACGCACCTCGACACCGGTCGGGTTGTTGTTGCCCGTGGTGTGGAATGCCCAGATGTGAACGATCACGAGACCGGCGATCAGGAACGGCAACAGGTAATGCAGGCTGAAGAAGCGCGTCAGCGTATAGTTGTCCACTGCCGGTCCGCCCAGAAGCCAGGTCTGCAGCGTGTCGCCCACGAAGGGGATCGCGCCGAAGAGACCGGTGATCACGGTTGCACCCCAGAACGACATCTGGCCCCAGGGAAGGACGTAGCCCATGAAGGCGGTGCCCATCATCAGGACGTAGATCAGGATGCCGATGATCCAGGTGACCTCGCGCGGCTCCTTGTAGGAACCATAGTAGAGGCCCCGGAAGATGTGCGCGTAGACCGCGATGAAGAACAGCGATGCGCCGTTCATATGCAGGTAGCGCAGCATGTAGCCGCCGTTCACGTCGCGCATGATGTGCTCGACGCTGGCGAAAGCGAGCGAGGTGTCAGGCGTGTAATGCATCACCAGAACGATGCCGGTGACGATCTGAAGCGCCAGACAGAAGGTCAGGACGATGCCCCAGATCCACATCCAGTTCAGGTTCTTGGGCGTGGGGATCATAAGGGTGTCGTAAAGAAGACCGACAATCGGCAGGCGGCGGTGAAGCCACTTTTCGCCCGAGGATTGCGGTTCGTAATGGTCGTGAGGAATTCCAGCCATCTCAGTCTCCGTTATCCAAGGACGAGGGTGGTTTCGTCTTCGAACCGCACGACCGGGATCGGCAGGTTCTCGGGCGCGGGTCCGCGACGAATGCGGCCCGAAGTGTCATAATGCGAGCCGTGGCAGGGGCAGAACCACCCGCCAAAGTCACCGGCCTGGCCAAGCGGCACGCAGCCCAAGTGGGTGCACACACCCTGCTGGACCAGCCACTCGCCGCTTTCGCCAAGCGCACGGTTCTCGTCGGTCGCCGGCACGTCGCCCGTCAGGTTCGGGTTGCGCGCAATCGGGTCCGGAAGCGAGGAAACGTCCACGTCGCGGGCCGCTGAAATCTCGTCTGCGGTGCGGCGACGGATGAAAACCGGCTTGCCGAGAAAGTTCACCGTCATCTGGGTGCCTTCTTCGACACCGCTGATGTCGACCCGGATCGACGAGAGCGCCTGAACGTCCCTCGACGGGTTCATCTGGTTGATCAGCGGCCAGATCGCCGCCCCGGCCGCGACTGTACCGGCGCCGGCGGTGGCGTAGTACAGAAAGTCACGGCGTGTGCCTTCGTGGTCATCTGCGTGCGACACGTTTTGCTCCATTCAAAGTTCGGGCAAGGCCCATGACGTAACAGGCCAGAGGCGAGTCTGACCGCATTGTGGCGCTAAATAGCGGGCAGCCCCCTGACCGTCCAGCGGACAATCGCGCGCACCCCCCCTTGTGACGGGTGTCGCGGACTGTCGCCCTGATCGGTTAACGAACCACTACCGGCGGCCTATAGCGCCGGCACAGTGTCTTGCATGGACGGGCGCTCGGAAAAGCGCGTGAACCAGTCTGTCAGAAGCGGACGCCCTGTTCGCCATCCGCGCGCATCGTGGCGGAAATCCAGATATCCGAGCGCCGCTCCAACCGCGATATGCCCCATGCCCAGACGGCCTTCGAGATGGCTGATCCAGCGCGCCTCGATCACGTCGAGCGCACGGGCGATTTTGTCCCACTGGCCGTCTACCCACGGTTCGAAGCGGATCTCTTCTGGCCGCAGACGCCACTCATATGCCATCAGAAGCGCCGCATCGAGAATGCCATCGGCGGTGGCTTCCAGCGTAAGCACCTCCCAGAGACGCTTCTCCGGGTAATACACCCCGCCCGCGAGCGAATCGAGGTACCTGCAGATAACCCGGCTGTCGTAGAGCGCCGGGCCGTCGTCGCGGATCAGTACCGGTATCTTGCCGATCGGGTTCGCCGCCGTCGTCGTTGCGTTCGGCTCAAGAGGTGTGCCGGAGGCGTTGGTCTCGGTCACATGGCTGTCCAGACCGCTTTCGCGGAGCAGCACTTCCACTTTCCGGCAATACGGGGATGTGGGGCTGGTCAGCAGTTGCATGGTCATGATCCGGAACTCCCTTCGAGATGCCATGTTGTCCTGTTGCGTTTCACTAAAGGAATACGAGTGACATGAACATTGAGGACCTGAACATATCGCACAAGTCATGCGCGACCGCCTGCGCCATCTGCATGCTGGCCTGCGCGAAATGCCTCGATCACTGCGCGGGCAAGGTGCAGATGACCGAGTGCATGAAGCGCTGCCGGGACGCGATGATGGCTTCGGCTGATTGTGCGCGGTTCTGTGCGGGCGGTTCGCGAATGCATTCGGCCATGTGCCGCGCCTGCGCCGAGATTTGCGAGGCATGCGCTGCAGAATGCGAAAAGCACGACGATTACCAGTGCCGCCAATGTGCTGACGCCTGCCGAGCTTGTGCAGAAGAGTGCCGCCGTATGGCCGCCTAATCCGCCTCGTCCATCAGCCGCCGGAGCCGGTCCAGTTCGTGACCCAAGCCGCTTGAGATCTGCGCGGCGGCTGCCCGTCGCGCTTCGACGGGCTTGTTTTGACCCAGCTTCCACGTGCCGTCGATCCGCTCGACCGTCATGCGAAACGGCAGGATTTGCCGCATCATGCGGTCCAGAACCTGTGGCGTCATTTTGTCGGTCGTCCACGGCGTCTTAGGCGCGAGCCGCGTCTCGTAATCTGCCGATTGCCGGTCGAGCATGGCGCGCATTTCGCCGTGATCCAGCGGTTCGAGACGCCCCCTGAGGTGGACCGCGACGTAATTCCACGTCGGCACCTGGTCCGCGACGCCGTACCAGTCCGGCGAGACGTAGCCGTCCGGCCCCGAAACCGCGATGACCGCCTGTACCGCGCCGAGCCGCGCGATTGGGTTTGATCGGACGAGGTGCAGGTCGGCAGCATTGCCCGCCTCGTTCAGCGCAAAGGGTATATGGCTGAGGAGGGGGCCGTCGGGCGCATTGACCGCGAGCACACCAAAGGCCCGCTCCCGCGCGAAGGCGACATTGCGCGCGCGATCCTCAGCGCGAAAGGCCGGGTTCGGATGCATGGCTCAGGCCGCCAATCGGGTGCCGTCGACCGACCGGATCTGCGCCGTTACGATCTGACCTTCGGCCTGCGGAGCTTCGAAACGCACCTCCGCGAATTGCTCCGTTCGGCCCATATCGGCGCTCTCGGTCAGCACGCGATGCGCCTGACCCACCTGCTCGGCCAGATGCCGCGCGACCGCCGCATCGCCCGCGGCACGCAGCCGCGCCGCCCGTTCCCGTATCGCCGGGCCCGCGACCTGTGGCATGCGAGCAGCAGGCGTCCCCTTCCGGGGTGAGAAGGGAAACACGTGCAGCCAGGTGAGACTGCACTCGTCCACCAGTCGAAGCGAGTTTTCGAACATCGCGTCGGTTTCGGTCGGGAATCCGGCGATGATATCGGCACCGAACGTCATCTCTGGCCTCAGGCGCCGCGCCTCTTCACAAAAGCGGATTGCATCGTCGCGAAGGTGGCGGCGCTTCATCCGCTTGAGGATGAGATCGTCCCCGGCCTGCAGACTGAG
Source organism: Kangsaoukella pontilimi (assembly GCF_009830125.1). Lineage (GTDB taxonomy): Bacteria > Pseudomonadota > Alphaproteobacteria > Rhodobacterales > Rhodobacteraceae > Kangsaoukella > Kangsaoukella pontilimi. The sequence goes on along the minus strand of NZ_WUPT01000002.1, from coordinate 73,753 downwards.
GTGAAGGTGGGGCATGAGGCGAGGCTCGGTCGCGATGGCCTCCATCAGCGCCTCGTCCACCTCGATCGAATCGATCGAGCTGATGCGCAGGCGCGGCAGGTCCGGAACCAGCTTCAGGATGCGGCGCACCAGATCGCCCAGCTTCGGGGTCGACGGAAGGTCCGCACCCCAGCTTGTCAGGTCAACCCCGGTCAGAACGACCTCATTGAAACCGCGACCCACAAGCCGCTTGATCTGGTCGACCACGACACCGGCGGGGACCGAGCGCGAGTTGCCGCGACCGTAGGGAATTATGCAGAAGGTGCAGCGGTGATCGCAGCCGTTCTGAACCTGAACATAGGCCCTGTGCCGTCCAAACCCGTCGATCAGGTGACCCGCCGTTTCGGTAACCGACATGATGTCATCGACGCGCACCCGCTCGGTGTCGCCGATGAATCCGCGCGCCGCGTCGGTCCACGTCTCGGGCGACATCTTCTCGGTGTTCCCGATGATCAGATCGACTTCGCCCATGGCCGCGAACCTCTCGGGCTCGGTCTGGGCAGCGCAACCGGTAACGATCACGGTCGCGCCGGGATTTTCCCTGCGCAGACGGCGGATTTCCTTCTGGCTTTTGCGCACGGCCTCAGCCGTCACGGCGCAGGTGTTGACGATGACCGCATCCGACAGTCCTGCTGCCTCGGCCATTTCGCGCATGGCTTCGGACTCATAGGCATTCAGCCGACAGCCGAGCGTCGTGAACTTTGGGGCTGCGCCTGTCATTTGAGGGTGTCCAGAAAAGCCTGAGTGAAGGTTCCCGAGAATACGTGGCTCGTCGGACCCGTCATCCAGACGCCATCCTCGCGCCATTCGACCTCGATCACGCCGCCGTCAAGGTCGATCACGACCCGTCGGCCGGTAATTCCCCGGCGCGCAGCCGCCACCGCAACCGCGCAGGACGATGACCCGGACGCTTGCGTCACGCCCACCCCCCGTTCCCAGACGCGCATGCGCAGCCGGTCCGGCGCGGTCACGCTGGCGAACTGAACATTGGTGCGCTTGGGGAAGAGCTCGTGGTATTCCATCTCGGATCCGCGCCCCTCGAGATCGACCTCTTCGGCATTCTCCACGAAGAAGGTGCAGTGAGGATTGCCCATGCCCGTGGCGATCGGGTCGCCGTCGATCGGCAGGTGATCGATATCCACCTCCTGCGCCAGGGGAATGGCGCGCCAATTCAGGATCGGAGCCCCCATGTTCACGCTGGTCAGGCCATCGCCGACATCGAGCGCTGTCAGCAGGCCACGCTCGGTCCTGAGATGCACCTCGCTTTTCCCGGTCTCGTCCATGAGATGCCGGGCGATGCACCGCGTTGCGTTCCCGCATGTCGCAGATGGCGAACCATCCGAGTTGAAAAAGACCAGACGCCCGTCAGACCCGGCGTCGTTTTCGATGATCGCCAGTTGATCGAATCCAACCCCGCGATGGCGATTGCCTGCTGCATGGACCAGCGCAGCCGTCACCTGCGGCCCGCCATGACGACGGTCGATCACGACAAAATCGTTGCCGAGGCCGTGCATCTTCATGAAGTGCACAGAAGTTTCCGAATCCCGAACCATTGCCGCCATATAAGGCGGGAGAATGTTAGTGTTAAGTTACTTCAGGATTTCAGTCGCGAGGCGCAGCTCTACAGCCTGCTCGGCATCGACGACCCATATCTTGCCGAACGGGACCTTGTAGGCTGCGTCGTTCACGGCGGACAGACCGAACGAGGACCAGTAAGGTTTGTCCAGTGAGTAACCGAAATCCGGATCCGAAGCAGCGTGGAGCCCGAGTTCTGCATCTGCGGCGATCGACCGTTCGCGTCCCGCAATGAAGACATCGACGCAGGCCGATTGGCAACTGACCAGAACGGCCGTGTTGATTCCGTTTGCCGCGATGACCCGCCCGATCTGATGCGCGGCAAGCAGGTTGCCGCCCGGGCTTTGCGCGATGACAAGCCCGAAGACATCCGCCTGTTGCAGCACAGCCTGAAACTGGAACGAGGTCTCCCCGGTGATTTCACCGTCAAGCACCAGAATTTGCTCGCCATCCGTAAGCGTTTCGACAAAGAGCCCGCCGCCCAGCGGCTCGGCACTGGGGCTGACCAGAAGTCCGTCCCGAGGAACGCCACAGGCGGTCAGAGCGATCAGGGCAAGCGCGGCCAGGAGGCGGGACAGCATATTCGGGAAAACCTATTCGACGTCGACGTCCGAGCCTGAGTTGCGGACAGCCGCCAAGTCAACCGCTCGAAATGTTCGGATTGCACCGCGTGACGTATTTGCCCCTTGACGGTCGTGTGACCGGCGTTTACGTCCGGCGCCCGAGTGGGCCGTTAGCTCAGTTGGTAGAGCAACTGACTTTTAATCAGTGGGTCGCAGGTTCGAATCCTGCACGGCTCACCACTCTTTTCCCGGAAAGCCGATCAATGTCCTTTGAATGGATTCTATGCCCGGCGCCGGGCTTTTCTCCGCCCGTTACAAAATTTTCTGTAAAGTCGGTTGCAGACCTAGCTATTCGGCGACAGCTAGACGTCCGTTGGCCTGAAGCAATTCGTGTTGTGGAGTGGCGGGTTGTGTGAGCTCTCCGACAACAAATAGTGCCCATACGAGGATCGGGATCGCGACGACGCCGCCGATTGGTCCCCAGAGCCACAGCCAGAAAACCAGCGACAGAAAGACGAGCAGGGGATTGACACGCATGTGGCGGCCGACGAGTGCCGGCGTCACGAACTGCCCTTCGGTCAGGTTCATCGCGACATAGATGGTCGCCGGCAGAAAACTGTAAGGGCCGTCAAACTGTACGATGCCACCGACGACGAGGGAGATCGCGAAGAGCACCGGTCCAAGGTACAGGACGAAGTTGAGAAGAAAGGCGGCAAGGCCCCATAGCATCGGATTCGACATGCCAAGGCCCGCCATGACGAGGCTGACGCAAATGCCGAAACAGGCATTGATGGCCGTGATGGCCGAGAAATACCGGCTGACGCGCGCCTCGGCCCGGCAGAACAGATCGGTGGTGAAACGCTGCGACACCTGACCGATCCGCTTGTAGAAATCGAGCCGCGCGACGAGGAAGAAATAAAGCGTTCCGACAAAGACCAGCACGGCGGCTGCGAGCGACGGGGCATAGCTGAGGGCCTCCATGACACCAGGCACGGCCACCGTCGCCGCGTCGCCGGCAGGACCCTCTGCCGCTGTCGAGGGACTGCCATCCTCGGAAAACGCCTCGTTCACAGTGGTCTGCAGCTCTTCAAGGCCAGCCAGCGTTGCCCGGACCTCCTCCAGAAATTCGGTGAGCTCGCGCCAGATCAAGGGCGCGTTCCGCATGGCAGATGACAGGGTCGGCTCAATGGCCAGGAAGCCGGCGAGAAGAATGGCCAGAAGGCTCATCATCGTCACGAGTGCGGCGCCCGTGCGAGGCACGCCGATCTTCTCGAGACCGTCGGTGAGCGGAGCGCAGACCACACCCAGTACGAGTGCGGCCAAGATGGGCGCGAGCAATTCCTCTGCGGCCCAAAGTGCAGCTGCCGCGATCATCAGACTGATGAACGCGAGACATAGCGTATTCAGAGACTGTTTTTGCACCGAGAAAGCTCCTTGGAGAGGATAACTCGCCCTGTCCGCAGCGGTTCCCAGACGGCCAGAGGGGAACAACGGATACCCCGGTGCGTTCCCTCGCCAACGGCTCATGGGAGATGGAAATGGCCACTCGGCAGCAGGAGAGAGCGAACTCGCTCGACAATGTCCGCGACGGGACGCGCGGCGATGCACAAGGGCCCGCAGGGTCCGTCGAGGCGCGGATTGCACGTCTTGACCGGCTTGCAAAGGCGCTCGACAGCCGGTTTCGCATTCCAGGCACCTCTATACGCTTCGGCTGGGACTCTATTCTGGGCCTCGTGCCCGGCCTTGGAGGCGCGGTGACCTTCGTGCCCGCGGTGATGCAGATTGTGGAAGGTCGTCGAGTGGGGGCAAGACGCAGCACGCTGATCCGAATGGCCGTGAACAGTGGCCTGGATTTCTTCATCGGAGGCGTACCGATCGCAGGCGACGTATTTGACGTATTCTTCAAGGCGAACAGGAAAAACCTTGAGTTGCTCAAGGCAGAGCTGCTCCTGTCAACGCAGGATGAACGCGTGGTTTCGGCCGCGAAGAGCCGCGGCAGATAATCCGCAGCTTCAGGAGGCGGCAGGTCGGGCGAGGTCGCAACTGCAAGTTTGCTGAAACGCTTCTGGCGTTCTCAGATGTGGCCGGCATTAACGTTACCGCGGGGCGAAACCAAAGCCGGGTGGTTTGCGTTGCTGTATCTAACGACAAATCAACGGGCTGATGGGCCGGGAACTGGAGACGATCATGACATCTGCTGAGACATCTTTGGACGCGGCTCGCGCTGCGGTTCAGGACGTTCAGGTGTGTGTGACGGCGGCCGAAGCCTTTCCGGAATTCGAGCGGCTCTTCCTAACCGCTGAGACCGAGATCATTGGTGGTTTCCGTGTTTTCGACCTTCGCACCCGGCTGCGCAGCGACGCGGCGCGTGCGATTGGTGAGACATGGTTGGACCTTCTGGTTCACACACTGAACCGGGGCGTGACGGTCACGCTCGTACTCACCGATTTCGACCCGGTCGTGGGCGCAAAATACCACCGGAAATCCTGGCGGACCGCTCGGCAGATGGCGATCGCGAAAGAAATCGCGGTGGCAGGACAGCTTAATTTTCGGGTCGATACCCATGGTGCCCGCGCCGGCGTCGTGCCGCGCATGGCGCTGAGGGGAAAGGTCCGTGAAAAATTCGAAGAGCAAGAGGTGGACAAGCTGACACCTGGTCTCTGGAATTTGTCCGAGAACGACCTGTTCGAACTGGTGCCTGCGACCCATCATCAGAAGCTGGCCGTCTTCGATCGGAAAACGCTGTATATCGGCGGTCTCGATCTCGATGAGCGGCGGTTCGACCGGCTCAAGCACGACCGTTCGGCGGACGACACCTGGCAGGATGTCCAGCTGATCGTCAGCGGCCCAGTGGTTGCAGCGGCCCAGGAACATCTGGAATCCTTTGAAGCCGTGACAGATGCCAGAACTGCGCCGACAGCGCAGGCGCCGGGCTTTGTCAGAACACTATCGCAGCGACGTGGGATCGCTCCGTTCCATGTTTCGCCGAAATCCTGCGTGACGGAAATCGAAGCAGCCCATCTGGAAGCCATCGGCCGGAGCGAGCGCTTCATTTATCTCGAGACGCAATTCCTGCGGCACCAGCCGCTTGCAGATGCACTCGCCCGCCGTGCGGCCGAAGCGCCAGACCTGCATCTGGTGGTCGTTTTGCCTGCAGCCCCCGAGACGGTGGCTTTCGATGGAAATACGGGACGCGATGCGAAAATGGCAGAGCATCTTCAGGCCACGGCCATCGAGAAGCTGCAGGAGGCATTCGGGGACCGCGTGCTGATCTGCTCGCCGGTCCAGCCGCGCGCGTCCGACAAGGATGACCGGACTGCGCTTTGTGGCTCGCCCATAATTTACGTGCACTCGAAGGTCTCCATTTTCGACACGCGCGAGGCGATTGTTTCATCCGCCAACCTGAACGGGCGGAGTATGCGCTGGGACACGGAAGCGGGCGTTCACCTGACAGAAGAAGCGGCGGTGACGAAGCTTCGGTCACGGCTTCTTGGACACTGGACGGGTGATGCTGCCGATGAGCCTAAGGCTGGGCGTGAAGGCTCTTTCCATTCCCGTCTCGGTGAACTGGTCATGGCGAACGGACGGGCCAAACCCGAAGAGCGGAACGGGTTCCTTGTTCCCTATGACCTCGAAGCCGCACGCGAGCTTGCAGCAGCCGAGCCGTTCATGCCTGACGAGCTTGTCTGAACATCGCTGCGTCCGCGCGACGTCCTGATCGGGGCAATCGGAATTTAGCGGTGTCAGCGGGTCGGGCGAACGGAACCACCGACCTTCGGACGCGTTAGTCAGGCAACGCACAAGGGGGAAAGGCCATGCACAACGTCTTCTACGTGATTGGTCTTCTCGCGATCGCGCTTGTTGCGATCAACCTTGCGACCTGAATTCATCCAAGGAGGTTCAAATGCCTGACAAGATGACTGAAAATCAAAAAACTGCGGCTTCCGCAGGAACTTCGGACCCGCTTGATAAGGGCGAGCCCTCCGCAAAAACGCAGCCAGAGGGCCATCTCGACCAAGCCAAGAAAGCCGCCAAGGCCGAGGCCGAAGAGACGCTTGAAAATGCGTGGGGTACCGCAGAGGCGCATGCGGATGCTGCCAAGAGCGGCGCAGCGCGCGGGTTGAGCGACACCGCGGCCGATGTCCGCGAGGCCGGCAGCGCGTTCGATCCCAATTCCTTTGCCGGGATTGCCGCCGACCGTCTGGCCGAAAACCTGTCTCATGCAGCCGATGCCGTTCGTGGCGTTGACCTTGGTTCGGTACAGTCGGATCTTTCCGAGTTTGCACGCCGTAATCCGCTGATGTTCTTCGGCGGGGCTGCCGTTCTTGGTTTCATGGCGGGCCGGATGCTGAAGGCGTCGGAGCGGAATGCGGTTTCGACCCTCCCCGCACCTTCGATCGACAATACGCGCACGACGACGCGTCCAACGACCGGCCACGAGCATGGCGACTGGGGGGCCTCGTAATGACGGAGCGCGCCGCCGACCCGCGTGGCAGCGCGTCGCTTATCGGCGACATCGTCACGCATCTGAGCAATCTTTTGCAGAGCGAGATCGCGCTGGCGAAGAGCGAGATCAGCGAGAATCTTGGTCGTGCCGGTGTCGCGGTTGGGCTGCTTATCGGCGCGATGATCATTGCGCTGACGGCGCTCAACGTTCTGGCGGCTGCGGTCGTGACCGGTTTGACCGCCTTGGGTATTGCGCCCGGTTGGGCTTCGCTCATTGTTGGCGTGGCGCTGTCGCTGATCGCCTACCTGCTGCTACGGAAAGGTCTGAACGACCTGAAGCTGTCCAGCCTCGCACCGAGCAAGACGGTCGAGAATGTCCGACGCGACGTGGCGACCATGAAGGAGAAGCTTCATGACTGAACGCCGGTCCGAGGAAATCGAGCGCGATATCGCGCGGGAAAGAACGGCTCTGGAGCAGTCCATCGAGGCACTGCAGGCGCAGTTTTCGGCGGATGCTCTCGTCGATCAGGCGACTACTTTCCTCAAGACGCAAGGTGCCGGGATCGGCGCCAAGCTGATCGAGACGGCGCGCGAGAATCCGGCTGCCGTCGCTCTGACCGGCGCGGGGATCGCCTGGCTTCTTGCTGGAAGCGGTGCGCGCCAGCCTGATCAGCGCCGTGAGTCTGTCGCGGCCTACGATCGTCGGCAGCGCGAGACGGTCAGCGGATTGCCTGACCGGCAAGCGTCTTCAGAGACGTTCGAAGAACGCATGGCCCGTGCTGAGAAAGACATGAAATCCGAAGGCGCATTCGATCCGGCGATTGCCGGCGGAGACGCCCGCCTTTTGAAGGAGGAAGATAGAATGAGTAATGAGTTTCAAGGAAGCCGAAGCGCTGTAGATGCGCGGAACCCGTCGATGCGCGACCGCGCCTACCGCACCGCATCCGATCTGCGTGCCCGTATCGACGAAGGCACGTCCGGACTTTCGGATGCGGCCCGCGAACGCGTACGTCGCGCGCGTGAAGCCGCGATCTCGGCGCAGGAGGCGGTTGAGCGTCACACAAGCGCGACGGCCCGTGAAATCCGTAAGACAAGCCACGACAACCCGCTTCTGGTAGGTGCCCTGGTCGCCGCAGCCGGTGCAGTTCTGGCCGCCAGCCTGCCGCGGACATCCACCGAGGACCGCGTTTTGGGTAGTCGACGCGACCAGTTGTTCGATGAGGCCAACCGCGTATTCCGCGAGGAGGCGGGCAAGCTCAAAGAGGTTGCCAAAGCTGCGGTGGATGAAGGCAAGGCGACAGCGCGCGACGCTCTGTCCGAGGGCGCGAAACCTGACGCCGGTGACGCCGTGTCCCGCGTGGCTGATGCGGCCAAGGCCGAGGCCCGCCGTCAGGGTGTCGGCCGGGTCGGCTGATACTTCTCGACGATTTTCTGATTTGAAAGCGCTCCCGTCGCAAGGTCGGGGGCGTTTTTGCGTTCCACGGCTTACGGGATGCCGGAACCATTGGCGCGACGGGGCGTTTTCGCTCAATCATGACAGATACGCATCGACATCAGACTGCGCGGCACGCAACGCCGCAAGACCTTGACCGGAAGGACCTAAAACATGCGGTCCTTCGAACCAAAGACCGCATGGGCGAAGACAATATCGGCCTGATCGCGGCCGGTGTCGCCTTTTACGGGCTCTTGGCTCTGTTCCCAGGCATCGCCGCCCTTATCGCGGTTTCGGGCCTTGTGACGGAACCGACCGAAATCCTGCCGCGCCTTCAATCGCTCACCGCGCTTCTGCCGGACGCGGCGCGCGAGATCATTCTGGGACAGGTCCGCGAGGTGACCGGTGGAAGCAGCGGCGGCCTAGGCCTGACGGCGCTCATTGGTCTCGGACTTGCGCTCTATGCTGCAAGCAAGGGAACGCAGAACCTGATGACCGGGCTGAACGTCGCCTTCGACGAGGATGAAACGCGCGGTTTCATCAGGCTCAAGGCGGTATCTTTGGCGCTGACGGTCTTCGTCGTTGTGCTGAGCCTTGTCAGCGTCGCCGCGCTGACCCTTCTGCCGTGGCTGGCCGACAGGCTCGGCGGGCTGCCTGCCGCGGAAACGCTGATTGGTGCTCTTCGCTGGCCGGTTCTTCTCGGCCTTGGGATCGTACTTTTTTCGATCCTGTTCCGTTACGGGCCAGACAGAAAAGGCGCCCGCTGGCGCTGGCTGACGCCGGGGAGCATTTCTGCCTGCCTTCTCTGGGTTGTGGGAACGCTCTGTTTTTCGATCTATGTCGAGAACTTCGGCAGCTACAACGAAACTTTCGGCACGCTCGCTGGTGTGGTTATCCTCTTGATGTGGCTATGGCTCAGCGCGTTCGTTACGCTTCTGGGGGCACTTCTGAACGCCGAGTTGGAAGCGCGCGCCGAGGGCGACACGACCGTCGGAACGCCCCGTCCGAAGGGCGAACGCGGCGCCACCAAGGCGGATCAGGTCGCCGGATAGGACCCGGAGGCAACGGGTGAAGGACGGCGCGGCACCGCGCCAGGGATCAAAGAGGGCGTAGAATGCGCATCGGACAAGTTCTTCGCCTGATGGCCCTGCTCATGTTCGCGGCAGGCTTTTGCACATCCCTCAGCGCACAGGACGCCGCCGGTCCGGAAGGCGCCATCGAGGTCGGTGAAACGGCGATTTCGGACACTCAGATCGCTGACCGCATCAATGCGGTTCTGGCCGAGATCGAGGGGTTCGACAGTATCACGGTGGCCGTCAGCGCAGGGGTCGTACGGCTTCAGGGCGAAGTTCTGGATCAGGTCGCCGAAGCCGAACTTGTTCGGATAGTCGAGCGTGTGGAAGGCGTCGTTGCCATCGACAACGAGCTCACCCAGACGACTGACCTGAACGAACGTCTCGCGCCGGCAGTCGAGAGGCTTGTCGACCGGGTCGACAGGCTTTTCGCCAACGCTCCGATCTTCGGTGTCGCCTTGGCGGCACTTGCCGCAATTTCTGTACTGGGCTGGCTTCTGACTACGCGCCTGACCTTCTGGCAGCGGCTGGCGCCGAACCGCTTCATTGCCGATATCTACCGTGCCGTCGCACGTATTGCCTTCGTCCTTTTGGGCGTCATTGTCGCGCTGGATATCCTGAACGCGACTGCACTCATCGGGGCCGTACTCGGCGCGGCTGGTGTCGTGGGGCTGGCAGTCGGCTTTGCGGTACGGGATACGGTGGAGAACTTCATCGCGTCCATTCTTCTCAGCCTGAGGCAGCCGTTCCGGCCCAATGACGTCGTGGAAATCGACGGTGAGACGGGGAGCGTTGCACGGCTGACATCGCGCGCCACCATCCTCATTTCGCCCGACGGCAACCATATCCGCATTCCCAATTCCACGGTCTTCAAGGGCAAGATCGTGAACTTCACGCGCGATCCGCAACGCCGCTTCGTTTTCAAGCTGGGCGTTGACGCAGATGCCGATCTGACTGCTGCGCTGGCCGTGTCGGTCGAGGCGCTGGAGGGTCTGGATTTCATCCTTTCCGAACCGCCGATTGGTGCGTGGGTCGACGAAGTGGGCGATTCCAATGTCGTTCTGTCCTTTGCCGCGTGGGTCGACCAGACCCAGACGAACTTCCTGAAAGCACGCGGCGAAGCGATCCGAGTGACGAAGACCGCGCTCGAATCCTCGGGCTTCGGTCTGCCCGAGCCGATTTACCGGCTCAAGTTCGACGGGCGACCTGCCACGCTTCTGGAATCCGACAGTGCCGCGCCGGCAAAACCCGACGCGCCACAGCCGCAACCGGTCAGCAAACCGCTGCCCGAAGCCGCCGCGCCTCAGCAGACCGACCGCACAGCCGAAGAGGCCGTGGACCGAGAGCAGGAACGGCAGAAAAGCGATGCCGGACGGAACCTTCTGACCGAGAACAGCGCGCAGGAATGACGCCTCTGGGGAACCAGGAGCCCGGATCGGCGTTTTTTGCACATGTTAAGCAGGCTATTCGCCATTCTCGCGCTGATCTTCGCCATCAGCGCGCCCGCCGCCGCCCAGACGGACGACTGCCTTCGTGAGAGGTGGTTTTGTACCGACGAACTGAATGCGGCGCTTGGGCCCGTCCCGGAGGAGCTGGACCGCACCACGCCACACGCGACGCTTGAGACCTTTGTCCGGCTGTCAGCCGCACGCGACTGGCGGAGCGCGGCGCATCTTCTCGACCTGTCCGGTCTCGACGTAGAGAACCAGGCAATCCTCGGCCCTCTTCTGGCCGAACAGCTTTCGACGGTGCTCGACCGAAAGACGGTCATCGACTGGAACACGATTACCGTCAGACCCGACGGTTTGAACGAGCGGGAAAACGCTGATGCGCCGATGGCCGGCGAGCCGCGCAAATCCTTGCGTCTCTGGATGCTCGACCTGTCGACGCATTCCGCGTCGATCCGGCTGAGCCGGGTCAAGAGCGGTGACGGCGAGCCGGTCTGGATTTTTTCCACACAAACCGTCGACGACATTCCGGCGCTTGCCGAGCGCTACGGTCCCAGCAGGTTCGAGCTGATGCTGCCGGAGAGCCTTCGTGAGAAGGTGGGTTTCGGTCTGATGGGGTGGGAGCTGATCGGGCTTCCGCTTGTTCTTATCCTCGCGGCGCTGATCGGGCGTCTCGCGTGGAAGGCTCTGGATGCGGCCAGCGGCCGGTTCGGCGCGCAAATGACGGGCGAGATCCTGCGGGCGATCCGCGGCCCCGTGACTGTTGGCCTCGCCACCGGATTCGCGTTTTTCGTCGGTGCCGACGCCTTCGTGTTTTCCGGCCTTATAAACACAGTCTTCACGCCGCTCGCCTGGCTTGGCGTCGTGGGGTCGGCGCTTTGGCTTTTCGTGAATGCGGTTGAGGTGGTTCTCGACCGGGTGACGCGTTTCGAGGACACCGATATCACGCAAGGCGAAGCCATTCACGCGCGGACGGTCGCAACCCGCATAGCCGCGGCCCGCCGCGCGTTTCTGATTGCGGTCGTGCTGATCGGCGGCGGCATGTTCCTGTCGCAGACCACGCTTTTCGAAAACCTCGGACTCACGCTTCTTGGCACGGCCGGTGCGCTGACGCTGGTTCTGGGTTTTGCCGCGCGGCGGGTGCTGGGCAACATCATGGCCTCGCTTCAGATCGCGCTGAACGGATCCGCCAAGATCGGCGACCGCATCGTCTACAAGGACTATCTTTGCCACGTCGAGCGGATCAACTTTACCTATGTCCAGCTCCGTGACTGGGACGGCACCCGGCTGATCGTGCCAGTCGAGGAATTCGTCTCTACGGATTTCGAGAACTGGACGATGAAAGAACCCGCGATGCTGCGGATCATCAAGCTCAAGTTTGCGCATCAGGCCGACGTCGAGCAGTTGCGGAAAATCTTCGATGAAATCATTCCGGAACTCGACCAGGACCTGCTGGGTGACCTCGATGCGGTGAAGGTCCGCGTCGCCGAACAGGATGTCTTCGGCAAGGACGTCTGGTTTGCTCTGCCCTGCAGCGACCCGAATTCGTCCTGGGATATGGCCTGCCTTGCGCGCGAGAAAATCATTGCTGCCGCCGAGCGTATCGGGCGGGAAAACAATGTCGCCATGTTCCCCGAGGCGAATCCTGCCGAGGCAGCATAAAAAAGAGGAACTTCTTTTGTATCAGCACGTTATGTCTGCAATGAAAGGAGAGTTTCTGAGATGAAAACCGGAAGTATCATTGCGATTATCGCCGCTGTTGCCCTCGTGGCTTTTGGCATTTTCTTTTTTGACGTCGAACAGACCGAGGAAGCCAGCCTTCCCGAAGTCGACGTGACCGTCGAGGGCGGCAACGCCCCGGAATTCGACGTCGAGGCAGGTGACATCGAGACCGGCACCGAAGAGGTCACCGTGACCGTGCCGACCATCGACGTTGAGAGCCCCGAAGAAGAGCGCACCGCGAGCAACTGACGTTGATCAGTCTCTCCGAGAGCGAACTTTGAACAACAACGCCCCTCGCGCGAAAAGTCGCGCGCGGGGCTTTTTCGTTTCGAAAGGCTTTCCATGATCGGCAGAGCGCGATGACCGGCACAATCCATCGAACCGTCCTGCGGCTCGAGGCGCTGGTGGCCCGGCGCTTTTCCCTGAAGCGGACGCCGCGCGTCATCGAGCCGTTCATCGGATACGCATCAGAAGACGTCCTCTTTGTGCAGGGCCGCGTTCACAGCAAGCTTCGCGACAGCGAAACCCGTTTCGGTCAGAGCCGGATTGCGAACCTGAGGCAGATGCTGGGGATGTTCCTGACATCCGAGGTTCCGGGTGCCGAGGTGCATTGCGCCGGGCAGACAGTACGTGCCGACGAAGAAGGGTATTTCCGCGTCGATATTCCGCGAGACGGCGCCCAGGGCTGGCTACTATTCGACGCCAGTTTGCCAGGCATCGAAGGCCAATTCGCGTGCCCCGTCTTTGCCCCGCCGCCCGGCGACCCGCCCATGGTGATCTCGGATATCGACGACACGATCATGAAGACCGGTGCTTATTCGCTTCTCAAGAACCTTTGGACGTCGCTGACGGGCAATCCGCTGACCCGACAGGTGTTTCCCGACGGTGCCGTTCTTCTCGACCGCTTGAACCGGGAGCAGGAGTGTCCCGTTTTCTACGTCAGTTCTTCGCCATGGAACCTGTTCCGTTTCCTTGAAGCGGTGTTCGACAGGAACGCGGTTGTGCCGGGTCCGATGTTCCTTCGGGATCTCGGGCTGGACGAGGCGAAATTCGTCACCGACGGTCATGGCGATCACAAGGGGCGCGCGATCGACACCATCCTCGGCGCCAACCCGTCCCGTGACGCGATCCTGATCGGGGATACCGGTCAGGAGGATGCGAAGGTCTATCTCGATGCGTCCGAACGACACGGCGACCGTATCCGTGCCGTCATTCTCAGAACGCCCGGTGCGTCCATCGAGCGCGACAGCCTGCGCAATATCGAAGCGCTGCGCCAGCGTGGCGTCCTGACCCTTTGCGGCCGCAGCTTTGCCGGTTTCCATGAAACGTTGACGGCGTATCTGTCCGCCGACGATCCCCCACCAGACCAAGGAGCATGAATTCCATGAGACGCGTCGTCACTGCCCTTGCCGCCCTAACTCTGCTGGCCGCCCCTGTGGCCGCCGAGCAGGTCGGCAAGATCGATATCGACTGGCTTGGCAACGACATCATTGTCGAGGCCTTCGAAGACCCGAAGGTTGCCGGCGTGACCTGTCATGTTGCCTATTTTGAACGCGGGCTGATCGACCGGCTGCAGAAGGGAAACTGGTTCGAGGACCCATCGAACTCGTCCGTGGCCTGCCGTCAGACCGGCCCGATCACTCTGGGTGATATCGACAGATCCCAGAACGGCGAGGCCGTCTTCGCGGAGCGCCGGTCCATCATCTGGAAGTCCATTCGCATCACGCGCGTCTTCGACGAAGAGAACCGGACGCTAGTCTACGTGTCACACGCGCGCGATGTTCAGAACGGCTCGGCCAAGATGTCGGTGTCCACTGTCCCGCTGTTTACACCCACGGGCGATGATGGCTGAGCCACTCCTATCGGTCGCCACCGTCTGCTTCGGCACGCATGAGGATCTCGTGGACGTCGTCGGTCCGAAATGGCTGGGAAAGGACCAGAATGCCGGCATTGCGCTGGATGGTGTCTTTCGAAAGCCCGTTCAGGATGATGATGCTCGTCCCGCCGTCCTGCATCGCGCGCAGTCGCGCATCTCCCAGAACCCGGGCCACGGGAATATCCAGAAATGCCACGTCGTACCGGGCGTCCGGCATGTCGATGGGATCCATGACCGCATCGACAGCCATGAAACCCTTGCCCAGAAGGATGTCTTTGAGGTCGTCCGCGACCAGCGTTTTGGCCGTGACGATGAGGGCCCGCCTTCCGGGCTTTTGGGTTGTGTCTTTCATTCTATGCTACTCGTCTCACTCAGGTTAGCCTTGAGCATTCTTATCCAGAGGCAGCGAGTCGCTTTCATTAAACCAAGACATAGCGGGTACCAGTTTCCATGGTCGTAGACTGCAAGACATGCCCCCTTCGGAAAGCCGAAATCTTCGACGAGATGACGGAGGAAGAAATCCAGTTCATGGGCACGTTCAAGGTGGGCGAGACCAAGCTGGATAAAGGCGCTCAGATCCTGATGGAGGGTGCGCGAAGCCCGCAGCTTTTCACCGTCCTCCGTGGAATGGGCCTGCGTTACAAGGTTCTACCCAACGGTCGCCGGCACGTGGTCAACTTCATACTCCCCGGTGATTTTCTCGGGCTTCAATCGGGGGTTATGGGCGAAATGAAGCACTCGGCAGAGGCGACAACGACCATGACACTCTGCGTGTTCAACCGATCGGACCTGTGGACGATGTACCGTCAGCAACCGCAACGCGCTTATGATCTGACATGGCTTGCGTCTGTCGAGGAACACTTCCTCGGAGAGGCTTTGGCGAGTGTTGGTCAGATGGATGCGATACAGCGCATTTGTTGGGGGCTTGTGCGATTTTTCGACCGTTGCGACGGCCTCGGGCTTGTGTCGGACGAGGCCTGCGCCTTTCCGTATCGTCAGCAGGATCTTGCCGATGCAGTCGGGCTGTCACTCGTCCACACGAACAAGACGCTACAGAAACTGCGCGACCGGCAGGTTCTGTCGTGGCAGGACGGAACGCTGCGATTCCTTGAGATGGACGTCGCGCGCCAACTGGCGATGATGGAAGAGGATTCTGCAGAAACGCGTCCTTTGATCTGACGCACCGGCTGCGCGCGGCTCTTGCCGGATCAGGCCTTTTCGACCTCCGTAAATGACTTCAGAACCTCGTCGCCATCATCCTGTTCGATCAGGTAGGCCGGCTCGTCGTCCGTGGCCTTTCTTGTCACCTCGTTGCCTTTGAGCGTGCGCGTTACCTCGGATGTGAAGACCTCCACGACCCTCCCCGTCGCCTCACCCGACCCCCATGACCAAGACACGCGGTCTCCTTTCGAAATACTCATACCTTCACCCCCAAAGTCACAAAGTCAGATGTCCTGTCGTACAACGTGCCGCCAGTCACACGGTTCCCCTCGGCGCCGTCACGCGAGCGTGGCACGGAACAGTTGTGCCGCGCTGTCGTTGAGATCATGCCTGACAAGGGCTCCGTACAGAGCTTGCCGCCGCAATGCGTGTCCCGATTGGGCTTTCGGATCGGTGACGTCCTGTGCTCTCATGCGGCGTCGATATCGAGGAAAACGAAGACGATGGTATATGCCGCGAGGCCATCACCAGTGACGCAAGCGGGGTATGTTCCATGGGCCGTCTGAGACGCCTCATTCTGTTTTTCCGGCGCTACTACCGCAATATGGGCCTGCGCGTCGTTCTTTACGCGCTGTCGTCGCTTCTGGCTGCGTTCCTCGGTCCGCTCGGTGCGGCGTGGATTAATGACCTTCTGGACATCGAGATGACCTTCTCGTCGGTCCTGCCGGTTCTGACGATCCTTGCCTCGTCGATGCTGGCAGTCTCGACCTTCTCGTTAAACATCATGGTGGCGGCCCATCGCGCGGCCGCGAATGCGACCACGCCGCGCGTGCACCGCATTCTTCTGGAAGACACAACGACGCAATCCGTGCTGGCCGCCTTCATCGGTGCCTTCGTTTATTCCCTGAGTTCGATCATCCTTTACCGGGCCGGCTTCTACCGGGAAGAGGCCGCGCTTCTGGTGATGGGTCTGACGATCCTCGTTGTCCTCGGCGTCGTTTTCTCGCTCTTGCGATGGATCAGCCATCTGACAACGCTCGGCAGCGTCGATGAAAGCCTGCGCGTCGCGCAGGCGCGGGCCGAGGAAACGCTGACCGAAATAGCCCGCCACCCAAGGCACGGTGCACGCCCGCTGTCCGATCTTACGGACTGGCCTGACGATGCGGTGAAGATTCCGGCCCCATCGTCGGGCTTCGTTCAGTTGGTCGATATCGGGCAGCTTCACGAATGCATCGGCGCATCGGAACGGCTGCGGATCGACGTGCGCGCCGGAATGCACGTCCTCGAAGGCGCTCCGGTTGCCGAGGTCACCGGATCCCCAAGCGACGATCTTGTGTCGAGCCTCAGCGATGCCTTCACCATCGGCGATACACGCAGTCAGGATCAGGATGCCGAGTTCGGGCTGACCGTGCTGGCCGAAAGCGCGTCGCGCGCTCTGTCGCCCGGCATCAACGACCCTGGAACGGCCATCCAGGCGCTGTGCTTGCTCAAATCGCTCCTCTGGCACTATGCCCGCACCGAACCGGATGAGGATGCCGAACTTTCGGATCGCGTCTTCGCGGGTTTCGCGGATCCTGAGCATCTTGTGGATGCTGCATTTCGGTCGATTGCGCGTGACGGCGCCGGTACGATCGAGGTGGCCAAGCACCTGAGGCGCGCCTTGGCCGAGCTGGCGAAATGCGGAGATCCGTCGCTCGAGGCCGCTGTGCGCGACATGGCGGATCTTGCCATGGCGTACAGCAAGAGCGCGGGCCTCCTCGATCAGGAGCTGGAGGAATTGAGGGAGATAAATGTCTGAGCTCGACGCGCCATCAAAACGGGCGTTGACCGGAGTGTGCTAGATGTACAGCGCCACTGCCCCGGCAATAAGCGGCGGCACGAGGCTGGCAAGAACGACCAAGCCATCGCGAGTGAAAAGACCCAGCATCTGAACGGCAATGACGCTGCCGATAATGCTCGATGAGAACGGCACAAGTTCAAGAAACGGCATGGCGAGGCCGCCGATGCAGGCAAGAACGGCAATCAATCTGCCGGCAATGTCACTGGTCAGCGCGCTGAGCCGACGCGCCGTGTAACGATCCGCGAAGCGCGCGGGTTTCCTCAACGCTTTCAGCGCGTTCTCCAGCTTGTCCGCGTTGACAGAGCGGCGTCGTAGCCATCCGGGAAGCCAGAGACCACTCCTGCCTGCGGCCATCTGGATGGCGAGCAGCGCAATCGAGATACCCATCAGCGCGGACAGACCCGGTACTCCCGAAAGCGGCGAGGCGACCAGTGCCGCAGGGACGAGAACAAGGGCTGCGTAACCTTCGCGGCCCGCGCGATCGGCGATGTCGCCCAAGGTCACACGCTCATTGGACTTGTCGGGACTCAAGGCGTCCAAAAGGTTGCTCGCTGCCTGTGTTGTCATCGTCTTGAAACCGTTCCTTTCAGGACAGGCAAGAGCGTGAAATGCCATCGGTCCGTCCTGCTCAATGAACCCATCAGCCGAGCAAGGGTTCCGGCGCACAGTGTCTGTCCGGTTGTTAAAAAAACACCTGCGGCTGACGGAACCCGACACGCCTCGTGGCGTTTAACTTACATGCGCCAGAGCGCCCCCGTCGGGGACGGCGGACATTGCGAAAGACAGATGTCGAAGCGTTCTTTGTTAGTGGTTTGGGTGGGTGAAAAAAGGCCCGGAGCTGATGCTCCGGGCCTCGTTTCTTTCTGACGCATAGTGGTGCTCAACGGTGGTCCGGCGTGTCTGCAGCCAGCGTCGACTTCGGCGCGTCGTCATCTTCAAGACGGTCCTGCGTGCGCTTTTTGGAATACAGGGCAAATGCCATCACCGCCCCGAGCGTCACGATCGCAAGCAAAATGAGCAAAAAACTTCCATCCATGTTCAATCTCCATCGGTATCGAGTATCTCGGCCAGGAACCTCCGGAGAGGGGAACTTGCCCCGTTCGTCCCGTCTCTACGGGAATCTCCGGAAAGACAGGCGCGATCCCGAAATCGCGTCGTTCATCTCGCCTGTCGGACTGGCCTGCTTCGTTTCAGGCAGCCTTGCTGCCACTTCTATTGATCAACGTAGCGGCAGGCGGCTGGTTCCGTTTCGGGTCGATGAAACCAATGGTAGTCCGGCTCATGCAGCGACGGCGTTCTGGCCCGCGTCCAGAACAGAGCGGCTTACCGTCACCCAGTCCCGCTCCCCGCCACCGGCCCGATAGCGGGCCCATGCGCGGCAGAGGGCAGAGAGACATGCCGGGTTCTTCGCCACGGCCTCGACCATGCACCAATAGTGCCACTCCCGGCTAATGCTCCCGCCGGGCTCATCGATACGGCTTTCGGGCAAGCGATAGTGCCACGCCGGGCGCGGCGCGATATTCTCGTCATATCCGACTGCGTCTCGGACTTTGTCCGGAAGCGCGTGGGCCAGAAGCGGCAATAGGTCGAGCCCGTGGTGTTGCGATCGAGTGTGCCGAAGATAGAGATCTGCGAGAACAGCGAGGCCACCGCCCAAGTCCATCGTCAGCGCATCCGTCAGTTCTTCGGGATACGGATCGACGAAGGGCAGGGCTTGGCTCGGGCCATCCAGCCCCATATCGGCGCGCAAGAGAGGCTCTAGCAGCGCATAGGCCCGTGCTACGGCAGCGATATGGGGAGCGTTGAGCGACGCGGCGTCCACGTTCAGATGAACCCCGAGGCAATGCATGAGCGATCCGCGTGATCCTGCCGCCCCCGCATCCCGCAGCGCTTCGAGCGCCGCGTCAAACGCGGGCAGATGCTTCGGATCGAAAGGCTCGGTGACAAGTTCCACCGGAACCACGCTTTGCGCGAGGTCAAGCACACCGGTGCCGCCCAGAGTGGCAAGCGTCCCCCGCCACGCGGTATCAAGAGAAAGATCGCAGGTTCCGAAGAGGGGCGTCTCGCAACGCCAGCCATCGTCTGTTTGGAAAGCCCGTCCGCCGGTCGCACGCGCGAGGATGGCGGCAGCATCGGAAGCGGAAAGGCCCGCAAATTCGATTTCGATGCCGATGAGGCGACGTTTGCCGTCGGCATCGATAGGGCAGGGAAGTGCGGCGGGAAGACCGCCATCAAAACCGTTTGTCATGCCCGCTAAAGCACCGGGCAGACAAATGGTTCCACGACGTCACTCGACAAGCAGAATATCGCCGGCGAGAGAGGGTGCGTCGTTGAGAAAGACCTGAAGCTCGGCCTCTCCCCTCCGCAGGCCGCTCGGCGCGTCCTGAAGCATGTTGCCGGGCAGCGTTTCGCGCGCGTCCAGAATGGCGGGATGCACGTAGCTGGACCGCGCAATGGCTGGCGTGTTGTGCAATCGCTCTGCCGCTGCTTCGGTCAGACTGGCGATGGTGGGGGCGTCGTCACTTCGGGTGGCAGCAAGAAAGGCGGCGTGGCTTCCGTTCCATGTCCGAAAGGTCTTGGCGGAGAACCCGTCGCCGGCAATCTCGGCTACCCGCGCATTGAGGTCGGAGGCGCGAACAGCTCTCGTGCGACCGTTGTCATTCCAGATCAGAAGCTGTCGTCCGGGTGCCTTCGCCATCGCGTCGAGAACCTCGCGGAGAAGTCTGCCGGTGACCGGCTTCTCGACGCTGCGCCCGCCCTTGGCGGGCCAGCTCAGTTGCACCGATCTGTCCTCGCACGTCAGGTGCCGGGCCGTCAGCGTCGTTGCGGCGTAGCTTCCGTTCTCTCGGCTGTATTCCGGGTTGCCCACACGCATGGAAAGGCGGTCGATGAGCGCAAGCGCGGCGGCGACGGCGGTGTCCCGCGCGCCGATCTCGCCTTTCAGGTTCCGACCGATCCAGCGCCGGAGCGCGGGCAGAGCCGCGCCGAACTCTGCAAGGCGGTCGAACTTCTTGGCATCGCGCAGACGGGTCCAGTCGGGATGGTACATGTACTGCTTGCGCGCGCGGTCGTCGCGTCCGGAAGCGCGCAGGTGACCGTTGATCTTGGGGCTGATCCAAACGCTCTCATATGCCGGCGGGACAGCGAGCTTTTCCAGGCGTTGCCGCGTCTCCTGGCAACCGACCCGCGTGCCGTCGGGGGCACGATAGCTGAAGCCTCGTCCGCGCCGGATACGCGTGAAGCCGGGACGGTCATCGGGATAGAAGACAAGCTCGCTCATGAGCGGAGAACGCCGTCACGCCCCGCGCGTTCCCTCGGAACCGTGTCTGCGCCGCTTTGTTGGGTCATCGAACAGCAAAGACAAAGACCGAAAGGACACCGAATGACGCACCGACTGACCCTGCTCGAAACGGTTCCGCTGACGCCGGATGTGAAAACCTATATTTTCGACAAGCCGGACGGCTATTCGTTCACGCCCGGCCAAGCGACCGAAATGGCGCTCGACCGGGACGGATGGCGCGACGAGAAGAGACCGTTCACGTTCACCTCCGATCCCGACGCCGGTATCCTGTCTTTCACGATCAAATCTTATCCCGACCATGATGGCGTCACCGAAAAGCTGCCAGGTCTGGTCCCTGGTGACTCGGTTCTGATCGACGATGCCTGGGGCGCAATCGAGGACAAGGGTCCGGGCGTGTTCATCGCGGGCGGTGCGGGAATCACGCCCTTCCTCGGCATTCTTCGCCACCGCGAACGCCATGGCTCGCTGAAGGGATGCCATCTGATCTTTGCCAACCGCGCACCGGAGGACATCATCCTTCGTCCGCTTTGGGAGACGCTGCCCGATCTGAAGACCACATTCGTGGTGGCAGAAGGCGCGCGGGACGGTCTTCGCAAGGGTCAGGTTGACGGGTCGCTCCTCGACGATGTCGTGGATGATTTCTCGGGCCGTTTTTACCTCTGCGGCCCGCCGCCGATGGAAGACGCCGTGGCCGAACTGCTGTCGGAAAGAGGTGTCTCCGAAGGTAATTTGATCCGCGAAGAGTAAATTTCCTGAGATAAATCGCGATGTATGCGCCCAAGTCCGCCGCACTCCGTTGTGCGGCGGTCGTTTTCTCTAGGTCTTGAGGGTTCCGGGCGAAAAACGCTCTGTGCAAACTCTTGAATGCGCCCGCCAATGAGATAGTTTCTGCGCGTGTAAGCGAGGAAAAGTGTGGTGGATGTTTCTGTATCTTGGGCGTCTGCCAATGCAGCTGAGAACGTGCTGCG
Source organism: Kangsaoukella pontilimi (assembly GCF_009830125.1). Lineage (GTDB taxonomy): Bacteria > Pseudomonadota > Alphaproteobacteria > Rhodobacterales > Rhodobacteraceae > Kangsaoukella > Kangsaoukella pontilimi. Next base: position 52,309 of record NZ_WUPT01000002.1, on the reverse strand, counting down.
CCTTGCTGGCAAGGCACTCGAAACTGCACCCTTCGCTGCCCTGATTTTCGAACCCAACCAGAATCTCACACTTCTTTGGCGAAACCCGGCGCATGTCGAGATGACGGCAACGCCCGATCTGGATATCGCCGGTCGCGGCATGTTCGAGGCCTTTCCGCCCACCGACGAGGAAGGCGGCGACGCCGCGATGGACGCGATCCGCTCGACCGTGCGCGCCATTCTGGAGACGGGCGCGCCAGTCAGTATCGGTCCATACCGCTATGATCTTGTGAATGAGGCGGGAGACTACGAAGAGCGCTACTGGAAGATCCAGATGTCGCCCATCGTGGAAGAAGGCGAGACGGTGGCCATCCTCCAAATCGCCCGCGATGTCACAGACCGCGTTCTCTCGGAAGAGCTCTCCTCGGCGGAAAAACGATCCGCCGTCGCCACGACCGCCGTCAGTTATTTCACGTTCGACCCCAGCAGCGGCCGCTTCGATCGAAGCGAGGCTGTGGACGAGATGTTCGGATTCGCTCCGGGCGAGGCGGGTGATCTTGCTGGGCCGTTTTTCGAGCGGGTCGACCCCGAGGACTTGCCAGCGGTCTATGCCGAGGTCGACCGGGTATTTGCCGCACCGCGCGGTGAAATCGCTGCCTTCGACTACCGCGTCAATCGCCCCGATGGAACCGAGCGGTTTCTGCGTATCCGCGGGGAAGTGGTCATCGATCCACATGACCGCCGCCGGAAACTGGTCGGCACCTTCGCGGACTTCACGGATATCGAGCGTCAACGCCGTCAGCTCGACCGCGAAAACCAGATGAAGACGGCTCTGGTCGAAGAGGCGAACCACCGGATCAAGAACAGCCTGATGCTGTCCCTGGCCATGATAAATGTCGAGCGTCGCAGCCTTGTGAAGCAGGGCGATGATGCAAGTCTTGAAGACCTCGTTGGCGTCCTGAATGGGATCGCGGAGCGGATCGAGGCAGTCTCTGCCGTCCACGGTCTGATGCAGATGACCGCATCCGATCTGCAGGTGTCACTGAACCAACTTATACGTCAGCTTGTCGATCACACCCTTCGAAGCGTGGCCATTGGCACGGACAGGCTGATTCCAGATCTGGGCGACAGGGAGGTTTTCGTCGGCAGCCAGCCAGCGGTGTCCCTTGGCCTGATCATCAACGAAATGCTGACGAACGCACTGAAATATGGCTTCCACCCGGACAGCTCGGAACCCATCCACGTGCGGCTGAGGATTGTGGAAGACTTACTGACGCTCGAGGTGTCGAATACCGTTCTCGATCCCGGCAGCATCAGACGGATTCCTTCGACAGGGATCGGGTCGCGCTTGGTTGCGCAGATGGCCGAGAACCTTGGCGCGACGATCAGCACCGACGAGGGCGAGACATATCTTTCGAAGCTCGAGATCGACCTCGCAAGCATCGAATAGCCTGGGTCGCTTATTCGCACGGATGTCCGAAACCGGCGCGAATCCAGTCCACGACCTTTCCCGCGGTTCGATGCCCTAAATCCTCGCGTGACCATGACAGGTAAAGCTGCTGTCGGGGCGGTTCGGGATCGGACCAGATCTCGCTAAGCCTTCCACGGGCAATGTCTGCTTCGACCATGTAGGCCGGCGCGATGGCGACCCCGTGCCCGTTGATCGCCGCATCGAGCGCCAGCGCGGACCGGTCCACGTTCAGAGGCTTCGCCTGTTTCTTGGCTCCGCTCTCTTCTACCAGCCTGTCCCAGTGACGATTGGCGTCCTGCAGAAACGGCAGGGCAAGAAGCGCTGCGGTGTCCAGCGTGCCCGCCGGTCGGGCCAAGCTCGGCGCGCATACGGCGACAAGGCGAATTTCGGTGAGCACGCAAGACAGATGCGCAGGATTTCCGTCAGGCGCGCTTCCCGGCCATATCGCTAATTCGTTCGGACCCAGGCTTCGCCTCAGTCGTGTTTCGTGGATTTCGGTGGTCAGTGCCACGTCGGGGAATTCGGCGCGAAAGCGGTCCATCCGCGGCATCAGCCATTTTGTCGCCGTTGAAGAGCCGAGGTGGATCGTGATCGTCCCATCCTTGTCACCGATGCCGGACAGCGCGGTCTCGATGAGGGAAAGCGCCTCGACCATCGCGGCACGGCAGCGTTCGCCGTCCTCGGTCAGGGCCACGCCCCGTGCGCCGCGTTCCAGAAGCACAGTGCCGAGATCGACCTCGAGCTGTTTGATCCGCTGCGAAACGGCGCCTCGCGACAGGTTCAGCCTATCAGCCGCCCGCTGCAGGTTTCCGTGCTCGGCCACCACGGTGAAGACCCGCAGGGCATTCAGGTTCACATGTCGCACAGAGTCCTCAAGCCGTTAGATTTTCTGAACGCTCGGAGAATTGTCCTGCTTTGTCAAACGCGACGTGGTTGCCGATAAGGGGAAGGGCTCTTTTTGACAGCCAAAGCTCGGGAACCGACGATGACCCTTTCAATTCGTGACGCTACGCCGGACGATATTCCGCGCCTTGCCGACCTTCTGCTCCTGGACGCGGGCGAGCGTGCGGCCGTCGACCCGATCTTGTGGGGCGTTGCCGATAACACACGGCATCGGGTGGAAGAGGAGCTGGCCTATGCACTCACCGCCGAAGACCAGCCGGTCCGCCAGTTCTGGCAGGTGGCCGAGGACGGCGATGATCTTCTTGGCGTGGTCCACGCGATGCTTTTACCGGTGCCGCCGATCTACAAGGGCCGCTTCGGGATGCCGGGCCTGATCTTGGCGGATTCCTACGCCGCGCCCGAGGCTCCGGACGGTACGGTCACGGCGCTTGTCGCAGCGGGTGAACGCGCGCTGAGGGAGGCGGGCGCTCAGGTGTTGCTGTCCACCTTCGTGACGGGAGAGGTCTGGCGAAGCGCGTTCGAGGAAGCGGGCTTCGCGCCCCTGACCCTGTACCTGTCCCGGAACGATCTTGGCGATAGCGGCGCACAGGCGGGTGTCCGCCCAGCGACCGAGGCCGATATCCCCGGCATCGTCGCCCGAAGCGCCGAGAATCGCCATACCCTTTTCGAGATCGAGCCGTTCTGGGAAATCCACGCCGAGGCTGACGCGCGGTTCGCCGCCTGGATGACCCGCAGCCTGACGCTGGCCGACCGGGACATGATGGTGATGGGCACCGCAGACGCGCTCGATGGCTATGCGATTGCGCAACCCGCATCCCGTATCCATTTCCCGCCTGCGCATGACGTGGTCGGCACCGGTGTGATCGACGACTACTACCATGTCGATTACGCGGACATCGAACACCTCGCCGGCGAAGGGCAGGGGGCAATGACGCTTCTCCGTGCCGCCGAGGGCGCGCTGGCCGCACGCGGGGTCGGCGCGGCGTTCGTCGTCTGCCCGGCGGGCTGGCATTCGAAAGTCGATCTGCTCCGTCGCGCGGGCTACGAGACCGCAATGGTCTGGTCGATCAAGCGGTGAGACCGGTTCACCCGGTCTCGGCCAGCCAGTGGGACAGAGCGGCGGTCGTCTTATCGGGACATTCGAGCGTCGGCAGATGGCCCGCCTCTTCGATGACCTGAAGATGCGATTGCGGCATGAGGGAGTGCATCAGCTCATGCCGATGCACGGGGCAGAGCGCGTCATGCCGACCACAGAGCACCAGCGCAGGTCCGCGATACAGGGCAAGCGTTTCGGTCTGGTCGATCCGGTCACGAAGCGCGCGGGACTGACGCAGGAAGACCTCCGGCCCGAGCGCTTCGGCCATGTCCATGCAAAGCGCGAGAATGTCGTTTCGGTCGGGACCATCGGCAAGGTAGAGCGGTTTCATCTCGTCCCGCATGACGGCCCTCAACCCACCGGCGGCGACGCGGTCCATCTGCCCCGCGCGCCGCGCTTTCACGCGGTCGGCTTCTGCGAGCGGGTTCGTATCCAGAAGGGCGAGCCCCGCGATCCGGTCCGGTGCCTGACGCAGCATCTCCATCGCCACGATGCCGCCCATGGACAGACCCGCCAGACAGAAGCGCGGTGGGGCGTCTTCAAGGATTTCTGCGGCGAGCGCATCCATCGTGTCATGCCCATCGATACCGGGCACGGTCACCTGCCGATCTGCCGACAAGGCGGCGATCTGTGGGCCGAACAGCCGGGCGTCGCACATCATCCCCGGCACGAGCAGCAAGGGAAGGCTCATCCCGCGCGTGCCGCGCCCTCGGCCAGCGCTTCCAGCTTGGCATAGGCGATGTCCGGGTCTACCGCGCCGAAGCCCGCGAAAGTGCCGAAGCCGCAGTCACTGCCTGCGACCACGCGATCCGCACCGACGATATCGACGAACCGGGCGATCCGCTGAGCGACCAGATCGGGATGCTCGACGAAGTTGGTGGTGGTATCGACCACGCCCGGCACCAGCACCTTGTCCTCGGGAATATCCGTCGCGCGGTCGCGGAAGACGGTCCACTCATGCCCGTGGCGGGGATTGGACGTCTCGAACAGCACGTAGCGCGCCTTGGCGCTCATCAGCGTGTCGAACATCTTGGCCATGGGTATGTCGCAGACATGGGGGCCTTCGTAGTTGCCCCAGCAGATATGCACCCTGACACGGTCCTCCGGCACGTCCTGAAGCGCATGGTTCAGCGCCTCGACATGGGCTCCGGCGACGCGGACGAACTCCTCGTCGCTCAGATCGGTAAAGAGCATGTGGCGGGATAGCGCGAGGTCCGGGCAGTCGAGCTGCAGGTCCAGCCCGGCGGCAACGATCGTCTCGTACTCCTCCTTCATCGCATCCGCGAGTGCGGCCAGATAGGCTTCTCTGCTGGGATAGTAATCGTTCTGCAGGAAAAGCGAGATCACGCCCGGCGAAGCGGCGTTCATGAAGCCGCGCTCGACCCCATGCGCCTCCATGGCACTCTTCAGGTTGTCGATATCCTTCTGCAACTCGCCCTGACCTTTCGACCGGACTTCGCCCACGCACATCGGACGCGCGTATTTCGGCGTGCCGCCATCGGCGGCAAGGCGCTTCAGGAAGGACGGAAACAGCTTCAGGTCGGCGGGCGCATTTCTCGGGCTGTCTCCGTCGAAGCCGGTGTAGCGGTCCTTGACGTAGGTGGCGTAGCTGATCTTGGAGGTCTCGCCATCGGAGACGATCTCGATACCCGCCTTCACCTGTTTCGCAACTGTCTCGTCGACCGCTTTCGTCATGGCCGCGTCGAAGGCGGCGGCGTCGTAAGGCTCGGCCCGCTCGCGCGCGAAAATGAAGTCGACCACCTCCTGCGTCCGGGGAAGCGAGCCGACATGCGTGGTCCTGATCCTGCTCATGGGCGGGTCTCCTTCGTCTTGCGCGCCATCAGCACGGTGTGGAAATTGCAATAGGGGTCTTCAGCCATGAAACCGGTCAGCCGCATATCCGCGCTTTCGAGAAGCGCTGCGTATTCTCCGACCGACAGGCTCGCGTGATAAACCGGCTCGCCTCCGACGCTGCCGATGCGCTCGCTTGCAATCGGACCCACCGTGACCACGAGAACACCGTCGGGCAACAAGTGGCGTGCAAGGCGCGGGATGGTCTGGCGCTGTTCATCGGGCGTCAGGTGGAAGAAACTGTCCCAGCCGATGATCCCGTGGAACCGGTCGTCAAGATCGAGGCTCCTCATGTCGGCCAGCCGCCAGTCGCCATTTGGAAACCGCTCGCGCGCGATGGCCAGCATCGCGTCCGAGAAATCGGCTCCGGTCACGTTGTAGCCCTCGCGGATAAGCCAGCCGGCGATCGGCTCTCCCGCCCCGCATCCGACATCCAGCACACGCGCGCCTTCAGGCAGGGAATCCGCAAAGCGCGACAGCCATCGCGCCTCGAAGAACGCGCGGGACCGGGCCGCGTCGTAATCCTCGGCGCGGCGGTCGTAGACGCCCTTGATGTCGCTGGGGTCGGTATTCGTCATTCAGGTGTCCAGGTCTTGCCGGCCGGATCGTCCGTACCGATGACATGATAAAGCGCGGCTTCGCCCGTCATCGACGGCACCGCGCCATGATCCAGCCCGGCCGGAACGCTCATCGTGTCACCCGGGGCGAGCACGGCCTCGCCGCCGTCCCAGAACACGCGCCAGTGACCCTTGACCGGCATCAGAACAGAGGGCCGGTCGTGGCTGTGCATCGCTTCGCTGGCGCTGCCGCGGGTCACCAAATCGACCTCGAAGCCGGGCTTGTCCCGAAGCATGCCGTTTTCCCCGATCACCTTGACGGGTTTCCGGTCGGCCAGCGCGACCATGTCCCAATAGCGCGCCACATAATGCGGGACCACGTCGCGCGTCGTAGGTTCCGGGAAGGTCGTCAGTTCCTCATCGGTCAGTAACGGCATCGGCGCCACGCCCTCGGGCAGGCTTTGGCCCTTCTTCGTGTCGTAGAGCTTGCCGTTTTCGCCCAAGACCAGCCCATGATCGCGCGCGTCCTCGATCACCTGCGGCGCCCAGATCACGCCGCCGCCTGCGTCGTCACCGCCAAGGATCGCCATGATCATCCCGTAGTCGGTGCCGATATTCTCGAAACCCCGGAAGATGCCTGTCGGGATGTTGAAGATGTCGCCTTCCTCAAGGACCACTTCGCCCGCGTTTCCCCACCGGCCCCAGAAGAAGCGCCAGCGTCCGGAAAGGACGAAAAACACTTCGGCCGTACGGTGAGAGTGGAGCGAGTTCCGGCACTTGGGCGGCTGACCCGCCGCGCCGATATTGAAGCCGTGCGGCTTGGCGATGTGCACATGCTGATCGGGGCTTTCGGACACGCCACCGCCGATGATCGTGAAGTTTTCCTTCTGGTCCGAGCCGGGCGTGTGGGCGTCGATGAAGGCCGTCTTGCAGGGGCGGAGTTCGCCGTAGCGGACGATGTCGGGGGTCATGTAATCTTCTCCAAACGGTCCCGGAACAAGCGGTCAGGCCGTCCCGAGGTGAATCTGCTTCCAGATGGCGATTTCGTCCCAGAGGGCGAATTCCCGTCGCAGGCCCCAGGGGCCGAACTCGGCATGGCTCATGCCCATCACGTGGACATGGGCGCCGGTCGGCTTGCCGAAGCTGCCCCAGCCTTCGTGTAAACCGTTCAGCGACCAGCGGATCGCGGCGCGCGGCGGCAGCATCCCGCCCTCCATCCCGATCTGGTGGTGGATCCTGAACGTCGCATTCGGAAACGAGGACCGAAGCCCAAGCCACTGGGCCGTGACGCCTTCGGTCCCAAGGACCGAGACCGCACCGGCGTACTCCCCGATAACCGCCCGATCATAGGTTTCGCGGATATGGGTGAAATCCTTATCCATGATGCGGCTCAGCGTGTCGGCATAGCGCTGGCCCCACTCGTTGTCGTTACCGGTACCGTGATAGCCGCCATCGACATCCATGTCGGGGGTGAAGGGGCGGGCGGCGGCCTCTGGCCCGCCCTCGGCAGCGATCAGTGTCTCGGCATAGTCGCGCGGCGACAGGCCAAGCTGCCTGACAATGCCGCCATAGTCCCGGACAAGCCATTCGTCATAGATCGTGTCGGCCTTCGCCGCGCAGTCCGCGATGACGCGGACGGTCCATGTCTTGCCCGTCGCTGGTCCGAACTGACCGTCGGCGCTGTGGGTCGCGGTAGTGATCAGCCGGTGCGAGGACAGGTACCCCGCTTCGTCATCGCCAGACCAGATCACGTCCTCGCCGAAAAGCTGCCTATCGGGAAACTCGTGACAGGTCGCCATCGTCGAGGCGATGACCGACTGATTGCCGCGCTGAATGCCCATGGGGGAGCGGACGGGAATGTCATCCGAATAATAGTGATTGAGCGTGGCGATGCCCCGGTCTTCCCAGATCTCCTTGGTGATCCCGATGATGTAATCGGGAAAGTCCCGCCACTTGTCGGAAAAGCCCTTCATGTCTTCCATCCTTCCGGAATACGCGCGGACGCGCGCACGATGAGCGGCCCCGCGATCTCGACTTTCTGTGCCGGGCGATCACGGTCCGCGATCTGTCCCAGAAGCGTGTCGACAGTGGCCTCGACCATGCGGTTCATCGGCTGACGCACGCTGGTCAGGCTGTAGGCATCCCAGGACGCCAGTGGCACGTCGTCGTAGCCCACGACCGAGACATCATTCGGCACGCTCAGGCCCAACTCGCTGCGGAGCGTGTCCATGACGGCAAAGGCCATGTGGTCGTTGCCGACGAAGATGGCATCGGGCGGGTCGGAGCGGGCCATGAGCACCCGCGCCGCCGACTGCGCCGCCTCGCGGCTGTACATCCCGTCGATTTCGGCCAGGAGAGGCACGCCTGCGGCCTTCAGCCCCTGCCGGAACCCGAGCGCGCGGTCGCGGCCCGTGGACGACCCTTGCCAGCCCGCGATATGCGCGATGCGACGATGCCCGCCCGCCACGAAAAACTCGGCCACCTGCCGCCCGCCGTCGATATTGGCCGACGTCACCGAGGACAGGCCCAGACCGTCCTGCCCCCGGTTGAACAGAACCACGGGAATCCCGGCACTGGCGCAGCGCTCGGTCAGGTCTGAACTGATCGAGACCGAGGCGAAAACGATGCCTTCCACCTGATAGTCCATCAGCTCCTGCACGATGGGCTCCACGTTGTCGGTCGCGTTCGACGCCATGAAGACCAGAACGTGATAGCCCTCGGCCTGAAGCGCGTTCGACAGACGCTCCAGCGCGACCGGATAGAACTGGTTGTCGAGATACGCGACGACCAGCCCGATCATCCGGCTCTTGCCGGTGATCATGGCGCGGGCCAGCGTGTTGGGCCGGTAGCCCAACTGATCCGCCGCCGCGCGTACTTTGGCGATGGTCGCTTTCGAGGCCGAAGCCCCCGAGAACACACGGCTAACCGCCGACTGACTGACTTTGGCCAGCCGCGCGACGTCAAGCGATGTGACCTTCTCGACCATCAGTCCGCCGTCCAGCCCCCGTCGACCAGGATCGACGTCCCCGTGACCAGCGACGCCGCGTCCGACGCCAGCCAGACCACCGCGCCCATGATGTCCTCGACCTCGCCCACGCGGCCCAGCTTGATCTTGTCCTCGATCCACGCGACGCGCTCGGGGTTGTCGAAGGTGGGCGCGGTCAGCGGCGTGCGGATGAAGGTCGGGCAGATCGTGTTGACGCGAATGCCCTTCGGGCCCCACTCGATCGCCATGGATTTCACCATACCCTCCAGCCCGTGTTTCGACGCGGCATAGACCGCCCGGTCGATTCCGCCGACGTGGCCCATTTGCGAGGAGATATGGATGATGCTGCCGCGTATCCCGGCGGCCATCTGCGCCCGCGCTACTTCCGCCGACAGGAAGTATGCACCGCGCATGTTCAGGTCCATCACCGCGTCGTAATCCTGGGGCTGCGTATCGACTGCCGGCGAATGCCGCGCCGTACCTGCCGCGTTGACCAGAATGTGAAACGCGTCGGCCGTGGAAAGCGCCGTGCCGATCCCCTCGATATCCGCCGCGTCGAGCGCCATCGCCTCGGCGGACCATCCGGCATCGCGCATTGCGGCGACCGTGTCTTCCAGCCGCTCGACGCCGCGCGCCGCGCACACCACATGCGCGCCGGCCTCGGCCAATGCGACCGCCGCCCCCTGACCGATGCCGGAGGAAGCGCCGGTCACCAGCGCGCGCCGGCCATCGAGCCGGAAGGACGGAGTGCGGGGCAGTTGGGTCGTCATGGCTGCCTCCTATTCCGCCGCATCCAGCGGCTCGGCGGCTGCGCCATAAGGCACGTTCCGTCCGCCGTAGCGGCGCACGCGAATGTTGCACTGCTCGGCGTGGCCGACGAAGCCCTCCAGCATACAAAGCCGCGAGCCGTATTCGCCCACCATGGCCGCCGCCTCGTCGGTGGTGACCTTCTGATAGCTGTGGGTCTTGAGGAACTTGCCCACCCAGAGACCGCCCGTGTACCGCCCCGCCTTGCGCGTGGGCAGCGTGTGATTGGTGCCGATGACCTTGTCGCCGTTGGCGACGTTCGTGCGGGGGCCAAGAAAAAGAGCGCCGTAGGAATGCATGTGTTCGAGATACCAGTTGTCGCGGTCCGTCATGACCTGCACATGCTCGTAGGCCATGTCGTTGGCAACGGCCAGCATCTCGTCATGGGTGTCGCAAAGGATCACGTCGCCATAATCCTGCCAGCTGGTCCGGGCGGTTTCGGCCGTGGGCAGGATGGCGAGCAGGCGCTCGATCTCGGCCAGCGTCCCTTCCGCAAGGCTCCGGCTGTTGGTGATCAGGCAGGCGGGCGAGTTATAGCCATGTTCGGCCTGACCCAGAAGGTCGGTGGCGCAGAGCTCGGCATCCACCGTGTCATCCGCGATCACCATGGTCTCGGTCGGACCGGCGAAAAGGTCTATGCCGACCCGTCCGAAAAGCTGCCGCTTGGCCTCGGCCACAAAGGCGTTACCGGGGCCGACCAGCATATGCACGGGCTCGATCGTCTCCGTGCCGATGGCCATGGCGCCGACGGCCTGAATGCCGCCCATGACGTAGATCTCATGGGCGCCGCCCAGATGCATCGCAGCCACGATGGCCGGATGGGGGGCGCCAGCAACCGGCGGGGCCGAGGCGATGATGCGCGGCACGCCCGCGACGCTGGCCGTCAGCACGGACATATGGGCCGACGCCACCATCGGGAACTTGCCGCCCGGCACATAGCAGCCCACGGACTGCACGGGGATGTTACGGTGACCAAGGATGACGCCCGGAAGCGTCTCGACCTCGATGTCCGTCATCGATGCGCGCTGTGCCCCTGCGAACCGCCGAATCTGGTCCTGCGCGAAACGGATGTCCTCTATATCGCGGGTCGAGACCTTTTGCATGGCCGCTTCGATCTCGGACCCGGTCAGGCGAAAGCTCTCGGGCGCGTAATTGTCGAACTTCTGCGACAGGTCGCGGACTGCCGCATCGCCCCGCGCCTCGATATCGGCCAGCGTCGCCTCGACCGTGGCGCGCACGCGGGCGTCATCCTCGGCGCGTTCTGTTTCGGGTTTCGATGTCTTCAGCCGCGTGATCGCCATGGTCCGCCCTCAGAGCCCTTCGTCATCCGGCACGGGCTTTTCGCCCCGGTCATAGGCTTCCCAGCCCTCGCCGCCGAAGACATCGCGGCCAAGCTGAAGCAGCACCGACGCGAAATCGACCGAGACCGGGTTGTCGATGATACGGCCATCCTCGATCCGCCAGAAATCCATGTAGGGAATGCGTACGCGCTTGCCGGTGGCCGGAATGCCCATGAACGTGCCGGAATGGGTGGCTTCGATATGTCCGAAACACGCGGCCCACTCGCCATCCGCCATGAAGTGCTCGGTCTTGTAGTCGCGCTCGGTGAACGCCTTGCGGAACGGCTTTTGCCAATGGCTGCGGAAGGCCTCGACACCTTCTTTCGTGCCGCAGCCGACATTCCCCCGCCAGACGAAATCCTCATGGAAATACCGGGTCATATCCAGTTCGCCCGCCGCCAATCCGGCTTCCATCTGCTTCACGGCGGCCAGTGAGGCGGCGCTCTGCTTGGCGTGTTCTTCGTAGTTCATTCCGACCCTCAGCTTGTCGTTTCGTGTCAGATGCGCTCGCCGCTTGTCGCGTCGAACAGGTGGCAGATGCCCGCCGGAACCGAGGCCGCGAACGGGTCTCCGATTTCGGCACGGAAATCCTTGGGCGCCTTGACCGATACCAGCGCGCCGCCCGCCTTGACCGTCACCATGGTCGCATCGCCCAGAAGTTCGAGCGAATAGACCGGGGCGCTTACCTCGCCTTCGCCGGCTGGTTGTGCGTCCTCGGCGCGGAAGCCAAGGGTGACCGGCCCGTCCGGTCCCGTCAGGCCGGCAACCTGGATGTTCTTTGCCGAGAAGACGCCGCCCGACAGGGTCCCTTCAATCAGGTTCATGGCGGGTGAGCCGATGAAGCCCGCGACAAAGGCATTGGCCGGGCGGTCGTAGATGTCGGTGGGAGTGCCTACCTGTTGAACGACGCCCTTGTTCATGACGACCACACGGTCGGCCAGCGTCATCGCTTCGATCTGGTCGTGAGTGACGTAGATGGTGGTGACCTGAAGCTCGTGGCTGAGATTCTTGATTTGTGCACGGGTCGAGACGCGCAGTTTGGCGTCGAGGTTCGACAGCGGCTCGTCCATCAGAAAGACATTGGGCTGACGTACGATGGCGCGGGCAAGCGCGACCCGCTGCCGTTGACCACCTGACAGTTCAGCAGGCCGGCGATGCAGGAAATCGTCCAGCTCGACCATGGCTGAGGCGCGGCGGACGCGCTCGTCATGTTCGGCCTCGGGAATGCGCCGGACCTTCAGAGGGAAGCGGATGTTTTCGTAGACGTTCATGTTCGGGTAGAGCGCGTAGCTCTGGAACACCATGGCCACGTCACGGTCCTTGGGTTCCAGCCCGTTCACGCGCTTGCCGTCGACCAGAATATCGCCCTCTGTGGCATCCTCCAGCCCGGCGATCATGCGCATGGTCGTGGTCTTGCCGCAGCCCGAGGGGCCCAGAAGGACAAGGAACTCCCTGTCGGGGATCGTCAGGTCGAAATTGGCGACGCCGACGAAATCGCCCCAGCGTTTCGAGATGTTGCGAAGCTGCACTTCCGCCATGACGCGCCTCTTTAATGCATACGAATGCAAATCAGTTAGGCACGATTCATTAAATGCGGCAACACCTTATTTTTATGACCTATGAGAAATGACGCCTCTAGAAGAAAAGTCTTGCCAGAACGTAATTGATGCGACGTAATTGCAGACGTATGCAAACGGATTTCCGATTCGTGCGCACCCGTGACAGCGATGCAATCGTCGCGCCCAAACAGCCCCGCTGAACAGGGGCGAAGCAACAGGGGGTCGAAGGACCATGACTTTTCTCAGAACAACAGCCTTGGCGAGCGCCGCCATCTTTGCAGGGTCCGCGGCCTTTGCGGGATGCGGGTTGAGCGGCGGCAACGTCAACATCCTGGGCAACGACTTCGCCGCGATTCAGTCGGTCGTGGCGGGTGCCGCCGAATGCGCGGGCGACGGCGTGACCGTCGAGTCCAACCTGACGACCGAGCATCGTGACCTTCAGGTCGCCGCTCTGACCGCCAACCCGGCGCAGTACACCTCGGCGATCGTGGCGAACTCGTCCATCGTTCCGCTGATCAACGAAGACCTGATCCGTCCGCTGGACGATCTGGTGGCGAAGCACGGCCAGAACCTGAACCCGACCCAGCTGATCACCGTCGACGGCAAGGTCATGGCCATTGCCTTCATGGCGAACGCGCAGCACCTCTATTACCGCTCCGACATTCTGGAGGCCGCCGGAATCGAGCCGCCGACGACCTATGAAGAGGTCATTGCCGCTGCGCAGAAGCTGGAAGCGGACGGGGTGATGCAGAACCCCTATGCAATGAATTCGCAGACGGGCTGGAACCTGGGCGAAGAGTTCGTGAACATGTATCTCGGCCATGGCGGCCAGTTTTTCGAGCCGGGCACGGCGCGCCCGTCGATCAACAACGAAACCGGTGTCGCAACGCTGAACACGCTCAAAGCGCTGGCTGACGTGTCGAACCCCGATTTCCTGACATTCGACTCGAACGCGACGGCAGCGCTGTGGGAGTCCGGCAGTCTGGCGCTGGCGACCATGTGGGGCTCGCGCGCGGCGCCGATCCTCGATGACGAAGGTTCGACCGAAGAAGTCACCTCGACCACAGTTCTGGCTGCCGCGCCCACCGTCGCAGGCGGGAACACACCCGCCTCGACTCTCTGGTGGGACGGCTTCACCATCGCCAAGAACATCTCGGACGAGGATGCCGAGGCCACTTTCGTCGCACTTCTGAATGGAATGACGGAAGACCGGATCGCGGCCAACAACGACCTCGCCGTCTGGCTGGCGCCGGGCTACACGCCGGGCGCAACCGCAGAGGGTGTATTCGCGACCGCTACTGCCGGCGCACGTCCCTACCCGATGATCCCATTCATGGGCCTTATGCATACGGCGCTGGGCAACGAACTCTCGGACTTCCTGCAGGGCAATGAGAGCGCCGAGCAGGCTCTGGCCGATGTCGAAGCGGCCTATACCGCCGCTGCCCGTGAACAGGGCTTCCTGAACTAAGACCCGAAACGGGGCGGCCTGACGGGGCCGCCCCGAACGCTGCGGGACAAGGGGCGCATCATGCCGCACAAGACCTTCTTCTGGTTCATCCTTCCGTCCCTCGCGGCGATGCTGCTCTTCATCGCGCTACCCATTGTTTCGGTCGCGATTCAGTCGCTTCATATCGAACACGAACAGGTCCTCATCACTGTCGAGAACTGCGGCCCATTTGGCTGCGAACAGGAAACCGTTGTCGACACTGCCGCCACCGCTGAATTACGGCAGGCGCAGCCACTGGGTCGGTTCAACGGGCTCGGCACCTATTTCGACCGTGGACATCTGGCGACCGCCGAAGTGGCCGAGATCTGGCGAACCGCCGATGGGATCAGAGAATTCTTCTCGCGGCTGATGAACCTGCCTTTTTACAAGGCGCTGGTCTTTACGCTGGCCTACACCGCTATCGTGACACCAAGCGTCATTCTGCTGGGCATGGCGATCGCTCTGGGCGTCAACGCGTTGCCGCGCATGTTCCGGGGTCCGACGATCTTCGTGTCGCTTCTCCCGATGATCGTGACGCCTCTGATCGGCTCGCTGATCCTGTTCTGGATGATCGACGCCGAGGGCATCATCGGGAAGACACTTCAGGTCCTGTTCGACGATCCCGAACTGTCGCTCAAGGCGTCCCCGACGCTGACCTGGATCACGCTTTTCGTCTACGGCATCTGGCACTCCGCGCCCTTCGCCTTCGTCGTCTTCTACGCCGGTCTTCAGACCGTGCCGGGCGAAACGCTGGAAGCCGCCATGGTCGACGGGGCCAGCCGGTGGGAGCGTATCCGCTATGTGGTCATCCCCTACATGGCGCCGCTCGTGGTCTTCGTGACGCTGATCCAGCTTATGGACAACTTCCGGGTCTTCGAGCCCATCGTCGGCTTTTCGGCCGAGGCGAACGCAACCTCGCTGAGTTACATCATCTATAGTGACCTCCGCGGCGACGTGGCGCGCTTCGGGTCGGCGGCGGCGACGTCCCTTCTGACGATCGTGGGTGTTGCGATCCTGCTTACGCCGGTGCTGATCCGCACCTGGCGCGATTTCAACCGGAAGAGGGCCTGAGCCATGTCAGCGACCGCAGCCACCCGCCGCTCGCCTGCGCTGATCGCGTTCTCGACCGGCTTCGTGATCCTCTGGGTCGTCCTTGCCTCATTCCCGTTCCTCTGGACCCTCTGGGGATCGTTCAAGGTTCAGGGCGACTTCTTCTCGAAGGCAGACTGGATGAACGCCCTCTGGGGCACCCGAACGCTGGTCGAGACCGGTGCCACTTTCACCGGTCAGGCCTATCACGGCGCGTGGGTCGAGCAGGATTTCTGGCGGTCCGCGCTGAACACGATGATCGTCGTCGTCTTCACCGTCATCGTCTCGCTGACCTTCGGTACGCTCGGCGGCTATGCGCTGGCGCGGTCCGGATTCCGCTATGCCTTCTGGCTTCTGATGATCGCGCTGATCTTTCGTGCGATGCCGCATATCACGCTGGTTTCGGGCTATCTTCTGCCCTTCTTCGAATGGAACCTCTGGGGTCATCTGCCCACTGCGGTCATCGTGCTGGTGGCGATCAATCAGCCCTTCACGCTCTGGATGCTGCATTCCTTCTTTCTGAACATCCCGAAGGACCTGGACGAAAGCGCCATGGTCGACGGTTGCACCCGGTTTCAGGCGTTCCGCCATGTGATCGTGCCGGTGATGTGGCCGGGAGTAATTACCACGGGCCTGTTCTCTTTCCTGCTGGCCTACAATGACTTCGCCGTGACCGCGATGCTGCTCAGCCAGGAAAATCAGACGATGGTGCCCAAGATCGCGTCTTTCCTCGGCTCGACCTTCGAGGAAGGAAACGTCATGTTCGCCGTGGCGGCGGTGGTCTCGGCCACGGCGCCGCTCTTCGTGTTGGTCATGTTCTTCCAGCGGCAGATCGTGTCCGGTCTGACGGCGGGGGCGGTGAAGGGTTAGTCAGACGTGGATCTGCAAAAGGCCAAGCGGGTTGTCCGCGACTATTACGATGCGCTCGACAGCGCCGCCCCGGACTCAGCTGCCGACGTTATGGCGGCGCACACGACAGCCGATTTCCTCTGGCGGGGCTATCACCCGTGGGGCGAGATCGGCGACGCGGCGGAGGTCGGTGAACGCTTCTGGACACCTCTCCGGACGGCGCTGACGCCGCTGCAGCGGCGGCTGGACATCTTCATCGCGGGGCAGAACGCCATCGACGGCGGCGCCACTGTCTGGGTCGCCTCAATGGGTCATCTCATGGGCCTGTTCGACCACCCCTGGCTGGGCATCCGACCCACCCGCAAGATCGCGATGCTGCGCTACGCCGCCTTTCACCGGGTCGAGGGCGACCGGATCGCAGACGAGGCGATGTTCTTCGATATTCCCCATCTGATGATGCAGGCGGGGCTATCCCCATTTCCGCCGCAGACCGGCGCGCATCTGGTCCAGCCGGGGCCGATGCCTCATGACGCGCTGCTGTTCGAGCCGCGGCCGGAGATCGAAGGGAAAGAGACGCTCGCCGCCATCGACCGCATGGTGACCGACATCCGGGACTGGCAGAAGGGCGAACCGATCGAGACCGAACTGCGCCGAAGCTGGCACGAAGACATGATCTGGTGGGGCCCTGCCGGGATCGGAGCGACCTACACCATCCCGCGCTATGCCGAGCAGCACGCCGGTCCGTTCCGCGCGGCCTTTGCGAAGCGCACCTTCAACGGCCACGTCGCCAAGATCGGCGAGGGGCATTACGGCGGCTTTTTCGGCTGGCCGAACCTGACGCTGGATCATGGCGGCGGCTTCATGGGGATGCCGGGCACCGGGACCGGCGACATGCGGGTGATCGACATGTACCGCCGCAGGGGCGACAAGCTGGTCGAGAACTGGATCTTCATTGATCTTCTGCATTTCTGGAAGCAGCAGGGCGTCGATATTCTGGCTCGCACCACCGGGATCGACCGCGCCTGATTGACCTTTCCTGCGGCTGGCCGCACGATTCCGGGCATGAGTGATTTAGAGACACGTATTGCACAGGCTCGGGGCGATGCCCCAGCCGATATCGTCCTCAGCGGCGGGCAGGTCTTCGACCTGATCACGGGCGAGATGCTGACCGGCGACGTCGCGTTGACAGGTGACCGCATCGCGGGCATCGGTACCTACGAGGGGCGCGAGGTGGTAGACGTCAGCGGACTGACGCTGGTGCCGGGGTTCATTGACACGCATCTGCATATCGAGTCCTCGCTCATCACGCCATACGAGTTCGACCGCTGCGTGACGCCGCGCGGCGTCACCACAGCCATCTGCGACCCGCACGAGATCGCCAACGTGATCGGTGCCGAGGGCATCCGCTATTTCCAGACGGCGTCCGAGGCGACCCTCATGGACATCCGGGTGCAGCTTTCGTCCTGCGTTCCCTCGACCGACATGGAGACCGCAGGCGCGGCGCTCGACGCCGATGACCTCGCCGCGCTGATGGGGCACCCGTCGGGAATCGGGCTGGCCGAATTCATGAACTATCCCGGCGTGATCCATCGCGATCCCGGTGCCATGTCCAAGCTGCGCCTGTTCGAGGGAGGTCATATCGACGGGCATTGTCCGCTTCTGTCAGGCATGGACCTGAACGCCTATGTCGCCGCTGGCATCCGCACCGAGCACGAGGCGACCAGCGCCGACGAGGCGCGCGAAAAGCTGCAAAAGGGGATGCGCGTTCTGATCCGAGAGGGATCGGTGTCCAAGGATCTGCTGGCGCTGCAACCGCTTCTGACCGAGCGGACCTCACCCTACATGTGCCTTTGCACCGATGACCGGAACCCGCTCGATATCTTCGAGCACGGGCATCTGGACTATATGATCCGAACCCTGATCGCGAAGGGGACGCCGCCGCTTGCCGCGTACCGCGCTGCGTCGCTATCCGCCGCCGAGGCGTTCGGCCTGAAGGACCGCGGTCTCATCGCGCCCGGCCTCCGCGCTGATATTGTGGCGCTCGACAGTCTTGAGGGCTGCCACGCGCAGATGGTCTTCGCCGGTGGCGTCCGCGTCACGGAGGACGCTTTCGCCGGCCGCACGATCGCGCCGCCGGTGGGGCGCGGGTCCGTCAGCGCGCCTGCCATCACGCCCGAGACCTTTCGCGCCACCGCGAACCGTGAAGAGACCGACGTCATCGGTATCCTCGAAGGCAAGATCATTACCGAGCACCTGACGGAAACCATTCCCATCGTCGACGGGGACAAGCGCCCCGATCCGTCGCGGGACCTGATCCGCGTCGCCGTCATCGAGAGGCATGGGCGGAACGGAAACAGCGCGACGGGCTTCGTCAGGGGTTTCGGGATGAAGGCCGGGGCCATCGCCTCGACCGTCTGTCATGACCATCACAACATTTGCGCCGTGGGCGTCGATTACGCCGACATGGCGCTGGCCGCCAACCGCCTGACCGAGATCGAAGGCGGTTTCGTGGTGGCCGGGGGCGGCAAGGTTCTGGCCGAACTTGCGCTGCCGATTGCGGGGCTCATGAGCCTCGACAGTTTCGAAACAGTGCGGGACGCACTTGTCGATCTCCGCGCTGCCGCCCGGTCACTGGGAGTCGTTCTGGAAGAGCCGTTCCTGCAACTCGCCTTTCTCGCTTTGCCTGTCATTCCGGCGCTCAAGATCACCGACCGGGGCATGGTCGACGTGACCCGCTTCGAGATCATCGGCTAAAGTGAATTTTCTGCACTCCGGCAAGGGTTCCTTAACCAAGATTGCCGAAAACCTGCCTGAGCGCGGGGGTTAACGGCCTGTCAAACCCCCGATTCCGGGGAGGCAGAAATGGCCCAGCTTGCGGTTGATCAGGTGCTGGACGCGGGCGATCTGGGGATCGCCGCCGGCCTGACGGATCTGCTGTTCGCGGAAATCGGCGGGCGGCGTATTCTCTATGCGCTGAACAGGGCCGAGGGCGAGCTTCTGGAGTTCTCCGTTGCGCCCGATGGGACGCTCACCCTCGTGACGACCTTGCCGCTCTCGGGCAGCTTCTCGGTGGGCAGCGATCCGGAATTGACCCTTGTGGGCGACCGGCTGGCGATTGCGGGTCTCGACCCTGTGGCCGGTGCTTTCGTCACCCTAAACACCACCGGGGGTCTTGTTGCGCAAAGCGTCGATCCGGCGCCCGGGCTTCTGGACGCGCCCGCCGCCTTCACGCTTTGGTCCGATCAGGCGCTGCTGACGGGCGATGCCGGGGGCGGCGTGTCTCTTTATCGCGATGCGGGCGCGGGCCTCGTCCACGCGGCCAGCCTTGCCGATACAGCCGACCGATACCTTGCCGATATTGCGGCGAGCGCTGTTCTGCCGGGTAGCGGCGGCGCGATGATCGCGCTGGCATCGGCCACCGAGAACGGGGTGACATTGCTCGCAGCCACGCCTGCCGGAACCCTGTCGGTCGCATCGAGCTTCGGCGCTGCCGAGGGTTTGCCCGCTTCGACGCCCACCGATATCGCCGCGGTGACCCATGCGGGCCGCGACCACCTCGTCCTGGCCTCATCGGGAAGCTCGTCTCTCAGCATTCTGACGGTCGACCCCGCGGGTGGCATGAAACTGGCTGATCATGTGCTCGATTCCACGGCGACGCGCTTTCAGTCGGTGCAATCGGTCGACGCCGTAACATTGGGCGATTTCGCCTATGTCGCCGCCGGGGGCAGCGACGGGGGCGTCACGCTCTTCACGCTTTTGCCGGATGGGCGGCTGATCCACCTCGCAACGGTGACGGATACGGCGGCGACGACGCTTTACCGGGTCTCGTCGGTTTCGCTCTTCGCGACATCGGGCACCTTGAACCTCGCCGTCACCTCGCAATGGGAGGCGGGAGTGACGCGGCTCGCCTACGACATCGGCAACCTTGGCGCGGTCTTCGTGATGGAGGACGGCGATCCGGGGCAGGGCACCAGCGATGACGATCAGATCATCGGCACGGATGTGGGCGACACGATCTCGGGCGGCAGCGGCGACGACATCCTGTCCGATGGCGCTGGCAGCGATGTGCTGACCGGAGGCTTCGGCGCGGACCTGTTCGTCTTTGCCGCTGACGGGGTGGCTGACCAGGTCACCGACTACCGCAAAGGACAGGACCGGCTGGATCTCTCTGCCTGGGATTTCCTGACGGATGTCTCGCAACTGACCGTCACGCCCACCGCCAATGGCGCGATTCTGAGTTTTCGCGACGAGGTGATCGAGATCACCACGTTTGATGGCGCGCCCCTGTCGGCGGCGGATTTCACCAATGCCGATATCCTGAACGTGGATCGTCCGTCCTTCCTGCCGATCGACCAGACCCTCAAGGGCGGGCCGCTGGGAGATTTTCTGAAAGGCGGTGCCGGAGACGACGTCATTCAGGGGAATGACGGCGCCGATTTCCTGTTTGGCGCTTTCGGCGCGGATATCCTCAGCGGTGGCGACGGCGCCGACACGCTGGACGGCGGCGCAGGTAATGACACGCTTCAGGGCGATGCCGCGAATGACAGCATCGCGGGCGGCGAGGGCGACGACCTGATCGACGGGGGCGCCGGGTCGGACATTATCTATGGCGATGCCTTCGACATGATCTGACGGGAGGTACGCCGGTCAGGCCAAAGCGAAGACGTCGGCCAGAATGTCCTCCCACAGGGTAAGGTAGTCGCCCTCGCTGATCAGGTCCTCGGCATTTACGGGCGGCGTCCAGTCCGGGAAGAGCGCGATCAGGTCAGCAAGCGTGACGTCGTCTCCGATCATCAGGTCGCCACCATCGCCGCCATCGAGCGTATCGTCACCCGTGCCGCCGGTAACCATGTCCCGCCCGGTGCCGCCCGAGGCGCTGTCATTGCCGTCGCCGCCATCGACGGCATCATCGCCGCCGCCGCCGTTCAGCGTGTCGCTGCCGCCACCGGCACTCAGCCCGTTCCCGGCATCGTTGCCTATGAGAGTGTCGTTCCCGGTTCCGGTGACCCCGTATTCGATCACCGTCCCTCGCGCGATCCCGATATTGCCCACCAATCCGGCGAGGTCGGAAAAGTTCTCTTCCCGCAAGTCCAGTCGCTGATCGTCGGCAAAGCCCGAGAAGTCGAAGACATCCGTGCCGCCCGTGTCGAAGACCGTGTAGGAGACCGGATTCGAGAGCGACAGTGCCTGATCAAGGTGGCTTCCAGTCGTGCCGCCGACGCCATAGGTATCGTTGCCCGTCCGGGCCTCCGGCGTGCCGTAGAGGTTGTGGATTGCGAGGATGTCCGCAATCTGCGGTGTGATCACATAGGCGAAGCTGGCATCGATGAAGCTGTTCTCGGTCTGGTAGAAATACGACATGACCGACGCCTGCCAGCTGTCGTTGGCATAGTCCGCATCGAACGGATAGCTGGCCGAGCCGTTGTAATTGCCTGCATGGCCAAGACCCAGAGCATGGCCGATCTCATGCAGGTAGGTCTGGAAAAAGTAGCCGTCGATCCGGTTCTGCCCTCCGGCCCAGCTATCGTCGATATTGACCGTGCTGCGGGTGATGGTGCTGCCCGAGATCCAGAACTGCGCATAGGCACCACTGTTGTTGTCGTCGAACGTGATATTCGACGAGGCGCGTTGATCCCGAAGCTCGACCCTGTAATCGCCGGTTTCACTTCCGGTCGCGCCGGCTACCTCGATATAGTAGGTGCCGGATGTTGGGACCTTAAGCGCGATCGCCGTGTCCATGCCATGCGCGCCATCCGCCTCGCGGATGACCGTGCCGCTCGAATCCAGAAGACGGATGACGGCACCGTCCAGCGGCGCGCCGCCGTCGCCTTCGAGCTTGATGGTGACCTTTCGCCCGGCGCTGAGCGTCACCGCCACGCTGTCGCGGTCGCCCGCCGTGCCTAGGCTTCCCGCGAAGTCCTGACCGACCGACATGGAATAGGCGGTCGAGGTGCCCTGACCCGCATCTGCGCCCTCCAAGACCGTTGCAGTCGGAGCCGCCGTCGAGAATTCCTGAAAGGCGATGCCGGAGACATCCGTCCACGCCTGGAGCGCAAGCCGCGCCATCTCCTGGCCGTCCTGTGTCAGACCGGTCAGGTCGACCGTTAGGGTGCCGCCGGTCGTGACGTTGAACGAATAATCGTTCCCGCCCCAATAGCCGTTCGTCAATTGCGTCGCGATCTGGTCGTAGCTGTAGACGGGAAGGGAGTTGTCCAGAGCAGCATTGTCGGTCTCGGCGTCGCTATCCGGCTTGGCATAGGGGCAGTCCGGATCCCAGGGTGTGAAACTAGCGCAGATTGTGCACATCGCACCCTCCCACGCCATGAGCCACAACCACACATACCCAACCGTATTGAGACGGCTTGCCGTTCAATCCCATCTTCACCCCTTTCGACATCGGGGCCCCCGAGCCCGCGTCAGTCGTAGAGGTTTCTGGGACTATAGATTTGACAGAAGGTTATTTCAGGTCGCCCAGGCGAAGGCGAAATACCTAAATTCCTAAGGACCGCGCGACCCTCACCAGCGGCGCAGCGTCTCGCCCGGCTGAAGTTTGGGCGTCAGCTCAACGCGTTGCCCGGTCTCGGTGATCGACCCGTCGCTTCGGCCCGCGATGATCCGCGCTGCCTCGCGTCCGATTTCGCGGCGCCCGGCATCCATCGTCGCGAGCTTGCGCGGCAGCCCGTCCAGAAGCTCGACCCCGTTGAACCCTGCCAATCCGATCCGGCCCGGAACGTCGATCCCGGCATCAAGGCAATAGAGAAGGCCGCCCGCGCCGATCATGTCGTTCGAGTAATAGAGGAAATCGAGATCGGGTGAGCGCTCCAGAATGGTCTGGGTCATCTCGCGGCCTTTCTTCAAGGCCGAACCGCCGGAGTAGAACTCCTGATCCATGACCTCGACGCCTTCCTTGGCAAGCGCCTCGGTGAAGCCCTCGAAACGCTTCCGCGCCCGGTGGTCGAGCGGCATCTTGGTGCCGAGGAACCCGATGTTCTCGTAGCCCGCCTTGCAGATGGCCCGCGCCATTTCGCGGCCCGCGCGCCGGTGGCTGATGCCCACCATGGCGTCGATCGGCTCGCCGTCCACGTCCATGATCTCGACCACGGGTATACCGCTCGCATGAAGCATGGCGCGGCTGGCGTCGGAGTGTTCGAGCCCCGCGATAATCACGCCCGACGGACGCCAGGACAGCATTTCGAAGAGAACTTCCTCTTCTTTTTCGGGAAGGTAATTCGTGACGCCCACGACAGGCTGCAGCGGCGTGTCGTCCAGCACTTCGGAAATACCGGTCATCACCTCGGGGAAGACCATGTTCGACAGGCTGGGGATGATCACCGCAACAAGGTTGACCCGGCTCGACGCCAGCGCGCCGGCGATCTTGTTGGGCACGTAGCCGAGCGACTTCGCGGCGGCGAGAACCTTTTCCCGTGTCGCGTCCGAGACATCGCCCCGGTTCCGGAGCACGCGGCTGACCGTCATCTCCGAGACTCCCGAGGCTTCGGACACATCCTTCAGCGTCAACGGGCGCCGCGGGGGAATCTTGATGTCGTCCGTCATCGGGATGATCTTTCCGTCATTCATGCTCTTATCTCATGTGCCGCAAGTTATTGTCCAGCTTGGCCTGACCGGTATGTTAGGGCTAACAGCGCGGGAAGGAAACACCTCAATCCACGCTTGATCCGCCGCGCGGTTCCGGGGACAAGGGGGCTGGCGGCCCCGTGGCTCAACTGGATAGAGCAGCCCCCTCCTAAGGGGCAGGTTGCAGGTTCGAATCCTGCCGGGGTCACCACTTCACAAGTCCTCACCCGCGGCGCGACGCTTGGACAATTCCCTGTAGAGCGCCGGAGGGGTCACACCGATCCAGTCCGCCACAGCGACCCAGCCGCCGCGCGCGGGCACTCCATGCAGGTCCAGATATGCGTCGAGCCGCAGAGCAACGGATTTGAGCCTCATCACCTCCAGCCGCGCCCGGAGCGCCTGGACGTCCTTGGCCGTGTCCGCAAGAGCGGCGAGCGCGAGGTCCGCTTCCCCGAGCGCGCCAAGCGTCGTGTCCCTTGGCAAGACAGCGACACGGCAGGACGTCTCGCAAAGAGCGTCGCAGTGATACCGCTTCACGAAAAGCGACGCCCTTGCCACGAGACCCGGAGCAACGGTTCGGTCAATGATAAGGCGCGTCCCGTCGGACAGGTGCCGTTCAAGGCGCACTGACCCCTCAAGTAGCAGATATGCGGAATGTATCGGGTCATCCCGCCGGAAGAGCACAGCGCCACTGGCAAGCGCTCGTGTGGGCGCGGAGGTGAAAATACGGCTCCAGACGTCGGACATGATCCCGATCATGTTCTCTAAGCGCGGGTTCAGGCAAGTCCCGTGTATTCGATACGGAGTTTCTGACAATGACCTTACGGCCCCTCGCTTTCGCCGTTGCGTTCCTTGCGTCGCCCGCACTGTCCCAAAGCGACATCCACGCGCCCTACGCGGGCCTTGATAGTCGTGAGATCGCCGCTCTTTCGGAAGACGACATTGCAGAGATCGAAGCGGGGCAAGGCTGGGGACTGGCTTTGCCTGCCGAACTAAACGGCGTGCCGGGCCCGACGCATCTGATCGAACTCGCCGCCGAGATCGGCCTGACCGAAGATCAGATCAGTGGACTGACGGTCATTCGGGACGAAATGCGCCGCGACGCGATCGCAGCGGGCGCCCTATTCCTGGCGGCAGAGAAAGCTCTGAACGACGCGTTTGTCGCGGGGCCGCCGTCGCCCGAAGCGCTCGAGACCCTTGTCAGCGACGCAGGTGTGGCGCGTGCACGGCTCCGCCACGCTCATCTCGCGGCCCACCTGAAAACGGCGCCGCTTCTCCGGCCCGGGCAGATCGCGGCGTATAACCGCCTGAGAGGATATTCCGCTGCTTACGATCCATGTCTTGCCCCGGTTCCCGAAGGCCACGACGAAGCGATGTGGCGACGGCACAACGGCTGCGGCTGAAGCGCCCTTGTTCAGAGCATCCGTATGGCGTTCTGGTCGATGGACAGCACATAGCCCTGCCGCGCCACCGTCTTTATCAGCAGTTCGCTGACCAACTGGTTGCCGAGCGCATCGCGGAGGCGCTTGATCCTTGTGGCGCCTGCTGCCTCTTCGCAATCGGCGGCGTCGCGGCCCGAGATCATCGCCTCGATCTCGGCTCCCGACAGGATGTCGCCGTCCATGCGCGCCTCGGCCAGGACGGCCAGCGTCTCGATGGCGGCTCCGGTCAGTGTGAATTCCATGTCGTTCAGGACGACCACCTTTTCCTCGCGGCTGATCACGAGGGTCGAGACCTGAATCCCCTGCCGCTCGATCTGACCCATGCGACGGTTCAGCAGCACGATGGTCACCACGAAGACGAGACAGGCGATCAGAAGCCCGGTCGCAAAGAGCATCAGGACGAAGATAACCACGCGGTATGTGCCGAGCGTCTCGGAAAACGCTGTGCCGGACTGGGCGAGGATCTCGAGAAGCTTGATCTCGGCCCCCGAGGTCAGGTCAGTATTCTCGATGAAAAGCTGCTCAACACGCGCGTTGAACGCCCCCGCATCAGGCAGGGTCCACAAAAGGAACCCGGCCGAAAGACCGAGGATCAGCACCACCGCGATAATGCCCAGAACGACGACGCGCGTCCCGGCAAGTTTGGCTTCAGAAGCGGAGGAAGTACTCACCGGCATCCGATCTTTTTGCGTCAAGGGCGCTTTCGTCGAAGACGGATTCGACTTGGAGAAGCGTCCAGCCACCCGCCGCGAGCCGGCGCGTGATCGTGTTTTCGACCGCTGGCGAGGGCTCACAGGGCGAAGCATCGATCTCGATGACGCCATAGTGCAGCCGGAGCGGATTGTCCTGCTTGGCCTTGTAATCGGCATAGCAGGCGGCCTGAGCGGCAGAAGCGCCGAAGGCCAGAAGGGCAATGGATACCAAGATACGTGTCATGGCGGCGAGCCTGCGCGGGCCTGCCGCGAAAATCAATAACCGAAGGCAGACCGCCGGCTGATATCCCATATCAAGGCGCCGATATTGTTTAGCCCGGTACCCCGACCCCAAATCGATTGCAGGCCGCCCGAGGCGAGGCGTCCGAACGGTTCAAACGGTTTCGGTGTGCAAGGGGGAAGCTCATGTCGGTCGTCAGAAACACGTTTATTGCGCTTATGGCATCGGGGGTTCTGATGGTGCCCGCGCCTGCATCGGCCGACGCCGAGGACGTGGCGCGCGCTCTTGTCGGGATTGCGGCCGTTGGCATTATCGCCAAGGCGATCGACGACCGGAAGGATCGTCGCGAGGAACAGACAAAGGCTGCCGAGCGGCATCAGTTTCGGCTTGGGCCTGTCGAGCAGACCGGGCGGCATATCGAAGGCCGTATCCGCCCCTATGACCAGCCGCGGGGCAAGAAGCTGGGTGTGAAAAAGCGGCCCCTGCCACAGGAATGCCTGCGCTGGGTCGAAACCGCGCGGGGAGACAGGCTCGCCTATGGCGCGCGGTGCCTGAACCGAAACTATCGGCACGTCCGGCATCTGCCTGACCAATGCCACACGCTGGTGCGGACACCGCGCGGCCTGCGCGAAGTCTACGGCGCGCGCTGCCTCGAACGCGAGGGATGGCGCGTGGCACGGCGCTGACACGAAACACAAGAGATCCGGCGGCGGGCTCCCGCACATCCCGTTCGTCGCCGGTTGGCCGGGGCCTTCATCCCGCCCCGGCCGCCTTAACGAGTGAGAGTTAGCGAGTAACCTATTGAGTGGTGGGGGTACGAGTATGGGCGGCGGCCGGTCCCGGTCGTCGCCCTTTTCTTGTCATGGTGGTCGGGATCGGGTTTTGTCCCTGGGATGAATGCACCCGATTTCAGTTTTGAACAGGCCGCCGGGGCGCGCGGTTTCATACGCGTCGCCGGCGTGGACGAGGTGGGAAGGGGGCCGCTTGCGGGTCCGGTCACCGCTGCGGCGGTCGTGCTGGACCCGTCCCGCATTCCCGAGGGTCTGAACGACTCGAAGAAGCTGACGGCAGCCGCTCGTGCGCGCATCGCCGCGGCGCTCTGTGAGGTGGCAGATGTCTCCATCGCCCATGCGAGTGTGGAGGAGATCGACGCCCTCAACATCCTGCGAGCGTCCCATCTGGCCATGGAGCGCGCGGTGGGCGGGCTCTCGCGACAGGTGGATTTCGCGCTGATCGACGGCAACATGATACCGCGTGGCCTGACCTGCTCTGCGGAGGCGGTCATCAAGGGCGACGGACGCAGCCTCAGCATTGCCGCCGCGTCGATCGTGGCCAAGGTGACGCGCGACCGCATCATGGAGGATTTGGCGCAACAGCACCCCGGCTACGGCTGGGAACGGAACGCCGGCTACCCGACGAAAGCCCACAGAGAGGCGATTCTAAATCTTGGGATCACCCCACATCATAGACGTTCCTTCAAGACGATCCACAATATGTTGTGACAAGCTATTTCTATAAGTCGTTGATTCAAAAAAGAAATTGACGGCGAATCGGTCCTGACTCATCTTTATCCACAACGAACGAGGCGCCGGGACAGCGCCCGGACCGAGAGGCAGAGATGACGACCAAGACCAAGCCGGAGGCCGCGCGCCTTCCCCTGAACACGATTCTGAACGGCGATTGCATCGAGTTGATGCGGTCCCTGCCCGAGGCGTCCGTCGACCTCATCTTCGCGGACCCGCCCTATAATCTGCAGCTGCGCGGTGACCTGCACCGGCCCGACAATTCCAAGGTCGATGCTGTCGATGACGCCTGGGACCAGTTCGGTTCCTTCGCAGCCTATGACCGGTTCACCCGTGACTGGCTGGCCGCTGCGCGGCGTATCCTCAAGCCCGACGGCGCGATCTGGGTGATTGGATCCTACCACAACGTTTTCCGGCTGGGTGCCGAGCTTCAGAACCAGGGTTTCTGGATTCTGAATGATGTGGTCTGGCGCAAGTCCAACCCGATGCCAAATTTCCGGGGCAAGCGTCTGACCAACGCACATGAGACTCTGATCTGGGCCTCGAAGGGCGAGGGTGCGAAATACACTTTCAATTATGAGGCTCTGAAGGCGCTGAACGAAGGGGTGCAGATGCGCTCGGACTGGGTCCTGCCGATCTGCACCGGTCATGAGCGGCTGAAGAACAAGGATGGGGACAAGGCGCATCCGACGCAGAAGCCCGAGGCGCTTCTCCATCGCGTGCTTGTGGCGACGACCAAGCCGGGCGACGTGGTGCTCGACCCGTTCTTCGGGACCGGGACGACGGGTGCGGTTGCCAAGATGCTGGGCCGCGACTTTATCGGGATCGAGCGCGAGGCGGCCTATCGCGAAGTGGCCGAGGCGCGCTTGGCCAAGGTCCGGAAATTCGACAAATCGGCGCTGGAGGTCACGCAATCGAAGCGGGCCGAGCCGCGCGTGCCCTTCGGACAACTGGTCGAGCGCGGCATGCTGCGCCCGGGCGAGATGCTGGTCGGCCCCGGCGGCAAAGCCGCGAAGGTGCGCGCGGACGGCACGCTGATTGCCGACGATATCAAAGGGTCGATCCACCAGGTGGGCGCGGCTCTGGAAGGGGCGCCGTCCTGCAACGGATGGACCTACTGGCATTACCGGCGCGACGGAAAGAACGTTCCCATCGACGTTCTGCGCCAGCAGATACGGGCCGAGATGAGCTGATCCCGGTCCGCGCTCCGGACGCGGGCCACTGCTTGCCCCCGCGACCGGTGCGACCCTCTTACCGCCCGTGACCGTATCCGCCTGCGGCACGGACTTGGCCCCGCGCAAGTCGCGGGGTCTTTTTTGTGAGGGATTGCGCCCGGCTGCGCCGGTCGCGGTGGGCGGATGCTCACGCATCCGCCGAATGCAAATGCTGGCGCATTCGTTTTAGGCGAGGGGGCTGTCTGCCCCCTCGCGCTCCCCCGAGGATATTTTCGAACAGGCGAAGAGGCTGGGGTGCTGCCTGTGGCATTGCGGCATGTGTCTCTGGAGCGGTGAATGAGGTAGCGATGGGTCAGCGGGTCGGGAGGCGTCATGACCGAATTGACGGGAAAGAGACGGGTGCTGCTTGTCGGTGCTTTCCTCGTGGCGGCGGCGCTTTCGGTGTTTTTCGCGGTCAGGCTCGGGGTCTCGGTCGTCTACTGGTCGGACCCCTCGCATATCGATCAGGCTTTCGAAGGCTGGATGACGCCGCGCTACGTCGCGCGGTCATGGGATTTGCCGCCTGACGTTGTCGCCGATGCGCTTGCCCTGGAGCAGGACGGCGCCGGACGCAGGGTGACGCTCGAAGAGATCGCGCGAGCCTCCGGGCGGGATCTGGCCGCCCTTTTCGACGCGCTTGAGGGTGCCATCACCGATTACCGGACCCGCGGCGGTGAATGAGCTGCTGTTCGGATATGTCTCGGTCTACGGGCTGCCGATTGTCGGGCTGGCAGCTTTTCTATCCTGCCTTGCGGTGCCCATACCGACCTTCGCCGTCATGCTGGCCGCCGGAGCCTTCGCGGCCACGGGTGACCTTGTCCTCTGGCAGGTGCTGGCGGTGGCCTGGCTGGCGGCGGTGGCGGGCGATCAGACGGGGTTCCGGATCGGGCGATGGGGCGGCGCGCCCATTGTCGAGTCGCTGTCGAAACGGCCCACGCGTGCCGTGCTGATCGAACGCGCCATGGCGTCGATCCGCAAGTGGGGCGGCACGGGCGTCTTCTTCTCGACTTGGCTGGTGGCCCCTCTCGGGCCGTGGATGAACCTTGCCGCCGGAGCCTCGGGCATGGGCTGGCTGCGGTTCACGCTTTGGGACGGTCTGGGTGAGGCAATCTGGGTCTGCGGTTATGTCGGCCTCGGATATCTCTTCGGCAGCGAGCTCGACCGGCTGACGACGCTTCTGGGCGACTGGGCGGGGCTGACCAGCTCGCTGGCGATCACCGCCCTTCTTGGCGTCATTCTCTGGCGGACGGTTCGTCGCCGCGCGCCTTAACGAAGAAAACCCATCGCGAAGGTCGGTGCGATCTGGTGGCCGGATACGAATTCCTCGAGAGCCTGGGGGTCGGGCTGCCGGTCCGTCCGCGTCTCGGCAGCCGCCAGTCCGCCGGTGATGAAGAGCGAGTCCAGATCCTCGCCAAGAGCGCCCCTGATATCCGTGTTGATCCCGTCGCCGATGGCAAGAATCCGGTTGTCGGAAATGTCCGTACCAAGCTCGGAGAGACGTCGCCGTGCGAGATCGTAGACCGGCGGATGCGGCTTGCCGAAATAGAGGCTCTCGCCGCCCATTTCGGTGTAGAGCTGTGCCAGCGCGCCCGCGCACCATTCCCGCGTGTCACCACGATCCACCACGATGTCCGGGTTTGCGCAAAGAAGCTTAAGCCCCTTGGTTTTTGCATAGAGAAACTCGGGCCGGTTCACGGCCGGATCGGCCTGCGCGTCGAAGGCACCGAGGCAGACAATACCTTCTGCCTGATCGAGCGGCACACGCTCGATTTCGACAGGGTCGTCGACCAGTTTGATCGGCTCGAAGAAGGTCAGATCGCGCTCTTCGCCCATGAACCAGACCTTGTTGCCCACAACACCGCGGAACATCGCGGCGCGGGCGCTGTCGCCCGATGTGGCGATCGTGTCCCAGCAGTCGCGCGGCACGCCCATCCCGTCGAGCTGCTTTTCGACATCCGCACGTGGGCGGGGAGCGTTGGTCAGCAGGACAACCTTGCCGCCATCGGCCCGGAAGGCGCGCAGCGCCTCGACCGCCTCGGGAAAGGCCGAGATGCCATTGTGCAGACAGCCCCAGAGGTCGCAGAAGACAGCGTCGTAATCGTTGGCCACCTCGGCGAGAGTGTCGATGATCCGGACCATGCGCCGCGCCTCAGACCTGAAGCGCCGGGATGATCTGCTTTTTCCGGCTGACAACGCCGGGAAGGCTGACCAGATCGCCGCGAACCGTCACGGCAAAGCTCTTCTCGGCCACGTCCTTCACGAAATCGTTCGGCACGAACAGCACCGATTCCTCGTTCAGGATGTCGACGAGGAAGAACAGCACCTGATCGACGCCATCCTCCTCC
Organism: Kangsaoukella pontilimi; assembly: GCF_009830125.1. Lineage (GTDB taxonomy): Bacteria > Pseudomonadota > Alphaproteobacteria > Rhodobacterales > Rhodobacteraceae > Kangsaoukella > Kangsaoukella pontilimi. Next base: position 21,304 of record NZ_WUPT01000002.1, on the reverse strand, counting down.
GCGACGGTCGCCATATCCTCCATCAACCCGTCCTTGCGGCTAAGGACCGTGGCAGGCGAGGTTGTTTCCAGCACGGAGACCCGGAATTTCCGGCCACCGACCTCGTAGGCCTTGCTGTCCATCCTGAGAAGTTCGCTGTTCGAGAAGGACGAGACATCCGATTTGGCGGCGAACATCTCGGCGGCGTAATCCGCGATGTCGAGACCAAGCTCGGCTGCCAGCGCCTCGGCCAGCGAGCGGTCTACGTCCGTCGTGGTGGGTGAACGGAATTCCAAAGTGTCGGACAGGATGCAGGACAGCATCGCGCCCTTGATCTCGTCCGGCATCTTGTCGGCATCTTCGCCCATCAGGTCGTGCATGATCGTCGCGGTGCAGGCGACGGGCCGAACCGTAATGTTGATCGGCGCCGTCGTCTTCAGCCCGCCTTGCAGCATGTGGTGGTCGATCACCTCGCTCACCTGTGCCGAATTGATCGAGGGCGGCAGCTCGGCCACGTTATTCGTGTCGACGATCACGACCTCGTCCTCGGGTGTCACGTCTTCCAGAAGCTCGGGCTTGTCGAGGTTCCAGCGGCGCAGCATGAAGGCGGCCTCGGTGTTGGGCTCGCCCAGAAGGCGAGGTTCGGCGTCGATGCCGCGGCAATGGCTCAGGTACCATGCCCAGATGATGGGCGACCCGGTCGAGTCCGTGTCAGGGGATTTGTGGCCGAAGACTTTGATGGTCATTGGGGGCAGTCCGTCAAAACAGGTACAATCGCGGGCGTTATAGCAGGGGCGCTCACGTTGTCACCCTTCGCCAGAGAGCCTGCGCTGCTTTGACCGCGTTTGAAGGGGCCGAGGCCCCGCACCGCTTGATGCAAGGCGGTCGATACGTGCAGGATGCGCCCGAGCAGTCGAAGGCAGGCAGAATTGCGCGAAACAGAGCTTTACCCGCCGGTGAAAGCCTTTCTCGAAGGGCAAGGCTATGAGGTGAAGGCCGAGATCGGCCCGGCGGATGTCGTTGCCGTTCGCGGTGACGAGCCCCCCGTGGTGATCGAGTTGAAGACCGGTTTCTCACTGGCCCACGTGCATCAGGGGATCGCGCGGCAGGCGATCACCGACGCTGTTTATCTCTGTGTTCCGCGCAAGACGGGCCGGCCATTTCTTTCGCAGCTCAAGTCGATGAACGCCCTCTGCCGGCGGCTCGGCCTTGGCCTGATAACCGTCCGGCTCAAGGACGCGCTGGTCGAGGTTCATTGCGATCCGGTCCCCTATCGGCCCCGACAGAACCCCGCCCGTCGCGATCGGCTCCTGAGAGAGTTCGCGCGCCGTCGGGGTGACCCGAACAAGGGCGGCCGGGCTGCGAAAGCCGGGCTGGTGACCGCCTACCGGCAGGACGCGATCGCCTGCGCGAAGTGGCTATCGAAAGAGGGACCGTGCAAGGGCGCAGACGTCGCGAAGGGCACCGGCGTGGATACTGCGACGCGGCTCATGGCCGACAATCACTATGGCTGGTTCTGCCGCATCGGGCGCGGCATCTACGACCTGAGCGATGCCGGACGGATGGCGCTTTCCGAGGGCTCGGAAACTGTCTAAAGCCGTGCCATGAATGTCGCCACCGTTTTCGACCTCGGCCCTCTGGCGTTTGTCTTCGCGGCGAGCGTCGCTGTCGTCGCCGGTTTCGTAAAAGGCGCGACCGGCTTCGCCATGCCAATGGTCATGATCTCGGGTCTCGGCTCGTTCCTTGCGCCCGAAGTCGCGCTGGCGGCGCTGATACTGCCGACGCTGGTCTCGAATCTCTGGCAAGCCTTCCGGCAGGGCGTCGCGGCAGCCTGGGCCTCGGCCCGCGAACACTGGCGTTACGTCACGATGGTGGCGCTCTTCATCGCGCTTGCGGCGCAGCTCGTCACGTCGATCCCGTCCCGTGCTCTGTTTCTGATCCTTGGCGTGCCGGTGACGATCTTCGCCATCCTCCAGCTCTCCGGCTGGAGGCCGACCGTCCATGACGGCAACCGCAGGCGCGTCGAGTACGGAGTAGGCGCCTTCGCGGGCACGCTCGGGGGGCTGTCGGGTGTCTGGGGACCGCCAACCGTTCTCTACCTGATGGCAATGAACACCCCGAAGCGCGAAAGCGTCCGCGTGCAAGGCGTGGTCTACGGTACGGGTTCGGTCATGCTTCTTGGCGGGCACATGACCTCGGGCGTGCTGAATCCGGCCACTCTTCCGCTGTCGATGGCACTTGTCGTTCCGGCGGTCTTGGGCCTGCTTATCGGCTTCGTGGTACAGGACCGCCTGGATCAGGACCGTTTCCGCACCCTGACCCTGATCGTCCTCGTCATCGCGGGGCTGAACCTGATCCGCCGCGGTCTAGGCTTCTAGGCCGCCCGGCTTCTTCTGTTCGGAAATACTCCGGGGAGACGCCCGGCAGGGCGGCGGGGCGGAGCCCCCGAAGGATCGTGTCGGGGGCGTCAGCCCCCGACATCCGGATCAAACGGGATCAGGCTGAAGCGGCTTCGCGGATCGCGATGGCCTTCACGTCGTCGTCGATGTGCTCCTCGTACTGAGCGAAGTTCTCGGCGAACATCTGCACCAGTTTTGCGGCCTGCCGGTCATATGCTGCCGCGTCGTCCCAGGTCCGGCGCGGATCAAGCAGAATGTCCGGCACGGCCGACGCCTTCACATGGGTCGGAACCTCGAAGCCGAAATTCTTGTCCTTCCGGAACGGCGCGTCTTCGAGCGACCCGTCCAGCGCCGCCGTCAGCAGCGCGCGCGTCGCCTTGATCGGCATCCGGCTGCCAGTGCCATAAGCGCCGCCGGTCCAGCCTGTGTTCACCAGCCAGCAGGTCGCGCCGTGCTTGGCGATCTTTTCGCGGAGGAGCGCGCCGTATTCCTCGGGCCGGCGCGGCATGAAAGGTGCGCCGAAACAGGTCGAGAAGGTCGGCTGCGGCTCGGTGACGCCACGCTCGGTCCCGGCCACTTTCGATGTGAAGCCGGACAGGAAGTGATACATCGCCTGCGCCGGCGTGAGCCGCGCGATGGGCGGCAGTACGCCAAAGGCGTCGCAGGTCAGCATGATGATGTTCTTCGGATGCCCGCCAAGCGCCGTCGGCGACGCGTTCGAGATATAGTCCAGCGGATACGCGCAGCGCATGTTGGGCGTCAGGCTGTCATCCTCGAAGTCCAGTTCTTTGGTCTCGGGATCGTAGACCATGTTCTCGATGACCGTGCCGAACTTCTGGGTGGTCTCATAGATCTCGGGCTCGGCTTCGCGGCTCAGGTTGATGGTCTTGGCATAGCAGCCGCCCTCGAAGTTGAAAGTGCCCCGGTCCGACCAGCCATGCTCGTCGTCACCGATCAGCACGCGCTCGGGATCGGCGGACAGCGTCGTCTTTCCGGTGCCCGAAAGCCCGAAGAACACCGCGGTGTCCACCGGGTTGCCCGGCGCATGGTTGGCCGAGCAGTGCATCGGCATGATGCCCTTTTCGGGCAGCATGTAATTCAGAAGCGTGAACACCGACTTCTTGTTCTCGCCCGCATATTCCGTGCCGCCGATCAGGATCAGCTTCCGGTCAAAATTCAGCGCGATCACCGTCTCGGAGCGGCAGTCGTGCCGTTCGGGATCAGCCCGGAACGAGGGCGAATTGATGATCGTGAACTCGGGTTCGAAGCTGTCGATGTCCTCTGCTTCGGGCCGGCGCAGCAGGTGCCGGATGAACAGCGAATGCCAGGCAAGCTCGGTGACCACGCGCACGTCCAGCTTGTGAGCCGGGTCGGCCCCGCCGAACAGGTCCTGAACGAAGTAGTCGCGCCCCGCCATGTGGGCGAGCATGTCATCGTAAAGACGGTCGAAGCCTTCAGGCGACATCGCGCGGTTCGCGTCCCACCAGATCTTGTCGGCAACGCTATCGGTCTTGACGATGTGTTTGTCGTTGGGCGATCGGCCCGTGAATTTTCCCGTCGAGACAAGAAGCGTGCCGCCTTGGCCCAGCTCTCCCTCGCCGAGGCACAGTGCCTGGGCGATCAGGTCGGGCTCCCGCAGGTTGTAATAGACCGTTCCCAGCCCCGTAATGCCTTGCGTTTCAAGAGTATGGTTCGGGTTCACACGGCCTTTGGCCATCGGCTTCAACTCCTTGACAATAGGGTGGCGACGCCGACAGAGGCGCGCTCCGTTCTCCGATATAATGGTATCTATAGGGCGTCGGTTCCCCTCATGGATAGGACGGAACCGCACAGTTAGCGCAACCAAGTTGTTGATTTTCTTGAGTTAGCGCCATCAGCCCCCTGCATTCCGGCCGGTAAGGGCGGAAAGGTGAGTCATATTAGCCATTCCTTCAGGAAAATATCGTCTCTCAGACGTGTCCTATGGCTGCGATTCGCACTTAATTGTTGAAAAACCACGAGGCTGACACGATGATGCCCGAAAAATGACAAACAGGAAGCGCCAAAAAACAAGGCGTTTATGAGCAGTAAAGGAATTCAGGATGTCCAGGATCGCTCTGGTCGATGACGACAGAAATATTCTGACGTCGGTATCTATGACTCTCGAAGCCGAAGGGTTTGAGGTCGAGACTTACAATGACGGGCAGGCCGCCCTCGACGCCTTCAACAAGAAGCTGCCGGACATGGCGGTCTTCGACATCAAGATGCCCCGCATGGATGGCATGGACCTGCTTCAGCGGGTGCGCCAGAAATCCGCGATGCCGGTGATCTTCCTGACCTCGAAGGATGACGAGATCGACGAGGTTCTGGGGCTGCGCATGGGCGCCGACGACTACGTGAAGAAGCCCTTCTCGCAGCGTCTGCTGGTCGAACGCATCCGTGCACTCCTCCGCCGTCAGGAAGTCATCGCAAGCGATGCGGGCGGCGAAGTCGATCAGGCACAGGTCATGGTCCGCGGCGAGCTGCGGATGGACCCGCTTCGTCACTCGGTGACCTGGAAGGGTCGCGACGTGTCGCTGACGGTGACCGAATTCCTGCTTCTTCAGGCGCTCGCGCAGCGGCCCGGCTTCGTCAAGAGCCGCGACCAGCTGATGGACGTCGCTTATGACGATCAGGTTTATGTCGACGACCGCACCATCGACAGCCACATCAAGCGCCTGCGCAAGAAAATGCGCATGGTCGATGACGAGTTCTCGGCAATCGAGACGCTCTACGGCATCGGGTACCGGTATAACGAAGAATAGATGAGCGCCTTGGGGGTCGACGTGGTGGGCGCAAAGCCGACCAAACACGCCGACGTCGTTCTGGGCGAGGATTGGATCGGTCCGGACGCGGCGGCGGAAAGCGAAGCCCGCAGAAAGCGGGACCGCCGTGGCGTGATCGCCATGAACCGGTCCCCGCTTGCCCGCAAGATCATCACCTTCAACCTTCTGGCAATCCTCGTCCTCGTGGCGGGGGTTCTTTTTCTGAACCCGTTCCGGGACAGCCTCGTTGTTCAGCGCGAGCGGAGCCTCGTCATCGAAGCCGAGCTTTTGTCCAGTTTCTTCGAGGCGGGGCTTCAGGACAGCGAAGCTGCAGGCCTTGGCGCCGACGGCTCACCCGATCCGGCGGCGATCCTGGCGTCCATCGATATCCCTAACGCCGTTGAGATCTTCGTCTTCGACGCAAGCGGCGGCCTGGTCGCCACGACCATGGGCCGCAACCGGACATCCCAGGCGGTCGAGACTCTGGATAATTCCGAACGCTCCACCGTGATCTCGGATCTCCTGCATGGGATTTGGGAAGGCATATCCAGCGTCTCAGGCAAGGACCTCGCCGAGGCGCCCGAAGACCCCGGCAACACGGACCGAGCCCGCAGCATCGCGCTCGAAGCTCTCAGCGAGGACACGCTCGTCCGGTCGACCACCGATCTTTACGGCAATACGATCTTCACCGTCGGAACGCCGATAGAGCGCAACGGGGTTGCCATCGGCGCCGTGGCCATCGCCAGCGCCGCGGGTGAGATCGACCAGCTTGTCCGTTCCGAGCGCGAGCAGGTTTTGCAGATGTTCGTCATCGCGATCCTGGTCTCGATCGGACTTTCGCTCGTCCTCGCATCGACCATCGCCAACCCCTTGTCCGATCTTGCCGCGGCCGCCGAAATCGGCCGCGAAAAGAACTCGCGTCGGATCAGCCCCAGCCGCGTTCGCATCCCCGACCTGACCGCCCGCCCTGACGAGATCGGGCGACTTTCGGGCGCGCTCCGCGGTATGGTCGCGGCGCTGTACGACCGGATCGACGCCAACGAACAATTCGCCGCCGACGTCGCGCATGAAATCAAGAACCCGCTCGCGTCGCTTCGCTCGGCCGTCGCCTCGCTCCGCGATGTCGAGCGTCCCGACCATCGCGAGAAGCTGCTCGACGTGATCGAGCACGACACCCGCCGCCTCGACCGGCTGGTCAGCGACATCTCGAATGCCTCGCGGCTCGACAGCGAACTGGTGAAAGAGGACGAAGAGCCCTTCGACCTCCTCAAGATGATCGGCAATCTGGGCGACTATCTTGGCGAACAGGCGCGCGACAAGGGCGTCGAGTTCATCACCGACATGCCGTCCGACCCCATCGTGATCGAGGGTCTGGAAAGCCGTCTGGCGCAAGTCTTCGTGAACCTGATTTCGAACGCGATATCCTTCTGCGAAGACGGCGACGCAATCCGTGTCTGGGTGCGGAAACGCGAGAACCGGGTGCTTGTCGTGGTCGAGGATACCGGGCCCGGCATCCCCGAACAGGCGCTGACCAAGATTTTCAACCGCTTCTACACCGAGCGCCCGGTTGGCCATTTCGGCAACAACTCGGGCCTTGGTCTGTCGATCTCGAAACAGATCGTCGAGGCGCATGGCGGCGTGATCTGGGCCGAGAACATCCGCCCGACAGACGCGGATATCACCTCCGAACCGCTTGGCGCGCGCTTTGTCGTCGGCCTGCCCGTCTGACTGCGACGCCCCATGACCGAGGCCGTACCGCCCCAAGTGCTGCACGCAACAGCGGTAGCCATCGGAGGGAAGGGTCTGATCATCAAGGGCGCGTCAGGGTCCGGAAAATCCAGTCTTGCACTTGAGTTGATTTCGCGGGGCGCTGTCCTGATCGCGGATGACCGGGTCATCTGCACGCCGCGAAGCGGCACCGACATCCTGTGGCTCAGCCCGCCCGACACCATCGCCGGCCGGATCGAGGCGCGGGGCCTCGGGTTGATTGCCATGCCATGGCAGGAGGCAGGAGCGGCGGCTGTCGTCACTCTGGACAAGGTCGAAAATGCCCGCCTTCCCGAGCGGCACGAAACCGTGATCGCCGGTGCGACACTGCCGCTCTTCCACAAGGTTGAGAGCCCCGCGTTCCCCGCTATTCTGATGGCCTGTCTCACCGGAGAGCGGGTCGCACCATGACCGTCAAATACAGTCCGCATGAGGGCCGGGCGCGCCTGGTTCTGGTCACTGGCGCCTCTGGGGCCGGACGCTCGACCGCTATCAAGGCGTTTGAGGCGCTCGGTTTCGAGGTGATCGACAACCTGCCTCTGTCGCTGATGGACCGCCTTCTGCACGGCCCGCTGTCGGGCGGCGATCTGGCGCTCGGGATCGATGTCAGGAACCGCGATTTCTCGACTGACGCGGTGGCCGCGCTTCTGGACGATCTGGCCGCCGAGCCTGACGTGAACGCCGAGCTTCTGTTTCTGGATTGCCGGACGGATGTCCTGATCCGGCGCTACTCCGAAACCCGCCACGTCCATCCGCTGGCGCCGTCCGAAAGCCCTGATGTGGGTATCGCGCGCGAGCTTGAACTCTTGGTGCCGATCCGCGCCCGCGCCGATGTGCTGATCGATACTTCCGAACTGACCCCCCATGACCTGAAAGCGGAGATCGAGCAGATCTTCGGCGGTCACGACGCCCGCCCCATGGCGATCTCTGTCGAGAGCTTTTCCTACAAGCGGGGGCTTCCCCGTGGCGTCGACATGGTCTTTGACGTGCGTTTCCTCGCGAACCCTCACTGGGAACCGGCGCTGCGCGGTCTTACCGGGCAATCCGAGGCGGTCGCACGCTATGTTGCGACCGATCCGCGATATACACCGTTCTTTGACCGGGTGACGGATCTGGTGGAAAGCCTGCTTCCGGCGTTCAAGGACGAGGGCAAGGCCTATCTCAGGATTGGCTTCGGATGTACCGGGGGGCAACACCGTTCCGTTGCCGTTGCGGAAAGTCTGGCCTCGGCCCTTGCGGACCGGGGGTGGCAGGTGTCAACTCGCCACCGGGAGCTGGAGCGGCGCAGCGATGCGCAGCGCTCCGGCGAAATGGGGTAACCGGCGTGATCGGGATCGTGATTGTCGCGCATGGCGGACTGGCGGGCGAATATCTGTCCGCCATCGAGCATGTCGTGGGCAAGCAATCCGGTATCGCGGCGATCGCCATAGAGCCCGACCACGACCGCGAGGCGAAACAGGACGAGATTTGCGCCGCCGCCGACAGGGTTGACCGAGGAAAGGGTGTGGTTGTCGTGACCGATATGTTCGGCGGATCGCCCTCGAACCTGAGCCTGCGCGCCTGCGACCCGGCGGATCGTGTCATTCTCTACGGAGCCAACCTACCGCTTCTGATCAAGCTGGCAAAGAGCCGCCACAAGCCCATCGCCGACGCCGTCGCAGCGGCGAAGCAGGCGGGTCGGAAATACATCGACAGTTTCAACGGATGACCGCATGACCCACACCCGCGCCATGGAGATCGTCAACGTCAAGGGACTGCACGCGCGCGCCTCTGCGCGTCTTGTCGAGCTGGTGGAAAGCTACGACGCGGACGCCGAAGTGTCGAAGGACGGCATGTCCGCCACGGGTGACAGCATCATGGGCCTGCTGATGCTGGCCGCGAGCCTCGGCACGACGATCGAGGTCGAAACGAGCGGACCGCAGGCGGCCGAGCTTCTCGATGCCATTGACGAGCTTGTCGCGAACAAGTTCGGCGAGGACATGTAAGAGGGGCTCCGCCCCCGCCGCCCAGGGGCGGCTCCCCCGGAGTATTTGCGCCAAGAAGAAGTTGCGATCAGCGCGTCGGAACCGGCGTTTCGCCGCGGTAGTCGTAGAAACCGCGCTGTGTCTTACGGCCGAGCCAGCCGGCTTCGACATATTTCGTCAGAAGAGGGCAGGGGCGGTACTTGGTGTCCGCCAGACCGTCATGCAGCACGTTCATGATGGCGAGACAGGTGTCCAGCCCGATGAAGTCGGCCAGTTCCAGGGGCCCCATCGGGTGATTGGTGCCGAGCTTCATGGCGCTGTCGATCGACTGGACCGAGCCCACGCCCTCGTAAAGCGTATAGACCGCCTCGTTGATCATGGGCATCAGGATGCGGTTGACGATGAATGCCGGGAAGTCCTCGGCCGAGGCGGCGGTTTTCCCGAGTTTTTCCACCACGCCGACGCAGGTGCGATAGGTGTCTTCGTCGGTCGCGATGCCGCGAATGAGCTCGACAAGCTGCATCACGGGCACCGGGTTCATGAAGTGGAACCCCATGAACTTCTCCGGACGGTCGGTGCGGCTGGCCAGCCGTGTGATGGAGATGGACGACGTATTGGACGTCAGGATCGTCTCTGGCTTCAGATGCGGCACGAGATCTTCAAAGATTGCGGTCTTCACGGTTTCCCGTTCCGTCGCCGCCTCGATCACGAGGTCGGTCGCGCCCAGATCCGCCAGTGTCATCGTGGTCCGGATCCGCGCCATCGCGCCCGCGCGCTCTTCCTCCGAAATCTTGTCGCGCGAGACCTGCCGTTCAAGATTGCCGTCGATCAGCCGGAGCGCCGCCTCAAGAGCGTCGTGGCTGATGTCGGTCATCAGCACCTCATAGCCCGCGAGTGCAAAGACATGGGCAATCCCGTTGCCCATCTGCCCCGCGCCGATCACACCTACAGATTTGACGTCCATCCGAACACATCCTTTCGCGCGCGACCATAGGCGCAGCGCGGAAGCCGGTGCAAGGCGGCGCGATTGTTAAAATGCCGAGTTTATCCATTTCTCAACCGTATGCGGCGAATCTGCGCGACGGGTGATGCAGGAATGGCGGGCTGACGTGACCGACGACGCAAAAAACAGCACCGGAATTGACTATCGGACATGCCGATATGGCGCGTCTCGGCTCCGTTTTCGCGGACCGCGCCGCGCACTTGACGGTCCCTATGTTGCGGCGCTTGGGGGAAGCGAGACGTTCGGAAAGTTCGTCGACCGGCCTTTTCCCGACCTTCTGGAAGATATTCTGGAAGAGCCCGTCGCGAATTTCGGCGTTATGCAGGCGGGCCTGACGTCTATCCTGGATGATCCCGACATTCTCGACCTCGCCTCGCGCGCCCGGTTCACAATCATCCAGGTGCTTGGCGCGCAGAATATGTCGAACAGGTTCTACAGCGTGCATCCACGCCGCAACGACCGCTTCCTAAAAGCATCGCCCAGCTTGCAGCACCTCTACCCAAAGCTGGATTTCACCGAGTTCAATTTTACCGGTCACCTCGTCAAGACGCTTGAGGCCGAGGGCGGCCGCGCATTCACGGAACTCGTCAGCGAGCTGAAGCTGGCATGGGTCTATCGAATGAAAAGCGTTCTCGATTCGATTCGCGGCGAGACGTTGCTGCTCTGGATGTCCGAGCGGCGCCCCGAGGATACGACGGATACGACGTCTGACGCGGATCCGCTTTTTGTCGACCGTGACATGCTGGAAGAACTGTTGCCTCATGCGGCGGGTCTGATCGAAGCGGTGCCAAGCCCCGGAGCCCGAAGCGAGGGTCTGGATACGCGACGCTTTGCCCCCGGTGAGGAAGCCGCAGCGCAAGCCCTGCCCGGTCCGCGCTTTCACGCCGAGGTGGCCGATGCGCTTGCAGACGTGATCGGACGGCCAGACGCATCCCGGCGCGCTACAAGTACGCCACTGGTCTGGACACAGGCAGCCAGCGGCGCGGCATGAAAAAGGGCGCTCCGGTTTCCCGGGCGCCCCTTTCGCGGTTTGGTCAGGCCGGTCAGCCGTCGAGTTTCTCGATCAGTTCCGGCACGGCCGTGAACAGGTCGGCCACAAGACCGTAATCGGCGACCTGAAAGATCGGCGCCTCTTCGTCCTTGTTGATCGCCACGATGATCTTCGAGTCCTTCATGCCAGCCAGGTGCTGGATCGCGCCCGAGATGCCCACCGCGACATAGAGGTCGGGTGCCACGACCTTGCCGGTCTGCCCCACCTGCCAGTCATTCGGCGCATAACCCGAATCGACCGCCGCGCGCGACGCACCGACGGCGGCACCCAGCTTGTCGGCCAGCTTTTCGATCAGAGCGAAGTCCTCTTCCGAGCCGACGCCACGACCGCCAGAGACGACGATGCCTGCGCTGGTCAGGTCCGGACGGTCGCTCTCGGCAACCTTGTCCTCGACCCATTCCGAGAGGCCCGGGTTCTCAGCGGCGCCGATCGTCTCGACCGGGGCCGAGCCACCCTCGCCGGCGGCGTCGAAGGTCGAGGTGCGGATCGACACGACCTTCTTGGCGTCCAAAGATTTGACGGTCTGAATCGCGTTGCCGGCATAAATCGGGCGTTCGAACGTGTCCGCATCGACCACACCAGAGACATCCGAGATCACCATCACATCCAGAAGCGCCGCGACGCGGGGCAGGATGTTCTTGGCGTCGGTCGTCGCCGGGGCCAGAATGTGGCTGTAGTCACCCGCCAGCGACACGATCAGCGCCGCCGTCGGTTCGGCCAGCCGGTGCCCGAGCGAGGCGTCCTCGGCCACCAGAACCTTGGACACCCCATCGATCTTCGACGCAGCGTCGCCCGCAGCAGCCGCCGAGGCCCCTGCGCAAAGCACCGTCACATCGCCGAGCGCCTTGGCCGCGGTCACCGCCTTGGCGGTCGCGTCCATGTTGAGCTCGCCACTCGTCACTTCTGCAAGAAGAAGAACGCTCATCACACGGCCCCCGCTTCCTTGAGTTTCGCCACAAGCTCGTCGACCGAGCCCACCATTTCACCCGCCTTGCGCTCTTCCGGCTCGGTCGTCTTCACGATCTCGAGGCGCGGCGCGACATCGACGCCGTAATCGTCCGGCGTCTTCTCATCGAGCGGCTTCTTCTTGGCCTTCATGATGTTCGGCAGCGACGCATAACGCGGCTCGTTTAGGCGCAGGTCGACCGACACGATGGCAGGCATCTTGACCTTGATGGTCTGAAGGCCGCCGTCGACTTCGCGGGTGACGCTGGCATGATCGCCGTCGATTTCGACCTTCGAGGCGAAAGTCGCCTGCGCCCAGCCGGTCAGCGCCGCCAGCATCTGGCCGGTGGCGTTCATGTCGTTGTCGATCGCCTGCTTGCCGCAGAGCACGAGGCCCGGCTGCTCTTCGTCGATGACCGCTTTCAGAAGCTTGGCGACGGCCAGAGGCTCGATATCGGTGTGCACGTCATCGGTAGCGACGATCAGGATGGCGCGGTCGGCGCCCATGGCGAGCGCGGTGCGGAGCGTTTCCTGCGCCTGCTTGACGCCGATCGACACGGCGATCACCTCTTCCGCGACACCCTTTTCCTTCAGCCGGATCGCCTCTTCCACGGCGATCTCGTCGAAGGGGTTCATCGACATCTTCACATTGGCCAGATCGACGCCCGATCCGTCCGCCTTCACGCGGACCTTCACGTTATAGTCGATCACACGTTTGACAGGTACGAGGACCTTCATGGGTACAAAACTCCCTGTTCCATGGCGGAAAACCCGCCCTTCCGCTGCGGGTGTAGCGAAGCAGCTTGGGAGGTGACAGTATAAAATCGACGCGTTTCGGTCTTGCGACGCCGCGTTTTTTTGAATCTCGCGTTTTGAGGAGGACGAATTGGAAAAGGTCACGGGTATTGGCGGCGTGTTCTTCCGGGCGAAAGATCCGGCCTCGCTATCGGCGTGGTACGACACTCATCTGGGTGTCAGCCCCGCGCCAACGGACATGGAAACGCCGCCCTGGGTCGGCGAGGGCGGCGTGACTGTTTTCGCGCCCTTCGCCGCGGATACGGATTACTTTCCGGCGGGGCAGCAGACGATGATCAACTTCCGCGTGGCGAATATGGACGCGATGCTGAACCAGCTGCACGCCGCCGGCATCGAAACCTTCAACGAGACGACACTCGACGGAATTGGCCGCTTCGCGCATCTGAAGGACCCCGAAGGTAATGCGATCGAGCTGTGGGAGCCTCCCGCGTCATCCTGAGCGCATGCTCCGTTGCGAGCGGTTGAGGGGGCGCTGCCCCCGCTGCCCTGCGGGCAGCTCCCCCGGGATATTTCCGAACAGGCGAAGACAATTTGAGTCAAATTTTCGCTTCTTCTGTTGGGAAATACTCCGGGGAGCGCGAGGGGCGCTGCCCCTCGCCACGACCGCACGAAGTCAGCGATTTGCGCCCGGCTTCCAGAGCACGTCGGCGCGGCCTTCGTCATTGGCGATCCGGGCCGCGCAGAAGAACCAGTCCGACAGGCGGTTGAGGTATTTGACCGCTGCTTCATTGACAGATTCCATCGTCGCGAGCTCGACGGTGTAGCGCTCGGCCCGGCGCGCGACGGTCCGGCAGAGATGAAGCTGGGTCGAAAGCGGCGATCCGGCAGGCAGGATGAATGAGCGCAGCGGTTCGAGGCGCGAGATCATCTCGTCGATCTCCGTTTCCAGACGTGCGGTCTGCTCGGGCACCATGCGCAGAACCGGGTAGCCGGCCTCGTCGTCCTTCTCCATGTCAGGGCGGCAGAGGTCTGCGCCAAGGTCGAAAAGGTCGTTCTGAATACGGGCCAGCGCGGCATCGGTCACTTCGTCCGCGACAAGGCGCGCCATACCGACCGTGGCGTTGAGCTCATCGACCGTACCATAGGCCGAAACGCGGACCGAATGCTTGGCCACGCGGGCGCCGTTGCCGAGCGCGGTTTCCCCTGCATCTCCGGTTTTTGTATAGATCTTGTTCAGTACGATCATTTCAGCCCCCCCGGCGCACGAGTACGAAGATCAGGATCAGCACGATGGCTATAGCCTGGGCGTAAATGCGCCAGCGCATGATTTTGTTGGCGTGTTTCTTGTTGAAATCGCCGCCCTTCGCGAAGCCGCCGACCCCCGTCAGCAGGATGCCGAGAACGATCAGGCAGGCAATGCCGACGATGATGAAAAGCGGGTCCTGAAGCATGCTGTCTCCTTGTCAGCGTGACCTAGACCGTTTGCGGTCCGAGGCGAAGGGGGCGTTCTGTCCCACCCGGGTCAGAGCCTTGCGAGGATGCGGTCCTGCAGGCGTGTGGGCAGCAGACGCTTGCCGATCGCCGCGATCTTGGTCGGAAGCGTGATCCGGTACCGGGCGCGGGGGTTCTTTGCCGTCAGGGCGCGCTTTACGGCCCGGGTCACCGCCGATGCCGGAAGTTCGAAGGGATCGCGCTCGTTCCCCAGTTTGTAGAGCCGGGGTTTCAGCTTTGTCTCGTATTCGTCAGCACGCGCCGATGCGGCCGGGACGAACCACTTCTCGAAATGGGGGATCGAGTTCTGCCGGATCAGTGCGGTGATCGGACCCGGCTGGATGAGGATCACGTGAATGCCGGTGCCCCGCATCTCGCGCCGCAGTGTGTCGCAATAGCCTTCCAGCGCGTATTTGGTCGAGTTGTACGCACCGCGCCACGGAAGCGCGGTAAAGCCGAGAATGCTGGAGTTGAACAGAATCCGGCCATGCCCCTGCGCCCGCATGACCGGAAGGACACGGCGCGCAAGCTCGTGCTGGCCGAAAACGTTCGTCTCGAAAATCGCACGGAGCGCACCGGTGGGCATATCTTCGACCAGACCGGGGATCGCATAGGCGCCGTTGTTGAAAAGCGCGTCCAGCGTGCCGCCCGTGCGCGACAGCGCCTCGTCGAGACCGGCCGCGATGCTGTCCTCGTCTTCGTAATCGAGGCGCCAACTTTCCAGGCCCTCGGACCTGAGACGTTCCGCGTCGGTCTCCTTGCGGCAGGTCGCAAAGACACGCCAGCCGGAGCGCGCGAGACCATGCGCCGCGTCATACCCGATGCCTGACGAGCACCCGGTAATCAGGATGGTGGGTTTTCCCATATTGTCCTGCCCTTTTTGCCTGACGCGGAAATAGGCCGCGCGCCGGGCCGGATCAACCGGGGATCAGCCGGGCTGGTTTCGGTCTAGGAATCGGCCCGAAATCCAGCCTTCGACGTCGGCGCCCTCGGGCCGGATGCGCATCCAGCCACCGGACTGATCCAGAACTTCGGCAGCGTCGCCGGCGCTGACCTGTGCGACGACCGGATTGCCGGTGCCCGGTCCGGAGCGGACATTGACCGCGGTGCCGGTGACATACCACATCTCAATAGCCAGCTGGTCTGCAGGCGCGTCAGGGTCGGGCTCGGCCTCGACCGCGGCGATCAGCGTTCCCTGCATCGGGCGCGCCTCGCGACCGTCGCGATGGGCTCGTCCTGCGGCCAGCGCCACACGAAGGGCTTCCGCCTCACTCAGGGCAGGTTCGGGCAGCTTGGCTGTTGCGATGACCTCATCGGTCTGGAACCAGTTCCCGGGGTCGAAGCTGAAGGCAAGAGCATCGCCTGCCGCACGCGTCGTCTCGGGCCGACGCTCTTCGGCGCCGTAGACGGTCAGAATGCCATAGAGTGCGGCGAGCGTCGCCGCGCTGAGCAGAAAGCGAGTCATATTCCCCCCAAGGAATCTGGCCTGAGTGGCCGGGCAGCAAACAGAATGAATAGCACAATCCCGCCGAAAATCGAGCCGGTGAGACGCGACGTCGCGATGAACGGACAGCTTTACCCGGCAAGATGACGCGGCTACACATCATCTATGACCGAGGCGAGCGACGACCCCAAGATCGACCCCAGAAACCTTGCTGAACCGCTTCGCCGCGCGATCGGCGACCGGTATCTGACCTATGCTTTGTCAACGATCATGCATCGGGCCCTGCCCGACGCGCGGGACGGTCTGAAACCGGTTCACCGGCGAATCCTTTTCGCCATGCGCGAGTTGCGCCTGTCCTCCTCCGGGGGCTTCAGGAAATCGGCCAAGATCTCGGGCGACGTGATGGGCAACTACCACCCCCACGGGAACCAGGCGATCTACGACGCGATGGCGCGTCTGGCGCAGGATTTCAACGTCCGCTACCCGCTGGTCGACGGTCAGGGGAACTTCGGCAATATCGACGGTGATAACCCTGCTGCCGAGCGCTATACCGAGGCGCGGATGACGGCGATGGCCGAGGCGCTTCTCGATGGGCTGGACGAGAACGCGGTCGACTTCCGACCGAACTATGACGGCACACTTGAAGAGCCGGTGGTGCTGCCCGCCGCGGTTCCCAACCTGCTGGCGAACGGATCGTCCGGTATCGCCGTCGGCATGGCGACCAACATTCCGCCCCACAATATCGACGAACTCTGCGACGCCGCGATCCATCTGGCCAAGGCCAAGAACAGCGAACTGGTCCGCGACGATACTCTGATCGAGATGGTGCGCGGCCCCGACTTTCCCACGGGCGGCGTCATCGTGGAGCCACAGGAGGCCATCTTCGAGGCCTATCGCACCGGCCGGGGCGGGTTCCGTGTCCGCGCCAAGTGGGAGGTCGAGGATCTGGGCCGCGGCCAGTGGCAGATCGTCGTCACCGAGATCCCCTATCAGGTGCAGAAAAGCCGCCTCATCGAAAAAATCGCCGAGACGATCCAGACCAAGAAGGTGCCGATCCTTGCCGATGTGCGGGATGAGTCCGCCGAGGATATCCGCATTGTGCTGGAACCCAAGTCGCGGAACGTGGACCCGGACGTCCTGATGAACATGCTCTACCGGAACTCCGATCTGGAAAGCCGGTTCAGCCTGAACATGAACGTGCTGATCGACGGCGTGACGCCCAAGGTCTGTTCGCTCAAGGAGGTGCTTCGCGCCTTCCTCGATCACCGCCGCGACGTGCTCCGCCGCCGGTCCGAACACCGGCTGGCCAAGATCGACCACCGGCTGGAGGTGTTGGAAGGGTTTATCACCGCCTTCCTGAACCTTGACCGGGTCATCGACATCATCCGCTATGACGACGAGCCCAAGGCCGCGCTCATGCGCGAGGATTGGTCGAAGCCTCACAAGCGCGCGATGGACGAGGCCGACTACGTTTCGCCTCCGCCGGGCGAGGGCGAGCTCAGCGAGGTGCAGGTCGACGCGATCCTGAATATGCGCCTTCGCTCGCTCCGCCGTCTCGAAGAGATGGAGCTTCGTCGCGAGTATGACGAGCTTCTGCAGGAACGCGAGACGCTCGAGGATTTGCTGGCGGACGAAGGTCAGCAGTGGTCCAGGATCGTGGACCAGCTTCGCGAAGTGAAGAAGACCTTCGGCAAGTCGTCCGAGGGTGGCGCGCGCCGCACCACTTTTTCCGAAGCGGTCGAGGTGGCCGACGTGCCACTCGAGGCCATGATCGACCGCGAGCCGATCACGGTCGTCTGCTCGGAGATGGGCTGGATCCGCGCCATGACCGGCCATATCGACCTGACCCGCGAGTTGAAATTCAAGGACGGCGACGGCCCGCGATTCATCTTCCATGCCGAGACGACCGACCGCCTGCTTGTCTTCGGCTCGAACGGGCGATTCTATACGCTCTCGGCGTCCAACCTGCCCGGTGGCCGTGGCATGGGCGAGCCGCTGCGACTGATGGTCGACCTGCCGAACGAGGCGCAGATCGTGGACCTTTTCACACATGTGCCGGGCCGGAAACTTCTGGTCGCGTCTTCCGCTGGCGATGGCTTTGTGGTGCCTGAGGATGACGTCGTGGCCCAGACCCGCGCCGGGAAACAGGTGCTGAACGTCAGGGACGACACCCGCGCTGTGGTCTGCAAGCCGGTCGATGGCGATCACGTCGCCGCCGTGGGCGAGAACCGCAAGATGCTGGTCCTCCCGGTGGCCGACCTGCCCGAGATGGGGCGCGGCAAGGGCGTTCGGCTTCAGAAATACAAGGATGGCGGCCTGTCTGACGCGCGCACCTTCACGCTGGAAGAGGGGCTCTCCTGGCTGGATCCGGCCGGACGTACCCGCACCGTGACGGCCGATGACCTTGCCGAGTGGCAGGGTGCCCGCGCATCCGCCGGACGCATGGCCCCGAGGGGCTTCCCGCAGACGAACAGGTTCACCTGATAACGTGGCGGCCCCGACGCTTTCGACCGATTTCGCCGGCCGCCGCTGGCCGCTTTTCAAACTCTCCATCAGGACGGGCCTGCTGACGGTCCTGACCGTGGGTCTCTACCGGTTCTGGATGAAGACGCGCCTTCGCCGCTTCTACTGGTCGTCGATCCGGCCCGGTGGGCACCCGATGGAATATGTCGGGCAGGGCATCGAGAAGCTGCTCGGTTTCCTGATCGCCGTCGTGATCCTCGCCTTCTACATCGGCATCGTGAACCTGCTGCTGATGTTCGTCAGCTTCTCGCTATTCGACGGGAACTACGCGGCCTATGTCGCCTCTTTCGTCGGCGTCATCCCACTCTGGTTCTACGCCCGCTACCGCGCCCGGCGCTATGTGCTGGCCCGGACACGCTGGCGCGGCATCCGCTTCGGTGTCGATCCGGGCGCGTGGGGCTACGCGTGGCGGGCGATGCTGTATTGGGGTCTGACCATCCTCTCCGGCACGCTTCTATGGCCACTGATGACCCACCGGCTGGAAAAGTACCGGATTGACCGGACATGGTTCGGGGACCGGCAGCTTGAGCAGGGAGGGCGCTGGACCGGGCTGATCAAGGGGATGATCCCGTTCTGGATCGTTCTTGCGCTGGTCGTTGGTTTTGTCGTCTGGGGTTATGTCCTCACCCCGGAGGGCACCTTCTCGACCGAAGACAGTCTGGAGGCGCTTCTCGGCGGTCTTGTGATTTCTCTGCCGTTCCTCGCCATCGCGTTCGCCTGGTACTCGGTCCGCTCGTTCCGGGTGCTGACCGCCACGAAGTCCGCCGGACCGATCCGCTTCGAATCCCGCGCCAGAACACCTCGCGTCATTGGCATCTACATGCTTGGCTTCACAGCCACCTGGCTTTTGACGTCGCTTTTGGCAATCGTCCTGCTGGTCGCCTATTTCGGCCTTTTGTTTCTTGCCGTCGGGGCCGAGTTCTCGCTCGACGACCTCGACAACCTGACCGCGCCGGGTTTGCCGCTTCAGCTGCTCGGCTTCGCGGTCTACTTCCTGATCTTCATCATATGGGGAGCGTTTCAGCATATCTTCGTGACCCTGCCGCTCTGGCGGCATTACGCTGAAACGCTGGAGATCGTGGGCAGCGAGGGCTTGCACGATATCCGCCAGCGCGCCCGCGACGAGCATCACGAGGCCGAAGGCTTTGCCGAAGCGCTCGATTTGGGGGCCGCGATATGAGCGCCCAGGGCTTCGCGGATTTCTTCGATGGCAAACAGGCCAGCGTCAGGCGCGTCGGATACCGCGTCGAGACGGGCGGCATTGTCCTCGACATTCCCGAGCAGGGTGAACGCCTCTGGCCTATGGCGGCGCTTCGCGAGATCGGGGATCAGGCCGTCAGGACCAATTTGGTCCTGACGTTGGAAGACGCACCCATGTCCCGGTTGATCCTGACCGACAAGGCGGCGATCGGGGCGGTTCGGAGCGGGGCGAAAAGCCTGAGGAAGGGAATGCCGGTGCGCGGGCTCCGCGCCGTTCTGGGCTGGGCCGTCGGTGCGGTCGCGTCGGTCGCGCTCATCGTGCTGGTGCTTGTTCCCATCATGGCGGATCAGTTGGCGCGTATACTTCCCGCCGAAGGCGAGCGCGCGCTGGGCGAGGCCACACTTGGTCAGATCCAGACGGCACTGGCAGACGATTTCTCGAACTTCGTGCCGATCTGCCAGAACCCCGAGGGGCTCGATGCAATGCAGACCATGCTTGACCGGCTCATGGCGACAGGTCCGGCGTTGCCCCATGATGTCACGGTGACGGTGCTCGACCACGACATGGTCAACGCCTTCGCGCTGCCGGGCGGGCAGGTCGTGTTCTTCCGGGGGATGCTGGAAACCGCGACCGACCCCGATCAGATCGCCGCCGTCCTCGCCCATGAAATCGGCCATGTGGCCGCGCGTGACCCGACGCGGATCGCGCTGCGTTCGGCGGGGTCGCTCGGTGTGCTCGGGCTTGTCTTCGGAGATTTCGCGGGCGGTGCCGCCGTTCTTTTTCTTGTCGAGCAGCTGATCCAGGCCGATTACACGCGCGAGGCAGAGGCGGCCGCCGACGATCTGGGCATCTCCATGCTGCGCGACGCCGAGATATCGCCTGCGGCGCTTGGCGATCTTTTCGAGGTGATCCGCGATATGTATGGCGATGCCGAGGGGATCGCGGCGCATTTCATGTCGCACCCGAGCCTTGGCGACCGCATCGACAAGGCCCGGGCCGCCAGCGAAAACATGAGCGTGACCACGCCGTCCCTGTCGGATGAAGACTGGTTGGCCCTGCAGACGATCTGCAACTATCCTTGGGACTGACATATTGAGCTTCTGCCCGGAGACGACTAGGCCCGGTCCGAAGTGCAAACCAAAGGGGCAGGCACATGATGCGTTTTCTGATGATCGGGCTGGCGGCCTTTACGCTTGCAGCCTGCGCCACCGAAGAAGACCTGACGCTCCCCCCCGAGCCTCTGGGTCAGTTCCGTCTGGGCCACAATATCGCGATTGCCGACAACGTGACGCGCGGCCCGTTCTCGCGCAGTTTCACCGAGGTTCAGCTTGAAGCCTCGGTTCAGAACGCGGTGGCGAAACGGCTCCGGCGCTATGATGGGGATGGGCTCTATCATCTTGGTATCGTCGTCGGCGGTGTCGTTCTGGCGCAGCCGGGCATCCCGGTCGTCTACGCGCCGCGCTCGACGATGATCGTGGATGTGACCGTCTTCGACAACTTCACTCAGCAGAAACTGAACGAAGAGCCGTTCCGCATCGTCGCGGGCGAGGGCATCCGGAACGCGGTGCCGATCCTTGGCTCGGGCTACGTGCGCAGCCCCGAGGAACAGCTTGAAAATCTGTCCGAGAACGTCGCCCGCCGGATCGAGCAATGGCTGCGCGAGAACCCCGAATGGTTCGCGCCGCGCCCCGGTCAGGTGCGCGTGCCCTACACCATCGCCACGCCAGCTCCCCCGCTTCCTGCGTCGGAAAGCGACACCGCCGCGGCGGAAACGGTTGCGAACTGACGCTTGATTTTCCCCGGCCAATCCCATAGACGGCCCGCGGTGTAGACCCGGGCCGCGTGCGGCCCCTTTTTTCAGAGGCTGTGAGGGCAATGGCAAAGGCAAAGTTTGAACGGACGAAACCGCACGTCAACATCGGCACGATCGGTCACGTTGACCACGGCAAGACGACGCTGACGGCTGCGATCACGAAGTATTTCGGCGACTTCAAGGCG
>NZ_WUPT01000010.1 GCF_009830125.1 Kangsaoukella pontilimi | reverse complement strand
TTACTCGATGATTTTCGAGACGACGCCTGCGCCGACGGTGCGGCCGCCTTCGCGGATGGCGAAGCGGAGCTTTTCTTCCATCGCGATCGGCGCGATCAGCTCGACCGTGAACGACACGTTGTCGCCCGGCATCACCATCTCGGTGCCCGCAGCCAGCGTCACCGTGCCCGTCACGTCCGTCGTCCGGAAGTAGAACTGCGGACGGTAGTTCGCGAAGAACGGCGTGTGGCGGCCACCTTCCTCTTTCGTGAGGATGTAGGCTTCGGCCTCGAACTTCGTGTGCGGCGTCACCGAACCCGGCTTGCAGAGCACCTGGCCCCGCTCGACGCCTTCACGGTCCACACCACGCAGAAGCGCACCGATGTTGTCGCCCGCTTCACCGCGGTCGAGCAGCTTGCGGAACATCTCGACGCCCGTGCAGGTCGTCTTCTTGGTGTCGCGGATGCCCACGATCTCGATTTCGTCGCCGACGTTGATCACGCCACGCTCGACACGGCCCGTCACAACGGTACCGCGGCCCGAGATCGAGAACACGTCTTCGATCGGCATCAGGAACGGCTGGTCCACGGCGCGCTCGGGCGTCGGAATGTAGTCGTCGACAGCGGCCATCAGCTCGCGGATCGAGTTCTCGCCGATCGCTTCGTCACGGCCTTCCATCGCCGCCAGAGCCGAGCCCTTGACGATCGGAATGTCGTCGCCCGGATAGTCGTAGGACGAAAGAAGTTCGCGGATTTCCATCTCGACGAGCTCGAGAAGCTCTTCGTCGTCGACCTGGTCGACCTTGTTCATGTAGACGACCAGCGCCGGGATGCCGACCTGACGGCCGAGCAGGATGTGCTCGCGCGTTTGAGGCATCGGGCCATCGGCCGCGTTCACAACCAGGATCGCGCCGTCCATCTGCGCCGCACCAGTGATCATGTTCTTCACGTAGTCGGCGTGGCCGGGGCAGTCGACGTGAGCGTAGTGACGCGCATCGGTCTCGTATTCGACATGCGCCGTCGAGATCGTGATGCCACGCGCCTTCTCTTCCGGCGCGCCGTCGATCTGGTCATACGCCTTGAAGTCGCCGAAATACTTCGTGATCGCAGCCGTCAGCGTCGTCTTGCCGTGGTCAACGTGACCGATCGTGCCGATGTTGACGTGCGGTTTCGTCCGTTCAAACTTTGCCTTTGCCAT